>CAVXOC010000001.1:0-489698 GCA_963763315.1 uncultured Actinomycetota bacterium
GCCGAAAGGAGCAGTGTGAAGCGCGCTGACGCCGCGGTCCGGATGTCACAGACATCCCGATGACCTCGCCCCTACGTTCCCGGCCGATGCGGGAGCCTTCGCTCGTTGGCCTGGGTGTCGCGCTGAGCGTAGGAGCCGATGACAGTCGGGTTCTCGTCGTTGCCAGCGCGGCGGCGATGGCGGCCAGGCCGGCGTGTTTCGTGACCCACGCCAACGCCGAGCCGGCCTACGTCGCGACTTCCTGCCAAGATCGGTGTTCATCGGCCTCACGTGGCCGGCAACGAACGCCACCAGTGCCTCGCTGGCCATCTCAGCGGCGCACACTGGCCGCGTGGTTCGGTGAGGCCCTCGACCCGTCGACTCGTCGCACCGAGCTGCTCCCCCTATGCCAGGTCCACAGCATCGGAGAAGCCTGTGAGCATCCCGCAGCACGACCCCCTTCCACTGCCCAGCCCACCGTCCGCAGCGGGAGCGGCGCGATGAGTCGCCGTGGGCCGCGCCGCAGGAGCGGCGACACCCTGCCCACGCTGCCGCGGGACGGGCTACGGGTCGTACCCCTGGGGGGCCTGGGTGAGATCGGTCGCAACATGACCGTCTTCGAGCACGCCGGGCGTCTGCTCGTTGTCGACTGCGGTGTGCTCTTTCCCGACGAGCACCAGCCCGGTGTGGACGTCATCCTCCCGGACTTCACCTGGATCCGGGACCGTCTGGATCGGGTGGACGCCATCGTGCTCACCCACGGCCACGAGGACCACATCGGCGGTGTCCCGTACCTCCTGCGCGAGCGCGCGGACATCCCCGTCGTCGGGTCGCGACTGACCCTTGCCCTGCTCGAGGCCAAGCTCGTCGAGCACAGCATCACCGCGGTGACCATGGAGGTCGCCGAGGGCGACCGATCCACTCTCGGGCCGTTCCACTGCGAGTTCGTCGCGGTCAACCACTCCATCCCCGACGGGTTGGCCGTCGCGATCCGCACCGGAGCGGGGTTGGTGCTACACACCGGTGACTTCAAGATGGACCAGTTCCCCCTCGACGGGCGCATCACCGACCTGCGCGCCTTCGCGCGCCTGGGCGAGGAGGGCGTCGACCTGTTCCTCGTCGACTCCACCAACGCCGAGGTCCCCGGCTTCACCGTCTCCGAGGGCGAGCTCGCCCCGGCGATCGATACGGTGTTCCGCTCCACCAAGGGCCGGGTCATCGTGTCCAGCTTCGCGAGCCACGTGCACCGCATCCAGCAGATCCTCGACGCCGCCCACCGACATGGACGCACGGTTGCCTTCGTGGGACGGTCGATGGTGCGCAACATGGGCATCGCCCGCGAGCTCGGATACCTCACCATCCCCGACGGGCTGGTCGTCAAGGACCTCAAGGCTCTGGACCGGCTGCGACCCGACCAGATCACGATCATCGCGACCGGGTCGCAGGGTGAGCCGATGGCCGCCCTGGCCCGGATGGCCAACCGGGACCACCCGGTGAGCATCACCGAGGGCGACACGGTTCTCATGGCCAGCTCACTGATCCCGGGCAACGAGAACGCCATCTATCGCGTCATCAACGAGCTCACCCGATGGGGTGCGACTGTGGTGCACAAGGGCAACGCCAAGGTGCACGTCTCCGGGCACGCCAGCGCTGGCGAGCTCGCGTACTGCTTCAACCTCATCCGCCCGTCCAACGTGCTGCCCGTCCACGGAGAGTGGCGCCATCTGCGCGCGAACGCCGACATCGCCACCCGCACCGGCGTCGACCGTGAGCGCGTCCTCATCGCCTCGGACGGCAGCGTCATCGACCTCGTCGACGGCCGCGCCACGATCACCGGCACCGTCCCCGCGGGGCTTGTCTACGTCGATGCGATGACCGTCGGTGGAACTACGGAAGAGACCCTGCACGTGCGGCGAACCCTGGCCGAGGAGGGCGTGGTGACCGTCGTGTGCATCGTCGACCCCGACACCGGCACCCTCACCGAGGACCCCGACTACCTCGCCCACGGCTTCCCGCCCGAGGTGATGGACTTCTCGTCGGCCACGCCGGCCATCCAGAAGGTCCTGACCAAGGCGACCCGCGACGGTATCGAGGACCTCGCGCAGATCGAGGACCTCGTCCGCCGGGCCGTCTCGACCTGGGCCCACCGCACTCACGGCCGAAGCCCCTTGGTCATCCCCGTCGTCGTCGACGCCTGACCGGCACGGGGACGACCCCCGTCATGCAAGCGCGGGCCTGGCACCAGCACTCCCAGAGGTCGCACCCTGGCCGCATGCCCGACCTGAGCGAGCCCGACGGCCTCAGCGGCTCGCCGGTGGCCGACGATATCGAGATCGCCTGCAGAGCGTGCGGGGCCACCTGGCTGCGCGGTGATCCCTGTTGCAGGGCGGCGGTACCACGGGGGGACCACCTATGGGGCAGGTCACGACCCGAACCCGCCGCGGCAACACGCGGTCAACGCCCAGCCGGCGAGATCGGCACGGTAGTCACGCCCGGCACGCGGCGCAAAGACACGGCTTCCCATGGCGACCTGTTCCGGGGGGCCGTGCTGGTTCGACCCTGGCAAGGGCTCTTTGATCGGACTAGCGTGCAGCCCACCGGCACGTTGGCGAGGTGTGGCATGAACATGCGCAAGGATCGAGTCGCCGAGTTCCAGCGACTGCACTCCGCGGGGTGTTTCGTCATGCCGAACCCGTGGGACGTGGGCAGCGCGCGAGCGCTGGAACGAATGGGATTCAAGGCGCTGGCGACGACGAGCGCAGGCCTGGCCTGGACGCTCGGTACCGCGGACACGCACGTCACCCGCGACCAAGCACTCGACCACCGTCGCCTCATCTCGGGAGCGGTGGGGGTCCCAGTGAACGCTGACTTCGAGGGTGGCTATGTCACCCCTGACGACCCCGACGAGTTCGAGTCCGTGCTCCGTGAGCGTGCCCACCTCGAGGGGGGCAACGCCCGCCAGCTGAAGGCCCGTTCATCTGACCTCGTCCGCTCCGCGCCCCCGCTCGGAAAAGCCGCATTCATGCGGGCCCCGGGATGCGACTGGTAGCGACCTGGACTGTGTCGCCGACCTCACGCTCATCGCGAGGCGAGGATCGACCCGCGGCATTCCACCGCGTCGGCGTCACGCTGCCCCGACTCTTGGCGTCGAAACCAGGCGAGCGGGTGCAGGGGCGGCAAGGGGTCCGTGGAGGGCCATCTGGCGGCCCGTGAAGTCGGTCCCGAGGGCATCCCGAGAGGCCTGAGGCGACCCCCATGGCCGGGTGATGGCGCGAATCTGGCTCGGCCGCACACGGCGGCCGGGAAGGCAGTGACTCAACCCCTTGGCGCACCCCGACGGTGTCATTGTTCGGTGTTCGGTATTGACCGAACACCGAACACATGAGATACTGGAACACGTGGATACCGAGGCCCTAGTGGTCGACGCCTTCTCGCAGCTGGGCCTGAAGGCCCAGCCGCCAGTCGGCGCGCCCGATGGGGCGGTGGACCTCGTGCTGGACCCCGACGGTGTGCGGGTGAACCTCCAGCTCAAGCGCCGGGCGTTGGTGAGTGGTGACGTCGCCGAGCGGCTCGTGGCGGAGGCGGACCCGGCTCGCGGAGCCTTGCTCGTGGTCGCCGATCGCGTCACCGACTCTGGGCGCAAGGCGCTGATCTCTCGGAGCGCTGGCTATCTGGACCTTCGCGGTCGCCTGGCGTTGCGTGCCCCTCGGTTGGTGGTGGCCTCCGACGTCGATCCCCTGCTGGGGCGCGCGGGCCGCTCGGAGGCTCTTGCGGGACGAGTGGGTCTCGAGGTTGCGACCGCTCTGCTGATGAAGCCGGCTCGGTCCGCCACTGGGCGGGAGCTGGCCCGAGAGGTGGGACGGTCGCCCAGCACGGTCTCGGAGGTCCTGTCAGCTCTGCGGCGCGACGACCTCATCGACGAGAACAACACCGTGGTCGGCCACGACCTGTTCTGGCAGCTCGCCGAGCGCTGGCCGGCGCGCCGCACCTACCTCGTGCGGCGGCCGAGCCCCGGCGACGCGGGACCGCTCGACCCTCTCCGCCTCGGCCTGGGCGATGTCGAGCACGAGCCCGGCTGGGCGCTGACCGACTCAGCTGCAGCGGCGGCATACGGGGCACCGGTGGCGCTGCGGACGGGCCAGTCGCTCGACTTCTTCGTCCCCGACGAGCTCACGGTTCGGCGGGCGGTCATCTTGCTGGGTGCGGCGCAGTCCGCCTCGGGTGCGGCGGCGACCGTCCGGGCCGCGCCGGTGCCAGCCATCGTCCGGCACCGCATCGACGTACCGGCGAACCCGACCGAGTGGCCGCTCGCGCACCCCTTGTTCGTTGCCCTCGACCTGGCCCAGGACGCCGGCCGGGGCCGGGAGATCCTCGACGCCTGGACGCCGGAGGAGCCGTGGGCCCGTGTCTGGTAGTCGAGTCACCTTCATCGGCGACGCGATGGCCGCCGTCGTGCCGGGCGTGGCGGTCAGCCGCCAGTCATCGTCGGTGGGCTGGCCGTGCTCTCTCGGCTGTCGAACCCGTACCGAGCCACGGTCGACCTCGACATCGTCGACCGCCTGCTGGGCCAGGTCCCGCAGCTGGAGGTCCTCCGGGCGGCGGCGGGGGCCGAACGGGTCGAGCCGTCGGCCGTGCTGTTGCCGACCGCGTACGGCCCCGTGCCGGTGGACGTTCTCGAGGTCCGGCAGGTCGACATCGATGACCCCAGCGACGACCCGGCGATCGACTGCACGCCTCCGCCCACGCCTGGGCCAACGACACCGCGACCGATCTGACCATCGAGGTGCTGCGCGCCGGCCAGGCACTCGTGGAGGTGACGACGCCCGTGGCCGAGCCGGGACCGCTGATCGCGATGAAGCTCCAGTAGGTGATGAACCGCTCCGCCGAGAAACAGGGCACCGACCTGCTGGACATCGTGCACCTGACCTTCGACCCGGCGACCCGCCCGACCGCCCAGGCCCAGATCGCTGACGTCGACCCTGCGGTCGCGCACGACATGGCACTCCACATTCAGCTGTGGTTCGCAGGCAAGCGGCAGCAGGCGCTTGGGTGGATTCGTGGCGCCGGTGGTGACGACATCACAGCCGACGACCTCGATCTTGTCGCCGAGTTGTTGACGAGCGCCACGCAGAGACGGAAGTGACACCGATCGGGAACACCGCCGCTCAGGATCCCATCCAGCGAACCAGTCCGGTATCGCTGGCACGGCGGCTGAAGACCCGCGACACCAACCAGAGCGGTCCTGGTCGGGAACGTACGGCAGTCGGTCGACCTCCGGGTGCGGGACCATGAGCAGGTGCCTGGTGATCCGCCTCGAGACGAGGATGCTGGCGACACCGAGTCGGCGTTGAGACGCGAGCTGATCGCGCTGCGGGAGCAGGTGGCTCGGCTCCGGGTGGAGAACGCGCGCCTGATGCGGCTGCTGGAGCTGACCCCTCAGCAGGCGCGACCGCCCGGCCCAGCACAGATGGGCATGTTCGACGCCGATCCCGGGATGGTCGACGCGTCGTCGGCTCCAGCGGCGAAGGTCGCCTTCTACGCGGCGCTGTTCGCCGCTCGCCGGGATGCGTATGCCGTCCGGTGGCAGAACGCCCGTTCCGGGTCCTCGGGCTGGATGCCGGCGGTGCGCGGGGGCTGGCGACGCGGCGTACCAGCGGCTCAGCGGGAGTACCTGCCACTGACCTACGAGGTGCTTGCGGCGCACCTGTCGGGCGAGGTCGAGGTGGGCTTGTACCCGATGCTGGCGGGCGACCGCTGCTGGTGGGTGGCCGCGGACTTCGACGGACCGTCGGCGATGCTGGACGCGCTGGCGTACCTGAAGGCGGCTCGCGCGGCCAGCGCCCCGGTCGCCCTGGAAGTGTCCCGGTCTGGGGTGGGGGCGCACGCGTGGCTGTTCTTCACCTCCCCGGTATCGGCGGCGCTGGCCCGCCAGGTCGCCAGCGGGTTGCTGCGTGAGGCGATCGCGATCCGCGGACGGATGAGCCTGTCCAGCTACGACCGGCTCTTCCCCGCCCAGGACACCCTGCTGACCGGCGGCCTGGGCAACCTCATTGCGGCACCTCTGCAGGGGCAGGCACGGCGGCGCGGGGCCACGGTCTTCCTCGACGTGGCCACCCTCGAGCCGCATGAGGACCAGTGGGCGTACCTGTCCACCCTCGGGCGGATGGCCCCCAACGAGCTGGACCGGCTGGCCAGGCGCCTCGGACAGGTCAACGTCGGCGCCGGCGTGCACCGGCTGCGACCAGCGACCTCGACACGGATCAACGTGCCGGTGCCCGCGGTCATCCATGCGCGGCTCGGCGCCATGATTACCGTCTCCGGTGAGGATCTTCCGCCGGCTCTCCTTGCCACGCTGAAGCACGCGGCCTCGATGCCGAACCCGCTCTTCTACGAGCGCCAGCGACGACGCGCGTCGACCTGGGACACCCCACGCTTCCTGCGCAGCTACGACGAGACCCTCGACGGCGACTTGCTCTTGCCCCGCGGCCTCGGCGAGCGGCTGCTCGAGCTCGTCGCAGAGGCTGGCAGCCGGGTCGAGCTGACTGACCACCGCACCACCGGCCTGCCCCACAGCTTCGAGTTCGCCGCCCACCTCACCCAAGACCAGCAAGCCGCCCACGACGCCCTCGCCGGTCACGAGCTGGGTGTCCTGGTCGCGCCACCGGGTGCCGGCAAAACCGTCATCGCCTGCGCCCTGATCGCCACCCACGCGACGTCGACCCTCGTGCTGGTCGACCGCAAGACCCTGGCTGACCAGTGGCGGACGCGCATCCGAGACCTGCTCGGCGTCAAAGCCGGGCAGCGCGGTGGCGGACGGACCAAGACCACCGGGATCATCGACATCGCCACCCTGCAGACCCTGGCCCGACGGGAAGATCTCGGCGAGCTCACCGCCGGCTACGGGCTGGTCGTCGTCGACGAATGCCACCACGTGCCGGCCGCCGCGTTCGAGCATGCCGTCCGGCAGGTCCTTGCCCGACGATGGGTCGGCCTGACCGCAACCCCCTACCGGCGCGACCGGCTGGATGACCTCATGACTCTCCAGCTCGGCCCGACCCGGTACACCATCGGCGCGCCGACCGCGGCCACACTCGCCTCCCCGAGCCCGGATGCCGCCCCACCCCGCCCCGTTCTCCGGGTGCACCCCACGACATTCCGGTACACCGGAGAGGCCGACCCCTCCGCGCCGGGCGGGATCGCCGCCGTCTACCGCGACCTGACCACCGACGACCAGCGCAACACCCAGATCCTCGACGACGTCGTCGACGCACTCCACCGCGGCCGGAACTGCCTCGTCCTCACCCAGTGGACCGCGCACCTGGAACACCTCGACCAGCAGCTCCGGCAGCGGGGTCACGACCCCGTCATCCTGCGCGGCGGGATGGGCGCCAAGGCACGCGCCGCCGCCCTGGCCCGCCTCGACCCAGGAGACGCCACTGCCCCCCTGCTCGTCGTTGCCACCGGCCCCTATATCGGCGAAGGGTTCGACTGCCCCGCCCTCGACACCCTCTTCCTTACCGCACCCATCGCCTTCAAGGGCCGCCTCGTCCAATACGTCGGTCGCGTGCTACGTCCTCACCCGGAGAAGGCCACCGCCGAAGTCCACGACTACCACGACATCGACACGCCCGTCCTCGCCTCATCGCTGACCAAGCGCGCTCCCGGATACCGCAGCCTCGGCTTCCCCGACCCGCGGCGCGCCAAACCCGCCTGGTCAACACGGTCGTAGCTGCGCCGGGGGCGGCGAAGGCGCGGCGTTCGCCGTGCTGGGCTGCGGCAGCCTCGTCAGCCCGCCGTTCGGCGGCGTTAGCGGTTCGCGGCCCGCGGCGGGCGCAGGAACCGGTTCGTGCCGGGGCCCTCTCGACAGGCAGGACACCGGAGCGCCGGGGCGGCACCATCGCCACTGTCTGGCGCCACGCCCAAGTGCACGGCGTCGGAATCGAGGGAATCGCTACATGTCGGAGTGCGACCCTCGATTTGTGGTCCGGGACAACCTCGTCGAACGGCCGACCTTCCGATCCACAGCAGAACGGAACGCGTCCGTCCCTGTCCAACACCTCGGCCCGGTGTTAGCACGCAGGTGTTAGCAGACCGGCCCGCCATAACGAGTTCAGAGGAGCGACAGGCCGTTGACCTGCGGTTATGTGGGTGGCCAGGGGCGGGGTCGAACCGCCGACCTTCCGATTTTCAGTCGGACGCTCATACCAACTGAGCTACCTGGCCGGGAACATGCGTTCGCGACCGGTCTGACCTGCGGTTTCCCGCTCGGGAGGCCCGTCGCGACGCAGCGATCATAGCCCATGTACCCATCCTTCGATGAACCCCACGGGCGCCAGGCCGACGGGCCGATACGAGCATCTCGTCGCACAACGGCGTGCCCGGCCAAATCTGTCGCACGCGTTCCGACCCGACCGGCGTGAGGGATGGGGTTGCTTGAGATGCCGGCCACCGGTCAGCGGGTTCGGCGGCCCGACCGCTTGACCGGCACCACCAGAACCGAACGGTTCCTAGGCTCTGCTCACCGCGACCGTGAGCAGCACCGTGGCGTCCTCGAGCGCGGTGAGGCCGTGCCGGTGTGGCGGGATGGTGAGCAGGTCTCCAGCGTCACCCTCCACGCCCACGGCGCCGTAGTCGAGCCGTACCCGGCCGGAGAGGACCTGGACGGTGGCCTCGCCCGGGGTCTCGTGCTCGGCGAGGACCGTTCCGGCCGTCAGGGCCATCAGCGTCTGCCGCAGGCTGCTCTCGTGTCCGCCGACCACCGTCTCGGCGCTGCGGCCGGAGCCGGCGACTCGGGCTCGCTCCAGTTGCTCGTGGGCCAGTGCCGTCAACGACAGAGTCGGCATTTCACGTCCTTCCACGTCCAGGGGTGACAGATGTCCAGGGGCGATTGATGAGGCGGTCACGCCGGGATGCGCGTTGTGGCGCTCCCGCCTCGGGCTTGGCGAGCCAAACCACGCAGGTCCTCCCAACCGAGTGTGCATCGCCGAGTGTGCAGGTGTGCACCGCCACCGGCGTCCGCAACCCGGCATCCCAGCACCGCGTACCCAGCGACCCGGGTGCTGGAAGCGGCCGGCGCCGGGCAGCCCGGCACGAACGACGCACCTGTGGCGCTCGCCCGGACGTGGAAGGTCAGCGCTTCTTGCCGGGCGGGAAGATCTCGCTCCCGGTGGTCGTGCCGCCCTTCGAGCGCTTGTCGGCGCGCTTCTCCTTGAGGGACTTGCCCGCCTTCTTGGACAGATGTTGGCGAGGCGACTTGTCTGCCATGATGCTCCCTCCCTGCTGGGAGCCAGCGTGACTCCTCTGCCCGACCCTACGCCCGTGTGGCCCGCCCGCATCAGGGGACCGCCGATTCTGGCCGCGAACGAGGCGCCCTACGACCGGTACCCGGGTGCCACCTACGACCGGTACCCGGGTGCCACCTACGACCGGTACCCGGGTGCCACCTACGACCGGTACAACCCGTCCGAGGCAGGAGTCTCAGCTCGGGGTCTTCGGGGTCCCCAGGTCACCACCTGCCAGGGCGCCGCCCCGGCCGGCTCAGCCGCGACCGAGGCGGCGCGGGGTGTTGATCTTCGTGGGCAGGACCTTGAGGATGACCCGTCCGTGCGGGCCGATCGGGGCGGAGTAGTCCGTGCCGACATACTTGCGGGACAGGGCGTCGATGTGGTCGCGGGCCTCCTGGCCGGTGACCTGCTCGGCGACGGTGCCCCGTACCTCGGCCCAGTCCCACGGGTCGTCGCCGGACTGGATGAGCACGGTGATCCGCGGGTCGCGCTCGACGTTGCGGCCGCGCTGGCGCTGCGGCTCGGTGTTGATGAGGACGAACTCGCCGTCGCTGTCCACCCAGGTCGGCAGGGCCTGGGGCTGCCCGTCCGGCATGAGGGTCACGACTGTTGCGAGGTTCTTGCCCGTGGCCAGCCGGTGCACGTCGGCGTCGATCGTCATGTCATCTCCTGAGCGTCCGAGGTCGGTCGCCAGCGTCAACGGCCACCGCGGCGCCAGGCATTCCGGCGGCGGTCAACCCGTCTCGCCATGAGGGACGGCC
Organism: uncultured Actinomycetota bacterium; assembly: GCA_963763315.1. Lineage (GTDB taxonomy): Bacteria > Actinomycetota > Actinomycetes > Actinomycetales > Dermatophilaceae > CAVSJJ01. Next base: position 10,025 of record CAVXOC010000001.1, read on the forward strand.
GGCTCATCCGGTGGGACCGGGGGATGGGTGGTGGCCCACAGGACATAGGCCTCCTCGGCGACCGGCAGCGTGGGGAAGAGCATGTCCTCGCCGACGAGGGCGATGAACCCGGCGCGCCGCAGCGGCTCGTACAGGTCGCGCTTGATCCGCACCAGGCCCAACGAGATGCCTTGCGCCGCGAGGTCCTCGTGCAGCTCGCGCAGCCCGTCGGCAGCCGTGAGGTCCACCTCGGTGTTGGCCTCGACGTTGAGCAGCAGCCAGCGCGGCGGGGTGTCCGGGAACGCCTCGGTCTCCTTGTCGACGACGAGCTGGACCCGGCGGCGCAGGTCGCCGACGTTGGCGAAGAACAGCGGGGCGTCGAACCGGTAGATGACCAGCCCCGGCAGCGTCTCGGCGTTGGGGAAGTCGGCGACGTCGTGCATCCCGGCGAGGCCCGGCACCCGGCCGAGGACGGCGTCGTGCGGTCGGGCCAGCCGTTGGCCCATCTCGAGCAGCGACAGCGCGACGGCCAGCCCGACTCCGGCGAGGATCCCGTACACCACGGTGCCCGCCAGGGTGACGAGCGACAGGATCAGCTCGCGGCGCCGGAACCTGCGCAGCCTTCGGAACTGCCTGAGCGAGACCAGCTTCGAGGCGGCGTAGACCACCACGGCACCGAGCGATGCCTGGGGCAGGTACCGCATGACCGGTCCGGCCACGAAGAGCATGAGGACGACGACCCCGGCCGCCACGAGCGAATACATCTGGCTGCGGGCTCGAGCGGCCACCGCGAGGGCGGTCCGCGACCCCGACGACGACACCGGGAAGCCGCCCAGCAGCCCGACGACGGCATGCACCCCGCCGAGGGCGACGAGCTCGCTCTGGGGGTCGACCTCGCGCTGGGAGGGCCGCTCGCCGGGCAGCGGGGGGGCAGGGAACGCCCGGGCGAAGAGCATGTTGTCGCTGTACGCCATGAGCGTCACGCCGAGGCCGGCGACGAGCAGGACCTTGAGCTCGGGCCAGGAGACGTCGGGCACGTGGGGAACGGGTATGCCGCTGGGCACGTCACCGACCACCGCCACGCCGTAGCGCGCCAGGCGCAGCGCGGCATACGCGATCGTCGCCGCCGTCACCGCGATCAGCGAGGCCGGCCAGCGCGGCCGCAGCCAGTGCAGGGCGAAGATGAAGGCCAGCGTGCCCAGCCCCACGGCGAGGGTCGGCAGGTCCGTGCCGGCGACGACCCGGGCGAACGAGCGTACCTGCTCGACGATGCTCTCGCCGTCGACGGCCGTGCCGGTCAGCTTGCCGAGCTGCCCGACCACCATGAGCACGGCAGCCCCGGCGAGGTAGCCGACGAGCAACGGTTGGGAGAGCAGGTCGGCGATGACCCCGAGCCGGAACATCCGGGCCACCAGGGCCCAGCCCGCCACGACGAGGCTGAGCGCGGCGGCCAGCTCGACGACCCTCGCCGGGTCGCCGTGGGCGAGCGGCGCGATGGCGAGCCCGGCGAGCAGTGAGATCGTCGCCTCCGGGCCGACGGACAGGACGCGCGAGTTGCCCATCACGGCATACACGAGCATGGCGGCGAGGGCCGTCCAGAGCCCGGTCACCGGGGGCACGCCGACGATGGCGCTGTACGCCATGACCTGCGGGACGAGGTAGGCGGCGACCGTCACCCCGGCGATCGCGTCGCGGCGCAACCAGGCCCGCTCGTAGCGCTGGGTGAGCTGGGTGAGCCCGGGCGTCGCCGCCTGGAAGGCCTTGACCGCCCAGTGCTCCTTCTCGGTGTCGAGGGCGTAGTCGATGGCCGGCCGGCGGACCAGCGCGCCCGGCTCGGCGGCGCCCGGGTGCGCGAGGACGGCCGCCCGGGCGGCGTCCGCTCGCTCGGCGGCGATCTCGGCCGCGGCCCCCGCGTATGCCGGCGCCGTGGACCCGTCGGCGTAGCGGCCCTTGCGTCGTGGCGGGTCGGCGGCCAGCCGCGCATCGTGTTCGGCCGCCACCGGGTTCGGCGGTGCGGCGACGGGCTCGGGCTCCCTCGGGGCGCCGTCGGGCACGGGCCCGGTCACAGCCGCGGCGGAGCCCCGCGTGGCGTCGTCCTGCGTCGTCACGTGCGGGGCGTGCTCGTCCTTCGGGTCCACGGCCGCTCGCTGCTGTCCGCCGCCGTGGCGTCGCGCCGGGAGGGGCGGCGGTCACGGCGGCTCGTTCACCGCTGTTCACCTGGGAATCTACTCTGAGGGCCGCCCCGGCGACGGGTGGTCGGCCAGCCACCGGTCCGCCGACAGTCAGCCGGCTCTGGGCCGGTGATCAGCAGGCATCCACCGGGGCGTGGCCTGATGGTCCTCATCCACCCCTGTCCCGTGGAGGGCCCATGCCGCAGTCGCCGCGATACTCCGGCCGGTGGGTCGCCCTCGCCACCGTGGTGGTCGGACTCGTGGGGGCCGTCGCCGGCGTGGTGCTGCACCTGCAGGCAGCGGCTGCCGGCGCACCGCACGCGCTCGCCGCCACCGCGACACCGGCCACCCCGACGCCCATCAGCCCCACCGCCGCTGCCTCGACCGCATCGCCGTCTCCGACACGGCCGGCGACCGTGACCGTGGCGGCCCTCGGCGACTCGGTGCCGGCAGGGTCCGCCTGCCACTGCACGACATACGTCCGCCGGGTGGCCGTCGCGCTCGGCCGCGAGCTGAAGCGGATCCCGGTGGTCCACAACCTCGCGGCCGGCGGTCTGACCTCGGGGCAGGTGCGCGACTCCCTGTCCACCCCCGCCATCCGCAGATCCCTGGCGGCGGCCGACCTGACCATCATCGAGGTCGGCGCCAACGACTTCAGCGAGCACTCCGTGTCGGATCCGTCCTGCGAGCCGGCGGCCACCTCAGCGTGCTACGCCGCGACCCTGGCCCGGCTACGGACCAATATCCGCCGGATCATCTCCACGGTCGAGTCGGACGAGCAGGTCCCCGGCGCCGAGGTCGTCGTCCTCGGCTACTGGAACGTGTTCAAGGACGGGGCCGTCGGCCGGGCCAGGGGAGGCACCTATGTGGCGGGCAGCGACGACCTGACCCGGGTGGTCAACGGCGCCCTCCGCCAGGCGGCCGAGGAGAACGGAGCGATCTACGTGGATGCCTACTCCCCCTTCAAGGGCACCGGTGACCGCGACGCCACGGGGGACCTCGCGGCCGACGGCGACCACCCGAACGACGCCGGGCACGAGCTGCTCGCCCAGGCGGTGCTCGACGCGCTGCAGGCCACGCTCGTCACCGCGTCGCCGAGCGCGTCGTGACCTCGCTCACCGGCCCGGGCCTGCCCGTCGCGCTCGTCGTCGCGGCCCTCGGGTTGTTCGCGGCCGTGGTCGCCGGGTGGCCGCGCCTCACTCGTCGCCCGGTCGTGTTGGTGGTCCGCGCTGCCCAGGTGCTCGCCCTCAACCTCGTCGTCGTCCTCGTGGCCGGGGTGTTCCTCAACGACCAGTTCGACTTCTACGTGTCGTGGTCGGACCTGCTCGGCGGGAGCTCGCTGTCGACCGCCCAGAGCGGCGGGGGCAGTGCGCAGGCCGCCGAGCGGGCCCGCCCGCTGGGGGTCGGGCTGGCGGACCTGCGGACCCCAGCGGTGCTGCCGCCCCTGCCGCAACCCGGCGCGCGGATACAGACCTACTCGCTCACCGGCTCCCGCAGTGGCGTTCAGGGAAGCGTGATCGTCGTCCTCCCGGCCGGGTACGACCCCAGGTCCACGCGACGCTACCCCGTCATCGAGGCCTTCCACGGATACCCGGGACTGCCCCTGTCGGCACTGCGGGCGCTCCGCCTCCCGGCGTCGATGGACGCGGCCGTCCGCAACCACCTGGTCGCGCCGTCGATCATCGTCCTGCCGCAGACGGACAACCCGAACCGTCTCGACACCGAGTGCATGAACGACCCCAGCGGGCGCGGCCCCCAGGTCGAGACCTGGCTGGCCCAGGACATCCCCAGCTGGGTCGTCAGCCACTTCCGCGTCGACCTCTCCCGGAGCTCCTGGGCGACCATGGGCTACTCGCTCGGAGGCTGGTGTTCGGCCATGATCGCCATGCGGCATCCCGACGTGTTCGGTGCCTCGGTGGTCTTCATGGGGTACTTCCGGCCCGAGTTCCTCCCCGGCTACGACCCCGTGGCACCGGGCTCGCCCGCCGCTCAGAGTCATGACCTCATCCGGATGGCGCGGTCGGCACCACCCCCGCTCGCGGTGTGGGTGCTGGCCGCGAAGGACGACCGCCACGCCTACCCGTCGACGATGCAGTTCCTGTCGGCGGCGAGGGCTCCGCTGTCCGTGACCGCCGACATCCTCGGCTCGGGCGGGCACCGGGTGACCTTGGTGCCTCCGGCGCTGCCTCGCGCCATGAGCTGGCTGGCCTCCTCGCTCCGCGGGTTCCGCCCCCACTGACGGCGCGGGCGGTGGCCCCGGGACAGCAGAAGGCGGGCGACCGGCATACGACCGGTGCACCCGCCCTCATGCTGGGCGACCCCGACGGGACTCGAACCCGCGACCTCCGCCGTGACAGGGCGGCGCGCTAACCAACTGCGCTACGGGGCCTTGCTGACGCAAGACGCGTATCCCCAACGGGATTCGAACCCGTGCTACCGCCGTGAAAGGGCGGGGTCCTAGGCCGCTAGACGATGGGGACCTGGCCTCGGCCACGACCCCCCGCTGCGACACCAGGCACCAGCGAGCAGCGCTCGGATCCGTCGAGGACTGAGCAAGCATAGAGGCCGCCGCATCCGTTCACCAAAACGGGTCGCGCACCCGCCGGTGACCCCGGTCGAGTCACTGCTCGGCAGCGGCGTTGGGTCCGAGGATCTGGCTGTCATGGCGACCAGACGCTCGGACACTGCGGAGGCGGGGGGCGTTGGGTCCGAGGATCTGGCTGTCATGGCGACCAGACGCTCGGACACTACGGGGCCGTCAGCAGATGTTGACGACTGGGGAGGTGTCAGCATATGCTGACAGCCATGAACCGCACCGCCACCGATCTCGCCGGAGATCTCGACAGCACCGATCCCGCCGTCGGTCTGCGCGCCGTCGCGGCGCTGAGCCGGCTGCTGGACCAGCTCGAGGCCCTGCACGTGCGCAACGCCCGGGCCAAGGGCTGGTCGTGGCAGGACATCGCCGAGGCCCTCGGCGTCGCCAAGCAGACCGTCCACCGCAAGCATGCCCGGAGGTAACCGTGTTCGAACGCTTCACCGCAGACGCGCGCGCCGTCGTCGTGGCCGCCCATGAGGGATGCCGCGACCACGACGACGCCGAGATCGGCCCGGTCCACCTGCTCCGCGCCCTGGCCGGGCTCGACGCCCCGGTCGCCGAGGTCCTCGCCGGCCACGGGGTCGACGCCGCGGCGGTCGACCGTGCTCTCGCGGGGGACACCGGCGGCCGCGGCGAGCCTGCGAGGCCCCCGCTGGGCGACGACGACGCCGAGGCACTGCGCGCCCTGGGGATCGACCTCGACGCGATCCGCAAGGCCGTCGAGGCCTCGTTCGGCGAGGGCGCCCTCGACCAGCCGGCCCTCGTCGGCGACGTACCCACCGGTGATGCTGCGCAGAGCCGTGGACGCCGTCGCGCGCGCCTCGGGGGGCGTACCCCCTTCAGCGCGGGCGCGAAGAAGTCGCTGGAGCTCTCCTTGCGAGAGGCGATCCGCTCGCGCAGCGGCGATATCCGCGCCGAGCACCTGGCGCTGGGGGTGCTGCGTTGCGACGACGTCGTCGTCCGACGGGTGCTGTGGCAGCTCAACGTCGACCCGCGCGCCCTGCGCTCGGATCTCGAGGACCGGCTGCGTCGGTCGGCCTGACCGCGTCCGGGCCAGGACGACGACCCGGTATGCCGCGGGCGCGGCGACCCGGTCACGCCCACCGGCGTGGCGACCCGGTCACGCCCACCGGCGCGGCGACCGGGCCACGCCCACCGGCGCGGCGACCCGGCCACGCCCACCGGCGCGACGCGTCAGCGCCGGGCACCGCTGCGTCGACCGGGTAGGCCGGGTAGTCCGGGTAGGCCGACCGGTCAGGCGGCCGCCCAGTCGAGCAGCCGGTCGACGGGCCAGGTCGTGACGATCCGGTCGGCGGGGACGCCCAGCCGCTCGGCCCGCGCGCAGGCGTACGCCTTCATATCGAGCTGGCCGGGCGCATGGGCGTCGGAGTCGACCGAGAACAGGCAGCCGACCTCGACCGCGAGCCGGATGAGTGGGTCGGGGGGGTCCTCGCGCTCCGGCCGCCCGTTGATCTCGACCGCCGTCCCGTGCTCGGCGCACGCCTCGAAGACCGCCCGGGCGTCGAAGTCCGAGGGCGCACGAGTACCGCGCGATCCGGTGACGAGCCGCCCGGTGCAGTGGCCGAGGACGTTGACCCGGGGGTTCGACACCGCCGCCACCATCCGCCTGGTCATCGGTTCGGCGTTCATCCGCAGCGCGGAGTGCACCGACGCGGTGACGACGTCGAGCCGGCCCAGCATGGCGTCGGTCTGGTCGAGAGAGCCGTCGTCGAGGATGTCGACCTCGATACCCTTCAGGAGCCGCAGGTGGTCGCCGACGGAGGCGTTGATCCCGTCGACGACCGCCAGCTGCCTGGTGAGCCGCTCCGAGCTGAGCCCGTTGGCCACCTTGAGCCGGGGGCTGTGGTCGGTCAGGACCAGCCACTCGTGGCCGGTCTCGACGCCGGTGAGCACCATCTCGTCGATCGGCGAGCCGCCGTCGGACCAGTCGGAGTGAAGGTGGCAGTCGCCGCGCAGGGCGGCGTACAGGGTGGCACCGCCGTCGACCAGCGGCCCGCCGGCCCTGTCCTGCAACGACTTCAGGTATGCCGGTAGCTCGCCTCGCGCTGCCTCCTCGACGACTCCCGCCGTCGACCTGCCGATCCCGGGGAGCTCCTGGAGGGTGCCGGCCGCCGCGCGGTCGACGACCTCGCCGGGCGCCAGGCCGCGCAGCGTCGCGGCGGCTCTGCGGAAGGCCTCGACCCGGTAGCTCCCGGCGCGGGTCCGCTCGAGCAGGAACGCGATCCGGCGCAGCGCATCGACCGGGGCGACGGGCAGGGCGAGGGGGGAGAGGAGGGCAACCATGGCGCCGCGCTCAGCCGCCCAGCGGTCTGGCCAGGGCAGCCGACCCGCCGCCCGGGAGGTGGGAGGGGATCGGGCCGCTCATCGAGGCGAGGGTGACGAGAACGGGGTCGCGTGCGGTGCTCATCGCCCCAGTCTTGCCGAGGACGCCGTCGTGCGGGACCGGGGAGCGCCGGTCAGAGGGAGGCCACCGTCACCGGTGTGGCGACCTGGAGCGAGGTGCCGTCCCCGACGGCGCCATGGGCGCGGGAGCCCCAGCACCGCAGCGCGCCGGCCACGACCGCGCAGCTGTCGTCGTCGCCCGCGCTCACCGTCGTGGCACCGCTGGAGATCCCATGGACCGGGGAGGGGGTGGAGGAGAGCAGGCTCGCCGACCCGTTGCCGAGCTGTCCGGCGGTGTTGCCGCCCCAGCACTTCACGGCTCCAGAGACGACGGCGCACGAGTGCCGACCGCCGGCCGCGATGGCGGTGACGCCCGCGGTGAGACCGGTGACGGGGGTGGCCGTGAGGGACCGCCCGCCGCTGACGCCGCTGCCCAGCCGGCCGCCGAGGTTGCTGCCCCAGCAGTAGGCGGCGCCATCGGCGGTGACGGCACAGGCGTGGTGGGCCCCAGCGCTGACGGACACGGCGGGGCCGGGGAGCCCGTCGACCGGCGCGGGGATCGCCGAGGAGGCCGTCGTGCCGTTGCCCAGCTGCCCGTCGGCGTTGTCTCCCCAGCAGGAGACCGAGCCGTCACCGAGGACGGCGCAGGCGAAGGATCCCCCCGCGCTGACCGAGGTCGCCCCGTGCACCACCCCGGACACCTGGACCGGCGTCGTCGACGCCTTGTTCGAGTCGTCGCCGAGCTGGCCGTCCGCGTTGGCGCCCCAGCACGCCACCGCGCCGGTGCTGCGCAGCGCACAGGAGAAGCCGGTGCCGGTGGTGACCGCGCTGATCCCGGTGGAGAAGCCCGTCACCCCCACGGGGGTGGTGCTCGTCGTCATGGTCCCGTCGCCGAGCTCGCCGTCGGTGTTGCGTCCCCAGCACAGCAGGCTGCCGCTCGTGGTGACGGCGCAGGTGTGGCCGCCTGCCGAGCTCACGGCGGCCCACTCGCTCGCCAGCCCGCTGACCGGGACCGGCACGGCGCTGTCGAGGAGGGCCCCGTCGCCCAGCGCCCCGGTGTCACCGGCGCCCCAGCAGCGGAGTACCCCGTCCTGGACGGCACAGGCCGTCGGACCGGCGGAGACCGCGGTGACGCCGGAGAGGAGCCCGTCGACCTGGACCGGCACGCGCACCGCCGCCGTCATGCCGTTGCCGAGCTGGCCGGCGCCGCCGGCGCCCCAGCACTGCACCGTGGCGTTGGCCAGCTGCGCGCACGTGTGGTTCGGGCCGGTGTCGACCGAGGTGACCGGAGCAGCCAGGCCGTGGACGGGCTGCGGGTCGAGCTGCGGGCTCTCGAGCGAGCCGACCCCCAGCTGTCCCTGCGAGTTGTCGCCCCAGCAGGTGAGAGCGCCGTCCTCCAGCAGGGCGCAGGTGTGCTCGCCACCGGCGGCCACGTCCGTGGCCGCGCCGCCCAGCCGCGAGACCGGGACGGGCAGCGGGCTCAGCACGTCGCCGGACGCGCCGGCGCCGACCTCGCCCTGGTCGTCGTCGCCCCAGCAGCGCACCGCGCCGTCGGCGCCGACGGCGCACGTGTGGGCCTGGCCGGCCGAGATGGCGCTGGCCCCGAGGGGCAGGCCGGAGACCGGGACGGGGGTGGTGGCGGCCCGGGTCGTGCCGTCGCCGAGCTGGCCGTGGGCGTTCTCGCCCCAGCAGAGGACCGTTCCGAGCTGGGTGAGCGCGCAGGCATGGCTGTCGCCCGCGGTGACGGCGACCACTCCCGCCCGCAGCCCCTGGACGGCGGCCGGCGCCAGGTGCCGGGTCGTGGAGCCGTCGCCGAGCTGGCCGTGGGCGTTGTCGCCCCAGCACCACACGCCACCGGCCCGGTCCAGGCCGCACCCGAAGCCGTCGCCCAGGGTCACGCCGACCCAGGCAACGGTGGCCGCCACGCCGGCGGAGGCGCCGGAGCGGGTGGTGCCGTCGCCGAACTGGCCGTGGGAGTTGTCACCCCAGCAGACGATGTGCCCGGAGGTGTCCCCGGCCGTCCAGAACGTGCAGGAGGTGCTCCCGCTCGCCGCCACGGCATACGGCCCGGGGCCGGGGAACTCGTGGAAGGGCGTGGTGACCTGGCCCGGCTCCGTCGGCCAGACCTGTCCGAGGCTGTTGTCTCCCCAGCAGGCGAGGCCGCCGTCCGCGGCGGCGGCGCAGGAGTGCAGGTCGCCGGCGGCCACCGTCGAGCCGGTGGGGTCGACCCCGTCCTTGAACGCCACGAAGCCGACGATGTCCACGAGGATCTCGGCGGTGCCGCCCGACCGGTTGGTGATGTCGACGATGCCGTCAGGCCCCACCGCCGCGAGCACCATGTTGGGCACGGTCTGTCCGGCAGCGAAGTTGAGGTTGGAGGCCGTGGGGCGGGGGGTGCCGCTGGGGTAGGCCGTGAGGTACCCCGACGTCTTGGGCCGGGTCACCGTGACGTTGACGACCACGGCCGCCACGCTCCCGAACCCCGTCCAGGGTGACAGGTCGCCGACCGGGACCTGGATCGTGCCGTGGGCTGCGACCGGTCCGGCCGCACCGTGGTCCAGCCGGGTGTCGACGAGGCGCTGCGGGGCCATCGGCACGAAGGCGCCCATCGGCGCGGCGAAGGCCCAGCCGCCGGCGAGGTAGTACCCGGCGAGGTCCGCGACGACGTGGACCGTTCCGGAGGAGCCGTTGTAGAGCCGGATGACGCCGGACTCCGGCACCGCCACCGTGGCGAGGTTGGGCACGGTCTGGCCGGTGACGAAGTTGAGGCTGGAGACGGTGGGCCGGCTGACGCCGTCCGGGTAGGCCGTGAGGTACCCGGCGCGGCTGGGCTGGGTCACGGTGAGGTTGAGGACGACCGCTGAGGGGGTCGCCGAGCCCGTGGCCGACGGCAGGCCGCCCCCGCCCACCGGGAGGGAGACGCTCTGGTACGGGCCGATGGCGTGCGGGACGCCGACGCCGGTCCGGGTGTCGAGCACCCTGGTCGGCGCCACGGCGACGAACATCCCGGCCCCGGTGGCGGCCCCGCCGACGTAGTAGCCGGACACGTCGGCGACCAGCTGCACGGTCCCGCCCGAGACACTGGTCAGGGCGACCTTCCCGTCGGCACCGACCTTGACGGTGACGAGGTTGGCGACCGTCTGGCGCGCGACGAAGTTGAGGTTGGACGCCGTCGGGCGGTGGGTGCCGTTCGGGTATGCCGTGACGTAGCCCGAGGCGGTGGGCGCGGTCACCGTGACGTTGAGGACGACGGACGAGACGTCCGCCACCGCGGACGGCACCCCGCCATGACCGGTGACCGGCAGGTGCACCGTCGAGCGGGCCGAGACCGGCCCCGTGGCACCGACCCCGATGCGGGTGTCGAGCAGCCGGGCAGGGCTCAGCGGCACGTACGCCCCGGCGGCCCGGGCGTCGCTCCCGGCGACGGTCGACGAGGTCGACGAGGTCGATGAGGTCGACGACCGGTCGGCGGTCGGTGGCGCCGCCTGGGCGCTCGAACCGGTCGCCAGCGCACTGCCGATGATGGCCGCGGCCGCGGCCGCCGCGACATACCGTGCTGTGGACGTGGCAGGGCGCATGGCAGGGCGGATGGCAGGGCGCATGGCAGGGACCTTCCGATCGGGCGGACCCGAAACGCCGCCGCCGGGGGACCGTAGCAACCCAGCCCAGGCGCCCGCAGGCGGTTGGGCCGAATGTGGCTCAGACCACCCGGCGCAGGGCGTCGAGGAGTCGGTCGACGTCGGCCGCGTCGGTGTACGGGGCGAGGCCCACCCGGACCCCGCCGCCGTCGCCGAGGCCGAGATGGCGTGAGCACTCGACGGCGTAGAAGCTCCCAGCGGGGGCGTTGACGTTGTCCTCGGCCAGCGCCCGCCGGATGTCCTGGGGGTCGCGCCCCTCGACGGTGAACAGCAGCGTGGGGGTGCGGGCCCCCGCGTTGCTGTGCACGGTGACGCCGGGCAGAGCGCGCAGGGCCGGCTCGAGGCGCTCCCGCAGCGCGTCCTCGTGGGCCTCGACGGCGGCCATGCTCGCCAGCAGGCGGTCGCGGCGGTGCGCCGCCTGCCCTCCGGCGCGGGGCAGCGAGGCGATGAAGTCGATCGCCGCCGTGGTCCCCGCGAGCAGCTCGTACGGGAGGGTCCCCAGCTCGAAGCGCTCGGGGACGTCATCGCTCGAGGGCAGCAGCTTGTCGGGGTGCACCCTCTCGAGCAGGGCAGGGTCGGCCGCGGCGATCCCGCAGTGCGGACCCAGGAACTTGTACGGGGAGCACACCCAGACGTCCGCGCCGAGGGCCGCCACGTCCACCGAGGCGTGTGCCGTCGCGTGGACCCCGTCGACCCAGTGCAGGGCGCCGACGGCGTGCACCCGGTCCGAGATCTGGTGCACCGGCGGGCGGGTGCCGATGAGGTTGGAGGCCGCGGTCGTGGCGACGAGGCGGGTGCGGTCGCTCAGCTGGGCGCTGACGGCGTCGACGTCGAGCTCGCCGGTCGCCGGGTCGAAGTCCACCCAGCGCACCGTCGCTCCGGCGGACGCGGCGGCCTGCACCCACGGGCGGATGTTCGCGTCGTGGTCGAGCCGGGTCACGACGACCTCGTCCCCCGGGCCCCACTGCCTGGCCAGCGCTCGGGAGAACTCGTAGGTGAGCGCGGTCGCGCTGCGGCCGAACACGACGCCGCCGGGGGCGACGCCGAGCAGGTCACCGGCCGCGGCCCGCGCCGCACCGACGATCTCCTCGGCGCGCCGCTCGGCCCGGGTGACGGTGCCGCGGTTGGCGACGGCCGAGACCAGGGTGTCGCGCACCGCGTCGGCCACGACGTCGGGGGTCTGCGAGCCACCCGGCCCGTCGAAGTGGGCCGCCCCCTCGCGCAGCGCGGGGAAGTGCGACCGGACCCAGGTGACGTCGTATGCGGAGGGGGTGCTCACGGCATACATCCTCGCGCGTGCGGCACCGCGCCCGGCCGCTGCCCCCGCCCTGTGCCCGGGGAGCGCCCGCCTGTGCCCGGGGGGCGCCCGCCTGTGTCCGAGGACGTGGTCGTCATGGCGACCGGTCCCTCGGACGCAACGGGGGGACTCGGCCGGCCGCAGCGGGGGACTCGGCCGGACGCAGCGGGGACTCGGCCGGGCGCAGCGGGGACTCGGCCGGGCGCAGCGGGGACCTCGGCGGCTGCGGCGTCGGCTACCGCGGGGTCCCGCGCTACCAAGAGGTGGGCAGCGGGCGGCCCTCGGCGAAGCCCGCGGTGCTCTGGATGCCGACCACGGCCCGGTGGTGGAACTCCTCGAGGGTGCGCGCACCGGCGTAGGTGCAGCTGCTGCGCAGGCCGGCGACGATCTCGTCGATGACGTCCTCGACGCTGGAGTGCTCGGGGTCGACGTACATCCGGGCAGTGCTGATGCCCTCGTCGAACATCGCCTTGCGGGCCCGCTCGTATGCCGTGTCGGCGCCGGTGCGGCTGCGGACCGCGCGGGAGGAGGCCATCCCGAAGGACTCCTTGTAGTGCCGCCCGGTCTCGTCGGCGTAGAGGTCCCCGGGGGACTCGAGGGTCCCGGCGAACCACGATCCGATCATGACGTTCGCCGCGCCGGCGGCGAGGGCGAGGGCGACGTCGCGGGGATGGCGCACGCCCCCGTCGGCCCAGACGTGCTTGCCGAGCTCGCGGGCGGCCTCGGCGCACTCGTGGACGGCGGAGAACTGCGGCCGACCGACCGCCGTGCGCATCCGGGTGGTGCACATCGCCCCGGGGCCGACACCGACCTTGACGATGTCGGCGCCGGCGGCGAGCAGGTCGCGCGTCCCCTCGGCGGTGACCACGTTCCCGGCCACGACCGGGACCGCCGGGTCGAGCGCGCGGACGGCCTTGAGCGCCTCGATCATCTTGTCCTGGTGGCCGTGGGCGGTGTCGATGACGAGGATGTCCGCCCCGGCCTCGATGATCTGCCCCGCCTTGGCGGCCACGTCGCCGTTGATGCCGAGGGCCGCACCGATCCGCAGCCGGCCGGTGCTGTCGACGGCCGGGGAGTAGAGGTGTGCCCGCAGGGCGCCCTGCCGGGTCAGCATGCCGACGAGGTGGCCGTCCGCGGCGACGACGGGCGCGAGCCGCCGACGGGCGTGCGCGAGGACGTCGAACGCCTCCTCGACATCGACGCCGTCGGCCAGGGTCACCATCTCCTGGACCATGACGTCCTTGACCTGGGTGAAGCGGTCGACGCCCAGCAGGTCGGACTCGGTGATGATCCCGACGGGGCGCTCGCCGGCGACGACGACGGCCGCGCCATGGGCCCGCTTGGTGAGCAGGACGAGCGCCTCTCCGGCGGTGGTCGTCGGGTCGAGGGTGATGGGCGTGTCGTAGACGAGGTGGCGCGACTTCACCCACGCGATGACGCCGCGGACGACGTCCACCGGGATGTCCTGGGGGATGACGGTGAGCGCGCCGCGCCGGGCCGTGGTCTCGGCCATCCGGCGGCCCGCGATGGCCGTCATGTTCGCGACGACGATGGGCACGGTCGTGCCGCTGCCGTCGACCGTCGACAGGTCGACATCGAGACGGCTGGACACGTCGGAACGGTTCGGTACGAGGAACACGTCCTCGTACGTGAGGTCGAGCTGGGGCCGCATACCGCCGAGGAAGTCCACCCCCCAACCTTAGGTGCGCTTCTCCGGTGCACTTCTTCGGTGCACTTCTTCGGTGCGCTCGTTGCGTCCGAGTGCATGGTCGTCATGGCAGCCGTTGACTCGGACCTAGCCGGTGGGGTGCGCGCCGTGTCCGAGTGCATGGTCGTCATGGCAGCCGCCGACTCGGACACAGCGGAGAGGGTGAGGCAAGATCGGCGGTGTGAGTCTCATGGCGCCCTCGCCCGCCGACGCCGCCCGGCGCCGCGGCCTGCGCCGGATGCGCACCCTCGCGCTCTCCCTCCTGGTCCTTGCCGCAGTCGTCTACCTCGTCACCGTCGGCGACACCACCGGAGCATGGGGCTATGTCAACACCGGGGCGGAGGCCGCGATGGTCGGCGCCCTCGCCGACTGGTTCGCCGTCACCGCGCTGTTCAAGCACCCGCTCGGCCTGCCGATCCCGCACACGGCGATCATCCCCAAGCGCAAGAACGAGATCGGGCGCAACCTGCAGGAGTTCGTCACCGAGAACTTCCTCACCGAGGAGATCGCCCGGGAGCGGCTGGCCGCCGCCCGTGTCGGGGAGCGGGTCGGCCGGTGGCTGGGGGACCGCAGGCACCGCGACCGGGTCATGGTCGAGATCGTCCGAGTCGCGCGCGCCGGCCTCGGCCGCCTCGACGAGGCGGAGGTCCGGATCCTCGTCGCCGACGTCCTCCTGCCCCGACTGGTGTCGGAGCCGATCAGCCCGATCGCGGGTTCGCTGCTCGAGGGTGTGGTTGCCGACCAGACCCACCGCGGCCTCGTCGACCTCGGTCTGGAGCAGCTGCGCGAATGGCTCGCGGAGAACCCCGGGACGTATGCCGCGGTGCTGAGCGAGCGCACGCCGTGGTGGACCCCGCCGTGGCTGGACGACCGGGTCATCGGCTGGACCTACGACCAGGTGCTCGACTGGCTCACCGACATCCGGCGCGACTCGACGCACCCGGCGCGGCGGGCACTCGACGACCTGCTGCGGCGCCTGGCCCACGACCTCCAGCACGATCCGGAGGTGATGGAGCGCGCCGAGGCTCTCAAGGAGCGGCTGCTGTCCCACCCCCAGGTGCCCGAGACCGCCGTCGGCCTGTGGCGCTCGCTGCGCACCGCGCTGACGTCTGCGATGGATGACCCGGACTCCTACTTCTACACGCGAAGTGACGAGCTGCTCGCGCATCTCGGTGGGCACCTCGTCGACAACGGCCCCTGGCGCCAGCGCCTCGAGCTGACGCTCGGCGAGCTCGTCTCATTCTTCGTCAACACCTATGGCAACGAGCTGGCGGAGGTCATCTCGGTGACCGTCGACCGCTGGGACGGCAAGGAGGCCTCCGACCGGATCGAGCTGCACGTCGGCCGGGACCTCCAGTTCATCCGGATCAACGGGACGGTGGTGGGTGCCCTGGCCGGCCTGCTCATTCATGCGGTGTCCCAGCTCGTATGACGGTGGGCGGCCGGGCCCCTGGAGTGGTCAGGGTGGACGTGCCGGCCTGGTCGGATGTGCGCCGGCCTGATCGGCGTCAGGCGACCCGTCTCGGTGGGAGGCGGCCTGGTCGGATGTGCGCCGGCCTGATCGGCGTCAGGCGACCCGTCTCGGTGGGACGCGAACCGGCTGGCCGGACCTCGCCGGGAAGCCTCATGGCCGAGACTGCTTCGCCGGGGAAACTCGGGGTTCGTCGGGGTTATCTACCGGCGCGAACCTCACGTTACCCAGATGGGGCGGGAAAGTTGGGGTGGCGGCGCAGGGGGGGCGCCGGGGGAGGGACGTCAGGTGCCGGTCTGCTTGGGCTTCGGGTGCGGGCGGGGGTGGCGGGCGGGGACACGGCCCGGGGAGCGGATGGCGAGCAGCCGGGCCGACTGGGCCGCCGCGGCGACCGGGTCTCCGGTGAGCAGGTGCGCGCCGACATACTCCGCCAGCTCGGCTGAGGCGCCGGCGCCGGCCAGCGCCAGGGTGTAGCTGGCGGCGATCTGCCGCAGCCCCGCCGTGTGGGCGAGGAAGACCGTCGGACGCGTTCCCGCGAGGACGACGAGGTCGGCGGAGATCGTCCGGCACGCGTGGGCGAGCGACGGCAGCGGGGTGTCCTGGCCGAGATAGCGGACCCGCCAGCCCGCGCGGCCCAGGATGAGGCCGAAGGAGAGCAGGGCGATGTCGTGCAGCTCTCCGGGCGGGCAGGCCAGCACGGCGATCGGGCCGTGGCCGACGCCCCAGGTGAGCGCCTGGACGCTGAGGCGCCGGCGGATCACCGAGCTGGCGAAGTGCTCGGAGGCGATCTCGGACTCGCCGCCGGCCCAGCGGTCCCCGAGGTCACGCAGGTAGGGAAGCAGGACGTCCCGGATCGCCGCCTCCAGGGAGACCGAGGTCAGCACCTCGTCGAGGGCGGCATGGGCGGCCTCCTCGTCGAAGGTCTCCATCGCCGCCCGCAGCCGCGCCCGCAGCTGGTCCGCCGCCCCGTCGGACAGGGACTGCCCCGGCTCGGCCTCCGCGGTGCCGTTCCGCTCCGCCGCGAGCACACTGGCTGCCGCCTGACCCGTCGGGACGCCTTCGGCCCGCAGCTCGATGACGGCGCGCACCCGGCGCTCGTCCTCGGGCCCGTACAGCCGGTAGCCGGCCGCGGTCCGCGCCGGGCGGAGCAGACCGTAGCGCTCCTCCCACGCCCGCAGGACGTGGGCGCTCTGGCCGGTGCGCTTGCTCAGCTCACCGATCCGGATGCCCCGCGGCGCCGCACTACTCATGTCCGCCACCGTAGACGCTTTCACAACCTTAGACAAACCTTTGACAACCCTCCTTCGACACCGCTACCTTCCTGGCATGGCCGCACCAGGAACTGCCCCGTCGGACCCCCGCGTGACGGGGGGGTCTCGCGTTGCGGTCATCGGATCGGGCGTGTCGGGCCTGACCGCCGCCTACCTGCTGTCGCGCAGCCACCATGTGACGCTGTACGAGGAGCAGCAGCGGCTGGGGGGGCACGCCCACACCCACACCGTGCCGGTCGGCCGGGGCGGGGAGCTGCGGGTCGACTCCGGCTTCATCGTGCACAACGACCGCACCTACCCGTTGCTGCGGCGGCTATTCGGCGAGCTCGGGGTCGCCACCCGCAGCACCGAGATGTCGATGAGCATCCGCTCCGATGCCGCCGGCATCGAGTACGCCGGTGGCCGGGGTCTGCGAGGGTTCGTGGCCCGGCCACGCCAGCTCCTGCGCCGCGACTACCTGACGATGCTGGGGGCCGTGCGCCGCTTCCACGAGGCGGCACGCGCCTTCCTCGACGCGACCGACGACTCGGACACCACCACGTACGGCGAGTTCATCGCCTCGGGGGGCTACCCGGCCTCCTTCACCGAGCTGTATGCCGTGCCTCTCGTCTCGTGCGTGTGGTCCAGCGGTCCCGGCGACGCCGTGGACTTCCCGGCCCGCTACCTGTTCCGGTTCCTCGCCCACCACGGGATGCTCAGCATCGGCGACTCCCCGCAGTGGATGACCGTCGTCGGCGGGTCGGCGACATATGTGGACGCCATCTCGCAGCGCCTGCCGGCCGTGCGGGTCGGGTCTGGCGTGACCCACCTGGCCCGTGGCGAGGACGGGGTGCTCGTCACCGACGTGACGGGAGCGGCGGCGCGCTACGACCGGGTCGTCGTCGCCACCCATGCCGACGAGGCGCTCACCCTGCTCGACGACGCGACGCCGCTGGAGAAGGAGGTGCTCAGCGCCTTCCGTTACTCCCGCAACGAGACCGTCCTGCACCAGGACACCAGCCTGCTCCCGCGTGCCAGGCAGGCCCGGGCGTCATGGAACTACCTCGTGTCCGACGGACGCGGTGCGGGTGACGCCGCGCCCGGTGCGGGTGACGCCGCGCCGGGTGCGGGTGACGCCTCCCGCGGTGCCGGTAGCGCCTCGCGCGAGGGGAATGACGCGTCTCGAACGGGGCAGGGGCCCATCGTGACGTACTGGATGAACCGGCTGCAGGGGCTGCCGGCGGAGCATCCACTGCTGGTGACCCTCAACGGGCGCCACCTCATCGACGAGGGCACCGTGCTCGCGGTGATGGACTACGCCCACCCGATCCACGACCTCGGCGCCGTGTCCGCCCAGCGGCGGCTGCCGGAGCTCACCACCAACCGCATCGCCTTCGCCGGGGCGTACCACGGGTGGGGCTTCCACGAGGACGGCTGCCGCTCCGGTGTCGAGGCGGCCAAGGCCTTCGGAGTGTCCTGGTGACCACCACCGCGGACCTCCCGACGCTGCCCGCGCTGGCCGTCGGCACCGTCCGGCACGCCCGGCATACGCCGCTCCGGCACGCCTTCACCTACCGTCACTACACCTGGCTGGTCGACCTCGCCGACCCGCCCCGGCTGCCACGCTGGCTGCGCGGGCTGGCCGAGCTCCGCGGCGAGGACCACCTCGACGGCGCCCCCGGCCTGCCCGCGCTCCGGGCGGACGTCGCCCGCCGGCTCGAGGCGTCCGGCGTCGACACCGGGGACCTCGGCCGGGTCGTCATGCTCGCCCACCCCCGGGTGCTCGGGCACGTCTTCAACCCGATGAGCGCCTTCTGGTGCTTCGCGTCCGACGGCCGCCTCCTCGGCGTCGTCGTCGAGGTCCACAACACGTACGGGGGCCGGCACGCCTACGTGCTCCACCCCGACGCGGGCGGCCGCGACGGGGTGGCGAAGGAGTTCTACGTCTCGCCCTTCAACGACGTCTCCGGCGAGTACGACGTCCGCCTCCACCTCCACCCGGACCGGGTGGGCGTGGCGATCCGCCTGGTCCGCGGCTCCGAACCCGTGCTGACGGCGAGCGTCGCCGGCCGGTGCCGGCCCGCCACGACCAGAGCCGTGGTCCGCACCGCGCTGGCCCACCCGCTCATGACCCAGCAGGTCACCGCCCTGATCCGGGTCCACGGCATCTGGCTGTGGCTGCGTCGCCTCCCGGTCCAACCCCGGCCCCGAGAACCCCTGGAGCAGCTCCGATGACCGCGACCCACCCGTTGACCAGCAGGCTCGAGATGCCCCGGCTGCGGGCCCACCTCACCCAGGGAGCCGTGGCGCGGGCGATCGTCCACCAGACCGTCGCCGGTATGCCGGTCCGGCTCGCCTACCCGGACGGGAGCACCGTCGGCGGCGGCGGCGCGGACGCGCCGACCCTCGAGGTGGTCCGTCCGCGGGCGCTGTTCCAGCGGCTCGAGAGCCATCCCAAGATCGGCCTCGGCGAGGCCTACATGGCAGGCGAGTGGCGCGCGGCCCCCGGGACCGACCTCGCCGAGCTGCTCGCGCCGTTCGCGGCCCGGGTCACCCGGCTGGTCCCCAAGCCCCTGCAGGCGATGCGCGCGTTCGTCGACCAGCGGATCCCGGCGCAGCAGCGCAACACCCTCACCGGGTCGCGCGCCAACATCGAGGCCCACTACGACCTCAGCAACGACCTGTTCGCCGGGTTCCTCGACGAGACGATGACGTACAGCTCGGCCCTGTTCGACCGGGCCACCCCGCTGGCGGAGCAGCACCTCGCGACGGCCCAGCGCCGCAAGGTCGACGCCATCCTCGACGCCGCCCGCGTCGGCGAGGGCACCCGCCTGCTCGAGATCGGGACCGGCTGGGGTGAGCTCTCCCTGCGCGCCGCGGCCCGGGGCGCGCGGGTCACCTCGATCACCTTGTCCTCGGAGCAGGCGGCCCTCGCCCGCCGGCGGATCGAGGACGCGGGGCTGGCGGACCGGGTCGAGATCCGCCTGCAGGACTACCGCGAGACGACGGGCCGGTTCGACGCCGTCGTCAGCGTCGAGATGATCGAGGCGGTCGGCGAGGAGTTCTGGCCGACGTACTTCCAGACCCTCGACGCCCTCGTCGCCGACGACGGCACGGTCGCCATCCAGGCGATCCTCATGGACCACCACCGCTTCCTGGCGACGAGGTCGTCCTACGGCTGGATCCAGAAGTACATCTTCCCCGGCGGGATCATCCCCTCCCTGCGGGCCATCGACGAGGTCACCACCCGGCATACCGGAATGCGGGTCAGCGACGTCCACTCCTTCGGCACCGACTATGCGGAGACGCTGCGCCGGTGGCGCGAGCAATTCGTGGCGACCTGGCCGGAGATCTCGCGGCACGGGTTCGACGAGACGTTCCGCCGGATGTGGGAGTTCTACCTCGCCTACTGCGAGGCCGGTTTCGCGACCCGCTACCTCGACGTCGCGCAGATCACCTTGACCAAGAACGGCACACCGCGGGCCGTGCTCGCCGCCGACGCCCGCAGGGCGGTCCGGCCGGACGCGCCCCTCATCAGGAGGTAGAAGTGACCACACTGCGACGCACCGTCCACACCGACGCGCCGCCCGACGATGTCTTCCCCTATCTCGCAGACTTCCGCAACGCCACCGAGTGGGACTCCGGGACCGTCTCGTGCGAGCGGGTGTCCGGCGACGGCGGGCCGGGGACGGTGTACCACAACGTGTCGTCGTTCGCGGGCCGCGAGGTGGAGCTCGACTACACCGTCGAGGAGGTCGCCCGGCCACGCTTCGTCGTCGTGGGCCGCAACCGGACGACGACGAGCCGCGACACCATCACGGTCGAGCCCGACGGGACCGGGTCCCGGGTCGACTACACCGCCGAGTTCACCTTCGCCGGGCCGGCGCGGTTCCTGGGCCCGCTGATGAAGCCCCTGCTGAACCGGCTGGGCGACCAGACCGCCGAGACCCTGACGCGGGCGCTCGCCGCACTGTGACGGCTCTGCTCTGGCTGCGCCGCGACGTGCGGCGCCGCGACCTGCCCGCCCTCGGTGCGGCGGCAGCGGCCGGAGGCTCCGCCGGGGTCGTCGTGGCGTTCGTCGTCGACCCCTCGCTGTGGGGTGGTGGCGCCTGGCGGACCGCTTGGCTCGCGGCGAACCTCCAGGCGGCGCACCGGGTGTACGAGGGGCGGCTCGTGCTGCGGTTCGGGGACCCCAGAGAGGAGGTGCCTCGGCTCGCGGCCGAGGTGCGTGCCGGGTCGGTCCACGTCTCGCGCGAGACGACCCCGTCCGGGAGGGTCCGCGACAGCGCCGTCGCCGACGCGCTGCGGCATCAGGGGGTCGACTGGGTCGAGACCGGCACCCCGTATGCCGTGGGGCCGGGTGTCGTCCGCAACGCCTCGGGCGGGCCGTACCGGGTCTTCACCCCGTTCGCGAAGGCGTGGCGGGATCACGGGTGGCCGGCACCGGCCGGGGAGCCGGGGAGGCTCCGGCTGACGGACGCACCGAGCGACCCGGCGGCGTGGGCCGCGGTCCGGGACGCCCAGCGCGTCGAGGGACTGCCGCCGCTGCCGGAACCCGGCGAGGACGCCGCCCTCAGGAGCTGGCGTGCGTTCCTGGCGGAGCGGCTCGCGGCATACGAGGAGGACCGGGACCGCCCCGACGTGCCGGGCACCTCACAGCTCTCGCCCTACCTCAAGCTCGGCGTGCTGCACCCCCGCACCCTCCTCGCCGACCTGGTGCCGCTGGGGGGCGAGGGGGCTGTGAGGTTCGAGACCGAACTGGCGTGGCGGGAGTTCTATGCCGATGTGCTGTGGCACAACCCCTCCAGTGCGTGGAGCGACCTGCAGGCCGCACTCTCGGGGCTGCGTTACGACACCCAGGACGACGCGATCGCCGCGTGGAAGAACGGGCGGACGGGCTACCCCGTCGTCGATGCCGGGATGCGTCAGCTGCTGGCGACCGGGTGGATGCACAACCGGGTGCGGATGATCACCGCGAGCTTCCTCACCAAGGACCTGCACGCGTGGTGGCCGGTCGGCGCCCGACACTTCATGGACCACCTCATCGACGGCGACCTCGCGTCGAACAACCACGGCTGGCAGTGGGTCGCCGGGACGGGGACCGACGCGGCGCCGTACTTCCGGGTGTTCAACCCAGTGACCCAGGGGATGCGGTTCGACCCTGACGGGGCGTACGTGCGGACCTGGGTGCCCGAGCTCGCGCACCTCGCCGGGGCGGGCGCTCACGAGCCGTGGAAGCACGCCGACGGGTACGCCCGCGGCTATGTCGGGCGGATCGTCGACCACGCCGCGGAGCGCGCCGAGGCCCTGCGCCGCTACGAGGCCGCCCGGGTCCGGGCCGTGGTCGCCTGAGGCAGGTGGGGCGGCGAGGCTCCGGCCGTCGGGTGGGTTATGCGGTCAGGCCTTGAGGGTGCCGCGGACGAGGCTGTCCCCGGAGTGGGCCGGGTTCGTGTCGAATGCCTCTCGCGAGATGTCGACGACGACGTAGCCCTGGTTGATGAGCGACTGGGCGATGGGGAAGGTCCGGGTGCCGTTTCCCGGCAGGATGCCCACCGACACCATTCGCTTGCCGTCCCGGTTGAGGAGCCACACCTCGAGGTAGCCGCCGTCGGCGTGGAGGTCGTGCGCGGTCACGGTGAGCGAGTACGCCGTGGAGGACCGGAGCACCTCGGCGTTGCCGAGGTCGACGCCGGTCGTGAGCGTGTCGAGATGGGCCGCGGCGACGACGGCGGGCGACGGCGCAGGGGCCGGCTCGGTCCTCGACGTGACCAGGGCCGTCCCGGCCGAGCCCAGGGCGATGCCGGCGACGGCGGCGGCGACGACGAGCCAGCCGGGTGCAACCACGCGGCGGATCCGGGATCGGCGGCCGCCGTCGATCGGCGTCACCGACGCGGGGGGCGTCGGACCCTCGCCCGCTGCCCCGGTGGGCGGCATACCCGACGGGGCCGGCGGCTCGTCGGCGTCGAGCACCGCCTCGATGGACGCCCACACGGACGGGGGGGCCGGGACGAGGACCTCGGCGTCGGCGGCCCGGGTCACGGCGACGGTGCGGACGAGGGCGTCGAGGCCGGCCCGGCAGGTCGCGCACGACGCGAGGTGCCCGGCGGTGGTTTCGTCGGTCGGCTCGCCGAGGGCGAGGTCGACCAGCAGGTCGTCGTCGATGTGGCTCATGGGTTCACCTCCTCGAGGCGCTTGCGCAGCTGGTGAAGTCCACGGCGGACGTGGCTCTTGACGGTGCCCAGCGGCAGTCCGAGGTGGGCGGCCACGTCCTCATGGGTGCGGCCCTCGATGACGGCGAGCCGGATGACCTCCGCCCGGGGGTCGCCGAGCTCGCGTAGCTCGTGGGCGATGAGAACGCGGTCTGTGACGGCGTCGCTCTCGGGCGGGCCGGTGGCCGGCGGGGCAGCCCGGGCGACGGCCAGCACGTTGCGCCGGTCGCGGGCCCGCGCGGCGTGCAGGTCGGCACACCGGCGTCGGGTGATGGCCGCCAGCCAGCCGGGTACGGAGCCTGCCCCCACCTGGAGGCTCTCCCGGCTGCGCCACGCCGAGACGAAGACCTGCTGGGTGACGTCCTCGGCGTCGTGGTGGTCACCGAGGGAGCGCAGCGCGATGCTGTGGACGAGGGTGCTCCAGCGGTGGAAGGCCTCGGCGAGGGCATCCCGCTCGCCGGCCTTCAGCCGCCGCATGAGGTCGTCGTGGACCTCGTCCACGTCGGTGTCCGCCCCCGTCAGCACACCCGTAAGGATAGCCGTCGCGGTCATGGCGACACCTGCTCGGCGATGGCGACGACGTTGTCCTCGTAGTGGCCGGTACTCCGGTCGAACGCTCCGCCGCACGTGACGAGGTGCAGCCGGGGCGGGCCGCTCCGGTCGAACAGCGCCCTCAGGTCCAGGGCCCGCTTGGCGTACCGGTCGACGCGGGTGACCGCGTAGACCACCGTCGACGTCCCGGCGGTGACCGTGACCCGGTCACCCGGCCGGAGTGCGGCCAGTCGGGCCAGGGGGCCGACCCGGCCCTCGTTGTCGACGTGGGCGGCGAGGACGGCCGAGCCCTCGGGGTCGCCCGGACGCGGGCCGAAGCGGTACCAGCCGGCGACGGAGGGGTCGCTGGGGATGGCCATCTGGCCGTCGGCGTCGACGCCGGTGGCCTGCACCCGCAGCGTGGCGCCCAGCGCCGGGACGGACAACCTGGTCGGTGCCGGCGCCTCGGTGGCCGGGACGGCGGGGGCCGCCGTCCACGCCGTCGCCGGGCGGGACGGCGCGGGGGAGGCCGGGGCGGCTGCGGTACCGGTCGGCGTGGCGGTCGGCCCGAGCAGCCGCTGCGCGGTGACGGGGTCGGTGACCCGGTCGGGCGCGGTGACCCGGTATGTGAGCAGCCCGGCGAGGAGGGCGGCCGCCGCGACGACGACCACCCTCCTGCCGGTGCTGCGACCGAGCATCAGACACGGACCGCCGCACGGCGGCGGATGACGAGGACGGAGAACCCGGCCGCGGCGAGGGCCGCGGCGCCGGCGAGCAGCAGGCGCTGGGTCGAGCCGTCGTCGACGAGCCCGGCGGTCCCGGACGGCACACCCGCCGGGTCGGAGTGCAGCCCGCCGATCGTCTGGACGGCCAGTTGGAGCTTGCCGTCCTGCGCGGAGCCCCACGCGTAGACGATGGTGTTCGTGCCTTCCTTGAGGGTGAGGTCGGCCGGGCCGATGGCCACGGTGCTCGTGCCCGAGAGGACGACGTCGGCCGTGATCGTGCCGGCCGCCAGGTCGGCTTTCACCTCGCCCGGGTTGGTGAGGTTGGGGAAGGCGACCGCACCGTTGCCCCGCACGTCGACGTCCGGGGCCGCCGCGTCGTGACGCACGGTGAGCCGGGCCTTGCCGGCCGCGACCGGGCTGACGTCGTTGACGTAGGGCGTGAGGACCGGCGTGCCCGAGGCGTTGAGGTGGGCGACGACGGTGATGTTCGCGCCGGCGGGCACGGTGACTCCCTTGGCCTCGATGACGGCGGCCGCGCCCGCGCCCGCGCCGGGCGCGGTGACCTTGAGGTCGTACGTGCCCGCGGGGAGGCTGAGGGGGTCGGTCAGGGTGCCGGGCGTGAAGTCCTTGAGGACCTCGTTGCCGTTGGCGTACACGTCGACGGTCGCGCCGGGCACGCCGTGGAGGATCGACACCTGGGCGGTGTCCGCCGCGCTCGCGGGGCTGGCCAGGGCCATGGCGAGCGCGGCGGACGCCACGCTGCCGGCCAGGAGGGTTCGCAGGGTCTTCATCGGTCCGTTCCTTTCGTGGGGTGGTCGGTTCTCAGAGGTCGACGGGGCGCAGGACACGGGTGATGCCGTGGGCGATCTGCCTGTTGCCCTTGTTGATGTCGGTGGCGCGCGGGTTGACGAAGGGGTTGGCGTCGTTGGGGTCCTGGTCGACGAGCATGATGAGCGGGACGTGCTTGCTGTAGACGCGGACGCCGATGGTGCCGCCCTGCGCCGTCGTCAGGCTGGCGCCGCCCGCCTTCGCGGCCTGCTTGCTCGTGATCGTGGCGCCGGGAACGACGTGGTAGAGCAGGACCGTCTCGACGGTGTCGATGCCGAGACCGGCGACGGCGTTGAAGACGTCGGACTCCTTGGGGATCCACCGGCCCGTCAGGTCCTTGACGAGCAGCTGGAAGGCGCGGTCGTCGGGGATGAACGCAGTCAGCGCGACCGACCCGTCGGTGAGCAGGGCGACGGGGCTGTTGGGCTTGTTCTTGAGGACGGCGAGAACCGCCTCGGTGACGATGTCGTAGTCGTACCAGTTCCGGTCGAACCGGTTTCCGTCGGCGGTCAGCACGGCGGCCAGGCTTCGGGTGCCGGGGGGGGCGGAGGGGCCCGTGTTGTTGTGGCCCTTCGTGTCGTGACCCTCCGCGCCGTGGGCCTGGGCTGCGGCCGGGGTGACGAGCGAGACGGCGAGGCCGAGCCCGATGGCGGCCGTGGTGAGACGTCGAAGCTTCATGGTGGGTCCTCTCTGCGTGTGGTCGCCCAGCGCGACCTGCCCCTACTTCGCTCCGGAGGCCCCGTCCGGATGCACCTCGACGGAGGAGATTTCCTGTCGGATCGGGAGGGTTACCGTGGTGGCATGACACGAAACTCCGCTCAGGCGTCCGTCACGGGGGTCGCCCACGCCGTGAGCGGCGTCGTCGACACCGCGCTCGACCGGCTTGTCGTGCCTGGCTTCTCCTCGATCGGGTATGCCGTCCGCCGGCGGCTACCGACCTGGCCCTCCGACCCCGCCCCCGGCGCGCTCGAGGGGCGCGAGGTCGTCGTGACCGGGGCCTCCTCGGGGCTCGGCACGGCGATCGCGGCACAGCTCCTGGCGCTGGGGGCGCACGTCCACCTCGTCGTCCGGGACCTGGCCAAGGGGGAGGCCACGGCACGGCAGCTCGGCGGGTCGACCTCGGTGTGGCGCTGCGACATCGCCGACCTCGACAGCGTCCGGACCCTCGCCGCGGACCTGACCGCGTCAGGGGGCCGGCTCGGCGGGATCGTGCACAACGCCGGAGCCCTGCCGCCGGAGCGGGCCGAGTCCGCGCAGGGGCACGAGCTGACGATGGCGCTCCACGTCCTCGGCCCGGTGCTCATGACCGAGCTGCTGCTGCCCGTCATGCGTGGCGAGCAGGCCCGCGTCGTCCTCGTCACCTCCGGGGGGATGTATACCCAGCCGCTGCCCGTCGACGACCCCGAGTACCGGCTCGGCCGCTATGCCGGCGCGACGGCATACGCCCGAAGCAAGCGAACCCAGGTCGAGCTGCTTCCGGTCCTCAACCGACGGTGGGCCGAGGCGGGGGCGACGGTCCACGCCATGCACCCGGGCTGGGCGGCGACCCCGGGAGTGAGCGAGTCGCTGCCGGGCTTCGAGCGGGTGACCCGGCCGATCCTCCGCGACGTCGCCGCGGGGGCCGACACGGCGACCTGGCTCCTTGCGGTCGACCCCCACCCGCCGGCCGGAGGGCTGTGGCACGACCGCCGGCGGCGCCCGACCTCGGTGCTACCGAGGACCCGCCCGAGCGCCGAGCAGCGCGAGCGGATGTGGCGGTGGGTGGCCCGGTCCGTGGGGGTCGCTCCCTGAGCCGACCCGGCACACCCGGGGCGGCTACCGGCCCGTGTCGGCGGTCCGGTAGACCAGCACCGGACACGGCGCGTGGTGCGCGCAGTACGACGCGATCGTGCCGAGGTGCAGGCCGGGCAGGGTGCCCAGGCCGTGGCTGCCGACCACGAGGAGCGCGGCTCCCTCCGCTGCCTCGACGAGGGCGGCCCGGGGCTGGAGCCGGATGACGCGGCTGGTGATCGGCACGTCGCCGGCCTCGTTCTGGACCTGGGACACGGCTCGGTCGACGATCTCCTGGCCATCGGAGTCGAACTGGGCGTCGTCGAACGACGGCGCCGGGTAGAAGGCCAGCGGGATCTCCCAGGCGAGGACCGCGTGCACTGCCGCGCCGGTCAGCCGGGCCTGGGTGACCGCCCACCGCAGCGCCTCGACGCTGAGGTCGGACCCGTCGACGCCGACGACGATGACCGGCCGGTCTGCTTGCTCACTCATCTCTTGCTCACCTCTCACCTCCACGCTGGCACAGTCGCGGCCCGGGGTGTTAGGGCGCAGATCACGTCAGCAGAGATTCGCCCACAGGGGTGTTGCGTTAATCGAGGCGGCCCGCCTAGACTCGGTTGCCGAGGGGAGTACTTCCCAGTCCTCGACCCGGTCATCCCGAGCGCTCCGCAGCGCTCCCGGGCAGGGTCGGCACCGCACAGCGGCCGCCGACGAAGGAGACCTCGCAGCCACCGCTGTGAGGAGTCCCGCACATGCCTCTGTCCCTCCCGCTCTCCGCCGTCCCGCACGTCGCCTCCCCGGGGAGCCTGCCGGCCGCGCCCTCCATCGGCACCCCGCTGCTGTGGGCCGTGACGATCAGCGCGATCGTCGTCCTGCTGCTCGCCGACTTCGCCGTCACCCGCCGCCCGCATGCCGTCACGATGCGCGAGGCGGCGGCCTGGTCGGCGTTCTACGTCGCCATCCCGGTCGGCTTCGGCGGCTGGGTGTGGGGGCGGCACGGCGGTGAGATCGGCCTGGAGTACTACACGGGCTACCTCGTCGAGAAGTCCCTGTCGGTGGACAACCTCTTCGTCTTCATGCTGCTGCTCACCGCGTTCGCCGTCCCCCGCGAGCTGCAGCAACGAGCGCTGCTGATCGGGGTGGCCGGGGCGCTGGCCCTGCGCGGAGCGCTCGTCGCCATCGGCGCCCAGCTGGTGACGTCGTTCGAGTGGGCCTTCCTGCTCTTCGGGGCGGTGCTCCTGCTGACCGGGGCCAAGGTGCTCCGCGACGCGCTGCGCCCCGGCCATCAGGTCGTCGACCCCGGGTCGCTGCGCAGCGTTCGGCTGGTCCGCCGCCTGTGGCCGGTGACCGAGGAGTATGCCGGGCCGCGGCTCACCGTGCGCTCGGGCGGGCGCCGGGCGCTGACCCCCCTGGCGCTGGTGGTCATCGCGATCCTCGGCACGGACGTCGTCTTCGCCGTCGACTCGGTCCCGGCCGTCTACGGCATCACCGGCGACCCGTACCTCGTCTTCGCCACCAACGCCTTCGCCCTGCTCGGGCTGCGCGCCCTGTACTTCGTGCTCGAGGGAGCGCTCGGGACGCTGCGGCACCTCGGCTTCGGGCTGGCCGCGATCCTCGGGCTCATCGGCGCCAAGCTCGTGCTGCACTGGGCGCACGGGGTCTGGGGCTGGGTTCCCGAGGTCCCCACGTTGGCGTCCCTCGCGGCCATCCTCGCCATCCTGGCGGTCGTCACGGCGACGAGCGTGTGGGCGGAGCGGCGTGAGCCGTCCGCGGTGGAGGTCAGCCCTCGGTCGTGAACCGCCACCTCGTCGTCGAGGAGAACCGCTCGCCGGGCCGCAGTACGGTCGACGGGAACCCCGGATGGTTGGGGCTGTCGGGATAGTGCTGGGTCTCCAGGGCGACCCCCGCGCACTGGCGGTACGGATGGCCGGACGTACCGAGCAGCCGGCCGTTGAGGTAGTTGCCGGTGTACGCCTGGTTGCCGGGCTGGTCGCTCTCGACGGTGAGGGTGATCCCGGTGGCCGGGGCCGTGAGGGTGGCATGCCGTCGCAGGCCCTCGCCGCGGACCACCATGTTGTGGTCCAGCCCGCCGCCGATGACGAGCTGCGGGTCGCCGATGCGCAGCTGGTCCCCGATGACCCGCGGCTCGCGCCAGTCGAACGCGGTCCCGTCCACGGCGGCCAGCCCCGTCGGGATGTAGTCCGGCGTCGTCGGGGTGTACTCGTCGGCCTCGATGGCGAGCAGGTGGCGCTCGACGCTCCAGGCGTCCTCGCCCTCGAGGTTGAAGTAGGAGTGGTTGGTCAGGTTGACCACCGTCGCCGCGGTCGTCGTCGCGGCGTAGTGGATGCGGACTTGGCCGGGCGTGAGCGCGTAGGTGACCGTCACCGCGAGCTCCCCGGGGAACCCCTGGTCGCCGTCGGGGCTGACCAGGTCGAGGACCACGGCGCTCTCGGAGAGGTCGGTGATCGTCCACACCGCCTTGTCGAACCCGGCCCGCCCGCCGTGCAGGAGGTTGCCCGCCTCGTTGGTGCTGAGCTGGTAGGTGGTGTCGTCGAGAGTGAAGCGCCCCTGGGCGATCCGGTTCGCGTAGCGGCCCACCACGCAACCGAAGTAGCCCGAGGACGACAGGTAGGCCGGCAGGTCGCCGTGCCCGAGCACGACGTTGTGAACGGTCCCGCTCCGGTCGGGGACCTCGATGCGCTGCACCCGCGCGCCGTAGTCCAGGACGTCCATCGCGATGCCGTCGGCGGCGAGGCGGCACGCGTGGACAGGGGTTCCGTCGGGAAGGTGGCCGAATACCGGTGCGTCCATGGTCCCCATTCTGCCGAGTCGGCCCCGGCGGCCCGGGCACCGGTGGTGGCCGGGCGCCCGACGGTGTGCCAGGTTGGCCTCATGAGCGAGGCGCGCCCGGGGCGAACGGTCCCGGCCGGCGGGGCACTCCCGCCGCCGAGGACGTACGCCACCACCGAGATGACCGCCGAGGTCTGCGACCAGGGGGCGCAGGTCCTCCGCTGGGCGCCGGCCGGCGCCGGCCCCGTCCTCTGGCTGAGCCCACTGGCCCGGTTCGAGCCCGGCCGGCCCATCCGGGGCGGCGTGCCGATCTGCTTCCCGTGGTTCGGACCCGGGCGCAGCGGGGACCTCAGCCCCGCCCATGGGTTCGCCCGGACGACGTCGTGGCGGCTCGTCGCCGAGCAGGCCGGCGACGCGGTCGTCGTCCTGGTCTACGAGCTGACCGAGGCCGACGCGACGGCGCCGGCCTTCCCGCACCGCTACCACGCGGCATACCGGGTCGCCCTCGGGCCCGAGCCGGCGCTCGACCTCACGGTGACGAACACCGGGGACCGGTCATTCGAGGTCGACGAGGCGCTGCACGCCTACCTGGCGGTGGGCGACATCCGGCGGGTCCGGCTGGAGGGGCTGGACGGGGTGGAGAGGGATGCCAGTGTCCGAGTGACCGGCTGCGATGACGACCAGTCACTCGGACACACCGTGGAGAGGGATGCCAGTGTCCGAGTGACCGGCTGCGATGACGACCAGTCACTCGGACACTGGGTGAGGAGGCGGAGAGGGCGGGCGCGGCTCAGACCCGGACGTGGATCCGACAGATCCGCTCGCTCTTGTCGTTCTCGGTGACGACGACCAGCGTCAGCCGCTCCTTGAGGGCGCGCAGCACGAGGTCACGAACCCCGGGCTCGCGGGCCGGGAAGGTATGCCGCCCGCCGCAGCACGCCTCGATGGTGAACCCCTCGAGCTCGCCGTAGCAGTCGAACGTCACGTCCACCACGCGCCCGGTGTGGGTGTGGGCGTCCTCCCCCCGGACGCTTCCGGTGGGCGGCGCCCCGTCGGGCGAGGGCTGGATCGACGTCGAGTCGCCACCGAGGCCGTCGATGCGGGCCGCGAGGTACTCGGCATACCGGGTGAGCACCGGCACCCACCGGTTGGTCGGCTGCATCTGGGTCAGCCGCCAGCGCACGATGGCCAGGGTGTTCTCGTCGGGCCACAGCATGACGGCGGCGGTGGTGACCGGGATCTTCACCTGGAACGTGCCGGTGACATAGCGCCAGTTCGTCATGAGCGGCCCCTTGCGGTATGCCGCCGCCGCGGGTCCGGCGTCGATCCGTTCGGTGACCCGGGGCGGGGTGGGCTCGATGGCGGCCGTGGTGCTCTTCCTCGCCGCCGCGCGCGCACCGGCCGCCTTCGCCGGCGCCGCCTTCTTGGCCCCGGCCCCGGCCCCGGCCCCGGCCCCGGCCCCGGCCCCGGCCTCAGTGTCGGTGTCGGTGTCGGTGTCGGTCGCGGTGGCCCGGGTGGCGGCGCCCTTCCTGGCGGCGCCCTTCGTCGGGGCGGCCGACGGTGCCTGCGCGATCCGCGGCGCCTCGGGTACCGGGCGCTCGATGACCTCCTGCCGCCGGGTCGTGACCCGCCGGATGACGACGTCGAACTCCTGCCCTGAGGTGACCGTCGTCGGGAGGTCGATCGTCAGCAGCCCGGCGTAGCTGTCCCCGCTGCCCGGCGGGATCGGCACGTACGTCACCCCGCGGGTCACCGGCGCGTCGACGGTGTGCGCGTCGGAGGCCGTGAGAGAGGTCGAGCCGTAGAGCCGGCGCGCCAGGGTGAGCACCGCGGCCGCGTCGACGGCCGGCCAGTAGATGTGCGCGGTGGAGCCGAGCGGCACCTGCCCCCAGTCGATCATCAGCTCGTCGGGGTAGTCGAGCAGGTCTCCGGCCACCCGGGTCAGCGCCAGGCTCGGCCGGGCGTCGAAGGTCTGCGGTACCCGGTGGGTGTCCGCCGGCCCCGGGTTGTCCGAGTGGGTGACCTGGAGGTTGCGCTGGGCCAGCTTGTCGGAGTTGGCCGGGCTCATCGTCACGCCCCCCTGGTTGAGGATCGGCGCGCCGTCGTAGGCGATCTCCGCGACGAGGCAGTGGTGGGTACCGCCGAGGACCGCCTGCACCGCCGACCCGCCCACCGTCATCCCGGGGTCGTAGACGTTGAGGAACACGCCGAAGTAGGCGAAGCCCTGGTCCCCGCTCGTCACGCCGACCCGGCGGTTGTTGACCCCGTTGGTCCCGTACTCGGGGTTGGCCGGGTCGGACAGGTTCGGCGTGTTGCCGGTGGCGAAGAACGGGATGGTGTGCGCGTCGGGGGCCGGTAGCGGCCACTGCGGCTTCCCGCCGGTCTTGTGGCTGAGGTACGTCGTGCCCGGCTGGAAGTCGGTGTCGGCGCTCTGCGTCGACCACAGCCGGAAGAACACCTTCACCGCGTCGGCGGTCTCGCCGACCGTCCCCTGCAGCCGTACCCGCGCGAGGGCGAAGTTGTAGTTCCGGTGCAGCGACAGTGGCCAGGGGACCAGGGTCCACGGGGTCACCGAGGAGTCGCCGGTGAGGGCGGCGCCCTGCTGCGGGATGGTCCCGTCCGCGAAGGGGTCCCGTGCACCGGTGGTGAAGCCGTTCGTCGGGTCGTTGAGCCAGGAGAGCAGGCTCTGGATGTACGAGTACCCCCCGGCGAACGTGTCGGCCGAGAACGCCGGCCCCCCCGCGACGGGGTGGTCGTTGAGCGAGGGGGTCGCGGTGAACACCCGCAGGTCCCTGCTCAGCCAGAAGTCGTTGCCCCTGGTGGGGTCGACGTCGGTGAAGTACGGGTCCGCCCCGCCGACGAGCTCGAACTCGGCTGCGGCCGAGGCCCCGAGCAGGTCCGCCGTCCCCACCCTGGTCTGGGCCCGGAGGGTCTTGAACGTCGCCGGCGCCTTCTTCCCCGGGAAGTCGCCGAGCGTGGACGTCGCGAAGGTCACGTCGAACGGGAACCGGATCCGCTGGGGGATCCGGGCATTGCTCGTGTCCTCGAACCGCGTCCCGGACGGGTCGCTGGTGATCTGCAGGTCGGTCAGGGCGCGGAACGACCCCGACAGCGCCGGCGCGGAGATCCCGTGGTCGAGGAAGCTCTGGATGTTGAACCCCTCGAGGACCAGCCAGAAGGCGTCCGGGAAGGTGCCGTGGGCCCCGGAGGCGATGACGTCGCTGACCTCGTCGCGGCCGTAGGTGCTCTTGTCGACCCAGAAGGAGAGCAGGCCCAGCGGGAAGGGGTTGTCGATGTTGCTCGCCCCGGACGGGATGGTCGAGGTCCCCGGGAAGGCGGTGTCCATCAGCCGCTTGAAGAACGGGAACGGGTCGCCGGTGTCGCCGGTGAGGTTGCGGTACACCTGCCCGAGGTTGTCCGCGCCGGCGGCCACGATCTCCTCGATGGTGAAGCCGAGCTGGCCGAACAGGTACCAGATGAAGAGCAGGGTGCAGCCGGTGACCTCGTCGGGACCGTCGTCCTTGCCCTTGACGTTGTTGACCCAGTCCTCGCGGCTGCTCGAGAGCCATGAGTTGGAGTTGCCGAACCCGGCCGGCGGAGCGCCCAGGCCGTTGGTGTCGAGCAGCTGCCGGGCGAGGAAGCGGGACAGCCCCTCGCCCTCGCTGCCCTCGGTGTGGTCGCCGTACCAGCCGAGGCCCTGGGCGCGCATGAACTGCTCGGTCATCTCGGCGACGAGCAGGTAGCGGATGTCGGTGGCCGTGCCGCCGAAGCCGGGCTTGATCGTCACGGTGAGCGAGCCCCCGGACGTGGCCCACCCCGCGCCGCCGCCGGCGTTCATGACGTTGACGGGCGCGGGCAGGCTGACGTCGAGGGTGGTTCCGCCGAACCAGCCGGTCATCTGGGTGAAGTCCGCCTCGGCGGCGGCGATGACCGCGTTGGTCCGTGCCGGCTCGGGGCCGGACGGGTTGGCCGCGGTCTTCTGCAGGCTGTCCTCGTAGGTGAACGAGTAGTGCGTGGTCTGGCCCCCGTTGGTCAGGCCGGTGGTGATCTGTGCCATGGCTGGCGCCCCCGTTTCGTCGACAACGATCAACGGTGACCAGGAGCGCGCGACGGGACTGCTAATACCTGCCGTTGTTCTGGTATGCCGTTACGGCCGGGTGCGCGGCACCGGGTGGCGCACCACATCGGCAGCCGGCGGGCCGACCTCGGTCCCGGGGAGGGCGAGGCGACTCACGGTCGCGCGAGGCGCTCCTCGATGCGCTCGACCTTGGCGCTGAGCTGGCCGTCCCAGCCGGGCCGGATGTCGGCCTTGAGGACGAGGGCGACCCGCGGCGAGACGGCGGCGACGACGTCCACCGCACGCTTGACGACCGCCATCACCTCGTCCCACTCGCCCTCGATATTGGTGAACATGGCGTTGGTCTGGTTGGGCAGCCCGGACTCGCGGACCACCCGCACGGCGGCCGCGACGGCCTCGCTCACGCTGCCGTCGGGGCCGGCGTCGGACGGGGAGATGCTGAAGGCGAGGATCATGCCCCGCACGCTAGCGCCCGGGGCCGCTCAGCTGTTCATCACGTTGCGCACGGCGTCCCGGGTCCGGTCGATCACCGCCGCGATCGGTCCGAGCGCGGTGTTGGCAGCCGCCGACTCCACGCCGGCGTGCGGGTGGGTGGGGGCCATCTTCTCGGCGGCGCGCAGGGCCTTGGCCATCCGCTCGAGGTCCTCATCGCTGACCCTCTCGCGCAGCAGCGGGAACTCCTGGTGCTCCTCGTTCTCCGCATGCTCGGTCACGTCCTTCTTGAAGGCGGCGAACTTCTTCGCGAACTCGGGGTCGTCGACCTGCATACCCTCGAGCGCGGAGAGCACCTCCTTGCCCTCGTGCTCCTCCTGGAGCCGGGCATCGGCGATGTTCTGTCCCTCGGGGCCCTGGCGGCGGGTCGTCGGGTGGGTGACCATCTCCTCGGCGGTCTCGTGGACGGCGAGAAAGCGGCGCAGCTCGTCGAAGGCCGCCTGGCGCTGCTCGCCGCTGCTCTTCTCCACCTCGTCCAGCAGGGTGCGGACCCGGTCGTGCTGGCGCATGAGCAGGTCGATGGCGTCGTTCGGCTGGGCCTGGGTCTCGGCGGTCATGGTGTCTCCTGCGGGGTCGTGAACGTCTGTGTCCTTGGGAGCTACCCGGTCGGGCCCGGCCCATGCATGCCGCCGTCGGGGCCCCGGGCCGTCCGGACCGTCGCGGCGACCGTTGCCGGATCTGACCGTCCCCGGGGCCGACCGTCCCGGGGAATGGCGTTGCGGCACCGCCGAGTCGGCCGCCCGCGGTCGCGGAACGGGGACGGTTGAGGCGGGGTCGGGTGGGTACCCGCCCCTGCATGACGAGCCACACCGAGAGTGCCTTCGACCCCGTCCGCCCGCCGGTGCCCGGCGCGCCCGGCAGCCTGCCGCCGGCGGTCGACGAGCCGACCCGGCCGCGGCTCCCGGCACCGCCGAGGGACGGCCAGCGCGGCCCCCGGGAGGAGTCGCCCACCGGGGAGGCGATGAGCCCCGAGGGGGCGTCCCGGCAGCACGGGGAGTACCTCACCACCTCGACGGGGGTCCGGCTGCGGGACACCGACCACTCCCTCAAGGCGGGTGACCGTGGCCCGACGCTGCTTCAGGACCACCACCTGCGCGAGAAGATCACCCACTTCGACCATGAGCGCATCCCCGAGCGGGTGGTACACGCCCGCGGCACCGGTGCCCACGGTGTCTTCCGTTCCACCGGTGCGGCGTCCGGGATCACCAGGGCGGCCTTCCTGGCCGAGGGCGTCGAGACCCCGGTCTTCGTGCGGTTCTCGACCGTCGTGGGGTTCCGGGGGTCGGCCGACGCGGTGCGGGACACCCGGGGGTTCGCGACGAAGTTCTACACCTCCGAGGGCAACTTCGACCTCGTGGGGAACAACATGCCGGTGTTCTTCATCCAGGACGGGATCAAGTTCCCCGACATCATCCATGCGGCCAAGCCCCATCCGGACCGGGAGATCCCCCAGGCTCAGAGCGCCCACGACACGTTCTGGGACTTCGTGTCCCTGCACACCGAGGCGCAGCACCACGCGATGTGGCAGATGTCGGACCGGGCGATCCCGCGGTCGTTCCGGATGATGGAGGGCTTCGGCGTCCACACCTTCCGGCTGGTCAACCATGCGGGGGAGACCACCCTGGTGAAGTTCCACTGGAAGCCGCGGCTCGGCACCCACTCGCTGGTCTGGGAGGAGGCGCAGCTCATCAACGGGGTGGACCCGGACTTCCACCGCCGCGACCTCTACGACGCCATCGAAGCGGGGGCCTACCCGCAGTGGGAGCTCGGCGTGCAGGTCATGCCGGACACCCCGGAGCAGACCTTCGAAGGCATCGACCTGCTCGACCCGACGAAGATCGTCCCGGAGGAGCTCGCCCCGGTCCAGCCGGTCGGTGTGCTGACCCTGGACGCCGCCCCCACCAACTTCTTCGCCGAGGTCGAGCAGGTGGCCTTCCACGTCGGCAACCTCGTCCCCGGGGTCGACGTCACCGACGACCCGCTGATGCACGCGCGGCTGTTCTCCTACATCGACACCCAGATCACCCGGCTGGGCGGCCCGAACTTCAGCCAGATCCCGGTCAACCGCCCGCACGTGCCGGTCAATGACATGCTGCGCGACGGCTTCCACCAGCACGCCGACCACGCCGGGGTCGCCCCGTACCGGCCGAACTCGCTCGACGCGGGCTGCCCATTCACGGCCGGCACCGACGCCGGCGCCTTCATCGACGTGCCGCGTGAGCTTCCGGCCGCGCCGAAGACGCGCAACGCCCCCGCGTCCTTCGCCGACCACCACAGCCAGGCGCGGCTGTTCTGGCGGAGCGTGACTCCCGTGGAGCAGGACCACATCGTGCAGGCGTACACGTTCGAGCTCGGCAAGTGCTACGAGCAGGCCGTCAAGGAGCGGCAGCTGGTCTCCCTCGCCCTCATCGACTCCGAGCTGGCCGCACGGGTCGCGAGGGGCCTGGGGCTGCCCGCGCCCGAGACGGACGAGGAGGGGCTGTCCACGGTGCGGGACATGGCGCCGAGCCCGGCGCTGTCCCAGCTGGGCCACGGGTGGCCGCCGGACGGTCGGGTCGTCGGCATCGTGGTGGACGAGACGACCGACCCTGCGCTGGTGCGCCGGCTGCAGGAGGGTCTGCAGGCAGCGAAGGTCACCCCCCTGCTCGTCGCCCCACACGGTGGGCTGCTCGGCGACTCCGCGCTGATGACCCAGCGGTCCTTCCTGACCGCTCGGTCCGTCGAGTTCGACGCGGTGGTGTTCGCGGCAGCCCCCGCGCCGGCCCCCGACGCCCAGCAGCCGCGCGACGCCACGGCCGGTGGGGCGACGACGGAGGTCGACCCCCGGGTCGTCCTGCTGGCCACCGAGGCGTACCGGCACGCCAAGGCGATCGCCTGCGTCGGGGACGGCGCGACCGCCCTGGCGGCGGCGCATATCGACCTGGATGCCGCCGGCCTGGTCACCGGGGAGGACGCCCCCTCCGTCGTCGGCGAGCTGCTCGAGGTCATGGCGCAGCACCGGGTCTGGGATCGGTTCGCCACGTCGGCCTGAGTGCGCCCCGGCCGCGCCCGGCCCGCCGTCGGCTCGGCGCCGGACCAGGCGACGTCAGCCGCCCGCGGCGCCCCCGGTCCGTCCCGGCCGGACCGTCAGGCACTGGGCCGCCCGGCCGACCGGGCCGTGCACGTCATGCAAGACGGTCTCGGTGAGGCCGACGCCGTCGGTACCGAAGACCACGGTCGTGTCGAGGCCGACCCAGTGGCCCTGTGGGTTGCGGTGCAGGTGGAGGGTGAGGTCGACGTTCGGGAACATCCAGGTCCGCGGGTCCTCGCGCACGGCGATGCCGTTGGCGGTGTCGACGAGCCCGACGTAGCGCGCCAGGTCGCTGACCGGCTCGCCCGCCAGGAGCGGTATGCCGGTGGCGAGCCAGGTCGTCGCCCGCCCGGGACCGGCCGGGACGACCGGCCGCACGTCGAGCGAGTCGATGTAGCCGCCGGGCCAGACCCCGCGCAGGTGCTGCGGGGGGACCGTGTCGGGGTGGGGGATGCGCTCGGGGGCGCCGCCGGAGACCGCGCTGCTGTCGTGGGTGGAAAGGCGCCAGACGCGGGCACGGCATACGGTCCGGCCGTGCTGGGTCACGACGGCCTCCAGCAGCTCGATGGTGCGCCCGGGGCGGACGGTCACGACCTCGACGGCGAACTCCTCGATCGTCACCACCCCGAGGATGTCGAAGCTGAGGCGGCCGATGACCCTGGCGTCGGGCGTCCCGCCCGCCGCCGGGCCGGAGGTCGCCCGCTCGATCTCGTGGACGACCAGGCCGGTGAGCGGGGCGACGTGCTGTTCGGTCGTCGCCCACGCACCGCTCGTGTGCGGCGTGGGCAGGAAGCGGTCCGGGCCGGTGCGGACGAAGTAGGACGGTGCGTCGTCGGGCATTGCCCGATCCTGCCAGGCGGAGGCGATACGGCGGTCAGGCTCCGGTGATGTGCTCCGGGCGGATCGGGACCCGCGCGAGGGGCTTGCCGACGGCCCGGCGGATGGCGCTCGCGACGGCCGGGCCGGAGGAGATCGCCGGGGCCTCGCCGACCCCCCGCAGTCCGTAGGGTGCGTGCGGGTCGGCGTTCTCCAGGACTTCTACCCGCATCGGCGGCATGTCGAGGATCGTGGGCAGCAGGTAGTCGGTGAACGACGGGTTGCGGACGACACCGTCGGTGACGACGAGCTCCTCCATGACGGCCAGGCCCATCCCCTGCGCGCTGCCGCCGTGGATCTGGCCGAGCACCGCCTGGGGGTTGATGGCCCGGCCGACCTCCTGGGCGCAGTCCAGGGCCACGACCTTGACCAGGCCGAGCTCCACGTCGACGTCGACCACGGCCCGGTGCGCCGAGAAGGCGAACTGGACGTGCGCGTCGCCCTGGCCGGTGTCGGGGTCGACGGGCACGGTGGGCCGGTGCCGCCACTCGACGGTCTCCTCCAGCACGTCGTCGCCGAGGACGTCGGCGATCGAGGCGAGCGGCCCCGCGGTACCGCTGACGACAGCGCCCTGCTCCAGCCGCAGCCCGTCGGCCGGCCGGCCGAGCCGCGCCTCGGCCAGCGCGAGCACGACGCCACGGACCTTCTCGCAGGCCGCCTTGACCGCGCCGCCGGTCACATAGGTCTGCCGTGAGGCGGAGGTCGACCCCGCCGACCCGACGTGGGTGTCCTTGCTGTGCACGACGACCCGGTCGACACCGAGCTCGGTGCGGCAGATCTGCTGCTCGACGGTGACCAGGCCCTGGCCCACCTCGACCGCGGCGGTGTGCACCGTCGCGGTGGGTTCACCGGCCACCACCTCGAGGCGCACCCGGGCGGTGGAGTAGTCGTCGAACCCCTCGGAGAACCCGACGTTCTTGTAGGCCACGGCATACCCGATGCCGCGGACCACCCCCTCGCCATGGGTGACGTTCGAGACCCCGCCCGGCAGCCCGCGCAGGTCGGCGCCGCCGGCGCCGGGAGCCGGGCGCTCCGCCGGCAGCGGCATCGCCCGCACCCGGCGGAGCAGTTCCGCGACCGGGGCGGGACTGTCGAGGACCTGGCCGGTCGGCACCGGCGAGCCCTGCGTCATGGCGTTGCGGCACCGCAGCTCGACCGGGTCCATGCCCAGCTCGGCGGCGAGCCGGTCCATCTGCGCCTCGTAGCCGAAGGCTGCCTGCACGGCGCCGAACCCGCGCATGGCGCCGCTCGGCGGGTTGTTGGTGTACGCGCCGTAGCAGTCGACCCGGACGTTGGGGATGACGTACGGGCCGGTGCCGAGCAGCCCGGCGTTGGCGACGACGGCGGGGGTGCTGGAGGCGTAGGCGCCGCCGTCGAGGTAGATGGCGGCCCGCACGTAGACCAGGGAGCCGTCCCGGGTGGCGCCGTGCTCGTAGCGCATCCGGGCCGGATGCCGGTGGACATGCCCGAAGAAGGACTCCTCGCGGTTGTAGACCATCTTCACCGGCTTCCCGGTGTGCAGCGCGAGCAGGCAGGCGTGGATGTGCATGGACAGGTCCTCGCGACCGCCGAACGCGCCGCCGACCCCGGCGAGCGTCAGCCGGACCTTCTCCGGCGCCAGCCCGAGCGCCCGGCAGATCTGCCGCTGGTCGACGTGGAGCCACTGGGTGGCCACATAGAGGTCGACGCCGCCGTCCTGCGCCGGCACCGCCAGCCCGGACTCGGGCCCGAGGAACGCCTGGTCCTGGGTGCCGACCTCGTACTCGCCCACGACGACGACCTCGGCCTGCGGCGCGGGGTCGCCCCTGCGGACCTTGAGATGCCGGACGAGGTTCCCCTGCGGGTGCAGCTGTGCCCGCTCGGTGCCGAGCACGGACGCGGGCGCCTCCGGCGCGGCGGACCGGTCCGCCCCGGAGCCGGGCCCGTCCCAGCCCCGGTGACCGAGCGCGAGCACGGGGTCGGTGACCGGCTGGTAGACCTCGTAGTCGACGACGATCTTCTTGGCCGCCAGCCGAGCCGTCTCGGGGTGGTCGGCCGCGACGAGCGCGACGGGCTCGCCGTGGTAGCGGACGACGTCGAACGCCAGCACCGGCTGGTCGCTGATCTCGAGTCCGTACCGCTTCTCCCCGGGCACGTCCTCGTGGGTGAGCACGGCGTGCACGCCGGGTGTCGCGAGGGCTGCCGCCGTGTCGATGGAGCGGATCCGGGCGTAGGGGTGCGGGCTGCGCAGCGTGGCACCCCACACCATGCCGTCCATCCACAGGTCGCTTCCGTAGGCGAAGCCGCCACGGACCTTGAGGGTCGCGTCGGGTCGCTGCGGGCTGTCTCCGACGCCGCCGCCGCCGGCGGTGGGGGTGGCGCCGGGAGCCGAGGCCGGGGGCCGGGTGCGGGTGGGGGTGGTGGTCATGGCGGTCACCGGGCCTTCGCGACGAGCGATCGGTTGACGGCGGCGGCGTCGCGGGCGACGACGTCCTCGTCGACGGTGACAACCCGGTCGCGCTCGACGACGACGCGGCCGTCGACCAGGAGCAGCTCCAGGGGTGGCGGGCTGCCGAGGACCAGAGCAGCGACGGGGTCGGCGATGTCGGCATGTGCGACCGTGTCGAGCCGCCATAGGGCGAGGTCGGCGAGCTTGCCCGTCTCGACCGAGCCGAGGTCGTCCTCGCGGCCGAGGACCTTGGCGCCGCCGACCGTGGCCAGGGCCAGGGCATCCCGGACGCCGAGCGCCTGCGGGCCGCCCCGGGCGCGGGCGAACAGGACGGCGTGCCGTGCCTCCTCGAGCATGCTCGCGGACTCGTTGCTCGCGGCCCCGTCGACGCCGAGGCCCACCGTGGCCCCGGCGTCGACGAGGTCCCGGGTCCGGGCGATGCCGGCGCCGAGCCGGGCGTTGGACGTGGGACAGTGCGCGATGCCGGTCGAGGTCTCGCCGACGCGGGCCACGGCCCGGTCGTCGAGGTGTATGCCGTGGGCGAACCACACGTCCGCGCCGAGCCAGCCCAGCCGCTCGGCATACTCCAGCGAGGAGCATCCGAAGCGCTCCCGGCAGAAGTCCTCCTCCTCGAGCGTCTCGGCGAGGTGGGTGTGCAGCCTGACGCCGAGCCGGCGGGCGAGGGTCGCCGCCTCGCTCATCAGCTCGCTGGTGACCGAGAACGGCGAGCACGGGGCGACGGCGACCCGGAGCATCGAGCCGGAGGAGGGGTCGTGCCAGCGGGCGACGGCGGCCTCGGTGGCCGCGAGCGCGGCGTCCCGGTCCTCGACGACGTCGTCGGGGGGCAGGCCGCCCTGGCTGCGGCCGAGGTCCATCGACCCCCGTGCGGGATGGAACCGCAGCCCGACCGCGCGGGCCGCCCCGATCTCCGCGCCGAGCAGGTCGCCGCCCGCGCGCGGGAACACGTAGTGGTGGTCGCTGCTCGTCGTGCAGCCGGTGCGGGCGAGCCACGACAGGGCGCCCCGCGCGGCGACGTGCACGGCATACTCGTCGATCCCCGCCCACACCGGGTACAGCGTGGTGAGCCACTCGAAGAGGGTCGCGTCGGCCGCGAGCCCGCGGGTCACCCACTGGTAGAGGTGGTGATGGGTGTTGACCAGGCCGGGCGTGAGCAGGCAGCCGGAACCGTCGACGAGCCGGGCGCCCTCGACGGCCGGCCCGGGTCCGGGACCGACGCCGGTGATCCGGTTGCCGGTGACGACGACGTGCCCGGTGGCGTGCTCGGTGCGGTCCGGGTCCATCGTCGCGATGGCACAGCCGTGGATGACGGTCGTGGCCGGGACGGCGGGGGGCGGCATCGCTCAGGCCTCCCCACGACCGGAGAGGCGGTCGGCGGCGAGGTGCACCGCGTCCAGGATCGTCTCGTAGCCGGTGCAGCGGCAGAGGTTCCCGGCGAGCGCCTCGCGGATCTCCGGGTCGCTGGGCTGATCGGCGTGCTCGAGGAGGTCGTGGGTGGTGACCACCAGCCCCGGCGTGCAGAAGCCGCACTGCACGGCGCCGGTCTCGACGAACGCCTGCTGCACCGGATGCAGGTGCTCCCCGTCGCTCAGCCCCTCCACCGTGACGACCTGATGGCCCTCGGCCTGGCCGGCGGCGACGAGGCACGAGCAGACCGGCACCCCGTCGAGGTAGACGGTGCAGGCGCCGCACTCGCCCTGCTCGCACGCGTTCTTCGAGCCGGGCAGCGCCAGCCGCTCACGCAGGACGTAGAGCAGGCTCTCGCCCTCCCAGACGTCGTCGACCTGGTGGGTCTCGCCGTTGACGGTGGTCGTGAGGCGCATGGGTCAGGCCGCCTTCCGGTAGTCGGTCCAGGCCCACACCAGGGTGCGCCCGGCGATGACGGCGAGGGAGTGACGCCGGTATGCCGCGGTGCCGCGGACGTCGTCGACCGGGGAGGCGGCAAGCGCCACCCGCCTGCCGAACTCCGGTGCGAGGAAGGGCGGCAGCTCGCCCCGGGAGTCCCACAGGCCCGCCTCGTCGAGGGCGGCGGCGGCGAAGCCGGCCGCGTCGGTGGCGATGCGTGGGGTGGGAGCGGCGGACCCGATGCCCGTTCCGATCGTCCGGGTGCCGGGGTGGAGGGCGACCCCGAACGCGCAGACCGCGATGACCATGGCGTTGCGGGTGCCGATCTTGGAGAACTGCTCGGGCCCGGTGGCGACCGGTACCCACACGGCGCGGATGAGCTCGTCGGGCTCGAGGGCGTTGCGCTTGACACCGGTGTAGAAGTCGGCGAGCGCGATGCGGCGCTCGCCGCGGGCGGAGGCGACCTCGACCTCGGCGCCGGCGGCCAGCAGCGGCGGGTGGGCGTCGCCGGCGGGGGAGGCGGTGCCGAGGTTGCCCCCGACGGTGCCGCGGTTGCGGATCTGCGGGGACCCGACGGTGCGGGCCGCCATGGCGAGACCGGGGAGCCGGCCGCCGAGCTCGCGGATGACCCGGGCGTAGGTCACGCCGGCACCGAGCCGGACCAGCCCGTCCCGCTGGTCCCACTCGGTCAGCTCGGCGACCTCGGTGAGGTCGAGCAGTGCCGCGGGGCGGCGGCGGTCGAAGTTCAGCTCCACCATGACGTCGGTGCCGCCGGCGATGGGCACCGCGTCCGGGTGCGCCGCCTTGGCGGCGAGGGCGTCGGCCCACGAGGTGGGTCGGAGGAAGTCCATGTCGGCTCCTGGTCAGCTGGTCGGCGGCAGCCGGGACGGGTGCTGTCGCCGGGACGGGCTCCGGGGGCGTCTCCCCATGCTGTCACCGCACGGACGGCACGGCGCATCGACCCGTCCCGCCGTAGTTTGCTCCCACCGGCGCCCGGTTGTGGGCCGAATGCGTCATCCGCCACACCGGGCCGGACGCCACGCCCCCGCGCGGCCCGCGGGTGGCCCGGTCGGGGAGCCGCACGCCGCCGGCTCAGGCGGGGTTGCGGCGTCGCAACGGCGTGCCCACGGCATACAGGTGTCGGACCACCTCGCGGTACGAGGCCGGCGCCGACATCTCGCTGTACGGCACGCCGTGCGCTGCGCACAGCGGCCTGACGATCTGCTGCGCGCGGCGCAGGTTCGCCCGCGGCATGCTGGGGAACAGGTGGTGCTCGATCTGGTAGTTCAGGCCGCCGAGCGCGACGTCCACCACGGCCCCGCCGCGGATGTTGCGTGCGCTGAGCACCTGTCGAAGGAACGGGTCGGCCTGCTCGGCGGCGGTCAGCGTCGGCATGCCCTTGTGGTTCGGCGCGAAGGACAGGCCGAGGTAGAGACCCCGCAGGCCCTGGTGGACCGCCACGAACACCAGCCCCTGCACCCAGGTCATGGTGGTGAGGACCAGCCCGACGTAGAGCACCGAG
This sequence comes from uncultured Actinomycetota bacterium, assembly GCA_963763315.1. GTDB lineage: Bacteria > Actinomycetota > Actinomycetes > Actinomycetales > Dermatophilaceae > CAVSJJ01. The sequence goes on from CAVXOC010000001.1 coordinate 53,720, forward strand.
TGCACCGCGATGAGGGCGATCTCCGCCGTGCGCGGCCGCAGGCCGCCCGGCCGCAGCAGTGCCCGCAGGCCGGCGATGTAGAGGTTGAGCGCTTCGAAGAGCAGCATGGGGAAGAACAGCCACGCCTGGTTGCGGGTGAGGTAGCCGCGCCATCCGGTTCGGGAGCCGGCCTGGCTGACGTCGAAGACGAGAGCGCCGGCCTGCACGTCGGGGTCCTCGTCGAGGTCGTTGGGGTGGGCGTGGTGGGCGTTGTGCTTGTCCGTCCACCAGCGGTAGCTCAGGCCGCTCAGCAGGTTGGCGTGGAGCAGCCCCAGGGCCAGGCACGCCTGCCGGCGGCGGGTGACCTGCCGGTGTGCGACGTCGTGCCCCAGGAAGCCGATCTGGGTGGAGACCACCGCGAGGGCGATGGCGCCGATGCAGACCGCCCACCACGAGTGCTGCCACCGGACGAGGGCACCCACCGTGCCGGCGAGGACGACGAGGTTGGCTGCGCCGAACCCGAGGTACGTCCAGGGTCGGGGTTTCAGCAGGCCGGCGGCGCGGATCTGCGCGTGCGCGGTGGCATACAAGGCCGGCGGCGCGGGTACGTGACGAGCCTTTGTGGTCAGGGTGCGGCTGTCCATCTCGGACTCCCGTCGTTGTGGCGCGCCCACCGGCCCGTCGGCAATGTTGAACGGCCCACTGTACGCCGCCCGCCTCGACGTCCCCGCCGATGCCCACCGGCCCGGTGGGCATTCGCCCTGCCGCGCGCATCACGTCCCGCACCCATTGACGGCCCGTCCCCACGGCGACGAGTCTGTGCACGTATGCTCACCGCGAGCACACATGTGCATGGAGAGGGGTCCTGCTCGTGGACGGACCGTACGTCGTCGGCCTCGATGGCGGCACCGAGGGGGTGCGCGCCGCCGTCTTCGACCTCACCGGGCACGCGCTGTCCTTCGCCCGGGCGGAGTACCCCACCCGGTTCCCGCGCCAGGGCTGGGCCGAGCAGGACCCGGCACAGTGGTGGGCAGCCGCGGCCATCGCCGTCCGCGGCGCCGTGGACCGGGCCGGCGTGCCGGCCGACGCGGTGCACGCGCTGTCCTTCGCCGGCACCAGCTGCACGGTCGTCCTCACCGACGCGGAGGGCACCCCGCTCCGGCCGGCACTGCTGTGGATGGACGTCCGGGCCAGCCGGGAGGCCCAGGACGTCGCCGCGACCGGTGACCCCGCGTTGAAGTACTCCGGGTACGACAAGGCCTCGGCGGAATGGCTGCTCAGCAAGGCCCTGTGGCTGAGCCGCCACGAGCCGGAGGCGTATGCCGCTGCCGCGCACGTCACCGAGTACACCGACTGGCTCGGCTGGAAGCTGACCGGGCAGTGGGCGTCCAGCATCAACACGGCCTCCATCCGGGGCTACTACGACCGCAGCGCCGGCGGGTGGCCGCTCACGCTCATCGACGCCCTCGGGCTGTCCGGCCTCGCCGACAAGCTCGCCGACCGGGTCCTTGACATGGGGACCGAGCTGGGACCTCTGACCGCGGAGGCGGCGGAGGCCCTGGGGCTGCGTCCGGGCACCCTCGTCGCCGTCGGAGGGGCGGACGCCTTCGTCGGAATGGTGGGGCTCGACGTCGTCCGGCCCGGCTCGTGCGCCCTGATCACCGGGTCGTCCCATCTCCACCTCGCGCAGGCCGACGCACCGGCATACGCCTCGGGGATGTTCGGCGCGTACACGGACGCCGTGCTGCCCGGCCAGTGGACCCTCGAGGGCGGGCAGGTCTCGACCGGGTCGGTCGTCAAGTGGTTCCGCAAGATCTGCGACGGTGAGTACTTCAACGCCGAGGCGCTGTCCTCGGCGGAGGTGTACGCGATCCTGCAACGCGGTGCGGCCGCCATCGACCCGGGTTCGGAGGGTGTCCTCGCCCTGGAGTACTGGCAGGGCAACCGCACCCCCTATGTCGACGCCGACGCCCGGGGGATGATCTGGGGTCTCAGCCTGGCCCACACGCCGGCCCACATCTACCGGGCGCTGCTCGAGGCCGTCTGCTACGGCACCGAGAACGTCATGCGGACCTTCGCGGCGACCGGGCACCCGGTCAGCTCGCTGGTGGCCTGCGGCGGTGCGACCCGGAGCGAGCTGTGGATGCAGATCCACGCCGACGTCTGCAACATCCCGATCACCCTGACGGCGGACCCCGAGGCGGTGACTCTCGGCTCCGGCATCCTCGCGGCAGCGGCCGCCGGGCTCTTCCCCGGCGTCCCGGAGGCGGCGGCCGCCATGGTGCACGTCGACCGCATCATCACCCCCGACCCCGAGGCCCACGAGGCCTACCAGTTCTACTTCGACACCTATGTGAGGTCGTACGCCGCGATGGGAGACCTCATGCACGAGGTCGTCCGGCACGGCTCCGGCCGGAGGAGGCAGCCATGACCGAGGAGCGCGACGCGCTGCGACGGCTCTACCCCCAGATGCTGCGCATCCGGCGCGCCGAGGAGCGGATCCTCGAGCTGCTGCTGCGGGCCAAGCTCTCCAGCACGATGTGTCATGTCGGCATCGGTCAGGAGGCGGTCCCGGCCGGGGTGTGCGACGTCCTCGCGCCCTCGGACTACATCACCAGCACCCACCGCGGACACGGCCACTTCCTCGCCCGGGGCGGCAAGATGGGGGCGCTCATCGCCGAGCTCATGGGTCGCGAGGGGGGCACCTGCCGGGGACGGGGGTCGTCGATGCACCTCATCGACATGTCCATCGGGCACCTGGGCTCGAACGCCATCGTCGGCGGTCACATCCCGATCGCCACCGGCGCGGCCATGTGGGTGAAGAACCAGGGCGAGGACCGGGTCGTCGTGTCGTTCTTCGGCGACGGCGCGACGAGCGAGGGGGCGTTCCACGAGTCGGTGAACTTCGCCGGAGTCTTCGACCTGCCGGTCGTCTACGTCGTGGAGAACAACCACTGGGCCATGTCGTTGCCGTGGTCTCGCGAGACCGCCCAGCCGTCCATCGTCGAGAAGGCCCGGGCCTACGGGATCGCCGGCGCCGATGTGGACGGCCAGGACGTCCTCGCGGTGCGCGAGGCGGCCGCCGAGGCGGTCGAGCGTGCCCGGACCGGCGGCGGGCCCACCCTGCTGGGCGTCGAGACCTACCGGTTCCTCGGCCACAGCCGAGCCGATCCGAGCGCCTACCGCGACGCCGCGGAGGAGGAGCACTGGAAGGCGCGCGACCCGATCCTGCTGACCAGGGCGCGGCTCGCCGCGGCCGGCGAGGAGCCGTCGTGGTTCGACGCCCGGGAGAGCGAGGTGCTCGCCGAGATCGACGAGGCCGTCGCCTGGGCCGAGCAGAGTCCACCGGCGTCCTTGGCCGAGGTCTACTCCGATGTCTACGCCACCCCGATCGGCGGTTCCCGATGAGCGCCACCGTCGAGGTCGCGACCCTCACCTACCGCGACGCCCTGCGCCGAGCGCTGTGGGAGGAGATGACCGAGGACCCCCGCGTCATGCTGCTCGGCGAGGACGTGGGTCGGTACGGCGGCGCGTATGCGGTGTCCAAGGGCCTGCTCGAGGAGTTCGGCCCGTCCCGGGTCGTCGACACCCCGATGTCCGAGGCGGTCATCGTGGGCGCGGCGGTGGGCGCGGCGTGCGTCGGGGGCCGGCCGGTGGCCGAGATCATGTACATGGACTTCGTCACCCTCGTGATGGACCAGCTGGTCAACCAGGCGGCCAAGCTGCACTTCATGTTCGGCGGCCAGCTGTCCGTGCCGATGGTCCTGCGGGTCCAACAGGGCACCGGCCGCGGTGCGGGCTCCCAGCACTCGCAGAGCCTCGAGGCGTGGTTCGCCCACGTCCCGGGCCTGAAGACGGTGGCCCCGGCCACGCCCGCCGACGCGGCGGGGCTGCTCAAGGCGGCGATCCGCGACGACGACCCGGTGTTGTTCATCGAGCACAAGGGGCTGTACGGGCGCAAGGGGCCGGCCCCCGCACCGGGCGCGGTCGTGCCCATCGGGGTCGCCGACATCAAGCGGGCGGGCACCGACCTGACGGTGGTGGCCTGGTCCAACATGGTCCACACCGCGCTCGAGGCCGCCGGCCGCCTGGCCGAGGAAGGCATCTCGGTGGAGGTCGTCGACCTCCGCACCATCTCGCCGCTGGACACCGGCACGGTCCTCGAGTCGGTGGCCCGCACCGGCCGGCTGCTCGTCGTGCACGAGGCGGTGCGCACCGGTGGCTTCGGCGCCGAGATCGCAGCCGTCGTCGCCGAGCGGCTGCACGACCGGCTCAAGGCGCCCGTCTCGCGGCTCGCGACGGACGACATCGTGCTGCCCGCCAACACGATCCTCGAGCGTCAGCTCATTCCGGACGCGACGGCCGTCGTCGACCGGGTCCGCACCATCATGCGAAGGATGTGAGGAATGAGCGTGGAGATCGAGGTCGTCATGCCACCACTCGGCGACGCGGCCGGGGAGCTCGTCGTCTCGGCGTGGCTCAAGGCCGTCGGGGACCCCGTCACCAAGGGGGAGGACCTGTTCCAGGTTGCCACCGACAAGGTGGAGGTCAATGTCGAGGCCCTGGACTCGGGCATCCTCCGGCGGGTCCTCGTGGCCGAGGGCGAGGCCGCGGACCCCGGCCAGGTGATCGCCGTTCTCGACTCGGACGGGTGAGCCGAGTGGGACCTGGACCGACCAGAGGGGACTCGGGCCCCGGCCGGGACCGGGAGGCCGCCCTCGCCGAGATCGCGTACCTGTACTACAAGGAACGCCTCGACCAGCGGCAGATCGCCGCCCGGCTCGGAGTCTCCAGGTCCACCATCTCCCGGATGCTCACCGCGGCGGAGCGCGAGGGCATCGTGGAGATCCGCATCCGCGGCGGCCTGCCGCACGCGTTGGAGCTGCAGCGGCAGTTCGCGGCGGTGCTGGGGCTGCGCGACGCCGTCGTCCTGGACACCCATGGGGTCGCCGACGACGTCGCCGCCCGGGTGGGACGGCTCGGGGCGCAGTACCTCGACGCCTGCCTGGCCGAAGGAGACCTGTTGGCGGTGAGCTGGGGGCGCGCCGTCCGGGCCGTCGTCGACGCGTTCCAGCCGCGCCAGCGCCAGCACGTCGAGGTGGTGCAGCTCCTCGGCGGCACGGGCGCGCTCGATGTGGAGGTGGACGGGGTCGGGCTGGCTCATCGGCTCGGCGACCTGCTCGGCGCGCGGGTCTCGCTGCTCAACGCCCCCCTCGTCGTCAACCGGGAGGAGCTGGCGGCGGAGCTGCGCCAGGACCGCAGCATCCGGCGCACGCTCGAGATCGCCGCGCAGGCCGACGTGGCCCTCGTCGGCATCGGGGCCACCGACCCCGCGGTGTCCTCACTCCTGCGGGCGGGCTACCTCGACGACGCCGGGCTGGCCGAGCTGGTGTCCTACGGAGCGGTGGGCGACGTGTGCGGCCACCACTTCACCCTCTCCGGCGAGCTCGTCGACGCGGAGCTCAACCGACGGCTCATCGCCGTGGACGCCGAGGCGCTGCGCGGCATACCGCGGGTCGTCGGCGTCGCGAGCGGGCCCGCCAAGGTGGACGCCATCCTGGGCGCGTCCCGGGCCCGCGTCGTCAACGTCGTGGTCACCGATGACACCACGGCACGACGGGTCCTCGAGCGCGCCTGACCCTCAGCCGGGCGACCGGGCCGCGAGGCGGTGCATGTCGTCCTTGAGCGCGTCGTAGCAGCGCCGGTAGATGCCGTAGGACTCGTCGTAGAGGTCCCGCAGCGCCGCCGACGGCTCGATGGTCCGGGCCGTCGGGTTCCAGCCGCTGGTGTCGACCCCACGGCTGTCGGCGGCCATCCGGGCGTCGCCGTAGGCGGCGCCGATCGTCAGGCTCGGCACCTGCTGGGCGAGCCCGGTCACGTCGGAGACGATCTGTACCCACAGGTCGTCACGGGCACCGCCGCCCACCGCCACGAGACGTCGCGGCTCGACCCCGGTGGCAGCCATCCGCTCGATGTTGTGCCGCACGCCGTATGCCGTGCCCTCGAGGCAGGAGCGGTAGAGGTGCGCTCGGGTGTGGTCCAGGGTCAGGCCGAGCCAGCAGCCGCGCGCGAAGGGGTCGAACAGCGGCGTCCGCTCACCGGCGAAGTAGGGGAGCAGCACGAGGCCGTCCGAGCCGGGCGCCACGTCCCGGGCCAGGGCGTGCAGGGTCCCGATCTGCTCGCCGACAGTCTCGGCGAGCCAGCCGGCGACCAGCCCCGAGGTCGCCATCCCCGCGGCCAGCGCGTACGTCCCCGCGGAGCGTCCGGACGCCGACCAGAACTCGGCGGTCGTCACGGGGGAGTCCGTCGTGCCGATGAGGAACAGGGTGGAGCCGTACATCACCATGAGGTCCCCGACGCCGACGGCCCCGATGCTGTAGGCCTCGGCGAGCGCGTCGACCGTCCCGGCCAGGACGGGGATCCCGGCCGGCAGCCCGAGCGCGCTCGCCACCGGTTCGCGCAGCTCTCCGGCGACGTCACCGGGCCAGAGCAGCCGCGGGCGGGCGACCCGGGGGGCCACGGCATCCCAGGCCGGGCCCCACCAGCCGGCGGCGGACACCGCATACATCGGGTCCGAGGTGCTGGCGGTGTAGCGGTCCATGACGTACTCGCCGGTCAGCCGCCAGACCAGGTAGGTCGAGGCGGTGTACCACCGCCGGGCCCGCTCCCACACCTCGGGCTCATGCTCGGCGACCCACCGCATCTTGGGTCCGACGGCCTGCGAGGTGAGCCGGTTGCCGCAGACCTGCATGACCTCCTCGGCCCCGAGCTCGTCGGTGAGCCGGTGGATCTGCTCCTCGGCGCGGGTGTCGATGCCGTAGAGGACCGCGGGGCGCAACGGCCGGCCGTCGTCGTCGCCGAGCAGCGTCACCGGGCCGATCCCGCTGAGGCACATCGCCTCCACGTCGGCCAGCGGCAGCTGTGCGCCGAGGCGGTGCAGCACCGATGCGACGTCGGCCCACCACACTGCGACGGCGTCGTGCTCGAACCAGCCGGGGTGTGGGCTGGCGGTGCGGTGCGGTGCGGTCGCCTGCCCGAGCAGAGTGCCGGCGGCATCGACGACGACCGCCTTGGTGCTCCCCGTCCCGATGTCGAGGCCGAGGTAGGTCATGGCGTCCCCCGGTCCGCGTCGGCCGTCGCCGGGGCCGCATCGTCGGGCAGCCCGGCCAACGGCACGCTGCGCACGGGCACCGCGAGCTCGGCGCGCGCCCCGGCGGAGCCGTCCCCGTCGTCGGTGACCACCAGGTCGAGGTCGGTGATCTCGCACACCTTCATCAGCGCCTGGCGCCCGAACTTGGTGTGGTCGGCCAGCACCACCACCTGGTGGGCCGCGGCGATCATCGCCCGCTTGAGGGGCACCTCGACAGCGTTGGTGTTGGTGACGCCGGAGGCCGACAGCGCGTCGGCCCCCAGGAACGTCGTGTCCACGCGCAGCTGCTCGACGTACTGCACGGCCTGGTCGCCGACCAGCGTGTAGGTCGAGGACAGCTTCTCGCCGCCGGTGACCAGCAGGCGCACCCGCAGGTGGTCGGACAGCACGCGGGCGATCCGCAGGTCGTTGGTCGCCACCGTGAGGTCGAGGGCGTCCTGCAGCAGGAGGGCCAGCTCGTGGGTGGTCGACCCGCTGTCGAGGAAGATCGCGTCGCCGTCGTGCACGAGCGTGCGGGCGTGCAGCGCGATGACCCGCTTCTCGGCCACCTCGGTCTGGACCTTCTGGGCGTAGGGGATGTCGACGGCCCCGCTGACCAGCGAGGCCCCGCCGTGGGTGCGCTTGAGGTGGCCCTCCTGAGCGAGAGCCTCGAGGTCGCGCCGCACCGTCGAGGCGTTGACCCCGAACCGCTCGGCCAGCTCGGCCGCGGCGACATACCCCTCGAGGAACAGGTACCGGAGGATCTCGCGGCGGCGCTGTCCTGTGCGCATCCGAACTCCTCACTGCCGGTATGCGCACGATAACGCTCAGGTAACGCGCAGAACAAGGGTGACCACCACACTTGACGCACGAAGCCACGCAGGAGCAGGCTGACGTCGGAGCGAGTATGTGCAAACCCTGCACATACGTGCACAGCTCGGATGGACGGTGCCGCATGCTGGGTGACCCGGGCAGGGACCTGCTCGACGTGTGCCGACGGTTGTCCGCCATCGCGGCCCCGGCCGGCCACGAGGACCGGATCATCGCGGCCATGCTCGAGCACCTGCAGACGCGCGGGCACGTGTGCCGCGTCGACCGGATGGGTCAGGTGTCCCTGGAGCTCGGTCCGCACGACTCCAGCCGGACGATCCTGGCCACCGCGCACCTCGACGAGCTCGGGCTCATCGTCCGCGGTTGGGACGAGTCCGGCATGCTGCTGGTCCACCGGCTCGGGGGGATGCCCGAGCGCGTCCTGCCCGGGCTGCGGGTCGTCGTGCACGCCCGGGCGGAGAACCTCCACGGCGTGATGGGGATCAAGGCCCACCACCTCACCCCGCCCGAGGAGAAGTATGTCGCCTGGCCCGCGACCGCCCTCTACCTCGACATCGGCTGCGCCAGCGCCGCCGAGGTGGAGGCCGCCGGGGTGCGGGTGGGCGACGCCGTGACGTATGCCCCGGCGTTCGACGTGCTGCGCGGCGGCCGGTTCAGCGGCAAGTCGCTCGACAACCGGCTCGGGGTCGCCGCGCTCCTTGCGCTCGTCGACCGGTGGGCCGCCGAGGCCCCGGCCGCCCGGGTCGTGGCGGCCTTCACCACCCAGGAGGAGTTCCACGTCCGTGGGACGCTCCCGCTCGTCAGCCACTACCAGCCCGACATCGTCGTCAACATCGACATCGCACCGGCCAGCGACACCCCGGACCTGCGCGGCCAGGGCCGGATGGCGCTGGGGGCCGGCCCGATGGTCAGCCGGATGAACTTCCACGGTCGCGGCACCCTCGGCGGCCTCATCCCCCACCCCGCTCTGGTGGACGCCCTGGAGCGCGCCGCGGACCGGGCCGGCGTACCGGTCCAGTACGACGCCACGATCGGCGTCATCACCGACGCGGCCTTCGTGCCGATGGCCACGGCCGACGGTGTGGCGGCCATCGGGGTCGGCGTGCCGGTCCGCTACACGCACTCACCCATCGAGACGGCCCAGCTCAGTGACCTCGAGGCGCTCGTCGACCTGGTCGACGCGGCCGTCCCCGAGCTCGCCCGTGCACCCCTCGACCGACCCTTCCACCAGGAGAGCTGATGACGGTCATCAAGGAGATCTTCGGCACCGACAAGGCCATCATCGCGATGGCCCACTTCCCGCCCCTGCCGGGACAGCCGCAGTACGACTCGGCGGGCGGCATCGCCGCGCTGCGCGGGTCCCTCGAGCGCGACCTCGAGATCCTCGTCCCGAGCGGGATCGACGCGGTGATGTTCTGCAACGAGGGCGACCGGCCCTACACGACGTCGGCCGGGCCGGAGGCGACCGCCACGATGGCGGCCGTCATCAGCAGCCTCACCCCCGGGCTCGGCATCCCGTTCGGGGTCGACATCCTGTGGGACCCCGCGGCGGCGATCGCCCTCGGCCATGCGGTGGGAGCCTCGTTCGTGCGTGAGGTCTTCACCGGGACGTATGCCGGGGACTTCGGGCTCTGGGAGCCGCAGACCGCGGCGGCGTTGCGCTACCGCCGCGCCCTCGGCGCCGACGGCCTCAAGCTGTTCTTCAACATCACGGCCGAGTTCGCCACCGCGGTGGGTCCGCGGCCGATCGGCCTCACGGCCAGGAGTGTCCTGCTCAGCTCCCTCCCGGACGCCCTGTGCGTCTCGGGGGCGGTCACCGGCAGCGGGGTGGACGCCGAGCTGCTGCGCGAGGCCAAGGAAGCGGTGGGGGACGCCGTGGCGGTGATCGCCAACACCGGCGTGCGCCCCGACACGGTGGGCACCCTGCTGGGGATCGCCGATGCGTGCATCGTCGGGACCGCCTTCAAGCGGGACGGCGACACGTGGAACGAGGTCGAGCGCGACCGCGTCGAACGGCTCCTCGACGCCGCCGGCGAGAGCGGCCACTGGACCCCGGTCTCCCGATGACCGTCGGAAGACACCCGGCACCCGAGGTCGAGAAGGAGGTGGCCGACCACGCACGCACGTGGTTCTGCTCCGGCTGAGCAGACCGGACGTGTCACATGGCCACGACCAGACCGAGGTGGCCACCACTACCTGCACAACGCACAGATTGGGGAAACACGGTGCACAGCAAGAAGACCGCAGCCGCAGTGATGGCCCTGACGGGTCTGCTCGCGGCTTGCTCCTCGAGCGGAGGCGGCTCGACCGGTTCCAGCGGGTCCGCCGCGGCCACCAAGGACGTCAAGGACATGAAGATCGTCACCGTCGTGAAGCTGCGCGGTGTCGGCTGGTTCGACCGCATGGAGAGCGGCATCAAGCAGCTCGCCCAGCAGACCGGCGTCCAGGCGTCCCAGATCGGCGCCGACGACGCCAGCCCGGAGAAGCAGGTCAAGCTGATCCAGGACCTCATCGCCCAGAAGCCGGACGCCATCACGGTTGTCCCGAACTCGCCCGAGTCCCTCGAGGGTGTCCTCAAGCAGGCGCAGGCCGCCGGCATCAAGGTCGTCACCCACGAGGCCAGCAACCAGCAGAACACGGACGTCGACATCGAGGGCTTCAACAACGCGGCCTACGGCGCGCACATGATGGACAACCTCGCGCAGTGCATGGGCAACAAGGGCAAGTACGTCGCCTTCGTCGGGCACCTGACCGCGCAGAGCCACATGGAGTGGGTCAAGGGCGCCCTGGACCAGGCCGCCGCGAAGTACCCGGACATCCAGCGGGTGGGCCAGCCGATCGAGGGCCTCGAGGACGCGAACGTCGCCTACCAGAAGACCAAGGAGCTGCTCGCCAAGAACCCGGACATCACCGGCTTCGAGGGCTCTGCGGCCACCGACGTCGCCGGCATCGGACGCGCCATCCAGGAGGCCGGCCTCGCCGACAAGACGTGCGTCATGGGCACGAGCATCCCGTCCATCGCGAGCAAGTACCTCTCGGACGGCTCGATCGACAAGATCTTCTTCTGGGACCCCGCGATCGCGGGCCAGGCCCAGGTGAAGCTCGCCGAGATGCTCATCAACGGCAAGACCCCGGCGCCGGGCCTGAACCTCGGGCTCACCGGCTACGAGAAGCTCGTTGCCATCCCCGGCAGCCCGCACGGTCTGGCCGGCAGCGCGTGGATCGACGTCGACAAGAACAACATGGCGGAGTACCCGTTCTGATCGACGACTGACCAGCCTGGTGTGGGTGCGCCGCCGTCCCGGCGCACCCACACCACGACCCGCGAGGTGACCGAGTGCCAGACCAGGGAAGCGTCCTCACCGTTGAGGGCGTCAGCAAGCAGTTCGGTGGCGTGGCGGCGTTGCGGGCCGTCGACCTCGATGTCCGCCCGGGCGAGGTCCACTGCCTGGCCGGGGCCAACGGGTCTGGCAAGTCCACGCTCATCAAGGTCATCAGTGGCGTCGAGACCCCGGACTCCGGGCGCATCACGATCGACGGCACCCGTTACGAGCACCTCACCCCGCGCCGCGCCGCCTCGCTCGGAGTCGAGGTGATCTTCCAGGACTTCTCCCTCTTCCCCAACCTCACCGTCGCCGAGAACATCGGCATGACCTCGTATGTGGCGGGCGAGCGCCAGATCGTCCGGCCGAAGCTGGTGCGGGCGGCGGCCGAGCGGGTGGTCCACCGGATCGGGGTCACCCTCGACCTGGACGCCCGGGTCGAACAGCTCAGCGTGGCCGACCGCCAGCTCACCGCGATCTGCCGCGCCCTCGGGCGCGACGCGCGGGTGATCTTCATGGACGAGCCGACCACCGCCCTGACCCGGCGCGAGGTGGACGCCCTGTTCCGCATCGTCGCCACCCTCAAGCAGGAGGGGGTCGCCCTCGTCTTCGTGAGCCACAAGCTCGACGAGGTGCTGCGGGTCTCGGACCGCATCACCGTGCTGCGCAACGGTGTCGTGGTCGCGCACGGTGAGCTGGCCGACTTCGACCGCCGCACGATCATCCAGGCCATGACGGGTCACGACGTGGCCGAGCAGCGGCCGGAGGACACCGTGGCCCACGACGCGGAGCCGCTGCTACGGGTCCAGGGGCTCGGCCGCGCGGGCTACTTCGACGACGTCTCGTTCGACGTGCAGCCCGGCGAGATCCTCGGCGTCACCGGCCTGCTGGGCTCGGGCCGGACCGAGATCGCCGAGGCCCTGTTCGGGGTGGCCCCGGCGGACGCGGGACAGGTCACCGTGGCCGGCAGGCCGGTGCGGATCCGCTCGGTGCGGGACGCGATCCGGGCGGGGATCGGGTACGTCCCGGCGGACCGCCTCACCCAGGGCATCTTCCTGGAGCAGCCCATCTCGACCAACATCATCGCCGGCAGTCTCGAGCAGGTCATCGGGAAGGGCCGGCTGCTCCGCCGCTCGGTCGCCAGGCGGATCGTCGACGAGGCGAGCGCCGAGCTGAAGATCAAGATGTCGTCCGCGGAGGCGCTCGCGCGCAGCCTGTCCGGCGGCAACCAGCAGCGCGTCGTCCTCGCCAAGTGGCTGGTCCGAGACCCGCGCGTGCTGATCCTCAACAGCCCCACCGTGGGAGTCGACATCGGGTCCAAGTACGAGATCCTGGCGCTCCTCGTGGCCAAGGCGAGGCAGGGGCTGGGCATCGTCATGATGTCCGACGACGTGCCGGAGCTCGTCGCTGTCTGCCATCGGGTCCTGGTGATCCGGCAAGGGCACCTGGTCGAGGAGCTGACCGGTGACCAGCTGGAGGAGGACGTCATCTTGAAGGAGCTCACCGCATGACTGCCAGCAGCCTCGCCATCCCGGGCTCCCTCTCCAGGCTTCGGGGCAAGAACGGTGAGGGCGTCCTCGTCGTCACCATCGCCGTGCTCAGCATCGTCGTCGGGTTCAAGTCGTCCTCGTTCTGGTCCGTCCCGACGGCGCTGAACATCGCCAGCGCGACCGTCGAGAACCTCGTCTTCGCGATGGCCGTGCTCCTGGTCATCATCTCGGGCGGGATCGACGTCTCGTTCATGGCCATCGGCATCTTCGCGGGCTACGCGGTCGTCATCCTCCAGAACAACACCGGCTTCGCGGCCTCCAGTGCGCCCATCGCCTTCGTGGTCGCGGCCGTCATCGGGATCGGGCTGGGGCTGCTCAACGCCATCCCCATCGCCAGTCTCGGCCTGCCCACCCTCATCGTGACCCTGGGAACGCAGGGCATCATCCGCGGCATCCTGCTCGCCTACGTGGGGTCGAAGGTCATCCCGCAGTACCCCGCCGGTCTCAACCACCTCTCCACCAACTACCTCATCACGGCGCGCGGGGCGGTCGCCGACACCCGGCTCAACGTGCTGGTCATCCCGGCCATCCTGGTGTGCGTGCTGATGAGCCTGCTGCTGCGGCACACCGTGTTCGGCCGGTCGGTCTACGCCATCGGGGGCGACGCCGAGTCGGCCCGCCGCATCGGCTTCCCCGTCGTACGCACCCAGGTGCTGATCTACCTGCTGGCCGGCGGCCTCGCCGCGGTCGCGGGCCTGATGCACGTCACGCAGGTGCGGCTGGCCAACCCCTACGAGCTGGTGGGCGGCGAGCTCGATGTCATCGCGGCCGTCGTCCTCGGCGGTGCCTCGATCTTCGGCGGGAAGGGGTCGGTCAGCGGGACGGTGCTCGGCGTCGTCCTCATCTCGCTCATCAAGAACTCGCTCATCCTGCTCGGCGTCCCCGGCACGTGGCAGCGTGCGGCCGTCGGGATGCTGCTGCTCATCGGGGTCTCGGTGCAGGCGCTGAGCGGGCGCGAGCGACGCCGCGGCGGGGACCTCGGCGAGGTGATGGCATGAGCACCCTCCGGCGCTTCGACGCCAGCCGCCTGCTGCAGGACCGGAGCCTGACCCGGCTGGCCGTCCTGGTCGTCGCACTCGTCGCCGGCTTCTCGCTGGCGAGCCCGAACTTCCTCACCGTGCTCAACTTCCAGTCGATGGGCTTCCAGGTCGCCGAGATCGGCATCCTCAGCCTGGCGATCCTGCTGTCCATGCTGACCGGGGGGATCGACCTGTCGATCGTCTCGGTCGCCAACATCTGTGCGATCACGACGGCGAAGATGTTCGCGGCCACCGGCGCCGCCGGCGCGACGGGCTCGCGCGCCACCATGCTCATGCTGCTCTCCGTCGCGGTGGGCCTGGCGGCGGGGACGCTCTGCGGCGTGCTCAACGGCCTGCTCGTCACCCGGGTGGGCATCACCCCCATCCTGGCCACGCTGGGCACGCTGCAGCTGCTGAACGGCGTGGCCATCATCTGGACCGGGGGAGCAGCGCTCTACGGCTTCCCCGACTCCTTCCTCAACGTCGGCTCGTTCTATGTCGCCCGGATCCCCATTCCGGTCATCGTGCTCGTCGTCGCCGCGCTGGCGACCGCCGTGTTCGTCAACCGCACGGGGATGGGGCTGCGGCTGCGACTGGTCGGTGCCAACCCGACGGCGGCGAAGTACTCGGGCCTCAACAACGACCGGGTCCTCATGTCGACCTACGTCGGCAGTGCCCTGCTGGCCTCGGTGGCCGGGATCGTCATCTCCGCCCGGTCGGCGAGCGCCAACGCCGACTACGGTGCCTCCTACGTCCTGCTCGCCATCGTCATCGTCGTGCTCGGCGGGGTGAACCCGATGGGCGGGTACGGGACCGTCCTCGGCGTCGTCCTGGCGGCCTTCGCCCTGCAGTTCGTCGCCAGCGGGCTCAACATGCTGGGGATGAACCAGTTCCTGTACAACGTCGCCCAGGGGCTGATCCTCATCGGCGCCATGGCCCTCAACGTCATCCTCGACCGCCGCCGCGCGGCGCGTGGGCCGACGAGGCGGGACCGCGGCGACGCGGCGGCGCCCGACGACGAGACCGCCGCGCTCGTCGGCGTCGCCTCGGGGAGCACCGGCGACACCGCGACCCCGCCCGAGCCACCTGCACCTCACCCGGAGGAAACATGAGAAAGCTCATCAACGACCCCGACGACTTCGTGGACGAGGTGCTGGACGGCATACTCGCCGCGCACCCGGACCAGCTGCGCTCCGCCTCGCCGGACAACCGGGCTCTGGTCCGCGCCGACTCCCCGGCGCAGGGACGGGTCGGCATCGTCACCGGCGGCGGGTCCGGCCACCTGCCCGTGTTCCTCGGCTACGTCGGCCGGGGGCTGTGCTCGGGCGTCGCCGTCGGCAACGTCTTCTCCTCGCCCTCGCCGGACCAGGTCCTGGCGGCGACGCTGGCGAGCTCCGGCGGGGCCGGCGTGCTGTACCTCTACGGCAACTACGGCGGCGACGTGTTCAACTTCGACCTCGCCGCCGACCTGGCCGACGCCGAGGACATCGAGACCCGGACCGTGCTGGTCACCGACGACGTGGCCTCGGCCCCGCCGGAGCGCGAAGCGGAGCGGCGTGGCATCGCCGGGCTGTTCTTCGCCTACAAGTGCGCCGGGGCGGCCGCCGAACGCGGCGACACCCTGGACCAGGTGGAGGCGGCGGCGCGGAAGGCCGTCGCGGCGACCCGCACCATGGGTGTCGGGCTGTCGCCCACCATCCTTCCCGCTGCGGGCAAGCCGACCTTCGAGCTGGCCGACGGCGAGATGGAGATCGGCATCGGCATCCACGGTGAGCCCGGCATCCACCGCGGTCCCCTGGAGACGGCAGACGAGGTGGCCGAGCGGCTGCTCAGCGCCATCTCGACCGACCTGGCCCTCACCTCGGGCGACCGGGTGGCGGTCCTCGTCAACGGCCTCGGGGCCACCCCCCTGGAGGAGCTCTACGTCATCTACCGGCACCTCGCCAAGGACCTCGGCGCCAAGGGCGTGACGATCCACCGGCCGTACGTCGGGGAGTACGCCACCAGCCTCGAGATGGCCGGCGCGTCGATCACCGTGATGCGGCTCGACGACGAGCTCGCGGAGCTCGTCGACGCCCCGGCGTCCTCGCCGTTCTTCCGCCAGTGAACGGCGCCGACCTGGTCGCACTGCTTCGCCCGACCCTGACCACCTGGACGGGGTCGGCCGAGGAGCTGCGCGACCTCGACGCCGCGATCGGCGACGGTGACCTCGGCATCACCGTCACCAAGGGTGCGGCCGCGGTGGCGGCCAAGCTCGACGCCCTGCCCGCGGACCCGACCCCCGCCGAGGTCCTGCGGGCCGCCGGCGCCGGTTTCGCCGGGGGCAACCCGTCGACGATGGCCGCCCTCGTCGGCGGGGCGCTGCTCGCCGGCGCCAAGGCGGTCAAGGACCTACCGGCTCTCGCGCGGGCCGACCTCGTCCTCTTCGCGGACGCGGCGGTCGAGGCCGTGATGACCCGCGGCAAGGCCGCGCTCGGGGACAAGACCATGCTGGACGCGGTCGTCCCCAGCCTGGAGGCCCTCAAGGCAGCGGAGCCCGCCGAGGACCCCCTTCCGGAGATGATCGACGCCGCGACGGCCGCCGTGGCCACCAGCGCGCAGTGGCAGTCGCGTCGCGGCCGCGCCGCCTGGGTCGGGGAGCGCAGCGTGGGCCACCCGGACCCCGGCGCCACCGCCTACCTGCGCCTCCTCGAGGCCCTCGCAGCCGCCCAAGGACAGACATCCACCCGTCCCGACAACCCCGACAGGGAGCTCTCATGAAGGCGATCCAGCTGGTCAACCCCGGCCCCCTCGAGTCCGAGCCGTTGCGCTACACGGAGGTCGAGGACCCGACGCCCGGCCCGGGCCAGGTCGTGCTGCGGGTCATCTCGTGCGGGGTCTGCCGGTCCAACCTGCACATGGTCGAGGGTGACTGGGTCCCGAACGCCCCGGCGTTCACCCCGATGATCCCCGGCCACGAGGTCATCGGCGAGGTGAGCGCTCTCGGCGAGGGCGTCGACGACTTCGCCGTCGGTGACAAGGTCGGCGTCATGCCGCTGTGGTCGACCTGCGGGACCTGCGAGTTCTGCCTGGCCGGCATCGACGAGCTGTGCCAGAGCAAGCAGATCACCGGCGAGACGGTCGACGGCGGGTACGCCGAGTACATGGTCGCCACGGCCCGGCACACGTACAAGATCCCCGACGTGCTGGCCGTGCCGTCGGCCGCGCCGTTCTTCTGCCCCGGCATCACGGCATACGGGTCGGTCAAGAAGGTCGACCTCGGACCGGGCAGGTCGGTGGCGATCTTCGGCGTGGGCGGGGTGGGGCACGTGGCCCTGCAGTTCGCGGCGCTGACCGGCGCCGAGACGATCGCGGTGAGCCGGGGGCCCGGCCGCCTGGGCCTGGCCGAGGAGCTCGGGGCGAGCCGGGTGGTCGACAGCTCCGCCGGTGACGCCGCGGACCAGCTGACCAGGACCGGTGGCGTGGACGTGGCGATGGTCTTCGCGCCGTCGGACGAGGTCGTGGCCTCCGCCCTGGCCTCGTTGCGGCCCGGCGGGACACTCGTCCTCGGCGTGAACGCCACCATCGGGACCTTCCCGTTCGCCGTCGAGAAGCACATCGTCGGGTCGCTGCTGGGGACCCGGGAGATGATGCGCGAGGTCGTCGACATCGCCGCCTCCGGCAAGGTCAAGATCGTCTCCGAGACCCGCCCGCTGGCCGAGGCGGCGCGTGCGTTGGCGGAGCTCAAGGCCGGTACCGTCTCCGGTCGGCTCGTCCTCGCTCCGTGACGCGCGCACCGCGCGGCTGTCGACGCCCCGGGTGGGGGACCGCCGGCCGTGCGGTCGGGTCGAGCACCTGGCGGCGCTGCCGCCCGGGTGTGAAGGCACGGCGTCAGTAGAACAGGGTGGTGTCGACCCGGTTGCGCAGCGGCTCCCCGGCCTGGAACCGGAGGAGGTTGTCACAGAAGAGCTCGACGATGCGCTCGTTCTCCCGCATGGACAGGGCGGCGGTATGCGGGCTCAGCAGCACGCTGTCGAGGTCCCAGAGCGGGCTGTCCGCCGGCAGCGGCTCGCTGCGCACGACGTCGAGTGCGGCACCGGCGAGGCGGCCGTCACGAAGGGCCGCGACCAGCGCCGGCTCGTCGACGGTGCTGCCCCGGCCCACGTTGACCAGGACGGCGTGGCCCGGGAGCGCCCCGATGAGCTCGGCGGTGAAGAGCCCTTCGGTCTCCACCGTCGCCGGCAGGGCGAGCACCACCGCATCGGCGGTGGGCAGCACCTCGGCGAGGTGCGCCGTCGGCGCGACGGCATCCACCACGTCGAGGTCGCTGTCGTCGGGGGTCCGGCGCACGCCGGTGACGGCCATCCCGAGAGCCCGCGCACAGCGCGCCACCTCCCGGCCGATGTGGCCCAACCCGACGACGACCAGCCGCTGCCCGGCCAGCTCGCGGACCGGGTAGTGGTCCCAGCGTCGGGCCGCCTTGTCGCGCTGCAGGCGCGGCAGGTCCTTGGTGAACGCCAGCAGGCCCAGCATGGCCCACTCCGCGAGCTGGGTGGCATGGACCCCGACGCTGCTGGTGAACGTCACCCGGTGCAGGTCGGCCTCGCTCAGGCCGGCCGCCCGGACCATCTGGCCGGCCCCGGCGGCGGTGCCCTGAACCCACCGCAGGCGATGCCCGCGGGCGACGAGCTCGCGCAGCGCGTCCGGGGTCTCGCCGGGGACGCCGAGGGCGACCTCGGCGCGCTCCACCCAGCGCCCGAAGCGCTCCTCGGCCTGCGGGCCGCGGCGGAAGCCGGGGTCCCCCGCGTGGTCGCTCGGATACCGGGGCGGTGGCAGCAGCGCCGGGTCGTACAGCACCTCGGCGTCGGGGGCAGCGGCGCGGATGCGCTGGACCAGCTCCTCCGTGACCGGCGTGGCGATGAGGAGGGCGGGGCCGGGGCTCACGCGGCGCCCCGGCTGGGCGCGCCGACCGGCAGGTCGACCCCACGCCGGCCGCGGACCCGCACCCCGAACATCAGCACGGCGGAGAGGAACAGGCAGGCCGCCATGAACGCGAACGCAGCGCCGTTGCCGAGGCCGCCCTGGAGCCAGCCGACGACATACGCCCCCAGGAAGCCGCCCACCGCGCCGGCGCTGTTCACCAGGGCCATGGCGGCGCCGGCGACGTCCTGCGGCAGGAACTCGGGGATCAGGGCGAAGTACGGCCCGTACGGCGCATACAGGCCGGCAGCGGCCAGGACGAGCACGGCGTAGGACACCCAGTAGTGGCTGGTCCCGAGAACGGTCGAGACCGCGAACAGGGCGGTCGAGGCCAGCAGGAACGGCCACACGAACTCCCGCCGGTTGCCGGAGCGGTCGGAGAATCGGGAGGCCACCACCATGGCGACCGCGGCCACGGCATACGGCAGCGCGGACAGGAGCCCGATCAGCCCGATGCCATGGTGGGTGAGGCTGTCGAGGATCGTCGGGAGCCAGAACACGAAGCCGTAGACCCCGACGCTCCACAGCAGGTACTGCGCCGAGAGGACCAGCACGTTGCGGGAGGACAGCGCCTCGCGGTAGCCGCCGCCGATGGGCTCCAGGTCCTCCTGTTCGGCCGCCAGCCGGCCCTCGATGTCGGTGCGCTCCGCCGGGCTGAGCCAGGCGGCATCTCGCGGCCAGTCGGCGACCAGGGCCCGGAACACGAAGGCCCAGATCACCGCGGGCAGCCCCTCGAGGATGAACATCCAGCGCCAGCTCGAGGCGGCGATCAGGTAGCCGGAGACCGCGGACAGCCACATCACCGTGATGGGGTTGCCCAGGATGAGGAAGGTGTTGGCGCGGCCGCGTTCGGACCTGCTGAACCAGTGGGTGAGGAAGATCAGCATCGCCGGGATGATCGCGGCCTCGACCACGCCCAGCGCGAACCGGTCCACCAGCAGGAGCCAGAGCCACGGGATGACGCCCTGGGCGCTGGCGAAGATCCCCCAGAGCAGGACGCACCAGAAGACGAGCCTGCTGACGGACTTGTTCTCCGCGTAGTGGGCAGCCGGGATCTGGAAGACGAAGTAGCCCAGGAAGAAGAACGCCCCCAGCAGCGCGGACCACTGCGCGGTGAGCCCGAGGGTCTGCTTGAGCCCGCCGGCGACCCCGATCGAGTAGTTGGAGCGGTCCAGGTAGGCCAGGCTGTAGGTGATGAACACCAGGGGGATCAGACGGCGCCACCGCTGGCTCCGCCCGCCGCTGGTCCGCCACGCATCCGATGTCGCTGCGCTCATCTCGGCTCCTTCGTCTCTCGGCTCCCTCGTCTCGGCTCACTCGGCACTGCCCGGGCGGCCCTGCCTTCGGGCCCGCTTTGACCGGCACTGCTCTCCGGGTCTCTGAACGGCCCCGCTCCCTTGGTCGTACCCCGCGCGGGACCGCACACTCCTCAGCTGCTCACACCTGCTCACCGACCTGGTGACTCCATCCGCTCCCAGCCCCGCGCGGCGGCCACCCGCCCGGCCACTGCCTCTGCTCAGCCTCGGGCCGCCGCCTCCGGTCACCAGGCTGCCCCCTCCCGCTCCCCGGACGCGTCGCCCCCCGGGCCGGCAGGGGTTTGCGAGGCACGGGCCGGCAGGCGTTTGCGAGGCACGGGCCGGCAGGCGTTTGCGAGGCACGGGCCGGCCGGTGATGATGGACGTGGAGCGTCCTCCACCACCGACGGTCGGCGCCGGTGGTTCACCGATCGGCCCGGAGGTCCGGTATGACCGTCGCCCGTGACAGCAGCAGTTCGTTCGAGGACTATGCGCACCCGGAACGCCTCGTCTCGACCGGCTGGCTGGCCGAGCAGCTGCGCGTCGGTTCCGTGGGCAGCCCCGACCTCGTGCTCCTGGAGTCGGACGAGGACGTGCTGCTCTACGACACCGGGCACATCCCGGGCGCGGTCAAGGTCGACTGGCACCTCGACCTCAACGACCCGGTCACCCGTGACTACGTCGACGGTGAGCGGTTCGCGCGGGTCCTGAGCGAGCGCGGGATCGCCCGCGACACGACGGTGGTCATCTACGGCGACAAGAGCAACTGGTGGGCCGCCTACGCCCTGTGGGTGTTCACCCTGTTCGGTCACGAGGATGTGCGGCTGCTCGACGGGGGCCGGGCCAAGTGGGTGGCCGAGGGGCGCGAGCTCACCCGGGACGTGCCCCAGCCGCCGGGGGTGACCTACCCGGTGGTCGCGCGCAGCGACGCCCCGATCCGGGCGTTCCGGGGGGATGTGCTGGCTCATCTCGGCCGGCCACTGGTCGATGTCCGGTCCCCCGGCGAGTTCTCCGGCGAGCTGCTGCACATGCCCGACTACCCGCAGGAGGGCGCGTTGCGCGGCGGACACATCCCCGGCGCCCGGTCCGTTCCATGGGCGCGAGCGGCCGCCGAGGACGGGACGTTCAAGAGCCGCCCGGAGCTGGAGGACATCTACCGGACCGAGCAGGGCCTGATGCCGTCCGACGACGTGGTCGTGTACTGCCGCATCGGCGAACGCTCCGCGCACACCTGGTTCGTGCTGACCCACCTGCTCGGCTTCGAGCGGGTCCGCAACTACGACGGGTCGTGGACCGAATGGGGGAACGCCGTCCAGGTGCCCATCGAGGTGGGGGCCGGATGACCACGAGTGCGACGAGCGACGAGCTGCCTGCCTCGCTGGGGGAGATCGCCGAGGAGTTCGCGGCCTTGTCCGTCCGCGACCGGCTCACACTGCTCCTCGACTTCAGCGATGAGCTGCCGGAGCTGCCCGCCCGGTACCAGGAGAACCTGGGACTGCTGGAGCGGGTCGAGGAGTGCCAGTCACCGCTGTTCCTGGCCGTCGAGGTCGAGGCCGACGGGAACGGCGGCGCACCGGAGCGGTCCAAGGTCCGGCTGTTCTTCCACGCGCCGGCGGAGTCTCCCACGACGCGCGGGTTCGCCGGCATCCTCCGCGAAGGGCTGGACGGCCTGTCCGTCGCCGAGGTGCTCGCCACTCCCGACGACGCCCCGTACCGGTTCGGCCTCGCGGAGGCGGTCTCCCCGCTGCGGCTGCGGGGGATGGGAGCGATGCTGAGCCGGATCAAACGCCAGATCCGGGTCCTGTCCGCGGCCTGAACCGCGCTCGCCGCGCGCGACCCCGCGTGCCGTCCTGGCGGCGAGGCTCTACGTTCGTACCGGGCCGAACGGCTCTGGTCGCGGGAGGGAGGCAGGCTGGTGAGGCGCCGGCGGGTCCGCCTCGTCCTGGCGGCCGGGGTAGCGCTGGCTCTGGCGTGCGACCTTGCCGGCGGGTATGCCGGTCTCGTCGCCTGGCGGAGCAACGTCCCCGTCGAGCTGCCTCGGCCAGCGGGCCGCTTCGCCGTCGGCCGGGTCGAGGACACCGGTACCGACACCGGTCGGGGCGGCCGGAAGCTGTCCATCTGGACGTGGTACCCGGCCGTCGCCGGAACCGGCACGGCCGCGGCATACGCACCCGGTCCGTGGGCCGGCCTGGCCATCGGGCTGCCGATCGGCGAGACGCGGCTGGACCGGGTCCGCGACGCCGCGCTCGAGGGAGCGGTTCCGGCGCCCGGGCGGTTCGCCGTGGTCGTCCTGCTGCCCGGGCTGGGGTTCGCCGCACCCCAGTACGCGGTCCTCGCCGAGGACCTCGCCAGCCGGGGCTACGTCGTGGTGGGGGTGACCCCGACCGGTAGCGCGAACGTCACCGTGCTCGACGGCCAAGCCGTCGGTCCCACCACGGAGGGAAACCCCTCCGACTTCACCGGGGACCGGACGCGCCACGACCGGGTGATCGCCCAGCGCCTCCTCGATGTCTGGGTGGGCGATGCCCGGTTCGCCGCGGACAGCGCCGGCACGCTGGCGGAGTCGTCCACGCTGGCCGGGTCGCTCGACCGCCGCCGGCTGGCCTACGTCGGGCACTCGTTCGGCGGGACCTCAGCCCTCCAGGCCTGCCACGTGGACAGCCGGTGCGCCGCCGCGGTCGACCTCGACGGCGCCCTCTACGGCTCGGCCGCCACCGCGGGGCTGGACGTACCCTCGCTCCTCGTGGGGCATGACGGCTCCTGCATCACGGGGGACTGCGCCCCCGCCGACGGCGCCGACCGGGCCGACGCCGCCACCGCGCGGGCCTTCGTCTCCGCATCAACCGGTGTCGTGCGGCGAGTGACGCTGCCGGGAACCGGCCACCTCAACTTCAGCGACGACGGCGTGTACTACTGGGCCTGGCCCCTGCGCGCGCTGCTGTTGGGGCTGGGTGATGCGAACGGCGTCCGGGTCCTCCAGCACGCCGGCGCCCTGATCGCCGGGACTCTTCAGCAGGCGGGGTTGTAGACGGGAAAGGAGCCTCACCGCTCCGGCCGGCATCGCCGGGTCCGGCTGCGTCAACCATCTCGTCCCGGCGATCCCCGTAGTCCCCGGCCGTTCCGGCCATCCGGCCTCACCGTCAGTCGAGCATCTCCAGGATGACCTCCAGCAGGCGGCCGGGCTCGGCGCTCTCGGACCGGGCGAGCAGGACGGACCCCTTCTCGACCGCCGACAACGCGGCGTCGGCGCCCTTGCGTTCCAGCTCGGCCATCGCGATCAGGTGCTCCAGGCTCAGCAGCTCGAAGAAGACCGCCTCGCCGTAGGGCCCGCTCAGCGCGCCGGCGAACCGCTCGCGGGCGGCCCTGAGGCCCGCCGTCCAGTCCTCCATCTGGGCGCGATAGTCGAGCAGCTGTTCACGCATGACCGGCAGCGGCAGGAGGTTGCCGAAGAACAGCCGCATCATCATGTGGTGGCGCATGTCCGGCCAGGCCAGCCGGGCGCTGAGCCGATCGGTGAGCGCCTCCCGGCCGAGGGGGGTGATGGCGTACAGCCGCTTGTTCGGCCGGTCTTGTTGGACGACGTACTCGTGGTCGATCAGCCCACGGTGCTGCAGCGCCCGCAGCCTCGGGTAGATCTGGGTTCTCGGGGTCTCCCACCAGGAGGCCAGGGCCCGGGCGTAGTGCTGGCGGATGTCGTAGCCGGAGGTCGGCCGGACGCTGAGCAGGCCGAGCAGCGCCACGTCCAGGTCCGACAGGGTCGACCCCGGACCGCCCGGGCTACCCGGCCGGGGGGCCACCTCGGGTTGTGCCGTCACCTCCGGTGGGGCGGCCGCCTCGGGTGGGGTGGCCACCTCGGGCGGGGTCGCCGCCTCCGGTTGGTCGGCCGCCGCATCACCGCCCCCGTCATCGGTCTGTCCATGCACGCGTCCCTGGCCCACTCGCACAGTCTGCCTCCTCGGCCCTGCCCCGGGTTCCTCGGCCGTGCGCCGTCACCAGCGGTGCTCGCGGGCCCGTCCGGAATCCCGGTCCCTTCCGCGAGCACCCGCCGTGCCCCGCTCGTGGCCGGCGGTGGGTGGGCGAAGGAATCGTCTTGACATCCTATGGCGAGATCGGGTTAGTGTGAAACCGTACTAGGGAGGGTGCTGGAATGGTGACGTTGTCCACACTGATCGAAGGCCACGGCGCCGACTCCGCCGGGCACCCTGCCGCCGTGATCGGCGGCCAACGGCTCACGTACGGCGAGCTGTCCTCGGCGGTGCGGCGGGTGGCAACCGCGCTGCTCGGTCTCGGGCTGTCGCGCGGCGACAGAGTCAGCCTCTACCTGCCGAACTGCACCGAGTACGTGATCGGCTTCTACGCCGCGCTGCGTGCGGGGCTGGTCGCGAACCCGATCAACGCGGTCTACACGCCCGCCGAGGCGGCGTACTACCTGACCGACTCGGGCGCGGCAGTGCTCATCAGCACCACGGCGCTCGTCGACGCCCTGGAGTGCGAACCCGAGGTGGAGATGCCGGACCTGACCGTCGTGGTGGTGGACCCATCGGACGGCCGGCGCGACCGGCTCGCGTTCGCCGACCTGCTCGACGTCGAGGCTCGGGACCTGCCGTTCCCTCAGCCCGAGGAGGTCGCCTGCCTGCCCTACAGCTCCGGGACCACGGGGCACTCCAAGGGCATCATCCACACTCACGCGTCCCTGACCGCGCAGGCGGTCAACTCGGCGAACCACCTGCAGATGCGGGAGACCGATGTGCTGGTGCAGGCCCTACCGCTGGTCCACCTGTACCCCGGCAACATCATCATGGGCGGGCTGTTCACGGCCGGCGGCACGATGGTCGTGCAGCCGACCTTCGACCCACCCGCCTTCGCCCAGCTGTTGGCGGAGCACCGAGCAACGGCCTGCGCGGGGGTTCCGACGACCTATGCCCTGCTCGTCCAGCTCGACCCCGCACTGCTCGAGCCCCTCGACCTGGGGGCCTTGCGGCTGGCCTACAGCGCGGGCGCGCCGCTGGCATCCCGGCTCTGCTCGGAGTTCCGGCGGCAGTTCCGGGCCCCGGTTCTCGACTGCTACGGGATCACCGAGGCCGCCGGCAACCTCGCCGCCAACCTGCGCTACCTGCCCGCCCCCGAGCTCTCCTGCGGGGTGCCATACCCCCAGACCGAGATCCGCCTGGTCGACACCATGGGGGAGGACGTCGCCGACGGCGAGGTCGGGCAGCTCATCGCCCGTGGGCCGCAGATCATGGCCGGCTACTGGAACCGACCGGCCGAGACCGCCGAGACCCTGCGGGACGGCTGGCTCTACACCGGCGACCTGGCCCGTCGTGACGAGAACGGTTTCCTGTTCATCGTCGACAGGGTGAAGGACGTGATCATCACCGGCGGCTACAACGTGTACCCCGCCGAGGTGGAGGAGGTCCTGCAGAGCCATCCCGACGTCGCCATGGTCGCCGTCTTCTCCGTGCCGGACGACGTGAAGGGCGAGAAGCCGTGGGCCGCGGTGGTGCCCGCAGCCGGACGATCGATCGAACTTACCGACCTGGAGGCGTACTGCCGGCACCGGCTGGCGGCCTACAAGGTGCCGCGCCGCTTCCTCGTCACCGAAGAACTGCCGCGTAACTCGGTCGGGAAGATCCTCCGCCGCTCGCTGCGGGACCAACACTCCGGGCGTCCCACCACCTCGGACCGGAGCTCGGACGCATCGGAGTCGGGTACGGAGGCACCGGTATGACGTCGTACGTCTTCGAGATGACGGTCCGGCCGGATCGGCTCGAGGACCTGCGCAGCATCAATGCCCGGTACGAGCGAGCGTTGACCCGGGTCGCCACCCGCATGCCCGCCCTCACGCGCATCGAGAAGTACCTCGACGGCGTGCGCTATGTCGAGCTCGTCGAGTACGACGGTGAGTTCGCCGACTTCTCCCGGCAGCTGGGCCAGGACTTCAAGATCAAGGAGTTCCTCCGCGCCGTCGACGGCTGTTTCGAGGGCGGCCTGGCCTCGATGCCCTCGGGTGCGCTTCCGGCGCTGCCCGGGGGTGTCCTCACGAGATTCCAGTCGATCCCAGGGCGGCGCCGGCCAGGGGCGACCACCCGACCGCCCACCAGGAAGGGTGACACGAGCGCCATGAGCTACGACTACGGACTGTTCATCGACGGCGAGGAGCGGCCGGCCATCTCCGGCGACACCTTGGACGTGGTGAACCCGGCGACGGGCGAGACCATCGGCCGGGTGGCCAAGGCGGGTGCGGACGATGTCGCGGCCGCGGTCGCCGCGGCCCATGCCGCCGCGCCAGGCTGGGCGGCCACGAGTGAGTCCCGTCGGGCGGGCTTCCTCACCGCCCTCGCCAGCGCCGTCGCCGAGCACGCGACCGAGCTTGCCGAGATCGAGACCCGAGACATGGGCAAGCCGATCGCGGTGAGCAAGAACGTCGACCTGCGTTCGGCCCCCGATGCCATCCGGTACTTCGCCGGGTTCCCCGGCAAGGCCGGCGGCAGCACGATCCCGGTACCGGGCCGCTTCGTCAACTACACGGTGCGCGAGCCCTATGGTGTGGCGGCCGGCATCATCCCGTGGAACTACCCGCTTCTCCAGGCCATCTGGAAGATCGCCCCGGCGATCATGGCCGGTAACACGGTCGTGCTCAAGCCGGCCGAGCAGGCGCCCCTCTCCCCGATGGCCCTGGTCCGGCTGGCCCACGAGGTCGGCATCCCGGAGGGCGTGGTCAGCGCGGTGCCGGGGGTCGGCGAGGACGCGGGAGCAGCGCTCGTCTCCGATCCCCGAGTCGGCGTCATCGCCTTCACCGGGTCCGTCGAGACCGGCCGGATCATCCAGCGAGCCGCGGCAGAGCGGATCGTCCCGGTGCTGCTCGAGCTCGGCGGCAAGTCGCCCAACATCGTCTTCGAGGACATGGACCCCAAGGCCGCGGCCGCCCTCGCCTGCGCGGCGATCTTCACCAACCAGGGCCAGGTCTGCACGGCCGGCTCACGTCTGCTGGTGCACGAGTCCCTGCACGACCAGGTGGTGGAGCAGGTGCTCGCTCGCATCGAGAAGTCCATCGTCCTGGGCGACCCGATGGACGAGAACACGACCATGGGCCCGCTCATCGACGACGTGCAGCGCGACCGGGTGCAGGGTTTCGTCGACCGGGCGCAGAGCGAAGGCGCCGGCAAGCTCCTCACCGGCGGTCACGCGACGACGGTGAGCGGGCTGGCCAGTGACCTGTTCTTCGAGCCCACCGTGTTCGATGCTGTCGACCCGGCCAGCGAGCTCGCCCAGCAGGAGGTCTTCGGGCCCGTGCTGGCGGTGATGTCGTTCGGCTCCGAGGACGAGGCGGTCGAGCTCGCGAACGGTGTGGACTACGGTCTGGCCGCCTCGATCCAGACCCGCGACATCGGCCGCGCGCACCGGGTGGCCGGCCGGCTCCAAGCCGGGAACGTCTGGATCAACTCCTGGGGCAACGTGCACTCGGCCTCGCCCTACGGCGGCTACAAGCTCAGCGGCCACGGGCGCGAGATGGGCTTCGCCGTCATGGACGCGTTCACCCAGGAGAAGTCGGTCTGGGTCAGCACCCGGTGAGCCGACCCGACCGCGCGTCAACCACCCGCACGACGTCCTCGCTCATCACCCCAAACCGCACTGGGAGGAACACCGTGACGCAGACATCGCAACGTCCGGCGGAACCACAGCTCACCGAGGCGAGCTGGAAGGAGCAGATGGCAGTATTCCTGGCGCGCCAGATTCGGGACACCGACCGGATCTGCTCGGGCGCGCACACCGAGATCTCCTTCGCCGCAACCATGCTGGCGCAGAAGATGCACGCACCGAATCTCCGGTTGCAGCTGGGGGGCGGTGCGTTCCTGTGCAACGTCGTCGGCGTCGAGGTCGACGAGCTCCCCCCGACCTCCGTCGACTACCGGATCATGGCATGGGCCGAGGCCTACTTCGAGCACAACGACACCTTCAACCACTACGGGTCCCCGGGCGGCCGGGACTACTACGAGAACACCGACGCGTGGCGCTCGACCAACAAGTACTTCTTCGCGGACAAGTTCTTCGTCGGCGGCATCCAGGTGGACCGACACGGCAACACCAACCTCATCGGCGCCGGGACGGGTGGGGCGTTCACGTTCCGCGGCCCGGGAAGCGTGGGGATCAACGACGTGACGTCGGTCCGGGACGCCTTCGTGTTCATGACCGCGCACGACCGCCAGCGGCTCGTCGAGCAGACCGACTACGTTTCCATGCCCGGCCCGCGCACCTACCGGGAGAAGGACCTGGCGGGCAACGGGCCGCAGTTCATCGTCACACCGCGCTGCGTCTTCGACTTCTCCGGGCCGGACATGACGGCCGCCCTGGTCGGGATCTTCCCGGGACACACCGAGGACGAGGTCGTCGAGAACACCGGCTGGGACGTCGTGCGGTCCGAGAGCTTCGTCGAGCTGCAGCCGGCCAGCGCTGAGGAGCTCAGGGTCCTGAGAAGCGAGATCGACCGGAAGGGAGTGCTGCGGGCATGAGGGGCGCAGAACAGCTGCAGGCAGGTCCGGTCGACGTCGGCGCACAGCCGCCACAGCGGCGCGAGGTGCTACGCAGCGCGGCTGAGGTGGTCGAGCAGGTGCAGGACGGGCAGACGGTCGCCATCGGCGGCTTCGTCACGGCGAACCACCCGATGCCGCTGGTGCGCGAGCTCATCCGGGCGGGCAAGCGGAACCTCACGGTGGTCGGCTCGGCCACGGCTGGCCTGGAGATCGACCTGCTGGTCGGTGCGGGCGTCGTCGGCACACTCATCGCCCCCTACTGCGGGGCGGAGCTCTACTCCCCGCTCGGCCACTGCTTCCGGCGTGCTGTCGAGACCGGGGAGATCGCGCTCAAGGAGACGTCGGAGTACATCCTCTATGCCGGCCTTCAGGCGCGGGCGATGGGGCAGGAGTTCTTCGCCTGGCGCGGCGGCATCGGCAGCAGCATCCCGGAGCTCAACTCCGACCTGGTGGTCTTCGAGAGCCCGCTCGGCGACGGCAAGGAGTACCTCGCGGTTCCGGCGCTGCCCGTGGACTGGGCCTTCCTCCACGTGGGCTGGGCCGACGCCTACGGCAACGGCCAGCACCCCGGCGCCCGGTTCGGGGACCGGATCATGGCCCGCGCTGCAGACCGGGTCGCCCTCACGGTCGAGCAGATCGTGCCGAACGAGAAGATCCGGGCCAACCCGCTGATGACGTCCGTGCCCTACGCCGACGCGGTCGTGCTGGCTCCGGGCGGTTCGCACCCCTACTCCTCGCACGCCTTCTACGCCGAGGACGGCGACCACATCCGCGCCTATGTCACGGCGACCGCCGGGGTGCGCAAGGGCGACCGGAGCGGCCTGGAGGACTACCTGGGGACCTGGGTGCGCGGGCCCGCCGACCATGAGGAGTACCTGGAGCTCGTCGGCGCGGAACGGATGCGCGCCCTGGAGCAGCAGTATGCCCATCTGCCGCAGAACTGGGGCCGGGGGGGATGAGCACTGCCCGAGAGGCTGCCGGCAGGCACCTGCTGCTGCAGGCGTCGAGGCGCCGGGACGACGGGACGCTGGCCCTGGTCGCCGCTCGGTGCCTCGCCTGCGGGCGCGCCACCTTCCCGCCGCCGGCCTTCTGCCCGCACTGCCTGTCTGCGCGCCTCGCCCTGGAGGACCTCCCCCCGACCGGACGGCTGGTGGCGAGCAGCATCGTCCGGATCCCGGAGCCGGGTATCGCCGCGCCGTACGCGGTCGGCATCGTGGAGCTCGGCGGGGTCAGGACCGCCGGCCGCCTGGCCGACCTCGACCTGGCACCTGGCGACATCGTCCGCCCGGTGCCCGGGACCCTGCGGCACACCGACCCGCCGCTGCTGGGGTGGCTGTATGCGAGGGCGTCATGACCAGCCAGGTGCATGTGCACGGGACGGGCATCGGTGCCTTCGGCCGCTTCCCGGACCGGACGCTGGAGGACCTGGCGGCGGGGCCGGCACGGGAGGCCCTGCTGGCGGGTGACACCGAGCCGGCCTCGGTCGACGCCGTGTACTGCGGGAACGTCTACGGGGGGATGCTGCCGGGACACCGGGTCGCCGCACGCCTCGGACTGACGGCGCGGCCGGTGCATCACGTGGAGGCCGCTTGCTCGTCCTCCGCTGTCGCGCTGCACCTCGCCGTCCAGGCGATCCGGGCCGGCCAGGTGTGCACGGCCCTGGTGTTCGGGGTCGAACAGCTGTCCACGTTCGGGGGTGGCACGCTGCGGCTCAACGCCGATGACCCCGACGTCGCGGCTGGAGTCACCATGCCCGCCGTCTACGCGATGCGGGCCCAGCAGTACCTGGCGGCCACCCCGGCCACGATCGAGGACCTGGCCCGCGTCGCGGTGAAGAACCGGGCGAACGGTGCCCTCAGCGAGATCGCCCAGTTCCGCTCCGCTCCCACCGTCGCCGAGGTCCTGGAGTCCCGGCCGGTCGCCGACCCGCTCACCCTGCTTCAGTGCTGCGGCACGGGGGACGGCGCTGCAGCGGTCGTCGTGTCTGCGGAGCCCCCGGCGCGCCTGCGAGATGTGCAGATCGCGGCATCGTGTACGACGTCGGGAACGGTGGAGCGGCATGACCTCACCCGGGAGCCGCTGACTGCCAGGCTGGCAGCCCGCGCCTACGCCGAGGCAGGCGTCGGACCCGACCAGCTCGACCTGGTCGAGCTCCACGACGCGTTCAGTGTGGCCGAGCTGCTGTACTACGAGGCCCTGGGCCTGTGCGGATACGGCGAGGCTGCGGAGCTGCTTCGCTCGGGAGAGACCGGTCGCCAGGGGCGCCGCCCGGTCAACATCGGCGGTGGCCTACTGGCTCGCGGACACCCCCTCGGTGCGACCGGCGTCGCACAGGTCGTCGAGGCCGTCCGTCGGATGCGGGGAGACGGAGCGGGCGTGCCCCGAACGGCGTTGACCCATTGCACGGGAGGCGGCATCACCGGGTACGACCACGCCGTCTGCTCGATACACGTACTGGCCGCGTGAGCCACCGCCGTCACATCGTGGCGTGAGCCGGCCGGCATCCCCGACGACCCGACCCGCGGACTCGGAGGCGACGTCAGTCGCCGGGCCACTCCCCGGTCCAGCGCTCGAAGGCGCGCGCCCCGCCGCGGTTGATCAGGGCCCGGACGCCGGAGAAGATCGCCCCCTGGATGAGGGCGGCCGCGAGGATCTTGCGCATTCGGTACTCCGACTGCAGGGGCTCCGGCGGGTCCTCGGCGCTGGCGGGGTCCAGGCGCTTCCAGATCTGCTGGAACACCTGGCTGGCAACCAGACCGCCGAGGAGGCTGGCCACCAGGCCCCACGGCCGGTAGAGGATCTGAGCGGACCGGCTGGTCTGCTTCTCGGAGGTCATCGTGTCCGTCCTTCCCTTCACCGTCTGGGCGCCCGTGACCGTATGGGCACCCTTCCCTTGACCTGTGGGCTCCGCGCCGGCGCGCCCCTGCGCACCGTCGACCCGGACATCAGCGCCTGCGGCTGCGCGGCGCAGAGCGGGTGCGCAGTACGAGGACGACGGCAGCCGCGATGGCTGCGAGTGCCACGCCACCGGCGGCGAGTGCCTGCGGGGTGGGCTTGCCGTCGCGGATGGCACTGCCCCGCAGGTTCTGTGCCTGGACGACGGCAAGGTCCTTGACGCTCGCGCTGCCGCGCATGTTGCGTGCCCGGACGACGGCAAGGTCCTTGACCCTCGTCGCCTGCGCCCTGGCCCGAGCCTTGACATCGAGCCTCGCGGCGAGCTGGTCGACCGTCTCGGCCAGCTCCTCCCGGGTGCGCTCGATCTCAGCCTGGATCTCCGCGGGATCCCTGGGCGCGGAACGTGTCTGCTGGTCCTGGCTCGTTCCGGACCCGGTGTGGTCGTCGCTCATCGTCGGCTCTCCTTGGCGTCGTGCTGGGTGTTCCGGTCCCACCTGGTCCGGCTCACGATCGGTCGCCGTCGCTGCCGCGGCGGACCGTGTCGATGTCGCGCTTGACCCTGTCGACGGTCTCGGCCGGGAGGGGTGGCCCGGCCTCCCGGACCTCCTTGCGGCCCATGAGCGCGGCGACACCGGCGGCGGCGAGCAGGACGACCCCGACGATGAGGGCCGCGAGCCAGGCGTCGAGGACGAGCGCGAGCGCAAGGATCGCCGTCGCGATGAGCACCCCGACGCCGTACAGGGCGAGTACTCCAGCGGCACCGAAGATGCCGGCCCCGACGCCGGCCTTCTTCGCCTTGCCCGCGACCTCCAGCTGTGCCAGGCGCAGCTCGTCGCGGACGAGGCGAGACACCTCGCTCGCCAGGCGGGAGGTCAGCTCGCCCGTCGACGGCTCGTGGTCGCTGTCTTGGGCGGCGCGGCCGGTCCGCGTGCGCTCGTCGGGGTTCATGAGGACACCTCGCTGCCCACCCGGGACCGCGAGCCGAGGCCCACCCGCTCCGACACCGCGTGCTGCGCCCGGCGCGCCCCGCCCCGTACCTGGGGATGTCCCCACAGCTGCTGGGCCGTCCCGGCGATCTGGTCGTAGCGGTCACGGCCCGCACGGGCCCCCAGCACATAGCCGGCGCCCACGCCGGCAAGGATCAGCAGTTTCCCCATCATCCTGGCCTCCAAGTCCTGTGACGCCGCGGCCGGCGATCCCGAGCTCGTCGCGGCGTCAGCGAGGTCGGACCATTGCCCAGCCCGCGCCACCGTTATGCATCGAACCGCGCAGCGTCGATCTGCGGGCCTCCGGCGCATCGCGTTCCTCCGGCCCGTCGAACCCGGGTTCGCCGCGACTTCCCGCATTCACCGGCGCAGCCCGGGGCCCGGGTCGTAGCATCGCGGCGACTCGTCTATCCGTGAGGGGCCCCAGCATGTCGGAGCAGCGACCCCGGCCCGGCCACGAGGGTGCTCCCGAGGACGTGCCGGACGACGTGCCCGACGACGCCGGTGCCCCGCCCGCGGCCGGCGCTGGACCGCCGGCGTCCATGGGCGGTGGAAGCGCGCAGCGCAGGGCCGACGAGCTCGCGGCCGCGTCGGACCCGGCCGCGGCGGCGTGGGCGGCTGGGGCGGAGGGCGAACGGCGGGTGGCCGAGGAGCTGTCGCGGCTGGGCGCGGCATACACCGTCCTGCATGACCGGCTGCTGCGGCCGGGCCTGTCCGAGGCGAACCTCGACCACGTCGTCGTCGGCCGGGCGGGTCTGTTCCTCGTCGACGCGAAGAACCGTGCCGGTCGGGTCGCCGCGTGGGAGGACGGCCTGTTCCAGCACGTCATCCGCGACGGTCGCCCGCAGAGCGTCAGCCTGGCAGGGGAGCTGAGGAAGGTGCATGGCATGGCGGCCCACATGGCGGCCGGGACCGGTAGTCGCGTCACGCCGGTGCTCTGCCTGGCAGGCGCTCAGGAGGCGGCCTTCGGCGATCCGAGGAACCTGCGCGGCGTCTGGGTGGTTCCGCTGTCCCGTCTCGTGGCGTGGCTGGAGTCGCGGCCGCCGGTCCTCGACCCGGACGGCGCCGCCCGGCTGGCGACCCGCGCGATGACCGAGTTCCCGGCGACCACGACCGATCCTGACCTCCTGGCTGCGATCGGCCGGGCCGCGGCACGGGCTCAGCCCGCCTCCGGCCGAACCGCCCGGACCTGCGGGCCGGTCCCCTCGACGGGGCGGTCCCGGCGACGAGCCGCACGCTCCCAGACGCCCCACCGCGGCCTCTCTGCGTGGGTGGTCAAGTGGGGGCTGCTCCTGGTGGCCCTGTCCGCGGCCCCGTTCGTCCTGCCTCCGGTGCTGTCCGCGATGTCCCCGGTCGTGGCCGGCCGGGTCGCGGACATGGTGGGTCCCGGGCCCGCTGCCGACCTGGTGCCGGACCCGGACCCGGGGCCGGACCCGACCTCGTCGGCGGCCCGCCCGTCAGCCCACCTTGCCGCGACCGACTGCGCTCGGGTCAGCCAGGCCGAGGTGAGGAGGATCGTCGGGCGCTCGGTCCACCCCGTCGCCATCAGCAGCGGCTGCGCCTGGGGCACCCGGCTCGACGACCTGGCCACCGTACTGGTGAGCATCCGGATGAGCGCCGGCCACCCGGCATACGACCTCCAGCTGGCGACCTCGGTGAAGCAGCACCGGGTCGTCTACGGGACGGCGCTGATGCCGACGTATGCCGTGGGCACCGGCCTGTGGGTCGCCACCGGCCAGCCCATCGGCCGGGGGCCGAGCCGGGTCCTCGCGCGGGCCGACACCACCGTGGTCGTCGCTGCCGACCGCCTGAAGGTCAGCGACGACCGAGGCCGGGCGCTGGCCCTGGCCCTCGCCCAGGAGGCGAACCGCGCTCCGTAGCGGACATCGCGCGCAGTGATGTCGCGAAGCCCGTACAGGCTGCCGGTGGCGCCAGCGAGGAGGCTCCCCGGCCGGAGGCGGTCAGTCGCCGGCGAGGATGCTGCGGGCCACGTCGAGCATGTCGGCGGGGTCGACGAGCCTGACGATCCCGGGCGGGTTCTTCAGGAGCGCGACCGCCTTCGGCCCGAGGTCCTCGGGGATCTCGAGCAGCAGCGGAATGTCGTACGTGCGGCAGATGTGGAAGACGTCCTGCACGGTCGCGTCGCTGGACTCCCGGGCATCGCCCTCCGGCGCCACGATCTTGTGCACGTACGCGATCAGCAGGTCGACGCGGTTCTTGTCGTTGATGAACCGCACATGGCGGCCGTGGTTGTCCCGGCCGTTCGAGACCGGGATCGTGTCGTAGCCGTCGCACACCAGGGCGGTCAGCAGCCTGGAGTCGGTCCCTTCGAAGTAGGCGACGCACTTGCGAGCCATGGCAACCCTCCTAGACGACGCCCTGGGCCACCATGGCCGAGGCGACCTTCTCGAAGCCGGCGATGTTGGCGCCGACGACGTAGTTGCCGCGCTGGTCGTACCGGTCGGCGGCGTCGACACAGCTGCGGTGGATGTCGACCATGATGTCGAGGAGGCGTGCGTCGACCTGGTCGCGGCTCCAGGAGGAGAAGGTGGCGTTCTGGACCATCTCCAGGCCGCTGACGGCGACCCCCCCGGCATTGGCGGCCTTGCCGGGCCCGAACAGGATCCCGGCGTCGACGAAGCGCCGGACGGCCGCCGGGTCGGAGGGCATGTTGGCGCCCTCGGCCACGACGGACACGCCGCCGGCCAGCAGGGACTTCGCGTCCTCGCCGCTGATCTCGTTCTGGGTCGCACAGGGGAAGGCGACCTCCGCACCCTCGACGGCCCAGGGCTTCTGGCCGGGATGGAACTCGCAGCCGAACCGCTCGGCGAACTCGGCGATCCGGCCCCGCCGCACCTGTTTCAGGTCCATGATCCAGGCGAGCTTCTCCTCGTCGATGCCGGCCGGGTCGTGGACGAACCCGGAGGAGTCCGACATCGTCAGCACGGTGCCGCCCAGCCGGATGACGTTCTCGGCGGCATACTGCGCGACGTTCCCCGAGCCGGAGACCAGGCACGCCTTGCGGAAGATGCTGTCGTCGCGGGTCTTGAGCATCTGCTCGGCGAAGTAGACCACGCCGTACCCGGTGGCCTCGGGACGGATCAGGCTGCCACCCCAGGCCGGGCCCTTGCCGGTCAGCACCCCGGTGAACTCGTCCGCCAGCCGCTTGTACTGTCCGAACAGGTAGCCGATCTCCCGGCCACCGACCCCGACGTCCCCGGCCGGGATGTCGGTGTGGTCGCCGAGGTGCCGGAACAGCTCGCTCATGAACGACTGGCAGAACCGCATCACCTCGCCGTCGCTGCGGCCCATGGGGTCGAAGTCGGACCCGCCCTTGCCGCCGCCCATCGGCAGCGTGGTGAGCGCGTTCTTCAGCGTCTGCTCGAACGCGAGGAACTTCAGCATCCCCTGGGTGACGCTCGACCTGAACCGCAGGCCTCCCTTGTAGGGGCCGATCGCGCTGTTCATCTCGACGCGGTAGCCGCGGTTGACCTGGATCTCACCGCCGTCGTCGACCCACGGCACCCGGAACGAGATCACCCGCTCCGGCTCGACGATCCGCTGGGGGACCCGGGCCTCGACGAGCTCGGGCTTGCGGCGCAGGACCGGCCAGACGGAGGTCATCACCTCGTTGACGGCCTGGTGGAACTCGGGCTCACCCGGGCTGCGGGCAACGACCCACTCCATGAAATCGGACACCGACTGGCTCACCGTGGATCCTCCGGCTCAGCAGTGCCGGTCGCAGAGCCGACCGGACCCGGTGAAGGTGGTGACCAGGCAGCTCAGACACCGCCATCGCCACGACCAGGCTATGCCTGGCCCTGACGGGACGATGTGTGACGAAGGTCGCACCAGCGCCGGTCCTGGCGGCGTGGCGGCCCGCCCGCCATCGGGCGTCGCTGGCCGACGGCCGTGCCCGCCGGCTACCCGGGGAGCTGGTCGAGCAGCCAGGACGGCCCGCGGAGCCCGGCACCGGCCTTGTGGACCCGGTCCCGTAACCCGCGGTCGGCGGTGACCACGACCACGTCGTCGCCGGCCGCACCCCTGGCCCGGACCTGGTCGACGATCTCGTCGTCGCCGTCGGCCGGTGCGTGCACGGTCAGCAGGATGCCGACCTCGCCGACCGGCCGGCCCCGCCTGGCTCGGCCTTCGAGCACGAGCACGACCAGGTCGTACCCGAGGTCCGCCGAGGCGATCCTGGCGTGCAGCCGCGCCGCCGCCCCCGGCCGGTCACGCCACCAGCCGTCCGGCCTGCTGCCGACCACGTTGGCTCCGTCGACGACCAGCACCCGGCTACTCATCGGGTGCGCGGGATGGCCGGCCGGCCGGCTCCTGGCCGAGCCTTACGTATGCGGCCCGCAGCAGGTCCTGGAGGCCGGCGCCTCGGATCGTCACGGGGACCGGAGGCACCTGGTCGAGCAGCGCGTCGCTCGGCGCGGAGCCGACCGGCATACCGGCGGGTAGCTCGGCCTGGGCCGTGAAGTAGGTCTCCAGGCAGTCCGTGAGCGGCACGATCGCCTCGGCCTGCGCGTCGCGGTCGGCCGGGTGGGCACCGGCTCGCCGGGCCGCGAGCGTCCCGAGCAGCTCGTCCCGGTCGCGTCCTCGCCAGGCGAGGATGCCGAAGGGGTTCTCGTCGAAGGACTCGGCCAGGAGGTAGAACACGGCGGCGATGTGCTTGCACGGCACCGACCAGTCCGGGCAGGTGCAGTCGAGCGAGAGCTCGTCCGAGCTGCTCGGGAACAGCGACAGGCCGACGGAGGCGAACACCGTCTCGATGTCCTCGGGCATCTCGCCGGCCAGGAGCCTGGCGATGTACCAGGCGTCGGCGGCCAGCGCCTCGGTCACCTTCGCCCAATCGGTCTTGTCGAACGCAGTGACGCCGATGCGCACCCGGTACGGGCGCTTCCGGGTCCCCTGGACCTGGGCCGTGACCGCACCAGGGGACACGGCCAGGTCGATGACCTGGCCCTTGCGGGCGTAGCTGCGGCCCCGTTGCAGGCGAGCTCCCACGCCGAGGGACTCGAGCACGGTGATGAACCGCTCGGACCACCACGTCTGGGCGATCGCGCCGCGTCTGCTGCGGGCCCGGATGCCGTCGGCGACCGGATGCGGGCGGGCCGGGGGCGGGAACCAGCTACTCATCGGTGGCATCCCCGGAGAGGGCGAACAGGTCCCGCAGGGCTCCGGTGGACAGCTCGGTGAGCCACCGCTCGCCATCGGTGACCACGGCGTCGGCCAGGGCCTTCTTCTCCTCGATGATCTCGTCGATCTTCTCCTCCAGGGTCCCCATGCAGACGAACTTGCGGACCTGGACGCTGCGCTTCTGCCCGATCCGGAAGGCGCGGTCGGTGGCCTGGTTCTCCACCGCCGGGTTCCACCAGCGATCGAGGTGGATGACGTGGTTGGCGGCGGTGAGGTTGAGGCCGGTGCCGCCGGCCTTGAGCGAGAGCAGGAACAGCGGCGGGCCGTCGGCGGACTGGAACCGGGCCACCATCTCGTCGCGTCGCTTCTTCGGTGTGCCGCCGTGCAGGTACAGGATGTCGGTGTCGAAGCGGGCCGACAGGTGCGGCAGCAGCAGTTCGGCAAAGTCGGTGTACTGACTGAACATCAGGGCCCGGTCGCCCTCGGCGAGGATCTCCTCCAGGATCTCCTCGAGCCGGGTCACCTTGCCCGAGCGCCGCCCGACCGGCGAGTGGTCGTGGAGCAGCTGCGCGGGGTGGTTGCAGACCTGCTTGAGCTTGGTCATCGTGGCGAGGACGTTGCCGCGGCGTTCGATGCCGGTGCTCGTCTCGATCCGCCGCATCATCTCCTCGACCACCGACCGGTAGAGGGCGGCCTGCTCGGTGGTCAGCCGGTAGTGCTGCTTGATCTCGATCTTCTCCGGCAGGTCGTCGATGATGCTCGGGTCGGTCTTGACCCGGCGCAACAGGTAGGGGCGGGTGATCGCCCGGAGCCGCTCGGCCGGCTCCGTCTCGCCGTGCCGCTCGACGGGGACGGCATACCGGGCCCGGAACGACTCGGGGGAGCCGAGGATGCCGGGGTTGACGGCGTCCATGATCGACCACAGCTCGGCGAGGCGGTTCTCCATCGGGGTGCCGGTCAGCGCGACCCGGTGGCCTGCCGGCAGCCGCCGCACCGCACGGGCCGCGCGGGAGAGGCTGTTCTTCACCGCCTGCGCCTCGTCGAGGACCAGCCGGTCCCAGTCGTATGCCGCGAGCTCGTCGATGTCCCGGGTGGCCGTGTGGTACGTGGTCACGACGAGATCGGCGGTCCCGAGATGGCGTTCCAGCTCGGCACCGTGGCGGCGGTCCGGTCCGTGGTGGGCGTAGACCCGCAGCCGGGGCGCGAACCGGGCGGCCTCGCGCTGCCAGTTGCCGACGAGTGACATCGGGCAGAGCAGCAGGGTGGGCCGGGCGTCGGCGCGCTCGGCGCGCTGGTGCGCCTCGAGCGCCAGCAGCTGGATCGTCTTGCCCAGGCCCATGTCGTCGGCGAGACAGGCCCCGAGTCCCAGCTCCCACATGAACGCCAGCCAGGACAGGCCGCGGCGCTGGTAGGGACGCAGCTGCGCCTCGAAGCCATCGGGGGTGGCCAACGGCTGCAGGACGCGCTCGGCGGACCCGGCGAGCAGCTCGCCGAGGGCTCCCTCCGCGTGGATCGCGGTGACCGGGAGAGGGGTGTCGAGGTCGTCGGGGTGGCTGGCCGCGAGGGCGATGACCTCGGCCGCCGTCAACGGGTGCTCGGGTCCGCGGGCCAGGAACTCCAGGCCGCGGCGGAGGTGGTCGGGGTCGACGGCCACCCACTGTCCGCGCAGCCGCACGAGGGGTGCCTTGGTGGCGGCCAGCGCGGCCAGCTCGTCGTCGGTGAGCAGGTCGTCGCCGACGGCCAGCCGCCACTCGAAGTCGACCAGGGCCTCCCGGCTGAACCGCCCGCCGGCCACGGCGGTATCCCTCGGGGTGCTCGCCGAGCCACGCAGCCCCAGCCGACGCCCGTTCCCCCACCAGGACGGGAGCAGCACCCCGAACCCGGCCTGGTCCAGGACGGCGGCCCGAGCGGTGAGGAAGTCGTAGGTGCCCTCCGTGTCGAGGTCCATGGCGGCGGGGCGGGGGCTGCGCAGGGCGCCCGCGAGGGCCGGGTAGATCGTCGTGGCCCGGCCCAGCTCGGCCAGCATGAGCTCGTCGGGGCGGCTCATCCAGCGGCCCAGCCCCTCTCCGCCGGTCCACACCTGCCCGGCCGGCACGAGCAGGCTCGGGTCCTGGACCGACTGGAGCCAGAACTCGAGCCGCCAGCCGGATGAGTCCTCGTCGTCGGGTTCGAGCGCGGTCGCCGGTTCGGTGAGGCGGAAGGTCAGCCGCGCCGGTCCGGTCGGGCCGGCGCCGAACTCCGTCCATGGCGTCAGGTCGGCGACGAGGGCGGCCACCTCGTCGTCCTCGGCCTCGAACCGGGGGTCTGCGGCGGTGAGCGAGGTCAGCCAGGCCTCGGCGGGCGGCATACGCCGCGGCGGTCGCCCCCGGCGACGGGGAAGCAGTGGGGTGCCGGAGAGCCGGTCGCGGACCACCGCATCCGTCAGTGTGGCGACCGCCTGGGTGACCAGGTCGGTGGGGTTCTGCCCGGTGGCATCGTGGGGTCCGCCCGCCTCGGCGCGGCACACCGGTGGCATCGCGGCGGACAGGGCGTGGACGGCCACGATGTCGGGCCCCTGGAGGATCGGGCGCCAGCGGCCCTCGGGCGGCGCGCCCTCGGCGCGGGGTTCGACGGTCGGGAGCACCCGGCCGCGTTCGGCGAGATCTCGGGCCAGGGTGGCGACCTCGGCGAGGTGGTGCATCGACGCGCCGTAGCGGGCCTCGGCGACGGGCAGCTCCAGGACGGTCAGGGCCGTCGCCGGGTCGACGCAGAGCACCGGCACGGTCCAGGCGAGCAGCGTCGGCGGGCGCCCGCTCTCGCGCCGCGGCTGGAGGCGGACGAGTTCCGGTGAGTCCAGGGGCGAGCGGGTCGTGGACGGCAGCATCAGGGTCGCCGTGGCGGGCGTGGCGTGGGCCAGCCCGGGCAGCGCGCCGGCGATGTCCCCGGGTGCCGCCGCGAAAGGGTGCGGCCGGGCGCTGCGAACCGCCTGGCTCGGGCTGGCGACCGTTGGTTCGGAGTCCTCGGCCCACAGGCACAGGCCGCGGCCGCTGGACCAGAAGCCGTGCACCACCAGCATGCGTATCCCTCGCGGTCATGGTCGGTTCGGCGTGACCGTACGGACTCTATCGGCCGGACCCGACCGTGACGTCCGGCCCCACCGGAGGTGTCCCCCAGGAGCCGGGACCAGGCACCGACGCGTGGCGGTCTACCGTGGGATGTGAGGGGTGCGCAGCTCCGGAAGGAGGGTCGGGTCATGCGGAGTCGCTGGCTCTGGGAGGCGGTCCAGATCGGCCTCATCGTCGCGATGTTCGCGGTGGCGGCGCTCCGGTGGGGGTCGGTGCCCGACCGCATCGCGGTGCACTGGAATGCCGCCGGCGAGGTGGACGGCTACGGCGGGAGGTTCGAGGGACTGCTCCTCATGCCGTTGGTCGCCGTCGGGCTGTACCTGCTGCTGCTCCTCATCCCGCGGATCGATCCCGCCCGGCGCAACTACGCGGCGTTCGAGGGGACCTATCTTCTGCTGCGGGTGAGCGTGGTCGTCTACCTGACCTTTCTCGCGATGGTCACCGAGCTCGCGATCGGTCGGGAGGAGTCCGTACCGGTGGGGAAGCTCGTCTTCGGTGCGGTGGGGGCGTTGTTCATCGTGCTCGGTGGCGCGATGGGCAGGCTCAGGCCCAACTGGTTCGCCGGCATCCGCACGCCGTGGACGCTGAGCAGCACCCGCTCGTGGGAGGCCACCCACCGGCTGGGGGGGCGGCTGTTCATCGGCGCCGGCGTGGCCACCGTGGTCGCCGCGGTCATCGGCGGTCCGGCGGCGGTCATCACGATGGTGGTGGCGATGATCGCGGTCGTCGTGGTGCTGACCGTGTACTCCTACCGGGTGTGGCGGGACGACCCCGACAAGGTCGCACTGTCGTCGGGGACCCGCGGTGGCGGCAAGCGGTAGGCCTGCATGACCGAGAGCACCCCGAAGGAGCAGCCGCGGGCGCCGCAGCCCGGCCGCAACCTCGTGGTGTGTCTCGACGGGACGAGCGCCGGCCATGACCACCATGAGCACCACGACAGCCGGGAGGCCCAGCAGCACCGGTCCGATGCCCCGGCGGAGAGCTGCGAGCGCCGTCGGGACCCTGTTCGTCGTCCAGATGGTCAGCGCGATGTTCGGCACGTCCTTGATCCAGGCGTTCGTCGACGGCAACACCGATCGGGCTCCGATGACGGTCGGCGTCCTGCTGCTGACGTGCTCCGGTTTGGCCGTCGTCGCCATCGGCCTGCTGATGTACCCCGGTGCTGAAGCAGGTCGACCCCACGCTTGCGGCGTGGTACCCGGTCCTCAGGATTGTCGAGTGCCTCGTCTCTGCAGCCTGTGGTGTCTACCTCTTGGCCCAGTCGGAGGTCCTGCCGAACCACCTCCTGTGGGTCTACGTGCCGACGGGCGTCGGCGGCATCATCCTCAGCTACCTGCTCTTCGTCGCGCACCTGGTCCCCAGACCCATCGCCCTGCTCGGACTCGTGGGCTACGCCGCACTCACGATCGGAGTCCCGCTCGACCTCCTGGGCGTCCTCGACATGAGCGCGGGAGCCGGAATGCTGCTCGTCGTTCCCGGCGGGCTCTTCGAGCTGGTCTTCCTTCCGGTCTGGCTGCTCACAAAGGGATTCAGGCCGCTGCCCTCCACGGCCGACCTCGGATCCCCGGCTCTGGTCGGGGCCCGGTAGCCATTCGCGAACAGCCGCAGAACACTCTCGGTGGTCACCCGTTGAACAGCGGAGGACGATCTCACCCGGAGCCGCGGGGGGCTCCTGCAGTGCGTCGGGTGCGACGTCCTCCGCTCCTCGGCTACTCCGCTCCTCGGTTACTTGGCTACTCCGCTGCCGGGTGTTGTCTCTCGGCGAGTACGAGCCCCGCGCTCCAACCCGGTGCTCTGCCTCGGCGCGGCGGTCCGATCACAGCCATGTCGTGGCCGGACCGGGCGAGCACCCAGGCCACCATCGAGTTGGAGTTCCACATCTCTCCGGCACCGGTCTCGTCGCGACCCCACGTCAGCGGGGGCACCAGCAGAAGGAGGCGCATGACCTCGCGGACGCGCTTCGGGTCCTCAGAGATGCGTAGCGGGCTGTCGACGGCCTCGGCGATGTCGGGGATCAGGCCGCCGGGCCAGCAGCGGACCTCGTACCGGAACGCGCGGAACCGCCCGAGCCATCGTGCTGCGACCGGGCCCTCGCAGACGACTCCTCGGTCGTCGGCCGGAACGTTCCACACCGGGCCCATCTCGACGGCGTAGGTGATCTCGCCGCGTCGCAGCATGAGAGCGGCGTGGTAGAGGTCCACGGGTGCCCGGTGCTCTCGATGAGCGGCCAGCCGTTCGTAGAGACGCCCGTTCCAGCGCACGACGTGGCCGCCGGCACCCAGAGGCAGCCACACCAGGTCCACGCCGTCGTTCGATCCGCCACCAGCAGTGCTCATCGTGAGGGAAAGTCAAGCACCCCTCGGTGGCGCCGGTGGCACCGTGCAGGCAGAGAGGTTGCGAAACCACGAGGTCCCGTCATTTGCGATGCCAGCGACGTCCCCGGCGGGGCCGCTGACCGGGTGGTATGCCGCCGCCGGGGCCACGGCGCTGCCTGGCCCTTCACCGCCCGTCCAGTCCTTCCCTGACCTCACGCGGAACGAATCAGCCCACGAAGACCCGCCCAAGCCAGACCAGTCGGGAGGGGTCGCCCGACTCGACAGCGACCCAGACCCCATCCCCGGCGGCCGGGATCTCGTGCGCACCGCCCGCGGGCAGGCACGCCACGGCCCACGCCTCCTGGTCCCCGGTCACGTCAGCAACCCGAACGAGCAGGCGACGCTGCCCGAGCGGGTCGGCATTGTCGAGCACCGTGGCACGGAGGACCCCGCAGGTCCCGCCCGGCGGCGCCTCGCCCCAATCGGTGTCAACGATCACCCGCCCCTGCTCCAGGAGCACGGACGAGTACCTTGGTGCGGCCCCGTAGCGCACCCCGATCGAGCTGTCGGACGGCGGTCGCCGACCGTGCACACCGTCCCCGAACTCGATGACTCTCGCACCATCCTCGCGCTGCCTGACCAGATAGTGAGGCTCATCCGGGCCAGAGGCCGCAAGATCGGCGACCTGGAGCCATGGCTTGCCATCGACCTCGACCACGATTCCCAGCGCCATCCTGGTTCGACCCCCCGTCGCCCGGCCACGACTCGCCCCGCCCAAATATGCCTCATCCGCAAGGCGCCCGGCGTAGCTGCTGAGTAGGTCACCGACAAGCCCCCACAACTCGACCAGCGCCAACCCCGGGTCGCGATCGGTCACAGACATCCAGTCCCGCAACTCATGACGAGCATGCCGGACCAGGCTCTCGAGCTGCGGCCGGCCCGAAGCATC
The DNA here is from genome assembly GCA_963763315.1 of uncultured Actinomycetota bacterium. Classification (GTDB taxonomy): domain Bacteria; phylum Actinomycetota; class Actinomycetes; order Actinomycetales; family Dermatophilaceae; genus CAVSJJ01. The sequence goes on from CAVXOC010000001.1 coordinate 97,727, forward strand.
CCGCTCCGCGCTCATCGACCGGACGATCCACTCATACCCATCATTGTCCACTCGACAGGGCCGATTCGTAGCTTTGTCCGAGCGACCGGGGCTGGGATCGATCGCCGCCGCATCACGGGACTGGGATGACCCTGCGGAGACGGTGGGGCCCCGTGGGGCTCGAACCCACAACCTACGGAAACCTCCCAGGGCACTCGTGGACGGTCATCAGGAGGCTTCTGACCTGCGTAAACGACCCTGGCTACTTGTCATGGCCGGTTGGCGTCGTGGCCCCAGTGTGCCTACGTGAGTGCCCAGGGCGCCATGTGAGAACCGGCTCAGACGTCTCGGTGGAGCGCCTCGACTGAATCAGGTGCGGGCAGTTTCCCAGTCAGCCTAGATGCCGCCCTTGCGCGGTGCGACACCCGTGACCTCGTGGCTGGGGTAGCGGTCGCGGGACGATTCGAGCTTGGCGCGGGCGGCAGACAACAGGTCGATGTCGAGGGTGTTGGCCAAGCCGAGGAGGTAGATCAGCACGTCGCTCATTTCCTCGCCGGCCCGCTGGCGGGGTTGTCCCTCGCTGAATCGGGCTGCGGCCTCGTCGGCCGGTATCCACTGGAAGAGCTCGGCCAGCTCGCCGACCTCCCCGACCAGGGCGAGGATGAGCGACTTGGGGTCGTGGAACTGGGCCCAGTCGCGTTCGTCGCGGAACTCGCGCAGCTCTCGTTGGAGGTCCTCAAGCCGGTAGACCGCTTCCTGGTCGCTCACGGGACACGATGCTAGGGCTTCCTGGTCGCTCACGGGACACGATGCTAGGGCCCTACCGCGCGCTCGGCCGGGCCCTCTCGTAGAGTCGGTGACGTTAGAGCGGATCGACGAGCTTCCCACGCCGGACATGCTTCCCCGCACGCCATGTCGTGCTGCCCGGGAGCCCACCGTTGTCGTCGCTGCTTCGCCACTCCGCGGCGGGCTTCTCGGCACTTGAGGCGCACTTGGCGGACCGGCTGGCCGAACAGATGGCGATCAGCGCGGGCCACCGGCCGTCTCCGGGGGAGCGACGCTCCTGGGAGCGCAGCCTCCCCGCCCTGGCTGCGGACCTGAACGATGCGGGCCTCGGTGACATCGAGATGCTCATCGAGTACCAGCTGCCGCTGACGAGCAAGCGGGCCGACGTCGTGCTCGCCGGCACGTCGGCGCGGACCGGGCACGCGGCATACCTCGTCGTGGAGCTGAAGCAGTGGACCGAGGCCGCGCGGTTCGAGGACAGCGAGGTCCTGGTGTCGGTGCCCGGGTACGGCCGGCCGGTGACGCACCCGCTGGACCAGGTTCGCGGGTACTGCGAGTACCTCCAGGACTTCGCCGCAGTCCTCGCCGACACTCCCGACGCGGTGGCGGGGGTCGCGTATCTTCACAACGCCACCGACTTCGCCGTGGGCGACCTCCTCACGCGACCGCAGGACAGTCTCGGGCGGATGTTCACCGGTCAGCGCCGCGGCGAGTTCGGCGACTTCCTGCGGTCGTTCTTCACAGCAGAGAGCGGCGCGTATGCCGCGGACGCCCTGCTGGGCAGCAAGATCGCCCCCTCGAAGCAGCTCATGGCGCTCGCGGCCGAGGAGGTGCAGCGGCGGGAGATGTTCGTCCTGCTCGATGAGCAGCGGGACGCGTTCGAGTACGTGCGGCACGCGGTGGCGAGTGCCCGCCGGCAGAACACGAAGACGGCGGTGGTCGTCTCCGGCGGGCCGGGGTCGGGCAAGAGTGTCATTGCGCTGTCGCTGATGGGCGAGCTGGCGCGCGAGGGGCGGACCGTGGTGCACGCGACGGGGTCGCAGTCGTTCACGCAGACGCTGCGCAAGGTCGCGGCGAAGGGGTCGCCGCGGGTGCGGAAGGCGTTCCAGTACTTCAACTCGTTCATGGCGGTCGAGCCGAACGAGCTGGACGTGCTGATCCTGGATGAGGCGCACCGGATCCGGGAGACGTCTGTCAACCGGTTCACCACGGCGTCGATGCGCACTGGGCGCCCGCAGATCGAGGAGCTGCTGGCGGCGGCGCGCACGCCGGTGTTCCTGTTGGACCAGTTCCAGGTGGTGCGGCCGGGCGAGCTGGGCACGGTTGCGGACATCACCGCGGCCGCGACGGCTCACGGTATTGACGTGATGCACGTGAGGCTGGACGACCAGTTCCGCTGTGGCGGGTCGCTGGCGTATGTGCGGTGGGTCGAGCGGCTGCTCGGCCTGGCTCCGGGCGGGCCGATCCGGTGGGCGGGCGACGACGGCTTCAGCGTCTCGGTGATGGACACTCCGCGCGAGCTCGAGGTCTGGTTGGCGGCGCGGTTGGCTGACGGGTACGGCGCGCGGATGTCGGCCGGCTACTGCTGGCCGTGGAGCGACCCGCGCTCGGACGGGTCGCTCGTGCCGGACGTCGCGATCGGAGAGTGGTCGCGGCCGTGGAACCTCAAGGGCGACCGGTCTGTCGGCGGGGCGCCGCCGTCTCCGCTGTGGGCGAGCGACCCCGCCGGGTTCGGGCAGGTCGGATGTATCTACACGGCGCAGGGGTTCGAGTACGACTTCGCCGGCGTCATCATCGGGCCGGATCTTATGTGGCGCGACGACCGCTGGGTGACGGTGCGCAAGGGGAACCGGGACCCGGCGCTGCGGAACTCAAAGGCCGTGTCAGACGCCGACTTCGACCGGCTCGTCCGCAACGTCTACAAGGTGCTGCTCACGCGCGGGATGCAGGGCGTCGGCATCTACTCGCCAGACCCGGAGACCCTCGAGTACCTCACGACTCTCGCATAGCGCGGTACACCAGTCTGAGGGAGCAGCATACGCGGCGCTATGACGCAGCCCCGTAAGTGCTGCGACAAACTGAGCCCGTGGCCAATCGCGAGTTCCCCTTCTCTCCCACGTCAGCGACTCGACTGGAGGTCGGCGACCTGATCGCGATCCCGGGAGGAGATGGCAGGTGGGGCGTGCTCCAGGTGAGTGCCCTACCTCGCTCCGGGCCGGGGGCTCGCACGACCTTTGGAGTGGGGGCGCTGCCTCGGAGCGGAGATCGACCACCGACTGCCGACGCCGTCTCGGGAGTCGACTTCATCGAGCACGGCATGACGTCGGTCGAGCTCTTCGACGAAGACGGTGTGGAGGTGGTAGCGAATGCCGTGCTCGCGGGTGGACCGAAGCCCAACATGCTCGAAACGGGCGTTGGCGTGGTTCACAAGGTCTGGGGCTGGCGTACAACTATGCACCGCGCGCTGCACGCCGCCGGCATCGAACCACGCGACTGATCTCCGCCCAGGGATAGGTCGCTTCCCGGCGATGTGCGCAGGTCCGGGGTGGCCCTGCGGCCGCTGTGCAGCCTATGAGGGCTTGCGTGGTGAGGTTGTGGCTGGCTGAGGTCGGTGAATCCGACGGTGTGCACCCTGAACGAGTCCGTCGGCTGGGTTGTGGTCACGTTGACGGTCTTGGGGCTCGGCGCTGATCACCGGTTCCGGATCTTCTATGACCGGGGCGTCGTTAACGCCGTGGTGGACGTCTCGGGGACCGTGCAGCTCTACCGGTCCGCACCACCTACCCTGGGGCTGGCGCCCGGCGCGGCTGTTGCGTCCCGGTTGAGTTTCGGGGACGCATGCGGGCCTGGTGGTGGTCCGGGGTGTTCGCCCCGTCGGCTGACACTGCAGGTCCACTTGGTGGGCCTAGCCAGGCAGGTCTGCCCCAGCCTCGAGGGTGGCTCGTCCGTTGGCGGTGAGTGATCTTCCTAGCATGTGCCCGCGGGCTCGCGCCGGCGCTGCTAGGTTCGCGCCAGCGACCGTCTGGGTGCGCGAACCGGAGGGTGAGGATGCCGCATATGCGAGGGGCCCGTGCCGGATCGGCCGCGATGTTTGCGGTCGCCCTCTTGGTCACTCCGACCTGGACGGGTCCGGTGGCTGCGCACGCGATTGTGGGGGCTGGGGTGCCGCAGGCCTCGGTGGGGGCGGTGTCTGGAACAGCGGGCACAGTCACCGACAGCCGCACTCCTGGCTCGTTCGTGCCGGTGTCTCCGGCCCGGCTGCTGGACACCCGCACCGGGGTGGGCGCGCCGGGACCGGTCAAGGCCGGCTCGACGATCCACCTGCAGGTCGCCGGCCGGGGCGGGGTCCCCGCGACCGGGGTGGCTGCGGTGGTGCTCAACCTCACGGTGACCGCACCGTCCCGCGCGGGCTATGTCACGGCATACCCCGACGGCACAGTCCGGCCGACCGCGTCCAACCTCAACTACGTCACGAACCAGACCGTCGCCGACCTGGTCACCGTCAAGGTCCGAACCAACGGCAAGGTCGCCCTGGCGACCACCTCGGCGGGGCAGGCCCAGCTGATCGCGGACGTCTCCGGCTACTACGCGGACGGTGCCGTGACCGAACCGGGCGGGTTCGTCCCGGTCGACCCGGCCCGGGTGCTCGACACCCGCACCGGCGTCGGCGCCACCGGGCCGGTACCCGCCCACGGCACCGTGCACCTGCAGGTCGCCGGCCGGGGCGGGGTCCCCGTCACCGGCGCCTCTGCGGTCGTGGTGACCGTCACCGTCGCCGACCCGGCTGGCGCCGGTTATCTCACGGCCTACCCCGACGGCACCGCCCGCCCGACCACGTCCAGCCTCAACTTCACCGCCCACCAGAGCGTGCCGAACCTGGTCACCGTCACGCTCGGCGCCACGGGCAAGATCGCCCTGACCAACTCCTCCACCGGCACGATCCGCCTCGTCGCCGACCTCGCCGGCTACTACCTCGCCGGCACCGCCACCGCGAACGGCATGTTCGTGCCGGTGGCGCCGCAGCGCCTGGTCGACACCCGGTCGGGTTCGGGGGCCACGGGCCCCGTTTCGGCGGGGGGCACCATCCCGGTCCCGACCGGCGCCCTCCCGGCGTCGGACCCGAGCGCCGGCGTGGCTGCCGTCGTGCTGAACGTGACCGTCACCCAGCCGCGCTCGGCGGGGTACTTGACCGCCTATCCCGGTGCGACGAGCAGGCCGGTGGCCTCGACCCTGAACTTCGCCGCGGGACAGACGCTCGCGAACATGGCCGTCATCTCGGTCGGCACCGACGGGACCGTCGTGGTTACGAACCGCTCCGGTGGCACGGCCCAGATCGTCGTCGACGTCACGGGGTTCATGGTCTTCTCGAACCTCGCGACCGTGGGCGCCGCCGGTGTCGCCGCCGGCAACCGCCACACCTGTGCCGTCACCCCCGGAGGTGGCGTGAAGTGCTGGGGCGACAACCACCTCGGCCAGGCGTACGGGACCAACCCGAGCGAGCCCACCGCCCACACGGCCCTGGCTGACGGCTCCGGCGTCGCCGAGGTCACCGCCGGTGGTGACACCACCTGCGCCCTCGTCGTGACCGACGACGGCGGCAGCATCGAGTGCTGGGGTGACAACACGGATGGCCAGCTGGGCACCGGCACCTCATCCCCGACTCCCAGCCCCGTGGCTGTCCCGGTGGCCGGCATTCCGCCCGCTGCGGCCGTCGCCCTCAGCCTCTCATTCGGGTGTGCACTGACCCAGGCCGGAGGTGTGTGGTGCTGGGGAGCAGGCGGCATCGGCCCGCTGGGAACCACGTCGACATCGCCGGCCCCTGTCCCTGTACCCGGCCTGACCTCCGGAGTGGTCTCGTTGGCTGCTGGGGAGCGCCACATGTGCCTCCTCACCCAGCTAGGGGGGGTCGAGTGTTGGGGCCAGAACGATTCCGGTCAGCTCGGTGACGGGACGACGAGCTCCTCGTCCACGCCCCACCAGGTCAACTGGCTGCCCACCGGCGTGGTCTCCCTGGCGAGCGGGGCCACGCACACGTGCGCGGTCACTGCCGACGGCGGCGTCCGGTGCTGGGGCTCGGGCTACCGCGGTGAGCTCGGTGACGGCACCACCAGCAGCTCCGGCCACCCAGTGCCAGTCGCCGGCCTGCCGGCCAGGGCCAGGGCCGTGACGGCGGCCGGCGAGCACACCTGCGCCCTCCTGGAAGCGGGCCGTGTCTGGTGTTGGGGGGAGAACCCCGAGGGTCAGCTCGGCAGCGGAAGCATCACCACGAAAGAACTGGCCCCGGTCGCGGTCGCGGGCCTCGACGGCGCAGCGACCAGGCTAGGAACCGGCCCCCAGCACAGCTGCGCGACCCTGGAGTCCGGGGCCCTCCAGTGCTGGGGGCAGAACGCTGAGGGGGAACTTGGCAACGGCGAGACTCGGATAGTCCGCTCCCCCGTCCAGGTCACCGGGATCACATCGGGTGCCACCGCGGTGGCCAGCGGCAACACCTCCTGCGCCATCGTCGATGGAACCCTGCGGTGCTGGGGACTGGGCGCCCACGGCGCCGTCGGCACCCAATACATCGACAACTACGACTACCAGTCCACCCCCATCCCCGCAGGCGCCGCTCCGGGGACGGTGACCTCCGTCGACACCGACCGACAGGCGTGCGAGGTGGCGGCCGGCGCCGTCCTCTGCTGGGGAGACAACACGACGGGCGAGCTGGGCAACGGCACCACCGTGCCCTCAACCACACCGATCGCCGTCCCCGGCCTCAGCAGCGGAATGGCTGCCGTGGCAACCGGTGTCGGGTTCTCCTGTGCACTGAGCGCCGCAGGGGCCGTGTCGTGCTGGGGGGCCGGCGCGCTTGGCAACGGCACAGTGACACGATCCCTGGTTCCCGTACCCGTGACGGGCCTGTCGAGCGGCGTCACACAGATCACTGCGGGACTAGACTTCGCCTGCGCCGTCAAGGACGCCGGGGCAGCCCTGTGCTGGGGAGCCGACCGATACGGCCAGCTGGGCGACGGCACCGGCGGACACACAACCCCGTACCAGACACTCCCCGCTCAAGTCCTCGGCCTGACCTCCGGCGTCATCGACATCGCCGCCGGCGCCTACCACGCGTGCGCCAGGACGACCAGTGGAGCGGTCCTCTGCTGGGGGAGCAACGCCGTCGGGCAGCTCGGATCGGGAACGGTCGGTGGGCTGTCCCTCGTCCCTGCCCCAGTCATCGGTCTCAGCGCGGGCGCATCCGCCATCGCCGCCGGCGGCACTGACTCGTGCGCCATCGCATCCGGAACGCTGAGCTGCTGGGGAAACAACGCCCTGGGCCAACTCGGCACCGGCTCCGCCTCCGCTGCCGCCGCAACGCCCCAGCCTGTGACCGCACTCGGCACCGACGTCAGCTCCGTCAGTGTCAGCAGTGCCAACGCGTGTGCCGTCACGGACGGCACCATCAACTGCTGGGGAAGGCGAGACTACGGAGCGCTCGGAAACGGGACCTCGACCATCGTCCCCACCCCGACGACCGTTCTCGGCCTCTAAACGCGCTCGCCGGCCAGGCGCAAGACCTCATGGAGGCGCCACACGAGCAGACTCTTCCGGCGCCTACCCCCGGACACCGGCGTACCACGAGCGTCGCCAGCTCACTGGACCCGACGGGGCCGCCGGCCAGAACAGCTGAACAGTCGGGTCCGCCTCTCCACGCCCCCGGATGGCGATTCGCGGCTGTGACGCACCGTGGTGTCGGCGGGTCACGTTAGGGCCAGGGCCCCCTTCCGCCACAGGATGGCGAATCCTGACACGAAGACGAAGAACAAGATCCCCAGCAGTGCTGGCTCGACTACCCTCCGTGAGTCGATGGCCGTTCACAATCTGGCCGATCTCGTATCTAGGGGTTGGTCGCTCACATCTCTCCTCAAATTGGGCTTGAGACTCATCCGTGGGTCATTTCCGGCCGGGGAGGACGGGTTTGTGGCCGCCGAGGTTGAGCATGGCCAGGGCGATGAGGGCGTCGGGTGAGCGGAACCCGAAGGCGATGCGGGTGATGAGGCGGATCTTGGTGTTCACCGACTCGATGCGGCCGTTGGACAGGTCGTGCTCGACCGCGGCCAGGATCGAGGCCTGGTGCTTGACGATGCGTCGCTGCAGGTTCACGAACGCGGGGATCCGGCAGCGTCAGGCCCAGCCGGTGCCATTGGACGCCTCGAGCATCCCGGCGGCGCACCAGCGCAGCGCCATCTGCCCGTCGCGCCAGCGTTTGACGTTGCGGGAGTGGTCCCTTGCGATGGAGATCATCGACTCCACCGCGTTCGTCGACCGCAGGGTCCGGGCCAGGGTCGGTGGGACCTCGAGGCGCAGCACGGTGAGGGTCTCGGCCATGCCTTCGCGCAGGCTGCCGGCGGCGCCGGGGTGGGACTTCTCGAGCTCCTTGGCCAGCGCGGCCAGCAGCGCCTCGGCCTCCAGAGCGGAGGCCGCGTGGTACGCGGCCCGCATCCGCTTCTCCACCGGGCCGCGCATCGTCTCGGGCCGGTGGTCACGGACATTCCTCAGCTTGTGCAGCTGACACCGGCCGATCACCGGGCGGTCGAACACCTCCTTGACCGCGGCCGACAGGGCCGTGGCGCCGTCCAGGACGGCCACGACCGGGCGGGTGACGTCCAGGCCCCGGTCCCGCAGCCCGGCCAGCAGGGCCCGCACCACGGTGGTGTTCTCGGTCGAGCCCTCGACCAGCCCCAGCGGGTGCTTGACCCCGTCGATGTCGATGCCCAGGGCGACCACGCACAGGTGCTCGGCGAAGTAGACCCCGTCGACCATGACCGCGACCAGGTCCAGGTCCGTCAGGTCCTTGTCGAGCAGGTCCGCCAGGGCGTGCTCGGTCATCGCCACGAACCGGCGCGAGACCGCCGAGCGCGACGTGGCCCGCGAGGACTGCTGGACCGCATCGCCGACCGGCTCCAACCCGGCCGGATACCGCCGGGTCGAGACCCCGGCCAGCATCTTCTCCAACGCCAACCGGCCGAGCAGCTCGGTACCGGTGAACAGCTCGTACGCGGGCACCGCCACCTCCCCGGACCCATCCGCCGCGCGGACCCGGGGCCGCCTCACCGGCACCCGCCGCCCGCCCAGGGTCACCGACCCCGCCCCGCTGCCATGCCGGACCGCGGCCCGGCCCGAGTCATGCCTACCCCGCGGGCCGCACACCGCGGCCACGTCGGCCTCCATCAGTTGCTGCATCACCTGCAGCCCCGCACCGACCGCGAGGGCGAGCAGGCCCTCACGCATCTCGGCCGCGACCTGCTCCATCGCGATACTCACCCGCTCCGGCACGGCCACCGGCATCGCGTCCGGCACGGTCTTCTGGTACTTCTTGGTCACAGCGGTCCCCTGTCTCTGGGTTGTCTTGGCGGACACCCGAGACCTACCAGACGGCAGGCCTCAGGCGGGGGACCGCCACCTCAACTTCCACGAGACCCGGGACAACCTCGATGAGCGCCTTGGCGTATGTGCTCACGGTCGGTGATGCGGCTGAGTTCACGGCATCGTCATCCCTCGGTGATGCGGCCAGGGCATGGCTCGCGGCATTCGAGACCAAGGTCGAGCAAGGGACGAGAAGCCCGTCCACCCTGGACCACTACCGGGACTCGGTCGAGCGCCTGAGCATCCCTGGAGTGGGTGGCCTCCGGCTGGGGGAGGTGACGACTGCGCGACTGGACCGGTTCCTGCAGGAGGCCCTGGCGACGAAGGGCTACTCCACGGCGAACGTGTGCCGCACCGTCCTGTCGGGCATCTACGGTTGGCTCGTGCGCCGGGGAGGGTTGCCCATCAACCCGGTTCGTGACGTCACCCCGATCGAGGCGAACCGCGACCGCACGCCGAAGGCACTCACGCCGGCACAGATCCACGACTGGCTCGCGATCCTGGACTCCGACGAGGAGGCCCGACGGCACGACTTGCCCGACCTGGCCCGGTTCATCCTGGCCACCGGGCTCAGGCTCGGCGAGGCCCTCGGCGTCCGGTGGTCGGACATCGACCTCGACCGGGGAGTGCTGAGCGTCGAGCGCACGGTGCTCAGGGTCAAGGCCAAGGGACTTGTCGCCTCTCGCCTGAAGTCGCGGACCTCCTACCGCGTCCTCGTTCTGCCCGGGTGGTGTCTGACGATGCTCCGAGTGCGACGGGCGCGGTGCGCCGAGGGCGACGGGCCGGTGTTTCCGGATGCCAAGGGCGGCTATCGCGACCGGAACAACGTCGGAGCGGCCTTCCGGCGTGCGCGGGCCGGCACCGACTTCGAGTGGGTCAAGCCGCACACCTACCGCAAGACCGTCGCCACCCTCCTGGACAGCAAGGGCGCCACGGCCCGGATGATCGCCGACCAGCTCGGGCATTCGAGGATCTCGATGACCCAGGACGTCTACCTGGGCCGCCGCGCGGTCGCGTCCGAGGTTGCCGTTGCTCTCGACAGCCTCAACCTCGACGGCGAGGCAGAGACGACGCAGGAGAACGCGTGAGCAGCGCATCGGCCCGCCGAGCTCCGGGGGTTGGCCGGGCCAAGGGGGGCGTTGGAGCGGCCGCCCTCCCTGCCCGAGATCCACGTGGGCTACAGACCTGCGGCCTGCTCCAGTCGGCGAAGCCCGTCGGCTGCCTGACGGGGCTCCATGGCGATGGGGTCGGCGCGGCAGGCGCGCAGCATGTTCCTCAGTCGAGTGCGGTCCTTCGCGGACAGCCGTGTCTCGCGGAAGTCCGATCGCGCGATGAGGCCCGCCGGGGTGACGAAGTCGAGGCGGTGTCGACCACGTCCGGAGTTGGCGGCCACGGTGTGGGCCGCCGCCTTCATCACCAACGCGCCGACGAGATTCGGGCGCAGAACGGTTCCTGTCCGGCCGTCGACCACGACCCGGACGGGCTCGGTCCTGTCCAGCGACTGGGTTCCTCCCGGCGTCGGGAGAGTCGGGCCGCCGCCCGCCCCCATGCGGACGGCGGCACGCCGACCCACGCCGTCGGGCAGCAGGATGTCGATCTGCGCCTGCTCACGCAGCCATCGGTGCTGCAGCCCCTCTGCCGAGGTCCTGGCTGTGAAGCCGAGCTCGATGAGCACCCGGGTGAAGTCGGCGAGCATGTCGGGGTTGGCTCGGACGTCGACCACCGCGTCGATGTCGTTCGTCGGTCGCTCCGGGCGCTGACCGCGTTCGGCGCAATGCAGATGGACCAGCTGGCCGCCGACGAGGGTCCAGCCGCGGGGGAGCCTCTCGTAGACATCCATCAGGCCGTGCCACGACGCCGCCTGCCCGACGGACATAGCCGGCAGGACCCGGGCCCGAGCTGCTCCGTCATGGCGACCCCTTGGCCGCGAACCCCAGGTGACGCCTCGCCGCGTCGCGGGCGATCGACGCGGCGCGCTCCGTCTCGCGTGGTCGGTGGTACTCGGCAAGGTCGGCCGCGAGCGGAAGCCAGCTGTCCACGAGGAGCCGCCAGTCGAGTGCCGTGGCTGGGTCGACGACGTGCAGAACAACGTTCGCATCGACAGGGAGGGCATCGGACAGCAGGAAGTCGCGAACGATCCCCTCGAGGTCGCCAGCGTCGATGTAGCCCTCGACGATGTCGTCGGAGGCGAGCCCTGAGGTGGCGAGGCTAATCCCGGACAGGCGGAGGCGATCAGCCGAGCGGAGGTCGCCAAGGTCCTCAGGAGCGGCGCGGAACGTGCGGCGCTGCGCCCTGTTGCGGAGCATGGACCGGAGGCTGGCTGCCACCTGGTCGGAGACCGACTGGTCTTCTCGTCCTTCCCGAGGGCCCAGCGCCTCGTCGAGGAGCCCTCTCAGCCGGGCACGGGCCCGGGACAGCTCCGGTGAGGAGGCCCTCGTTGGCGCCGCTGCTCCGTCGCCAGCGAGGTCCCGGGCGGCCACGAAGACGATCGCCCACGCGGACCGGGACGAGAGGGGGCGACCCGCCGGACGATGGCCGAGGCGGACGATGTCGGCGTCGTCGATGACCCATTGGTGGCCGATCCGCTCGGCGCGCAGGGATCCATCAGCGATGCGCTGATGGACGCGCTGAACGTTGACCCCGAGGAGGCCGGCTGCCTCGGCGACGCTGACCTTGGCCATGAGGAAAGTCTATAAGGTCTTCTAGTATTGCAGCAATCCCCGAAACGGCTGACGAGCACCGGAACGGCGGCCGCACGACACGACCGTGAGGATCCGAGAGGCATGAGTGCCCACATGTGTGCCCGATCCGATGAGCGCGACCAGACCAAGGGCCCGAACAGGGCGCTGACCTGCGGTTATCGTGGGCCCCGTGGGGCTCGAACCCACAACCTACGGATTAAAAGTCCGCAGCTCTGCCAGTTGAGCTAGAGGCCCGGTGGGTTCCACACTTCCCGGCACAGCCTCCACGGAACCCTGAACGGAAGTATGCCGGAAACGGAAGTAAGCCGGACATCGGGTCGCTCGAGCGGAGCAGGCTTGCGGGTGCTGGCGGCGCCCCCGGCACAGGCAGGCCCCGGCTCGACACCGAGCACAGGCAGGCCCCGGCTCGACACCGAACGTGCCCGCCGCCGTGGCGGCCACCATCACCGCGCTCGGTACCTCACCCCCGACGGGTTCCGAGCCGGCCCGCCCAGGCGGCAGCCGGAACCTGCGGCTCACCCGCCGCTTCCGCCGGCGCCGGCAGAATGGGGGCGATGCGGGCGACCGAGCCACACGTCTCGGTCGCCGGTGGGAGAGTTCGGTCATGAGCCTGCCCGCCGAGTTCATCCCCGCGGCCCGCGCGGTCGTCGCCGCGCTCAGGGCCGCCGGCGTCGACCACGCTTTCACGGTCCCGGGCGAGAGCTTCCTCGCGATCCTCGACGAGCTGTCCGACGACGACAGCATCCGCACGATCGCCACCCGGCACGAGAACGGCGCGGCCTTCGCCGCCGAGGCCTACGCCAAGCTGACCCGCCGCCCTGCCGCCTGCCTTGCCACCAGGGCGGTCGGCGCCGCGAACCTCGCCGTCGGCATCCACACCGCCCTCCAGGACTCGTCCCCGGTGATCGCCCTCATCGGCCAGGTCTCCACCGACGCCCGACACCGCGAGGCCTTCCAGGAGATCGACCTGGAACGGTTCCTCGGCGCCGCCACCAAGTGGACGGTCGAGGCGGATGACCCGGCGACCCTGGGCAACCTCACACGTGCCGCCGCACGCCTCGCGCTCGAGGGCCGTCAGGGCCCCACGGCCGTCGCCTTCCGCGAGGATCTCCTGACGACACGGATCCCGCGCACGACGTTTGGCACGCTCACGCCGGTCCGGCCGCACGCCAGCCCGGACGACGCAGCCGATACCCTGGCTCTCATCAGGGCGGCCGAACGGCCGCTCATCCTCGCCGGTCTCGACGTCATCGCCACGAGGGCGGGAGCGAGGCTGGCAGCCCTGGCCGAGCGCGAGCACGTCCCGGTCGCAGCGATCTGGCGTCGCCCCGACGCCTTCCCCAACGACCACCACCTCTACGTCGGTCATTCGGGCCTCGGCGTTCTGCCCTGCGTCACGCAGACGCTGCGCGACGCAGACCTCTGGGTCGTCCTCGGCGACCGGCTCGACGAGAACACAACCTCTGGCTACTCCCTGCCCGGCTCCACGACCGACCTGGTCCATGTCCACCTCGACGCCGGACGCCTCGAGCCGCGCGGCGCCGGCCGCGCCATCCTCGCCGCCGCGGACACCTTCCTCGATGCCCTGCTGGCCGCTCCGGGCCCGGCCGGCCCGGCGACCGCCGCCCGAGACGCCTGGGCGACCGGCCGGCATACCGCCTGGGTCGCGCAGTCCACGCCCCGACCGAGACCGGTCAGGGACGGCTACGTCGACCAGTTCGCGGTGCACGCCGTCATGCGCCGGATCGTCCCGCGCGGCTCGGTCATCGTCACCGACGCCGGCAACTTCTCCTCCTACGCCTCCCGCTATCTGCTGGTCCACGAGGAGGGCACCTTCGTCGCGCCGGTCTCCGGGGCCATGGGGTATGCCGTGCCCGCCTGCATCGGCGCCAAGCTCGCCCGCCCGGATCGGCTCGTGATCGGGACAGCCGGGGACGGTGGTTTCCTCATGACGGCCAACGAGCTGCAGACCGCCGCCCGGGAGGGGGTCGCTTTCACACTCGTCGTCTTCGACAACGCGACCTACGGGACGATCCGGATGCACCAGGAGCGCCGCTACCCCGGCAGGCCGATCGCCACGGCTCTGGGGGAGACGGACCTCGCGGCGCTCGCCCGGTCGCTGGGCGTCTCCGGGGTGCGGGTCGGGAGCCTCCTCGAGTTCGAGGAGGCGTTGGCCGCCGCGTTCGCCTCCACGCGGGCCACCGTCATCGTCGTGCCCACCGACCCGGAGCAGGTATCTGCCGCGATGCACGACCACGAGCTGGCCGCTGAGCCCAGCGCCACCCCACCATCGGTCGCACTGACGACGGACCCGGGAGACCCCATGATCCAGCGCGACACGTCTGGGGCCGCCATCTCCACCGAGGGGGCCATGGCTGTCCAGCGCGCCCAGGTCGACATCGACCACGCAGCCGTCCAGCGCGCCTCCGTCGAGACGGCCGTCCGCGGGGCCGTCGCGGCCGCGCCCCGCTGGGCGTCGACCTCCCGCGAGGGCCGCGCCCTCGCGTGTGAGGCCATCGCCCAGGCGCTGGACGATGACGGCGACGCCATCGTCGAGATGGCCGTCGAGGAGACCCACCTGGCCGAGGCGGCGCTTCGTGGCGAGCTGGCGCGCACGGCATTCCAGTGGCGGTTCTTCGCCGAGGTGGTCCGGGAGGGCAGCTACCTCGAGGCGACCGTGGACCACCCGCGGGACACTCCGATGGGGCCGCAGCCGGACCTGCGGCGGATGCTCGTGCCGGTCGGGCCCGTGGCGGTCTTCGGCGCGTCGAACTTCCCCCTCGCCTTCTCGACCGGCGGCGGCGACACCGCCAGCGCCCTTGCCATCGGCTGCCCGGTCATCGTCAAGTCGCACCCGTCGCACCACATCACCTCCGCGCTCACGGCCAGGGCGATGACCCGCGCGCTCACGAGCGCCGGCGCCCCGGAGGGCGCCTTCTCGATGGTGGAGGGGCTGGAGGCCGGCGTGGCGCTCGTCGAGCACTCCGACATCCGGGCCGTCGCGTTCACCGGGTCGCTCGCGGGCGGGCGGGCGCTGCTCGACCGGGTCAACGCAAGGCCGGCGCCGGTCCCGTTCTACGGCGAGCTGTCGAGCATCAACCCCGTCATCGTGCTGCCCGGCGCGGCGGACGAGCGCGGCGACGAGATCGCGGCAGGACTCGTAGGTTCCTACACCGTGCGCGGCGGGCAGCTGTGCACCAAGCCGGGGCTGGTGTTCGTTCCGGCGGGCCGGGCCGGCGACGCTCTCGAGGCGGCCGCCACAGACGCGACCCGCGAGCTGCCGGCGGCGAGGCTGCTCAGCAGCGGCATCTCGGCCGCCTACGGGCTGCGGGTCGGGCACCTCAGCGTCGACAAGCGGGTACGCGTGCTCGCGCGCGGCGTCGAGGGCGAGGACGGCACCGTCACGCCGGCGCTGGTGTCGGCGCCTTGCGAGGCCGTCCGCGACGACCTGCTCGAGGAGTGCTTCGGGCCGGCGACGTTGCTCGCCCGCTATGGCGACCTCGACGAGGTGTATGCCGCCCTGGCGCGGCTCGGCGGCTCGCTCACCGGAACCGTGCACCACGGGTCCGCCGAGGAGGGGCTGCTCTGCGAGGTCCTGGCCCGGCTGGCGCCGATGGCGGGGCGGCTCATCGTCGGCGGGTACCCCACGGGAGTCCATGTGGGGTGGGCACAGCACCACGGGGGGCCCTGGCCGGCGACGAACACGCTCCATACCTCGGTCGGAGCCGCGGCAGCCCGGCGGTTCCTTCGGCCGCTCACCTGGCAGGACGCGCCCGCCGAGGTGCTGCCGTCCGAGCTGAGGGACGGCGCGTCGCTCGTCCCGCGTCGGGTCGACGGCCGGCTCGTCCCACTCCCCTGACAGGGCGGCCGAGGACCGCCCCGGTGGCCGCTCCGGGGAGCGCCCCGAGAACAACTGCCTCTCAGATGCGAGACCGGGGGTTGCGGAACGGCGCATTGGTGTGGTGGTCTGGCCTGGCGCAGGGTTCAGAAGTGAGCCGCCCTCCCCGCTAGGAGGCTCACGTGGCCGTCGCCGACCCGACCAGGACACGCAGGCTCGACCCGCCCCCCGCCCGTCAGCGGACGGTGTCCACGGTGTGCTCGAGCTGGGCCGCTTCTCCTCCGACCCGTTGCCCGTCCGTCCAGGTCGTGGGCGGGTTCGCTCCCGGACCACGGGCAGGGTCTCCCTCTTGGTCCGGCCGCACCGACGGACCTGAGCCGACCGTGTCCCTCGCCTCCACGTGGACGCACCCGGGGCCGGGCGGCACCGCGTCGCCCAGTGGTGCGGCCCACCCGGACCGGCGCAACCCACGCGTCGCTGCCGAGCCAGCCGGCGATGGAGCCCTGGAGGGCGGGGCCGTGGCGTCGATCAAGGCCTGATCCCGGTGGCCTTGGGCGATCGAGGGGGTCGCCCAAGCCCACCGGGATCGCGTTTCCGACGGCCGGAAAGCGTGGCTCGCCTGACCGTGGGGTGGGGGCGCTCAGGCGGAGACGAGTTCCCCCACGGTCTCGACATCGCCGATGCTGACGACGGGGTCGGCGCCGAGGCTCGCCAGGTAGACGTGCCAGGCGGTCTCCTCGGCCGGGCTGTCGGGGTCGGCCGTGAGGTAGGCGTGCAGAGCGCCCTGGATGGGGGCGGCGAGGGTGCCGAGGTCAGGCATGACGGTGCTTTCTCTTCGTCGGTTGCGGTGATCGGCACCGACGGCGCTGGCGGTACCGGCCCCTGTGGCGTCCCGCGCGAACGCGGGTCGGGCAGGCACTTGACGGTTCGGCAGAGCGGGTGAGGCCCGTGGCCGACCCCGCGAACAACGGTAGCTCGGCCGGTGGCGCATCGCGAGGAAGGCGCGCCTGCGTTCCCGGCGGGTGCTGCCGGCAAGGCTCCGAGCCGCCGAGAGACGCCGTGCCTCAGCCGTTCCGTGGGCTGGGCGCCTGGCTGGCTCAGCGGGCGCGGAGCTGTCCCACGGCTCAGGCCGGAGCCAGAGCGGCGGCCTCCTCCTCGTGGTCCAGGGCGGCCTGGAAGGCCAGCCACGCGATGCTCTCGACGGGAGCTGCGACGTCGGCGGTGAGGTAGTCGTGCAGGGATACCTGAGGGTGGCGGGTGGTCTCGAAGGGGGTGGTGGGGGCGCCGGTGGCAGGCATGGTCATCTTTCTGGATCGCGGTGTGTCGTTTGAGCGCCGACGTCGATGGCGGCGCCCACCCCGATGGGTGACTCACGAGTGCGGACGAGCCGGCACTCGGGGGGAACCGCCCGGACCGGTGATCCTGACCGGTTCCACCAGTGACGCTAGTCCTGCCGGAATCGCCCTGGTGCCAGTTGAATCGTGATGTGCGTCTCCGGTAGGACAACGGCGCGGCGCAACCTACTCTGAAGGCATGCCGCACACCACGCCAGGCCCGCGAACCGACCGTGAGATCGCGGCATACGTCTCAGATCTGGGACTTCCGGGTCTCGCCGACATCCATGTCCACTTCCTCCCCGAACCCATGCAGCGCAGGGTCTGGGCCTATTTCGACGAGGCCGAGGAGCACTATGGGCGACCCTGGCCGGTGCACTACCGAAGCGACGCCCAGACGCGGCTCCAGACGCTGCGAGGGTTCGGGCTGAGGGCGATTCCCGCGCTGACCTATCCCCACCGCCCAGGAATGGCGCAGTGGCTCAACGACTGGAGCCGCAGCTTTGCCGAGCGCGAGCCGGATGTGGTCGACTGCGCGACGCTGTTCCCCGAGCCGGAGGTGGGCCGTTATCTTGCGACGGCGCTGGCCGGTGGCGCGACGGGGCCGGGCACGGGTGCCCGCCTGGTCAAGATGCACCTTCAGGTGGGGCAGTACGCGGCCGACGACCCGCTTCTCGACCCCGCATGGGAGCTGCTCTCGCAGATGGCGGTGCCGGTGGTCATCCATGCCGGCTCGGGCCCGATCCGCGGTCGACACACCGGTCCTGACGGCGTGGCCGGGGTGCTTTCCCGGTTTCCCGACCTCGTGCTCGTCATCGCGCACGCGGGACTGCCGGAGTACGACGCGTTCGCGGACCTCGCTGAAGGCTTCACCGGCGTGCACCTGGACACCACGATGGTCGGGACCGACTTCACGGAGGCGTTCGCTCCGATGCCGAGTGGGTACGCCGCGCGGCTGGAGCGGCTCGGTGACAAGGTGGTGCTGGGATCCGACTTTCCCAGCATCCCCTATCCCTACGCCCACCAGCTGGAGTCACTGGCCAGGTTGCGGCTGGGCGACGACTGGATGCGGAAAGTGCTGTGGGAGAACGGGGCACGGCTCTTGGGGCTGTCAGGACCGTTGAGCCGACCGACCTCATCTGGGACGTGACCGGTGCAGGGGGCCCGGCGGAACGCTGGATGCAGGCCTGGCTCAGCGTCCGATGTGGTATCCACAGGACTCGGGTCCGGGCACGGTTGTCCACAGATGTTGCAGCGCAACGGAGCTCATGAGCGTCGGCACCTAGGGTGGACGCATGACCTCGGCAGTCGCAGAGCGCACACAGAGCCTCGATCTGGCCGGGTGCCGCGCCGCCCTTGCCGGTGCGCGGGCTGCCTTGCGCGGTTTGACGGCAGCCCTGGGCGCGGCAGCTGACCGAGACCTGCCCGAGCTGCTGACCGAGCTCGACGAGGTCGCCGCGCTCGCAGGTGCCGGGCGCGTGGCCGTCACCGCCGAGGCCATCGCTCGCGGCAGCGTGACGGCATCTCAGGCAGGGTCGGTGGCTGGATGGGTCGCCATGCACGCACCGAGCCAGCGCGCCGCCGGCGCCGGGGCGGTGGCCAAGGTCGCCCAGGCACTCGGGACCGCCGACCACGCGCCGGTGCGCGAGGCGGTCCTCGACGGCCGCGTCTCGCCCCAGGTCGCCGCCTCCGTCGTTGACGAGTTCGACCGGCTCCGCCCTGGCCTCGTCGAGGCTGCGGCGCCCGACGTGCTCCGGGCGATGCTCACGGTCGGTGCGGAGCATGGCATACGGGGGGTGCGAGAGGTGCGGCCGAGGCTGCTGGCGAGGTTCGGCGCCCCCGGCCGGCTGCAGGAGGAGCAGGACCTGGCCCGCCGGCTGGTGGCGCTGTCCCGACCCCGCCCGGACCTGCCGGGCGCGGTCGCCTACGCGCTCGTCCTCGACGCCGAGGGGCAGGCCGTTCTCGAGGCGGCGATCGGACCCTTGTCGAAGCCGGTGCCCGGTCCCGACGGGGAGCCGGACCCGCGTCCAGCTGACCGCCGGCGGGCCGAGGCCCTGGTCGAGGTCTGTCGCCGCACCACTGCGGCGGCGACCGCGTACGACGCCGATGGCCGAGTGCCACCGCTGAGCAAGGCGACCCTCCTGGTGACGATGACGCTCGACGACCTGGTCACCCGCACCGGCGCCGCCCGGACGATGGGCACGACCGAAACGGGTATGCCGCTCGCCCCTGAGACGGCTCGCCGACTGGCCTGCGACGCGGGAGTGGTTCCGGCTGTGCTGGGCTCGCATGGGGAGGTCCTCGAGCTGGGGCAGCGGGTGCGGCTATTCACGCTGGGCCAACTGCGAGCCCTGTGGCTCCGTGACCGTGTATGCACGTTCCCCGGCTGCGGAGCTCCCGCATTCTGGTGCGACGCGCACCACCTCGTTCACTGGATAGACGGCGGGTCCACTGGCCTGGGCAACGGTGCGCTGCTCTGTGCTCGCCACCATACGGTCGTGCATCGTGACCGCTTGGCCGGTCGGGTCACCGCGGAGGGAGTGGTGTGGGACAGAGAGGTCGGCTCGTACGACCGGCTCCGCTCAGGCGCCGTCCCGTTGTCTCACCCGGTGGATCCGCTGCGCCCACCGGGATAGGAGGATGGGTGACTGCCGATGGCGCCCCGGCGGAGCCTTCCCGGAGAGCCGCTGGAGCGGCGCCTTGCCGGGAGAGCCGCTGGAGCGGCGCCTTGCCGGGAGAGCCGCTGGAGCGGCGCCTTGCCGGGAGAGACCGTCGGAGCCTTGCCGTTGGAGAGGTGCGCAGCCCACGGACCCCAGCAAGGGGCGACGAGACGGGGCTCGGCGGGCTGCCGATAGGCGGGGCCACGGCCCGGTGCTGCCGGAGGCGCCGCACCACCACTTGGGGCGGTCCGTCCGAGGCACCGGACGGCGGCGCTGGGTACCGTCCGCGCCGACCACTGCTCAGCCCGGCACTCGAGTCGCGACTCGGATGCGAGACTGGAGCGGTGACCGACAACGGAGGCAGGCTCCCTCGTCGACCGCGCCACTTCGGCCCGGAGGCGCTCGAGGCGCACGGCGGGACTCTGCCGGGCCCTGCCGAGGTGACCGAGGCCGCCCACCAGACGGCCGCCATCCTTGTCGGGGCCGGCCGCGCGGCTCACGACCCTGCGGTCACCGCGCGGCTCGTGACGCTCGTCGACGACCTAGGGCTGTCGACCGTGGCCGAGCTGTGGTCGGCGCGCCCGGCACGGAGCCTGCCGGGGGCACTCTGGCGGCTCTATGCCTTACGCGAGTGGGTCCGGCGCAGTCCCGAACAGGCGAGTGCGGAGTACGCCGCAGGCATCCGCTTCACCGATGTCGCCCACGCGGTGGCGGGCATCGAGGAGCCTCCTGGGCCGGAGGAGGTCCGGCGGCTGACGGACCATATCCTCGCAGGGGTCTTCTCCGGCGACCTCGCGGTCGCGCTGGAGCGGGCCGCCGCGTTCTGCTCCGTGGTCTCGGCCGGTCGAGCCGACTTGGCGCACGACCGCGATGACTCGGACCCCGATGGCGCGGGGTTGCTGACCCGGCGTGCGGCCGCCATGCTGACCACGGGGGAGGACCTCCGGGCGTGTGCCACTCTCTGGCGGGCTGAGGAACTGGACTGATCCTCGGGCAGACACCGGGCTGACACCCGCGGGTCGACGCCTGCTACCGCCGCTGGCCACGGCGCCGGCCATCGGCGCATCGAAGAGGCGGGGCGGCAAGAAGCCGGACGGACGGGGCCCGCCCACGTTCCTGGTTGCCGACGATGCCTGGTGCCTTGCTGGACCCACTCAGGCGCGGGCGCGTCCCCTCGATCTGGGACGGCCTGACGGGGCCCGTCGTATCGGCATCCGCCAAGTCCGGTTCTGTGGATGTGGAACACCGGGCCGACGAGGCGCGTTAGGGTTTCTCGTGGGCGCCGGGCCGCGGCAGCCCCGGGTCCCAACATCAGCCGCTACGAGCGGCCACGCGCCGAGAGGCGCTCCCGGCCCGGCGTCCACAACTCGAGGCAGTGCCGACGTTGCCGACGTCGGCGGTCCAGGAACCGGTCCGGCCCTGTCGGTTGGCTCAGGTGGGCCGGCCCGGGTGACGCCGCGGCAAGCGACGATGGCCGGTCGGGAGCGGTCGGGGCCCTGCTTGCCTGACCGGTGGCCACCCGGACACAGGTCACCCATCGCCCGGTCAGCGCCCTCCTCGGGCCGTGCCGGTCCGTTCGGTCCGGCGGGGAGCCCTCTCGGCTCTCCGACCAGCCATCAGGACCTCGTGCGGGCGGCGGGGCGCGGGGCCCGCGGCCGGGAACCGCTGCGCCAGCGCGTCCTGTGCGACGTCGTAGCGGCCGGCCGCCTCGCCGCCAGCGGCGCAGGCAGGAAGTCCGAACCGTGCGGAAGTTCTGTCGAGCTTCACAGCATTCCCGGCACCCTTTGGTCGTACGGTAGTCATATGGGGCCGGGCGCGGAGGAACTCGTCGACGTCACCCTCCAGGACGAGATCGAACTGGTGGGTGACTTGGTCGTCGCCGCCGCCGCGAGCCCGGAGCACATGAGTGAGGACGACATCGACCGCGTCCTCGGGGTCGACGCCGACGACCCGGCGCCGAGCGGCACGCCACCTCACCGCAGCCGCCGCGACAGCAAGGGGAGTTGACCGGCGACTGGTTCGTCGGGGCGGAGATGAGCGCCAGACCGCCGCGGGGCTCGCCGTCCGGGACGGTCCGGGGGTGAGGCGGCGGCCGGTAGCCTGGGCCCTGACCCTGCCCGCCTCGATCCGAGAGAACCGCTGTGGGCTTTCGCCTCACTCCTCGTAACCACGGTGTGTACGAGCTGTTCGCACAGTCGGCGCTGTATCTCGTCGATGGTGCCCGGGGGCTGACCGCGGTGCTGGGTGCCGAGACCGTGGAACGGTCGGCTATCGCCGAGCGCATCCACGAGATCGAGCATGCCGCAGACGAGGCGGTCCACGAGCTCGTCCGCCAGGTGAACGGCTCGTTCGTCACACCGTTCGACCGCGAGGACATCCACACCCTCGCCTCGCGGCTCGACACGTGCATGGATCACATGGACGCCGCTGCTGACCTGATCGTGCTCTACCGCCTCGACGGCCTCCCGCGGGGCGTCGCCGAGCAGGTCGAGACCCTGACGAGGATGGCAGACCTCACGGCGGAGTCGATGCCCCGGCTGCGCTCGATGCGCGACCTGAGCGGCTACTGGGTCGAGATCAACCGACTCGAGAACCAGGCCGACCAGGTCTACCGGCGGCTCCTCGCCGACCTCTATAACGACGAAACCGCCGACACCCTCCGCGTGCTCAAGCTCAAGGACGTCATCGACGAGCTCGAGGCGGCCGCCGACGCGTTCGAGGCCCTCGCCAACACGGTCGAGAACATCGCCGTCAAGGGGTCTTGACGCCGGTGGACGCGGCGGCCATCGTCCTCGTCATCGTCCTGGCGATGGCGTTCAACTACACCAACGGCTTCCATGACGCGGCCAACTCCATCGCCACCTCCGTCTCGACCCGTGCGCTCACTCCCCGGGTCGCCGTGGCCCTCGCGGCCGTGGCCAACTTCGCCGGGGCGTTCCTCGGCCAGCGCGTCGCCGAGACGGTGGGCAGCGGCATCATCGCCGCTCCGTCTGGCGCAACCGGGCTGGCCATCGCGGCCGCCGCCCTCGTGGGCGCCATCGGCTGGAACATGTTGACCTGGTGGTTCGGCCTCCCGTCCTCGTCGTCGCACGCCCTCATCGGAGGCTTGGGTGGGGCGGCGCTGGCCGCGGGCGCAGCCGTGCAGTGGCACGGCGTGCTGGACCTCGTCCTCATCCCCATGCTCGTATCACCAGTCGTCGGCCTGGTCGGCGGGTACCTGCTGATGATGGCGATCCTGTGGACGTTCCGCCGTGGCGACCCGGTGCGGGTGCGGCGCCACTTCCGGTACGCGCAGACTCTGTCAGCGGCCGCGGTCGCCCTCGGCCACGGCATGCAGGACGCGGCCAAGACTGCCGGCGTGGTCATCCTGTCGCTCACCGTGGCGGGCCGCTACGACTCGAGCACCGGCGTGATCCCGTGGTGGGTGTTCGGTCTCAGTGCGTTCGTCATCTCACTGGGGACGTATGCCGGTGGATGGCGGATCATGCACACACTGGGGCGTCGCATCGCCCCGCTGGACTCGCCTCAGGGCTTCGCAGCTGAGACGACGGCGGCGGTCATCCTGTTCGTTGCGACGGCGTTCCGGGCGCCGATCTCGACGACGCACGCGATCGCATCGGCGATCACCGGGGCGGGGGCGACACGCGGCGTCCGGGCGGTGCGCTGGAAGGTGGCGCGCACGATCGCCGGCGCTTGGGTCTTCACCTTGCCGGGCGCAGGCGTGGCGGCCGTCGGGGCCTACGGCGTCATCGCCGCCTTTCGCTGAGCGTGCTCACCCGAACCGGCCGGAGATGTAGTCCTCAGTCGCCTGCTGGGTCGGGTTGTTGAAGATCTTGTGCGTGTCGTCGATCTCGACGAGTCGGCCGGGCTGGCCGGTGGCCTTGAGGTTGAAGAAGGCGGTCCGGTCCGACACCCGGGCGGCCTGCTGCATGTTGTGCGTGACGATGACGATGGTGAACCGGCTCTTCAGCTCGCTGATGAGATCCTCGATGGCGAGGGTCGAGATCGGGTCCAGGGCGGAGCACGGTTCGTCCATCAGCAGCACCTGTGGTTCCACGGCGATTGCCCGGGCGATGCACAGTCGCTGCTGCTGACCGCCGGAAAGCCCGGCGCCGGGCTTGTCGAGGCGGTCCTTGACCTCGTTCCACAGGTTGGCGCCACGCAGCGACCGCTCGACGACCTCGTGGACCCTGGCCTTGTTCTTCACGCCGTTGAGGCGGAGCCCGGCAGCGACGTTGTCCCGGACGGACATCGTCGGGAACGGGTTGGGTCGCTGGAACACCATCCCGACCGTGCGTCGCACGGTCACCGGGTCCACGGACCCGGCATACAGGTCCTGGTCGTCGAGCAGCACGCTGCCCTGCACCCGGGCACCGGGGATCACCTCGTGCATCCGGTTGAGGGTGCGAAGCACGGTGGACTTTCCGCAGCCGGAGGGGCCGATGAAGGCCGTCACGGACCGTGGTTCCACGGTCATCGTCACGCCCTCGACGGCCTTGAAGTCGCGGTAGAAGATGTCGAGATCCTTGACGTCGATGCGCTTGGCCATGGGATGGTCCGTCTCCAGGGGTGTGGTCGGTCGGCGGGAAAGCGGGGGTCAGCCCTTGACCTTGGCGAAGCGCCCGACATAGCGGCCAAGGAGGTTGATGACGAGCACGAGAAGGATCAGGGTGCAGGCCGCGCCCCAGACGCGCTGTGCGGCGACCGGGTCGGCGATGTTGAGGAACTGGTTGTTGATGAGCGTCGGCAGGGCCGCCATGGAGCCGCCGAACAGGTTCTGGTTCAGATAGGGGCTGTATGCCGCGAGCAGCAGCAGCGGGGCTGTCTCACCGGCGACGCGGGAGAAGCCGAGCAGGGCGCCGGTGACGATGCCCGAGAACGACGTCGGCAGGACGACCCGGACGATGGTGCGCCACTTCGGTACGCCGAGGGCGTAGGACGCCTCTCGCAGTTCGTTGGGTACCAGCTTGAGCATCTCCTCGGTGGACCGGGTGACGACCGGGATCATCAGCATGGCCAGCGCCAACGACGCGCAGGCCGGCACCAGCCGCAGGCCGAACGTCGTCACCCACACGGCGAAGATGAACAGGGCCGCGACGATCGAGGGGATACCACTGAGGATATCGACGGTGAAGCTGATGATCCGGGCCAGCCGGCCTCGGCCGTACTCGACGAGGTAGATGGCGGTGAAGAGCGCGATGGGGATGGCGATAACGGAGGTCAGCAGGGACATCAGCAGCGTGCCGATGAGGGCGTGCCGGCCGCCGCGGATGCTGTGGTCGAAGCCGGGCGGCAGCGCCCCGGACTGGTCCTTCTGCCACCACGTCACCGAGAGCAGGACGTGGAACCCCTTGCTGAGGACGACCCACATGATCCAGATGAGCGGGACCAGGGCGAGGAGGAACGCCGTCCACACGACGGCAGCGGCGATGGTGTTCTTCAATGCACGGGCACCCGTGCTGTCGTTGAGGCCTGAGCTGGCGGGTGCCTGGTCCGGCGCGGTGGTGACGCTCATTCGGTGAAGGCCTTCCTGCGCTCGATGATGAGGCGGGCGATGGCGTTGACAACGAAGGTGAGGACGAACAGGACGAGCCCGGCGGCGATGAACGCTCCGGTGGACAGGCCGCCGCTGAACTCGGACGCCGCGCTGGCGATCTTGGACGCGAACGTCGACCCGCCATTGAACAGCGACCAGCTCCACGCGGAGCCCTGGGGGAGTGAGGACAAGATCATGAGGACGGCGATCGTCTCGCCGAGGGCGCGTCCGAGGCCGAGCATCGACGCGCTGATGACCCCGGGCCGGCCGAACGGCAGGACGGCCGTGCGGATCATCTCCCATTTGGTCGCGCCAAGCGCGTAGGCGCCCTCCTTGTGCGTGGTGGGGGTCTGCGCGAACACCTCGCGGGACAGCGCCGTGGTGATGGGCAGGATCATGATGGCGAGCACGAGGCCGACGAAGAAGATGGTGTTGCCGCCGGTGATGCCTTGGACCTTGTGGAAGAACGGGATCCAGCCGAGCGTCGAGGACATCCAGGCCTGGATTGTCACCCACTTCGCAGCGACGACGTAGCCGCCCCACAGGCCGTAGACGATCGAGGGTACGGCGGCCAGCAGGTCGATGAGCGCGGCGGCCGGCTTGGCCAGCCAGCCCGGCGAGTACTGGGTGAGGAAGAGCGCGATGGCGACTGAGAACGGCACCGCCACGATCAGCGCGACGATCGATGTGGCCACGGTCGCCCACAAGAGCTGGACGATGCCGAAGGCCATCGGCGAGGAGGTCTTCCATTGCGACGAGGTGAGGAAGTTCGTATGGTCGGCCGACAGTGCGGGGGCAGCCTGCGCCACGAGGAAGACGGCGACGAGGGTGACGAGGACGGCCACCGTGATGCCGGCTCCGGTCGCTGCGATCCCGAACAACCGGTCCCCCAGTCGCCCGGTTCCGGCAGTGTCAGCGGACAGCGGGTGGGGATCCTCCGGGCTCGGGGACTCGTCGACGATGGACGCTCCCGTGATGCTCGTCATCTACTGCCTATCTCGGTCCTGAGTACGCCTCCGCGGGGCGCCGGGTGTCCCGTCGCCCCGCGGAGCCGGCTCGAGGTGAGCCGGTCACCGTGCGGTCTTCACTTGATGGCGCTGACCGCGGCGGCGACCTTCGTCTGGATCTCCGACGGTAGCGGCGCCGAGCCGATCGAGGTGAGGGTGTTCTGGTACTCGGGGGAGACCATGTAGCTGAGGAACGACTTCACGGCGGCCCCCTTGGTGGCGTCAGGGTAGGCCGAGCAGGCGATCTCGTAGGTGACGAGGACGATGGGATAGGCGCCGGGCGCCTTCGTCGCGTAGTCGATCTTGAGCGCCAGGTCGTTGCCGGTGCCCTTGATCGTTGCGGCGGCGATGGCCTTGCCCGCCGAGTCGGCAGTCAGCTCGACCGGGCCCGAGCCGTTGTCGATGGCGGCCATCGGCAGCTTGTTCTGGATCGCGAAGGACCACTCGACGTAGCCGATGCCGCCCTGGGTGCCCTGGATGGCCTGGCCGACACCGGGGTTGCCCTGCTTGCCCTGGCCGACCTTGCCGGTCCACTCCTTGCCGTGCGGGTCAGGCCAGTCGGTCGGGGCGGCGGTGTTGAGGTAGTTGGTGAAGTTGTCGGTCGTTCCCGAGGAGTCCTGACGGAAGAAGACCGCGATGTTCTCCGACGGCAGCTGCACGCCGCTGTTGAGGGCGGCGATGGCCGGGTCGTTCCACTTGCTGATCTTGCCGCTGAAGATCTTGGCGGTCACCGACGGCGTAAGAGTGAGCTTGTCCACGCCCTTGACGTTGAAGGCGACGGCGATAGGGCCGGTGATCATCGGCAGGTCCCAAGCATCGGAGCCGCATGCGGCCTTGGCCTGGGCGACCTCGTCGCCACCCTTGCCCTGTGGGTTGAGTGCCGAGTCGGAACCGGCGAAGTCGATCTGCTTGTTGAGGAAGGCGGTGATGCCCGCGCCGGAGCCGGTGCCGTTGTAAGACACCTCGGCGCCGCACTTGGCCTTGTACCCGGCCGTGGCCTGGGCCATGGCGTTCTGCTGGGCCGTGGAGCCGGCCGCCGAGAGGTTGCCGGCGCCCGGGCAGGCGCTGCTGCTGGCGCCTGCGCTCGACGACGAGCCGGCGTCGCTGTTGCTTGCGGATCCGCACGCGGCCAGCCCGAGTGAACCGGCAAGGGCAAGCGCCGCCATCTGGCCGAGACGCTGATTCTTCACAGTGGTACCTCTTCCGAGGGCAGGGGAGACATGGGCCGGACATCACTGGCCGGACGCTTGGACGGTAGGGACCCCGGGTGACGCGCTGGCCCGCTACAGGTGAACGGCAGGTGAACGACGGCAGGCGATCAGGAAAGGGGCCGGTCAAGACGGGCGAGCGGCGCAGCGGATGATCGGCGCGTCGCTCCTCCGACGCCGAGTCGGGGCATCGCTCCCCGGCAGGTGGGGTGTGTGGGGTGTGAGTGGTCCGCTCAGGTGTGGTGTCGCCTGCTGACGTCTGCCGCCTGCTCAGGTGTGCCGCCTGCTCAGGTGCGGTGCCGCTCGACGGCGACGATCCGGGCATCCATCCCAATCCCGGCGATGTGGCATACGAGGACCTCACCCTTGTCGAGCCGGTCCCCGCGGGCCTGGCCGAGCGTCTCGATGACGCCTTCGTTCCCGGGGTCCTCGGGGTCGACCCGGGCGCTGAGGACGTCGACGAGGTCGGGGAGGACCGGGCCATGGCTGCACACGATGGCCGGCTCGCCGCGGCCGAGAAGGCGAGCGAGGTTGCCGGGCCCCTTGGTGGGGTCGGCGGCATACCCCTCTTCGGAGAGGCCGACCCGCTCCCGAAGCGGCAGCCGTGCGGAGGCGGCATACGGGGCGAGGGTCTGCACACACCGCACCGACGGGGAGGTGACCAGCCGGGTGACGCCGTATGCCGCGATGAGCGGAACGATGTCGCTCGCGCGGCGGCTGCCGGTGCGGTCGAGCGGACGCCGGGTGTCGTCGGGCTCGGTCCAGGCCGAACGGGGGACGGCCTTCGCATGCCGGACGACCAGCAGCGGCCACGTCTGGAGCGCGGCGGCGTGGTCGGCCCGGACCACGGCGAGCAGCTGTTCGCGGTCGCGGGTGTAGTCGAGGCGGTCGAAGGCGAGCTGGACGTCGAGCCAGGCAACGTCGTCGATCTCGTGGTCCAGGCGCCCGTGCCCGCCGGTGACCTCCGCGGCCCAGTACCGTACGACCTTGGTGTCCGGCACCCCTTCCTTGGTGAGGACGGTGTAGCCCGACTCGGGGAGGGGCCGCCCGAGCCGCACATCGAGCCCGGTCTCCTCGGCCGTCTCACGCACGGCTGCCGCGGCCCACTCCTCGCCTGGGTCGAGCTTGCCCTTGGGCCAGGACCAGTCGTCGTAGCGCGGGCGATGGACCACTGCGACCTCGAGCGTGCCGTTCCGGCGGCGCCAGGGGACCGTCCCGGCGGCGGGGATGGTGCTCATGAGCGGGTTGACCTCCCGGGTCGGGCGTGCGCATGGGCTCGGCGCGGAGCTCGTAGGGCCGGTCACGCGAACGGCGGTCCGGCTGGGCCGCGCGGGCTGGTGCCGGGCTGGTGCTGGGTGTGCGTGCCGTCCTGGTGCGGGCGTGCGGCTGGTCGGCTGCGGCTGGTGCTGGGGGTGTTCTGGTCGGGTGCGGCTCCTGGATGGGGCTGTGCAGCACCCGATACGTCCGAGCCCGCGTGTTGATTGTGGCGGGTGGCTGCTCCTGGCGGGTGACGGGGGGGGTCAGGCGCGCCGGGCCTTGCGGCGGCGCTTGGCGTGGATCTCGATGAGGGCGGCCTGGAGGTCGGCGAGGGGCGCCCCATCATCATCCACGTGGTGGCGGGTCCACCTCCCATCCTCGCTGAGCCGCCAGTGGGCGTACTCGTCGCTCATGCCCCGGGCCAGCAGGTCCCGGAGCTGCTCGAGGTGCCGTCCGTCGGTGATGGCGACGAGGGCCTCGACCCGGCGGTCGAGGTTGCGGTGCATCATGTCGGCGCTGCCGATGAACGCGTCGGGCTGGCCGCCACCACCGAAGTAGTAGATCCGAGAATGTTCGAGGAAGCGGCCGAGGATCGAGCGGACCTCGATGTTCTCGGACAGCCCGGGCACGCCCGGTCGCAGGGCGCAGATGCCGCGCACCCACAGCTGGACCCGGACCCCTGCGTGGGAGGCACGGTAGAGGGCGTCGATGAGCTGCTCGTCGACGATGGAGTTCATCTTGAACCCCACGAAGCCGGCGCCCGGCGCGGCCTGCTCGATCTCGATCTCCCGTTCGATCCGCTCCAGAAGGCCGGACCGCACGGATCGCGGGGCGACGAGCAGCCGCTTGAACCGGGTGCGCGGCGCGACCCCGGAGAGCTGGTTGAACAGGCGCGTGAGGTCCTCACCGACCTGGGGGTCCACGGTGAGCAGTCCGAGGTCCTCGTACAGCCGCGCCGTCTTTGGGTTGTAGTTGCCGGTGCCCACGTGGCAGTAGCGGCGCAGCCCCTCGGCCTCGCTGCGCACCACCAGGCACAGCTTGCAGTGGGTCTTAAGGCCAACGATCCCGTACACGACGTGGACGCCGGCACGTTCGAGCTTGCGGGCCCAGGAGATGTTGTTCTGCTCGTCGAAGCGGGCCTTGATCTCGACGACGGCGACGACCTGCTTCCCGGCATCGGCGGCGTCGATGAGGGCGTCGATGATGGGGGAGTCACCACTCGTGCGGTACAGGGTCTGCTTGATGGCCAGTACCCGCGGGTCGACCGCTGCCTGCTCGATGAACGCCTGCACCGACGTCGAGAACGAGTCGTAGGGGTGCTGCAGCAGCACGTCCTGCTTGCGGATGCTGGCGAACAGGTCGCGAGCCTTGGCGCTCTCGGTGGGCGCGAGGTCGGCGTGGGTGCGGGCGAGGAACGCCGGGAAGTGCAGGTCGGAGCGCTCGAGGTCGGCGATGATGTTGAGCCCGCGCAGGTCCAGGGGCGCCGGAAGCCGGTAGACCTCGGACTCGGACACACCGAGCTCGCGCACGAGCATCTCCATCACGTGGTCGTCCATCTCGGCGTCCACCTCGAGGCGCACCGGCGGCCCGAACCGGCGCCGGGTCAGCTCGCGCTCCAACGCGGTCAGGAGGTTCTCGGCGTCGTCCTCCTCGACCTCGAGGTCCTCGTTGCGGGTGACCCGGAACGTGTAGTGCTCGTGCACCTCCATACCCGGGAAGAGCATGTCCAGGTGGGAGGCGATGAGATCCTCGAGTGGGACGAACCGGGTGCGGTACATGTCGGAGAGTCGCGACTCGCCCGCCGGCGGCTCGACCCTGAGCAGCCGGGGCAGCAGCGGCGGCACCTTGACGCGGGCGAAGTGCTCCTTGCCGGTCTTGGGGTTGATGAGCACCACGGCCAGGTTGAGCGAGAGCCCCGAGATGTAGGGGAACGGGTGGGCCGGATCGACGGCCAGCGGTGTCAGCACCGGGAATATCTGGTCGGTGAAGAGCCGACTCAAGGTGGTGCGCTCAGGTTCGGAGAGCTCGTCCCAGCGGACGATGTTGATGCCCTCCTCCTCGAGGGCGGGCTTGACCTGCTGGCGGTAG
Source organism: uncultured Actinomycetota bacterium (assembly GCA_963763315.1). Taxonomy (GTDB): domain Bacteria; phylum Actinomycetota; class Actinomycetes; order Actinomycetales; family Dermatophilaceae; genus CAVSJJ01. Next base: position 128,525 of record CAVXOC010000001.1, read on the forward strand.
ACGTGTGCCTGCAGGTCGAGGAGCTCGTGGCTGACGAGGGAGATCTGCTCCAGTACCTCACGCGGCTCCAGCCCGGACGCGGAGCGCACGGCGATCCCGGTGGCGATGCGGCGTTTGAGACCGGCGACGCGGACCATGAAGAACTCGTCGAGGTTTGACGTGAAGATGGCGAGGTAGCGGGCCCGCTCCAGCAGCGGGATCGCCTCGTCGGCCGCGAGCTGGAGCACCCGTTCGTTGAACTGCAGCCAGGAGATCTCGCGGTCGAGGAACCGGTCCGATGGCAGCCCGTTCTCCTCGACGGGCTGGCTGCCGACCACCCGGATGAACCTCCCGTCGGCCGAGCGGGCCGGGCCGGACCGGTCATCGCCCACCGACGCGCTGGCGATGGAGACCGCTCCGACGAGCTGCGCCGAGGCGGCTGCTGTCGCCGCATCTCCCGAGGCATCGGTACGCGGGCTGCCCGGAGCCGGGCGCAGCCGTCTCTCGCCGCTCTCGGTGGGGCTCTCGGCCACGTCCTGGCCAGCGGTGTCGGCGCGCGCCTGGTCCGAGGAGGTCATGACCCCATCCTGGCAGGTCGCCTGCGACGCGGCGAGCGCCACCGGGGACGCGGCGGCGCAGGCGGCGAACGGGCCCAGCCACAAGCAGGTCCGCCTTCGTTGGAGCCAGTCAGGCGCCGGGAACGGCATACATCACGTCGACGGCGGCGTCTGCGAACCCGAGCCGCGCATACGTCGCCCGGGCGCGATCGTTGTCGCCGTCGACGTAGAGGTGGACGCCGGCGAGCCCGTGCCTCGCGAGGTGCGCCAGACCCAGCCGGGTCACCGGTCCGGCAAGACCACGGCCCTGGTATGCCGGGTGCACCCCGAGCACATAGACCTCGCCCCAGGGCTCGTCGGCTGCGTGGCGGGCCGGGACGATCTTGGTCCAGTGGAAGGCAGCCACGGCCGGGCCGCCGGGCTTGCGTCGGGTGTCCTCGACGAGGATGAGGCCGGCCGGGTCGAACCACGGCAGCGCCATCCGCTCACGCAGATCCTCGACGGTCAGCTGGCCCTGCTCCGGGTGACCGGCGAACGCCGCCGCGTTGGTCTGCACCCAGGCCTCGTCGTCGCGCCCCGGCACGAAGGCCTTGGCGACGAACCCCGCTGGCAGCTCGACGGGCCGGGCGTCCTCGACCGTGAGGGGGCGTCGCATGAGGTAGAGGTCGCGGACCCGACGCAGGCCGGCGGCGGCGGCCAGAGACCTGGCCGGGGGGAGGTCTCCGTGCGCCCACACGTGCTCGGCGCCGTCCGCCATGAGTCGGTCGAGCAGCGCACGGCCCACGCCGTGGCGGCGATGAGCCGGGTCGACGGCGAGCTCGGCGGCCCCGTCTCGGCGCACCTGCCCATATCCCGCGAACACGCCGCAGTCGAAGCCGAGGAGGTGGCCGACCTGGCCGGTCCTGCCGCCGGCGAGCCCGAGGACGAACGCCTCGGACAGCGGGGCCACCCCGTCGACGGCGCGGGCCCGGCCGGCAAGGTCGAGGACCTCACTGCGCTGCTGGCTCGTCAGGGCGTCGGCGCCGCGGAGCTCGACGGGGGTCAGGCGCCGTTCCCGTCGACCTCGACAAGAGCCGGCTCCTCGGGGACGAACCGGTAACCCACGTTGCGGACGGTACCGATGAGCATCTCGTGGTCGGTGCCCAGCTTGGCGCGCAGCCGCCGGACGTGGACGTCGACGGTACGGGTCCCGCCGAAGTAGTCGTAGCCCCAGACCTCCTGAAGCAGCTGGGCGCGGGTGAAGACCCGGCCCGGGTGCTGGGCGAGGTACTTGAGGAGCTCGAACTCCTTGTACGTGAGGTCGAGGGTCGCCCCCCGCAGTCGCACGGAGTACGTCGCCTCGTCGATGACGAGGGAGCCCGCCATGATCCGCAGGTCGGTGTCGGCGGCGTCGTCGACCTGGCGGCCGATGGCCAGCCGCAGCCGCGCCTCGACCTCGGCAGGGCCGGCGCCGTCGAGGAGGACGTCGTCGATGCCCCAGTCGGCCGTGAGCCCGGCCAGGCCACCCTCGGTCAGCACGACGAGCAGCGGCGAGGACAGTCCGGTCGTGCGGATGACCCGGCACAGTGACTTGGCCATGGCAAGCTCGCGTCGGGCGTCGACGAGGACGGCATCCGCGTCGGGGGCGTCGACCAGGGCGGACGCCTCGGCAGGGAGGATGCGAACATGGTGGGCCAGGAGCCCCAGCGCCGGGAGCACCTCGGCGCTGGGCGCCAGGGCGTTCGTGAGCAGCAGCAGTTGGGCCATCGCCCCTCAGGATAGGACGATATGAGCGTGGACGAGCCTGGTCCTCGGGACGTGAGATCCAACCCGGGTGGTGTTGCCGCCGGGCCCCAGCCGCGGGTCACCCTGCGCTACTGGGCGGCGGCCGCCCACGCCGCGGGCGTCGACGAGGAGGCAGTGGGCCCGGCACCGACCGTGGCTGCTGCCCTGGGCCTGGCCACGCAGCGCCATCCGGGCCTCGCCGAGGTGCTCCCGGTGTGTTCGCTGCTCGTGGACGGGCGGGTCGTCGATCGGCGGACCGACGTCGCGCACGGCGCGGTCATCGAGGTCCTGCCGCCCTTCGCCGGTGGCTGATGGGAGGATGCCGAGCGTGACCTCCCCGGAGCGGCCCCCCGAGGTGCAGCAGACGCCTCGGGACCAGGATCAACCCCCCGCGGAGCCCGCCGACGAGACCCGCGCCCGACGGCGCGCTCGCGGTGAGGCCGCTGGAGGCCCTCGGCGCCAGAACGGAGCACCGTCCGTCACCGGACCTGGCTCGGCCCCGCCCGCAGATCGGGTCGTCTACGGGCCGGGGGGCGGTCACTCCTCCCGCGGTGGCCACGTCGCAGCGCGCGGCGAGCGTGCTGCCCTCTCCACGCTGGTCCGCCGGCGGGCCGGGGTGGTGGGCGGCACCGTCCTCACGGCCGCACTCCTCGGCGTCGCCGGGTATGCCGGGACGGCTCTGCTGGCCGCGGTCGTCGCCTGGGGCGGGCTGGTCCTCGCCTGGGGCTGGCCCCGGCTCCTCGGGTCCACGAGCCGGGTCGGAGCGCCGCTGGCCATCGCCGTGACCGCAGTCGGGGCCGCGGTGGCCACCGTGCAGACCACGGGCGAGCCCTACCTCACCTACGTCCCCGTGGCGATCGCAGCCGGCCTGCTCGTGATGTTCGTCCACCAGCTGCTCCGGCGGGACGGCCGGTCCCGGCTCACCCAGTCGGTCTCCGTCACCGCCTCGGGGCTCTCGATCGCCGCCATCGGTGCCTGCTATATCGCGCTGGCCCGGCTCGACTCCGGCCTCAGCATCCTCGTCGTCGCGTTGGCCGCTGTCGCCGCCGCCACCCTGGGCGACCTGGTCATGCCCGTGGGGATGATGGGGCCGTGGCTGCTCCCGCTCAGCATGGTCCTCGGTGGGCTCGGGGCTGCCGCCGCCGCGGCCGTCCTGGGCGAGCCGGGAGTCGCCTGGGCCGTGCTCATCGGCCTCCTCGTGGCGGCTGTCGGCCATGCGCTACGCCGCGTCCTGCTCGTGCTTCCGTCGACCGGCCGGCTGTCTGCGCAGGTCACGGCGGGCGTGTCGTCCGTCCTCGTCTCGGCCGTCGTCGCGTATGCGCTCGTCTGGATCATCGCCGCCTGAGACCCGCGGCTGGGCCGGGGCCGACGTACGATCCTCGTCGTGGCCTTCGTACTCGACCCTGACCTCCCAACCGCCCTCGCCCCGCTCGCCTGGCTCGTCGGCCGGTGGGAGGGCGCAGGTGTGGTGGGGTACCCGACCATGGAGGCCCAGCACTTCGGCCAGGAGATCGTCTGCGCGCACGACGGGCGGCCGTTCCTGCGCTGGGAGAGCCGCAGCTGGCTGCTGGACGAGGAGGGTCGACAGGTCCGCCAGGCCTCCACCGAGCTCGGCTTCTGGCGGCCGGTGGAGGCCGCCGAGGACGGCACCAACGTCGAGCTCCTGCTCGCCCACCCGACCGGCATCGTCGAGATGTACGCCGGCACCGCCGAGCCCGCGAAGATCGAGATCGCCACCGACGGGGTGATGCGCAGCCCGCACGCCAAGGCGTATGCCGCGGCCCATCGGATGTACGGCTACGTCCAGAGCAACCTCATGTGGGTGATGGACATGGCCGCCATGGGAGAGCGGCTCCAGTCGCACGTCTCGGCGGAGCTCAAGCGCGTCGGGTGACCCGGGGTTCTGGCTCGGGTGCGGCCTGTCACCACTGCGCGGGCGGCGTCCTCGCACGGTTCAGGGAAGCACCGCGACGTCGGTGTACTCGTTCATCGTGTCGGTGCGCATCCGGTCACCCAGGTCGGCCATGGCCGGCTCGTCGACGACGTCGATCGACCCGCCGTTGGGCGCTACGCCGTATCCCGTGAACGGAGCCGTGATGAACACGACGTCGCGGCTGCGGATGCTGCGCAGCGACAGGGCGTACCCGCGCATGGTCGCCATGGTGAGGCCGTCATCGACGACGAGGTCGGACGTCGCGGCACCGGCGAACCTGGCGATCGTCAGGGGGTTGGTCAGGGTCGAGCGGCTGGTGACCTTGAGCAGGAGCGCCTTGATGAACGCCAGCTGACGGCGGCCGCGAGAGATGTCTCCCTCACTCAGCTGGTGGCGCTCACGCACGAACGCCAGGGCCTGCGTGCCGTCCAGGGTGTTCCAGCCCTTGTGGATCACGACGGGTCCACCGGTCCCGGCCCCTGAGCTGGCCTCCTCGGCGTAGACCCGCACCCCGCCGACCGCATCGGTCATCTTCTGGAAGCCGGCGAAATCGGTCTTGGCCACGTGGTCGATGTGGATGTCGAGCAGCCCCTGGAGGGTTCGGACGAGCAGCGGCGCGCCACCGTAGGCGTAGGCGGCGTTGACCTTGTCCTTACCGTGCCCGGGGACACCGACATAGAGGTCGCGCGGCACGTGGACCAGGTAGACCTTCCTCGCATCCCGAGGGATGTGGATGAGAACGATGACGTCCGAGCGCGACGTCGTGTCGCCAGGACGCGCATCCGTGCCGATGACGAGAATGTTGGTCCCGCCGCCGGCCTCCTGCGCCGTTCCCTCCCCTGGCGCGGCCGCCGTCGGTGTCGGCAGGAGCTGCTCGTGGGCGATGTTGGAGCTCGCGGTCTGGTTGAGGAACAGCGCGAACGCGCCCAAGCCCACCACGGCGAGCAGGACGAGGGCAGCCAGGACGGCCACCGCCCGGCGCAGGTAGCGGCCCGCCTTGCTGCGCCCCGGAGCTTCCCGGTCGCCGGGCAGGCCGTCAGTCGTCACGGCGACCAGTGAACCAGGTCGGCGTGGGAGCGCGCTCCGCGGCCCGGCTGCGAGGGACCGTGCGGCCGGCAAGCCGCAGGGAGGTCCGGACGGCCGGGACGTCCGGCGACGCGGCATACATTGGTGTGATGAGTGACCTCGGCGAGCGCCTGCGGGCCCACGGCATGCGGCTGACGTCGCAGCGCCAACGGGTGCTCGACGCCGTGGCCCGGCTCGGGCATGCCAGCCCGGAGGAGATCGTCGAGGCCGTGGCCGCCGACGGCGGTGCCGCGATGTCCGCCTCGACGGTCTACCGTTCCCTGGACGCCCTCCAGGAGCTCGGGCTGGTCAGCCACACCCACGTCGACCACCGGGTGCCGAGCTACCACCTCACCTCGCACGCGACCCATGTGCACCTGGTATGCCGCCAATGCGGCTGGGTGGGCGAGGTGCCAGTAGAGGTGGCGTCGGGATTCGTCGGGGCGCTCGCCGAGCGCACCGGGTTCGCTGCCGAGATCAGCCATGCGGCCATCCACGGGTTCTGCGCGCGCTGCGCCGCATCGGGGGTCGAGGATCTCGGCGCCCTCGATGCCCGCGACAGCGCGACCGTGCCAGCAGCAGCAGCAGCCGACCACCAAGACCACCTGCGGGAGGGCCCGGCATGAGCGCCACCCACGTCACGACCTCACCACTGCTCGGCTGCCCCGGCGCGGTGGCCGACACCGGGCTTGAAGCGGGCGTGGCGGCCCACTACGGCGACCCGATGCGCGAGCAGCGCCTCCTCGACGAGGGGCTGGCGGTCGTCGACCTCTCGCACCGTGGGGTCGTCAGCGTGACCGGACCCGACCGGCTCACCTGGCTCGACTCGATGACGACCCAACAGGTCGGGACACTGCCTCCCCGCACCTCTGTGGAGAGCCTCGTCCTCAGCCCGCGCGGGCATGTGGAGCATGCCCTGCACCTCGTCGACGACGGGGAGACGGCCTGGCTCAGCGTCGAGCCGGGGACTGCCGGGGACCTGGTCCGCTGGCTTGACTCCATGCGGTTCATGCTCCGGGTCGAGGTCGCCGACGTGAGTGACGACCTCGCCGTCCTCGGGGAGCCGGTGAGCGCCGAGTCCGCCACCGGTGAGCCGCTCGCCTGGCGTGACCCGTGGCCCGGGCCGGTGGGCGACACCACGGCATATGGGCCCACCACGGAGCACCCGGGCGCGAACCGCCGCTGGCGTGAGCTCATCGTCCCCCGCGCGGGGCTGGCCGACGCCGTCGGCGACCGGCCGCTCGCCGGCACGTGGGCGGCCGAGGCGCTGCGGGTCGCGGCATGGCGGCCGCGGCTGGGCCGGGAGACCGATCACCGCACGATCCCGCACGAGCTGGACTGGCTCCGCACGGCGGTCCATCTGCACAAGGGGTGCTACCGCGGCCAGGAGACGGTCGCCCGGGTGCACAACCTCGGCCGGCCACCACGCCGGCTCGTATTCCTCCATCTGGACGGTTCGGGACACGTCCTGCCGGACGTCGGCGCCTCGGTCAGCGTCGCGGGCCGCGAGGTCGGCCGGCTGACCTCGGTGGCCCGGCACTACGTCGAGGGTCCCATCGCGCTCGCGGTCGTCAAGCGGAGCACGCCTGTCGACGCGGATCTTGTGGCCGACGGCATCATGGCCGCCCAAACCGTCGTCGTACCGGGCTGACCACCGCAGGACGTGCTGCCATAGTGGGGGCATGTCCACGTCCGCCCGCCCCTCCCCCGATGCCGCCGGGCCCACCCACCCCACGACCGTCCCGGCGGCGACCGGCGTCCCCGACCGCACATCCGCGTCGCCGGCGGCCGGCGTCCCCGCGGGTGGGACGCTGATCACCGTCGCCCCCACCGGCGCCGAGCATGCGAAGGCCGACGTCCCCCAGCTGCCGACGACCCTCGAGGAGGTGGTCGAGACCGCCAGGCGCTGTGAGGCGGCCGGCGCGGGGCTGATCCACCTGCACCTCCGGGACGCCCAGCACCGCCCGACGCTGGACCCGCGACTCCTGGCGGCGGCCGTCGAGGCCGTGCGCGCCGAGACCGACCTCGTGGTGCAGCTCTCGACCGGCGGGTCCGTCCACGACCCGCTCGGGGCCCGGCTCACCGTGCTCAACGCCGACCCCGACTCGTGCTCGCTCACCTGCGGCACGACGAACTTCGGCGACGAGGTCTTCCTCAACCCGTGGCCGTTCATGAGCGAGCTGTACGTCCTGGCCCAGCAGCGCGAGGTGGTCCCCGAGTTCGAGCTGTTCGACCTCGGCCATGTCCACGCCCTCCGGCGGCTGCTCGACACCCATGGGCTGCCGTTCGGCGGCAGGGTTCACGTCGACTTCGTCACCGGGGTCCCGGGCGCCATGCCGGCGACCACGGCTGCGCTGATGGCCGGGGTTGCGGCGCTGCCGGCGGAGGTGACCTCGTGGTCGGTCACCGGGGTCGGCCGAGGCCATCTGCCGATGCTGGCCGCCGGCCTGTCGGCTGGCGGCCATCTCCGGGTCGGCATGGAGGACAATGTCTTCTTCGCCCGCGGGCAGAGCGTGCAGCACAACGCGGAGCTGGTCGCCCGGGCGGCCCAGATCGCCACCCTCCTCCAGCGGCCTCCGCTCACGACCGCGCAGTCGCGGGTCCTGCTGGGCGTCAAGGACCGCCGGACCCGCTGAGCCGCCGGTGCCTGGGCCGGCGGTGCCGCTGGGCTGCGGGTGCCGCTGGGCTGCGGGTGCCGCTGGGCTGCCGGTGCCGCTGGCCGCCGGTGTCCATGTCGTGGGCACTGCCGCGGTGGGTCGGAGGAAGCCCGGCATAATCTGGGGTTATGTTTTCTATCCGGTCTGCTTTTGGGTTTCCCGCCCTGGTGAACGAGAAGGCGGCGCGGACCGTCGCGGCCGGCGTCGCCAGCATCGGTCTGCTGATGCTGCTCACCGGCTGGAGCGTGCTGGTCCTCGCGCTCGCCGTGGGCTTCGCGCTGCGGGTGGCCTCCGGGCCCCGGTTCAGCCCGCTGGGACTGCTCGCCACGCGCGTCGTCGCGCCCCGACTGGGGCAGGCGAGGGTCGTCCCCGGGCCCCCGAAGCGCTTCGCCCAGTGCGTGGGCCTCGCCCTGACGGTGACGGCGGCGGTGGCTGGGCTCGGCTTCGGGCTGGACGCGGTCCAGGACGGGCTCATCGGGGCGCTCGTCACCTTCGCCGTCCTCGAGTCGGTGCTCGGCTTCTGCGCCGGATGCTGGGTCTTCGGACATCTCATCCGCTACGGACTGATTCCCCAGCAGACCTGCGCAACCTGTGCAGACATCTCGCTGCACCGCCCGGAGCGGGCCCGCGCCTGAGTGCCTTCTCACCGCAGAGGCGTCGACTCTTCCCAGCGGAGCGCTGAGCCTTCGCGCGGGGAGGGCGATGGCGGCCACGCTGTCTAGAGTTTGCATTTGCTAACTGCAGCAAGCATACTGGAGGCATGAGCCGGAACCCCCTGAGTGACCTCGCCAACCTCGGCGACTACCTGCGCGAGCAGCGCCAGTCGGCCAAGTTGTCGTTGCGCCAGCTCTCCGAGCTCGCCGGGGTCTCGAACCCCTACCTCTCGCAGATCGAGCGCGGTCTCAAGCGGCCGAGCGCCGAGATCCTCCAGCAGCTCGCCAAGGGGCTGGAGGTGTCGGCGGAGACCCTCTATGTCAAGGCCGGGATCCTCGACGAGCACCAGGTACACCCGACCCCCCGGTCCGATGTACGGCTCGCCATCGCCGCGGATCCGGACCTGAGCGGTCGGCAGAAGGCCACCCTGCTCGACGTCTACGAGTCATTCGTGGGCGCCGCCCGGCAGGAGGCTGGCGAGAGCTCACCCCGCGGTACCGCTGCCCGTGCCGCGCCCCGGACGCGCAGCCCCCGAGCGAGCGGCTCCGGCACGGGTACGACCGGCACGGCCGGCCCGGCCGCCAGCGCCGGCCGGGCCGGGAGCACGACCCGCCGGGCCGCGAACAGCACCACCGGTTCGACGGCGGGCCGCCCGACCCGCGCCGCACGGACCTCCGGGTCCACTGTCGGGCAACCCACCAGGACCGGCAGCAGCCGCCGCCGGCGTCCCACCGACCCCACCACCTGACGCACCCCACGAAGGAGCACAACATGTCCGTCATCGAGGACCTCCGCAAGTCCGTCGACACCCCGTTCTTCGCTGCGGTCGGCATCACCGACCTCGCCGTCGAGATGGCCCGCGGTGCCCGCCACCGTGCCGAGAAGGCCCGCAGCGAGCTTGACCCGGCCACCGTCCAGGCCCGCGCCGCCGAGGAGGCCTCCAAGGCCTTCGAGCAGGTCAAGGAGCTGCCCACCCTCGCCCTGAACCAGGGTCTCGTCGCTGCCGGCAGGATGGTCGAGTCCTACGAGGACCTCGCCCAGCGCGGCCACCAGCTCGTCAAGCGGGTCCGCACCCAGCAGGCGACCAGGGACCTGCGCTCGCAGGCTGAGGCGACTGTCGCGCTCGGCAAGGGCGCCGTCACGACGGCTCGCAAGGCGGTCAACGACATCGAGCGTTCGGCGAAGGCGACCATCACGACCGGCCGCCACGAGGCCACCCGGCTGGCCGAGCTCCTCGGTGCCCAGGTGTCCGGCGACGCCCAGACCGTACTCGCCGAGGCCGAGCAGGGCGTCAAGCACACCCGCACGGCCGCCAAGCGCACCGCGACGACGACCCGCAAGGCCACCGCTCGCACCCGCACCTCCGCGAAGGCCACCCGCACCAGCGCTCGCACCACAGCGAGCAAGGGCGCCAAGGCCACCAAGAAGGCCGCGACCAAGGTCGGCGACTGATCGACGTCGGCGAGCGGCCCGGTCCGCTCGCCGCAACCGGGTGAGCCACCCAACTGATACCCGGTAGGCCGGGGGAGCCCAGCGCCCCCCGGCCTACCGCTGCTGTCCGCTGCCTGCCGCTGTCCGCTGCCTGCCGCTGTCCGCTGCCTGCCGCTGTCCGCTGCCTGCCGCTGTCGCTGCCTGCCCGCTGCCTGCCCGCTGCCTGCCCGCGACCGGCCGGCGCCTCCACCGGCCGGCAGCCGACCGGCCGGCAGCCGACCGGCCGGCAGCCGACCGGCCTCCTCGCGCCGGGGTGCCCTCCTTGACCCAGGGCGCACCGCGCGCACCACCACCACCGGCGTGCCGGCCCGCCCCGACGGGTTAGGGTCTCCTCGTGCCAGAGCAGCGCATCGATCCCGGCCAGGACCCCCGCCCCTCGGTCCTCTATGACGCTCCCGTGCTGGTCCGGGTGACCCGCGGCGGGTTCGTCGAGTCGGTACACCGGGCGGCAGTCGCCGTCACCGACCTCGCGGGACAGACGATCTTCGCTCGCGGCGCGAGCACCGAGCCGATCCTGCCGCGCTCGGCGATCAAGCCGATCCAGGCGCTCGCGATGCTCCGGGCGGGGCTGGACCTCCCCCCGGACCTGCTCGCGCTCGCCTGCGCGAGCCACTCGGCCGAGCCGTTCCACCTCGCCGGCGTCCAGCGCATCCTCGCCGGGGCAGGGCTGGTCGAGGCCGACCTCCAGAACACCCCGGACCTGCCCTCTGCCGCCGACGTCCGGGCCGACTGGCTGGCCGAGGGCCGCCCGCCGGCCTCGATCGCGCAGGCCTGCTCGGGCAAGCACGCCGCCATGCTCGCCACCTGTGTCGTCGCGGGCTGGCCGACCGAGTCCTACCGCGAGCCGGAGCATCCGCTCCAGCAGCTCGTGGCTCAGACGCTCGCCGAGGTCGCCGGCGAACCCGTCGGCGCGGTCGTCGTGGACGGCTGCGGAGCCCCCGCGATGGCCGTCTCCCTCGGCGGGCTCGCCCGGGCCTTCGGGCGGATCGCCGCTGGCTCCCCGGGGACCCTGGAACGCCGGGTCGCCGACGCCATGCGCGCGCACCCGGAGAACGTCGCCGGAACGACCTGCGACGTCACCGCGCTCATGCGCGGCACGGACGGGCTCATCGCCAAGGACGGCGCCGAGGCGGTGTATGCCGTGGGGCTGGCCGACGGGCGGGGCGTCGCCGTCAAGATCGCCGACGGGAGCGACCGGGCGTGCCCGGTGGTGCTGGCGGCGGTACTGCACCACCTCGGGGTGGAGTCCACCGCCTACGGGGCCCTCCAGAACGCCCCGGTCCTCGGCCACGGCGAGCCGGTGGGCGGCGTCATCGCCGTCGGCCTCTGACGGGGCCTGCTGTGCGCGCCGTCCTGCAACGGGTCAGCCGCGCCGCCGTTGTCGTCGACGGCGAGCAGGTGGGGGCCATCGACCGTCAGGGTCTGCTCGCACTGGTCGGGGTGACGCATGGCGACGGTCCCGAGCAGGTCGCCGTCATCGCCCGCAAGATCGGCGGCCTGCGTCTGCTCGACGACGAACGCTCGGTCCTCGACGTCGCGGCCCCGGTGCTCGTCGTCAGCCAGTTCACCCTCTACGCCGACACCCGCAAGGGCCGGCGCCCGTCGTGGAACGCCGCTGCCCCGGCGCCCGTGGCGGAGCCGTTGGTCCAGGCCGTGGTCGACGCGCTCCGGGCCGCGGGCGTCGAGGTGGCCACCGGGTCGTTCGGCGTGCACATGGACATCGAGATGGTCGCCGACGGCCCGGTGACGATCGTTCTCGACACCTGAGAGTCTGCTCAGGTCTCGCCACGTAACCTGGTGCCCATGTCCTTCCTCGGCAGCGCCCAGTCTCTCGTCGTGCTGATTCTCGGCGTCGCCGCGCTCGGCCTTGAGCTGTGGGCGCTGGTCGACGCCCTCCGGCGCCGGGCCGACGCCTTCGTCGCGGCAGGCAAGCTGACCAAGCCCATCTGGTCGGTCATCCTCGTCGTGGCCACGGCGCTCGGCTTCGTCTCCATCTACTCCCCGCTGAGCTTCATCGCGCTCATCGGGGTCGTGGCCGCCGGCATCTACCTCGCGGACGTCCGCCCGGCCCTGAACCAGGTGACCGGTAAGGGCGGCGGCCGCTCCGGCCCCTACGGCCCCTGGTGACCGTCGCCGGCTGACCCCACGGGGGCCACCGCGGCCCAGGCCACGGTGAGCTCGCCCAGCCTCCACCGCCCGGGGCCGTCCAGCAGGGGCCAGCCCCGCTTGCGCAGCCCCTCGGCCGCAGCCTGGAACCGCTGCCGCATGCCGTATGCCGCGAGCGCGGCCGCACGCGCCCACTGGTCGTCGAGGTCGGCCAGAAAGGCGTGCACCGGCTCGCCGGGCACGTTCCGGTGGATGAGCGACTTCGGCAGCCGTTCCGCGACCACCGAGGGCCGCTCGAGCCCGCGGAGCCGCCAGGAGAGCGAGAGCGACACCGGCCCGTCCTGGTCGACCATGACCCAGGCCGCCAGCCGCCCCAGCTCGTCGCAGGTCCCCTCGGCGAGGAGGCCGTCCGGCGCCAGCCGGGCCCGGACCAGGTCCCACGCAGTGCCGACCTCGGACTCGTCGTACTGGCGCAGGACGTTGAACGCGCGGACCACGACCGGCCGCCCGCCCCCCGGCAGCGGCACCTCGAACCCCCCGAGCCGGAACTCCAGCCCCGGCCGGGCCAGCGGCGCGGCGGCCCGGACCCGCTCCGGGTCGATCTCGAGGCCGATGACCACGACATCCGGGCGTACCCGCCGCAACCGGTCGGACAGCTCCACCGCCGTGACGGGCGAGGCGCCGTAGCCGAGGTCGACGACGACCGGTGTCCCGGCATACCGACGCAACCGCCAGCCCTGGGGGCCGACGAGCCACCGGTCGACGCGGCGCAGGCGGTTGGGGTTGGTCGTGCCCCGGGTGACCGCCCCGACCGGTCTGCTCCTCGCCACCGGTCCAGCCTAGGAGGAGGACGAGGGCCCCGGCATAGGCTGACGGCGTGCGGTGGTGGGGCCTTCGCGGCCACGACGAGCAGACGAGCCGGAGCATGGTGGCGCTCGTCCTGTCGGCGTCCGCGGCGGCCCTGCTCGGTCTCGCCGGGTGGCTGCCGAGCGTGCTCGGGCGCGACATCGGCGTGCGGGACGTCACCCCCGGGCTGCTCACCGTCGCCCCGTCGGCGCAGGGCGTCGCCACCCTGGGGCAGGGACGCACCGTCTCGCTCTACGCCTCGGGGTTCCGGGTTGCGCTCGACGGTGCCGCGATGGCCGACACCGTGAGCCACGGCGCCCCCGTCTCGGCGCTGCTGGGGAGGGTGCACTCGGTCGACGGCCATTGGCGGGAGGAGGTCGACACCTCGCTCGACAACGTCCACATCGACCGGCTCGACCTGACCGCCCAGGTGGCGACCTACACCGGTACGGTCTACCGCGCCGGTGGGCCGTCGCTGCCGCTGACCGTCGCCGTGCGGCTCACCGGGGGCTGGATCGAGTTCGGGGTGTCCGTGCCGGGCGCCGATGCCGTCGTGTTCCATCTGGCGAGCCAGCCCGGGATCGTCGGCCAGGCCCCGCTGCTGCCCGGCCGCTCGCTGCGGCTGCGGGCCTGGTGGCTGGCCACCGGCTCGGGTGTCCAGGCCCCGGCGTTCACGACGGCTCGGGCGGTCGGGATCACGGTCCAGCCCGACGGCATCGCCCGCGCGGTGGACCTGCGGTCCTCCGGCCGGATCGCGGTGCACGTCTGGGTGTCGCGCGCGAGCCTGCTCGTGTCGGGTACTCCGAGGTCGCGGTGGCAGACTTCACGGTGATGACCACCACCGCGCCGCAGCCGGGCTCACCCCCTCGACGGGTGGCCATGGTGAGCGTGCACACCTCGCCTCTGGCCCAGCCCGGTACCGGCGACGCCGGTGGCATGAACGTCTACGTCGTCGAGGTGGCCAAGCGGCTGGCCGCCCGAGGCACCGAGGTGGACATCTTCACCCGCACGACGACGGCGTCCCAGCCTCCGGTCGTCGAGCTCGCGCCGGGCGTGCAGGTATGGCACATCGCGGCCGGCCCCTACGAGGGCCTGTCCAAGGAGGACCTGCCCGGGCAGCTGTGCGCGTTCGCCGCGGGGATGATGCGGCTGGCCGCGCACGCCCCCGAGAACCACTACGACCTCGTGCACTCGCACTACTGGCTCTCCGGCCAGATCGGCTGGCTTGCCGCCGACCGGTGGGACATCCCGCTGGTGCACACCATGCACACGATGGCCCGGGTCAAGAACCTCCACCTGGCGGCCGGCGACACGCCGGAGCCACCTGGACGCGAGATCGGTGAGGCGCAGGTCGTCGAGGCGGCCGACCGGCTCGTCGCGAACACCGAGGGGGAGGCGCGCGAGCTCGTCGAGCTGTATGCCGCGTCCCCACAGAAGGTCGTCGTCGCCTCACCCGGGGTGGACCTCGACGTCTTCGCCCCGGGCGACCAGGCGCTGGCCCGCGCGGCGGTCGGAGTTCCGGCGGATGCCCGGCTCATCCTGTTCGTCGGCCGGATCCAGCCGCTGAAGGCGCCCGACATCGTCATCCGCGCCGCCGCCGAGATGGTCCGCCGACACCCGGCCCGACGGGACCGCCTCGTCGTCGCCGTCCTCGGCGGGGCCAGCGGCGCCGGCCTGCGCAGCCCGATGGGCCTCGACGCGCTGGCCGCCGACCTGGGCATCGGGGACCTCGTCCGCTTCGTCGACCCTGTGGACCGCGCCACGCTGGCCCAGTGGTACCGCAGCGCCGACCTGGTCGCGGTGCCCTCCTACAGTGAGTCCTTCGGGCTGGTCGCGGTCGAGGCGCAGGCCTGCGGGACCCCGGTCGTCGCGGCCGAGGTGGGTGGCCTGCCGACGGCGGTCGGCGACGCCGGGGTGCTGGTCGCCACCCACCACATCCGCGACTGGGTCGACGCGTTCGGCGGGCTGCTCGACGACGACGCCCGGCGCGCCGAGCTGTCCCGGCGTGCCGTCGTGCATGCCGGCTACTTCGGCTGGGACCACACCGTCGACCGCCTCCTGGCCGTCTACGCCGACGCGCTCACCCTCACCCGGTCCGCCTCGATCAACGAGGCCGACCTGCTCACCGGCATCCCGTCGGCGGTCATCCCGTGAGGTGGGCCGGGCGGGAGACCTCGGGCGCGGAGGCCGAGCGGGTCATCGGCACCGTGCGGACCTTCGCCGAGGACAACGGCCTGGCGTGGGAGCCCGGCGCGCGGGACGGCGAGATCGTCGTCACCCTTCCCGGCGAGAAGAAGCTCAAGACCGTCGTGTCGCTCATCGCCACCGACACCGACCTGGCCCTCACGGCGTTCGTCATCCGCAACGCCGATGAGAACCACGAGGAGTTCTACCGCTTCCTGCTGCGCCGGAACCTGCGTGTGCGGGGCCTCGCGTACGCCGTCGACGTGTCGGGCGACGTCTACCTCACCGCCCGGGTGCCGTGCGCCGGAGTGGACCAGGTCTCCCTCGACCGGCTGTTCGGTGCGGTGCTCGACGCCGCCGACGAGCCGTTCAACGAGCTGCTCGTCATCGGGTTCCTCACCTCGATGCGCAAGGAGTGGGACTGGCGGGTGAGCCGCGGCGAGAGCCTCGGCAACCTCGAGGCCTTCCGCGCCATCCTCGAGCGCGACGGCGACCCCGGCCCGGAGCGCCCGGCGTGATCCCGGCCACCCCCGGCGGCCAGGGAAGCGGCGTCGGCACGCCAGTAGGCTGGGCGGCATGACGGCATACACGCTCATCTTGCTGCGCCACGGCGAGTCCGACTGGAACAAGAAGAACCTCTTCACGGGCTGGGTCGACGTCGACCTGTCGGACAAGGGCCGGGCCGAGGCGGTGCACGGCGGCGTGCTGCTCAAGGAGGCCGGCGTGCTCCCCGACGTGCTGCACACCTCGGTGCTGCGCAGGGCCATCACCACGGCCAACCTGGCGCTCGACACCGCCGACCGGCACTGGATCCCGGTGCGCCGCCACTGGCGCCTCAACGAGCGGCACTACGGCGCACTCCAGGGGCTGGACAAGGCCCAGACGCGGGAGAAGTACGGCGATGAGCAGTTCATGCTGTGGCGCCGCAGCTTCGACACCCCTCCACCGCCGATCGAGGTCGGCAGCGAGTTCGACCAGAGCGGCGACCCCCGGTACGCGGGCGCGGAGGTGCCGCGGACCGAGTGCCTCAAGGACGTCATCGTCCGGATGATGCCCTACTGGGAAGGGCCGATCCAGGACGACCTGCGTGCGGGCCGCACGGTGCTGGTCACCGCCCACGGGAACAGTCTGCGTGCCCTGGTCAAGCACCTGGACCGGATCAGCGACGAGGATATCGCCGGGCTCAACATCCCCACCGGCATGCCGCTGCTGTACGAGCTCGGCGAGGACTTCATGCCGTCCACACCGAGCCGGTACCTCGACCCGGAGGCGGCCGCCGCCGCGGCCGCCGCCGTCGCGAACCAGGGCCGCTGACGCCGGGTAGCCGGAGGCAGGGGCGCCGCCCCGACCGACGCGGCGGTCAGCTCCACATGTTCAGCGGGTCGAAGTCGTTCTGCGCGAACATGTCCCAGGTTCCCAGGAGGTGCCCACCGGCGTCCCAGGTCTTGAGCTGGTAGGACTCCGGGACGGCGTTCGGGTCGGGAAGGCCCAGGACGGCCGAGCCGGACGGCGTCGAGACGACCGGGCCCGGCGGGACCTCTGGGAGGATGCTGACGACGCGCATTCGCGCCGCCCCGGGGGCCACGATGCCGACGTCCGGAGGCAGGTCCCCGGTCAACCCGGAAGGGATCACGACCAGGGGCCGCCCGTCCCCTCGCCGGATCGGCACGAAGAGGTCGTCGACGGAGTTCCAGCCGCCGCCGTCAACCGCGCGTGAGGCGCTGACCTTGAGATGCACCCCGCCGGGGAGGTCGTAGCGGATGACGACGGCGTCGGCCAGCTGCCTGGCGGCGGCCCGCGTCATCGGCCGCTGTCCGGACGCGCGACCGCCGATCTGACCGTTGAAGAGGAAGGCCCGGCTGATCTCGTCCACGGGCAAGCCCGTCGCGCCGGCCAGCTGGGCGCGCATGCCCACGGCCACCGCCTCGGCCCATGCCGCCCTCGAGCAGGCGGAGCAGAGGTCGTACCAGGAGTGGTCGCCGTCCCAGAAGCTGCCGATCGGTGCGCCGTCGGCCGTGTCGACCTTCACCCGCAGGGCCAGCAGGTGGTCCCCCGCCAGCGACATCGTGCCCACCCCGCCGACCAGGTCCATCGTCTGCCAGACCCGGTCGGCGGGGCCGTCGGCGGTGAAGGTGATGGTCGGCGAGATCCGCGCGTGGGCCACCTCCGGGTGGGCCAGGACGAGGAGGTCGGTGGTCCCCGCGCCGGTGGTGGCCTCCACGGACAGTGCCGAGCTGCCCATGGTGTTGCCGGTGTTCGTCGTCGGGCTGGTCCGGTCCAGAGCGCTGTGAGCGGGCCCGGTCATCACCCCCACCGTGGGATCGACGCCGTAGTCGGTGCCGGTGCTCAGGCCGTCGTTGCCGGGCACCCAGGCGACCACGAACCGGGTGGAGCCGACATCGCCGGCATAGAGGATGCGGGCCCCGAAGCCCCAGGTCCGGTTGACGACCAGCCGGGTTCCCGCGTCGCCGGCGAGCTCCCCGCGGGCCGGCCAGGTCTCGATGCTCGTCCAGTCGGCGGAGGCGGAGGCCGCCGGCGCGCTGGGCCGGGTCGGCGCGGACAGCGCCGACGCGCCGGTCAGGCCGGCCACGACGGCCAGGACGGCGGCCACCCCCGCCGCGGCGAGCAGATTGCGCCGGCGCCGTGAGCTGCGCTGCACCCGGAGGATGGGCAGCGGGTCCTGCGGCGCCCGCAACCCGGCCAGCCGCTGCTGAAGCGTTCGCTGCAGGTCGTCGGGGACGGCCTGGGGGACCGGGTCGAGGCCGAGCCCGCGCCGGGCGGCCGCGTGGGCGGCGGCGAGCTCGTCGCCGGCGGCGGACATCGCCAGGGTGACCGCGGCCGGGAGCCGGCCGGCGGCCTGCCCGGCCTGCCCGGTATCGAGGCCCTCGACGGCCCGGAGGGCGTAGACGGCGCGGGCCAGCGCGGGGGCGCGTCCGAAGGCGTCCCACAGTGCGTCGGTCGTCACGGCCCAGGGGTCCGCCGCCGGCCCGGGGTCGGGGGCCCCGGCGCCGGACCTGGCGGCGGAGGGGGCGGCGGCCCACGGGTTGGCGGGCTCCGGGCGGGCACGGTCCTGGCGGGCCCCGGGGCGGGATCGCCCGACCCGGTCACGCAGCCGCCGGGGCAGGCGGGAGAGGACGCGAGGACCAGCGGTGTCGTCGTCCAGCAGGCGGGCGAGGAGGTCCCCCCGGGCGGTCGCCGCCGGTGAGCCCTCCTCGGTGACCCGCGACCACTGCCGGGACAGGTGCGCCAGCGTGGCCACGCTGGCGCGCACCGCGGCCTCCGCGTCCCCGGA
Source organism: uncultured Actinomycetota bacterium (assembly GCA_963763315.1). Classification (GTDB taxonomy): domain Bacteria; phylum Actinomycetota; class Actinomycetes; order Actinomycetales; family Dermatophilaceae; genus CAVSJJ01. The sequence goes on from CAVXOC010000001.1 coordinate 147,053, forward strand.
CACGAGGTATGCCGTGCGTACGAGCTCTGGCCACCGGGCGGTCGCGAACCGGTCGAACTCGCTGGTGCTGAGCCCGTCCATGCCGCCAGTGTGCCTCACCTTGCCGAGCAGCACGCGCTTGTCACAGCCCGGTCCGCGGCCGGACCTCGAAGGGGTCGTGCCACTCGACGAGGTCGAGGAAGGGGTAGGTCTCGAGGGTGTGGTTCTGGGCGTCGAGCGTGCGGAGCACCTCCTGCTGGGGCACGACGTTCGGTGGGGAGGTCAGCACGCCCACCTGGTCGGTGAGGGGTGCCACCGGCTCGGGTGGCCGCGAGGTCGTCGAGGCCGGGGCCAGCTGGGCGGCCGCGGCCAGCGGCGCGGCGAAGACGTAGTGCACCATGCCCTGGAGGTCGATCGAGACGATCTGCAGGCACGGTCGGCGGGCGGCACCGCCGCGGGGGACGAGGTCCAGCGAGCCGCGAGCGGTGACGGTCGCACCGGTACGGACCCGCAGCGCCGAGGAGGTGAGGGTGGTGCCGCTGGGCAGCCGGTAGAGGGTGCATGCCAGGTCGCCTCGGCCCACCACGGGCGCGCCTGCCGTGGTGGCGGGCAGCTCCAGCCGGGGGACGGTTCCGAGGGCGAGGGTCTGCGTCGAGATGGCCGTCTCGTCGAGTCCGGTGGCCGCGGCGAGGCGCGCGACCGCCGCGGCGGTGGTACGGGCGGCCCAGGCGGACCTGCTGCAGTCCGGGCAGCTCGGCACGGCGAGCTGCAGGTCGGGAACGTCCTGGTTCGTCGCCGGCCCGTCGTACCCGTCGAGCCGCACCCGCAACGCGGGCAGCAGGGGCTGCCCGGGTACCACGCCCACCGGCAGCTCCACCTCGCCCACGCCCCCCTGCAGAGCGGCGGCCATCCAGTGGTGGATCACCCGCCCCGAGGGGTCGTAGGACACCCGCACCGACGTCTCCGCCTGCGTCACGTCGGGCCGGCCGAGAACGACCAGCGGCACCGAGGTGCTCGTCGGGATCCCGAGCACGGCGAGGCCCCCCGGGGCGGAGTCGGTGTCGAAGGAGCGCGTCTCGACGTCGGCCAGCGGCTGGCCGGACGGGCCGGCGAGCACCTTGATCTGGCTGTGGTCGGCCGCCTGTGACGGCTGCCAGCCGACGACGATGCGACTGCCGTCGAACACGCCCGCATACAGCAGCCGGGTGTTGACCCCCCAGTCACGGGCGACCACGCGGCGGACCTCGAGGTCGGCTGCCAGCGCGCCCCTGGCCGGCCAGCGGGACGCGTCGGCGAGCACGGACGTGCTCGCCGTCACCGTCGGCGGGGTCCGCGCAGCGCCTCCGTCGCCAGCGGCCGCGAGCGCCGCGACGCCCACGGCCACCACCGCGGCGGCGGCCGTGGCTCCGGCGGACAGCCGCGCCGTATGCCGGCGGCGGGCGGCGCGCTGGGCGGTGACGAGTGCGATGGGGTCGCCACCGACGTCCGCGCCCCGGGCCCGGTCCTGCAGGGCCTGGCTCACGTCGCCGGCGCCGGCCCCGGGATCCGCGGGAAGCCGCAGACGGGCCCGGGCACGGGCGTCGGCCGACGCGAGGTCCGCGGCGGCTCGGTCGACGGCCGAGAGCACGTCGTCGAGCGGCAGGTCGAGCGTCGTCGCGCACTCCTCGGGCCGCAGCCCCTCCACCTGCTGGAGGGCCAGGACGGTGCGCGCACGCACCGGGAGTTCGGCATACCCGCCGGCGAGGTCCTCGAGCAGCGCCGCGTGGCTCTCGGCGTCGTCCCGGCGGCCCGGCCCGGCCGGCTCGGGGGAGCCGGTGTCCGGGGGGCCGCCCCCGCCGTTCACCGCGGTGGCGGCGCACGGCGGGCGGCGCCCGTGCCCCGACCCGTTCGCCTCGAGGTGCAGCAGCATCGCGGTGTGCGCGCGGGCCCCGGGGCTGCCCTCGTCGGCGACGCTGCGCCACCGCGTCCCGACGTCGGTGAGGGCGGCGGTGGCGACGTCGCGGGCCACCGCGGGGTCACCGCACACCACGTGGGCCGTGAGGACCATGTCGGGCCACCTGGCGGCGACGAACTCCTCGAAGTCCTCGGGCCAGCGCCGGCGCATGCGACCAGTCTGCCCTGGCCCGGCGGCGGAGACGTCGCACAGGTGGAGGGTCGGCGTCCGCGGTTCCGGTGCGGGCGTGCCCGGGCCCGAGCACCGGGGTGGTTCAGCCGCCGCGGCTGACCGCGTCCGCGGCGTCCTCAGGGCTGGTCTCGGACTCGTCGTCGTACTCGCCGGTGACGAGGTAGACGACCCGGCGCGCGATCGAGACGGCATGGTCGGCATAGCGCTCGTAGTAGCGCCCCAGCAGGGTGATGTCCACCGCGGTCTCGGTGCCGTGCGCCCAGGTACCGTCCTCCAGCCGCCGGAACAGCTCGCGGTGCAGGGCGTCCATCTCGTCGTCGGCCTTCTCGATGAGCCGGGCCGCCTCGACGTCGCGCGCGGCGATGATCGAGCCGACCTTGGTGACGATGCGCTCGGCGACCTGCCCCATCTGCAGCAGCGTGGCGTGCAGCTCCGCCGGGACGGCGGGGCTGGGGTAGCGCAGCCGGGCGACCTGTGCGACGTGCCGCGCCAGATCGCCCATCCGCTCGATGTCGGCGCTCATCCGCATGCTTGTGACGACCATCCGGAGGTCGGTCGCGACGGGCTGTTGGCGCGCCAGGAGGTCGATCGAGAGCAGGTCGAGCTGCTCGCGCAGCTTGTCGATCTCGGTGTCGGCGGCGATCACCGACTCGGCGAGCTGCAGGTCCGCGTCCAGCAGGGCCGTGGTCGCCCGCGACATGGCGGACCGGGCGAGCCGGGTCATGTCGACGAGGTCGGCCGTCACGCGGCCGAGCTCCTCGTGGAAGACTTCGCGCATTCTGTCCTTCGTCCGTGGTGGGGCCGGGCTGTGGGTCCATCATGGTCTGTCGGTGCCGCAGCCTGGCATGCGGCGGTGAACTGGTGCCTGACCGGAGGTGAACATCTGGCGCCGGGCGCGCGCGTGGGCCCGCTCGGCGGCTCGGGGGCGCCGGGTGCCCGTTTACCCTGGTGCCGTGGACCCGACGGTTGCCGCGTTGCTGGGTGGGGGTGTCGGCCTGGCGCTGGGCGCCGCGGCCGTCATCGCGGCACGGTACTCGGAGCTCACCCAGAGCACCATCCCCGAGCCGGCGCCGAGCGTGGTGCCGCAGGGCGTGTCCGACGTGCTGGCCGTGCTGCGCTCCGTCGCCGTCGTGCTCGACACCTCGGACGCGGTCGTCAACACCTCCGCCTCGGCCGTATCGTACGGGCTGGTCCGGCAGGGCGAGCTGGTCCACAGCGCGCTGCGCGACCTCGCCCGGCAGACCCGTCGCGACGGCGTGATCCGTGAGGTCGACCTCGAGCTGTCCCGCGGCCCGGCGAGCGCTGTCGTGATGCGCGCCCGGGTGGCGCCGCTGGGCGCCGCCCACGTCCTGGTGCTCGCCGAGGACCACACCCAGGCGCGCCGGGTCGAGGAGGTGCGCCGCGACTTCGTCGCCAACATCAGCCATGAGCTGAAGACCCCGGTCGGCGGCATCGCCCTGCTCGCCGAGGCCATCCAGGACGCGAAGGACGACCCGCAGGCGGTGGAGCGCTTCGCCGAGCGCATCCAGCACGAGTCGACCCGGCTCACCCGGCTCGTGCAGGACATCGTCGACCTGTCCCGCCTGCAGGTGGCCGACACCCTCCACGAGCCGCACCTCGTGGACATCGGCGCGGTCGTCGCAGACGCCACCGAACGCCTCCGGGTCCGTGCGGAGGCCAGGGAGATCGCCATCGAGGTGTCTACCGAGGCGGACCTGCGCGTGTTCGGCGACGCCGACCTGCTCTCGACGGCGGTGGGCAACCTCGTCTCCAACGCGGTGAACTACTCCGAGTCCGGCACCCGGGTGGCCGTCGCGGCGCGGCGCCGCGACGAGAGGGTGGAGGTGACGGTCTCGGACCAGGGACACGGGATACCTGCCTCGGAGCAGGAGCGGATCTTCGAGCGGTTCTACCGCGTCGACCCCGCCCGCTCCCGCGCCACCGGCGGCACCGGCCTCGGCCTGGCCATCGTCAAGCACGTCTGCGCCACCCACGGCGGCGACGTGACCGTCTGGAGCGAGGAGGGTCATGGGTCGACGTTCACCATCACCCTGCCGTCCGCCCCCGAGCCCGAGCGCCGTGCCCACGGCGCGGCGCCCACGTCCGAGCCGGCCAGCGCAGGCTCCGCCCAAGGAGGACGCACCACATGACGAGGATCCTGGTCGTCGAGGACGAGGTGTCGTTCTCGGACCCGCTGTCCTACCTGCTCACCAAGGAGGGCTACGACGTCACGGTGGCCGAGACCGGCCCGGACGGCCTCACCCAGTTCGAGCGCAACGGTGCCGACCTCGTCCTGCTCGACCTGATGCTCCCCGGGCTGTCCGGGGTGGACGTATGCCGTGCGCTGCGCCAACGGTCCAACGTCCCGGTCATCATGCTGACGGCCAAGGACAGCGAGATCGACAAGGTCGTCGGTCTCGAGCTCGGTGCGGATGACTACGTCACCAAGCCGTACTCCACCCGCGAGCTGCTCGCCCGGATCAAGGCGGTGCTCCGTCGCTTGGGCGAGGGCGAGGACCCCGCGCCCGGGACGCTGGAGGCCGGCCCGGTGCGGATGGACGTCGAGCGGCATACCGTCACCGTCGACGGCGAGGCCGTGGCGTTGCCGCTCAAGGAGTTCGAGCTCCTCGAGATGCTGCTGCGCAACGCCGGCCGCGTCCTCACCCGGATGCAGCTCATGGACCGGGTGTGGGGCAGTGACTACGTCGGGGACACCAAGACCCTGGACGTGCATGTCAAGCGGCTTCGGGCCAAGCTCGAGCCCGACCCTGCGAACCCACGACACATCGTCACGGTGCGCGGGCTGGGCTACAAGCTGGAGGCCTGAGGCCTCTGCGGCCTCAGCTGGAGCTGGGCGACGGCGATGGCGTGGCCGTCGGCGTCTCGCTGCTGTAGTAGTGGTCGGGCGGGAGGACAGGGACCTGGACGCTGCTCACACCGTGGTCGGCCGTCTGGACCTGAAGGCTCATCAGCCCTCCCGGTGCGGCCGAGACCGAGGGGATGGTGACCTCTGTCGCGGAGGACGACAAGGTGACCGAGTCGTGGGCCGGCACGTCGGTGCTGACCACGTCGCTGGTCGACGTGGCGCCTGCGCCGGCGAAGTTGACCTTCGTCACCGTGGTGCCCTGGTTGACCACCTGGCCGACCAGGACACCGGGACCGCCCTTGGCGGAGGCGATGATGACGAGGTCGCGGATCTGCACCGAGCCGAGATCGACGGGGACGCCGTCGGCGGTCTGGACGTTCGAGTTGGTCTGCTGAGGATCGAGCATCGAGCAGCCACCGAGGACGAGCGAGCCGGCGACGGCCGCCGTCGCGGCGGCCAGCCGAAGCGAGATCGTCATGGCCGGAGCGGGTCGGGTAGTCACGCACGACAGCGTAGCCGCACCGCCTCCCGAGCCGGCGCCCATGGCCACGCCGACCCGGCGCCGGGTCGGGTGGTGGTCGCTCAGCGGCCCAGGGAAGGGGCGGGGGGCCCCCGGGGGCCCCCGCAAGGCACCGGCAAGGCACCCACACGATGGGGGCAAGCCGCCGGCAACCTGCCCAGCGACCCTGCGCAGAAGCACGTCCACAGGGGCTCTGTCAACCCCCAGAGTCGTTCCCCGACGACCCCTTTAAGGGCGCTGACCTGCACAAACAGTTTACCCCTCGATTCCGGGTGGCGGTATCAGCGTGTTATCCTTGGGGTCGCGAAAGGGGAAAACAGCACATGGTCTTCAAGGTCGGCGAAACAGTCGTGTACCCCCATCACGGGGCCGCGCGCATCGTAGAGATCAACAACCGCACCGTCCGCGGTGAGGAGAAGCTCTACCTCAAGCTCAAGGTGGCGCAGGGAAACCTCGACATCGAGGTACCTGCCGAGAACTGCGATCTCGTCGGGGTCCGGGACGTCGTCTCCAAGGAGGGCCTGGACAAGGTCTTCGAGGTGCTGCGTGCCCCGTACGCCGAGGAGCCGACCAACTGGTCACGGCGCTTCAAGGCCAACCTCGAGAAGCTCGCTTCCGGCGACGTCATCAAGGTGGCCGAGGTCGTGCGCGACCTGTGGCGTCGGGACAAGGACCGCGGCCTCTCGGCCGGCGAGAAGCGGATGCTGGCCAAGGCGCGGCAGATCCTCGTCTCCGAGCTGGCGCTCGCCGAGAAGACCGACGAGGACAGGGCCGAGTCGATCCTCGACGAGGTCCTCGCGTCCTGACCGTCGCTACGCGCCACCCACCATCGTGACCGACGCCTACGCTGCCCCGGGCAGCGTAGGCGTCGTCCTGGTGGCGGCCGGAGCCGGGGCCCGGCTGGGCCGGGAGGTGCCCAAGGCCTTCGTCGTCGTCGGCGACGCACCCCTGGTCGACCACGCCGTGCACGGGGCGCGTGCGGTCCCCGACGTCGACCAAATCGTCGTCGTCGCCCCCTCGGGCTATGTGACCGAGCTGGCCGATCGGTATGCTGCGGACCCTCGCCTGGTCGTCGTCGCCGGAGGTGCCGAGCGCACCGACTCCGTGGCGGCCGGGCTGGCGGTCCTCGACGATGCCTGCGACGTCGTGCTCGTCCATGACGCCGCCCGCTGCCTCACCCCGCCGGAGGTGTTCGAGCGGGTCATCGGGGCGGTCCGCGCCGGCGACGCAGGGGTGGTTCCCGGCCTGCCCGTGGTCGACACCGTCAAGTCGGTCGACGGCAACGAGCTGGTCACCGGGACGCCTGACCGCTCCGCGCTGCGGGCCATCCAGACCCCGCAGGGGTTCTCCCGGGGCATCCTCGTCGCGGCCTACGCCTCGCCCCAGGCGGCTACCGACGACGCGGCGCTCGTCGAGGCCGCCGGCCACCATGTCCGCGTCGTGCCCGGCGACCCTCTGGCGTTCAAGATCACCACGCGGGCCGACCTCGAGCACGCGGCCCGGCTGCTGGGGCGGGGCGGAGACGGTGCCTGAGGCAGCGGCCGGCGGCGGGCTGCCGCGCGTGGGGGTCGGCGTCGACGTCCATGGGTTTGCCGCGCCGGGCAGCGCACGCGAGCTGTGGCTCGGCGGCCTCCTCTGGCCCGGCGAGCGCGGGCTCGACGGGCACTCCGACGGCGACGTGGTCGCGCACGCGGCGTGTGACGCGCTGCTGTCCGCTGCCGGACTCGGCGACCTCGGCGCGCACTTCGGAACCTCCCGGCCCGAGCTCGCTGGGACCGCCGGTGTCATGTTTCTGGCCGAGACCGCCCGACTCGTGCGCGAGGCGGGGTTCGAGATCGGCAACGTCGCCGTGCAGGTCATCGGCAACCGGCCCAGGATCGGCGGCCGCCGCGAGGAGGCCGAACGCCTGATGAGCGATGCACTGCGAGCGGCGGTCTCGCTCAGCGCCACCACGACCGACGGTCTCGGGCTGACCGGCCGTGGCGAGGGGCTCGCCGCCATCGCGACGGCGCTGGTCGGGCTCGCCTGACGCCGGGGCGGTGGCGCCCTGAGCGCCCTGAGGGCCCTGCGCCCCCGGGTGCCCCCGAGGTGCCGCCCCCGGGTGCCCCCGAGGTGCGTCAGGGTTCCAGGACCTGGCGTCCTCGCACGCGGGCAGGCAGGTGCCGGCTCGCCAGGACGCCGAGCGGGGCGGACACGCCACCGATGAGTGCCCCGCCGACGACGTCCGGCACGTGGTGGACCAGAGCCGCCACCCGAGCCGCGGCGAGCGCGACGCTGAGCAGGAGGAGGACGCCGCCGACGACCCTGTCCCGGGTGAGGACGACGAGCGAGACCGCGAAGGCGAGGGCCGTGTGGTCCGAGGGGAAGCCGTTGTCGGCCCCATGGGGGATCAGCGGTGCGACGTGGTCCACCACGAACGGCCGCGGGTCGGTCCAGAACACCCCGGCCAGCTTGACCAGGACCCCGACGGCCGCAGCGGCGACGACCCCCGCCACGGCGAAGGACAGTCGTCCGGCCCGCGGGGCGCGCAGCCAGGCGAGGAGCGCTCCGGCAGCGACGACATAGAGCAGGAAGGTGGCAGCCGTCGTCACGAGGGTCGTCATGACGGGTCAGCATGCCGTGGCCACCTGACCGATTCCTGGACGCATCGTCACGAGTTCGGCCAGCAGCCGAGCGCCGGTAACCTTTGCGGGTGACCCTCAGACTGTTCGACTCCATGTCGCGCGAGCTGTGCGACTTCGTCCCCGTCGTGCCGGGCGAGGTCGGCATCTACATCTGCGGGCTCACGACCCAGGCGCCACCGCACCTCGGGCACGTCCGGTTCGCCGTGGCCTTCGACGTGCTGCGCCGGTGGCTGCAGACCGGCCACGGGTACGACGTCACCCTCATCCGCAACGTCACCGACATCGACGACAAGATCCTCGCCACCTCCAGGGCGACCGGCGAGCCCTGGTATGCCGTGTCGTACCGCAACGAGCGGGAGACCGCCGATGCGCTGGAGAGCCTCGGGGTGCTGCCCCCGACGTACGAGCCGCGGGCGACGGGGCACGTGCCCGAGATGGTCTCGCTCATGGAGAGCCTCGTCGCGAGGGACCATGCGTATGCCGCCGCCGACGCCAGCGGCGACGTCTACTTCGACGTCCGCAGCTGGCCGGCATACGGCGAGCTGACCCACCAACGCCTCGAGGACATGTCGGCGGCCGAGGACGCCGACCCGCGCGGCAAGCGCGACCCCCGCGACTTCGCCCTGTGGAAGGGGCACAAGGCGGACGAGCCGGCCACGGCGTCGTGGCCGACCCCGTTCGGGGAGGGTCGTCCGGGCTGGCACCTCGAGTGCTCGGCGATGGCGCGCAAGTACCTCGGGGACACCTTCGACATCCATGGCGGTGGGGTCGACCTGCGCTTCCCCCACCACGAGAACGAGCAGGCGCAGTCCCGCGCGGCCGGGCTGGGCTTCGCGAACTACTGGCTGCACAACGCCTGGGTGACCACCGGGGGCGAGAAGATGAGCAAGTCGCTCGGCAACTCGCTGCGGGTGAGCGAGGTGACCAAGCGCTACCGGCCGCTGGCGGTCCGCTACTACCTCACCGCCGCGCACTACCGCTCGACGATCGAGTACCACGAGGGGTCGATCGAGGAGTCCGACGCGGCAGTCGGGCGCATCGAGGGCTTCCTGCGCCGGGCCCTGCCGGGGGTGGCCACGGCCGTGCCGACCGGAGAGGAGAAGCTGCCGGGGGAGTTCGTCGAGTCGATGGACGACGACCTGGGGGTGTCCGGTGCGCTCGCCGTGGTGCACGAGCAGGTCCGCGCCGGCAACACCGCCCTCGACGACGGCGACACCGAGGTCGCACAGGCGATCTCGGGGGCGGTCGTGGCCATGACCGAGGTGCTCGGCGTCAACCCCCTCAACCCGTTGTGGGGTGGGGGCGACCTCGGTGGGTCCGAGGCCATGGCGGCGCTGGACTGCCTTGTCCACGAACGCATCGCCGCTCGAGCTGCGGCACGTTCGGCCCGGGACTACGACACGGCGGACGCAATCCGCGACCAGCTGACCGAGGCCGGCATCCTCGTCGAGGACACCGCCGGTGGCGCGCGCTGGTCGCTCGCCCGGACGAAGGGCGACTGACATGGCAGGCAACTCCCAGCGCAGAGGGGCCGTGCGCCGGTCCGGCAGCAAGAAGGGCGCCGTGGCCGGAACGGGCGGGCAGCGCCGCAAGGGTCTGGAGGGCAAGGGCCCCACCCCCCGCGCCGAGGACCGCCCCGCACACAAGGCGTTCCGCCCAGGCGGGTCCTCCTCCCCTGGGCGTGGGTCGGCGCCGCGCAGCCGAAAGAGTGGCGCCGCCAGCGAGATCGTCTCCGGCCGGAACGCCGTCGTCGAGGCGCTGCGCGCCGAGGTGCCGGTCACGACGATGTACGTCGCCGGTCGGGTGGACAGTGACGACCGCGTCCGGGAGGCGCTCAAGACGGCCGGGCAACGCGGCATACCGGTGCTGGAGACCCCCCGCGGCGAGCTCGACCGGCTCACCGACGGGGCGGTCCACCAGGGCCTCGCCGTCCAGGTCCCGCCCTATGAGTACGCCCACCCCGCTGACCTCATCGACGTCGAGCGTCCGGGCGTCCCCCTCATCGTCGCTCTCGACGGCATCACCGACCCGCGCAACCTCGGGGCCATCATCCGGTCGGTGGCCGCGTTCGGTGGCCACGGCGTCGTGGTGCCGGAGCGGCGCAGCGCCGGTGTCACGGCCAGTGCCTGGAAGACCTCGGCCGGCGCCGCGGCCAGGGTCCGCGTGGCACGGGCCACCAACCTCACCCGGGCCCTGCAGGACTATCGCAAGGCCGGGTTCTTCGTCATCGGCCTCGACATGGACGGGGAGGTCGCCCTGCCTGACCTGGACCTCGTCGACGAGCCGTTGGTCGTCGTCGTCGGTTCCGAAGGCAAGGGGTTGTCCCGTCTGGTCCGCGAGACATGCGACCAGATCGTGTCCGTGCCGATGAGCGGGCAGACGGAGTCGCTCAACGCCGGCCTGGCCGCCGGCATCGTCCTCTACGAGGTCTCCCGCCGGCGGACCTGACGCAGTCCGCGGGGCCGTCGAGGTCGCGGCCCCCGGTCGGCAGTGCCCGGGCGGCGGGGCCACTGCCCCGGTGGGTTGGCCGGCAACCCCGGCGGCGGGCCGGTCTCCCTTGGCTGGCCGGTGCACCCGGCGGCGGGCCGGTCTCCCTTGGCTGGCTGGTGCACCCGACGGCGGGCCGGTGCTGCGGGCGGCGAGGCCGGTGCACCCGACGGCAGGCCGGTGCACCCGACGGCAGGCCGGTGCACCCGACGGCCGGGCGGTGCTACGGGCGGCGAGGCCGGTGCCCCTGGTGCGTTCTCCATGCCACGGTTCGCGCCCTGTGCAAGGATTTGCACCGCAGGACGAGGCACCGGCTTCCGCGGTGAACACAGAGAGGGACCCATGTCTGACTACGGCTCCACACCCCCGCCGCCACCTCCACCTCCACCCGGGGGCTACGGCGCGCCGCCGCCGATGATGGGGGGGAGCCCACCTCCGAGCAACAACCTTGCCCTGGCGATCGTCAGCCTCCTGTGCTGCTGGCCGATCGGTATCCCGGCCGTCGTCTTCGCCGCCCAGGTCAACGGCAAGTGGAACGCCGGCGACCAGGCCGGCGCGGTCGAGGCTGCTGCCAAGGCCAGGCGGTTCGCCATCATCGCGCTCGTCCTGGGCCTCGTCGCCACGGTGTTCTACGTCATCCTCATCGCCGCCGGCGTGCTCACCTCGAGCAGCACGGGCTGATGACGACCGACATGGCACGCCACCTCGGCACCGCCGAGGGTCCGACACCCGGGCTCGCCCTGTCGGCGAGCAGGGGTCGCCGGATGCGGTTCCCGCTCCTGGCCGCGGGGGGCGCGACGGCGTTCATGTCTGTGCTCTATGTCATCGACCCCAACCAGCCCGGCCACTACCCGACATGCCCCTGGCTGCTCATCACGGGGACCTACTGCCCGGGCTGCGGGAGTATGCGCGCCACCCACGACCTGATGCACGGCCATGTCCGGGATGCGCTGGCCCGCAACCCGCTGGCGGTCGTCGCGTACCTGCTCCTCGCGGCCGGGTATGCCGCCTGGGTGCGTCGCCAGTGGACCGGCACGGTCCGCACGCGGATGGCACCGGCATGGCTGCTGTACGCCCTGTTCGGTGCCATCGTGGCGTTCTGGGTGCTGCGCAACATCCCGGGCTGGACGTGGCTCTCACCCGCCTGACCCGGCGAGGTCGGGTGAACCTCAGGCCCTCGGTAGGACGACCACGGTCGACTTGACCGCCTTGTCGGCGAGGGTCTGCTTGTTGTCGTCCCACAGCATCCACAGGTAGCTGAGGTAGATGACCTGGTTGACGATGCTGTGCACGAGCTCGCGCACGAAGCACATCCCGGCGCCGATCGGCCGACCGGTCTGGTCGTTGATGAGCATGAGGCCGATCGCTCGCTTGCCGACGCTCTGCCCGGTCCGGCCCATGCGGAAGACCCGGTTCCACAGGCCGATCCCGATGGCCAGCAGGCCGCTGAGGACGATGAGGATCACGCCGGCGGCGATGCCCCCGGCAGAACCCGTCCCGGCAACGGAGGTGAGGGAGCCGTTCACGTCCCTCGTCTCCGGTGCGCTGACGGCCGTGATGATGATGCCGATCACGAGCGGCACCACGGCGATGAGCTCCACGGCGACGTCGATGAGCAGGGCCGCAGCACGCTGACCGAAGTTGGCTACCTGGCCGAAGTGCTGCTGGACGTAGGCCAGCGTCCCGGGGTATGCCGGGTCCCCGGCTGGTGGGGCGGCCAGGTAGCCGCCGTACGGGTTCTGCTGAGCTGCGCCGTACTCGGCGTAGCCCGGTGGGGGAGCGTCGTAGCGCGGCTGGGACGGCTGCTGGGCTCCGTACCCGGCGGAAGCGCCGTAAGCGGCGGGAGCGCCGTAAGCGGCGGCCGGTTCGGGCGCGCCGAAGCCCGCGGGTGGGCCGTAGCCTTGCGTGGTCGGTGGCTCGGGAGGCGGCGGGGGGACCGCCCCGTAGCCCGGCTGGGCGGGGGGGATCGGGGGAGCGGGCGGCGGCTGCGCCGCCTCGGGAGCCGGCGGGGTGGCCGGTGTCGGGGGCCCCGCGGGGTGCGGTTCCGGGCCACGGGTGGGCTCGTTCGGTGGCGGAGCGGTCGGGTCGTTGTCCTGCGGCAGCGCAGGCTGGTCGCTCATGGGTCCCTCCGGGACGATCGACGTTGATCCGCCACGATCCTAGTAGCGCGCCGGGGTCCTGGCACCTGCCCGGTACGGCAGGCCGGGCCGCCATGCACGGCAGTGTGGCGGATGCCACATGAGGTGCGATGAGGGTGCACCGCGGGGCGGCGAGTCGCGGTTCCGACGTCTGCCGACGTCAGCCGAGGTCGCGGGCGACGACCGGCAGCTCGAGGGTGTCCACGCCCAGTACCGACCGCTCGTCCGGCTTGGTCGGCAGGACCGAGGCGACGTAGTCGTCGATCGCGTCCTCGATGGGGATGTCGCGCATGGCGCGCTCGGCCATGTACCACCGGTGCTCGAGGACCTCGTGGAAGAGCTCGGCGGGCTCCAGCTTGGCGGCCAGCTGGCGGGGCACCCGGCGGGTGATGGGCTCGTAGACCCGGGTGAGCCACTCGTGGGCGCGGATCTCTTCGTCCTCGCCCTGCATGTCCATCGTCGCGGTGAAGCTGTCGAGGTCGTTGAGCAGGCGCCGGGCCTGGTTCTCGCCGACATCGAGGCCGGTGAGCCGCAGCAGCCGGCGGGAGTGGTGTCCGGCGTCGACGACCTTGGGCTGGACCTGGATGCGGGCGCCGTCGATGTCGGTCGTGATGGCCAGCTCGTCGACGTCGAAGCCGAGGTGGTTCAGCCGCCGGATCCGCTCGTCCACCCGCCACCGCTCACCGGTGTCGAACTCCTCGGTACCGGTCAGCTCGCGCCAGAGGTCGGAGTAGCGGGTCATGATCCGGTTCGAGATCTCGACCGGGTCGGCGCTCTCCTCGAGGAGGCCGCCCGCCTGCAGGTCCATGAGCTCGCCGGCGATGTTGATCCGGGCGATGTCGAGGTCGTGCTCGCGTTGCCCGTTGGACAGGCGCGGGAACAGCGACCCGGTCTCGGCGTCGACAAGGTATGCCGCGAAGGCGCCGGCGTCACGCCGGAACAGCGTGTTCGACAAGGAGACGTCCCCCCACCAGAACCCGGCGAGGTGCAGGCGGGTGAGCAGGACCGCCAGGGCATCGGTGAGCCGGGTGGCGGTGTCCGGCCGCAGCGACTGGCTGAACAGGGCGCGGTACGGCAGCGAGAAGGAGAGGTGGCGGGTCACCAGGCAGGCGTCGAGGGGATTGCCGGCAGCGTCCACCCGCCCATTGACCACCCCGAACGGCTCGACGGCCGGCTCGGCGAGGCGGTGCAGGGCGCGCAGCAGCTCGTACTCGCGGCGCGCCAGGTCTGCCTTGATCTCCTTGACGGCGATGACCCCGCCAGACATCCGCACGAACCGGACGACGTGGCGGGAGATGCCACGGGGCAACGCAGCCAGGTGTTCCTCCGGCCACTGCTCCAGCGGTACACGCCACGGCAGGTCGAGCAGGGCCGGGTCCGGTCGGATCGTCGTGATCTCCAGGGCCATGCCGTCATTGTCTCCGAGCTCGTGGTGTGGTGGTGACAGCAGTGGGGCCCGGGACAAGGCCCGGGCCCCACCTCGTGAGGACAGCTCAGCTGCGGCGTCGGCTAGACCAGCCGCGCGCCGCTCTCCTTGTTGAAGACGTGCAGGTGTTCGGGGTTGGGGTAGACGAAGATCTTCTCCCCCTTCTTGGGCGGGCGTCGGCCGTCGACCCGGGCGATGAAGGGCTTGATGCCCTCGTCCTCCTCGCCGCCCTCGAGGACGACACCCTCGTCGGTGGGGGCGCCGTAGACGTAGGCATCCGCGCCCATCTCCTCGACGGCCTCGATGGTCAGCTCGAGACCGTCCGGGTTGGTCGTGACCTCGGTGTCCTCGGGGCGCAACCCGACGATGACGGCCGGACCGGCCGTCGCCAGCGTCTCGCGGGGGATCTCGAGTCGGTGGTTGCCGAACTTCACCCCGTCAGCGGTCACGGGAACCGAGACGAGGTTCATGGCCGGCGAACCGATGAAGCCCGCGACGAAGACGTTCTCGGGACGGTCGTACATCTCGCGGGGGGTGGTGCACTGCTGCAGCAGGCCGTCCTTGAGCACCGCGATGCGGTCACCCATGGTCATAGCCTCGGTCTGGTCGTGCGTGACGTAGACGGTCGTGACCCCGAGGCGGCGCTGCAAGGAGGCGATCTGCGTGCGGGTCTGGACCCGGAGCTTGGCGTCGAGGTTGGACAGTGGCTCATCCATGAGGAACACCTGGGGGCTACGGACGATTGCGCGGCCCATGGCGACGCGCTGGCGCTGGCCACCGGAGAGGGCCTTGGGCTTGCGCTCGAGGTACTCCCCGAGGTCGAGGATCTTCGCCGCCTCCTCGACGCGGCGTCGGATCTCGCTCTTCTCGACGCCGGCGATCTTGAGGGCGAATCCCATGTTGTCCGCGACCGACATGTGCGGGTAGAGCGCGTAGTTCTGGAAAACCATCGCGACGTCGCGGTCCTTGGGCGACATGTCCGTGACATCGCGGTCGCCGATCCAGATCTTGCCGCCGTTGACCTCCTCCAGGCCGGCGAGCATGCGCAGCGACGTGGACTTCCCGCAGCCGGACGGTCCGACGAGGACGAGGAACTCCCCGTCGGCGATGTCGATGTTGAGCCGGTCTACCGAGGGCTTGTCGTTGCCCGGGTACACCCGGGTGGCCTCGTCGAACTTGACAGTTGCCATGGCGTCATTGCCTTCCTTCACCGGCAGGAACGTGCCGGACGATCCGTTGTAAAGGTGGTGCACCGCCGACGTCGGTGTAAGCGGTTCCATTAGTCTGCCCTAAACGCCCGGCCACGCGCCACCCGGAGTCCAGGGTGCTGCGAACGTGCCGGATGCTTGTGTCCGAGTGTTCGGTCGTCATGACGACCAGTTGCCCGGACGCTGCGCACGTGCCGGGTGCTTGTGTCCGAGTGTTCGGTCGTCATGACGACCAGTTGCCCGGGCGCTGCGGACGTGCGGGTCCCGGCTCGTTCACGCCCGGTGCCGGCTGGTTCACCGGGTATGCGGTCCCGGCGCCGCGGGTCGGGCGCCTCCGATCCCGGGCGGGTCGCGCGCGGGCCGACCGGCGGCTCGGCACGGTTGATTCGGCGACCCGCGACCTGGCTGATGGCTCGGGGAAGCCGCCGCTCCGGGTTCTCTGTGCGGCTCTGGCGCGTCGTGTGCGGCCCCGGTAGCGTCGCCCCATGAAGATCTCGGACATCGTGCGCCGCAAGGGCGACTCAGTCGTGACCATCGGGTCGACCGCGACCGTGGCCCAGCTGCTTGCTCTTCTCGCCGAGCATCGCATCGGCGCCGTCGTGGTGAGCGACGACGGCGAGAGCGTCCACGGGATCGTCTCCGAGCGGGATATCGTGCGTCACCTCCACCGTGACGGGGCCGCCATGATCGAGGGCCCGGTCAGCGCCATCATGACCAGTGATGTTCACACGTGCCGGCCCGACGCCGAGGTGAGCGAGCTGGAGGCCACGATGACCGAGCGCCGGATCCGCCACGTACCGGTTGTCCAGGACGGCAAGCTGCAGGCCATCGTCAGCATCGGTGACGTCGTCAAGAACCGCATCGACGATCTCCAGGCGGAGCGCGACCAGCTGCGCGACTACATCGCGCATTAGACCCCATCCGCTCGCGGCGCCACCTGCGGACCGGGTCGGGTGCCTGACGTGTTCGTCGAGAACGGCCCGGTCGCCGGGCGGCTGCGGTCACGCCACGACCCGGTCACGCCCTCATCGCGGGGTGGCGCCCCGGTCGACGGGCGTTGACGGGCGCACGGGGGTACGCCGCATACCCTGTTGGCATGACGGCGGACGTGGTGGGCGACACCGACGACGGCGCCTTCCCCGAGCACGCCCGCCTGGGGGAGTACCGCCTTGTCCAGCGGCTCGGCGAGGGTGGGATGGGGGTCGTCCACCTGGCGCTGGACCGGCACGGACGTGCGGTGGCGCTGAAGGTGCTGCGTCCCCATGTCGCCCATGACCCGGCGGCTCGCGAGCGACTGGCCCGCGAGGTGGCGACGCTCGCCCGGGTGAGCAGTCCGCGGGTCGCGCCGGTCATCGACGCGGACATCGATGGCGACCAGCCCTACATCGTGACTCGCTACGTGCCCGGCCCTCCGCTCGACGAGGTGGTCGCCGCTGACGGCCCGATGGGGGCCGTCGACCTGCTTCGGCTGGGAGCCGGTCTGGCCGAGGCGCTCGGCGTCATCCACGCCGCGGATGTCATCCACCGCGACCTCAAGCCCGCGAACGTCCTGCTCGTCGACGGTGACCCCGTGGTCATCGACTTCGGCATCGCGCACGCCGCCGACGACGTTCGCCTGACGATGACCGGCCTGGTCATGGGCACGCCCGGCTACCTGGCGCCGGAGGTCGTCGAAGGGGCTCCGGTGACTCGCGCGACCGACTGGTGGGGCTGGGCGGCGACGCTGGCGTTCGCGGCCTCCGGCGTGCCGCCGTTCGGCCGCGGGGCGTTGGAGGGCGTGCTGGCCCGGGTCAGCCGGGGAGAGCCCGACCTCGCCGCAGTCGACGCGCGCCTCGCGCCGCTGCTGTATGCCGCCCTGTCGCCCCGGCCGCTCGAGCGGCCGCACCATGACGAGGTCGTCGCGGCCCTTGAGCGCTTCGCGCAAGGTGGTCCAGTGACCGACGCCGTCCAGCTGCGTCGTCCGATCGGCGCGACCCAGGTGTTCGATATTCCGCGCACGTCGGTGATCCCTTCCCGCAGTCCGGCAGGCGGCACGTCGAACGCGGGACCAGCCCTGCGACCGCCATCGGGTCGTGGCCGGGAGTGGCGCGCGAGCCCTCCGGGTGCTCTGCGACCGAACGGGACGTCCGGTGCTGCCGCGCCCGGACCACCGCCGGGTGCCGGGCAGCCGGCGGGGACGACACCCGGGTCCGCCTCGCCCCGCGCCCCTCTGCCGCCGGTTCCACCCGGCCAGCGGGCCGGCATACCCGCCGGCGTCCGGCCGGTGTCGGATCCTTGGGCCCTCCCATCGGCCCGGCCCGCGTCCGACCTGGTCCCAAGGCCCCCTCAGGTGGACCCCCGGATCGGCCGGCCGCAGCGGAGCGGGACCCTGCTCACGCTGCTGGCTCTCCTCACCGCCGGCGCAGCGGCGGCGCCGGCGGCGACCACGCTCCTCTTCTTGGCATGGGTGGTGGCAGCCCGCACGGCGGACCGGTCGGTGACCTCGCTCGTCATGCGCCGCCACGAGCGTGGCCGTCGGCGAAGCGACGTTGCGGTCGCCGTCGCCTCCAGCCCCTGGCATCTGGTGGTGGGGATCGTCGGTTCCGCCTTCTCGGTCGTCATCCCGCTGCTCGTGGGGGTCGCGGGAGCGTTCTCCGCTGCCGTCGTCATCGCCGCTGTCAGAGGCGGGACGGCTGACCCCGGGGCTCCGGTGGCGCTGGCGGTCGCCGGGTTACTGTCGGCCCTGATGGCTTGGTGGGGACCCGGCGGGGCCGGTCTGCGGCGTGGGACCCGAAGCATCGTTCGCGGCATGACTCCCGGTCCGGTGTCGAGCCAGGTCGTCGCCGGCATGGCGATCGTGGCCGCGGCGGTGGTCGCCGGGTGGGTGAGCGTGCACGGCATACCGACGTGGGCGCCGTTCGCCGGTCCGCCGTCGCTGTGGAACCCGCTGCCCTGACGGGCGTGTGGGGGCCACCCCGGACCGCCCCAGAGGTACGGCGTGTCGTGCAGTGACGCAGGGGTACTGGAACTACGATCATGTAGTTCTGTGACTTGACTGAGCCATGTGACAGAAGTGGCGTAGCGTGCCCGTAGACCTGGTTACCCGGGTCGACCCTGCCGCTGCCATCGAAGGATCTGCGCGATGCTCCTCGCCCCCGTGCTGCCCCTGGCCGGTGCGGTGCGCCGGCGGCGCCGCACCCTGGCGGGAGCTGTCCTGGGCGTCGCCACGCTGACCAGCGGAGTCGCCTTCGCCACGACCGCCGACGCGACCGAGACGGTGTGGGACCGGGTCGCGAACTGTGAGAGCGGCGGGAACTGGTCGATCAACACCGGAAACGGCTACTACGGCGGACTGCAGTTCTCCGCTGGGACGTGGACGTCGTTCGGCGGCCAGACCTACGCCGTGCGGGCCGACCTCGCCGCCAAGATCGAGCAGATCGACATCGCCAAGCGGGTCCTGCAGGTCCAAGGCCCCAATGCCTGGCCGACCTGCGGCTCTCGTGCCGGCCTCACCGTGGCGAACGGCCTGGCGGTCCCGACTTTCGTGAAGCTCGGGACCGGCATCGCGACCGGCGTCATGCGCTACCCCCGGCCCATTCCACCGGCCACCGGTGCCGGCGGCTCAGGAACGTCGAACACAACGGGCGTCATCCCGTTGGTGGTCGACGGGGTGCGTGGGACGAACACCACCAAGGCCATCGAGATCTGGGTGGGGGCGCCGGTCGATGGGTCGCCCAGCTCGGCGGACAACAGCCTGCTGCAGAAGAAGCTCGGCGTCACTCAGGACGGGGTCGTCGGGCCGGTGACCATCACGGCACTGCAGAAGGTTGTCGGTGTCACCCAGGACGGGGTCTGGGGCTCGGGGACGACCATGGCGCTGCAGACCTACCTCAACCGCTTGCTGGGCTGAGGCCCCCGGACCATCTCAGCCCGCCGGCCATGCCCCGGCCGAGGTCCGGGGCCGGTGGGCGCGCTTGTACAGTTGAGCGGCGTTCCGCGGCGCCACCGTAGGACCTGCCTCAGGGTAGGCGGGGGAGGTGTCGTGGTCCGACGCTGGCGTGGCGCAACCGGTAGCGCACCTGTCTTGTAAACAGGGGGTTGGGGGTTCGAGTCCCCCCGCCAGCTCGAAAACCATTGTGGCACAACGGAATTCGTGCCGCAAGCGCACCTGTGTTTACGACAGGTGCGCTGCCGAGCCCGAAAGTGCCTCTGATGACCTGCACCGATGCGCTCGGCGACCCCGGCGGGCGGGTGCTGGTGGCCGTTCCTGTCCACCAACTGCTGGGATCGTTATCGCACGGATATTGCACGTAGATCGCACGAAACAGGTGCGCTGACGCAGGGATAGCCACCGCCAGCAGGCGCCGGCGCGAGTCGCCCGGACCGCGGCTGTGCGGTCCTCTCCCAAGGCCCGTCTCGAGCGCGGCGATGCGCTGAGCGCGAAGTCGTTGACAACTGCGACGGACATGTAGGTGAGTGGCTGCGTCCTTCCGCCCAGATAGACGCGGGATGCAGGGAAGGGGCTGATGAACGGATCTGTGACATCTTGGTGCGATCCACCGTTTGGGTTCCCGTCGCCTGTTCGCACGCACTGGTCGAACGGATCTGGTCGGCGAGCTGACGTCCGGCGAAGAGTGAAGCGTCCGGGGATTGATGCCGCATCGTTTCTGGTCAGGAAGGATGTAGGTATGCCGAAGCATTTCGATCCCGCGGTGAAGCAGCGGGCGGTCCGGATGGTGGCCGAGCAGCAGGCGGAGTATGGGTCGTTGACCAAGGCGTGTGCCGCGGTCAGCGTGAAGCTGGGGATCTCCAAGGAGACGCTGCGTGGCTGGGCCCGGCAGGCCCAGGCCGACGAGGGTGCCCGGGAGGGGTTGTCCTCGAGTGAGCGTGCGGAGGTTCGGGAGCTGAGGGCCAAGGTGCGCCGGCTGGAGGAGGACAACGCGATCCTGCAGGCGGCGGCGACTTTCTTCGCGGGGGCACTCGACCCCCGCAGCCGATGATCATGGACTTCATCCGCAGCCAGCAGCGGGCGGGGCGTTCGGTCGAGTCGGTCTGTCGTGTCCTGCGTGAGCAGGGCGTGCAGGTCGCCGCGCGCACCTACCGGGCCAGCCGTGCCGGCGTTGCCGCGGTGAGCGGGCAGGCACTGGCGATGGCGTACCTGATGAACGCGGTCTACTCCTTGGCGTTCGTGTGGGACGGCGCGACGGGCCGGTTCCGGCTGCGCCCCGAGGGGCTGTACGGGCGGCGGAAGATGACCGCGCTGCTGGCCCGCACCGGTCACGGGCCGGTGTCCAAGGACCGGGTCGACGCGGCGATGAGAGCGCTGGGACACAACGGGATCCGGCGTGCGCGCAAACATCGCACCACGATCCCCGGCAAGGACGGGCACCGTGCGAAGGACCTGCTGAACCGGGACTTCACCGCGCCCGCACCGAACCGGGTCTGGGTCACCGACTTCACCTACGTGCGGACCTGGGCCGGGTTCGTCTATGTCGCGTTCATCGTCGACGTGTACGCCCAACGGGTCGTGGCCTGGCATGCCGCGACCAGCAAGGTCACCGACCTGGTGATGACACCGCTGCGGATGGCGATCTGGCAACGCGACCACGACGGGCACCCGATCGGCCGCGGCCAGCTGATCCACCACAGCGATTATGCCGAGGTTCGCGTTAAGCCGAGGTTCCGGGGGTTGGCTTGCGCCTGGTGGGTTCTCGTCTGGTTCCTCGGCTTAACGGTTGTTCTATCGGAGGCTGTAGAGCGCGTGGAGGGTCTCCTGGGAGAGCTGTTCGACGGGTGCGGTGGTGACTGCGGGCGTTGCTGCGTTGACGGCTTGGCGCATCATGTCGAGGGTGGCGAACGCGTAGAAGGCTGCGGTGGTGGAGGTGTTCTCGTGTCCGAGCAGCCGCATGATGATCGGCAGTGGGACGCCGTGCTGGTAGAGGTCCATGGCCTTGGTCTTGCGCAGTAGGTGGCAGTGGATGTTCTGCGGGATGCTGGGACAGGTGGCCCGCGCGGTGTCGGCGGCAGACTTGAGTACCGCGGCGACGGTGTCGGTGGAGAGCTTGCTGGGCTGTCCGTGGTGTTGGCTGTAGAACACCGGCCGGGTCGCGGGCGGCTGGGTGTGGTTGGGGTGGAACTCGGTCAGGTAGACGCGCAGGTGCTCGATCGTGGTGGCGGTGATCGGCACGGTGCGGGTCTTGTTCCGCTTGCCGGTCAGGGTGAGCTGTCCGGGTGGGGTCAGGTTCAGGTCGTGCAACCGCAGGTCGGTGATCTCGCTGACGCGGGCTGCGGTGTCGTAGAGCAGGATTAGCAGCATCCGGTTGCGGCGTGACTTGGCGGTGGCCCCGGTGTGCGCGGCGAGCAGGGCCCGAGTTTCGGCCTCGGTCAGGTACTCGATCGGGCTTCGGGGGCTGGCAGGGGCCCGCAGGGTCTTCGCGGCCTGGCTGAGCGCGATCAGGGTGATGTCCTCGCAGGCGCTGTAGGCCAGGAACGTCTTGACCGCGCTCAGGCGCAGCGTGATGGTGCGCGGTGCGTAGTGGCGTTGCTGGCTCATCCAGGTCAGCCAGGCCTTCAGGTGGGTCCGGTCGAAGTGGTCGAAGCTGAGCTGGGTGCGGTCGAGGTGCTCGGCCTCGCTCAGGTAGCCAAGGAAGCATTCCAGACTGATCCGGTATGCCTGGATCGTCTTCGGGGACAGGCCGCGGACCTTGGGCAGGTAGCCGTGCAGGTAGTCCCGGGCGAAGCTGAACAGGTTCGGGCCGTCGGTTGCGGGGTCGCGTTTCATTCGAACCCCACCTGCGGCAGCAGCGACGCGCCGGTAGCGGCGAGCTCGGCGTAGCCGCGCAGGAAGTCGGGCGAGGTGTGCACGTAGTAGAAGGTGGACTCGAAGCCCGCGTGGCCCATGTAGCGCGTCAGGTAGGGCAGCAGCGCGGTCACGTCCGCGCCGCGGGTCATCCATCGTTCGAGGTTGGCGTAGGCGAAGTGATGCCGGAAGTCGTACGGGCGAGGCCGGGGCCCACCGGCCGGTCGTGGGAGTCCGGCCTGCTCCCAGATCCGGTTGAAGATGACCCCGACCGTCGCGGCGGTGACCGGGTGGCCGCTGCCGGAGACGAAGAACGACTCCCGCGTGCCGAGCTGGCGGCGTGATACCCGGTCGCACGCGCCGAGCACGTCGATGACCTGCTCGGTGATGGGCAGGCGCCGGCTGCGGTTGCCCTTGGCCGAGAAGATGTCGAGATGCCCGCCCCGCGGGTCGACCTGCTCGGTGGTCAGGGCGCGAGCCTCGCCAGTGCGCAGCCCGCACGAGTGCATCAGGGTGAAGAACGCGACCGCCTGCCACCGCCACGGCGAGGAGACCTGCAGGTGGGCGGCGGCGGTGAAGAATCGGTCGATCTCCTCGCTGCTGAGCAGGTACGGGCGGGCGGGAACGGACGGGGCTTTCCACCGGTCACTGAGCACGTAGGCGTCCGCGTGCCCGTGGGCCTGCAGCCAGCGGCCGACGTCGCGGATGTAGGACATCCAGGACCGGGACCGGCTCGAGCGGTCCAGCTGGTGTGCCACCCATCCCTCGACGGTGTCGCGGTCGAAGACGCTGCGGTCGTGGCGGGCGCAGTAGCTGTCGAACTGGCGCAGGTACCAGACCCGGGAGGCGCCGTAGCAGCCCATCGCCTGCTTGATCGCCAAGTACGCCTCCAGCTGCGGCCCGAACACGCTGACGAACCCATGCGAGGTATCCCTGGCCGTGTTCATCGCTGGCCTCCTGCCGGGACCGGCAGCACGCACTCGAGCAGGCGCTTCTCGTCGGTGCTCAGGTACACGTTGGTCGACTCCTGGCTGGCATGCCCCAGGACCGCCGAGATCGTCGGCAGCGGCACGACCGCACGCAGCAGCCGGGAGGCGGCGCTGTGCCGCAGCAGACGGGTGCCGGCCTTCACATCGGCCACCCCGGCGACACGGAACGTGGTCGCGGTCACCCGGTAGATCGAGGCGTGATCGGCCAGCCTCGTGTGCGGGGCCTTGCGTCGCAGGAACACGTGCTCATCCCCCGAGCGAGGCCGCTCGTGCAGGACGTACTCAGCGAGCTTGGTGGTGACCAGCGGCGCGAGCGGCAGGGTCAGCGGGTTGCCGGTCTTCTGCTGGATGATCCCCAGCGTGCCGGCCCGCCAGTCGACGTCGACCAGGCGCAGCGCGAGCAGGTCGCAGGCTCGAAGCCCGGTCGTGAGCGCCAGCAGCGTGATCGCGGCGTCTCGGGCGCAGACCCTCCCGGTGGTGCAGGCGTGCACCACCCGCGCGTGGTCCTCGTCGCCGAGAACGGGCAGGATCCGGTGGGAGCGTTTCACCCCGGCCAGGCCGATCGCCGAGACCAGGTCGCTACGACCGGTGAACGTCAGGAACGGGCGAAAGTTCGAGACCACCCAGACCAGCGAGGAAGCGGCCCACCGGTCCGTCAGCGATTCCAGGAACGTCAGCACGCTGGCCCCGTCCGCGCCCGCGAGACCACCGATCCCGCGTGACTCCAGGTACGTGAGATAGCCGCGGGCGACCCGACCGTAGGCGGATCGGGTGGCCGGTGCCAGACCACGCTCGCTCATGTCCGCCTCCCACGCGGCATCCAGCGCCGTGAACGCGTCCGAGACCGGCCGAGGACCCCCGCCACCGCGGGTGCGCACCGACAGGTCCACCACCTCAGCCGTCAGGTAGCCGTCGAAGAGCGTGACCAGCCGGCGGCGGTCGGACCGCCGCTGAGCGCTGAACCTGCCCGTGCGGGGGCTGGCCGTTATCGCCGCGAACCGTGCGCCCAGCGCGGGCGTGTAGACCCCGCCGCGGTCAGCGACGAACCCCTTCAGGTACCTGATCGTCTTCTCGTACTGACCGATCGTGGACCGCGCATAGCCCGCCACGCGTAGCGCATCCAGGACCACATCACCCAGTTCTTGCACCGTCGCATCCATCACCGTCTCCTTCCGCAGGACGCTCGGACACGGCGGACGCTAGCCACGGGCCAGCCGAACGTTAAGCCGAAGAATCAGACGGCACACCCGTCAGGCGCAGGCCAACCCCCGGAACCTCGGCTTAACGCGAACCTCGGCATAATCGGTGTTAAGCCGAGTTCGGCTTAACACCGACGCCGGGTCCCAGTACACCTCGATCCGGCTCACCGAACACCTCGCCCTCGAGGACATCGCGCCCTCGATCGGAACCGTCGCCGACGCCTACGACAACGCCCTGATGGAGAGCATCATCGGCCTGTACAAGACCGAATGCATCGCCACGACCGTCTTCCACGACGGCCCCTACAAGACCCTCGCCGACGTCGAGTTCGCCACCGCGGACTGGGTCGGGTGGTACAACAACACCAGGCTCCACTCCAGCCTCGGAATGGTCCCACCAGTCGAGTACGAACAAGCCCACTACGCTGCCCTCACCCCCGAGGCGCAGCCAGTATGAAGGCGGCAGCGAAACCCGGACGCTTCAGAGCCAGAATCTAGTCAGCCGGCAGGCGCAGGCCCGTCGCTCCTGATCGAGACGTCCTTCCCCGTGTCAGGGCCTTTTGATGTGCTCGCTGATTGCATCGATCAGGTGTGGCCACAAAGCCGGCGGGCGGTCGTGTCCCATGTCCTCGACGAGAACGAGGTGCGCTCCTGGCACAAGCGCCGCTGTCCGCTCTCCGCCGGTCGGGTCGATCAACGTGTCGTCCACGCCGTGGATGACGAGAGTCGGCACGTCAAGCGCCCGAAGAGCGTCGGCTCGTGAGCCGTCGAGGATCATCGCGGCCAGCTGCCGCGGTACGCCAGCCGGATAGTAGGAGCGGTCGTAGCTGGCCGCGGCGAGGGCACGCAGCTGTGCCGGGTCGCCGTACCGACGCGACGCCCAGACGAGTTCGCGTTCTGCTCCGGCCATGTATCCCTCGCGGTCTGTTGGTCGCGGGGAAAACAGCACCTGCTGTGCCTCGGTGGTGGACTGGCCGTACTCCTGCTCTCCGGTGGACGACATCATCGAGGTCAACGAGAGCACCCGATCAGGGAACTCGATCGCCATCTTTTGCGCGATCATGCCGCCCATCGAGGACCCCACGACGTGCGCGCGATCGATGCCGAGTTCGCTTAGCAGGTCCATCCCGTCGCATGCCATGTCTCGCAGCGAGTACGGCGCCATCGCGAGCGCTCGGTCGACGTCGCCGGACATCACAGCGGTGATGAATTCCATCAGGTCGACCGGGTGCTCATCCAGCTTCGTCGACAGCCCGCAGTCGCGGTTGTCGTACCGGATCACATACAGCCCCCGCGCTGCCAGTAGGCGGCAGAAGTCGGCGTCCCAACCGAGGAGCTGGGTCCCGAAGCCCATCACCAGGAGGACGGCCGGATCGATTGGATTTCCGAAGACTTCGTACTCGATGAGCATTCCGTTGTCTGTCGCGACCTGCACACGGGAATCCTCTCACTCGCCCGACAGCAAGGGAGCGGGTATCACCCGGCGTGCGGATCTGTCACACGCCGCGAGTCCCATCAGGTGCCCCACTCCGCCAGTCGACCATCCTCACGGCCATGAGCGTGCGGCAGGGGACTGCTCTCTCGGTTCGATCCGTTGGGTTATGGCAGTGCGATCTGTAGCGAAGACTCGGGGGCACGTCGCCGGGGTCGTTTGCGGATGGTCCACTCGGCGACGCTGAGGTTGATCGCCCACGCGCCAGCGAGGAGCAGCGCGGTGGTCACCCCTCCATGGCCGAAGATCGCCCCGCCGACGCCGAGCGTGAAGGCCTGGGTGCCGGCGACGATGCCGATGGCGTAGCTGCGGATCATCCAGGCGCGATGTTCGGGGAAGTCGCGGCGACGAGCCGCGAGGAACCCGAGCGTGATGGTGACCAGCATCGCCACACCGAAGGTCACCCGCAGCGGGTACAGCAGCTCGCGAGCTGCCCCTGTTCGTGGGAAGAACTGGTTCAGCCAAAGCGCCGATAGCGCCACTCCGAGGCCGGCGACCATCACGATGCGCCCGGCACGGCGGTGCCAGGCGCTGCGTCGGCGGCGGAAGCGGGCGGAGAACTGCAAGGCACCCAGCAATGCGAAGACTATGGCGCAGAGGATGTGGATCACCACGGGCAGCGGGGATGCGGAGAACCGGGGGTTGGGCGGCAGCACCGCTGAGCCGGTGGACAAGTCGACCAGACGAAGGGAGCCGGCAATGATCGGGACGGTGCCGAGCGCCACGAGGGCGATCGGCACGCGCCACGTCGAGGTTGGTGTGGCCATCAGAGGGCCGCTGGGTCCATTGTCGGTTCAGCAACGGGATGAGCCCGAACGTTGGCCTGGCGCTGGACCTGCCACAACGAGAATCCGAGGCCGATCAGGGCGATGCCGTTCGGAACGGCCAGCAGTCGGTAGAAGGCGTCGGGCATCTTCGAGAGGACGGCGCTGCTGGCCCCACTGACCGCCAGGAACACGCAGGCCCACCGCGCGAGAACGCGTGCCCGGAACAGCGCGATGCCGAAGATCAGACCGCCTGCCAAGTAGCACACCCCTTGGAACTTCCACAATGCGTCCAGTGCTCCAACGTCGCCGGTGACGCTGCCGCGGCCGGTGGCCAGGGCGATCACATCCGTGACGTATCCGGGGCTGGTGCCGGCGATCGTCGGCGCAACGAATGCGCCAATGAACGCGGTGCACATGATGCTGAGGTAGCCCACGGCGAGGAGCAGGTACCCGATCAGTCCGACCATGCCGTTGCGGCGGACCTGGTTCAGGTACATGCCGGTGATGCCAGCGACAGCAAGCGTGGCCATCACGACTTTGAGGGAATCCCTAATCAAGACGTTTGTGGACGTGATGGAACTGGTAGTGAGCTGTGGGTGGCCGATCTGGACGCCAATGAAGATGGTGCCTGCAGCGATTGCGGCGACCGCGGCTGCCCGAGTGAGGCCGGATATGGTGACTGTCAAGGCGATCCTCCCAGTTGTGAAGACACGGCTTGGTGAAACCAAACACGTGGTGGCGGGTACCAGGTTGAAGATTCGTGACGCACGGAAACACGCCCAGTGGTGACGAAAGGCCAGAAGCGCAGCGACGCAGGCGGGTTGACAGCAGACCAGGTTCGTCGGCGTGCTTGTTCGGCGCGATCGGACGCCGCTGGCTCTTCCAATCACGACGTCGTTCGCGACTATGCGCCCTTCGCTGCCGGAACGCTCTTCGCGTGCTGTCGGCTGGAGGGCGCAAGGGCTTGCGTTGCCCGCTCCGACCAGAGCGCATAGCCGAGCCAGGCAAGAGCAAGACCCATCGGCACCGCCAGTTTGGGCTGAGATGCGTTGGGGAGAAGGGCACCCAACGGGGCCAACACCGTCGAGAGGGCGAGCAGTGCGCCCGCCCAGCGGGGCAGGACGCCGGCGCGGAACGTGGCAATGCCAAACAGCAACCCGCCGAGAATGTACACCGGGGCCGTCAGCGTCCAGATGGTGGGGAGGATGCCGAGGTCGAGGCTGCCAGCGGGGGCGTTGAACATCCCCATCCACGACTGACCAAGCGCAGGCAACGCAGTCGCCACGTGCGGCAAGATGAAGGCCTCGACGAAGCTGAAGCCCATGATCATCACCATCCAGACACTGAGCAAGAGGTAGCCGACCAGCCCAAGCCAGCCAGCCTTCAGTGCCTGCCGGACATACAGCCCCGCCAAGCCCAGCACTCCGAAGAAGGACATCGCGCACGCCAGAACGTGAACGGCCTCCCACCGCGTTGTTGTCACGGACGCCGCGAGGTTGGCCGGATGCAGTACCCCGACGAGCATGTAACACGTGCCCGCAATCAGAGCAGACAGGCCTGCCCAACGGATGAGGTTCTCGTGGGTGATCTTCATGGCGGGCTCCCTTGTCGCGAGATCTCGGCGAAATGACGTGTGAGCAG
Organism: uncultured Actinomycetota bacterium; assembly: GCA_963763315.1. Taxonomy (GTDB): domain Bacteria; phylum Actinomycetota; class Actinomycetes; order Actinomycetales; family Dermatophilaceae; genus CAVSJJ01. The sequence continues at coordinate 175,292 of CAVXOC010000001.1, forward strand.
TCGGGGGGTCTCTGAGACCCCGCTCTCCCGCTCCTTCGGACGCCCTACCCACCCTGGTGTACTCTGTACACCTGAGGTTAGGTCAGCCTACGTGTACTCTGTACACCCGTCAAGAGGGACCCTCGACGACGGGGCGGGACGAGAAGGGCGGTACAGATGGGTGAGCCGGCTCGCGCGTCCCGGCGCGCGCCCCTGAGCCGGAAGGTCGTCCTGCGGTCGGCCGTCACATTGGCCGACAACGCAGGGATCGACGCGGTAAGCATGCGCAGCCTGGCCAGCCAGCTGGGCGTGGTACCCATGGCGTTGTACAAGCACGTGACGAACAAGGAAGAGCTCCTCGACGGCATGGTCGACGTCATCGTCGCCGAGATCGATCCACCCGGGGCGGGCCCGGGATGGAAGGACGCGATCCGGCAGCGGATCCTCTCGGCCCGACAAGTCCAGCTGCGCCACCCCTGGGCGCCTCAGCTGATCAAGTCGCGCACCCAAGCCACGCCGACCGTGCTGGACTACATGAACTCGCTCATCGGAACCTTCCGGGCAGGCGGATTCTCAGCCGACCTCACCCACCACGTGATGCACGCCCTCGGCAGCAGAATGTGGGGATTCACCCTCGAGGTCTTCCCCAACACACCACCCGCAGACCCGAACCTGCGAGCGGCGATGTCCCGCCAACTGGCCGCGACGTATCCCCACATCAGCGAGATCGCCACCGCCGGGTCACACGAAGACGACTCCACCGTCGGTCAAGGCTGCGACGACCAGCTCGAGTTCGAGCTCGGCCTCGACGTCCTCCTCGACGGGTTCGAACGACTCCACCAACAGGGCTGGAACTCCACCGACGCCGGCCACAGCAACGCCGCCACGTAGCGCCCCTCCCCCGAAGTCCACTCTCTCCGGCAGAGTCGAGCGGTTCGCACCCGCGACGCTCCTATGGTTCGTCAAGCAGCTGCGGCGCCGTTTTCAAGCAGGCGGTAGAGGTCGCGGGCGACGTAGCGGGTAAGGCAGCGTTTGATCTCTCGGCTGGTCTTGCCTTCGGCCCGGGCGGGTTGTTCACGGGCCTGGCCAGCAGTCGCGGGCTCGAGTGCTCCGCAGGTGGTCGCGGATGAACCGGGCCGGGGCGTCACCACCTAACACTCGACGAGCAGCTCGGCGACACCGTCGAGTACGACCTTCAGCCCAGAGTCGAACTCCCTGCCGTAGGCGTAGCCCGGCTGAAGGACGTACTGGACCGTCATCTCGAAAAGGTAGGGGAACTCGGAGGCTGGAAACGTCTCCATGATGGCGCCGGTCACGGCTGCCAGTTCCGACTCGTCTCGGAAGGGCAGGTTGACCTCTTGAAGCACGAACCCGTGCACGTAGCTGTCGACCACCGAGATTGCGTGGGCAGCCTGCGGCACCGAGAACCCGCCCTCGCGGAAGCACCGGATCCCCGTTTCCAGCAGCCGCAGCGTGGCTGGTCCCGGGCTGGTCCTCGACGCCATGAGGCTGACGGCCCAGGGGTGGCGGCGGAGGCCCGCACGGGTGTTGTGGGCCCGCTGGCTGATCGTCGCCCGCCAGTCCGTGGACGGCTTGGGAAGCTCGATCGCGGCGGCGACGACGTCGACCAGCCCGTCCAGAATCTGGCCCTTGTCGTGCACGTGGTGGTACAGCGAGGCCGCCTCGACGCCGAGCTCGCGTGCGAGTCGGCGCATCGTGACCGCTTCCAGGCCATCGTCGTCCGCGATGACCAGCGCGACCTGCAGAGTCCGTTCCACGTTCAACGGCGCCCTGTTGGCGAGCTCGGTCGGCCTACGGCCCATAAGGTCCCGCCTCTCTTGGTGGTCCTGCGTGGAACTGCCGGCGCCCAGCCCTCGACAATCTAACGCCGTTAGAGTACCGTCCAGACTCCAATCTAACATCGTTAGGTGCGAGTTCTCGACCCGCTCCTGACGCAATCGGAAAGGGCACGCCATGACCACCATGAGCACCACGACAGCCCCGATGTCCCGCACGAGGGGTCCGCTGTCCAGGAGGAGAGTTGCGAGGGCCGTCGGGATCCTGTTCGTCGTCCAGATGGTCACAGCCATGTTCGGCACCTCCTTGATTCAGGCTTTCGTCGACGGCAACCCCGACCGGGCGCCGATGACGGTCGGCGTCCTGCTCATGGCGTGTTCCGGCTTGGCTGTCGTCGCCATCGGCCTGCTGATGTACCCGGTGCTGAAGCAGGTCCACCCAACGCTTGCCGCGTGGTACCCGAGCCTTCGTGTTGTCGAGTGCCTCGTCTCCGCAGCCTGCGGTGTCTACCTCCTGACCCGGTCGGAAGTCGTCCCCAACCACCTCCTGTGGGTCTACGTCCCGACCGGCATCGGCGGCATGGTCCTCTGCTACCTGCTCTTCGTCGGGCGCCTGGTCCCGCGACCCATCGCCCTCCTCGGTCTGGTGGGCTACGCCTCGCTCACGATCGGAGTCCCTCTCGACCTGCTTGACATCCTCGACATGAGGGCGGGAGCCGGAATGTTCCTCGTCGTTCCCGGCGGGCTGTTCGAGCTGGTGTTCCTTCCGATCTGGCTCATCACAAGGGGATTCAGGCCCCTGCCCTCCCCCATCGAAGTCAGCGCTCCGGTTTTGGTCACGGCCCACTGACACTTCGCGCACAGCCGCGCGAGCACCCGGTGAACACCCGCGACCACCACCCATCGATCAGCGAAGGACGATCAAGCCCGCAGCGGCAGGGACTCCTGCTGTAGCGCGCCGGGTACGACGTCCTTCGCTGCTCGCGGAAGGTGCGTCATAACGCCGCCAGGCGGCCGGTGCCCCCCCGCCTCTGAACGGCCCAGGCGGCGTGAGGCCGCGACTCGTGCCATGCGACCTCCAGGGCAGGGGTCGTCCAGGTGCGTCACAACGTCGCCTTCGCCTACGACCGCGCAAAGCCGACGTCCGGGTTCAGGCGCTGGGGGTTACGCATGGGTGGCGTCGACCGACAACTCCAAGTAAGGAGAGCCATGGCTGAAACACTGACATTGGTCAACGCCTTCGAGGTTCCCCCGGACCAAGCCCCCCAGTTCATCGCGGCCTGGGAGACGACGCGGGACTACCTCAGCTCCCGGCCCGGCTACATCGACACGACCCTGCACCAAGCCAGCAACCCCGACACCGGATTCCAGTTCGTCAACATCGCCCACTGGAACAGCGCCGACGACTTCGCCGCCGCCGCCCAAAGCCAGGGCTTCCGCTCAGCAGCCGCCGCACTCACCCAATACCAGGCCCACCCAGGCCTCTATCGTGCAGTACGCGACTGATGGGCCCACTCTGCGGCCAGGTGGCCGCACCGCACGCACCAACCGGCCAGCCGCCCAGATCGGTCGCGATGGTGACCCGGCTGCCGGCCTGGTCCCTGCCCAGCCGTCCGTTGATGCACTCGGCAACACGCGACCGTAGGCGACTGGTCACAAGGCAGCCACCTTGGGTCGCGTCCGAACGGCCTAGATTGGTCAAGTCCTCGGCGCCCCCCCGACTCCTCCTACACGACTTGCCCCTGAACCCGGCTCAGCGGGCGGCCGCCTATTGGGTGAGGGTCCCCCACTGTGTGCCGAGGAGGACCCGGACCACGTTGCAGCCGCTCTGCTCGATCACGACATCGGGCCCGGCGTCGGTCGTGGCTAGGACGAGGACCTGGAGGGTCACGGCTGGCCCTGTGCCGTTCGAGGCCGACGGGCCGGGTGTCGCCCCCGAAAGGCGGGTCCAACAGGACGTGCCGACGGACTCCTCCAGCGCCGCCATGCCTGCGGCGGTCAGCCGGACCTGGCCTTGCCTGGGTGTCGTCAGGACGTTTGCCGCGGCGTTGCTCGCGGCCGCGTCGGGGGGCGGGTTGGCCGCCCAGGCGAACACACCCAGCCCGACAGCTGACGCGACCGCGCCTATGACGATCCCAATGCGAGCGTTGCGCCACCGACGTGCGAGATGCTCGTATGACACGACATCGAGTAGCTGGGATACGACCTGGTCGATGGCGACGAACCGGTTGTCGGCGAGGTTGGCCACCGTGATCTTGTCCTGATCCCCGGGCCGGGCCCTCGCCTCCTCGTACGCGGTCCGCCGTGCCTTTACCGCACCGAGGTACTCGGTCTCGATGTCGGAGACGCTCGGGTGGCCGGCCAGCAGGGTGGGGTCCGTGACAGCGTTCCTCGCTCCACTCGGGGCCTTCTGGGCGGTGGTATGGAGGCTGACGGCTCGAACGGTCATCGTGTTGACGACGGCCCAGAGGATGACGAGCGCGCCGGCGACAGCGACAGCGGCTGCGCCGACAGCGAAATGCATCCGGTCGCTAGCAGGGTCGAGCTTTCCGATATCGGTGAGTTGCGAGCCCGCCGCCACGACGCCGCCGAGGGCCGCGACGCTAACGGCGAACCACTTCGCGGTCTCCCTGATCCGATCAGCCGCACCTTGCAGACCGGTGCTCTCGTCAGACATCGAGGTCGGACGAGCGGATGAGGTGGACCTTGATGTCGCCGAAGGAAGTGGTGCGCAGCCCGTCGAGGACGGTCACGAAGACTCCCTCGCGCCCACCGACCCCGCCATGGGTCAGGTCAGGGATCTCGACCCCGATGTCGACGCCGCCTTGGGACTCAAACGTCGTCACGAGGTGGTCAAAGTCGAAGTCCCGCGGCTCGCCACGGATCAGTTCCGCGTAGGGTCCACGGCCCTTGGTCGGGTCCTTCAGGGTCGCAGGTGCCCCCGTCGCCGGAGGTGTCCCCGAGCCGCTCGGCTTCCCTCCCGTACCGGACGCCCCTCCCGAACCGCCCGAGGGGTCCCCAGGCTCGGGCGGGACTCCCTGGTGGATGAAGATATTGACACCGCCCAGTGGCAGTTCATACGGGTCCTCGTCCCCAACCCAGACATGCAACTCCGCACTCATCGTGACCTCCCTGCCAGATGACGGCCCGCCGCCGCCGTTTCAGTCGCCCCGGTCCCAGCCGGCTGGCCTGTCCACCCATGGTGCACGAAATCGGCACCTGGGACCACGGAGAGCCCCGACGTCCCCCCGACCGTCCGGTTGCGCGCCAAAAGCAGGCGCCGGCGCTCAGCCCGAGGCCAGCCCTGCCGACGCCGGTCCCCTGGGACCGAGCGCGGACGAGAATGCCGCTCAATGATGTCGTCAGGGCAGCCGTCGCCGGCCGGCTCGCCGATGCTGGGCTCGAACTCGGTGTGCACCGTGCCGACCTGGCGGTCGTCGGTACTGCGCGCCGAGCCGAAGGCCGGGTCCTCGGTCAGCAGCAACTGGTAGATACGACCGGGGCTTCGGCTTCATCACGCCGGCTGCTGGAGGCTCGCGTGTATTCGTGCATGTGAGTGCGTTCCCGCGCGGCCGGCGGCCTGTCATCGGCTGCAAGGTGACCTACGCCGGGGTTCGAGACGAGCGCAACCGGGCGCGCGCATCGGAGGTGCGTTACGTGGCCGCGGTACGAGCCAGCGTCGCAGGGGTCGGGGGGGTACCCCGCGTGCTCGCCACCTCGGTCCTGTTCTTCGCCGTCTTGGTGGTCTCGTTGTGTTGGACGACATGCCGGCCCTGTTGTTGGCCGCCTACGGCCTGCTCAGCGGGGTTGCGTTCATCATGTACGGAGCTGACAAGGCCACAGCAGTACAGGGCCGATGGCGCACGTCGGAGTACAGCCTGCACACGATCGCCCTGGTGGGTGGCTGGCCGGGCGCGCTGGTCGCGCGACGGGTCTTCCGACACAAGACGACCAAGCAGCCGTTCCGCACCATCTTCTGGGGCACGGTCATCGCCAACTGCGTGGCACTCGCATGGTTCGTGTACGAGGCGCCTCTGACGCTGCCCTGACAGGGTGCGCGCATATCAAATTCCGACGCTGCGTCTCTTCGCCGCGTGATCTCGGAGCTAATATCAGCCCGCCGACTGCGGACCCGACCTGACCGGGCAGTACATCTAGTGTCGCGCGTCGTTAATTGATTTACCGTCGGTGGTCCGTGAGAATGGGGCATGGACAGTGCAGGGTTGGTGATCAGTGCTGAGGACCGGGCGACGTTGGACTCCTGGGCGCGGTCGCGGGCGATCCGGGCCAGGCATGTCGAGCGGGCGCGGATCGTGCTGGCGGTCGCGGACGGCAAGGGCACCTCGGGCACGGCCCGCGAGGTTGGGGTGTCGCGCCCGACGGTGATCAAGTGGCGCGACCGGTTCGCGCAGCTGGGGCTGGCGGGGTTGGAGGACGAACCGCGACCGGGGCGGCCCAAGACCGTTGATGACTCGGCGATCATCGCCGCGACGCTGGAGCCGCCGCCGGACTCGTTGGCGGTGACGCACTGGTCGAGCCGGCTGCTGGCCAGGCAGCTCGGGATCGGGGACGCCACGGTGGCGCGGGCGTGGCGCAAGTACCGGGTGCAGCCGTGGCGGCGTGAGACGTTCAAGTTCTCCACCGACCCGCAGCTCGAAGCCAAGGTCCGTGACGTCGTCGGTTTGTACCTGAACCCGCCGGAGAAGGCGATCGTGCTGTGCGTGGATGAAAAGTCCCAGATCCAGGCGTTGAACCGGACAGCGCCGATCCTGCCGCTGCGCGAGGGCCTGCCGGAGAAGGCGACCCACGACTACAAGCGCAACGGGACCACGACCTTGTTCGCCGCGCTGGAGGTCGCCACCGGCAAGGTGACCGATCAGTGCTACGACCGGCACGGCAAGGCCGAGTTCGGCGACTTCCTGAAGAAGGTCGCCAAGGCCTACCCGCGCCGCCGACTGCACGTCGTGGTGGACAACTACCACACCCACAAGCACCCCGAGATCAACGCCTGGCTGGTCAAGAACCCCAGGGTGACCCTGCACTTCACCCCCACCTCAGGGTCCTGGCTCAACCTCGTGGAGGTGTTCTTCGGGATCATCACCCGACAGGCCATCCGGCGTGGGTCCTTCGACAGCGTCAAGGAACTCGTCACCGCGATCTCCGCCTTCATCGACGGCTGGAACGACCGCTGCCACCCGTTCACCTGGACCAAGACCGCCGATGAGATCCTGCCCCACGCCACGCGTAAACGAAACTCAGACGCGCGACACTAGCCCTTCCGTCGGCGTCGCTCGGTGCCGGCGTCACGTCCGGAGGTGCTCTGCAACGGTGTCGTACGCCCCAGCGCCAATGTCGTCGGCGAGCGTGGGGCCGTTGGGCTCCCAGCCGTACGTGGCGCGGGTGAGTGTGCTGGTCGAGGACATGTCCCTGCCGAAGAATTGGCCGATGAACCCGAAGTGGTCGACGGCGTCCTCGGGCGCGACCGAGGTCACTGGCAGGCCGAGCCGCGCCCCGATGGCCGCAGCGATCTCTCGGGCCGGCACGCCCTCTTCCGCCACGGCGTGCAGGCGGGCCCCAGCCGGAGCCTGTTCCAGGCCGAGTCGCACGAGTCGTGCCGCGTCGGACCGGTGGACTGCGGCCCAGGCGTTCGACCCGTCGCCGACGTACGCCGAGACGCCGGTGCGCCGGGCCGCTTCGGTGATGATGGCGATGAAGCCGTGGTCGTTCATGCCGTGGACGGTGGGCGCGAACCGGACTGCCATGGCCCGCACGCCCTGGTCGATGAAGTCGAAGGCGCGGTTCTCGCTGCCACCGCGCATCGAGTCTGGCCCGACGAAGGGTGACGGTTCGTCCTCTGCCGCGAGTACGCCCGAGGCGAGCACGAGGGGGCGACCGCTCCCGGTCAGGGCCTGGGCGATCGTCTCAACCGCGGCACGTTCCGCACGGTTGGACTCGGCCGGGTTGACGAAGTCGTGCTTGTTGGCCAGGTGGACGGTGGCGTCCGCGTCAGCCGCGCCGCGGCGCAGCGAGTCGAGGTCGTCGAGGTCGCCGCGCAGCGCCCTGGCGCCTCGTGCTTCAACGTGTGCGGCCGAGGAGTCCGACCGCGCCAGGCCCACGACCTCGTGGCCGCCGGCCACCAGCTCGTCGACGACCGCGCTGCCGATCCACCCGCTCGCTCCTGTGACAAAGACCCGCATGTGTATGACCTGGCTTCCGATAGTGATGTCATGTACTGACATCACTACGCTAACACTGAATGTCAGTCGCTGCCATCACTATGCTCAGCCCATGGCCCGCTGGCAGTCCGGTTCGCGCGAACGGCTCGCTGCCTGCGCCCTGGACCTGTTCGCGTCGCAGGGCTTCGAGCGCACGACAGTCGCCGAGATCGCGGCCGAGGCGGGACTGACCGAACGGACCTTCTACCGCTACTACGCTGACAAGCCCGAGGTCCTCTTCGCAGGTCAGGACGACTTCGAGGCGCTCTTCCTCGCTGGTCTCGAGGCATCGGACAGCAACCGCCCGATGGACCTCGTGGCCGCGGCCCTTGAGCACGCGGCGGCGTTCTTCCCGGAGGACAGGCGCGCGTGGTCGCGCAGCCGTCACGCAGTCGTCTCGGGCAATGTCGCACTCCAGGAACGCGAACTGCACAAGATGTCGAGGCTCGCCGGCTCCCTAACCTCGGCCCTGGTCGAGCGCGACGTCGAACCGACCGCAGCAGCGCTGGCCGCCGAGGCGGGGGTCAGCGTCTTCAGGCGGTCGTTCGCTGCCTGGATCGGCGAGGGCGAACGACGCCCGTTCCCCGAGATCCAGGACGCCGTGCTCCGACAGCTCGGGGCACTCCTCTCGCCACCCGGCTAACGGCATCGCGGACCCTCGAAGTGCTCTCGAGCTGAGGCCTCAGTACCCGCGTCACCAGCCGCCAGTCGGCCCTGTCGACGACCCCCCCCGCGCGTGGCGAAGTGCGAGGTGGGCCTTGTCGGGAGTCCGGCTCGGCCGGGGGGTTACGCCGGTCGTGGGGGCTGCGCCCTCGTGACGGTCCCGGAGGACGTCACGCCACCCGGGGCATGAACGCCCTTCAGGTGCGGTCCAGGAGCCGGTGGCAGTCTGGCCGCGTGACGACGATCAAGATCAATGCCATCACCGTCCCAGCGGGGTCCGGCGACGAGCTCGCCCATCGATTTGCTGCGCGAGCCGGCGCGGTGGACAGCGCCGACGGCTTGAGGGGTTCGAGCTGCTGCGCCCTACTGACGATCGTGAGCAGTGGTTGGTGATCACCCGCTGGCGTGACGAGGAATCCTTCCAGGGGTGGGTGAGCTCTCCCGGGTTCGCCGAGGGTCACCGTTCGGCCGTTGAGCGTGCGGGCGGTGAGGCTCCCCGTCCTGTGTCGACGCACAGCGAGGTCTGGCACTACGAGGTGGCTGGCGGATCGACCCCGACGTCACGCTTACGATCCGGGCCCCTCAGCGGAAGCGGCTGAACCGGTCGTCGGACGTTCTGCCATGCGGCGTGGCAGGGGAGGTCCACCGCAGCACGAGCGCGTCCTTCCGGCGAAACGCCCGTCTCTGGAGCGGCGTGGTTCGCCCAGGAAGGGGCTTCTTTACGGATCGTCACCGCCCAACCGGTGTTCGGTCCGAGGATCGACTCTGGCGGGACCGGACCTCTTCTGCGGCTGCACCTGGGGAGTTCTGGGGGCGCGTCGTGTGACCCACTTCGAAGGTGCGCCGCTCACCCGTAACGCTGGTCTACAGCAGGACCACCACGAGGTTCATAGTTGCGTGCAGGGCGATGGGCGGGTAGATGCTGCCGGTCAGCGCGCGAGCGTAGCCATAGACAACACCCCAGACCGCCGCGTTGATCACCTGCACCGCGACGAACACCACGGGCACTGCGACCAGGGCGTTGGCGCCGTGGAGCAGCCCGAAGGCCAGTCCGCTCAACCACACCGCGTAGGTGGTGGCCACGCGCTCGGGCCGGATGCGCCGAAAGCCAGCCACGAGGATGGCGAACACGACTCCGCGCCACATCGTCTCCTCCACGAGCGGGACGATGACGACTTCTGTCAGCAGCCACTCGTTCCCGCTGTACGGCGTCGTGTTGCCGCTCAGCAGGAGGTAGCCGCCTACGACCCCGCAGTTGGCGACGAGGAAGAGCAGGAGGAGCCGCCAGTGCCGGCGGGTCTGTCCTACCTGGAACCCTAGGAGGCGCGGCCGCCAAAGGGCCAGAACCACCAGCGGGATGATCAAGTGGAGGCGGGACACCAGACCGTACAGCGTCGCCAGCGACGTCGACGTCCCCGCCGCAGGGAAGTGGCCGCTGACGTAGTGGACGTAAGCCTGATCGAGCACCACGAAGGCGGCACTGAAGGCGGCCAGTCCCACGACGATCCGCAGTCCGCGCAACGTCGAGGCGCTCTGGTCGGCTCGTCCTTCTCCGGGCGTGCCGTGCAGGAGCTTCGGGGGTCCGATCACGCCGGTGTCCGGCTCATCCCCGCCTGCACCCCAGGCCCGGGCGCCGCCGGGTGGTCGTCCATGTGATGGCGTTCCGCCCGGAGCAGCAGGACCAGCGCCGCCAGCATCGGGACGGCATACAGCCACAGCCACCAGCCGAAGAACAGCAGACCGACGTGGAAGGCCATCAGCAGGACCAGCCCAGCCTGCATGGCCCGCCCGCCGGACAGGACCAGGATCCCCATGGTGGCCTCCCCGGCGATGAGCGGGCCGATGAACAGACCGGTGTTGGGTACCACCAGCGAGTCCCAGGCGTCACGAACGAAGGCGAGCTGCGACATCTCACCGAAGGCGGCGAACGAGTCCCAGTCGGTGACGAGATAGATGGCGTTGACCAGCGCCCCGAAGACAAGGAACAGGGATCCGAGAGCGACCCGCGCGACAGTCCGTGCGGGGGCGCTCCGCTCAGCTCGAAGCGACGCGACCATCACCGTTGCGCCGAGGACGAGCCACATGACCTTTTCCATGGCGTTACCTTCAACCCGGTCGGGGGTGCCGTCGGACGCTTCGGTGCCGGCTGGGCAGCCGGGGACGGCGCCACGGTTCAATTCTCTGCCCGGAGTGTGGGCGCGAAGACGCCGTGTGGCTGGCTTCATAGGCGATGCGTCTGGCGGACCCCGAGGGTGAACGTCGGCCCCGGCACGGGAGGGGAGAGCTGCTTCCCGTCGAGCCGTGGGCGCGGCTCTGTCCGCCTGTGGACGAGGGGGGTGGGGGTGGGTGAGCTCGTCACCCACCCCCGTGGTGATCCGCCGAGGAATCGGGCATGGCTGGATGCAGCCGCGCCACCGAAGACGAGTTGCGGCATACCGCCGCCAGGCGACCTTCCTGGTGGCGGCAGTCGGTGCGCCCGTCGCGGTTCCGTGCGAGCCGGCGACACAACCCGCGTCGCTGAACGCAGGATCAGCCTCGTCGTCGCGAACCGGGGCTGCGTGCCAAGCCCGCTGGACCGTGGACGCCGCGGCGGGGCGCCATCTCTGTGAGGTCCGCCTCTGGCATCAGATGGGCCCGCCCAGCAAGCGGGACACTGTGAGGAGGCCATCCGTGGCCGGGTGGCCGACCTCCTACTCGCTGGATCGGGATGAGCGCCCTATGAACACCACGACTGACTACCGCGACTCGTGGATCAACCCCCGCTTCAAGATCGCCTCACTCTGGGCGTCCATGATGTTCGTCTTTGCCTACGTCGACCTGTTCAGCCTGTATCGCGCCGACATTCGTGCCGACCTCGAGGCCGGCAAGATGTCCGCGTTCACGATCGGGCAAGGCTTTCTGCTCGGCGTGACCCTCTACATCGCACTACCCAGCCTGATGGTGTTCCTCAGCTTGGTCCTGCCCGTCAGAACCACGCGCATCGCGAGTATCGCCTTGGCGGTCATCTACGGCCTGACGATCGTGGGCGGCGCCGTCGGCGAATGGAACTACTACATCCTGGGCAGCGCCATCGAGGTGGCCCTGCTCGCCGGCATCGCCTACTACGCCTGGACCTGGCCGAAGACGACCAAGACCGCGGCCACTGCCCTGCGCGAGGAGAGCGCGCCGCACCTGGCGTGATGACCAACGCCTCTCCAAGGAGGAGGAACCCACCATGCCCTTTCCGCGCTGGCTGGCCCACGTCAACAAGCGGGTGTTCAACCCAATCGAGGAGCGCCGCGGCGCCCGACCGGTGCTGATCCACACCGGCCGATCCTCGGGGAAGACCTACCGCACCCCCCTTGACGCCCACCGGCTGCCCGACGGCTACCTGTTCATCCCGATGTACGGCCCACGCACCGACTGGGTCAAGAACGCCTTGGCCGCGAAACAGGCGCGGCTGTCCATCGACGGTCACGAGATCGAGCTGCAGGCCCCGCGACTGGTCAAGAAGGACGACATCTGGCCCATGCTGCCCCCGACCACCAAGACACCTCCAAGCATCAAGGACGATTCCCAACTGCTGCGCATGGATATCCGCCAGCCAGCCTCACAACCCTGAACAAGGCGACGTCGCCAGTTCAGGCCACGAGGAGGAGAGCTAAAGACCCCTACCGCAGCCTCCACCCGAAGGTGCGTCCTATCGCCGCCTGCTGGGCGCATGGGTCGTACTCGAGCACAGGCCATCCGGGCCCGGCACTCAGGGACGGTCGTGACTCATTTCGCGTTCGGCGCGGGCGAGCAGGGCCAGGGCCCGCACGCTCTCCCAGTTGCCGGCCTTCAGGGCATCGGCGGCACGGCATGCGGCGTCGTAATGCGGTCGCGATCCGGACTCGATCGCCAGCAGAGCGAGGGCTTCGACGCTTTCCCATGTCCCGGCCTTGAGCCCATCGGCAGTGCGGACTGCGCGCTCCACGTGGTCGTCCTGACCTTGGAGTGACATCGCGTTCTCCCTCATGTGTCGTTCGGACGCAACTACACCGCGCGTGCATCGTGTCACGGCGGCGGCGGCCCGACCTTGGAATGTCCCCGCATGGCCGCGTCGCGGTGAACCCCGACTCAGTCGTGCGACACCGCCCGTGCGCGGACCCACGGTGCGACGCACCGCCGCGAGCCGGTCACAAGAGACTGTCTGGAGGGCAATATCTGTGACCGGGCGTGCCGGATCGGCGCTGGTGCCATGATTCCCGTCGTGAGTATGACCTCTGATGCTGGCGCTGCATGGCGTCTGGTTCCGTATGCCGGTCAAGCACGGGACCGACGGTGACGGTAGATCCAGACGGTGGCGCCGAGACCTCTCCGACCGGCGCGGGCCCCCTTGAGGCCGATGAGATCGAGTCGCCGGACGATCTGCACCGTCGAGTTGCCGGCCCGGGTCGGGACGGGAAGACGATTGAGGTCCTGGCGGCGCGGCGCGGGGTCACCATGCGCCCCGGTGGCGGCTACGCGGGCGGAGCCGGGGCCAGCGATCTGAACCCAGTCGGGATTGTCGTCGGCTTCATCATCGGCTTGGTTCTCTCGATCTTCATCGACGCCGCGCTCGACACCGCTGCGGAAGGTCGACCATGGAAGATCAAGGCGTACCGCCGCCACGGCCCGTTCGTTCGTCGGCTGCACTCAGAAGTCCTGCCTCACGGTGAGGAGCCTGAGGAGCGGATGCTCGATGTGTTCCACCAGTTCGCCGGCCCAACCCACACCTAGAGACGCGTCTCTTCAGCCGCCTGTCGTCCGGGCCCTCTGCCGTCGCCCGATGGTGGCATAATTGTGGCATGAGTCGCACACGGTTGAGCACCACGGTGGACACCGACCTCTTGGAGAACGCCCGGAAGACGTCCGGGAAGTCGGACTCCGCGCTGGTCGACGAGGCCCTCGCGGCTCTGCTGGCTCGGCATCGCGCGGCCGAGGTGGACGCCAGCTATGCCGCCTACGACGCCCATCCCCTCGACGAACCCGACGAATGGGGAGACCTGGCCTCGTTCCGGCGGGCGGTCGCGGCCTCATGACCGACCTTCCCGCACGCGGGGAGGTGTGGTGGTGCGAGATGGCCGAGATCGGCCGCAGACCCGTCGTCGTCCTCTCTCGTGACGCCGTGATCCCGCGCCACGGACGAGCACTGATCGCCCCCTGCACGACCACCATCCGACACCTCCCGAGCGAAGTCCTCCTCGAGCCCGGAGAAGATCCCGTGCCGCTTCTGTCGGCGGTCAACCTGGACTCGGTCGAGAGCGTCTCGCTCGCCATCCTTGTCGAACGGCTCGGCCGGCTCGCCGAGGACCGGATGCGCCAGATCTGCGCGGCTCTAGCCGTCGCCGTGGACTGCTCAGACTGAGCCGTCCCGCTCACCGGCTGCCGATCCCCCAGCTTCCGTCGCTCAGGACCAGAAGACGAAAGGTGGCCCACACCGCCGCGAACCGACCGCCCTCGCGGCGGGATGGGCTCGCGTCGGTCCGGGATCGGCGTTTCGGCGGCGGTACCGGCAGGATGTTCGGTCGAACCGGATAAGATCGGGGACCGAACCACCCACCACATCCAGGGCAAGGCGCGAGGACGAGGGCCGGGGGCGGCACTGAGCTACGCGCCGTCTGTGCCGTCGCGCAGTGAGTGGACCATCCTCCGCAGGATGGCGAGCGTGTCGGCCTGCTCGGACGCGGTGAGACCAGCCAGCATCCTGGCTTCGACGGAGCGGACCGCGGCCGACGCCTTCGTCAGGCTGCGTCGGCCGCGGGGCGTCAGCCGGGTGGGCAGCGTCTTCCCAACGGGAGCCTTCGCCGGCCTGGTCACGTAGCCGTCGCGCTCCAGGGCCTGCAGCAGCACGTTCATCGACTGCCGGGTCACGAACGCGCCCCGCGCCAGCTCCGAGTTCGACAAGCCCGGGCGTTGCGCCAGCAGCTCGAGGCACGAGTAATGCGTGACGGTCATCCCGAGCGGCCGCAGCACGTCCTCCATCGCCGCCCGCAGCGCACTGGACGTCTGCTTGAGCAGGTAACCCAGGGACGTCTCCAGGTCAACACCCGCATCGTCTTGACTCATGTCAGCATTCTGACATACGTTGGCTGTGTCAGAAACCTGACACTCAAGAAGGAGCGATTCCATGGCTGCCACTGGCCCCGACTTCATCTCCCTGCAGGCGCATGACCTCGACGCGTCGCAGGCGTTCTACGAGACGTACCTCGGCCTGGCCCGGTCGCCGGCCGGGCCCCCACACGCGGTCGTGTTCGACACGAAACCGATCGCGTTCGCGCTGCGTGACATCATTCCCGGCACCGACCTGGACTCCGTGGCCCAGCCCGGCATCGGCACCGCGATCTGGCTGCACGCCACCGAGGTCCAGGCGATCCACGACGCGCTCGCCGCCAACGGGCACACCATCGTCTCGGCCCCGATCGACGGCCCGTTCGGGCGGACCTTCACCTTCGCTGATCCCGACGGCTACCAGATCACCCTCCACGACGGGGCCTGAGCCGAGCATCCTGGTCTTCGGCGCGACGGGCTCGCGAGGCCGGCACGTGCTGGACGGGCCCTTCGACCAGGAGACGCCCGCGGCGACACAGACCGCGACCGGCCGCAATTCCGGTGCGTCTCGCAGAACTCGCGCCGGAATGGGTCGCTACCGCGTGCGTCGATCATGCCGCCCCAGCCGCCGCAGCCGAGGTGGTAGCCCCAACGGGATGTTCGCCAGACCCCTCAGTCGCGAGCTGAGAAGGTGCCCCACTTCGCCGCGAGCCGACCATCCGCTCAGCGGCACGCAGTGAGCGTACGGCCGCGACAGCCGCGGCAGTGAGCGTACGGCCGCGACAGCGGCACGCAGTGAGCGTACGGCCCGCGACAGCGGCACGCAGTGAGCGTACGGCCCGCGACAGCGGCAGATCCGGATGCCGATCAGGCATGCTGGTGGCATGCCAGAAGGTGGCGAGGGTCTCGGTGAAGCCGTGTGGCGTGAGGACGTTGAAGCCGTCCGGCGCCTGCTGGCCTCTGGTGCTGACGTCAACCTCTACGGAGGAGCTACGGCGAGGTCTGACACGCCACTCATGGAGGCTGTCAATGAGGTGGAGGGCTTCGTCAGCGCCGGACAGGAGGAGATCGTCCGCCTCCTGTTGGACCATGGCGCAGTCGTGGGCCGAACCAATGAGCGGGGCTGGACAGCGCTGCACTTCGGGGTTGGGGCCACCACAGCGGCGATTCGGATGTTGATCCGGGCCGGTGCGGACGTGAACGCGCGGTCGCTTCACGGGGATACCCCGCTCCATCAAGCCGTGGAGCGAGGAGCGGTGGAGGTAACCGAGCTGTTGGTCCGAGCGGGGGCAAGTCTCACTGCCGTGAACATCGGGGGCCATACGCCTGCCGACAACTTCCACCCGGGGGGTCTTACTCCCGAGGAGATCGCCCGGTTCCGCGCTCTTCTGGACCAACCCGACTAACACCCTCGACGGCACCTTCGATCCCGCGAACGGCGGCATAGCGCGGGTGCGGCGACCCGTGATCGTCCGCCCTGCACACGGTTGTGGCCCTTCCAGGTTCGCGGGGGGAGCCGTCAGGGGATGGAGGGACCGTCCGGGCCAGGGTCGCCAAGTGGCTGCCTGGAGGTGACAAAGGTGATGCTGGCGCCGCCCAGGGTGGCCGCGATGATCTTGTATGTGCCACCGGTCTGGAGGGTGCACCACGCGGCCGTGTCACCAGCGTTCAGGCTGGCCCATGGCTCGCCAGCCAGGGCGGCGGCGGGGGCCCCTGCGTGCGTCCGGATGGCCGCAACGGTTGTCGCTGACACGAACAGGATGTTTGTGCCGTGGGGCTGCAGGGCGAGGGCGGCCTGGCAGCGCTGTTCGGCTTGTGCCTGCCGAGACGCACGGGCCATCGCCTGCAGCGCCGCACTGGCCCTCGCCTGCGCAGCCCTGTCCATGGCCGTCGAGGGGTCTGGGGTGGTGATGGCGCTGCCGGTCTGGACGGGTCCTGTCGTCTGAGACCACTGCGTGGGGATGTTCGCGATCCCCACACCGATCAGGGCCACCACCGCGACCCCTCCGATGGCGTTGCGGCGGCGTCGCACAAAGAGCCTGTGCTGGCCGGCGGTGCGTGCTCGGCTGACCAGGTCACTTGGCGGTGCCAGTGCTGAGGTCGTCTTCTCTAGTTCGTCACGCAGGTCCAGGGTCATGACGTGCTCCCGTCTGTGATGGAAGGGACTGAGCCGATCGATGGGACGCAGCGGTCGTGGGATCCGCATCAGGGGCTGCGGCGAGGTCTTCACCAAGCAGGGCGCGGAGCCGGGTCAGGGCGCGGGCGTGCTGGCTCTTCACCGTCCCAACGCTGATCATCAGGGCCTGGGCGGTGTCCGCCTCGGTCAGGTCGACGTAGTAGCGCAGCACGATGATCACCCGCTGCCCAGGTGGTAGCTGCCGCAGCGCCCCCAGAACGTCGTTGCGGACCACTATCGAGTCAGCGTCGTTGCCCACCACCACGCCCGGATCGTTGTCGGGGAGGTGCGCCTCTGGGTGCCGACGCATCCAGCGACGCTGGTTCGCCACGGCGTAGGCGATGGCCCGGTAGGCGTACGCGTGCGGCTCACCGCGGATCCTGGGCCAGGCGACGTAGACCCGGGCGAGTACATCCTGAACCAGATCCTCGGCCAAGTAGTGGTCGCCCACCATGAGGTACGCCGTCCGGTACAGCCGTGTTGTCGCGCCAGCCGCGAAGGCGTCGAACTCCCGGCGCGTCATCAGCCACTCCATCTGCTGTCGTGAACTTCCCGTCACCTGTTACGACACCACAGGCGAGCGGAAGGTTGTCCACATGTTCGAGAACCGTTGGGCGATTGGAAGCCCCTGCGATTGTCATCGGCACGATGAACCGCGCCGCCAGCGGCAGAAGCGCACGGTCGCTTCGGCAGATCCGGTTCGTTTCATCCAGCCCGTGATCGGTGGGGGGCCACTGAGTGCTACGCTTTGAGCGACTGCTCAAAGTAATTGCTCAAGGGGATGGACATGGCGACATCGGGCCGACGGCGTGCCGGAGCACCGGGTGAAGGGGGACAGCGCTCGACCGAGACTCGGGCGGCGCTGGTGCAGGGTGCGGTGCAGGCGTTGGGAGAGGTGGGGTTCGCTGGGGCGAGCGGGCGCGAGATCGCCAGCCGGGCCGGCTGTAATCAGGCGCTGGTGTTCTACCACTTCGGTTCGGTGACCGAGCTGCTGCTCGCGGCGCTGGACGACGTCAGCGCCCGGCGGCTCGCGGCGTACTCGCGGGCGCTGGAGCAGGCTGAAAGCCTGAGCGATCTGATCGAGTCCGCGCGGGCGATCTTCAGCGAGGACCTCGATGCCGGGTATGTGGCGGTGCTGGTGGAGATGATCACCGGTGCGCAGTCGACGCCCGGCCTCGGCGAGCAGGTCGCAGCGCGGCTGGCGCCGTGGCGCGAGTTCGCCGAGACAGCGGTGCGCAAGGCCGTGGCCGGCTCGCCGGTCGCGTTGCTGGTGCCGGCGAAGGAGCTCGCACACGGCGTGGTGGCCGGCTTCCTCGGGTTGGAACTGCTCGCCAGCCTCGACGGGGACCGGGATGCCGCGCTGGCACTGTTCGATCGCGCCGGCAACGTCGCGGGGCTACTCGACATGGCCGGCGCGGCATTCGGCAGCGCCGAATCGGAAGGGGACCAGACATGAGCGCGCGCGCCGACGAATTCGATGTTGTCACCGGAGCGTTCAGTTACTCGGGCGCCGCGATCGCGGCCGAGTTGATCGATGCCGGGCGAGGAGTGCGCACGGTGACCGGGCATCCCGGTCGGGCCCCGGCTGGCACGCCGATCGAGACCCGACCGCTGAACTTCGAAAACCCGGCCGAACTGACGCGATCACTACGCGGCGCGCACACCCTCTACAACACCTACTGGGTGCGCTTCGCGCACGGCCACGTCGATCACGCCGCCGCCGTGGACAACAGCCGCACCCTGTTCCACGCCGCCGCCGCGGCCGGAGTGCAGCGCATCGTGCACGTGTCCATTACCAACCCGTCCCTCGACTCGCCCTACCCGTACTTCCGCGGCAAGGCAGAAGTCGAACAGATCCTCGGCGACCTCGGTGTCGCACACGCGATCGTGCGGCCGGCAATCCTGTTCGGCGGCGACGGCGTGTTGATCAACAACATCGCCTGGCTATTGCGTCGCCTGCCGGTCTTCGCCATCGGCGGACACGGCAGCTACCGGATACGCGGCATTCACGTCCACGACCTGGCCCGGCTGTGCGTCGAGCTAGGTGCGCGCACCGACACCGTGGTTGTCGACGCGGTCGGCCCGCAGAGCCTGACCTTCCGCGAACTCGTCGACACCGTGCGCACCGTCGTCGACAGCCACGCCGTCATCGTGCCGGTACCCGCGCGAGCGCTCACCGCGTTGTCCAGCACACTGAGCCTGATCCTGCGCGACCGACTGCTCACCCGCGAGGAATACCAAGCGATGGCCCACGGCCTCGCCGACTCCGACTCCCCCGCAACGGGCACCATCAAGATCACCGACTGGATCTCCGAACACGCACCCGAACTCGGACGCCGCTACGCCAACGAACTTGACCGACATTTCCGTCCACCCCTCTGGCGGGCGGCGTGACCAGGCCGCTGCCACGCAGGCGACCCTCAGCGCTCCATTCGATGGTTCACGAGTTGGCACGGTGGCCGCTGCCGCTCCGCATGCTCGTCTACGGGGTGCTGGTGACAGGACTTGCCGGCTGTGTCGCCGGGCTGGTGATCGGACTGTGCGTATACGCCCCCACTGCATGGGTCGCGACGTTCGAGGTCGGCATCCCCGCCGCGATGATTGGCGGCATCCTCGGTCTGGTCGTCGGATCGCTGATCCTTGCGGTACGGACGATTCGCCGCGGCTTGTTTCGCTATGCCGCTTCTTGCGACCGAATTCCCAGCCGCAACAACGCGGAACCGCGGTCCTGCAGCCGCTCATGACAGCGGTGAAGCGTACGGCCGCTCCGCGGCAGGACCGGACGTTGCTGCGGCGGCTCTGGCAACATCAGTCACGTGAGCAACCCCGACATGAGCTGTCCGCAGTGCCACACGAATATGACCGCGGGCGTCGTCGTCGGCCGCTCGCCAGGAGTGAAATTCAAACAAGGCCGCGGCCTTGGCGGCGACCTGGGCGGCATTCCCCTGACGACAGGGTTCTTCAATCACAGCGTCGATGCCTTCCGATGCGATGAATGCGGGACCGTGGTCATCCCCGGCCAGTGAGACCGGATCGCGGCAGGAGGGGCCAGGAGAGGCAACGATGACCCGCCCACCGGTATGGGCGCGAGTTCGGACCTGTGTCTTTTCGGCCGCGTTGGGGGCGGCTTCAGCAGGGCCACGACAGACTCTCCACGGAGCGTGGATATAGCAAGCGGTGCTATACTCCGTTTGTGACGAGTCGTGGTGATGTTCTCCGGGAGGTGATGCTCGAGTGGGGCATGACCCAGGCGGAGTTGTCTCGGCTCAGTGGGGTCCATCAGCCGAGCATCAGCCAGTTCTTGTCGGGAAGGGTCGAGCTCAGCGACGAGCAGCTGGACCGGTTGCTGTCGTGTATGGGCTACCGGCTGGAGGTGGTCCGTCGGCCGGTGCCGGTGGAGCTGACCCGTTCGGAGCGGCGCTCGTGGATGCTGCACCGGCGGCTGTCGACTCATCTGACCCGGGACAGCCTGGTGCGGTGGCGCCCGAGGATCGAGCGCAACCTGACCCGGTTGCGCGGTGGGGTGAGCGGGCAGCCGCACGAGCGGAACCTGCAGCGATGGCGCGAGCTGGTCGAGCGGGGGGACGTCCTTGGGCTGCACCGGGTGATGACGGGTCTGGATCGGGACTCGATTCAGATGCGTGAGGTCTCGCCGATGGGTGGGCTGCTCCCGCAGGACGAGCGAGCCGAGACCCTGACAAGGGTGGGCTGATGCGCCGCGACCAGCTCGAGCACGCCATCCGCACCGCCTGCCAGATCATCGGACACGCCGAGGTCATCGTCGTCGGCTCCCAGTCCATCCTCGGATCGGTGAGCGAGGACCTGCTGCCTGCCGAGGCCACGATGTCGATCGAGGTCGACATCCTGCCGATCGCCGAGGGCAACGAGGAGACCGCCCGGCTCGCCGACCTGATCGAAGGGGTCGCGGGGGAGTTCTCGCCATTCGAGGAACTGCACGGCTTCAGCATCGACGGCGTCGACCTGCACACCTGCGTCTTGCCTCAGGGGTGGCGCGACCGGCTCGTCAAGGCCCAGAACGCCAACACGGCCGCCGCCTCGGGTGAGCCGCAGTTCACCGGCTGGCGCCTGGACAAGGAGGACCTCGCCGTGGCGAAGCTGTGCGCGCTGCGGGAGAAGGACCGGAACTTCGTCGCCGCCCTCTTGCGCGCGGACCTGGTCGACCCCGGCACCATCATCGACCGGTTGTCCACGGTCGAGCCGCGGCATCGCGGGCCGGCTGAGCGGGCTGCCGCCTGGTTGGCGTCCTGGCAGTAGGTAGGGGCGGCGATCAACGCCGAGCAGGGCGCCCGTGACGGCCCACCCTGTTCCCGGCAGCGGTGCCCGGGGAGTGGGCCGGCCTGACAGGTGCGGACATGCGGGTGCTCTCGTATCGCACGCAGATCGCACGACGACCCCCGTATCGGCATACGTGAAGATGTTTGTGCAGGTCAACATGGGTGCGCGGGGGACAGGCGCCCTGTCTTGTAACCAGGGGGTTGGGGGTTCGAGTCCCCCCGCCAGCTCGAAAAACGGTGTGGCACAAGTGTATTGACACTGCAGGTGTCGGTGATGCTTGGCCGTTATCGCACGAAACAGGTGCGCGCGCCTGTTCTCAGGACAGGTTCAGTGGCCGCCCCGGCCGTAGCTGACGACCTCAGGCGAGCGGCGGCCTGCGGCCGGCCTCGACCCAGCCTCTGAGCGGCTGCGAGCGCCACTGCTCCAATCCCCCGTGGCGGGTCGGCCAGATGCTTCCTCACATGCCGCGCTCTGGTAGAACCGTGGCGCGATGACTCTTGACGAGCTGGCGCGTGGTGCGTGGCGGCCGATGGTGTTGCTGGACAAGCGAGGGACAGGTGGCGCGGGGGTTGCCGAGGCGGCTGGGGGGTCAGCGTTGCCAGATTCGTCCGGCCCAGGTCGCAGTGGCGGTTCTGGTGGTCACGACGGACCAGAACCCGACCAGCATCAGGTACAGGAGCACGGCGAGGTCCTCGAGTACAGGTGCCTGCCAGGCGCGGGCCAGGGTCACGGTGGCCACGGTGTAGGCGCCGAGGGGGAAGGTAAAGGCCCACCATCCGAGGTGGAACGGCAGGGTGCCGGCGCGTAGGTATCGCACCAGCAGGGTGACGGCGATGGCCAGCCACCACAGCCCGAAGCCCCACATGGCCGTGCCGAACAGTTGGCTGAGGACCGTCACGGCCGGTGCCGCCAGGCCGAAGACGTTCTGGCCGGCTCGGGCTAGGGCCAGGGGTGCGAGCACCGCGACGGCGACTGGGCCGAGGCCGATCCACAGCGCCGGCGCGAGCTGCGCAGGCGGTAAGGGGTGCAGCACCAGGCGGTCATGGAGCAGGCCCAGGATCATCAGAAACAGCAGGTATCCCATGCCGTATGCGGCGTAGCCAAGGGCCAGGAGCAGGCGGGCGTTGCCCGGGCCTGTGTGGGGCATCAGTGGCGTCAGGGCCATCGGGATGATGATCGTGACCACGGGCGGGATGAACCAGCCGCCGTTGACCGACGCGGCAGGTGGGGCGCCGACAAAGAGCGTCATGGCGAAGGCCACGGCGAACACCAGTGCCAGCAGGCTTCCCGCCACAGCGAGGACAGCAATCAGCGCGGTGGCTGCTCCAGCGGGCATCAGCTCGGGGCCCACGACGGAGGTCATCACGGCCAGCACGAGCAACCCACCGGGCAGGGTCGCGTGCATCGCGCCCAGCACCGGATGGTGCAGGTCGGTCAGTGCGGCGTGGCGGTGGCGGATCCAACGCACGGCATACGCGAGGGTCATCACGGCACCCAGCGCGTAGGCGAGGACCGCCAGTGCGGCTCCGAGCCCGTGGGCGGCCGCCCGCAGCGCGCTTTGGTTCCCGGGGTTGAGGTAGGTGGCGACGGCGAGGATCGCGGTGCCCATCACGGATGCGAACCAGCCCGGGTGCAGGTCACGGACCCGGTCCGGCGGGAGGCCGGGATCAGTGCGTGGCGTCGGCGCTGCGTCCGGCGGGGTCTGGTCCGGGGTCAGGAGCGGGGCTGGGCCGCCGCTGGTGTTCGTGGTCACGGCATGTCTCGGCTTTCGGGTATCGCGGGATTGACGGGTTTGTGCGGGAGGATCTGGCCTGGTGAGCGGCGTCTACTGCTCGGCATCGAGCTGGGTGAGGACGTGCTCGGCGTTCTGGAACACCCGGGTCGCCTCGGCGAATCGGGCGATCTTGATGGTCTCGAGGATCTTCGGCCGGTCGATGTTCATGACCCTGGCCTTGTTCACCAGGCCGTCGACGCAGGGGCTGCCGGTGGCCAAAGCGATGGCAAGGAGCATGAGGGTGCGGGTCTCCTCGGTGAGGGCGCCGCCGTCCTTGGGCATGGCGAATCCGCTGTCCTGGGCGTGTTTGAAGACCATGTCAGGCATGACGCGGGCTGCCAGCTGGACCATCCGCGGCAGGTTTCCGCCGGTGGCGCTGGTCATGCCGGCGAGGACCTGGTCCAGGGTCGGCGGGCTGGTGACGGCGGTCATGGTGTCTCCTGTTGTTCGGGGCCTGCTCTGAGGCCGGGAGTCATGGCGCACGGTTGTGCCACGAAGGGGTGCGGCGGACCCCCACCTGCGGGCAGGGGTGGGTCAGCCGGAAGTGGACTCGGGGACGGGCTGGGACTGGTTGTCGGCCGGCGGGCTCGCTTCGAGCTCGAGGGTCACGTTGGTCAGGGCGAAGCGTTCGGCCAGTGCTGCCTTGACCGCAGTGGCGACCTGTTGGGCCTGGTGCAGGGTGGGCTGGCCGGCCAGGACGACGTGCGCTGAGGCGGCAGGGACGTCGGAGGCCAGGTTCCACAGGTGCAGGTGATGGACGCCGACTACCCCGTCCGCCGTGCCCATTGCGGCCAGGACGGCCTCGGGGTCCAGGCTGCGCGGGACGCCCTCCATCAGGACGTGGGTGGACTGGCGCAGCAGCCCCCGCCCGGTCCACAGCACTAGGGCAGCGGTGGCCATCGAGACGATGGTGTCGGCCGAGACCCATCCCCAGGCCCAGATGGCGACCCCCGCGACGAGCGCGCCGAGGGAGCCGACGGCGTCGGTGGCCAGGTGCACGAAGGAGGCCCTCATGTTCAGGCTCTCCCCCTGGGCCCGGTGGATCACGACCGCGCTGCCGGCGTTGACCACCAGGCCCACGGTGGCGACCGCGGCCAGTCCGGCGCCCTGGACGGGCACCGGATCCCCGAGGCGGGTCACGGCCTCCACCAGGATCCACGCCCCGGCGGCAAGCAGCAGCAGGGCGCTGACCTGGGCGGCCATCACCTCGGCCCGGGCGAACCCGAAGCTGTGCCTGGCACTGACGGGGCGGGCGGTCAGGATCACCGCTCCGACGGCGATGCCGAGGCCGGTGACGTCGGAGACCAGGTGCGCGGCGTCGGCGAGCAGCGCCAGCGACCCGAACACGATCCCGCCGATGACCTCGACGACGAGCAGGGCGGTGTTGACACCCAGGGCCCAGCCCAGCGCCCGGCGCTGGCCGGGGCGGGCGATGTCGGCGCCGTGCTCGAACGCGTGAGCGCCGGGACTGGCCGGTACCGCGTCGGCGGTGGTCATGACTGGGCGGCCGCGGGCTGGGGGTGGCGCCTGTGGGCGTAGTAGTGGCGCACCCGGGGGGCCATCTTGACGTAACCGACCATCAGCAGGATCTGGAAGATCGGCATCGTCGCGGCGGGGACGGCGACCAGGGGGGTGAACGCTGTGGCGGCGATCGCGATCGCGGTTGCGTTGTTCTTCCCGGCTGAGGCGAACACGACGGCCATGTGCTCGCCGTAGGACAGCCCGATGCGCCGGTTGAGCCAGGTCGCCAGGCCCAAGGTCGCTGCCATGAACACCGCGTTGGGGACCAGCAGGAGCAGGACCGTCTGCCAGCGGTCCACGATCATCGCGGCCTTGGCGAGGAAGATCAGGAAGATGATCCCGAACATCGCCAGCATCGACGCCGCGGAGAACAGCGGCTGCAGCCGGTTCAGGGCACCGGGCCCGCGCCAGGCGACGATGCCTTTGCGGGTCAGCCATCCGGCGAGCATCGGGGCGAGCAGGACCGTCAGGATCGAGACGATCATCGAGCCCAACGGCAGGGGGATGTCATACCCGGCCGCGAACACCAACATCCACAGGGGGACCGCGATCAGCGCGACGATGAAACTGACGGCGACGATGACCGTGGCGAGCTCGACGTCGCCCTTGGCGAGCCCGGTGTAGGCGATGGACATCGACGAGCACGGCACCACCATGACGAGCAGGAACCCCAGTGCGAGGAGCGGGTCGTGCAGGAACACCCGGGCCAGCACCAAGCCGACCAGGGGGGCCCACACGAAGTTGTAGGCCAGGGCCAGCCCCAGGCCCCGCACGTTACGGCCGGCCCGGGCCAGGGCCTCGACGCGCAGGTTGACCATCATCGGGTAGATCACCAGGAACACCGCGACCGTGGTCAGGGTCCCGATCCCGTCCGGGTGCCCCTGGGTCCACTCCCGCAACTGGTAACCGACGACCAGGCCGGCCGTGATCGCGCCCATCGCGTACACCATCAGCCATCTGCTCAGATGCTGCTGCAGCCGCACCGCCGAGCGCTGGTGGTGTGGGGCCGGGTGGGGCCCCGCAGGTGCGTGCCGGGTGGTGTCCATCAGGAGGTCAGCGACTCCAGGAGCTCGCGCACCTTGGCCGGGGCCGGTACCCGACCGGACAGGACGACCTTCTCGTCGACCACGAGACCGGGGGTGGACATGATGCCGTAGCTGATGATGTCGGCGTAGTCGGTGACCTTCTCGAACTGGGCGTCGATCCCCAGGTCGGCGACGGCCTGGCGGGTGATGCGCTCGAGGTTGACGCAGTTGGTGCAGCCGGAGCCGAGGATCTTGATGATCATGGCGTGTTCCTTTGGTGGTGGTGGGTCAGGCGAGGACGGCGTTGAAGAGGTAGCCGACGGCGATGATGCCGGCACCGACGACGGCCACGAAGGTGACGATGAGCGGGGGTTTGAGGACGCGGCGCAACAGGATCATCTCGGGCAGGCTCAGCGCGACGACGGCCATCATGAAGGCGAGCAGGGTGCCCATCGGCAGGCCCTTGTCGTGCAGGGCCTGCACCAGCGGCATGACGCCGGCGGCGTTGGAGTACAACGGGATGGCCACCAACACGGCGATCAGGACCGCGAAGGGGTTCCCGGCGCCGGCGTACTGGGTGAAGAAGTCCTGCGGTGCCCAGCCGTGGATGGCCGCGCCCAGGGCGATACCGACCAGCAGGTACGGCCAGATCTTGCGCAGGATCACGCCGACCTCCTCCACGCCCATCTGGATCCGGTCCTCCCAGGTCAGCCCAGCGGCGGGGTCGATGACTTGCCCGCCCAGGCGGGTCTCGAAGACGAACGGCTCGACCCACCGCTCGAGCTTCAACCGGCCCAGGACGAACCCCGCCGCGATGGCGATGACCAGGCCTGCGCCGACGTAGAGCAGGGTCGGTCCGAGCCCGAACATGCCGAACAGCAGACCGATGGCGACCTCGTTGACCAGGGGGCTGGCGATCAGGAAGCTCATGGTGACCCCGAGCGGGACCCCGGCGGCGACGAACCCGATGAAGGCCGGGACGGCGCTGCACGAGCAGAACGGGGTGATCACGCCCAGGCCGGCGGCCATCACGTTGCCGACCCCCTCACGTTTGCCGCCCAGCATCGCCCGGGTGCGCTCGACGCTCATGAACGACCGCAGCACGGTGACAACGAAGATGACCCCGACCAGCAGCAGGGCGATCTTGACCGAGTCGTAGAAGAAGAAGTGCACCCCCGAGCCCAGCTGGCTGGTCCGGTCGAGGCCGACAAGGTCGTAGACGAGCCAGTCCCACAACGGCAGGTTCACCTCGTACAGGGCGAACCACCCCAGCGCCGCCCCCACCAGACCGACCCACCGCCGGGTCGGCGTCGTGGGGCGCAACCGCTCGGCCACGCTCACGCGTTCACCGCCGCCATCGCGGCGTCCGGCAGCGCCGCACGCATTCGCTCGGCCGCGTCGGGTGCCAGCGCGTAGTCGACCCAGCGGCCCCGCCGGCTCGTGGTGACCAGACCCGCCTCACGGAGCACCTTCAGGTGGTAGCTGAGCAGGTTCCCCGCGATCGGGACCTGCTCCTGGAGCTTGCATACGCACCGTGGCGCACCCGCCAAGGTCGCCAGCACGGTCCACCGGATCGGATCCGCGACAGCCTGCAGCACCACCAGCGGTTCGGCCGACTCAGGCACGGTCACATCAACACAGATTGATTCAGTCACGGTTGAACTGTAGCACCAGCCGCTCACCCATGACCGGCAGGGCCAGGGGTCCCGGAGGTGCGATGCGTCACCTCCGGGGGCGCCTGGCTCGCACCCCGCACAGGGCCGGGTACGCTGCACCGGCCTCACCGCTTGCGTGTTCCGTGGCTCGTGGCCGCCGGCGGGCGGCCTGGACACGGCGGAGAGGTTCGCGGGTGTGGAACGCTTGCCGAACACTGGGCCGCAAGGGAAGGACACCGAGATGACCGGGTCACCCACCACCTACCACGTGCGGGCCGAAGGCTTCGCCGGCGGCCGGGCCAGGATCGAGGCCGGCAACCAGCGAATCCCGGTTGATGCCACCTGGGGCTCTGGTGAGCCGTCGGGGCTGCCCGGGCCGGCGGAGCTGCTGTCCGGCGCCTTCGCGGCCTGCCTGCTGAAGAACCTCGAGCGCTCCGGGGCCCTGCTGTCGTTTCGCTACCAGCGCGTCGAGATCGACGTCCATGCCCGGCGCCAGGACGCCCCGCCGCGTTTCGCCGAGATCGACTACGAGGTGCGCATCGTCACCGATGAGGGGCAGCGGCGCATCGACCTACTGCACCGCAACCTGCGCCAGTTCGGCACGGTCTTCAACACCCTTGCGGCCGTGTGCGATGTCCACGGCCGCGTCGTTGCCGTGCAGCCCTCCCCCAGCCAAGAGCATGAGCGAGGAAGCAGCTGAGCCGGCCCCGCTCACCTGACCAGGTCCCAGGCGATCTTCGCCGCGATGACCCATAGCATGACACCGATGAAGCGTTTGAGCTGGGCGCCGCTGAGCTTGTTCTGCATGAGCCGCGAACCGGCCAACGAGCCGCCCGCCGCGAGTATGCCGCCTCTGGGCAGTCTTCAGAGGGGGTAGCCTGCGCAGGCGGCGCAGACGATCTTGCCCTCCGCCACCCGAGCGTATGGTTCGGCGACCAGCTCGCCACACCCTGGGCAGACGAGGAAGCGGACGGCCTCCTCGGGTTCGCTCCACTCTCGCGGCGCGACCGGTCCGACCGTCATGATCTGCTTGGCCGGCGCGTCCCAGACGAGGGTGACGACCTCCATCTGCTCGTCCTCGAGGATCTGCGTGGGCGGCACGCCCGCAGCGCGCTTCTGCATGAACGCCGTGGCCTTGATGCGTGGCTGAAGCGTGGGCCGGTAGGCCACGCGCACCGCGCGGTTCGCGGCCTTGTCGACCAGCGTGACGGCGAACTTGCCCTCACCGGTCTTCTCGATGTTCCCCTTGCCGAACGTGCAGCCGGTCGTGAACTGGATGCCGTCGCCGAAGCAGGTGCCCCCGTGGTGCTCGCCCGTCTCGATGATCGCGTGAAGCTGCTTCGCCCCGGCACGGGGCGCGCCCAGAGCCTCCATCGCCGCCAGGCCCAGCCGCACTCCGGCGGTGCTGGCCCAGCACTTGTGCCCATGGAAATCCAAGGCCTGACTGAGGATCGTGGTCTCGTCCACCGAAGGCGCTCCTTGCAGAGAATCGCCGCTTCGATCTGCCAGACCACGGCCCGTCGGCGACAGCCGGCACGTGGCCCCATGTAGCAAGCCCAGTCACCGGGACCGGCCCGCCGCCCGGGGGTCGCCTGTCGCCAACGTAGTACCCGACGTGGCGCCCGGACCGGGGGTCGTCGGCCACCGCAGACGGCGGCCCGGACGTTCATGCGCTCTCCCGGGCCTGCTGAGCGGTCAGGCCCGGACGGGAGTGACCCCGAGGGACTCGATGAGGCCCAGGACGCGGCCCTTGATCTCGTCCCGGATCGGGCGGACGCCTTCGACGCCCTTGCCGGCGGGGTCCTCGAGAACCCAGTCCTCGTAGCGCTTGCCGGGGAAGATCGGGCAGGTGTCGCCGCAGCCCATGGTGATGACGACGTCGGAGTCTTTGACGGCGTCGGCGGTGAGGATCTTCGGGGTCTGAGCGGACATGTCCAGGCCCTCCTCGGCCATGGCGGCCACGGCCGAGGGGTTGACCTGGTGGGCCGGTTCGGAGCCGGCCGAGCGGACCTCGATCTGTCCGCCGGAGAGGGCGGCGAGGTAGGCGGCGGCCATCTGGGACCGGCCGGCGTTGTGGATGCAGACGAAGAGGACGGACGGCCTGTCGGACACGGGTCTCGGCTCCTGATCAGCGTGGTGCTTGGGTTGGCTTGCGCGCAGGGGTCAGATCGCGAGGTCGCGTAGCAGCGCGGTGACGCGGCCTTGGATATCGTCGCGGATGTCGCGGACCGCATCCAGCGGCTGCCCGGCGGGGTCGGCGACGTCCCAGTCGAGGTATCGCTTCCCCGGGTAGCTGGGGCAGGCATCGCCGCAGCCCATGGTGACGATGACGTCGGCCGCCCGGGCGACGCTGTCGGTGAGGGGCTTGGGGTAGGCATCGTGCAGGGTGATGCCGCGTTCGGCGAGGACCTCGATGGTGGTGGGGTTGATGTCGTTGGTGGGGGCCGAGCCGGCCGATCGGACGTGGACCCTGCCGCCGGAGAGGTGCTGGGCCAGGGCTGCGGCCATCTGGGAGCGGCCGGCGTTGTGGACGCAGATGAAGAGGATCTCGGGAACCTGCTTGGCGATCCGTCCGTCGGCCTGGGCGGCGGCCTGGAGCTGCTCCTTGGCGTACCGGGTGGTGAGGACCGGAAGGTAGTCCGGGATCTTCGAGACGGACTCGAGGGCCTCGCGGGCGTCGGTGACGGCGCGGGCCACGGTCTCGCGGGAGAAGACTCCCTCGTAGGAGTAGGCGAGCTCGTCGACGACCCGCTCGTAGATGTCCTGGCGGCTGTTTCCGGGTGGAAGGCTCGAGTCACTGGGCATGGGCGAGGTCCTCCTCGGATGTGGGCTGCTGGGTCAGTGCGGACAGCGCGGCGGCGCCGACCGGCTCGTGGGCGAGCATCGCCACGATGGCGACCCGAGCAGCGAGCTCGGTGACACGGTGCAGGCAGGCCAGCTCGGTGCGGGCGCGGGCCCGCAAGAACGGCGAGCGGGGTGAGGCGGCGGCGAGGCTGTTGTTGACGACCCAGGCGAACGGGATGATCCCGGCCCGGGCGAGGTCGACCTGGAGCTGCTCGGCCTCGAGGACCGGCGTTGTCTCCGGCAGGGTGACGAGCAGGACCTTGGTCTGCGTCGGGTCCTGCAACCGCATGAGCGGGGTCATGTACCGCGCTCCGGGGCTCATCTGGCGGGTGACCTCCCGATGGTAGGAGCCGGTGGCGTCGAGCAGGAGCAGGGTGTGGCCGGTCGGCGCCGTGTCGAGGACGACGAACTGTGTGCGCGAGCGGAAGACGACTCGGGAGAACTGCTGGAAGACGGCGACCTCGTCCGTGCACGGCGACTTGAGGTCCTCGGCGAGCACCGCCCGGCCCGCGTCGTCCAGGCTCGCGCCCTTGCTGGCCATGACCCGGGCCCGGTAGTCGACGATGGCCTGGTCGGGGTCGATCCGGGACACGGTCAGGTGCTCGACGTCGGCCTGCAAGGTCTGGGTCAGGTGGGCTGCCGGGTCGGTCGTGGTCAACAGGACGTCGTGACCACGGTTCGCGAGCTCGAGAGCCACCGCGGCCGCGACGGTCGTCTTGCCGACCCCGCCCTTGCCCATACACAGGACCAACGCGGGCCCGTCGGCGTCGATGGCGTCGACGAGGGCACGCAGACCGGTGAAGTCCTCGGCCACGGTGGGCGTCTCGTCGGCGGCGGTTTCGCACTCTGCGACGACAGTGCCGAGGAGGGCACGCAGCGCCGGGGTCCCGACGGTGTTGAACGGCAGCAGCGGGATCGTGGTGCGCGGCAGAGCGGCCAGCCCCAGCGGCATACCCTCAAGCGCCTCACGTTCGCGGCGCTCGACGGCTTCAGCGAGCGGGTCCGGGCCGGTGTTCTCGGGCAGGCGGCCGTTGAGGACGAGGTGGGCGTCGCCCATGCCGAGCGCGAGCAGCTCGTCGTAGGTGCGGGCGGCTTCGGCCAGGGCCGAGCGCTGTGGGCGGCTGACGAGGACGAGCCGGGTGCGGCTGGGGTCGGTGAGGGCGTCCAGCGCTCCGGCGTAGTCGCGACGTAGCCGGTCCAGGCCGGCGAGCGGGCCGAGGCAGGAGACGTCGCCCTTGCCGTCGGACAGGTATGCCGTCCACTCGCCCGGCAGCTGCAGCAGCCGGATCGTGTGGCCGGTGGGGGCGGTGTCGAACAGGACGTGGTCGTAGTCGGCGGTGAGCATCTGGTCGGCCAGCAGTGCCGTGAACTCGTTGAAGGACGCGATCTCCGTGGTGCAGGCGCCGGAGAGCTGTTCGGCCATTGCCGCAATCTCGGCGGCGGGCAGCAGGCCGCGGATCGGATCGATGATCTCGGCCCGGTAGGCGTCGGCGGCCTGCTGCGGGTCGATCTCCAGGGCGGACAGGCCGGGCACGTCGGGGATGGCGGTGATGGTGTTGCCCACGGTGACGTCGAAGACCTGCCCCACGTTGGAGGCGGGGTCGGTGCTCACCAGCAGCACTCGTGTGCCCTCGCTGACCAGGCGCATGGCGGTCGCGCACGCGAGCGAGGTCTTGCCGACGCCACCCTTACCCGTGAAGAACACGAAGCGGGGCAGGTCCTCGAGGAAAGGTTGGGCAGTCATGAGCAGCAGCCGTCGCCGGAGCCGGGTGTGCTGGCCGACCCGGTGCCGCCGATGAGGGTGAGGGACGGGGCCGGCGGCGCGGTGCCGGTCTCGAGCCGGTCAGCGGTGTCCGCATCCTCCACGGTGGGCACGGTCAGGGCGGCGAACCGACGGAGCTGCTCACGGGACGGGTAGGCGCCGGTCAGCACGGTGAGGCCGTCGACGGTCGTCAGGGGCAGCCCCTCGGACCCGGCGAGGTGCATGAAGGTGCGGACCGTCTTGTCGGTGACGAAGGCCTGGGCGTCGCTGGCGAGGTTGTGGCGCACGACCCGGCCGCCGCGCCCGTTGGTGTGGGCGGCGTCGGCGGTGACGGTGACGAGCTGCTGGTCGAGGTCGGGTCCGCACACGCCTGTGCTGCCGCGCACGGGGGGCTCGTAGACGTGGATCTCAGGCATCGGTGGGACCGTCCTTCAGCGCGAGCGACTGCTGGTGGGGGTAGCGGGTGCGCAACCAGAGGCTGACGTAGACGAGGCCGACGAGGGCGGGCACCTCGATGAGCGGGCCGACGACTCCGGCGAGGGCCTGGCCGCTGGTGACGCCGAAGGTCGCGATGGCCACGGCGATGGCGAGCTCGAAGTTGTTGCCTGCGGCGGTGAACGCGAGCGTCGTGGTGCGCTCGTAGGTCATGCCGATGGTCTTGCCGAGCAGGAAGCCGCCACCCCACATCAGCGCGAAGTAGGACAGCAGCGGAACGGTGATCCGGGCGACGTCGAGGGGGTGCGAGGTGATCGCGTCGCCTTGCAGGGCGAAGAGGATGACGATGGTGAACAGGAGGCCGTAGAGCGCCCACGGACCGACCCGGGGCAGGAAGCGGGTCTCGTACCACTGGCGCCCCTTGGCTCGCTCGCCCAAGGTGCGCGAGAGGTAGCCGGCGATGAGCGGGATGCCGAGGAAGACGAGCACCGACCGGGCGATCGAGAGCGGCGAGACGTCGAGCCCCGCCTGGGCGAGCCCGAGCCAGCCGGGCAGCACCGAGAGGTAGAACCAGCCGAGCCCGGCGAAGGCGAACACCTGGAAGACGGAGTTGAGGGCGACCAGGACCGCCGCCGCCTCCCGGTCGCCGCAGGCGAGGTCGTTCCAGATGATGACCATGGCGATGCACCGGGCCAGGCCCACGATGATCAGGCCGGTCCGGTAGGCCGGCAGGTCGGGCAGGAAGACCCAGGCGAGGGCGAACATCAGCGCCGGGCCGACGAGCCAGTTGAGCACGAGCGAGCTGGCGAGCATCCGCCTGTCCGCGGTCACCGTGTCGAGCCGGTCGTAGCGGACCTTGGCCAGGACGGGGTACATCATCACCAGCAGGCCCAGCGCGATGGGCAGCGAGACCCCGTCGACCTCGACGGCCGACAGTGCGTCGCCCAGGCCGGGCACGACTCGTCCGAGCACCAGGCCCATGACCATCGCGGCTCCGATCCACACCGGCAGGAAGCGGTCGAGAGTGGAAAGGCGCGCCGCCACATGGTCGGTCGCAGGCGGGGGCGGCACGCTGCCGGGCTGGCTGACGTCGGCATGCTGACTCATGGTGTCGCGGCCTCGATCGTGGTCGAATGTCGGATGCATGTCTGTGACGCCAAGGTTGTCGCGACCTGCTGGCCTCGGACCCAGACTGGCACTCTTGATCGATTCATGTCAATATTTACCAACATCGATGTAAACAAGACGCGACGAATGAGGCGCCAGGAGGTGCAGGGATGATGACCAGGGCTGTCGCTGGCTCGCTCCTGCTGCTCGAGGGCGCGATCGGCAAGTGCTGCGGCGCACCCGTTCGCGCCCCGCTCGACCGCGCCGAGGCAGACGAGTTGGCGTCCCTGCTCAAGGCCGTGTCCGACCCGGTCCGACTCCAGCTATTGAGCATCATCCGGGCCGCCGGCGACTGCTCCGCCAGCGTCCAGGACCTCACCCCCGCGGTCGGCCTCGCACAGCCCACGATCTCCCACCACCTCAAGGTCCTCACCGAAGCCGGCCTGCTCACCCGCGAACAGCATGGGACGCAAGCATGGTTCACCCTCGTCCCGAAGCGACTGGCCCAGATCGGCCAGATCTTCGCCTGACTTTCGGGCAGGTGGCGGGGTCGAGACGGACCCAGGGGGCGGTCGGGATGTCCTGAGTTCCGCAGCTGTTCAGTGTTCTGGGGCATGGCGAAGGACAAGTGTGCTGGTCAGCGGCTTGGGGGGTGGTGACACGGCCGTGATCGCCTAGTGACACGGCCCGGCGTGTTCGGCGCGGTTGGACAGGGGTTCACCGGGTAGCGTCTGGTGACATGTTCGTACGGACGTCGTCTCGGCGGAACAAGGACGGCGCCGTGGTGCGGTACCTGCAGCTGGCTCACAACGAGTGGGACCCCGCCGCGAAGACGTCGAGGATGAAGGTGCTGTACAACTTCGGCCGGGTCGAGGATCTGGACCGGGCCGCGGTGGAACGTCTGATCGCCTCGTTGACCAGGGTGCTCGGCGGGGCTTCGACGCCTGGGGGTGAGACCACCGCTGAGGTGGGTGGGCTGCCCGGGCTGGCGTTCGTGGAGTCCCGCCCGCTGGGCGGGGCCTACGTCCTGGACGCGTTGTGGGCCCGGCTGGGGATCACCAAGACGATGCGCACGATGTTGGCCTCGACCCGCCGGGACGCGCTCACCGAGCGAGTGCTGTTCGCGCTGGTCGCGAACCGGGCGCTGGCGCCGTCCTCCAAGCTCGCCGCAGCCGGCTGGGTGACCCACGACGTGCACATCCCCGGGTTGTCGGAAGTCTCCGAGGACGCGTGCTACCGGGCGATGGACTGGCTGATCGACGCCGAACCGGTACTGGCCAAGGATGTCTACGCCTCGACCGCGGACCTGTTGAACCTCGAGGTCGACCTGTTGTTCTTCGACACCACCTCGACCTACTTCGAGACCGAGGTTCCCGACGAGCCGGTGTGGCGCGACGCAGCGGGCCGCCCGGTCACCACGACCGATGACGTTCCCGGCGTCGAACCCGGCGTGGATGCCGAGCCGCCGGCCGGCGCCGTCAAGGAGGGCGGGTTCCGGGTCTACGGAAAGTCCAAGGACCACCGCGACGACTTGCCACAGGTCGTGATCGGGATGGCCGTCACCCGGGACGGGATCCCGGTCCGGGTCTGGTGCTGGCCGGGCAACACCAGTGATTCGGCGTTGATCCGACAGGTCAAGGCCGACATGCGGGACTGGAACCTGGCTCGGGTGGTCTGGGTCGCCGACCGCGGATTCACCTCGGCGGAGAACCGCAGGTATCTGCGCCGCGCCGGCGGCGGCTACATCCTGGGCGAGAAGCTCCGCTCCGGCTCCGCCGAGGCGACCGCGGCGCTGGGCCGGGCGGGCCGCTACCAAGAAGTGGCGGGGAACCTGCGGGTCAAGGAGGTCCGGATCAGTGAGCACGAACGGTTCGTGATCGCACACAATCCCGAGGCCGCCGACCGCGACGCCGCCGTCCGCGGCCACCTGGTCCAACTGCTCACCGACCTGATCGCCGATACCGACAAGCTGTCGAAGACCAAGCGGGCCGAGCTGCGTGGGGTGATCTCCACCAAACCCGGCCTGAACCGGTTCCTGCGCGTCACTGCCGGTGGGCTGCTCCGCGTCGACGCGGCCGCGATCGCCGCGGAGGAGAAGCTGGACGGCAAGTACCTTCTCCGCACCAACGAACCCCAACTCTCGGCCGAGGACATCGCACTGGGCTACAAGCAGCTCCTCGAGGTCGAACGCGGCTGGCGCGACATGAAACAGATCCTCGACCTGCGCCCGGTCCACCACCGCCTCGAAGACCGCATCCGCGCCCACGTCGTCCTCTGCTGGCTCGCGCTGCTGCTCATCCGGATCATCGAGACCACCACCGGCGACACCTGGAGCACCATCCGCCGCGAACTCCAGCGCCTTGCACTGGGCACCTTCACCGGCGACGCCGGGACCTACCGGCAGACCACCCAGCCGACCCCGGCCCAGCAGAGCATCCTGGACCGGCTCGAGATGGTCCCACCGCCACGGATCCTCACACTCGCCACCCCCGACTGAACCCCTGCAGCCCAACCAACACCCCTGCCTAGTGACACGCCGTGTCACCAGACCGATCCGCGTTTCCGCAGGTCACAGCCCATTCACGCCTCCACTGAGCCCCACCCAGCTGCGGAACTCAGGGATGTGGCGGGGGTCGTGACAGGTGCGGACTTTGGGGTGCTCTCGTATCGCCCGCAGATCGCACGACGAGTGCCGTACCGGCATACGTGAACATGTCTGTGCAGGTCAACCGGGGTGTGCTGGGGGAGCGCTCCCTGTCTTGCAAACAGGAGGTTGAGGGTTCAAGCCCCTGCGTCAACTCGAAAACCATTGTGGCACAACAGAATTCGTGCTGCAAGCGAACCTGTGTTTCCGACAGGTGCGCACGCCAGCTCGAAAGGGGCGCTGACCTGCACCGATGTGCTCGGCGACCCCGGCGGGCGGGTGCTTGTGGCCGTTTCTGGCCACCAACTGCTGGGATCGTTATCGCACGTATATTGCACGTAGATCGCACGAAACAGGTGCGCTGTCACCGGGGATAGCCACCGCCAGTGGGCGTCGGCACGAGTCGCTGGGACCGCGGCTGAGCCGTCCTCTCCCAGGGCCCGCTTCGAGCGCGGCGACGCGCTGAGCGCGAAGTCCTTCACTGTGACGGACATGTCGGTGAGTGGCTGCGTCCTGCCCACAATGGGCGCCCCACATCGGCGCCCTTCTGTTGTCAACCGGCGGTCTTGAGGGGCCTCTTCACAGGCGCGGCCGTCGGGCGTAGCGTCCTTGGTGCGGGTCCCGGGAGTGGCTGATCCGAAGTGCCGGTGTGCGGGTGTGAGCCGGTCGCGCTGGATATCTGAGACGCCCCGCGGTGCCTTCCCGGGCCCATGTCCATGCCTGCGACGGCGTCGGCGACGAGCTGCCGGAATATCACGTCGGAGATGCGGCGCTTGAGGCATCTGAGGGCTTCGAGGGGCTTCTTGCCCTCGGCGCGCTTGCGCCGATAGTAGGCCTGACCGTCGGTGGGGGTCCGGAGCTGGCTGATCGCGGCGATGTGGATCATGTGGTTCACGCGCCGTTCCCGGCTCTCGAGAGGCGGAGTCGGTTCTGCTCGCCGGAGGACGCGTCGAGGGGGGCGGTGCCGGTCCAGGAGGCGAACCGGTTGTGGTCGGCGAAGCGGGCGACGTCGCCGACGTCGGCCAGGATGCGGGCGGCGACGATGGTCTTGAGCTCGGCGGTGGCCTTCTTCATCTTCGCCTCGACTGCGACCAGTTCGGCGAGCTCCTCGGCGGCGATCCGGCGTCGGGTCTTCCCGGCGAGGTCCCGGGGCCGCACGGAGGCCAGCATGCGGGTGGCCTGTCCGGTGGTGATGTCCTTCTTCGCCTGTCCCGGAAGCAGTTCCGCCAGGAGGGCTTGAAGTCGGGCGACGGTCTGGACGCGGCGCCGGGTGAGGGCCTCACGGCGTTCGACGAGCATCCGCAGTACCTCGATCTCGGGGTCGACGGCCAGGACGCGCAGGTTCTTGGCGCGTACCGCGGCGAACGCCACGGAGTGCGCGTCGTGAGCGTCGGTCTTGCGGCCGTGGCCGGTGTCCAGCAGCCGCACCCGGGCGGCGAGCTTGGCCGGCACATCGAGCACGTCCTCGCCCGCCTCGGGCAGCCGCTGCGCCAACGGCCGACCGACACCGTTGGCTCCTTCGACCGCCCAGATCCGCTCCTGCCACGTCTTGGTGTACCTCCTCATTGCGGCGAACCCGGCCTTGTCGGTGGTGAACCGGCCTTCGCCGAGCCGTCGTTCCTGATGGTCGACGACCTCGATCGTCGCTGACAGCTTGTGGGGATCGACCCTGATGACGACCTGTCCCATCTCGTGCTCCCGCCTGTACTCGAACCGGTGGACGGCGAGGTGGGCAGTGCTACTACGAGCAGGGCAGTCCCTTCTTGAGCCGCGCCTCGTCAGTGGAGCCCGGCGGGCAGCAGACCGGAAGAGAGCCACACCCGCGAGGGGTGGGGAGCCCAAAAGAGAGCGTCCCGCCGGGCACCTGGACCGAGTCTGGCCAGACACCGGCCTACCCGGAAGTCTCTAGCAGCCCAGAAAGACATACCGCGGATGCGGAGGGGGGCAGACGGATGCGCCATCTTCCGCACCAGGCCGCCGGTCGGGTGGGCACTCGCCTGACGGCTCGGAACCTCTCGGCCTGACAGACCCAATGGGCCTACACTCCCACGATGAGAACCGAGGTCTCGTTCGCGACCTCCGCGGACGGCACCCGCATCGCGTGGTCGCGGCATGGGAGTGGTCCGCCGCTGGTGCGTGTTGGCACCTGGCTCACCCACCTTGACTTCGACTGGTCGAGTCCCGTGTGGAGTCATTGGTTGGAGGAGCTCGGTCAACGATTCACCGTCGTCCGCTATGACGACCGCGGGAGCGGGCTGTCTGACCGTGATCCGAGCGAGTACTCGCTCGACGCCTGGCTGGTGGATCTGGAGGCCGTCGTCGAAGCCGCGCGGCTCAGCAGCTTCGTCCTCCTGGGCATGTCCCAAGGGGGGGCGGTTGCCGTCGAGTACGCGCGAGCGCATCCAGAGCGCGTCACCAGCCTTGTCCTGTGGGGCGCGTACGGGCAGGGGGCCTCGGCGAGAAGTGCCACGGAGGAGGAGACCGAAGAGAGGGACCTTCGTTCTCGGATGATCAAGGTCGGCTGGGGGCGCGCAGATCCGGTCTTCCGTCGCGTGTTCACGTCCTCCTTCATCCCGGGTGCGACCGAGGCACAGATGCGATGGTTCGACGAGCTCCAACGCCGCTCGATGTCGGCGGATGCCGCGCTCGCCAGCAGCCGAGCACGCGCCGTCCTGGACGTGACCGTTGCGGCCACGACGGTTTCCGCGCGAACGCTCGTGCTGCACGCCGACGGCGACCGAGCCGTTCCCTTCGAGCAGGGTCGTCATCTGGCCGGGCTCATTCCCGGCGCCCGGTTCGTCCCGTTGCACAGCAAGAACCACATCTTGCTTGCCGATGAGCCGGCGTGGCCCCGCTTTCTTTCCGAGGTGGCGGCGTTCGTCGGCGGTGCTCGGTCGAGCGGCATCACGACGGACCTGACGACCCGGGAAGTTGACGTGTTGCGGCTCGTCGCCCACGGATGCAGCAACGACGAGATCGCCTCCCAGCTGTCGCTGAGCACGCGGACAGTCGAGCGCCACCTCTCCAACGTCTACTCGCGGCTCGACCTCACCGGCAAGTCTGCCCGGGCAGCAGCAGCAGCCAGACTGCCCGAGCTCGAGAGAGGTCGTGGAGGGATCTGACGGTCTTCTCCAAGGGTGGGTCTACGTGGCACCCGACACCGCCGACCAGACGGTGCTTCGTTCCTGTCGGGTAGCACCGATGTGGACCTTCTCCCCACGCACTTAGCGTGAAGTCGCTTCTACTCGAGGCCGATTCACTAGCGAAGGAGAGCCACCATGCCGTTCATCAACGTCAAGCTCGTCGAAGGCGTCTTCACGCCGCAGCAGAAGCAGGACATCGTGCGGAAGCTGACTGACACGATGGTCGGGATCGAAGGGGAGAACATGCGATCCGTCACCTGGTGCGTCGTCGAGGAAGTGAGCAGCGGTGACTGGGGCATCGGTGGCCAGCCCCTCACCACCGAAGATGTTCTGACCTTGGCGCGGGGCGTGTCCGCCAGTTGATCTGCTCAGACGTCGACCTCTGGAGGTCCGTGATGCCAGTGTCCCGCGTCAAGGAGTTGGCAGGATTTGCTTGGTTTGAAAGGTGGGGATGCTCGGGTCGGCCAGGCCCAAGTGCACCTCCTGGGGCCGGTTCCGGGCGATGGCCTCGTGGGGCCGGATGGTGTTGTACTCGATCCGGTACTCCTCGGAGTGCTCGGCGAGCATGACGGGGTCCTCGATCTGGTCGATGAAGAGCCGCTCGTACTTCAAGGTCCCGAACCCGCGTTCGCGTGAACCGTTCTGCCCCGGGTGCGCACGCGGGTGCGGACGTGGTGCAGCTCGGGGTGGCCTGCGATGAAGGCCTCGAACCGCCATCGTGAAACGGTGGCGCACGCACTGGGCCTGGCGCGCTTACAGGTATTGAAGGAGGGCCCGTCCCGGTTGCGGGACGAGTGAGGCTGGGCCCTGGTTGCACTCCGTGCTGTGATTGGCGGATTGCACATTCGTCGTGCGATACGAGCTTCGGGCCGGAGCCCGGTGCTGCGCAGTCGGGCACACCCGGTGTTGGTGCCACGTCGCAGGTGAGCCGCTGGGGCGGCACCAACTGATCAGCCGACGTCGTCGCCGGCCGCGCCCAGGGGTTCGCGCCGGACAGGCCGCGGGGTCAGTCCGACCGGGTGCGGGATTGGGAGGCGTGGTCAGCTGCTTCTGCCCCGACGGTCGGCGGGAGCGTGTAGAGGGACAGGAACTGCTCCGCGGCGCGGCGGTCGCCGGTTACTTCCAGCTCGCCGGCCGCGATCGCATCGGCGAGGGGGCGACCGGCGTAGAGGACGGCAGCAAAGGCATGCGGGTCACCGGCGATCTTGGCGTCCGGATCGGCGGGCGTGTCGCGAGTGATGGTGAGCGTGCGGTAGGCGACGCGGGCGCCACAGGACTCGTCGTTCGGGCGCAGGTCGATGGCGAGGTTCGCACCGTCGGCCAGCGTGGGGTCGAAGTTGGTGCGCAGTGACAGGATCAGCGACGTGACGCTGAAGTGCTGGTTCTTGCGATGGTTCGGGTCCCGTGCGGCCCAGCGGCCGAGCAGCTGCATGACCGGCTCGAGCTCGCGCGCCCAATCGGTCAGCTCGTAGACCCAGACGGCCGCTGGTTTGGGCAGTTTGCGCCGGGCGAGCAGGCCGGCGCGCTCGAGTTCGGCTAAGCGGTGAGTGAGCACGTTCGCGCTGATTCCCGGCAGATCCGCTTTCAGGTCACCGAATCGCTTCCCGCCGAGCATCAACTCACGCACCACCAGCAGCGCCCAGCGCTCGCCGATGAGGTCGAGTGCGTGGGCGATTCCGCACGAGTCTTGGTACGTCCTGTTCGTGGCCACGCATCACGGTACCACGTAGTAATTATGTAGGAGTTTTCACTTGCTTCTGATGACGAAGTCCGAGTAGCGTTCGGATCAACGGCGCGAGGAGCTGGCTGGGACGCAACGATCCACCACCCGAGCCCGGTGCGGACCCGGTCCGTCGGCGGTCATCGGCCGATGATGGTTCTGGGCGACCGTGAATGTCGCGTGCCGTCGATCAACGCTGCCGCGCGACGAGCAACCCGACACACCCGTCCGGAGGGCAGCAGCCCATGGTCTCAGTCGTGCTGAAGGCGCCCGTCTTGCTCGCCAGGTGTGGTGCGTCGATGGACGGCGGCACCGACCGGGTCGCCGCGAACGGGTCCGCCGACTCGAGTGCAGTCCGACGATGACCGACGAGCAGGCGAGCGGCGGCGCACGAAGCTTTCGATTCGGTGTCGTTGCTCCGCTGAGAACTGATCTGCCCGCGTGGCGCGACCAGGTGTGCCGTATCGCCGACAGTGGTTTCTCGACACTCCTGATGCCGGACGTTCCGCAGTGGCAGCCGGCCCCGGGGCCGACATTGGCCGTCGCGGCGACTCTCGCCGACCTGCGGGTGGGCACCTGGGTGTACGCCTCTCCACTGCGGCCGCCCCGGAGTCTGGCCTGGGAAGCCCACTCACTGTCCGTGCTTACTGAAGGTCGCTTCGAGATGGGCATCGGCACCGGCCGACCCGGGATCGAGGACGAATTGCGCCAGTGGGGCCTAGAGGTGATGACGCCAGCCGAACGGTTGTCTCAAGTCCGTGACGCTGTCTCGTCGTTGCGAGACCTCGATGGTCCGGAACGTCACACACCGGTAGCGATGGCGGTGAGTGGTCCGAGGGCCCGGGCGCTCGCGGCCGAACTGGCGGACACGGTCACGATCATGACGATGCCGGGTGACTCTCGGGCCAGCATCATGCGGATGGCGTCCGAGTTTCGCGTACTCCACGACATCGAAATCGCGCTCCACGTGCCGGTGGTCGGCGACGCCGTCTCGCCGTTCATGGCGCCACCCGACACCGACCCCGCCGCGCTGCGTGCGGCGGACTCGCCCCTGGTCCTTCCTCGCGACCCGTCGGCGGCCATCGAGGAAGTCCTGAGACGACGGGAGGAGGGTGGGTTTTCCTATTTCGTCGTCGGTGCGGACGCGGCCAATGCGCTCGCTCCTGCCGTGGCCGAGCTGTCCGGACGTTGACTGCAACAGCGTCGCTCTCATGCGAGCCAGCTCCGCGTCGGCCGTCTTTGCCCGCCATTGATGCCGCTGCCCCAAGGCCCGATCCCCAACCAAGAAGGACGCATGATCATGAAGCGCAGTGACGACCTGACGAAGACAACCGAGGCGGTCATCGACCGCTTCAACCGGGCGTTCCAAGAGCGGGATCCCACACTCCTGGAGGACATCATCGCCCCGGACTGCGTCATGGAGAGCGTCCAGCCAGCTCCCGACGGCACTCGCTACGAGGGCTATGACGCTTCGTTCAGCTCGTGGAAGGCGCTCATCGACGACCCCACCAGCCACTTTGAGGCCGAGGACGTCCGCACCGGCGACGAGTGGGCGCTCATTCGCTGGCGCTACGTATGGGGTCCCGGCCACGACGACTCGGTCCGCGGCGTCAACGTCATGCGCGTCGTCGACGGCAAAATCGTCGAGGCCGCCGGCTACTCGAAGACCGTACCGGTCGTCGCCGCCCTTGAGGGCTGATCGGCCGGTGACCACCATCAACGCCAATCAGGTCGTCCTGGGCATCGAGTCCTTCGGCGACGACGACGCACCCCTCGTAGTGCTCGCGGGCGGGACGACGATGCTGTCGTGGCCCGACGCGCTGTGCGCGCGCCTCGCCGCTGCGGGGCATCGCGTGGTGCGTTACGACCTGCGCGACAGCGGCGAGTCGACGACTGTGGATCCGGCGGCCCCCGCCTATACCCTGCGCGACCTCGCCGCCGACGCGGCGGCTCTCGTCGAAGCGCTCGGCGGCGGGCCCGCCCACCTGGCGGGGATCGGTGTCGGTGGGATCGTCGCCCAGCTCGCGGTGCTCGAGCATCCCGATGCGTTCTCGGCGCTCACGCTGGCCGGAACTCGCCCGGTTGCCCCCGGGCCGCCTGACGCTGACCTGCCTGATCACGACCCGGCGACGATGAGGCGGCTGTTCTCGCTCGCGTTGCCCGATTGGGCTGACCGTGAGGCGGTTGCCGAGTTCGCTGCCGACCGGGCGGGGATCCGCGGCGACGACCCCGTGGCGGCGCGCGTGATTGCCGGGCGCATCTGGGATCGCACACCCGGAACCGGACCTTCGATCCAGATGGCCAACCAGCTCGGCGTGGTCTTCGCCAAGCTCGACTGCCAACCTCGCTGGCGCGAGCGACTGCCGGAGATCGAGGTTCCCACGCTCGTCGTCCACGGCCGCCGGGATCCGTTCTTCCCAGTCGGCAATGGCGAGGCAATCGCTCGCGAGATCCCCGGCGCGCGGCTGCTCGTCCTCGACGACGCTTCCATCGCAATCCCCCACACACCGACCCGCGAGATCGCCGAGGCAATGCTGGCGCTCGGGTAGAACACGATACCTGCCGCAGGCCAGGGTGCTCGTGAGCCGGAGTTCCCGCCTGCGCGACCTGGGCCGGATCGCGCCGGACGCCGGAATCGACATGCTGGCGCCCACCCTCATTGGTGCAGCAAGCCAGCTGTTCACCGAGAGGAAGGACAGCCCTCCCGATCCCGAGGCCGTTCGCAAGATCGCATCGACGGTCTTGGCTGCCGCTTGTCAGTGATGTGCCGCGTGACTGCCTCCGTTTCGCCGCTAGCAGCCACGACGGCCAACAACCAGTGCCAAGTGAAGCCATGGAAGGCCCCTGCCCGACGCACTCTCATCGACAGGAAGCTCGGGAGCGTCACGGGACCTGCGTCCTATCGTCAAGTAGCCGCCTATGAATGTGAAGCGCAGGGCCACAGTGCGTCCGATGCGTTGGTCCATGACCGTCCCGTACCACGACTTGC
Source organism: uncultured Actinomycetota bacterium (assembly GCA_963763315.1). Taxonomy (GTDB): domain Bacteria; phylum Actinomycetota; class Actinomycetes; order Actinomycetales; family Dermatophilaceae; genus CAVSJJ01. The sequence continues at coordinate 219,087 of CAVXOC010000001.1, forward strand.
AGACGCGAGACCGTTCGTCCCGATCGGCCATGACTTGCAGCCGATGCGGTCTCCAAATGGGGATGCTCGCATGGGGATCGTCACCGGTCCGCGTCGCCCTGCTCGACGCAAGGTCGTGCGCACCGGCGCCCACCACGGCGTTAGCCTCATGGCGTGACTCACGGATCGCTGCCTCCTGATCGCCGGGCCCAGGCGCGGCGCGGGTGCACCCGCTGGCTGATCGGGCACGGCGACATCGAACCCAGGGCATGGTTGGCGGAGTTGGTCGACGCCGCGACCGAGCCCGACCTCGACCGGTACGGCTCCGGCGGCGAGGTCGAGGCCCTCGAACGTGAGGTGGCTGACTTGTTGGGTACCGAGTCAGCGGTGTTCATGCCCAGCGGGGTCATGGCGCAGCAGGCCGCGCTGCGGTCCTGGGCCGAGCGATCAGCCACCGACGCGGTCGCCGTGCACGGGCTGTCGCATTTCGTGCTCCACGAGCACGACGCGCTGTCCCAACTGCACCACCTCCCCGTGCAGCACCTGACTCACGAACCCCGTCCAGCCACTGTGGCCGACCTTGACGACGTTGCCAGCCCCCTGGCGGCGGTGAGCCTTGAGCTGCCGCTGCGCGATGCCGGGTACCTGCTCCCGACCTGGGAGGAGCTGGTCGCGTTCACCAGCCGGGCGCGCGAGCGTGGCGTGCCGGTCCACCTCGACGGGGCCCGGCTGTGGGAGAGCCAGCCGTTCTACAACCGACCGCACGCGGAGATCGCGGGGCTGTTCGACTCCATTTACGTCTCGTTCTACAAGGGCCTCGGTGGGGTCGCCGGCGCTGCGCTGGCCGGTTCGCATGACCTCGTCGCCCAGGCCCGGCGATGGCAGGCCAGGCATGGCGGGACCTTGTTCTCGCTGCTGCCCTACGCAGTGGGCGCCCGCGATGGGCTGCGCCGGCGGCTGCCCAGGATGGCGTCGTACGGCGCGCGTGCCCGGGAACTGGCCGCGGGCCTGGACTCGCTGGACGGCGTGCGGGTGCACCCCAATCCACCGCATACCAACGCGTTCTGCGTCTACGCCGACATCCCAGTCGACCTCCTCGTCGAGGCAACTCTGCGCATGATGGAGACCGATCAGGTTGCCTTGGCGTTCTGGTGGCGCCCAGCCGACGTACCTGGCTGGACGATGACCGAACTGAACGTCGGCGATGCGACCCTCGCATGGGACCTCGAGGACCAAGTGGCAGCGCTTCGCGGCCTATTCAACGGGGCGCGCCGACTACCCGGACAGCCCACGGCCGGGGCTCCGTGACCCGAGTCGATCAGCCCACGCCCGCAACGCAGACGAGCTGCTGACCCTGTGCGGGCTGCAGCCACGTCCAGCAGGACGGCTCAGGCTGCCCAAGTCCTGGTGAGCCACGGCAACCAGCAAAGCGGACGGCGACCTTTCCGAACCACTTCGGCCAGAAGGATCATGACCAGCGCTCGCCACCTGTTCATGTGACAACGGATCCGGTCGACGACTGCCTCCTACCGCCGCCAGTCCGCGCAGCGCCGCGCGAGCGGCTGCGGACTTCCTGGGTCCCTCGACGTCGATTCCAGGACTCAGGCCTGATCGGACGGGTTCTGCGCACCGGGTTCAGCGGTGGCGATCCAGCCAGTTGACGAGTAGCTCGGAGATCTGCTCCGGCGGTCTGTGCCGAGGAGGTGGTTCGCCAGCGGGACCGTCACGAGCTCGGCTCCGGGAATGCGATCGGCGAGGATACGGCCGTTCGCCGGTGGGACGAGCGCGTCGAGCTCTCCGTGTACCACCAGCGTCGGGGCGGTGATTCGATCGAGGCGGTCATACCCGTCCCACTGCGACGTGCCGGAGGCCCGGGCCAGGTACCCCTCGTTCGTGGCGGCGAGTGGCAACCGCACTGCCCAGTCCTCCTCAATGCGCCCGCGTGGGGTCGAGGGGGCGTAGTTGAAGGGGACGGACGCCTCTGCCGCCTGTCGAGGCGTCAGCTCCCCTCGCTTCCCCAGAATCGCCATCGCCTCCGGATTCATGACGGCATGGGCGATCCCGGGGTGCGTGGCGAGTAGGCACAGCGAGCGAACCCGCTTCGGCGCGGTGATCGCGATCTCCTGGGCCATCAGCCCACCCATGGAGATGCCCACGACGTGGGCGGTCCTCACGTCCGCCGCGTCCAGCACAGCTAGGCAGTCCGCGGCCATCGTCTCGACGGTGTACGGCGCTCCTGGCACGTCACCGGTGTGGCCGGCGCCCCGGTTGTCGACCCCGATCACGCGGTAGCGCTCGGTGAGAGCGGGCATCAGGCGAAACCACATCGCTGCCGGGTAGGCCAACCCCATGATGAGCAGAACGGCTTGGCCGTCGTCGGGGCCGTTGGCCTCCCACGAAATGCGGGCGGTGTCAGAACGTTCAAGTACGGGCACAGTCGCTCCCTTCACCGGCGTGGACCGTCGCGGTCTACCTGGCGATGACTGACCAAGCCGAGCGTAGCCAGTCGATCGGCTCTTGCCAGGAGTGGCTCGGCCGGCCCCGCTCACACCAGCTGTTCGCTCTCACGCAGGACCGCTGGACCTGTCCCATTCCGCCAGCCGGCCTTCCCCAGTCACGGAGCAATGTGGAAGTACGCGTTGGCTCGGCTGTCCCACAGCAGCGCGATCACCGTGACAGCCAGTACGATTCCGACCGCCGAACCACCGGAGTACCAAGATCCGATGAGGCCGAAGCTGATGCTTGCCACGGCTATCCGCACCAACATGAGGACCGTGGCAAACGCCCGGCTGCTCCTCTTGTGCAGCCGCAGCCCTAAGGCGGCAACCAATGTCAGGGCACCAAGAACCAGGTAGGCCGCGGCGATTGCGACGATGGTTGATCGTGCGAGGCCGCGGCTCTTGGGCAGCGCACCGCTGTGGAGCAGCGTGAGCACCGCGCCCCCGACGAAGATGTTCGCCAGCCCGGTCACTGCGGTCGGCCCCCCCAGCGCCGCGACGATCGTCGCGGGACGCTCCGGCTTGTCAATCGGAGGCACTGAACGTCATCCCGCCAGGGCAAGTGCACACCGGCCCGCTGGACGGACCGGGCGCTGTGTAGATGTGGCCTCGTGGCTATGCCATGCCTCCCTGCCATTGCGTTGATGACTCTAGGGTCGCGACCCAAGGTGTCGCGCTACCCCGAGAAGGGTGGCGACGCCCCGTGGTGTCAGCCCGAGCCACTTGGCCCTTGAGGAGGCCTACATCACGCGCGGCATGGGACTGGTTCGACTTGGCGGTGGACGTGACTCGGGGAACAGTTGCGGGTGGCCCGCCCGGAGCAGAATGGAAGCATGGGAAGTGGCGACGGAGGGAAGCCGGGCACCTTGGTCGTCGAGCTGCAAGACTCCTTGAACCGCCTCAAGTGGTACTCGCCGATGAGGCTCTTCAGCCAGACGACGATGCAGGTATGGCACTTCGTCGCGTTGCTGGACGGCGAGCTCCGCTACGAGAGCCCCACGTTCGCGGCGCCCTACAGCTGGGGAAATCTCCCGCTGGGTAAGACCATGACACCCAAGGAGGAATGGGCGCCGGGCATGCGCGCGGCGCTTGAGGAGGTCCGCGGGGAGATCCTCGCCGACGGGTGGCTGGAAGTTGGCTGCGGTGCGCAGCCTTGGGAGTACAGATACCGCAAAGCTGGCTGAATCCTGATCCACAGATGGTGGATTCCTGGCGGGGTCGGCAAGCGATTCTTGAGCTCGGCAGTGGCCTTCTTCATCTTCGCCTCGACCGTGACCAGCCGGCGAGTTCCTCGGCCGCAGGACGCGTGGGGATCGGGGAACACGCCAGGCGAGTGGCTGGTGGCCGAGCACGTCGAGAAAGCCCTAATGACAGTCGAGGGCGACCGGCTCGAGATGGTCCGTGAGCGACCCGCCTGCGAGTGCACGCCATCGAGCAGGAAGCGCATGAGGAGGGCTCGGCATGTCGCGCGCCGCTCCGAGGTGCGTCACAGCGCCGCGAGTCGACCATGCTCCGGCACCACGTGGAGATGCCGGTGTCAGCGGTTGCGTATGGCGGTGGCCAGGTCGGTGAGCTGATGATCGACGATGTCCCGGACCAGGTGGGGGTTCACGCGGAAGTACTCGTGCACGACGACGTTGCGCAGACCTGCGATCGAGGCCCACGGCACATCCGGCATGGTGGACCGTCTCGTCGGGCAGTGACCGAACGGCCTCGCCGACGACGGCGAGGTTGCGCAGCACCGCGTCGTAGGCCATCGACGCGAACTCGTCGGAATGCAGGTGCGGTGCGTACTCCAGGAACCGCTCGATGGCGCCCAGGCTGTCGGCGAACCGCTCGTCCTCGGAGCGGCTCACACCGCCACCGCGTCGGCAAGGGCGCTGGAGGAGACCTCACCACGCAGCAGCGAGGTCGCCACGACATCGACCCGGGTCCCGAGGAGCTCGGTCAGCTCCTCGGCAATGCCGGACACGCGCAGGAGTTCGTTGCCGCCACCGGGTCTCAGATCGACCAGCAGGTCAATGTCGCTCACCGGCGTGGCGTCGCCACGGGCAACGGAACCGAACAGGCGCGCGTTCGTCGCTCCGTACCGACCAAGGATCTCCTCTGGAGCGCGCGACGATGGCTGGCGATCGCTGCACGCAACGACTCGCTCTGCCTGGTCGCGGTCCTCATGCAACCAGCGTACGGGCCGAACCGCAGCGGTGTCGGTAGCGCCGGGCGCACCACAGAGCTACTCGCCAAAGTGGGGATTACGCGAAGCGACCCACTTCGGCCGCGTGCGGGGCGGTGTCATGGATGAGTCGGCCGAATGGTCGAGGATGTCTAGGTGACCGTGACCCCATCGCAGCCAGGTTTGCTCCTTGCCGAGCGGGCGCTGCACGCCGCTCAGCTTGCCGCCGACGTTGCAGCGCTCGACCGGTTACTCGACGACCGCCTGGTTGCGATCGGCCCAGACGGGGCTCGGCACACCAAGGACGACGATCTGGCCGGGTACCGGTCGGGATTCTCGGTCATCACCGAGCTGGTCGAAGAGAACCTCGAGGTGCTCGTCGCCGGCACCACCGGGGTCACCTTCTTCACGGCGACCATCGCTGGGACGTTCGCCGGAGAGCCCATGGCGGCTCGGCTGCGATACACGCGGACCTGGGTGCACGACGATCAGATGGGGTGGCGGATTCTCGCCGCTCATATTGCCGTCGCGCCATAGCTCGTCTGACCACACCTGCGCCCATCCGCCGCAAGCCGCTCATGCGGCCGCCGGGTCCGACGGCAAATGGTTCTGCCGTGACGGGCCGTGTGAGTCTCAGTCGCGCCGGACGATGCCGACCGAGATCTCGACCGCTGGCGCGGAGGTGGTGTTCTCGAGCCAGTGGACGGTGTGCCGGTCCTCGGGCCATCCCCAGTCCTGGCCCGAACTCCCGGGCCCCGCCGTCCCGGTGGTCGGTGATCCTGCCCGCCAGGACGTACCCCAGGCCGGGCCGGTCGACGTGGGTGTGGACCGGCCCGAAAACGCCACCGGGCTCGATGGTGACCATCCGCATCCGCAACACGCGCCCCTGCATGCCGGGGATGTCGGCGTCGAGGTCGACCTGGCCAAGCAGCTCGACCGAGACGCCGCTCGTGGCAGGCGTCGCAGGTTCGGTGACCATGCGATGGTCCTCCTTGATCTCTCGAGCCCTAACGGATCCTGAACGAGAGTGTGCGGCCAAAGAGCGCACGAAGGACACCCCGCCGTGGCGTCCTCGGCGGACTGCCCCCTTTCGGCACACCCCTTGTGGCCTACGCGATGGATGGGCCGTGTCGCTGGACGTGGCTAGCCTCATCGGGTGAGGTCAACAGCGGGGTATCCGGCGGAACGACTGGTACCCCATGACCCCCGCTGGGCGACGCGGGCGACCGCGCTTGCGACGAGTCTGAGAATCCAGCTCGGTGCGGACTGGCAGGTCGAACATGTCGGGTCGACCTCCGTTCCGGGACTCACCGCCAAGCCGGTGATCGACCTCGCCCTCGGTCAACCGCCCGACTACGACCTCAGCAAGCTCGGGCTGAAACTGCGGGCGATGCGGTGGACCGAACCCGTCGATGTCGGCGATCACCAGGCGAGCTTCCAACTCGATGGGAACATCCGCATCGCGATCGCGCACCTGTTCACGCACGAGCAGTGGCCCTGTGCCCACGTTCGGCTCTTCGCTGCGTGGCTTCGCACCCACGACGCCGATCGAGACGAGTACCACAATCTGAAGCAGACCCTGGTCGCCGATGGGATCTGGGGACCGGCATACACGGCCGCCAAGACCAATTTCGTCGTGGCGATCGTGAACCAAGCCCGTGCGCAACGGGCTCTGCCGCCGGTGCACTATCTGTAGCGCATCTCCGAGGGCTCGTGCCCGCTCGACCTGCCCCCACTTCGTGGGGGAGGGTCGCACCGTGGCTTGCCGTCCTACCGCACCCTCGAGATCTGTGCTCTGCTGGAATGCCCAGTGACGACCAAGCCGCAGGAGGTACATGATGACGCCCGAGGACATCCTGACCCGAGCGGGTGACCAGCTCGGCATCCGCCGTGTGTTCGGTGAACCGATCGAACGCGATGGAGTCACCGTTGTAACGGTTGCCGTTTCGATCGGTGGCGGTGGCGGAGGCAGAGGTCCCGAAGACCAGGGCAGCGGCGGGGGCTTCGGCGGCATGGTTCGGGCCATCGGCGCCTACACCATCAGCAATAGCCAGGTCCGCTTCGTTCCCGCAGTCGACACCACGGCCCTGGCCGCGATGCTCGTGATCGCAGTTGGCATCGTCGTTCGCGCGAGGCGACCGCGAGGAGCTTGACCAAGGCGGGAAAGGGCGCTGGGCCCGCGGCTGGGCGAGACGGTGAGTTCTGTGCCGCGTCACAGCGCCGCCTGCCGCCGCAGAGCATCCGGACCTGCCAGGTCACAAGCAGTCCGGCGTGGCTTACTATTCGTCTTCCCCGTTCGCAGGGTGGTCATGGTTGCAACGGACGCAATGCCAGCCGCCTACCAGCGGGGCCAGGCGCTGCATCGTCCCTTCCTCGCAGCATCGGCAGTAACGCTTCTCGTATCCAGAATCAGTCATGGTTCAAGCGTGACCGGAGTCTGGTGAAGAGTGGTAACGGCTCGATCGCCCGGCCTTACCGCGAGCGGATTTGGTTGCGTCTAACCGCCGCATGCGGACGGGGCGGTTGAGCGGTGAAGGGTGGGCCTGGGACGGCCGAGGGCTTGCCGGCTCGTCGGAGGTCAGACCCCGTCGAGGAGGCCGCGCAGGGCGGTGGTGTAGGCGGCCAGCGCGGTGCGGCCTTTCGGGGTGAGGGCGAGCGAGGTCCGCGAGGTTTGCCCGTTGCCGATCTTCTCGCTCGTGAGGTACCCGGCGTCCTCGAGCTTGCGTAGATGGGTGATCAGGTTGCCGGGGGTCAGGCCGAGCATGGTCTGCAGGCGGGTGAACGCCAGGGTGTCGCCGTCGCGTAGCGCGGCCAACGTCACCACGATCCGCAACCGGGCCGGCGCGTGGATCACCGGGTCCAGCGCGTCACCGGTTGTCACGTCGGCGAACCACCCCAGGCGGTCGACCGCTGGAGGGTCCCGGCTCGGTTCCACCGGAAGCGGAGCACCCCTTGGGCCAGCAGCAGCAGGCACCCACCCACCGCGAGCGCGCCCCATACGTCGGCCGGGCCGGCGAACGCGCTGCCCGTCCCGACGACGATCATCGCGATCCCACCGGCCAGCTTCCACCGATCCTGTGTTGCGGCTGCGTGACCGGCCATCACCGCGCCGACGACCAGCCACGGCGCGGCAGCGTCGAACACTCCATACACGATGGCCGCGCTGAACCCGTCGTACCGCAACGCGCCGTCGAAGACATAGACGCCCACGACCGCGAAGGCGAACGGGATCGCCAGCCACCGGGCCTCCCGCCGAGACCGCCCGCTGACCCCGGACGTCGCCCTGACGTACACCGCGACGGCGACCAGCGCCGCGACCGCGACCACGATGTACACCACTCCGATGACGCTGAGGCTCGGTCCCTGGTACGGATTCTGGCCACGCGACGATGACCAGATCGACCCGTATACGGCCAGCACGACCAGCGCGGAGAACACCGACAGCAGAGGCGTGTCGCTGTTGAGACTGCGCTGCGCCTCTCGCCGAGTTCGCTCCAGCAGGTTCGCCGCCTCACGCGGGCCGAGCAGGTCGTCCGCTCCGTCCGGGGCCTCGTTGACGTTCCGCCCTGGTTCCATGGTGACCTCCGAGATGACTTTGTACGGCAAACTTAGCCGGCTTTGTTCAGCAAAGTCAACCTCTCCTGGCCCCTCCTAGCCCGCACAGATCGAGCCCGCCCGCCCACCCCCGCCGGGGCTGGCTTCACGCACTGCCACTCGCTCGGCCGTTCACGCGAGGTCCCGACGGTCAACTTGCCCCACACCGCCGCGTGACCCCGTACGTTCCGCACGGTCCCGGCCCCGGCAAGGGCCCCAACGGAAGGACAGCGCTCATGCGCCTGGATGGCGCTCTGATGAAGGTCGAGCCGGATGACGGCACGATGGCCGGCGAGGACGGCAAGGACTTCGCGTACTCCGGTGTGCGGCGGAAGGTCCGACTTCCCCTGTCCAGGCCGCGTCAGGGTTGACGGACAGCTTGAAAGGCTCTGGACCCTGCAGGACCCTGGGACGGTGCGAGCGCTTCAGGGGAGCGGGGGTCGGGGGCGCCCTCCTGCTGCTCGTCGCCGCGTGCTCGGGGCAGTCGTCACCGCCTCCGATCGCGCCGTCCTCGCTGAGTGGTTCCTCCCCGTCCTCCTCGTCGGCTGGGGGCGGCACGTCGCTGGACTGCAACCCGATCGACGACGCGCTGCCGCGCTCTGACCGTCTCGTCGTCCTCGGGTCGGTTGCGTTGCCCAACCCTGCCCTCGCAGCCGCTCTGGGGACTGCCCGCGATCCGAAACCGACCTCCCCGGTGACGACGTTCTTCGCCAAGGACGGCCTGGGGGTCACCGCCGGGACCCGGTGGCGCATCATCGTGGCGCCCGAGTCTGCGGCCCACCTGCGCATCGGGTGGGGCTCACCGGCGGTGCCCGCCTTGAGCGTGCGACCCGCCAGCACCTGTGATGTGCAGAGTTCCACGGGCTGGCTCTGGTACCCGGGCGGCTACTGGACCGACCACCCCGCCTGCTACGCCGTCATCGTCGAGGTCGGGACCCGCCGCCAGCGAGTGAACGTCGGTGTCGGTGCCCCATGCCCGGGACAGCGGCCACCCCAAGGTGTTTCGGACCATTCAGCGCCCCGGCAACCGGACACCTAGCCCGACAGGGGGCCACAGGCGCGCATCGTGTCGAGGAAGGGCGAGGCGCTGGGCCCTCTGTCAGGAAGGCCGAGAGCCGCCGCAGGAGGTCAAGGCCGACCCGGTCGGTGAGCTCGGTGTCGCGGTGCGCCTCGAGGGAGACGGCTTCACCCTGCTGCAGGGGTACGCCCTTGTCGGGCCATCGATGGTCGCGGTCGGCACCGGTGGCATCGTCACCGTCGACAGTGACGTCGTCGCACCGCTGCTCAAGGAGCAGGTGAACCGGTGCACGCAGGCCGCTCTCCAGTAGGCCCCTGTCACACTGGGCAAGGCAGAAGCCAATGGATGCCGCAGATAGAACCGGTCAAACAACGTAAGAGAGAGTTGCGGAAGCTGCGTCACAGCGCCGCTAACCGCTGCGTCCGTGGCCATCGGGGCACCGCCAGGCCTCCTGTTTCGGCTGCTGTGCTCGCTGATCCCCTGGCTGCGATGATTGCGGCGTGGTGGCCGGGTCGAGGTGTGGGAGCGGACGGTGTCCGTCTGTGAGGACTGCGGCAGCGATCGGATCGGGTTCGTCGGCGAGGTCAGCGAGGAGGGGGCAACCCAAGCGCTCTTCTACGCCGTCCTGTACCCACGTCCGGGTGACCCGGAGGTGTTCATCGACGCCACGTTCGGCACCTGGGGGGATGACGACGCCGACGACCATGCGACCTTTGGCGCGCGCACCGGCGGCGTCGAGCAGCACCCCCACGTGGGCAGCACCCTTGTCGACTCCGCGACGTCCATCGACGACCCCATCCTGGGTGCCAAGCTGACCAGGCAGGAAGCGCTGATGTACCGCGCCTGGAGGAGTTCTGGGTCGTCAACGACCTCATCCTCAACCCGATCCCCGAGATCGACAGACTCATGTACGGGCGAACTTCCGCCCGTCGCCGGTGGGGTAGCGGCGCAACTGACGGAGGACGGGGCCGGGCAACGAGACGTCCTTGCACCAGCGACGACACCGGCGCCGGCGGGCGCGGCAGGGACGGGCAGGACTGGCGTCGCGGTGGTCGCCCAGAGTCGGTCGCCGCCCGATGCCATGACGCCGTACGCCAACGGCCAACCTAGCGCGCGGTGACCAGAGCCACCGACGCGGACAGGACGAGCATCGACAACACGCCGACGCGGAACTGCTTCGGGCTGAGCCGGTCGAACACCAGAGCGCCGAGGCGCCAGCCGATCGGCAGGGCGACGGCATCCGCGATCACCAGCAGCACCACCCCACGGTCCACCAACCCGGAGACCGCGAACAGCCCGACCGCGACCACGCCCTGCAGGGCGAAGATCGCCTGGAGCGTGGCCCGGAACCGTGCGGGCGGCAGGGCGCGAGCGTCCATGCCGATGACGATCGGCGGACCGTTCATTCCGGTCGAGGTGAGCAGCGCCCCGCCGAGTAGCCCCGCCGCGATCTGCCATGCCCGGCCGGAGACGTGGTACCGGAGCAGCATCCCTGCCACCGCGAGCAGCACGACGACTCCCACGAGGATCTTCAGGGCTGAGGATGGGACGACGAGCAGCACGAGCAGGCCCACCGGCATGCCGAGCAGGCCGGTCCACGTGTAGCCGATCACCGCCTCCCGGTCGAGCGTCGCGCGGTGGCGCCATCCCACCCAGGCCGAGAGGAGCAGGCTGACGGCGGTCACCGACACCACCGCGCGCTGCGGCTCCGTCACCGTCGCGAGCAACGGCACCGCGACGAGCGCAAACCCGAAACCCGTCGTGGACTGCACGAACGCGGCGAGAGCGATGATCAGCCCCGACACCAGGAGCGTCTCGACCGCAGGCACGATCCGTAGCGTAGAGGTCGGATGCGTCGCGATCCGGCGTCGGAGCCGAGACCCGGGAAACCCGCGCCGCCTGGCCGGTAGCCGTTCGACGGCGTCGACCACGGGTGGGCGGCGCAGACGAAGATTGACCCTGAAAGAGGTTGCGGCCGTCCTCGACACACCTGACTTCGATCCCTTGCCGCTGGTGGCGCAGCTGATCGAGCGGACGCGGGAACGGATCAGGCAGCACCGGGACCTCTTGCGCATGCTCGAGCGGGTGCATGGTAGCGATCCCTCGGACTAGACGGACGTCCCCCACACGGTGGGGCTGGTGCGTGGCCTGGAGGCGAACAGCCCATCGGTTTGCCAGCGGTTCGCGCTGTCTATGTCCGATCCGGAAAGTCGTGACGTCCGGCTGCTTGTTGAGGCGGCGCTGAGCGAGACGGACCCGACCGTTGCCGGATCCCTGCAGTGGGCGCTGGCCCGATCCGGGGATGCTGCAGTGCCGCTCCTGCAGGAGGCGCTCGGCTCCGCGGAGGCCGAGCGCCGCCACCGCGCCGTCGAGGCACTGGAGAAGATCAACACCTACGGCTCGATGGGGGCGCTCGCGCAAGCCCTCCCGCATCGCGACCCGCTGGTGAACCGTCGAGCTGCGCTGGCAGTCGGCGCCATCGGCAATCCCGCGGCTATCCCGGTGCTGACCAGCCTCATCGTCGAGGGATGCGACGGTCGCGAAGCCGCGAGCGTACTCGGCGTGCTCGCCGAGGAACACGGACTAGTCGCGGAGGTCGATCGCGCGATTGGACGCCTTCTTGCCGACGGCGAACCCGAGGAGCGACTGCGATTGACCAGCGCGCTCGTGGAAATCCCTGGGCCGCTGGCCGCGGAGCGACTCCAGGCCCTGGCCCAAGACCCCGATCGACGCGTCGCGTCGGCCGCACGCTTCACCATCGCGGGGACCGAGACCGCCACACAGCGGCCTCGTTGAGACTCCTGTCTCACCGTAAGACTCGCGAACACCCGCCGTGGCGGGCAGTGGAGCGAAAGCGGGCCGGATGCTGATCCCAGGTGAATCGACGTACGCGCGTACCCGGGTGGAGCGCCTGCGCCGATCCTCCGTCAGCGCGGAGCATCCGGGACCCGTGTCCTACCGCGTGCCGCTCGCCTTCGGCAGTCTGCCCGGCCCCGTCCTGAGCGCGCAATTTTGCCCTAGGGGCGTGTGATGCCGGCAACCGTGAGGCTCCCGCTGGGCGCGTCGAAGCCGAACAGGTGCGCGAACGTGAGGTCTAACGTGCCGCCGCCAGCAGTGTATGTCTCGACGAACTCGATGGTGCCGGAAACCGATTGCCCGCTTGCCACATTGTCTGGCCAGTCGCTGTCCGAGGGGGATGCCTGGTACGAGCGATGCGATTCGTCTACCGCACTCGCATTGCCGAACAGGGGGAGAGTCAGTGCGTCGTTGGTCCCGTTGATCACCGTCGCGCGGACGCGAAGGTGACCACCTTGGTCCTCGACCTGGGTGACCTCGACTGACACATCCCCACGTGCGCCGGTCCACGACCCTTCGACCGTGTGTGACCCCGTGGAACGGCCCGTCGTCCCACCTGTCGAGGTGCTCGGCGACGACCAGTTCGTGGAGGACGACCCGTCGCTTCGGTTCGGATCGGCCCTCTGGGCGAACTTGATTGAGGCCACACCGGGAATGCCGACTTCTTGGATGGTCAAGCCTTGGACGAGGGCGATGGCAAGCACAGCGGCCACGATGGCAAGACCCATCCATGGCACCCCCCGCTTGTCCTCCATACTCCCTTGTACCCTCCAGACCCACGATCCGCTAGCGCTGTCTGGGAAGGAATCTCAGTCCGGTGGCACCTCCGTGTGCGAGCCATGCGGCGGCGTCACGGGCATGCGGACAGTAGGACGCCCCGCCGGGGGTCGCTGAGGCCCGACCGCCGAGCTGCGATGCAGGATGCGCGCATGGCACCCGCCGCCAGGAGGCTGCGGCTGACTCCGGTCGAGTCGACGTGCGCGGCAACGGCGGGCGCGCCCGACCCTGCCGCTCCCCACCGACGTCGAGCAGGCACTGGTCGACCACCTGCGCCACGGGGGTGCGGCGGGAGTCGCGGACCGGCCATCTTCACTCGGCTCCTCGCCTTTCGGACATGGTGCGGCCCATCCGGTGGTCGCGCACAGCTCGTGGAGGGGCACCCGCCCCTGGCAGCTTTGTCGGCCCGCTTGTACCGCGTCGCGATCGCCTCGGTCACCGTCCGCCGTTGGCTCATCGTCAGTCCCTTTTCGGGGCCCCCCAGTTGGTCCACACCGGTTCCGGCAGCCGCGGTCTACGCGCGCATTCCTTGAGTCAACGACCCCCGTACGCGCCCACTCCTCATGAGTCAACCGCGGGCCCTTGACACTCCGCCGCGGTGCTCCTCATACTCCCTACATGTCCCACGGGGATCCACAAGAAACCCCAATCATCCTCATGCCCGAAGTACGGCGCGAGGCCATCACCCGTGACGTGGCCCGGGACGGCGCCGTCCGTACCGAGGAGCTGGCCCAGCGGTTCGGGGTCTCGATCGAGACGGTGCGGCGCGACCTGCTCGCCCTCGAGCGCGCCGGGCAGCTGCGCCGAGTGTTCGGCGGGGCCCGCAGCGCGGGCGGCCGGACGGTCGAGCCGTCCTTCGAGGAGCGGGCCATCCTCCACCGGGAGCAGAAGCAGGCGATGGCCGCCGTCGCCGCCGGCCTCATCCACCCGGGGGAGAGCGTCTTCCTCGACATCGGCACCTCCGTCGCCGCGGTCGCGCGGGCCCTGCCGCGCGACCTCGCCGTGCGGGTCCTCACCAACTCGATGCTCGCTGCCAACGAGCTCATCCACCTACCCGGCGCCGAGGTCGTCATCAGCGGCGGCCGGCTGCGCAAGGGCGACCTCGCCCTCTCCGGCCCGGACGCGCACCAGTTCTTCGAGGGCTACTACGCCGACCGGGCGTTCCTGGGCTCCGGCGGCCTCGACGTCACCGCGGGCCTGACCGACTACCACCCCGACGAGATCGCGATCCGCAAGCTGCTCATCGCGCACTCGAGCGAGCGCCATGTTCTCGTCGACTCGACCAAGCTCGGCCGGGTCGCGCTCGGCAAGGTCTGCGACCTGGCGGACCTCACCGGGGTCATCACCGACGACGGTGCCGACCCCGCCCTCATCGACGCCCTCCGCGCAACCGGCGTAGAGGTGCTCGTCGCCCACGGCGGCGCCCCCGCAGCGAGACCCACCGGGCGAACCGCCGACTGACTCCTCACCCTCAACGAAGAGGAAGGCAACACTCCGCATGAGCAGTCACGACACCGACCACCTCCTCGAGCACTTCGGGTACCGCGAGGAGTTCGATCGGACCCTGCACCGCTTCGCGTCCTTCGCGATCGGGTTCTCGTTCATCTCGATCACGACCGGGATCTTCACGACCTACGGCTCGGTCATCAACACCTCCGGACCCCTCGGCATCTGGACCTGGCCGATCGTGATCGTCGGCCAGACGATGGTGGCCCTCGTGTTCGGCGCGCTGGCCAGCCGGATGCCGCTGGCGGGCTACTCCTACCAGTGGATGTCCCGCCTCGCGAACCCGGTCGTCGGGTGGATCCTCGGCTGGATCACCTTCTCCTTCCTCGTCGTCGACGTCGTCGCGGTCGACTACGCCCTGGCCGCCACGGTGGCCCCGGCGCTGTTCGGCTACGCCGCCACCACGGCCAACACCTGGCTCGTGACGGCGATCGTCGTCCTCCTCCAGGCCGGCATCATCGCGCAGTCGACGGTCCTCACCGAGCGGGTCAACAACATCGCGGTCGGCACCGAGATCGTCGGCATCCTCCTGCTCACCGTGCTGCTCTTCATCGTCGGTGGCGTCAAGGGTGAGCTGACGGGGAGCAACCTCTTCGACAAGGCCGCGGTCTCCGGTGACGGCTACTTCGGCCTCGGGACCGGCTTCACCCACGTCTCGCCATGGATGCTCGCCTTCCTCCTCGGCTCCTTCACCATCGTCGGCTTCGAGGCCGCCAGCAACCTCGCCGAGGAGACCCACGACGCCGAGAACGTCGTACCGCGCGCCATGTGGCAGTCGGTCGTCCTCTCCGGGGTCATCGGCATGGTCTTCCTCATGGCGATCACCATGGCCGGCTCCGACTTCACGGCGCTCGCCGCCTCGAGTACCCCGGTCGCCGACATCGCCGTCGCGGTCCTCGGCTCGTGGGTGGGCAAGGCCCTGCTCGTCCTTGTCCTGTTCTCGATCTTCGCCTGCGGCATGGTCATCTTCGTCAGTGCCAGCCGGATCGTCTGGGCGATGTCCCGGGACAACCGCTTCCCGGCCCACGCGATGATGCGCAAGGTCGACCCCAAGCGCGGCACGCCGTTCACGGCGGTCGTCGCGGTCGGCGTCCTCATCGAGATCGTCCTCGCGATCTTCGCGCAGACGACGAGCGTGCTGTTCAACCTCTTCAGCGCCGCGACCCTCATGCCGTGCCTCATCTACCTCGCGACGGTCATCCTCTACGTCGCCGCCCGCCGGCGGCTGCCGGAGGCCAAGGGCTTCTCGCTCGGTCGGTGGGAGAACGCGGTCATCGGCCTGGCCCTCATCTGGCTGCTGTGGGAGCTCAACATCTTCCGCGACGCCGGCTTCAAGGACCCGTGGCTCTACGCGATCGGGATGCTCGTCCTCGGCCTGATCTACCTCGGTGTCCTCCTGGGTCGCGGCCACAGCCTGGTCATGCCGACCCTCACCACCCAGGAGCCGGAGGCGTTCATCGACTCACGGGACGACTCCTAGCGGACCGGCTCCGCGCGGCATACCGCCCTCAGCACCCCCGTCCCGGTATGCCGCGTGGAGCGGCGGGGTCCGGCCGCCCCTGCACGGTCGGACCCCGGTCCACTCCTCCCAGCCAACGCGCCCCTCCGAACGTGGTGATCCGCAATGACAACCGTCCTCGCCGTCGACCAGGGCACCTCCGGCACCAAGGCCGTCGTGGTCGACGGCGAGGGCGCCATCCGCGCGGTCGCCGAGATCCCGCTCCGGCCCGATTACGGGCCCGGCGGCCTCGTCGAGCAGGACCCGGCCGAGCTGATGGGCTCGGTGCATGCGGCCTGCAGCCGGGCGGCCGAGGAGGCTGGGGTCCCGGTCGACGCCGTGACGCTGACCAATCAGGGCGAGACCGTCCTCGCGTGGGATCCCAGCTCGGGGGAGCCGCTGTCCAACCTCGTCGTCTGGCAGGACCGGCGCGCCGAGTCGGTGTGCGCGCCCCTTGCCGACCACGCGGCGATGCTGGCCCAGCGGACCGGCCTCGTGCTCGACCCGTACTTCACCGCCCCGAAGCTCGCCTGGCTGCGCCGGAACGTCACGACCCGCGGGGTGGTCACGACCAGCGACGCCTGGATCCTCCACCGGCTCACCGGCGAGTTCGTCACCGATGCCTCGACCGCCGGCCGGTCGCTGCTCACCTCGCTCGACACCGGCGAGTACGACCCCGAGCTGCTCGACCTGTTCGGGCTCGCCGACGAGCGAATGCCGCGGATCGCCGCCAACGACGAGGTCATCGGCACGACGAGGCTCCTCGGGCCCGAGCTGCCCACCGGCGGCCTCGTCGTCGACCAGCAGGCGGCGCTCGTCGCGGAGCGATGCCTCGAGGCCGGCGAGGCCAAGTGCACCTTCGGTACCGGCGCCTTCTTCCTCACCAACTCCGGCGCGGAGGCGCACCGGCCCTCGAACGGCCTCGTCTCGTGCGTCGCCTGGCGGGTCGACGGCACCCTCACCTACTGCTCCGACGGCCAGGTCTACACGGCGGCCTCGGCCGTGCGCTGGCTGCAGGACATCGGCCTCATCGGCGAGCCCGCCGACCTCGACCGGCTCGGCCTCGACGACGCCGAGGGTGTCCTCTGCGTCCCCGCGCTGGCCGGTCTCGCCGCCCCATGGTGGAACCCGGCCGCGACCGGTGTGCTGCGCGGCCTCAGGCTCGGCACGACCCGGGAGCACATCGTCACCGCCGTGATCCAGGGCCTCGCGGCGCAGGTAGCCGAGCTGGCCGACCTCGTCGCGACCGACCTCGGCCGGCCGCTCGCCCGCCTCCGCGTCGACGGCGGCCTGACCCGAAGCACCAGATTCATGCAGGCAGTGGCGGACCTGGCCCAGGTACCCATCGACGTCTACCCCTCGTCGCACGCCACGCCGCTCGGTGCGGTGGCGCTCATGCGCAAGGCCCTGGACCCCTCGCTCGCCCTCGCCGACGCCGTGGTTGGCTGGGAGCCGGCGACGTCTTACGAGCCGCGCTGGTCGCGCGACCGGACCGAGGCGTTCCGAGCCCGGTGGCGCGCCACTGTCGAGCAGTCCCTGGAAGGAGAGGCGTGATGGCTCGGGTCCATGACGTCACGATCATCGGTGCTGGCGTCGTCGGCTGCGCCATCGCACGCCACCTCGCCGGCTTCGAGCTCGATGTCGTGCTCGTCGAGGCACGCGACGACGTCGGCGACGGCACGTCCAAGGCGAACACCGCCATCCTGCACACCGGGTTCGACGCCTCACCCGACACCCTCGAGTCACGCCTCGTCCACGACGGGTACCGGCTGCTCAAGGACTACTGCGGCGCCACCGGCATACCGATGGAGACAACGTCGGCGCTGCTCGTCGCCTGGGACGACGAGCAGCTCGCCAGCCTGCCCACCCTGCAGGAGAAGGCGGAGCGCAACGGGTACCACGAGACCCGCATGGTCGACGCCGCGCACGTCTACACCACCGTCCCCGACCTCGGGCCCGGTGCCCTCGGCGGCCTCGTCGTGCCCGGCGAGTCGGTCATCTGCACCTGGTCGACCTCGATCGCCCTCGCCACCGACGCCCTCGCCCGCGGGTGCGACCTGCGGCTCGGTGCCACGGTGACCGGCATCGACGTCGGTGCCGAGACGACGGTCGTCCACACCGTCGCCGGCGACGTCGAGACCCGGTGGGTCGTCAACGCGGCCGGGCTCGGCGGCGACACGGTGGAGCGCATGGTGGGCCGCGAACGGTTCACCCTGCACCCCCGTCGCGGGGAGCTGCTCGTCTTCGACAAGCTCGCCCGGCCCAAGGTGCCGGTCATCGTCCTGCCAGTGCCGAGCAAGGTGGGCAAAGGCGTCCTCGTCTCGCCGACGATCTACGGCAACGTCATGGTCGGGCCCACCGCCGAGGACATGGCCGACCGGACCGACACGGCGACGACCGAGGAGGGCTTCGCGTTCCTCCGTGACAAGGGCGAGCGGCTCATGCCCTCGCTCGTCACCGAGGAGCTCACGGCCGCGTATGCCGGCCTGCGCGCGGCACATGACCAGAGCGACTACGTCATCGAGACCGACGGCGCCCAGCGCTACCTCGTCGCCGGCTGCATCCGCTCGACCGGCCTCACCTCCTCGATGGCCGTCGCGGAGCACGTCGCCGGCCTGCTCGGCGACGCCGGGCTCGAGCTGCGGCCGCGCACCGAGCTGCCTGCCCCGCCTCAGATGCCGCAGCTCGGCGAGCACGCCCTCCGCCCGTATGCCGATGCCGACCTCATTGCCGCCGACCCGGCATACGGGCGCGTCGTGTGCTTCTGCGAACGGGTGACCGAGGGCGAGATCCGGGACGCCCTGGCCGCGCCGGTGCCCGCCCGCGACCTGGGCGGCCTGCGCCGCCGGACCCGCGCGCACAACGGACGATGCCAGGGGTTCTTCTGCGGTGCCAGGCTCACGGCGATGCTCGTCGACGCGGGCCGGCGCACCACGGCACCGACGCAGGAAAGGTGACCCCGATGGCCCAGAGCGTCAGCGTCCCCGTCGTCATCGTCGGCGCCGGGCCGGCCGGGCTGCGCGCCGCACGGGAGCTCGCCCCGCACGTCGACGGCGAGGTCCTCGTCCTGGACCGGGAGGCCACCGCCGGCGGCATCCCCCGGCACTCCGACCACCCCGGCTACGGGATGCGCGACCTCGGCCGGCTGCTCACCGGGCCGGCCTACGCGCGCCGGCTCGTCGCCGACGCCGAACGGGCCGGCGCGCGGATCCGCACCGGCGCGATGGTCACCGGCTGGGCCGCCGAGCGCGTCCTCGAGGTCACCTCACCCCAGGGGCGCCAGGTCATCAGGGCCGACGCCGTCGTTCTCGCGACCGGGGCCAGGGAGCGGCCGCGCGCCGCCCGGTGGGTCCCTGGCGACCGGCCCGGGGGGGTGCTGACGACGGGCGAGCTGCAGCAGCTCGTCCACCTCGAGGACCTGCCCGTCGGGACCCGCGCCGTCGTCGTCGGCGCCGAGCTCGTCTCGTGGTCGGCGGTGCTCACCCTGCGCCGGGCCGGCGTCGAGACGGTCGCGCTCGTCACCGAGCACCCCCGCCCGGAGTCGTATGCCGCGTTCTCGGCCCTCGGGCGGCTCGCCCTCCGCGCGCCGGTGCGTACCGGCACCCGGGTGGTCCGCGTCCTCGGCCATGGCCGGGTCTGCGGCGTCGAGGTGGAACACGAGGAGAGCGGACTGCGGGAGGTCATCGGCTGCGACACCGTCGTGTTCACCGGCGGCTGGATCCCCGACCACGAGCTGGCCCGCAGCGGTGGGATCGCCCTCGACCCGGGCACCCTCGGACCTCGCGTCGACACCGCCCTGCGCACTGAGCGGGCCGGGATCTTCGCCGCCGGGAACCTCCTCCACCCCGTCGACA
Source organism: uncultured Actinomycetota bacterium (assembly GCA_963763315.1). Taxonomy (GTDB): domain Bacteria; phylum Actinomycetota; class Actinomycetes; order Actinomycetales; family Dermatophilaceae; genus CAVSJJ01. The sequence continues at coordinate 238,840 of CAVXOC010000001.1, forward strand.
CCGCCGACGTGGCCGCCCTCGACGGGGCGCACGTGGCGCGGTCGGTGCTGGGGTTCCTCCGCGGGGCCACCCCCTCCGAGGTGGCCGTGCGGCTCGTCGCCGACGCGCCGCTGTGCTGGGTGGCGCCGTCGATGATGCGTCCGGGCGACCCGGCCCCGGCACGGGGCCGGCTCCTGCTCTGGGTCGACGAGCTGGTGCGGGCGCCCCGGGTGACGGCACGCCAGGACGGCCGGCTGCTCCGCTCGATGCGCGTGGCCTGGCCGGCGACGCCGGGGCGGGTGTTCCGGGTGCCCTGGTCGATCCTGCGTTCGGTACGTCCCGACGGTGGCGACATCCACCTCGCGCTGGACTGACTGTCATAGCGGCTCTTCGGGCACGCCGGTACGTCACGGTGACGCGGTAGGGCCCGTGGCCTCCCCCGGAGGGAGTGCCCCCAGGTGATCATGGCTGTTGTCGAAGCAGGTCATGGTCACGAAGTGAGCTCACGGGCTCAGGTCCAGGGGAGGCACGGTCAGGATGTCCACGGTGCGGTCGAGCACGCCGCCCGCGGGTGGTTGGGGCTGCCGGGGCTGGGGGTGGCGCGGGTCGAGCTCGAGCCGGTGGGGACTCGGGTGGTGCACGTGGTCACCGCCGATGAGTCGGCTGCGGCCTGTCCTGCCTGTGGGGTCGTCTCGTCGTCCAGGCCGGCCGGACCAGCCAACAGCGCGTGGCCGTTGTGGGGTTCGTCGCGTCGTCCAGTCATGATGCCCCGATGGTGCGAGCGCAGAGGCAGCGGCGCCTTGACGGGTGTTCCGTCAGGGCACCTCATGGCGGTCCCGAGGTGGCGGTGCCTGCGAGGTGGGTTCGAGCACTGGTGACGATGGGGCTCGCGGCGGTCCTGGTGGCGACTCCGGGAACGGCGTCTGCCGATGGTGGGCAGTCAGCCGGCCCTGACTCCGCAGCCCGGGTCATCGCGACCTACCGGGCGAGGATCCCGGCGCTGATGGCCCGTGAACACGTGACGGGTCTGGCCGTGGTGGTGGTCGACGGTGACCGCGTGCTGTGGCATCAGGGGTTTGGCTCCACGGACGACGGGGGTGCGCCGATCACTGCCGACACGATCTTCAGCGTCCAGTCGACGTCGAAGACCTTCGCCGCGAAGGCGGTCATGCTCGCGGTGCGGGCCGGGCTCATCGACCTCGACGTGCCGATCACGACCTACCTTCCCGACTTCACCGTGCACAGCGCGTTCCAGACCCATCCGGAGCGCCGGATAACGATGCGGATGCTGTTGAGCCACACCGCGGGCTTCACCCACGAGGCGCCCGTGGGCAACAACTACGGGCCGGAACCGGGAACGTTCAACGCGCACGTGCGCAGCATCTCCGCCACCTGGCTGCGCTTGCCGGTCGGCACCGGCTACGCGTACTCCAACCTCGGCATCGACCTCGCCGGCCACATCCTCGAGGTGGTGCTGGGCAAGCCGTTCCCGGTGCTGATGCGCGACGTCCTGCTGGCCCCGTTCGGCATGGACCACAGCACCTTCGACCGCGCCCGCGTCCACGCCACCGCCAACCGCGCCGTCGGCCACTCCGGGCTGGTGGCGCCGCCCGTCGACAGCCTGATGACCGCGGCCGGCGGCCTGTGGACCAGCGCTGCCGACATGCGCCGGTTCCTCCGCTTCCAGCTCGGCAACGGCACCCTCGAGGGTCACGAGCTCGACGCCGAGCCTTGGCGGTGTCCGGGCGGGGCCGTCGAACTGGCGGGGCTGCGGCTGGCCCTGGCCGGTCGTGCCCGAGGGCTGGCCGAGCTGCGGCACCGGGTGCTCTGGACGCACCCCGGCGAAGGGCGCCCGGTTTGGGTGGAAGACCCATCGTTCGACCCGCTCCGCCACATCACGGCGGCGAGCCTTCCGCCGGGGGAGCATCTCGCGACGTGGGCGGCCAACCGCAGCGTTCACCCGCTGGATCTGGGTGCGCCACTGTGGCGTGCCGACATCGTCGACGGCCTGCCAGGTGGCCGGGCGGGGGTCCTCATCGTCGTTCACCACCTCTCCTCGCCGACGGACTGGCGCGGTGAGGATCGCCGCGTCGCTGCTGCGACGGGTCGGCCCGGGACGCCGCATGGTGGTGGCCAGCGCAGCGTTGGACGAGGTCCGCAGCTGTGGCCACGCCCTGGGCGTGACCGTCAACGATCTTGTGCCGGCCGCCGTCACCAACGGCCTGCGCGACCTGCTGGCGGGGAGGGGCGAGAGGCTGGACGGTGTGTTCCTGCGCACAACGGTGCCGGTAGCCATGGATGATGCCGGCCAGGCGATGGGGATGCTGCTCGTGGATCTGCCGGTGGCCGAATCCGATCCGCCACGTCGGCCGCAGTTGATCAACCACGCCACGATGACCCGCAAGGCGCAACTGCGGGCCTCCGGCGGCGAGGTCACCGACATGCTCCATATGCCGCTCGCGCTGATGCGGGCGTTCGTGCGGTGGGGGCGGCGCATCGGCAGCAGCCGGTGAACCTGTCGGTGAGCAACGTGCCAGGTCCCTAGTCTCCGCTGTGGCTCGCCGGAGCCAGCATGCTCGAGGCGGTTCCGGTGGCACCACTTGTGCCCCTCGTGCCGTTCAGCGTCGGGGCGCTGTCGTATGCCGGTTCGCTGGCGGTCGCCGTGAACGCAGACGCCGCCGTCGTCGACCTCGAGCTGGTCGCGGCAGGGATGGCCGACTCCGGCAACTGATGGCTGACAGGCGGCGCACAGAGAGACGCACACTTGGCTGCCGGCAGGGATGGCGTTCGGGGGATCGGGGTCCCACACTCTCGGTCAGGGGCCAAGGTGCGCCCAGGGAGATGAATGGGAGAGTCGCATGGTCAACGAACCTGCACCACCGGCCACGAACGGCGTCTCGGTCCAGCTGCTGGCGCAGGTCGACCTCGGAGCCGAGATCGACGGCATGGAGGGGCGCCTACTGCGGATGCGCATGGTGACAATGGCACCCGGTGGTGTATTCGGGCCCGTCCACGACCACGTGGACCGCCCCGGTCTGGTGTACGTCCTCCGGGGCACGATCACGGATCACCGGGACGGTGTCACCCGGGAATACGGGCCCGGCCTGGGATGGCCCGAGGACCGGCACACCATGCATTGGCTCGAGAACACCGGGCCTGAATCGGCGGTCGAGATCTCGGTCGACGTCGTCCGCCGAGACTGACTCGCGCACGCGCTGTTACTACGGGCCCTCCAGCAACGGAGCCACGGTCAAGCCGAGCGTCTGGCGCCGATAGGACGCACGTTCACGTTCGGACCTTGAGAGAATGCTCGTCGGGGCGAGGACCAGCTGAGGTCGAGTTCCACCTGGAGCCGTGGGTCCACGTTCTTCCGCTCCGCCCCCGACGAAGAACTCGCCGGCCCGGGCTTGTCCCAGGGTCTGGCCTGCGTAGTGGCAGGGAGGTTTCCGCCGCCCACCCTGACACCGATGAGAGTGACACAACCGACCAGCCTGCGCGCGGGTCACCTCGTCGCCAGCCGCCGCGTCAGCGGGCCATCTCGGCCACCGGGCTTGTTGTCTTTCGCGGGGACTCCAGGTCGAGCCTGACATCGAAGGCCTGCCACCACGACCCGGTCGCCCACGCGGTAACGGCGAAGATGACCAGCAAGAAGGCAGGGGTGACCAGGCCTCTCCCAAGGAAGCTCTCGCAGCGTTGCGGGTCCCCCCCACCGGCAGCGACGACTGGGGGGAAGAATGGGGCCATGGAATATCGTCAACTGGGCCGTTCCGGCCTTCGGGTCTCCACCCTCACGCTGGGCACCATGACCTTCGGCGGCCGCGGCTGGGCCGCTGCCGTCGGCAGCACCGGCGTCGAGGACGCCACGAGGCAGATCACCATGGCGCTCGATGCCGGCGTCAACCTCATCGACACCGCCGACGTCTACTCCGCGGGCCTTGCCGAGGAGATCCTCGGCAAGGCGCTGCCGGTGCCGCGGGACGACGTCCTGATCGCCACCAAGGTGCGGATGCCGATGGGCGACGGCCCGAACGACGCCGGCCTGTCGCGCCACCACATCGTGCGCGGCTGCGAGGCGAGCCTGCGCCGCCTCGGCACCGACTACATCGACCTCTACCAGGTGCACGAGTGGGACGGCCGGACACCCCTGGAGGAGACGCTCGCCGCACTCGATCAGCTGGTCACCTCCGGCAAGGTGCGCTACGTCGGGGCGTCCAACTACTGCGGCTGGCAGCTGATGAAGGCGCTCGGTGTGTCCGAGCGCAACCGCTACGAGCCGTTCGTCTCCCAGCAGATCTACTACTCGCTGCAGGCACGCGACGCCGAGAACGAGCTCGTCCCCCTCACGGTCGACCAGAACCTGGGGATCCTGGTATGGAGCCCGCTCGCCGGTGGCCTGCTCTCCGGGAAGTACCGTCGCAACGCCAAGCCCGACCAGGGTCGCCACCTCGGGGACTGGTCCGAGCCGCCGGTGCACGACACGGACAAGCTCTACGACACGATCGACGCGCTGGTCGAGATCGGCGGCACGCACGGCGTCTCCGCCGCCCAGGTCGCGCTGGCCTGGCTCCTCGGCCGGCCCGGCGTCACCACCGCGATCGTCGGCGCCCGCACCGAGGACCAGCTCGCCGACAACCTGGCGGCGGCCGGCCTGGTGCTCAGCGCGGAGGAGCGGGCCAAGCTCGACACCGTGTCCGCCCAGCCGCTGCCGTACCCGCACTGGCACCAGGCCAACACCTCCGGCGACCGGCTCAGCCCGGCCGACCTCACCCTGCTCGGCCCGCACCTGCACTGATCCCCGCCGCGGCACAGGTGGCTGGCCAGCCCCTCGACCAGGACTGGCTCGACGACCTGGCTCGCTGGGTAAATGGGATCAGGACATCGTCGCTCCGCCCCGAGACGGTGATCCAGGCAATGGCGCGCGCTCGGGAAGGGGTGGGTCAGGGATCTCGCCTCGCCGACCTGACTGTGTCCGACAGGCCGAAGCGCCGAAGCGACCCATCCCCCGGGGAGTGGGCAGTGCGCTCCCGTCTCGGCAGGCATCGTCCTCGCTGGCGCCCCCAGTGGGCAGGGGTGGGCCGGCGCGCGGCATACCATCGGGCGCATGAGGCGCAGCGGTCTGGCGGGTGCCGGACACGCCTGTCTGCGAGGTGACGATGGGCGAGGTGTGCAGTGGTGGTGGCTCGGCCTGCCCCTCGTGCCCTTGCAGGGATACCGACTCCGCCGCACTCTTCCCCGCTTCCCTGATGCTGACGGCGTCACCGGCCGCGTCGGCTCCGGCGATCGCCGCCTGAGGGTCGTCGCGCTCGGCGACAGCGTCACAGCCGGCTATGCCGTCGGACACCACCGATCGTCGGTCGCGGGTCAGCTCGCCGTCCGGCTCGCCGACCGCTACGGCGCGACGGTGGACTGGCAGGCCTGCGCCATGACCGGCGCCACCGCAGGGGTCGCGATGGGTCTGGTCTCGGCCGAGGCCCTCGTCGAGGCTGACCTCGTGTTCGTCTCGATCGGAGTCAACGACCTCAAGAACCTGCACAGCACGACCCGCTTCCGCCGCGAACTCGGGACGCTCCTCGATGCGGTCCTCGCCGCCGCCCCACGGGCCCGGCTCTGCCTCCTCGGCATCCCACCGCTCGAGCACTTCCCCGCGTTTCCCCGGCCTCTGTCCGACGCCCTCGGCTGGCGAGGCCGGGTCTTCGATGCGATAGGAGCCGTGGCCGTCAAGGCCCGCGAGAGAGCCTTTCGGATCCAGACCGCGGAACCGCTCGGGCCGGAGATGTTCGCCGGCGACGGATTCCATCCGAGCCCGGCGCTGCACGCCGCGTTCGCCGACGCCGTCATGGCGAGCCTGTCACTCCCCGACATGCCACCACGGCCCCCCATTGATCTCCCGCCGTCAGCGTCTGGACCGCAGCAGCCTCAGGCTGCTCCAACTCGTCGCTGACGTCCACGGGCGGCCGCTGTGACGCACCTTCCGGCACGACGCTGCATCCGCGCATCTCAGGAGGATGCCTCGGACGCGCACGGTCAGCTGCTCAGCCGGCGGTGTGCTTTCGGTAGCGGATGTGGGTGCTCAGCGGTGAGTGGAGCACCTCGACGGGCTCGAAGCCGAAGGTCCGGACACCGTCGAATAGCCGTTCACCGCTGCCGAGGAGAACGGGTGCGACGTCAAGGATCAGTTCGTCGATCACGCCCGCGTTGAGTGCCTGCCGGACTGTCGACGCGCCGCCGGCGATGTCAACGCCGTTGCCGGCGGCCGTGTCCAGCGCCTGCGCGTAGGCGGCGTCGAAGCCCTCGGTGACGAAGTGGAAGGTGGTCCCGCCCTCCATCTCGATCGGTTCGCGGGCGTGGTGAGTGAGCACGAGGACCGGGGCGTGGTAAGGCGGCTCAGATCCCCACCATCCGTCCCACGCCTCGGCCCACTCACCACGGATCGGCCCGAACATGTTTCGACCCATGATGTAGGCGCCGCGAGGGCGCATCAGCCACCGGTTGGCTGTCCTGTCGGCTTCCGTCGCGCGCGGGTCGCCGAGATGCCAGCCGTGCAGCTCCTGGCCGCGCCTACCCAGCGGATTGTCCCGGCTCTGATCCGGCCCGGCGACGAAGCCGTCGAGCGAGATCGACATGTGGCAGGTGGTATCGGACATCGGCATCTCCTCGCGAAGCAGTTGATGGTCACGTCGCCACCTTTCGTATCAGCTTCATCCGACATCGAGGGCCGAGTCACCGCTGGCGGGTGTTGGCCGCTGGGGACCGGGACCCCGGCCCGTCAGCCTCTCGGCGGGTGGAGTCGGCGGCCTCGGCGCGGCGCGGGACGTGCTGCCCACGGTCCAGCCGCGGCATCGCCCGGCGGCCAGCGGGAGGCGGGGTGGGCGACGTCCTGGCTGGGTCCAGGGGTGCCGGTGGCCCGTGGGCAGGTGGTGTCGAGCCGCGGCTCCCACGTCATGGCTTACCGGGGGTGACGTTCACGTGGTCGCCGGGCTCTGCTGGGCTGGCCCCGGCTGTGACGCGGTGGCGGTCAACGTCATGGACATGTGGTCCAGGACTTGACCGTGCTCGCGCTCGGGGCTGAACATCACCACCTCCGCGTCCTCTTCGACACGCACGGTGTGGCCGGCGGGCCAGTAGAAGAGCTCGCCACCGGCCAGGTGCTCGGTCGACCCATCGCGGTAGGTCACGATCACCTGTCCGGCGATCAGGTACCCCCAGTGGGCGGCGTGGCACATGTCGTCGGTCAGGCCGACGAGCAGAGGCGCAATGTCCGTGCCGGCGGCGAGGGTGAAGTACTCAGCGCCCAGGGTGCCGGATGCGTTCCCGAAGTCGGGGAGCTGGCGCGCGGTGGCTCCAGGAGCGGCCAGGCGCACGGGGACGTCTTCCTTCTTCAGATGCATGGCGCAATCCTCTCTTCACGTGGTTGTGCTGACAGTCGAGAGGGCGTGACAACAGGTGTCACAATGCGACAGTGGTGCCGCCAAGCTCCTCGGCCACCGGCACGGCAGCGTCGTCGCGGTACGCAGCCGGTCGGGAGGCCGGGCCTGCCGGCGATCTTGAGGCCTTGGCGACCGAGCGGTACGCGCAGGGAGACCTCGAGGGCTCGATCGTGGCCTGGGAGCAGCTGCACACAGTGCTGCTCGGCGCCGGGGACGCCGAGGGGGCGGCTCGGGCGGCGACCCGGGTGGCGATCCACCTGCTCATCGACACGGCGCTCATGGCTCCCGTCCGGGGGTGGGCCCGGCGTGCCGAGCGTCTGCTCGGGCCGGGCGGGGAGGTGCCCCTGCACGCGACGCTCGCGGCAGTCCGTGCCTACGAGCGCCTTCTGTGTGGCGACATCGACGCGGCGCAGGGGCAGGCGGAGAAGGCGGTCGTCCTCGGCGAGCGGTTGAAGAACCCAGAGGCCGCGATCATGGGTGAGGCATGTCGGGCCCGGGTCACGCTCCTGAGCGGACGGCTGGCCGAGGGAGTTGCCCAGCTCGAGGACGTCGGTGCCCGACTGATGGCGGGAGAGGCTGACGCCCTCTTCACCGGCATGATGTTGTGCGAGGTGATCTGCGCAGCGCAGAACCTGGCCCTCCACGATGTGGCGCAGGAGTGGACCGAGGTGATGGAGCGTTGGCGACACGACGCGGCTGTTGGGTCCCTGCACGGCCGCTGCCGGGTGCACCGCGCCGAGCTGCTGCGCATCTCGGGCCCCTGCGCCGACGCCGAGGAGGAGGCACTGGCCGCCTGCGCGGAGCTTCGTCCCTGGATGCGGCGCGAGTACGGCTGGCCCCTGGTGGAGCTGGGCACGATCCGACTCCGACGCGGCGACCTCTCCGGCGCCGAAGACATGTTCTGCCAGGCGCAGGCGCACGCCTGGGACCCGCAGCCTGGACTGGCCCTGCTGCACCTGGCCCGGGGCGAGGTCGACCGGGCCGCGGCAGAGGTCGCCGCCGCGATCGCCCACCCCTCGGCGGTCCCCTCCAAGGAGCAGCCGCCGTTCGGGGACTTGCGGGTTGCTCCTCTGCTCGCCGCGCAGGCGGAGATCGCCGTCGCGGCCGAGGCTGCGGACACGGCGGGACAGGCAGCCGTGCGGCTGGCGGGGATCGCCGAGCGCTACCCCAGCCGGGCCCTGTTGGCGTCCGCAGTGCTCGCCCAGGCCCGCGCGGCCCTGCTCAACGGTGACCTCGAAGCTGCCGCCGCGTCGGCGAGTGCGGCCGTGTCCGCCTACGCCGAGATGGGAGCACCGTACGAGTCGGCGAGGGCGCGGCAGATGCTTGCCGAGGTACACGCACATGCCGGCCGTTCTCCGGCGGCGGACGCCGAGCGCCGCACCGCGCAGGCGGCCCTCGACGCCTTCGGGGTGGCACCGTCCGCGCACCCGCTCCCGGCCGGCTCCGGCCAGGCAGCCAACACTGCCGTGTTCGCGTGCCAGGGGCCCTTGCGCCTGGTTCGTTTCGCAGGGACCGAGCGCACCGTGCCCGACCTCGCCGGTCACAGGTATATCGAGCGGCTCCTCGCCCGCCCGGACTGCGAGGTACACGTGCTCGACCTGGTCGGCGCGACCGGCCTCCATGCCGGCCGCGACGGCCTCCCGGTGCTCGACGACGAGGCTCGCCGGGCGTACCGGCGTCGCCTCGCCGAGATCGAGGAGGATCTCGACGAGGCCCGGGACATGCACGACGAGGCCCGCGTCGCGCTCGCGATGCGGGACCGGGAGTACCTCCTCGCCGAACTCGGCCGGGCCGTCGGGCTGCACGGCCGGGCCCGGACCTCCGGCAGCACCGCCGAACGAGCACGCACCCGCGTCGCCCGGGCCATCCGCTACGCCCTGGACCGCCTTGTCGAGCAGCATCCGCTGGCCGCCGCGCATCTGCGGCAGGGGATTCGCACGGGCAGCTACTGCAGCTACCGGTGCGACCCCGCCTTCCCCGTGCACTGGACGGTCAACGCCGACGAGTGTGCAGCACAGCGCGAGGAGGGACGGTGACCTCGCCGACATCCCGACCGGCCGCCACCGCGACCGCAAGCGACCAGGACACCGTGCTCAGCATCGTTCTCCCGGAGCGTCATCCACCGCTGTCGGCTCCGTCCGGCCCGGCACGACCCGGGTCAACAGGCCCCACCCGCGTTGCCGGCTACCTGCAAGACCGGTGAGTCGGATCCGCCAGGTAACCGCCCACCGGCTTGCTCAGTGGCAGAGGGCACCAGCGGGGACCGTGCCCAGGTGGCTGCTCACCCGGTGGGCGAGGCGGGTGCGACGGTCGGGCTACCTGCCACGCAGGCCGATCGGGTTACCGTCCGCGTCAGCGAGCACGCACACCCGCGTCTCGGGTGCGACCTGGCGCGGCGCGTCGCGCTCGGTGGCTCCGGCGGCGAGCAGCGTCTCGCGGGTCTCGTCAAGGTCATCGACATCGGCAAATACCACAGGGCCACCGCCCGGCCCGGCCGGGTTGAGCGCGACCTCGAAGCCGTTGACGTTGTACCCGACGTAGTACGGCTCGTCGGTGTGCGGTGCGCCGAGCAAGGCGGTGTACAGGGCCTTGGCGGCTGCCAGATCGGACACCGGGATCACCAGACTCTGGACCGTGGGACTCATCTTCCACACCTCCTGGTCAGGACGGTCATCTCGCTGACCGCCATCTCATCGATGGCAGACACGCTACGTCCGCGGAGCCGACGGCCGGCCATCGATTGCCGACCCGCTCGCCGGCCTCCGGCTCAGGAACGGATGCCGGTGGTCGGAGCAGCCACGATCCGGATGCCGTTCCCGCGCACCTGCGGCTCGCCTTGGTCCCTCCGGCCCAACCGGCCCAGCCTTGCCGGCGGCTGACCGCTCCGAGCCCGCGGGTGTGTCACTCCGGCGCCCCTCGGTCGCAGCAGGCGATGCGAGGTCGGTGTCCGACTGGTATCGGCGTCTACGACACACATGCCCGGTCGGCTGCTCCTGCCACCGGTGCCGGTGTGCGCCCGGGACACGCCCCCGGCGGCTGGCGGCCGAGGGACGGCGTTGACAGACCAGGACCGGACGGCGTTGACAGATCAGGACCTCGCTCTATGGTTGTACTATGACAGTAGATAAGGCCATCGGCGGCGACCGCACCGGCTCTACCGGGTCCGGGTCACCGATCGTGTTCCGCCTGGACCCTGCGTCCGGGGTGCCGACGTACCTCCAGCTGGTGCGCCAGGTCGAGGACGCCCTGCTGCTCGGTTATCTGGGGCCCGGGGACCAGCTGCCGAAGGTCCGCGATGCCGTCGCCGAGCTGGCGATCAACCCGAACACCGTCCTCAAGGCGTATCGCGAGCTGGAGCACAAGGGCTTCGCCTCGGGCCGGCCAGGTCAGGGTACCTTCATCACAGCAGGGCTGCGCCTGCCGCCACCCCCCGCGCTGTCCGGTCTGCGGCGGCAGCTGGTGCGCTGGCTGGATGCAGCGGACGCTGCTGGTCTCGACGAGAACAGCGTGAGCGCGTTGTTCAGCACCACACTGCGGGAGGTCGCCGAGCGGCGGCGGCTGAGCCAGGCCGGCCCGGGGCAGGCCGGCTCAGGGCGGAGCGCGGGCGGCGTCGCATGAACATCGTCGAGACCCGGGACCTGGGGAAGCGCTACGGGCGGACCGAGGCGCTGCGGGACTGCACCGTGGCCATTCCGGTGGGCCACCTGGCCGCCCTCGTGGGCCCCAACGGCGCCGGAAAGAGCACGCTGCTCAACATCGCCGTCGGCCTCACCAGCGCGACCACGGGCGCGCTCGAGGTGCTCGGCGGCATACCGGCCGGGTCGCCGGCCGCGCTGGATGGCATCGCCTTCGTCGCGCAGGACACGCCGCTGTACCGGCATCTGTCGGTGGCCGACATGCTGCACCTGACCCGCAACCTCAACCGCGGCTTCGACGATGCCTACGCCCGTCGTCGGCTCGGCAACCTGGGGATCGCCGACCGGCACAAGGCGGGCCGCTTGTCGGGCGGCCAGCAGGCTCAGCTGGCCCTCACCCTCGCGTTGGCGCGGCACCCCCGGCTCCTTGTCCTGGACGAGCCGACCGCGTCGCTGGACCCCATCGCTCGCCACGACTTCATGGCCACCGTCCTGTCCGCGATGGCCGAGGACGGGCTCTCCGTCCTGCTCTCCTCCCACGTTCTGGCCGAGCTCGAGCGCTTCGCGGACTACCTCGTTCTGATCGCCCACGGGGTCGTCCGCCTTGACGGCTCCGTCGACGACCTCACCGCACAGCACCGGCTCCTGACCGGCCCCGCCGGCCAGCGGGTCGACCCCCGATGGCGGGTCGTCCAGGCCAGCCAGGCGGGGGCGCAACAGCATCTGCTCGTGCACCTGAGCCCCGACACCGACCCGGACCTCACGGGCTGGCACGTTCGAAGCGTCGGGATCGAGGAGCTCTCGCTCGCCTACCTGCGCGATCACGCGGTCGTCGACAGCCCGGCAACACCGGTGGAAGCCCTGCCATGAGCGCCACCTTGACCGTCGCGACAGCGCCCCCCGTGCGATCGATCCCCTGGCGTCGCCTCGGCTGGGTGGCCTGGCGACGCTACCGCCCGGCCCTGGTGCTGACCGGCGCCCTGCTGGCCATCGTCGCGCTCTACCTGCTCCTGCGGGGCCACCAGATGCGCACCGCGTATGCCGCCGTGCAGGCCTGCCGCCCGGCCGCGTCCGCCGCCTGTCGTTTCGGCTACACGAGCTTCCACGACAGCTACGGCAACCCCGGCTTCGCCGCCGGAACCCTCATGTTCGTCCCCGCGGTGCTCGGCGCCTTCACCGGTGGACCGCTGCTGGCACGAGAGCTCGAGACGGGGACCTTCCGCTTCGCCTGGACCCAGGGCGTCGGTCGGATGCGCTGGCTCGTGGCCCTGCTCGTCTCTGGGGTTCTCGGTGTCGTGGTCGTCAGCGCGGCATTCGGCGCGCTCGTCGCCTGGTATGCCCAGCCCCTGGTCGGCAGTGGCATCCAGCCACGGCTGCACACCGCCGTGTTCCCCCTCACCGGCATCGCTGTCGTCGGGTGGGCACTGTTGGCGTATGCCGCCGGCGTCCTCGCGGGTCTGCTGATCCGGCGGTCTGTGCCGGCCATCGGGACCACCCTGGCACTGTGGACCGGCGTCGCCTTCCTCGCCTCGGCCCTCCGCGAGCACTACCAGGCCCCGCTGGCCACCAGCACCCTGCGGCTCGCGCCCCAGGACCTGCCGGTCGGCCAATGGTGGAGCCACGGCGGGGTCCGGGTCGGCACGGCCCAGGTCAACCGGGTGCTTCAAGCCATCGGGGTGCAGAGCGCCAACGGAGGCGGCGACTTCCAGGTCGGGCCGGGAGGCGGCACCATCGACCCCACCCAGTACCTCCTCCAGCACGGCTACACCCAGTGGACCAGCTACCAGCCGGACAGCCGGTACTGGACATTCCAGCTCATCGAGGCCGGCTGGCTCATCGCCCTGGCGCTCATCGCCCTGGCCGCGACCGTATGGCTCATCCGTAGACGAGGAGCCTGAGCCCACCGGACAGCCACCCAGGCCGCCACGGCATACCCGAGCAGGCTGACCCGCCACGGCCGCGGGGCCCTCCCAGCCTCCTCACCGCGCGGGGTCGCGAGACGTCCTCGACTCGGCGGAGTCGGGGACCGGTTCGTACCCGCGTCCTGGCCGCGTGACGCCTCGAGCCCCACGGGGCCGCGGGTCGCCGGCGCGATCCCCGAAGAGGCCCTGGTCCGGCGGCGCTCGGCACGGGGAGGCATTCTGTTCTCCCACCTTTCCGCACGCCGACCCACCCGGCCGTCCCTCGTTCGACCTGTCGTGACAGGAGCCCCGCATGCGCGCACAGATCTTCTTCATCACCCTGGCTGTCGATGACCTCGACCGGGCCGTGAGGTTCTACCGGGACGGGCTGGGCTGGCCGGCCGGGGGAGTGGTCGGCGAGGAGTTCCACGACGAGCTCACCGGCGCGGACGGGACCATCGCCTTCGTCACCCTCGACGGCGGCCTGAAGCTCGGCCTGTACGAGCGCACCAACCTGGCCAAGGACGCCAGCCTCCCCGCGGGGCCGCCGAGCTCGACCGAGTTCAGCCTCGGCATCCCCGCCACGTCCCGCGACGACGTCGACACGATGCTCGCCCAGGCCGCCCGCGCAGGCGGGAGGCTGACCGCACCGGCACACATGCGGCCCTTCGGCGTCTACTCCGGCTACTTCACCGATCCCGACGGGCACCTCTTCGAGGTCGCCTGGGACACCAACGCCGAGGGCGACGACCCGTCGCCCGACCGGGCGTAGTGCCGTGACGGGCCCACCCTGGTTTCGCTGTTCGGCCGCCCGCCGGCACGGAGCCGGTGGTGGCGCGGGTCCGGCGGCCGGCCGGTGCGCGGGAGAGCATCGGGCGGAACGCACGTCGCGGGCCGAGACGGTCGCCAGACCACACCGCCGATGCCCACTCTGGTCAGGCCACGATCGAGGAGGACCGCGGCCTCGACGTCACCGGTCGGTGGGCGGGGAACGTGCATGGTGACAACGGCCCCATGGTCATCGCCGAGCCACGGGTCCGCCCGCATGCCTTGACGGCCCATCACCTCGGAGACGGGCTCGACGCCCTCGTCACCCGATGGGCCGGCACCGACGGCGTGACCGGCCCCCCGCTGACCCTCCCCGACGGGGTCACCTCGAGCGTCCTCGACGGGTACTCGTATGCCGAGCTCGTCGCCGCCGGACGCACCGACCTCGGGGTGCTCGACGACCTCACGGCGGCAGCCGACGCCGTGCTCCACGTCGGGGCCGAGGCGACCTGGGACCGCGACGTCCCCGACGGCTCCTACCTCGACGCCTCCGCCGGGCCGGCGTCGACGACGGTTCCCGCCACCGGCGCCGGCAGGTGGTTCCTCCGGGTACCCGACGCCTCCGCCGGCGTGCAGGTCCAGGCCGACCGGGTCCTCGCCGCACTCACGGACCGGACGGAGGGCATCGTCGTCGTCGGCTACGGCCCTGCCGGGGCCGCGGCCCTGCGAGCCGCCGGGACGTCGACCCCCGTCACCGCCGTCGTCACCGTCGGCACACCGTGGTCCGACGTCTCCCTCGCCGCCATCCAGACCGGACTCGGCGGCGATGCAGCCCGCTTCCTCTCCGCCATCCTTCCCACCGATCTCGAGACGTGGCCCGACGACCTTCTCGCGCTCGAGTGCTCACCCCTCCAGCGCGGCATCGCCCTCGCCACCCGCGCTGCGACGGTGCTCGACCCCGCCGCCCTGCCCTCGGCCGCCGGCGAGTCGCGTCGCCCCGGCCTCGAGATCCTCGCCGTGACCGGCGCCGTCGTCGACGACGACGTCCGGCGGGCGATCGCCGCGGTCGTCTCCGAGGGCGTCCGCGCGCTCCTGCCCAGCGACTCTGCACCGCCCGACCCGCCGGAGGAGCTCCACCTCGGCATCGCCGGGCCCGTCCTCGACGTCGAACTCGGCGGGGTCGTCGTGGGGCTCGGCGGCGCGCTCGACCTGCTCCGTCTCGATACCCCGACGACGTGGTCACGGGTGGTCCCGCCGCGAGGCGGCCGAAGGGAGGTTCGACATGACGCGACAGCGTCTGGGGACGGTGCTGGCCGGGCTGTTCGGGGCTCTCGCCCTCGTCGCGGCGGTGTGGCCGACGTGGCTGGAGGCGGTCGGGCTCGATCCCGACCACGGCGATGGCAGCGCCGAGTGGTACCTCGTGGCCGTCTCGGGGCTGCTGGGGCTCGTGGCCGCCGGGCTGGCGCGTCTCGCCACGAGACGCGCCGGACGTCCCGGCACGCCGTGGACGAGGTGATGTCCTCCGGATCCCCGGTGCCGGCTGATCCCGGGCCGTGGGATCAGCCGGCCAGGACGTGACGGAGGCGGGGCGACGGGCCGGACCCCGAGCGATCCACGATCCCAGATGTCCCCATTCTGAGGGGATCGCGCCTCATGAGCGATCGATGTCGGCGGGATCACAGCGGATGCGGTTGCGACCTAGACTACTCATGCTGGTGGATCAAGGTGCGGTTCGCTTCGACCAAGGAGGCGTGGGTGGACGTCGTCTTTCTCATCGCGCGGATTCTGTTCGGCGCCCTGTTCCTCGGATCCGGCGTTGGCCATCTCACCAGGGCCGAGGCCATGGCGGGCTATGCCGCGTCCAAGGGTGTGCCCATGGCCAAGCCGCTCACTCTGCTCAGCGGCGCACTGCTCCTGCTCGGCGCTCTCTCCGTGGTCCTGGGTATCTGGGGTGATCTCGGCTCGCTGGTGATCCTCCTCTTCCTCCTCCCCACCGCCGTATTGATGCACGGGTTCTGGAAGGAGGGCGACCCGATGTCCAGGCAGATGGAGATGATCCAGTTCAACAAGGACATCGCCCTCGGCGGGGCGGCCTTGGCGTTCTTCTGGGTGTTCGCCCATGGCGTGGGGCTGACCATCACCGGTTCCCTGTTCTGAGGAGACGGTCCGCCGGAGGCCGCGCACCGCCATGGCGGTCACCTGCTGCACGGCGTCGCTGCCGACGGCGGCGACCCGTGGCCGGTCCGGCTCGGCGGGGGAGTGGCCCGGGAGGCCTGCGGCGAGCAGGCGACGGCAGGGCCGGCACCCCCGCACGTCGGGTCCGGGCCGCACCGCCGGGCACGCGACGACGGGGCTCCCACCGGGGAAGGAGCCCCGCCGTCGGTTGCGATCAGTGCCTGGGTCCGCCACCATGGCCGCCGCCGAGCATCATCGGCTGCCCCGCCTCGTGTGCGCCGAGCATCGCGTCGGCCTGGGGCTGGGTGATCGTGCCCGCCGCCACCATGGCGTCGAGCCGCTCCTTGACCTGCGTCGTCATCGCAGCCTGTCGATCGCTCTGAAAGGACTCCAGCGCGGCCCGCACCTGGGCGGCGTCGACCTTCAACGCCGACGCGAGGTAGTCGGCCACGGCCTTCTGCCGGGTGGACAGGTCGGCAGCGGACAGGTCACGTCCGGGCCCCGTCGTCGGGTTGTCCACGTGGTACTGCTGCAGCGCCGTGGTGACCGCATCGGCCGGCACGCCGAGCTTGCCGGCGAGGTAGTCCGCCATCGCGGTGGCGCCGTAGCCGGTGCCGTTCATCGCCTGGGGGCCGGCCCACCGGCCGGACATCCCCATCCCGCCCTGCCACGGGGCGGAGGCGGTCGGGGTCGGGGTGGGCGCCGCGGCGTGAGCAGCCGCGACAGCACCCAACGGGCCGGCGATCGCGATCACCCCGCCGGCGAGACCGAGCGCGATCTTCTTCGTGGTGTTCATCTCTACTCCTTACGAGGTGTGGTCTGTTGCTGGTGAACACCACGGTGCCTGCCGGGTGTGTGGCTACCAGCCCGGCGACGGTGATGGTTGTGTGAAGACCCAGCCCCCGATGTCCCGACGGATCACCGGCGGCCGGGCTCGGCGTCTCGAGATGGAGCGGGTGGCCCTCGGCGTCCGACGGGAAGCTCGCCGCCACGACGCGGTGGGTGCGCCGGGGGCAGCCAGCCTGGCGCAGGCAGCCGGGTGGCCCGTTCAGTCGCCGGGCATCCCGGTGTCAACGATGGCTCCGTCGACGTACACGGTTGCGGGCCGCCAGAAGCAGACGAGGTCCGTGACGGGAAGCGCGTCGTGCAGCGGGTCCGGGTAGAACCACGCCACGTCGGGGGCGCCGTCGGCGCTGAGGTACGACGCGACCCCCTTGTAGGCGCACACCGTGTGGGTCGCGGACGGCGTGAGCAGCTCCATCCGGACGTCCTCGCGTGGGAGGTACCACCGCACCGGCAGCGAGGTCTCGATGAGCATCATCGGCCGGGAAGACTCGGCGAGGGTGGTCCCGCCGAGCTCGACGCGCACGTGGCGGTCGCTGCGCAGCACGTCGATCCGCTTGAACGGGTCGTGCGGGTGAGCCATGACCCGCTCGTCCTCCTCGAGCCACTCGAACGGAGCCCAGTGCAGCACCACTCGGCCACCGAGCTCGGGCTCGTCGGGCCGGAAGGCCACCTCACCATGGCCCCGGAGGTGCAGCGACCGGCCGGGCACGGTGTGCCACTCGATGTGGTGCGGTGGCAGCACCGGCGCCCGCAGCTCGGGCACCGGGACCGGATCGCGCTCGGTCAGGTCCAGATGGAGGTCACCGGGCGGGACGGCGTACCAGGGGACGACACGACGAGGCTCGTAGACCAGCAGCGCATCCCGGGTGTCGAGCACCGTCCTCCCGTCGAGGAGCGCACGGAGCCGCTTCGGGGTCGCGGCGTAGCGGAGCTGGGCGAGACCGCGGAACCACTGCTGGTCCAGATCGATGGCCATGCCTCAGTGTGGAGGCCGTTCGACGGGCCCACAACGGGTGGCCCGAGGTGCGGCGGTCCCGGTCCACCGCGCGACCATCGCGCCACGGCGACGGGGCGGGGGCGGCATACCTGGCGCTGCTGGCCCTTCCCCACGATCGCGCAGGAGCCGTGGGGGACCAGGTCGCGCAGGCGCTCGCCGGGGTCCCACGGGCCGAGCGGTGGCCTGGCCCCCGAGACCGAGATGCCACCGGCGCCAGGGTCCGCACGCGGTGACCGCGACCCGGGGTCTCGGTCCGCCTGCCTCGTGCGGTATGCGGACCCAGAGGACCACTCGCTGCGGTGGAGTACGGCACCGACCTCGCGGTGATGGCCGAGCTCGTCGCGGTCGGCGAGCAGGACGGCGACGAGCCGCCTCTCGATGCTCTCGCCAGTGGGCTGGTCGACCCGGCCGAGGCGCTCGCCGAGCGCGCCGAGGTGTTGCGCCCACCGACAGGTAATGGGCGAGGCAGGCTCACCGCGACTATGCCGCTCTCCGCTCCATGGCCCACTGGTATGCCGCGCCGCACGATCGCAGATGGCGCGAGCCGGTGGATGTCTCCGCGGCGCACCGGCTGGCGCCGATCCAGGACCTCCCGGCGGCCCAGGGACCGCGAGCGCGACGATGTCAACAGCGATATCGCGCTGCTCGCCGACCTCGTCATCGGCTTCGCCGACGGGACGGTGACCTGGCAGGACTGGTCAAGCAGCCGATGCTGCACGCCACAGAGGCGTTGGTCGACCCTCATGGCGGGGAGGCGATCGGAGATCATCGGGGGCTACAGCGCGGAGCTGAACGCGCGCCGGCTCCTCGGCCGGCCCGCGGAGCCGTGAGCGGGCGCGTGTCGAGCGGACCTGGACGGCGGGAACCCGCCATGTGGGAGCTCGGGGGCGGCCACGAACATCGGCACGGAGGGCAGGGGCCGGGTCTACCAGCACCAGGAGTACTTGCTCGGAGGCGCGGTCCGGGTGGACGAGAGAAGCGCGATCCTCCGCACCCCGTGCCAGGAAGCCGGGCAGTACGTACGACGAGGACCGACACCCGCAGAGACACCGCCCGCGTTGGCACCTACCCGCGCGGACAGGGCTTCGACAGCGTCGAACCTGCGGTGTTCGACGACCCCACCTCGATGGTGGGCGACCCCAAGCTGGAGAACGCTACACGTATGCCAACAACAACCCGCTCGCCTTCCAGGACCCCAACGGCCGGACGTCGACGTTGGTCAACCCGACGCTGCCCCAGGCGCTGACCCTGGCGAACACCCTGAAGCTCGACGATGGCGCCGGGCTGTCCCTCAACGGCCAGGTACGGCTCACCGCGTTCTTCGGCCAGCACACCGGCCTGCGCGGGAAGATCGCGTACAAGGTGTTGAGAGCTTCGACAAGGCCCAGCAGCGCCAGAAGGTGGCCAACCGGCTCGACACCCAGCCGCTGGTGCAGCTCACCTTCGGTGCTGGCGCGGGCTCGAAGGGGCTGCAGCACGTCAAGCTCGGCCTCGGCGTGGGGAAACGGGTGAAGATCGATGTCGCGTCGAAGGCCGCCACCGGCCCACCACCCAACACCGGTGCGGCGGCGCCCGCTCCGCCGCCGCCGCCACCGCCAGGCTGGAAGCCGACGAGGCAGCCGGGTAGCCTGGCCCAGGCCAAGACCTCGTCGACGACGAAGACACCGTCGTCGACCGGGTAGCCGCGCCGCCGTGACCCGACCGGTGTGGCTGCCCTGCAGCGGACGCCGGGGAGCCTTGACCCGGTCGCGCCTCGCCGCTCGGTGGCCCCCTGGCGCCGCGGGTCGGCTGGGGCGGCCCAGGCGGGAACCTGAGCGGGGGCTGCCGTTCCTCGCGACCACCGTCGTCAACAGCGCCCGTCGTCGGGTGCCTGACGCCCCATGGGCTTGTCGACGAGAAGCCGGACCGTGTCCGGATTGTCGTTGTCCGCGGACCCGACGGGGAAGAGGGTGAAGGACAGCGGTTCCCGTTCGCCCAGCAGTTGCCGTCCGTCGCCGGCTCACCCGGCCGCGGCGGTCAGCTCGGCATACTGGTCGAGGACCACGGCGTCGACCTCGGGGTCGTCGACGCCGAGCCACCGGAGCACGGCGCGGACGGCGGGGGCCGGGTCGCCGGTCGCGAGGGCCCGGACCTCGTCGGCGGAGGCGTCGGTGACCGGGGCGCCGTACCCGCGCAGGTGGGCCACCCACCCGGCGACCGCACGCGTCGCGCCATACGGCATGGCGCCGGCGGCCCGGTCGGCGAGCAGGGCGGGCACGATCCGGATCAGGAGCTTCTGCGAGCCGTCGGCCGCGATCTGGGCGAGCAGGTGCCTGATCCCCGGGTTGCGGTAGCGGTCCAGGAGCGCCCGGCGGTATGCCGTGACCTGCTCGGCGGGCAAGGGCAGGTGTCGGGCGGCCACGTCCCACCACTGCTCGACCCAGCGGAGCACCACCGGGTCACCGATGGCGTCGGCAACGCTGTGGTGTCCCCTGATCGATGCGGCATACGCCATGAGCGAGTGCGACCCGTTGAGCAGCCAGAGCTTGCGTGTCTCGAAGGGATGGACGTCGTCGACGAAGCGGGCGCCGACGCTCTCCCACGCGGGGCGGCCGGCCGGGAACGCACCGGAGACGACCCACTCGACGAACGGCTCGGTGACCACGCAGCACGGGTCGGTGATGCCGGTGCGCGACGCGAGGGACTCCACGTCCGCGTCGGTGGCCCGGGGGGTGATCCGGTCGACCATCGTCGTGGCGAACGCGACGGTGTCCTCGATCCACCCCGCAAGGCGCGGATCGACCAGGTGGGCGAGCTCGTGGACGACCCGGGAGACCATGGCGCCGTTGCCCGGCACGTTGTCGCAGGGCAGCACCGTGATCGGGGCTGCCGAGGCGGCCCGGCGGGCGGCCAGGCCCGCGACGAGCTTGCCCGGGGCCGTGGTCACGGTGCCGCCGGCAGGGTCGGCGCGCAAAGCGGCCACGTCGGCGGCCACGGCGCGGTCGGCGAGGTCGAGGCCGCCACGGTCGTCGCGCCGGTACCCCGCCTCGGTCACCGTGCTCGTCACGACGGCGACCGCCGGGTCGGCGAGGTACCGTCGCCACGCGGAGAGGTCGTCACCGGCGTGGACTGCGGTGAGCGAGGAGACGACCTCGGGCGCGTCCCCCTCCGGGCCGCGCACGAGGAGCGTGTACAGCCCGTCCTGGGCCGCCAGGTCGGTGGCGATCCCGGCGGTGCGCCCGGCGAACGCCGCGATGCCCCACCGGTCGGCATCGGTGGCGTGGTCGGTGTACCACGCCTGGTGCGCCCGGAAGAAGCTGCCCAGGCCGAGGTGGACGATCCGCACCGGCCCCGCGGCCCGGCCGTCACCGGCCGCCCGGGACAGCCTCCGGACGGGCGCATCGCGCGCCCCGCCGAGCCCACCCCCGGTCACAGCCGGAACACCGCCCTCGGGTTCTCGGCGACGAGGGCGTGGGCCACCTCGGCCGCCTCATCCTCGCCGAGCCGGTGCTCGACGACGAGACCCGCCAGGTGCGCACAGTCGAGCCGGCGGGACATGTCGTGCCGGGCCGGGATGGACAGGAACGCCCGGGTGTCGTCGATGAACCCGGACAGCCTGGTGAACCCGGCCGTCTCGGTCACCGCGCGGCGGAACCGGCCGATCGCGTCAGGCGCATCGAGGAACCACCACGGCACCCCGAGGTACATCGCCGGGTAGAACGCGGCCAGCGGCGCCAGCTCACGGGAGTAGACCGACTCGTCCATCGTGAAGACGACGACGTTGAAGTTCCGGGATGTCCCGTAGGCGTTGAGCAGCGGAGCCAGCGCCTGCGTCGCCTCGACCTGGAGCGGGATGTCGGCCCCGACGTCGGCGCCGTAGCGCTCGAAGGTCGCCCCGTGGTGGTTACGGGCGACGGCCGGGTGCAGGGTCATGGTCAGCCCGTCGGCGTCCGACATCCTGGCCATCTCGGTGATGAGATGGCGCTGGAGCGCGGTCGCCTCGTCGGCCGTGACGGTCCCGGCTCTGGCGGAGGTGAAGATCCGGCCGGCCTCGCCGTCCTCCAGCACGTCGGTGCGCAGGTCCCGGTGACTGTGGTCGGTCGACACGGCGCCGTGTGCCTGGAAGTACGCCCGGCGGCTCTCCAGCGCGCCGAGGAACCCGGCATACGAGCCGGTGTCCACGCCGCTGACCTCGGCGAGCCGGTCGACGAGCCCGACCCAGCCGCTCCGCCCCGGCTCGAGGTAGGCATCCGGTCGGAACGTCGGGATCACCCGGCGGGTGAAGGTCGTGTCCCGGCGAAGCCGATCGTGGAAGCGCAGGTCGTCGCAGGGGTCATCCGTCGTCGCCAGGACCTCGATGTCGAACGCGTCCATCAGCGCCCGCGGCCGAGAGGACGGCGCGGCCATCCGTTCCGCGACAAGGTCGTAGATGCGGTCCGCGCTCGACGCACTCGGCCGGACGTCGACACCGAAGATCTCGACGAGCTCGACCTCGAGCCAGTACTTCACCGGGGTTCCCCGGTAGATGGGCCAGTGCTCGCAGAGCAGCGCGAAGGCCCTGCGCGAGTCCGCCTCCGAGAGCTCGCCCCGGCCGACGCCCAGGTCCTCCAGCGCCACTCCCCGCGCATGCAGCAGGCGGGTGACGTAGTGGTCCGGGGTGATCAGCAGGGAGGCCGGGTCGCGGAACGGGACGTCGTCGGCGATCCACTGCGCCGGCACGTGGCTGTGCGGCGAGAGGATCGGCAGGTCCTTGACCTGCTCGTAGAGCCGTCGCGCGACCGACCGGGTGCTCGGGTCCGCCGGGAGGAGACGATCGGGGTGCACGGTCAACGGGACGTCCATGCCCCATCCTCGAAGGCCGCCGGCCGTTCCGGCAACGGGTTGCCATCGGTTGTCCCTCGGCGAGCGATTGGCCCCGTCTTGCCACCGAGCCGTATGCGGTGACTCAATCGGGGTATGCCGCACCCTCCCGTCGCCTGTGACCTCCTCGGCGGTCCGTCCGGTCATCTCAGCGACGCCGACCTGGACTCGCTCCTGGCGCGCCGGCTTCGCCCGTTGCCGCTCGACGGACGCAACGTCGTCCTCGTCGTCCCCGACGGCACCCGGTCCTGCCCACTGCCGATGCTCGTGCGGCTCCTGCACCGACACCTCCACGGCCGGGTGGCCGGCCTCACCGCGGTGATCGCCCTGGGCACCCACTCCTACATGGAACCCGACGAGATCGACCGCCTCTTCGGGGTCGGCGGCGCGGGCCAGCCGGCCGACCTGGCCACGGCCTACCCCGGGCTGCGCGTCGTCAACCATGAGTGGGCGGACCCCGCGATGCTCGTGACCGTGGGCCGCCTCAGCGGCGAGCGGATCGAGGAGCTGAGCGGGGGGCGGCTCAGCATCGGCGCCGACATCCGGATCAACCGGCACGTCGTCGAGTCGGACGCCGCCATCGTCGTCGGCCCGGTCTTCCCCCATGAGGTGGCCGGTCTATCCGGGGGCAACAAGTACTTCATCCCCGGGGTGGCCTCGCAGGAGTTCATCGACATGACGCACTGGGTGGGGGCGCTCATCACGAGCCACGACATCATCGGCACCACCGGGGTCACTCCGGTGCGCGCGATGATCGACGAGGGTGCCGCACTCATCCCCACCCAGCGGCTCGCGCTGTGTCTCGTCGTCGAGTCGGGCACCGGGGCGGTCGAGGCGGCCGCGTTCGGCACCCCGGAGGACGCCTGGGCCGCCGCCGCCGGGGTCGCGGCCCAGACCCACGTCGAGTACGTCGACGAGCCCTTCACCCGGGTCCTGTCGGTCATGCCCGAGCGTTATCAGGACATCTGGACAGCAGCCAAGGGCTTCTACAAGCTGGAGCCGGCCGTGGCGGACGGCGGCGAGGTGGTCATCTACGCCCCCCACGTCACCGAGATCTCGGAGACCCACCCGGAGATCCACCAGATCGGCTACCACTGCCGCGACTACTTCGTGCAGCAGTGGGACAGGTTCAAGGACGTCCACTGGGGCGTCCTCGCCCACTCCACTCACCTGCGCGGACAGGGCACGTACGACCCCGCCACCGGGCAGGAACGGCTCCGGGTCCGGGTCACCCTCGCGACCCAGGTACCCCGCGAGGTGTGCGAGTCGGTCAACCTCGGATACCTCGACCCCGCCGCCATCGACGTCGCGGCGTGGCAGGCCGACCCCGACGTGTTCGTCGTCCCGAACGCCGGTGAGGTGCTCTACCGGCTGCGCTGACCCTCGCGGGTCGGCGCAGCCGGGGGCCCGTCGACCCGGAGCGCCAGCGGCCTCCGTCGGCCCACGACGCCTGGGGGCCGGCGACACAGCAGATCCCTCGCTGGCCGGGCTCCGCGAGGCGCTCGACGGCTCGCCGCATGCCTCGCGGTTGTCGGTCACGACACCGGGCCGTCCCGGGACGTGCCGGTTGAGGACCACGACCGGGGGTACTTGGCCTGGGAACGCAGGCTGCTGTCCGAGGTGCGTCGGGTGGCGTGGCCCGCTCCGCCGACCGACCAGGCCGGTTGGCTTCGTCAACACCATGCTCGCGCCGCACGGTCGCCGGGTCAGCCAGTTCGCCGACGTGCCAGGGACGATGCGGGTCGCCGGGACCAAGAGGGGTGTCTGCACCAGGGATCGGCGCCCCACGACCGCAGCGTTCGCCCTTCGGGAGGGCTGACCGGAAGGAGGACCTCATGAGCAGCGACCGTCTCGCCCAGGTCGGCGTCGTCGGAATGGCGGTGATGGGCAGCAACCTGGCTCGCAACATGGCTCACCACGGGTACCGGGTGGCGCTGTTCAACCGGACCTACGCCAAGACCCAGGCGGTCCTCGCCGACCACGGCGGCGAGGGCGACCTCGTGGGTTTCGAGCGCGTCGGGGACTTCGTCTCGGGCCTCGAGCGGCCCCGCCGGGTCGTCCTGATGGTCAAGGCGGGCGGTCCGACCGACGCGACCCTCGACACCCTGGTGCCGCTGCTCGAGCCCGGGGATGTCGTGGTCGACGGCGGGAACTCGTTCTTCGAGGACACCCGCCGACGCGAGGCGGCGCTGCGCGAGCGGGGGCTGCACTTCGTCGGCGCGGGGATCTCCGGCGGGGAGGCCGGTGCCCTGGAGGGGCCCTCGATCATGCCCGGTGGCTCGCCCGAGTCGTATGCCGTGGTCGGCCCGATCCTCGAGGCGATCTCGGCCAAGGTGGGCGAGGAACCGTGCTGCGCCTACCTGGGCACCGACGGCGCCGGCCACTTCGTCAAGATGGTCCACAACGGCATCGAGTACGCGGACATGGAGCTCATCGGCGAGGCTTACGCCATGCTCGTCGCGGCCGGCCTGAGCGCCGTCGAGGCCGCGGACGTCTTCGAGACCTGGAACACCGGCGACCTGGACTCCTACCTCATCGAGATCACCGCACAGGTGCTGCGCCAGGTGGACGTCACGACCGGTGCCCCGCTGGTCGACGTCATCCTCGACCAGGCGGGGATGAAGGGCACCGGCACGTGGACCGTCCAGACCGCACTGGCCCTCGGGGTCCCGGTCGCCGCGATCGGTGAGGCGGTCTTCGCCCGGGCGGTCTCGTCGCACCCCCAGCTGCGGGCCGCGGCCCGGGCCGCGCTGGCCGGTCCGTCGCAGACGTTCCAGGTCGCCGACCGGGCACGGCTGGTCGACGACGTGCGGCAGGCACTGTGGGCCAGCAAGGTCGTCGCCTATGCCCAGGGCCTCGACCAGATCCGCACGGCGGCGGGCGAGTACGGCTGGGACATCGACGTCGCGCAGGTCGCGAAGATCTGGCGAGCGGGGTGCATCATCCGGGCCAAGCTGCTCGAGCGCATTCGTTCCGAGTACGCGGCGAACAACCTGGTCACCCTGCTGGAGGCGCCGAGCGTGCGGTCCGGGCTCGCGAGCTGCCAGGACGCGTGGCGGCGGGTCGTCGCGCAGGCAGCCACCGCCGGGGTGCCGGCGCCCGGGTTCTCCTCGGCGCTCGGCTACTACGACATGGCCCGCGCCCGGCGCCTCAACGCCGCGCTCACCCAGGGGCTGCGTGACTTCTTCGGGGCCCATACCTACCGACGCGTGGACCGGGACGGCGTGTTCCACACCCTCTGGTCCGGTGACCGGTCAGAGGTCGCGGTCGGGTGAGCGCCCGGCTCCTGCCACGAGGGGCAGACTGGGCGCCATGACCGTCGCGCCCGCCCCCCGACCTTGGCCGGCCGGGCTCGTCGCGGCGGCCGAGCGGGCGCGACGCGTCGTGCGCGACGTCGACCGGCTCGGGGTCGCGTTCTCGGGCGGGGCGGACTCCTCGGTGCTCCTCGCCCTGTCACTGGGCGAGCTGGGTCCGGGTCGGGTCGTCGCGATCCTCGGGGTCTCCGCCTCGCTGGCCGCGAGCGAGCGGGCGTCCGCTCATTCGGTGGCCGCGGCGCTCGGGGCCCGGGTCGTCGAGGTGCCGACCCGGGAGGGCGAGGTCGCGGCCTACCGCCGGAACGGGCCCGACCGTTGCTTCCACTGCCGGAACGAGCTGTTCACCCGGATCGCGGACGACGTGGTGGCCGCGCTCGGTGTGAGCGCCGTGGCGTACGGCGAGAACGCCGACGACGCCGGGCGCGCGGACCGGCCCGGCTCGGCGGCGGCGCGGGACCACCGAGTGCTCGCGCCGCTGGCCGAGGCCGGGCTCTCCAAGGCCGACGTGCGGGCCATCGGCCGGCTGCTCGAGGTGCCGAGCGCCGACAAGCCGGCCGCGCCCTGCCTCGCCTCGCGCATCCCGCACTTCACCGAGGTCACCCCCGCCCGGCTGGCCCAGGTCGAGACGGCCGAGCAGGCGCTGCGCGACCTGGGGCTCGCCGAGCTGCGGGTCCGCCACCACGGCTCCACCGCGCGGGTCGAGCTGGGGCCCGACGAGCTGGCCCGGGCGGGCGCACCTGCGCTGCGTGCCCGGATCGAGCAGGCGGTGCTGGGCGCCGGTTTCGGCGCGGTGGTGGTCGACCCGGGCGGGTTGCGCTCGGGGGCCTTCACGCTCAGCGCGCTCCGGGACACCTGAGGTGGCCGAGAACCCGCTCGACGGGATCGCCGAGCCGGATACCGCCCGGGCCGACCGGCGAGGCTACCCCGAGGCCGTCTACTGCGAGGGCAAGACACCCGACCAGGTGGCGCTCATCGCGGCGGACGTGGCGCGGCGTGGAGCCGCAGCCGTCACCTTGTTCACCCGCGCCGGGGCGGCCCACGCCATCGCCGTCCGCGCCGCGCTTCCGGACGCCGCCCACGACGAGACGGCCCGGCTGCTCGCCTGGCCGCCGACGCCGCCACCGGCCACCGGAGGCCTGGTGGTGGTGGCCGCCGCCGGCACCTCGGACCTGCCGGTCGCCCGGGAGGCGCTGTTCACCGCGCGGTACCTGGGGCGACCCACCGAGCTCGTCGTCGACATCGGCGTCGCCGGTATCCATCGGGTGCTCGCCCGGGTCGGGCTGCTCCGCTCGGCCAGGGTCGTGGTCGTCGTGGCGGGCATGGACGGCGCGCTGCCCGGCGTCGTGGCCGGGCTGGTCCGCGCGCCGGTCGTCGCGGTCCCCACCTCCGTCGGCTACGGCGCGGCCTTCGAGGGGCTGGCCGCCCTCCTCACCATGCTCAACGCGTGCGCGCCAGGTGTCGGGGTGGTCAACATCGACAACGGGTATGGCGCCGGGCACCTGGCCGCTCAGATCGCCGAGCCCCGCTGAGCCGGCGGACCACCGACCGACCCGTCGCCCGGAGGGCGGTGTGCGGCTCAGGCGTCCTGGTGGCGGCTCGGCCTGACCGCGGGCGGCACGGCCGCCCCCGGCACGAGGCCAGCGTTCGCCGCCGCGTGCCGGGCCTCGTCGAGCAGCGCGGTGACGGGGATCCCGAGGTCGGCCGCCAGCACGGCGCACTCGTCGTACTCCGGCACCGCCCGAACGACCCGGCCGGCGGTGGATGCGACCTTGACCGGCACCCGGCCGCCGCCGACCGCGACGTCGGCCCACCCACGCTCGAGGCTGACCCGGGACACGGACGCCGACCGGTAGCCCAACGTCGTCGTGTGCCGCAGCACGAGCTCGCCGAGCCGGTCGCCGTCGTCCGGCGGGGCGAGCACGTGCAGCGCGTGAGCGGGGCGCCCCTTCTTCATCAGCACCGGCACGAGCCACGCGTCGAGGGCGCCCTCGGCGAGGAGCCGGTCGAGGACGGCCGGCCACACCCGCGGGTCCTGGTCGTCCACGGTGGCGGTCAGCTCGACGAGCTGCTCGACCCGGCCCACCGGGGCGGCGTCGACCTCGAGGAGCACCGCGCGGACGACGTTCGCGCGGTGCGGGGTGTCGCGCGTGCCGGCGCCGACCCCCGCCGCCACGAGCCGCCCGGACGGCAGGGAGCCCTGCGACGAGGCCAGGATGGTCGCCAGAGCGACGCCGGTCGGGGTGGCGAGCTCGGTGTCGCCGCCGCCGGCGACCTCCCAGCCCATGAGCAGCTCGGCCACGACCGGGGGCGGCACCGGTAGGTCGCCGTGCTCGGACCGCACCCGCCCCGCCCCGATGGCGAACCGGCTGACGACGATCTCGTCGACGGCCAGGTCGGTGAGCGCAGCACAGGTGCCGACGACATCGGCGATGGAGTCCCACGCCCCGACCTCGTGGACATGCACCTCGCCGGCGGGGACTGCGTGCACCCGGCCCTCTGCCTCGACGAGGCCGGCGAACACTCGCTGGGCATCGGCGGTCAGCGCCGCCGGAAGCCCCGCCCGCCCGATCAGGTCGTGGATCGCGGCGTAGTCCCGCTCCGGTGACGAGGCGTGCGTCGACACCCGCGCCCGCAGGGCGCGGAACCCGGCGCGGGTGGCCGGCTCCCACGCGACATCGACCTCGGGAGCCACCGCCCGCACGGCGTCGCGCACCGCCTTCCGGTCGGCACCGGCGTCGACCAGGGCGCCGAGCAGCATGTCCCCCGCGACACCGGCCGACGCGTCGAGCCACAGGACCCGACGGTGAGGGCTCGCCATGGCCACACCGTACCGGGGCGCCGTCGACGGGCCGGTCCGGTGGACCCGTCCCGCCGCAGGTGGACCGGTTGCCCGGGAACGTCGAGGGACCGCGGAGGTATCCGGGCCATCCACCTCTGCCGCTCGGGTCGGCGCAGCCGACGGCCCACACCGCAGCCCGCGAGCGTCGCCGGTGGCGGCGTGCTCAGAGGTGCTGGACGTGGTAGACGACGGTCTGTACCCGGATCTTGCCGTCGGCGAACACGAAGGTGTCGATGCCGTCCTCGACCTTGAAGCCCTCGCCCGTGGCCGCCCACTCCAGGTACAGGATGTCGTCGGCGAAGGTGGTCGACAGGGACCAGTCGGCGTTCGGGACATCGCTGAGCAGCTGGGTGAACACCGCTCGGGCCCCGTCCAGGCCCCGCAGGACCTCCCCCTGCACGATGAAGATCGAGTCCTCGCTGTAGTCCTCGAGGATGCCGTCCAGGTCGCCGGCCCCCAAGGCCTGGCCGTGATGCGCAAAGACCTCTTCCGGAGTGCGCGACATCGCCGTTCCCTCCCCGTCTCCTGGTGGGCTGCCCGTCCGGGCAGACGTGGGGATTGTCGCACCCGGCACGGTCGGCCACAAGGCGCCGCTGCCTCTGGTCAACCGGGCCGCGTGGTGCTTGGCTCTCATCAGGGGCGGACCGACAGGCGACCGCTCCGCCCGACTGCGAGGAGAGGGTCATGAAGGCGGTCCGGCTGCACGAGTACACCCGGCGTCCGGTGGTCGAGGAGGTCCCGGAGCCGACTCTTGGTGGTCCACTGGACGTCATCGTCGACGTCGGCGGTGCCGGGCTGTGCCGCACGGATCTGCACATCGTCGAGGGCCAGTGGGCGCCCAAGAGCAACGTGACCCTGCCGTACACCCTGGGGCATGAGAACGCCGGATGGGTGCGCGAGGTCGGGTCAGCGGTGGAGCACCTCTCGCCGGGTGATGCCGTCATCCTGCATCCCCTGCTCACCTGCGGGTTCTGCCGGGCCTGCCGCGCCGGTGACGACGTGCACTGCGTGGCCAGCCAGTTCCCGGGGATCGACACGGACGGCGGCATGGCCGAGCGGATCCGCACCTCGGCGCGGTCGGTCGTCATGCTCGCTCCCGGGATCGAGCCCGCAGCGGTGGCTGCCCTCGCCGACGCCGGCCTCACGGCCTACCACGCGGTGAAGAAGGCCGTCCCACTGCTGTACCCCGGCACGACCTGCGTGGTCATCGGCGCAGGCGGCCTGGGACACATCGGCATCCAGGCGCTGCGAGCGCTGAGCGCCACCCGGATCATCGTGCTGGACCCGAACCCCGAGGCCCTTGCCCTCACCACCGGTTGGGGTGCGGACGAGACGGTTCTGGCCGACGGCAGCCACGTCGCGAAGGTTCTCGAGATGACCGACGGCAACGGTGCCGAGGTGGTCCTCGACTTTGTCGGCGAGAGCGGCGCCGAGGGGGACGCGTGGACCATGACGCGGCGTGCCGGGAGCGACCTCGTCATCGGGTACGGCGGCACCGTCGAGATCCCGACGATCGACGTCATCTCGACCGAGCGCAACGTCGTCGGCAACCTCGTCGGCTCGTACAACGACCTGGTCGAGCTCATGGCCCTCAACGCTGCGGGCAAGGTCACGATGCACACCCGCACCTACCCGCTGGACGCCGTGAACGAGGCGATGGACGACCTGGATGCCGGTCGGCTGCGGGGCCGGGGCATCCTCGTCCCCTGAGCCGCGGCCGGTGGACGAGCACGACGTGCGCCTGGTCCGTGGTGCGGGCTCCTCGTCGAGCCGCCCCCGCCGGTGCTCACGGCCGCGGGAGCCGGAGTTCGGGGAGTCTCACGGCTCGGGGAGCCCCGAACCGGTGGGCGGCTGCTCAGGAGCATCCGAACGGTGCACCCGCTGCACCGTGACGACCCCGAGCGCCATGAGGAACAGCCCACCGACGGACACCAGCACCCACCCGATGCCCCAGTCGAGGACGATCCCGAGGGGGTAGCCCACGGCATACGACACCACGGCGAGGGCGAGGAGCCACTTCTGGGCGCGGGTGAGCCGCAGACGGTGCGTCCTCACGACGTCGTGCTCCCTCCGGAGGGCGTTGCGTGCTGGGCCAGCCAGGCCAGCGCCGCCTCGACGTCGGTCAGCGTCAGCGCGTCCTGCCCGGCCGTGGCGAGGGCGCCCATTCCGGTCGTCGAGCGACTCACCGAGGGGTCCTTCCCGGCCCGGCGCTGCCGTGCCGGGCCGGTGGACCGCCGGGGGGGTCCGCGGCGTGCAGCCGGGAGAGGTAGTCGCGCCAGGCGGCCAGCTCGGCGTCCGGTGGAGCGCAGTCCGGCGCCGGCGAGTCCGGCGGTGCGCCCCTGGCCCCGGTCCGCCGGCGGGATCCGGGTGCCGGCGGCGCTGCCTGACCCCGGGTCTCGCGGACCAGCCGCTGTCTCATGTACACGACATACGCCCCGATCAGTGGCCATTCCGCGGCGTAGACCCAGCTCAGCTCGTTCCCACCGAGCGCCCGGTCCAGCTCGAACAGGCCGGCGGCGATGCAGACGGGCACGGCGGCCACCGTACCGACGGTCAGGCGGCGGACACGGCGGGACGCGGTAGACCCCCGGCGGGGCGTCATGCGGCCTCGAGCCGCTCGGCCGCGACCTGGCGGTCGGAGCGCTCGGCCTTGCGCTCCTCGCTCCTCAGCCACGCGCGGATCGCGATGCTCAGCCACACCACGTCGATGAGCATGGCCGCGCACCACATCATGGCGCCGGCGAGCTGCTGGTCAGCCAGCGGACCGGGTCCGAAGGGCCGGTCCGCGACGAGGTATGCCGGGTACAGGACACTGCGTGCCGAGTAGATGAAGAAGCCGGTCAGCGCCATCGGACCCATCTGGAGGAACAGCGAGACGATCTTGACCAGGGGCGTCGCGCTGTGGGGGACCGGGTTGGCTCCGACGAGGGGGTAGTAGTAGATGAGAGCGACGGTGAGGAACAGCCCATGCTCGAGGTAGTCGTGGACCGGGGGGTGCGTCACCGCGTAGTTGTAGAAGGGGCTGAAGTGAGCCCCGATGACGGTGCCGACGTACAGCGCCCAGCCCAGCCACGGGCGGGTCAGCCGCCGGGCGACCGTACTGCGGATGACCGGGAGGACGTAGCGCCTGCGGCCCGCGGGAGTGCAGGCCTGGAGGATGAGCAAGACCGGCGCGCCGAGGACGAGGAGGGGTGCTGCCACCATCATCAGCACGATGTGCTGGGCCATGTGCGCCCAGAGAAAGACGTCGTCGACGGCGCCGACCGGGCCGATGACGACCAGGGCGATGAGCGCGAGACCCGCGAGGAAGGACGTGGTCCGGCGGGTCTGCCAGGGGCGGCGGCCCAGCCGGCGCACCCGGTCGACGCCCCAGAGGTACCCGCTCGCCGCGAGGAGCAGCAGGACGGCCGGGAGCGGGGCGAGATCCCACTCGCGGAGGAACGCTGAGACGTGCGTCACAGACGCACTGTAGCCCCGGGGGGACCCGGCTTCGCCGGAGCACCTTGAGGAATTTGTGGGCGAACTCACAGTTTTCGCCGATTGACACTTGTGCTTTCCATCAGGCGGTGCCACCCTCCCTCCCAGAGCGGCATCGGTCGCCGGGCACGAAGGGGTGCTGATGAAGACGTGGGTGGGGATCGCAACAACCGTGGCAGCGGGCGCGCTCGCGGTGGTCCTGGGTGGCGCCGCGCTGGCATCCCAGAACGACAACGACCCGGTGCTCAAGGCGCAGGTCAACGGGACCGCGCCGGCCGGGTCGGGAACCGTTCCGCACGCGTTCATCGAGCTGCAGACCTGGCCCGACAGCATGGCCGGATCGCACGGCAAGGACGGCGGCCCCCATCCGGACTGGGTGACCTACGGGCCGTCGACCCACCTCGAGCTCCCGGCGCACAGCCTGGTCACCGTGACCATCAAGCAGTACGACGGTGGCGAGCAGATCACGAACCCCTACTTCGCCCAGGTGCACGGGACGGTCGACGGAACCATCAGCGTCGACGGGCAGTCGGTCACCGAGGTCGACCCCGCCCACGTCGGGCACACGTTCACCTTGCACAGCCTCATCCAGAAGCAGGACCAGCTGTTCGTCTCGGTGCCCCTCCCGGCGGTCGCCGACGACGCGCCCGTCCTGGACAACGGCTACCCCGCGCCCCACGTCATCACCTTCTCGTTCATGACGGAGGGGCCCGGTGACTACGTCTTCAACTGCGAGTTCCCGTGCGGTGACGGGACGTACGCCAAGTTCGGCGGCCCGATGAGCACCCAGGGCTACATGGCCGGCACCGTCAAGGTCACGGCCTAACGGGTCGCGGGGAGGGACACACCATGGCGCTGACCGACACCCGGCCTCCGAGTCCTCCGGCCGCCCCGCCTCCGGAGGACGGCGGCGGCGACCGCCGCCCTCCATGGCGGCGTGCCCCCGTCCTGCCGGTCCTCGGGATCTGGGCCGTGCTGACCGGGCTGCTGCTCGTCTTCGCCGTCACGGTGCCCGCCCGGCTCATGGGCACCGCGGCCTCGGCGGACATGAAGGAGATCGAGTCGACGGTCACCTGGTTCACCGTCTTCTCCGCACCGGTCGCCGCCATGGTCTGGTCGATCCTGGTCTACTCCGTCATCCGGTGGCGGCACCGGGGTCGCGAGGCGCCGCCGGAGACCGCCCCCCCGATCCGGTCCAACACCAGGCTGAGCGCGGTCTGGGTCCTCGGGTCGAGCGTGCTGTGTCTGGTCCTGCTCGTCTGGGGGCTCGTGGTCCTGCAGCCGCCGTCCGAGCGAACGGCGCTGTCGGTCGCCCCGCTCGTCGTCGACGTGACCGGTCAGCAGTGGGCCTGGAACTTCACCTACCCGGACCAGAACGGCCGGCAGACCGACCAGCTCTACCTCCCGGTCAACCAGCCCGTCCTGTTCAAGGTCACCTCCGAAGATGTCGTCCACTCGTTCTGGCTCATCCAGATGGGCATCAAGGTCGACGCCAACCCCGGGGAGACCACCACCGCGGAAGTGACCCCGACGATGACCGGGACCTTCACCATCCGGTGCGCCGAGCTGTGCGGGCTCTACCACTCCTACATGCAGACCACGGTCCACGTCATGAGCAAGGACGACTACCGGGCCTGGGCGGCCGCGAGCACGGGCGGAGCCACATCATGAGCCGGACCGACAACCCAGGGGGGTCCCCATGTCAGCCGTGACCACCGAGCCCCCCGTCAGGGTGACCGCCCCGCCGTCCGGCGGCGGCATCATGCGCCGCCTCAACGTGTTCACCGGCGTCGGTATGGGGCTCGTCCTCGCCGTCGTCGTCTGGTTCGTGTGCAACGCCGTCTTCCCGGACATCGACGACGGGAACCACAAGGAGGACGCGCTCTGGATCGTCACGCTCGTCGCGTGGGCGATCGGGTTCCTCATCGGGGTCGGCGCGTTCGTCGGCCCGTTCCGCTGGCTGCTCGGCAACGACCTGACGCACGACGACGAGATGTACCTGGCGGGCAAGGACGCCGGGCTGATGAGGTACGCCAAGTTCACCACCGACCACAAGGTGGTCGGCATGCAGTACCTGGTGATGACGATGGTGCTGTTCGCCGTGGGGGGCACCCTGGCGATGCTGATCCGGACCAACCTCATCCGGCCGGGCTCACGCTTCGTCGACCCGGAGACCTACAACACCCTCGTCGGGCTGCACGGCATCATCATGATCATCGCGACGATCATCATGATCACCGGCCCGTTCGGGAACTTCATCGTCCCGATCATGATCGGGGCCCGCGACATGTCGTTCCCCCGGCTGAACGCCTTGAGCTTCTGGCTGCTCTTCGCCGCGGTCCCCGTGCTGCTCAGCGCCTTCTTCGTCGGCGGCATACCGACCGGCTGGTCCGCCTACGCACCCCTGTCCGACCAGGGGAAGCTCGGCATGGACTCCTTCCTCGTGACGATCATCATCTTCGCCATCTCGACGGGGGTCGCGGGGATGAACATCACGACGACCGTGGTCAAGCTGCGCGCCCGGGGCATGACCTGGAACCGGACGCCGATCTTCGTGTTCGGGACGGTCGGCAGCGTCGCGCTCGGTCTGATCGCCTTCCCGATGTTCGAGGTCGCCATGATCGAGCTCGGCATGGACCGGGGGATGGGCGCCAACTTCTATGTCGCGGCCGGCGGCGGCAACGCCTGGCTCTACTCGAACCTGTTCTGGCTCATGGGCCACCCCGAGGTCTACGTCATCCTCCTCCCCGCGATCATCGCGGTCACCGAGATCACGCCGGTGTTCACCCGCAAGCCGTTGTTCAGCTTCACCGGGGCGGTGATGGGGATCGGCGGCGTGATCGGGCTCAGCCTCTTCGTGTGGGCTCACCACATGTACATGGCGGGCTGGGCCCCGGCCCTCAACGGTCCGTTCATGGTGACCACGGAGATGATCTCCGTGCCCACCGGGCTGCTGTTCCTCGTCCTCCTCGGGACCCTGTGGCGTGGCCATGTGTGGATGCGGCTGCCGGTCATGGCGGTCTATGCGCTGCTGTGGAACTTCGCCATCGGGGGCATCACCGGCGTCTACCTGTCCGACGTGCCGGTGGACGAGGCCATGCACGGCTCGATGTTCGTCACCGCGCACTTCCACTACACGCTGATGGGCGCGGGGCTGACCGGCGCCTTGGGAGCCCTGGCCTACTGGTTCCCCAAGATGACCGGGCGGATGCTCGACGAACGGTGGGGTGGCATCGGGTTCTGGACCGCCCAGGTCGGGTTCAACGTGACGTTCATGGGCATGTTCGCGGTCGGACTGGCGGGCCAGCCTCGGCGGGTCGCCAACCCGGGAACCTACTTCGCGGTCGGCAACCTCGTCTCCTCGATCGGCGCCTACGTCATCGGCATCGGGATGCTGACCTTCCTGGGCGCGATCATCCACTCCTGGCGTCGCGGTGTACTCGCCTCGGCCAACCCCTGGGGTGCCCGCACCCTCGAATGGCAGGTGCCGACGCCGGTCCCGCTGGAGAACTTCGAGGTCCTGCCGGTCGTCACCGAGGACTTCTACGGTTACAGCGAGAACGGCTCTGGCATGGCTCTCGACGAACCCACCGCTCCCGAGCATGAGGAGGTGCCGGTCTGATGTCCGCACTACCGCACGTCGATCCGGCAGCCCACCTGGACATCGAGCCCGCGGGGCAGATGAGAAGGCTCGGGGTCTTCCTGGTCATTCTCGGCGACTCGACCTTCGTGCTCTCCCTGGTGTTCACCTACCTCTACCTGCGCTCGCTCAACACCGAGGGGAAGTGGCTCGCCGCCGACCAGCCCGGCCCCGTGAGCACCGGCTACTCGTGGCTCATCGGACTCGTCGCCGTCCTCAGCTGGCTCGTCTACCGCTGGGCTCAGGACGACCGGCGCGAGATGAGCGTGCTGAGAGCCGGAGTGCTCGTCGCGAGCCTCATCGCCGTGGTCGACCTGGGCCTGCAGGTGGCCCAGATGGTCGGGGCCGGCTTCACGCCTCGCGATGGTGCGTACCAGTCCGCCTGGATGGCACTGGCCGGCTACCACGTGGTCCACCTCCTCCTCACCCTGTTCCTCGGCACCGGCATCCTCGTGCGAGCGGCCAAGGGACGCTTCGACCATGACCGTTGGCACATACGCCTCGTCGGGTACTGGTGGACGTGGATGGCCGTCTCGGCCATCCTCATCACCGCGACCACCTCGCTGACCGCGGCCAGCCGGTGACCGCTGACGTCGTCGCGGGCGTGGTCGCCCGCACCCGGACCACCGTCGGGGGCGCGGTCGCCCATGCCGGCAGCAGGGCCGGGGCCTACGTCGCGATCACCAAGCCGCGGATCGTCGAGCTGCTGCTGGTGACGACCCTGCCGGCCATGCTGCTCGCAGCGGACGGCTGGCCGGGCGGCTGGCTCGTCGTGACGACGATGATCGGCGGGTCGGCCGCGGCGGGCAGCGCCAACGCCCTCAACTGCGTCCTCGACCGCGACATCGACCAGGTCATGCGTCGCACCGCGCGGCGTCCGCTCACGACGGGCGAGGTGTCGACGCGCGGTGCGGTCGTGTTCGCAGCTGCGCTCGCCGTCGGGTCGCTCACCCTGCTGTGGTTCGCGACGACTCCGCTGGCGAGCGCGCTGACCGGCGTGGCCATCGTCGTCTACGTCGTCGGCTACACCCTCGTCCTGAAGCGGCGCACCTCGTCCAACATCGTGTGGGGCGGAGCAGCCGGGTGCCTGCCGACCCTCATCGGGTGGGCGGCCGTGACCGGCCGGGTGAGCGTCGCCGCGTTCCTGCTCTTCGGGATCGTCTTCTTCTGGACCCCGCCGCACTTCTGGGCCCTGGCCATCCGGTTCCGCGACGACTACGCCTCGGCCGGCGTACCCATGCTCCCGGTGGTGGCGCCGGCACAGGTCGTGGTCCGCCGGATGCTGGGGTACACCGTGCTCACCATCGCCACGTCGCTCGTGCTCTGGCCCATCGCGCACCGGGGCCTGCTGTATGCGGTGGGCGCGGTCGGCTTCGGCGGCTACTTCCTGCGTGAGGTCCTCCTGCTGCGCCGTCGCATCGCCGAGGGAGCGCCGGCCCAGCCGTTGCGGGTCTTCCACGCGTCGATCACCTACCTCACCGGGGTGTTCCTCTTCCTCGCCCTGGACGTGTTCATCGGCGTCCTCAACGCGTGATGAGCCGCGCGGCACCGGCCCGCGGGCGTCGGTGGCTCCTCGCCGTCGTCGCCGCCGGCATCGTCGTCCTGCTCGGCGCTGCCCCGGCCGGCGCGCACGCGGACCTCGAGTCCACGTCGCCGTCGGGGGGCGGCCAGGTCGCGTCCGAGCCGGACTCCGTGGTCCTGACGTTCAGTGAGGCGGTATCCCTTCCGGCCCGAGCGATCATCGTCCTGGACGCCCGGTTCAACCGGGTCGACACCGGCGACCCGACCCATCCCGCCGGCGACGCCGCCGCCGCAGCGGTCGGCCTGCGCCGCGGGCTGCCCGACGCGTCGTACCTCGTCGTCTGGCATGTCATCTCGGACGACGGCCACCCCGTGTCGGGCACCTTCACGTTCGGGATCGGCGTGCCCGCCTCACCGGTCCTGGCCGGGGCCGCGACGAGCCCGGACCCGCTGCTCGCTGCCGTCCACTGGCTCGCCCAGTTCGCCGCGCTGGCCGGGACGCTCGTCCTCATCGGCGCCGTTGTCCTGCTGCTCTTCGTCTGGCCGGCCGGTGCGTCCTCCGGCGCCGCCCGGCGCGTCGTCTCTGGGGCATGGTCGGCAGCCCTGGCCGGCACCGTTCTGCTCCTCGTGGTCGGTGGCGCGTACGGCGAGGGCGGAGGCGCTGCCGACCTCCTCTCCACGGCGACGCTCTCCGCCATGGTGGCGACGACGGCCGGCCGGCTCGGCGTACTGCGGGTCGGCGCGCTCCTGGTGGGCGCGGCGATCTGGCGGCACGCCGGCCGATCGGGCCGGCTCCCCCGGTGGCTCGACCTGGTGGGGGTGTGGCTGTTCACCGTCGAGACCTTCAGCTTCGCCGGGCACGCCGGACACGGCACGTCGCCCGTTCTGGCGTCGACCGTGGACCTCCTGCACCTCTCCGGGGCCGGCGTCTGGGTGGGCGGGGTCGTGGTGATCGCCTCGGCGCTGCTGCGCCGGCCCGTTCGGGTGGACGAACGGGTTCCGGTGACCGCAGGAGCGCCGGCCGAGCTCGCCGAGCACCGGGTCGCCGAGCGCCCGGTCGCCGATGCGACCGGGCCGGTCCTCATGCGGTGGTCGCGGCTGGCCACCGGGAGCGTCGCGCTCGTCGCCGTGACCGGCGGCCTCTCGGCAGGTCGGGACGTGGGGTCGTGGGGGGCGCTCGTCGCCACCACGTACGGCCGGCTCGTGCTGACCAAGGTCGCGCTGTTCGTCGTCGTCCTTCTCGTCGCTTCCTTCAGCCATCGGCTGGTCCGTCGGTGGGCGGGCGCGCACGGCAGCGCGCGGGCCGCCGCGCTCCGCCGTCTCGTGCTCACCGAGTCCGCCGTCGCGGTGGGCATCCTCGCGGTCACGGCAGCGCTCGTCTCGACGACTCCCGGCGTGGAGACCTACCTTCCGTCGTTCACGACGACCCTGACGGGTCAGGCACCGAGCGGCGCGCGGGTCGTCCTCGACGTCCTCGTCCGGCCCACCCGTCCGGGCTTCGAGGGCCTGACGATCCACGCCGCCAGCGAGTCGGGGGCGGCCGTGCCGATCACCACCGCGAACCTGAGGTTCGTCAACCGGGAGAACGGCATCGGGCCGATCGACTTCCCCGCCACCACGACGGCCGGTCGGGGGGTGGAGGACACCATCATCAGCGTGCCGGGGCCGGGGCGATGGGACGTGTCGATGAGGCTGCTCATCGACGAGCGGTGGTACTCGGCGTCGTCGAGCTACGACGTCGGATGACGTCGCGGCTCACCGGGGCGGGCGCGGGGGCTCGGGTGCCCGGCAGCGGGGCCGGCCGGTCCGGGCCGGTCAGCCGGGCGGTGGCTCGGACACCCGGTCCGGTGTCCGGTCGCCACCGTCCGCGGGGGGCCGCCCCCGCTTGGGCAGCGGCGGGAGCTGCCGGGGGAGGCGGCCCGCGTCGGCCAGGGCCCGTCGCAGGAGCAGCTCAATGTGGGCGTTGACGCTGCGCAGCTCGTCGTTGGCCCACCGGGACAGCGCGTCGTGCACCGCCGGGTCGACCCGGAGGAGCACCTGCCGTCGACCGCTCACGTGTAGAGGGAGCCGGCGTTGACGACGGGGGTGGGGGGCTGGTCCCCGCACAGCACGACCATGAGGTTGCTCACCATGCTGGCCTTGCGCTCCTCGTCGAGCTCGACGATGTCGTGCTCGGCGAGCCGGGCCAGCGCCAGCTCGACCATGCCGACCGCACCCTCGACGATGCGGGTCCGCGCGGCGACGACGGCGTTGGCCTGCTGGCGGCGCAGCATCGCCTGGGCGATCTCCTGGGCGTAGGCCAGGTGCGAGATCCGGACCTCGACGATCTCGACACCCGCCACGGAGACCCGCTCGGCGACCTCGCGGGCGAGCTCGCCGGCGACGATGTCGGTCGAGCCGCGCAGGGAGGTGCCGGCGTCCGTGGTGTCGTCGTAGGGGTGGCTCGTGGCGACGTGGCGCAGCGCCGACTCGGACTGGACCGTGACGAAGTCGCGGTAGCTGTCGACGGCGTACGTCGAGCGGGCCGTATCGGCGACCTGCCAGACCACGATCGCGGCGATCTCGACGGGGTTCCCGTCGGCGTCGTTGACCTTGAGGTGGTTGGTCTCGAAGTTGCGAACGCGGACACTGACCTGTCGGCGAATGGCCAACGGCAGCACCCACCAGAAGCCGGGGCGGCGGACCGTGCCGACGTAGCTGCCGAAGAACTGGACGACGGAGGTCTGGCCCGGCGGCACGACGACGAGGGCGGTGACGACCAGGAGGAAGACGACCAGGGGCAGCCACAGCAGCCCGGCGTCGTGCTCCCCGGTGTAGTACATGCCCCAGCCGCAGGCCGCGGCGACCGCGACGCCGAGCCAGCCGTTGACGGCGAGAGCCGGTCGCTCGGCGATGTCCACGCGTACCCCGTCGTGGCCGACCGGTACCCTGGCGACGGATGGGGCGTCGATGCTCATGGTGTGCTCCTTCGCACGGAAAGTGATATCAAATAGATAGCACTTTTCGGCACGCTGGGCCAGTCCGTTTCAGGTGACCACGAGCACCGTCACCAGCGCGGCCGTCACCGCGAATGCCGCGGCAGAGGCGAAGACGAACTGCGCGTCGCGGGTGGACAGGACGGCGAACCCCACCCGCGTCTCCCGGACGTAGCGCAACCGGGATGCCGCCGCGAGGGCCGACAGCAGCCCGGCGCTCATGAGGGCGATGCCGATGACGCCGGCGACATCCGCGTCGACCACGAGGATGACCGCCACCGAGAAGACGGCCGCCAGGGCGAGCAGCACCAGCGTGCGCTGGAGGTGGTTGCGCTCGAACGGGTGCTGGCGACCCCATACCCGCCCGGGGCCCGGGCTGCCCGTCATCACGCCGCTCATCCCCGCGGCGTGATCACGAGGAGGACGACGCCCGCACCGACGAGCGCGACGGCGAGGGCGGCGAGCAGCGGCGCACCGAACCCGGGGAGGGGCCGGCGCACCCGCAGGGCCAGCTCGCTCGCCCACCATCGCGGCACCCCGAGCGCGCAGGCACCGAAGGCGATGGCGACAAGGCCGAGCGCGAGCACCTGGCTGCCGTACCACGGATGCTCGAGGAAGAGCCGGTCGATGGCGACCGCAGCGGCCAGCAGGGTGATGGCCAGGCGCAGCCAGGCGAGGTAGGTGCGCTCGTTGGCCAGGGAGTACAGCGGGTCCGGCTCGCTGCCCTGGTCGTACACGGCCCGCGGGGTCCGGGCTCTGCCCCCGGGCTCGCGGTCGAACTCCATCACCTCGTTCTCGGCCATCGGCCCACGCTATCCCCGGTCCTGGCGAGCGAGGGAGCGTGCGCAGCGGTGCGGTGGGGCGTCGGGCGGTCAGCGGTTCCAGCTGCGCAGCTCCACCAGGGTGGTGCCGGGCGTCGCCCCCGGGTGCACGTGGAGCCGCGCGATCCCGCCGGTGTCCAGGTCGACTCCGGGGTCCGGCGCTCCGGTGAGGGGCGGCACCGCGGCCCGGAGGTTCGCGCCGTGGGCGACGACGACGGCCGCACCCGGGCCGGCGAGAGCGGCCACCTGGGTCAGCGCGCGCCGCAGCCGGGCCGCGAGCTCGGTCCCGTCCTCGCCGCCCGGGAACCGGGCGTCGAGGTCGCCATGGCTCCACGCGGCCAAGATGGTCCCGTACACCCGCCAGGAGGCCGGGTCGCCGCGCCCGTCGAGCGCGCCGACGTCCACCTCGCGCAGGTCCTCGATGACCTCGGCAAGGGGGATGCCGAGGCGGTCGGCGACGA
The DNA here is from genome assembly GCA_963763315.1 of uncultured Actinomycetota bacterium. Lineage (GTDB taxonomy): Bacteria > Actinomycetota > Actinomycetes > Actinomycetales > Dermatophilaceae > CAVSJJ01. The sequence continues at coordinate 280,455 of CAVXOC010000001.1, forward strand.
TCTGCGCCGTCCGGCGGGTGCGGCGCAGCGGCGAGCACGCGAGCACGGCCGGCGCCGGGCCGCCGCTCAGCCGTTCCGCCAGCGCGTGTGCCTCCCGCACGCCCCGGTCGGTGAGGTCCGGGTCGACGGCCCGGTGCGAGAACGTCCTCGTCACGTTGGCGAGGTTCTCCCCGTGCCGAGCCCAGGTGACCTCGGTCACCACCGGCTCCATGGCGCCCTGGCCGCCGCGAGGCCTCAACCCTGGCCCGGCGGGTGGGCGAGCTCGGACGTCCTGCCGGCCACGCCCAGGGTGATGAAGGGCGAGGTGGGCACGGTCGGAACGGTGTAGGCGCCGGCGCAGTGGTAGACGTCCGGCCTCCCGGGCCACACGGTGCCGGAGGGGCGCAGGTCGGTGTCCAGCTCGTTGACCCAGGTCCCCTGGTCGTCGATGAACCGCGTCGCGTGGTCCCACAGCGCGCGGTACCACCCCTCCCACCGGGTCCCTCCCGTCGCGGTGTCGAGGGCGGCGCATGCCTGGATCCCCTCGCAGACCGGCCAGTGCAGCCGGAGCGTGGAGACGGGGCGGCGGTCCCAGCCGACGGTGTAGACCAGGCCCTCGCGCCCGTCAGCGCCCCAGCCGCCCAGGGCGGTGTCCACCAGTGCGTCAGCGGCCTCGAGCAGCCAGGGGCTGGCCGGCACCGCCGGCGAGGCGTCGAGTCCCACGAGGAACCGGGACCACTCGAGCAGGTGGCCGTAGGTGGCCCCGTAGGGGCGGAAGGGGTGATCGGGCTCGTCGGCGTTGTACTCCAGGTCGAGCCGCCAGCTGCCGTCGAAGTGTTCGGGGATGAGCCAGCCCTGCGCACGGGCTCCGACGTTGACGATCCGGTCGGCCATGCCGTAGGCACGCTCGTGCCAGACCCGGTCCCCGGTGACGTCGCCCAGGGCGAGGAAGGCCTCGACGCCGTGCATGGTCGCGTTGGCACCGCGATAGTCCTCGCAGTCACCCCAGTCCGCCGCGAAGGACTCGCGGAGCATCCCCTCCTCCGGGTCCCACAGGTGGCTGTCGACGACCTCGGTGACGTCCTCGACCAGGCGCCGCGCGTCGGGGTGCCCGGCGGCCAGGGCCGAGGCGGCCGCGAGCCCGACGTGGACCTGGTCGTAGGTCATCTTGCGTCCCTCGGGATGCGCCAGGGAGCTGACGAAGCCGCCGTGCGCGGCGTCGGCGAAGACCCCCCGCAACGACCGGACCCCGTGGTCCAGGAGCCGGCCGGACCCCGGGACGCCCCGGAGGTGGCCGATCGACGCCATGTGCGTCATGCGGGCGGTGAGGAAGAGCTCGACCTCGCGGCCGGGCTGGGGGGTCCCGTCCTCGGCGGGGTAGTAGAAGCCGCCCTCGGGCCGGATCGTCCTGAGCGAGAACCGGACGAGGCTGCGCAGCTGGTCCTCCAGCCAGGAGCGGTGCGCGGGCCGGTCCGCCCAGCGCACGCCGGCCACCGGGTCGCCGGGGCGAGCGGGGGGTGGGAGGGGGGCGGCGGTGGGTCCGGTGTCCGAGGGCATGCTGGGTGTGGTCATGGGCCTACTCCTTCGGTGCTGCGCCGCGGCGGGCGGGCGTGGTGTCGGCGAGCTGGAGCTCGTCGATGATCCGCGAGGCGATGGCCTCGGGCCCCCCGTGGCCCGGGACGACGAGGACTCCGGCCGGGCCGGTCGAGGCCGCCGCCGCGGGGCCCGGCCCGGCCCGGCCCGCTCGCCGGCTGACGCGGTCCCGGGCGGCCGCGCGCGCCGCCGTGCGCGCCGCGCGGATCTCGGCCGGGGTGTCGACGAGCACCAGGTGCAGGACGCCGGGGGCGAGCGCCGCCGCGAGCCGGGCACGAGCGCGTTCATCGCCGAGCTCGGCGGTGAACGGTGCCACGAGGACGGTCGGTACGCCGATCCGGGCGTTGTCACGGCCGACCGCGGTGACGCAGGCGTACCGGGCCTCCCGGACCGCACCGCGCAGCAGCGGGGCGTCGAGGTCGAACGGGATGCCCGCGGCGATCGCGACCTGTTCCATCAGAGGGTTCGTGGCGCTGTCCTGGTCGACCACCGCCCAGCCGAGCTGCGCGCCCAGCGCCGCGCCCACCGAGGACTTGCCGCTGCCCGGAGGCCCGGCACAGCAGATCACCGGCCCGCCGGTCACCTCGGTCATCGGCGGACCCCTGCCCGTCGCCGGGCACCCGTGGCTCCCGTCGGTGCTGCGCGACGAGCGTCCCCGGCGCTGGTCCGCCTCGCCGGTGCGAGCGAGCCGGCCGCGGCCGGCTCCGAGGTCCTGCCGGACGCCGGCGCCCCGGGCGCTCCGTCCCGTACCTCGGGCATCATGTCGCCTCCTGTGCACGGCGTCGAGGACCGGCGGATGGCACGGCGTACCGCCCGTCGGACGGGCCGCCCGGCTTCGCTAACTATTCGGTAACGGCCTGTTGACATCGTTGTCATTGCGGTCATACGTTACCCATCACCCCGAGCGACTCGCAAGGGGCGGGCCGATGAAGGTGCCGCAGCGCCGCCCGGGAGGAGGTCGCGTGCTCGTCGTGACGCCCAACACGTGCACCGACCTCACCACCTGGGTGCCGGCGCTGTCCGCGGGGTCGGTGGTCCGCGCGCCGCGCACGGTGGTCTCGGCCGGTGGCAAGGGCGTCAACGTATGCCGCGTTCTCCACCGGCTCGGCCACACGCCGACTCTCGTCGGACTCGGCTCGGCCGACGACGACCGCCTGGGAGCCCTGCTGACGGCCGAAGGCTGTGCCTTCCGCGTGGTCCGGCATCCCGGCCCCGGCCGCATCGCGCAGATCTTCCTCGAGGACAGCGGACGGGCGACGGTGGTCAACGGGATGGGGCCCCGGATGACGGCAAGGTTGTGGGCCGACCTGCTGGACGCGGTCAGGGCCGGCCTGGAGGACCCGGGGCAGGAGCCCGGCCCGGTGGCCTGCTCCGGCTCGCTGCCGCCCGGGGCGCCTCTCGACGGCTATGGCCAGATCGTCGACATCGCGCGCGCCCGGGGGCGGCTCACTCTCGTCGATGCCGCGCCGGCCGTCCTCGGTGCCACCCTCGAGCACCGCCCCGACCTGGTCTCGCCCAACCTCGCCGAGGCCGAAGGCCTGCTCTCCGGCCGGTCGGACGAGAGCGTCGACGAGGACGGTCCGGACGTCCCGGACCGGTGCCTCGCCGCCAGCCGAGCACTCTTCGACCGGGGGGCCCGGCGCGCCGTGGTGACCGGCGGCCGCTCCGGCGCAGCCCTGACCACTGCGGCGGGCAGCAGGTGGTTCCCCGCGCCGCCGGTCGTCGTGGTCAGTCCCATCGGTGCCGGCGACTCCTTCGTCGGCGGGTGGGTGCACGCCCTCGCATCCGGCGCCGACGACGACGCGGCGATGCGGCTCGCCATGGCGGTCGCCGCCGCGTCCTGCGAGACCGACAGCGCGGGCGCGTTCGACCCGGCCCGGATGGCTGAGCTGGCGTCGACCATGGCGCCCGGCCGCGGCACGCCCGGGGTCACGCCATGAGCGCGACCATCCACGACGTGGCCCGTCAGGCCGGGGTGTCCATCAAGACCGTCTCCCGGGTCGTCAACGGCGAGCGCAACGTGGCGCCGGCGACCGTGGCCCTGGTGCAACAGGCGATCGCGTTCCTCGACTACCACCCCAACCAGTTCGCCCGTTCCCTGCGGACCGGGGCGTCGGACACCATCGGCATCGTGGTGGACTCGCTCAGCGACCCCTTCTTCGCCACGATCATCTCGGTGGTCGAGAAGCGGGCGATGGCCGAGGGGCTGGACATCCTCGTGGCCTCCACCGGCGCCGACCCGAAGCGCGCGCCTGCCCAGATCGCCCGCCTGGCCCGGCGCCGGGTGCGCGGCCTGCTCGTCACCCCGTATGGGGCTGACTGCGCCGCGGCCATGCCCACGGACACACCCGCCGTCCTCATCGACCGCGGGGGCCCTGGCTTCGAAGCCTGGGACTCGGTCACGGTCCCCAACGAGGACGGCGCCCACCGGGCCGTCCAGCACCTCATCGCGCACGGACACCGCGACATCGGCTTCCTCGGCTCCTCGTTCGACTTCGAGACGGTGATGGCCCGGGTCAACGGCTATCGGCGTGCGCTCGCGGGGGCCAGCGTGGTGGTCAACGAGAAGTGGGTCGATGCCGCCTGGGGAACGAGCGCGGCCGAGGCGGCCGCCGCGCGGATGCTCGCGCTCGCCGAGACCCCCACGGCGATCTTCGCGGCCACGCCGATGGCCGGCCAGGGGACCTTCGCTGCGATGCGGGCGGCCGGACGGGCCGACATCGCCCTGCTCGTGTTCGGCGACTTCCCCATGGCCGACCTGCTCACCCCGGCGATCACCGTCATCGACCAGGACCCGTCCGGGCAGGCCGAGGTGGCGATGGACCGGCTCTTCGCCCGGATCTCGGGCGACGACCGTCCCGCCGTCAGCCAGGTCGTCCCCACCCGACTCATCGTGCGCGGGTCCGCCGAGATCCCGCCGGTGCGCCGGCCGAGCGCCGCGGTGCGGCCATGACCGGGTACCTCGACGTCGGCGTCGACCTCGGCACCACCGTCACCAAGGCGGCGGCGTACGACGCCGGCGGGGCCGTCGTCGCCCAGGCGTCGGCGCCCACCACCTGGTCCCACCCCCGCCCCGGTTGGGCCGAGCGGCCGGCCGACGACCTCTTCGCCGCCGTCGACGGACTCCTGGAGTCGCTGGCCACCCAGGCGCCCTCGGGGTCCAGTTTCCGTTCCATCGGGTTCACGGGCATGGCCGAGACCGGCTCCCTGGTGCGCGACGGTCGGGCACTCACCCCGCTCATCGCCTGGCACGACCCCCGCGGCGACGGCGAGGTGGACGACCTCCCCGAGCCGTTCAAGGACTCGTTCCCCGCCCGGTCCGGTCTCCCGTTGACCTCGCTCGCCTCCATCGCCAAGATCCTCTGGCTGCGCGGGCAGGGCGTCGACCTCGACGGCACCCAGTGGCTGTCGGTCCCGGAGCTCGTCTGCTTCCACCTGGGGGCGGCACCGGCGGCCGAGCGGTCGATGGCCGGCCGGACCGGCCTGGTGGACCTGCACCGTGGCACCGTCGCCGTGGAGTCGCTTGCGGTCATCGGGGTCGGCGAGGGGTTCCTGCCGCCGCTGAGGCCGGCCGGATCGGCCCTCGGCCGGGTGCGCGTCGACCACCGCGTGCCGGCGATGCGTGGCACGGTCCTCACCGTGGCCGGCCACGACCACGTGGTCGCCGCGTCGGGGGCCGACGCCGCCGCGTTCGGCACCGTCTTCGACTCCTTCGGGACCGCGGAGGCGTTCGTCGCCGCGGCGCCCCAGGTGCCGAGCCCCGAGCAGGTCGCCCACCTGGTGTCGCTGGGGATGACGGTCTACCCGCACGTCGTCGAGGGAGCCACCTGCGTCCTCGGCGGTGCGAAGTCCGGGATCGTGCTCGGGCGGACCCTCCAGCTCCTCGGCAGGGCCGGCCGCGAGGCCCGGGCCCTGCTCGACGCCGCCGCATCCTGCCGCGAGGTGCGACCGGCGGTCGCGCCAGGCGGACCCGGGGCCACCGGCATACACGTCGCCGGTGGTCGCATGACGGACCAGTCGGTGACGATCACCATCACCGGCGAGGACTGCTCCCCGGAGGAGCTGTGGTGCGCCGCGCTCGACAGCGTCACCGCGACCGGGGCCGCTGTGCTCTCCGGGATGCGCCAGGGCGGCCTGGTGATCGAGGAGGTCGTGCTGGCGGGCGGCTGGAGCCAGATGACCTCGGTCGTCCGCGCCAGACGCTCGCTGGGGCTGCCGCTGCGCCTGGCCGACGTCCCGCAGCCCGGACTGGTCGGAGCCGCCCGGATGGGCGCGTGGGCCGCGGAGCACGAAGGCGACCTCTCGGCGAGCCCGCCCGCCACCTGGTTCGCCCATCCCCTGATCCCCGTGCAGGACCGCTCGAAGGAGAACTGATGCCAGTGACGACCACCACCCTCGACGCCATCGCGACGGCGGCCGGAACGTTCGCCGTCGTCGCCATGGACCAACGAGGGACGTTGCGACGCATGTACGCCGCGGTCGACCGTCCCGACGTGACGGCCGAGGAGATGACCGCTCTCAAGGCCGACATCCTCTCCGGCGTCCGGGGCGCGGCGTCGGCGTTCCTCGTCGACCCGGACTACGGCGTGCCCGCCGTGCATGGCCTGGACGACGGGCCGCCGTTCGGTACCCTCATCGCCGCAGAACCCGCGGACCGTGCCAAGCACGACGGGGAACCCGTCGTGACGCGGGACCTCCATCAGAGCGCCCGCTGGGTGCAGGAGCAGGGCGGGGACGCCGTGAAGTACCTCATCCAGGTGCGTGCCGACCGGCCGGTCGGCACCGACGGGCGGGACCTCACCGCCGAGGCGGCCGTGGCCGTCCGCGAGGTGGTCGAGGACTGCGCCGACGCCGGCATCCCCTCGGTCATCGAGAACCTCATCTACCCCCTCAACGGGGAGGGCGAGCTGTCACCGGCGCAGCGCGCCGACGCCATCATCGAGGCGGCCGCGTGGCTCGACTCGTTCGGCCCCTCGCTGCTCAAGCTCGAGTACCCAGGCTCGCCCGAGGCCTGTCGGCGTCTGGCCGGCCGGCTGACCCGGCCCTGGGCGGTCCTGTCCGCGGGGGTGCCGATGGACCGGTTCTCCGAGGTCCTGCGCGTGTCGTGCGACGAGGGTGGCGCCAGCGGCTTCATCGCCGGCCGGGCGATCTGGAAGGACGCCGTCGGTATGCCGGCCGGCCGGGAGCGGCTCGCCTACCTCGCCGACGAGGGCAAGCGCCGGCTCGACGTGTGCCTCGCGGCCATCGACGGGCGCGCCCGCCCGTGGCGGGAAGTCGCGTCATGACCGCGCTGCTCGAGGCCCGCCAGCTCTGTCGGTCCTTCGGTCACGTCCAGGCGCTGGACAACGCCGACTTCGACGTGGCGGCCGGGGAGGTCGTCGCCATCATCGGCGACAACGGCGCCGGCAAGTCGACCATGGTCAAGGCGCTCACCGGCAACCTCGACGTCGACAGCGGCGAGGTGCTGTACGACGGAGAGCGGGTGTCGTTCGCGACGCCGCAGGACGCGTCGAGCCGAGGCATCGAGGTGGTCCACCAGGACCTGGCCCTCGCCCCGCACCTGGACCCCACCCAGAACATGTTCCTGGGCCGCGAGATCATGCGCGGGGGCCTCGCCGGGCGGCTCGGCTTCATGAACGAGCGCAAGATGCGCCAGGACGCCCGGGAGGCGTTCAGCGAGCTGGGCTCCGCCGTCCGCTCGGTCACCACCGCCGTCGGCGACATGTCCGGTGGCCAGCGTCAGAGCGTGGCCATCGCCCGCGCCTATGCGTGGGCCAGCAAGGTCCTCTTCCTCGACGAGCCGACCGCAGCCCTGGGTGTCATCCAGACCCGCAACGTCCTCGACATGATCCGCCGGGTCCGGGACAAGGGCGTCGCCGTCGTGCTCATCTCGCACTCCATGCCACACGTCCTGGCGGTCGCCGACCGCATCCAGGTCCTGCGGCTCGGGAGGCGGGTCATGACCATCCCCGCCCAGGGCACCACCGTCGAACAGCTGGTCGGGGCCATGACCGGGGCGCTGGACGAGCAGGACATCGACAGGAGTGACATCGTATGAGCCACGCAACGACCACCGACAGCGGGGCGAGCGTCGAGATGGGCGAGGACACCACGCTGGTCGAACGCCTGCGGTCGATGCAGTCGATCTGGATCCTCGGCGTCCTCGTCGTCATCGTCGCGGTCTTCGGCGCGCTGGAGCCCACCCTGTTCCTCGCGTACAACAACCTCGCGAACATCGCCCAGAACGTGTCCATCTGGGCGGTCATCGCCGTGGGGATGACCTACGTCATCATCACCTCCGGCATCGACCTGTCGGTCGGGTCGGTCCTGGTCTTCTCCTCGGTCATCGCCGCGAAGTCCATGCAGTCGATGGGCGACAAGGGCTGGTCGACCGCCCTCGTCGGCACCGCCATCGCCCTGGTGTCCGGAGGCCTGTGGGGTGCCCTCAATGGTTGGCTCGTCGCCAAGGCCAAGGTCCCGGCGCTGATCGTCACCCTCGGCACCCTGTCCGTCGCCCTCGGCGCCGCCCAGATCATCACCTCCGGCCTGGACATCCGCTCGGCGCCGAGGGTCCTGCAGGACACCGTCGGCTACGGCCGGATCCTCGGGATACCGGTCATCACGCTCATCGCGCTCGTCATCGTCGTCCTCGGCGGGATCGGCCTGCACAGGACGAAGTTCGGGCGCTACACCTTCGCCATCGGGTCCAACGAGCTTGCCGCCCGTCGGGTCGGGATCGGCGTGGACCGCAAGCTCGTGCAGATCTACGCGCTCTGCGGACTGCTGTCCGGCTTCGCCGGGCAGCTGTCCCTGGCGCAGTACGGCACGACCACCATCGCTGGGCAGTCGCTGACCAACCTCAACGTCATCGCCGCGGTCGTCATCGGCGGGACGTCGATCTTCGGCGGACAGGGTTCGATGCTCGGCTCGATGGTGGGGCTGTTCATCCCCGCCGTCCTGCTGTCCGGGTTCGTCATCACCGGCGTGTCGCCGTTCTGGCAGACCGTTGCGGTGGGCGCCATCCTCATCACCGCCGTGTTCGTCGACCAGCAGCGTCGGGCCGCCGCGGCCCGTGGCGGCCGCTCCACCGGGAAGGGCCGCCGCGCCACCGCGCCGGCCTCGCCAGGGGTCGCCGACTAGCTGCCCGACCAGTCCCACAGTCCACAGAACAGCATCACCACTAAAGAAGGAGACAACGATGTCGGTCCGTAAGTACGCACTCCTGAGCACGGCCGCGGCACTCGCGCTGGCCGGGTGCGGCAGCGCGAGCAGCGGGGGGTCCTCCGGGGGATCATCCGCCGCCTCGAACAAGACGATCGCCTTCGTCCAGGGCGTCCAGGGTGACCAGTTCTACATCACGATGCAGTGCGGGATCGAGGCCAAGGCCAAGGAGCTCGGCTACACCGTCACCACCCAGGGTCCGCAGAAGTTCGACCCGACCCTGCAGAAGCCGATCGTCGACTCGGTCGTCGCGAGCAAGCCCGCCGCGCTCCTGGTGGCCCCTACTGACGTCGCGGCCATGCAGGCGCCGCTCGAGCAGGCCGCCAAGGCGGGGATCAAGGTCGTCCTCGTCGACACCACGGTCAACGACCCGTCGTTCGCGGTGAGCCAGATCAGCTCCGACAACGTCGGTGGCGGGAAGGCGGCGTTCGACGCCATCCAGCAGGCCAAGCCGAACGGCGGCAAGGTCCTCGTCATCTCGACCGACCCGGGCGTCTCGACCGTCGACGCTCGCGTCAAGGGTTTCCAGGATGCCGTCAAGACCGACTCGAAGTTCAACTACCTCGGCGTGCAGTACAGCCATGACGACCCCGCCACGGCCGCCAAGCTCGTGACCTCGGCCCTGCAGAAGGACCCGGACATCGTCGGGATCTTCGCGACCAACCTGTTCGCCGCAGAAGGGTCTGCGACCGGAGTGAAGCAGTCCGGCAAGAGCGGCATCACGATCGTCAGCTTCGACGCTGGCCCCAACCAGATCAAGGACCTGCAGGACGGCACCATCCAGGCGCTCGTCGCGCAGCAGCCGGGGACCATCGGTGAGGACGGCGTCGTCCAGGCGGACAACGCCCTGACCGGGAAGCCGGTCACGCCGAAGATCCAGACGGGCTTCACCATCATCACGAAGGACAACCTGAGCGGTGCAGGCGGCCAGGCCGCGTACAAGTCCTCCTGCTCCTGATCGCTCGTCGCTGACCGTCACCGGGCGCCACAGTGCGCCCGGCGGCCGGCGGAGCACCGGGCCGGCGCGTTCACCCGCGCCGGCCCGGTCCTGTCCGCCTGGCGTGTACCGGGCCGCGCCGGGGCCGTCCGGCGGTCGATCCGCCCTCAGGCGCGCGGGGGCGGTTCCCTCCCCGCTCGGTGGCGGGCGTCCCGCGGCGGCCGCCAGGTCGGGTCCACGCCGGAGCGGTCGACCCATCGGCCGGCCCGCATGACGTGCCGGACCTCCAGGGCCGCGTCCAGCGCGACGAGGTCGGCGCGGAAGCCGGGCCGCAGCTGCCCCACCCGGGGCAGGCCGAGCATCGTGGCCGGGGTCATGGTGGCGGCCCGGACAGCCTCCTCGAGTGGCAGGCGGGCGGCGGTCGCGGCATACCGGACGGCGGCCGCCAAGGTCAGCGTGGAACCGGCGATGGCGCCGGTCCCGACGAGGCGGGCGACCCCGTCCTCGACGCGGACGGCCATGGGCCCGAGCCGGTAGTCGCCGTCCACCGAGGCCGCCGCGGCCATGGCGTCGGTCACCAGGACGACCTGGTCGGGCTTGGTCGACGCCGCATGGTGCAGGACGGCGGGGTGCAGGTGGACGCCGTCGGCGATGAGCTCGATGTAGGCGTCCGGGTCCTCGAGGAGGGCCAGCCCCGGCCCGGGCTCGCGGTGGTGGATCCCGCGCATGGCGTTGAACAGGTGCGTGCCGACGACGGCGCCGGCATCGAGCGCGGCCCGGGCCTGGCTGAAGGTTGCATCGGTGTGGCCGATAGCCGCGCGCACCCCCGCGTCGGCGAGCCGGCGGACGGCGGGGAGCCCGCCTGGCAGCTCGGGGGCCAGGGTGACCATCCGGACGGTGCCGTGGCCGGCCTCGAGCAGCGCCTCCACCCGGGCCGGGCTCGGGTCGGTCAGCAGGCTGGGATCGTGGGCACCGTGGTAGGCCGGGCTGAGCCATGGCCCTTCGAGATGGATGCCGGCGATCGTGCCGTCGCCGACTTGGGCTGCCAGGGCGCCGACGAGGTCGTGCAGCCGTTCGGCGCTGTCGGTGACCAGGCTGGCCATCATCGTCGTGGTGCCGTGTGCCAGGTGGGCGCCGACGGCGGCGCGGACCGCTTCGGAGGTGCCCGTCGAGAAGGAGTGACCGCCGCCGCCGTGCGCGTGCGCGTCGACGAACCCGGGGACCAGGGTGGCCCCGGCCAGGTCCACGTCAGCCTTCCTGGGCGGGGGACCGGGCGCCACCTCGACGATGTGGTCCCCGTCGAGCCGGAGCCAGCCGGGCGCGAGGAGCCGCGCCGGGGTGAGCACCTGGCGGGCCGAGATGAGCGTCTCAGGCATGGGCGTCCGACTCGGGCATGTGGTCAGCATCCTCCTCGCGCCGGCGGCCCGTCGGCCGGTGTGGGCGATGACCCGCGAGCGGCGGCCGACGCCGGCGGCATACCGGACTCTCCCTGGGGGTGAGCCGAGCGACTCCGCCGCGGGGCCTCACGCGCGGGCGACGTCACCGGCGGAGGAGGCCGGGCCCGGACGCAGGCGGGTGGTACCGGCGCGGCGCCGGAACCACCCGCAGGGGTGGGTTGCGCCGCCTCGCCACCGGGTACCTCCTGGGAGCCGGTGTGGACGGACGGTCCACGGGCCGGCACCAGCCGGAGGTGACCTGCCATGACAGGGACGGGCACGACCACGGGGACGACGCGAGAGCTGATCAGCGAGCTGGCCCAGCTGGAGGACGCGCTGCGGCGGTGTCCGGCGACGACGTCCGAGGGCGCGGTCAACCCTGAGGTGCTGCGGCTCGTGGAGCGTGAGGCGGACATCGTCGTCGAGCTGCGGTCGGGGCGGCATCGGGCCAAGTCGTTGCCGGGAGAGTGGGCTGCAGCCGGCTCACCGTCACTGCAAGGTCTGCTGGATGCACAACCGGCGGAGCACCTCCACGCGGCGCCGTTGGTCGAGCGTGCGGTCCAGGGCGTCACGGACATCGGACTCGTCGAGCCGGGAGTCCCGCCCCGCCAGCTGCGCGAGCGTCGTCCAGCCGAGAGCACTCTCGGTCAAGGCGAGCGTGAGAGCCTCGATCTCCACGACGTCGCTGAGCGGCGAGCGCCGTGACCGGCGGCCGTTGGGCATCAGGCGGCTCATCCGATCCGCCAAGGTGGCACCCTCCTTGGCGGCGGACGGGTCCATCCCGAGGTCGCTCATGACACACAGCAGGAGTACCTCGTCGGCCTCGGCCTCGGCGATCAGCCCTGCGACGGCCTCGCGGACCTCCGGCACGCCATGGCTCTGCGCGATCCGCCGCAGCAGAGCGGACTTGACGGCCTCGGCGGCCGCGTGGTCCTGCACGTAGATCCGCAGCCACCGATCCTGCGTCATTACCATCCGTCCTGCGTCTCTGCCGGTCTCCGCTACCCGCGAAAACCGCTCTCCTGCGATGCGGAACCTACCCGCCGCCACCGGGGCTAACCCCGGTGTGGCCAGCGGCACAGGTCTGCTCGGTGTGGTCCGGCCGGCCAGCTCGGTCCCCGACGGAGCGCGTTGCCGCCGCAGCGGCCTGGTCAGGCCGATGTCGTCTCGGCGGCCGAGCCCTCCCCGGGCACGGCGTTGAGGCTCTGGCGGGCGATCCGTCCCCGGGACACCACCGCGGCGGCGTTGACGATACGGGTGGCCCGCTGCGTGCTGGCGCCATGGCGACGCAGCGACAGGTAGAGGTGGTCGGCCGTGGTCGGTCCTGGCGTGCTGGATGGCACCGGCTCCTCCATCAGATCGGCTCGGGCTCGGGCATGGGCGGCTCGCGGCCCGGCCCCGGCTGTCCCGGGTGCGGCGGCGGCTCGACGGGTGGGTCCGGCAGCGGGTTGGGGATCGGCTCCGGGGGCACCGGCGGGATGTCCGGGCCGGGCTCGGGCGGGATCGTCAGGACGGGAACGGTCATCGCGGGGGCCTCCTCCTGCGAGTCCGGTGGGCTGACACGGCGCGGCCGACCCGCGGAACCGGTCGCCGGCCGCGTGTCCGGTCCTTTGGACCGTGCCCGGACAGCACCGCGTCAAACGTGCCGACCACCACCGTCCACCGGGGCGAGCAACCTGGCCGTGGGATTGGCCCGGTGAGGCGTGGGTAGAGGGCGCGGGAGAGCCGTAGCCCTCAGGCAGGTCACTGCCCCGGAGCACGAGTCGCGGCGTGTCGCGGAACGGGCCCCGGTGCCGTTCGCCACGCTGGTGGGGGTGAGGCTCTCGGTCAGGCCCTCCCGGTTGAGCAGACAGCCGGGGGGGCCGCGGTCCTGGTCGGATGCCGGCGACCGGTGGCCCCGTCCGCGACAGTGAGCAGGAAAGAGACCATGACCGACCCCCACGTCCGCAGCGCCCTGGCGGCGCAGCACGCCCGTATCGCCGCCCTGTTCGAGCTCGTCAAGGGGGCCGACGGGGACACCCGACGGCGGCGCCTCGCCGACCTCACCCGGTACCTCGCCCTCCACGAGGCCGCCGAGCAGGTCGCGCTGCACGGCGCCAGCGTTCGCGAAGCGCTGCCGAGCACCGAGCTGGCTCGCAAGCGGATGGCGGAGGAGGAGAACGCGGCCCACATCCTCGCCCGGCTGGAGGAGCTGGACCCGGGCAGCACCCAGTTCGACGTCCAGCTGGGCCTGCTCGAGGAGGGCGTCTCGTTCCACGCCCGGGAGGAGGAGGAGAAGGAGCTCCCCGCCTTCCTGGCGGCGGCGGACGCCGCGGGGCATGGCCGGCTGATGGCACTGCTGGACCGGGTGGAGGCTGCGTATGCCGACAGGGTCGCCATGCCGGACGCCGGGACCTTCCGCCAGCAGCTGGCGGCCGCCCATGAGGCCTTCATGCGCTTCTGAGCCACCTGCGGCCTGACCACCCGCCCGGGCCGCCCCGATCCCGACGGGACGGGACGGGGCGGCCTCGGCGGGTCGGGTCGTCGACCGCGAGATGGCCCGGGAATCGGGTTATGGATGCCGCAGCCGCGCCCCTGCCGACAGGTGTCCGCCGTTCTGCGAGATGCCGGCCGATGCCGGCTGCTCGCCCGGCTGCAAGGAGGCCCGAAGGCGGCCCAGCAACGAGGCAAGCAGCCGGGAGACCTGCATCTGGCTCACCCCGAGCTCCCGGCCGATCTCGCTCTGGGTCAGCTCGTGCCCGAAGCGGAGCGACACGATCCGCCGGTCGCGCTCGGGGAGGTCGGCCAGGGCGTGGACCAGGGCGTCGTGCTCGACGAGGTCGGCGAACGCGTCCTTGGCGGACGGCACGTACGCCGGCGTCCCCTCCGACATCGCCAGGTCGAGCGAGAGGGTGTGGTAGCCCTCCGCCGACTCGCGGGCCGCCTCGACCTCGCTCGGGTCGACCTCGAGGGCGGCCGCCAGCGTCGCGACATCGGGCTCCTCGCCGAGGGCATGACGCAGCTGCTCCTCCTCCCGCGCCATCTGGGAGCGCAGTTCCTGCAGCCGGCGCGGCGGGCGGATGGCCCAGCCGCAGTCGCGGAAGTGGCGCTTGATCTCCCCGGAGATCGTCGGCGCGGCATACCCGGCGAAGGAGTGCCCGCGCCCGGACCGGTAGCCGTTGACGGCCTTGACGAGGGCCAGTCGGGCGACCTGGACGAGGTCGTCGGTCTCGATGCCGCGACCGCGGTACCGCATGGCGGTGCTGTCGGCCAGGTCGAGGGTGAGCAGCACGATCTCGTCCTGCAGCTCTCGGCGTCGCGCGGGCTGTCGACAGCCCTGCAGCTCTTCGAGGAGCTCCTCAGCTCGCTGGTGGTCGGCGGTGCTCCTGGGCGACCCGCCGGGTCGATGATGCGTTGTCAGCTCAGCCATCTCCACGTTCCTCTCGAGACGTGTCAAGTGGCTCTCTGCTGAACCAAAGGTTTACCTAACTACAACACGAATTCCGGGGATCGGCAACCGCACCCGGCCGCCACCAGCCGGGCCCGCGGCGCTGCCGACGGCCGGTACCGCAGGCCCCGCCGCAGGCCGCCGCGAGGTGCAGCAGCAGGTCGCCTCGCGTGTCGGCCGGCTCGGCGCCGCGGGCCGGCGGCCATCGGTCCGGGTGCACGGGCGGGCCCCCGCCAAGGTTCGGCGGGGGCCCGCAGCGGGCGATGAGAGGAGCTCACCAGTAATGCGAGCGACCCCCGACGGGACGCCCCACCGCGCCCAGAATCCACAGGATGGCACCGATGACGACGAGGATGACCCCGATCGTGATGAGGATCGAGATGCTCGCGAGATAGCCGATGATGACGAGAATGACTCCGAGGATGATCATGACGTCCTTCCGGGCGGGTAGCTCCCGCCTCGGCACGCCCCATGCCCCACGGGAGCATGCGGAAAACAATCCCCGCCCCGGCCGGGGCGCGTGGCTCATCCCGCCGGGCGGTCGGCGTCACCAAGCGGGCCGGCGCCGGGAGGCGCAGCGCCTCGACTCGCGTCGAGCCCGGCGACTCGCATCATCCCGGCGACTCGCGTCGAGCTCAGTCGTCGCGGCTGCCCAGAAGCTCCTGCGCCTTCGTCCTCATGCCCGTCTTCACGACGCCCCAGAAGTCCTCGTCGCCCTTGAACAGGGCCTCGGCGGTGGCCTCGATCTGGTCGAGGGTGGCGTGCGGCGGGATGGGGGGGACGTCCGGGTCGCAGTGCACGTCGAGCACCGTCGGCCGATCGGCCTGAAGGGCCCTCTCCCAGGCGCCGGCGAGCTGGTCGGGTGCCGTGACCGTGACCGAGGCCAGACCGATCGAGCTCGCGAAGTCGGCGTAGGACACGTCGGGCACGTCCTGGGATGCCACGAACTTCGGGGAGCCCCCCATCGCCCGCAGCTCCCAGGTCACCTGGTTGAGGTCGTTGTTGTGCAGGACGGCCACGACGAGCCTCGGGTCGTCCCACTGCTCCCAGTAGCGCTTGATGGTGATCAGCTCGGCGAGGCCGTTCATCTGCATGGCGCCGTCACCCACCATGGCGATGACCGGCCGCTCCGGGTGGGCGAACTTGGCCCCGATGGCATACGGGACACCGGGGCCCATCGTCGCGAGGGTGCCCGACAGCGACCCGCGCATCTCGCCGTGGAACCGGAGCTGGCGGGCATACCAGTTCGCCGCAGACCCGCTGTCGGCGACGACGATGGCGTTCTCCGGCAACCGTTGCGACAGCTCGCTGAAGATCAGCATCGGGTTGACCGGGTCCGCCTCGACGTGCGCCTGCCGGTCCATGACGGCCCACCAGTCGCTGACCTTGCCGATGATGTCGTCCTGCCAGCCCCGGTCCTCCTTGTGCCGCAGGTGGGGGATCAGGGCGCGCAGGGTCGCCGCAGCGTCGCCGACGAGGTTGAGCTCGTACGGGTACCGCATGCCGATGAGGGTCGGGTCGACGTCGACCTGGATGGCGCGCGCCTGCCCGAAGGCGGGCATGAACTGGGTGTAGGGGAAGTTCGACCCGACGGTGAGGAGGGTGTCGCAGTCCCGCATCATCTCGTAGCTGGGCCTGGTGCCGAGCAGCCCGATCGACCCGGTGACGTACGGCAGCTCATCGCTGAGGACGTCCTTGCCGAGCAGGGCCTTCGCCACGCCGGCGCCGAGCAGGTCGGCGACCTCCTCCACCTCGGCACGGGCCCCGCGGGCGCCCTGCCCGACGAGGATGGCCACCTTCTCGCCGGCATTGAGGATCTCCGCGGCCCGGGCGACCGCCTGGTCGTCGGGGGCGACCGACGCCCACTCCAGGTCCAGGCTGGACGGGACCATCTTGAAGGCATGGGTGGGCGGGCTGTACTCCAGCTCCTGGACGTCGTTCGGGATGATGAGCGCCGTCGGGGCCCTGCGGGCCCAGGCGATCCTGATGGCCCGGTCGACGACGTTGGGCAGCTGCTCCGGCACGGTCACCATGTGGACGTAGTCGCTGGCGACGTCCTTGAACAGGCTGATCAGGTCGACCTCCTGCTGGTAGTTCCCGCCCAGGGCGCTGCGGTTCGTCTGCCCCACGATGGCGACCACCGGGACGTGGTCCAGCTTGGCGTCGTACAGGCCGTTGAGCAGGTGGATCGCCCCCGGCCCGGACGTCGCCATGCACACCGCGGGTCGCCCGCTGAACTTGGCGTAGCCCACGGCCTCGAAGGCGGCCATCTCCTCATGCCGGGCCTGGATGAACGCGGGCTGGTCGTCGGCGCGGCCGAAGGCGGCGAGGATCCCGTTGATCCCGTCGCCCGGATAGCCGAAGACCTGCTCGACACCCCATTCGCGCAGCCGGTCCAGCAGGTAGTCCGCAACGGTTGTCATGGCTGTCTCCTTCGTGTCGTCGTCAGTGCTGGTCGTGGGGGAGCCCGGTCGCCAGCAGCTGGGCGAGGTGCACGGCCTCGCGTCCAGCGCTGTCGAGGTCGTGGATCTGGGTGCGGCAGGAGAAGCCGTCGGCGAGGACCACGGTGTCCGGCTCGGCACTGCGCACGGCCGGGAGGAGGACGCGCTCGGCGCAGGCCTCGCTGACCTCGCCGTGACCGGCGGTGAAGCCGAAGTTGCCCGCCAGGCCGCAGCAGCCGGAGTCGAGACGCTCCGCGGCGACCCCGGCTGCGCCCAGCAGCTGCTCGTCGGCGTCCCACCCGAGGATCGCGTGCTGGTGACAGTGGATCTGGGCGATCGCCCGGAGCCCGTCCTCGCCGCCGAGCCGCGGCGGCCGCCACCCCTCGGTATGCCGGGTGAGCAGCTCGGCGAGGGTCACGGTGTGGTCCTGGAGGCGCATCACGTCCAGGTCACCGGGCAGCAGCTCCCTCGCGTCGGACCGGAAGACCGCGCCGCAGCTCGGCTCGAGGACGACCACGTGGCCGCCCGCCTGGACATGGGGGGAGAGCACCCGCACCGTGCGACGCAGCACGCGCTTGGCCACCGACAGCTGGCCCGTCGAGATCCAGGTGAGCGCGCAGCATACGGGCTCGGTGGGCATGGTCACCGACCAGCCGGCATCCTCGAGGACCCGCACCGCGGCCTGGCCGATCTCCGGTGCGAACGAGCTCGTGAAGGTGTCCGGCCAGAGCAGGACGGTCCCGCGCCCGCCGCGGTGGCGGGCGTCGGCGGGGCGGTCCCGCCACCACTGCTGCAGGGTGGGCGCGGCGAACGGCGGGATGGGCCGGTCCTCGAGGCCGGCCGCGCGGGTGGCCAGCCGGGCCAGGGACCGCCGGCGGCTCAGGGCGTTGACCGCGGTCGCCAGCCGCGCGCGGGTGACCGCCGCCGCGCCGGCGGGGAGCCAGCCCAGGGCGTAGTCGGCCCTCGGGCGCAGCCGGTGCCGGTAGAAGTGGTGGAGGAACTCGGCCTTGTAGGTGGCCATGTCGACCGACGCGGGGCAGTCCGCCTTGCAGCCCTTGCACGCCAGGCACAGGTCGAGGGCATCCCGCACGGCGGTGGAGCGCCAGCCGTCATGCAGCGTGCCGTCCGGGTGCCCGTCGAGCATCTCGAACAGCAGCCGGGACCGGCCGCGCGTCGAGTGCTCCTCCTCGTGGGTGACCTGGAAAGACGGGCACATGACCTCCCCGGACTCCGTCGAGTGCTGCCGGCATCGGCCGACGCCGACGCAGCGGTTGGCCGCCTGGACGAAGGAGCCGTCGTCCTCGGGATAGGAGAAGGCGAGGTGGCGGGGCGCCGTGGGGGACCACGACGAGCCCAGCCGCAGGTGTGCGTCCAGCGCGGCGGGGTGGACGACCTTGCCGGGGTTCATCCGGTCCTCGGGGTCGAACAGGGCCTTGACCTGTGAGAAGAGGCCGACGACCTCGTCGCCGAACATCCGGGGGAGCAGCTCGCCGCGGGCCTGGCCGTCACCGTGCTCGCCGGACAGCGACCCGTCGTACGACGCCACGAGGTCGGCGGCCTCCTCGGCGAAGCGGCGGTAGGTGGCCACGCCCTCGGTGGAGTAGAGGTCGAACGGGATCCGGGTGTGCACACACCCCTGCCCGAAGTGCCCGTAGAGGCTCGGGCCGACGTCGCTCTCGTAGTGGTACCGCTTGTACAGACTGCGCAGGTCCCGCAGGTAGGCGCCGAGGCGGTCCGGGTGGACGGCCGAGTCCTCCCACCCCGGGTAGGTGTCCGGATGCGACGGCACGTGGGCGGTCGCCCCGAGACCCGACTCGCGGACCAGCCAGAGCCGCTCCTCGAGCTCCGGGTCGTCGAGGAGGACCGTCCGACCGTCGTCGGTGGAGCGCTCGAGGTCCTCGACCATCGCGAGGGCACGTTCGTCGGCCTCGGCCTTGTCCTGGCCGCCGAACTGGACCATGAGGAAGCCGCGGCCCTCGGGGAAGCGTTCCCGGGCAGCGACGTTCATCCTCTTGAGCCGCTCGTCCCGGACCAGGTAGTGGTCGACCCCCTCGAGCTCGGTGGGGTCGTGGCGCAGGACCGCCGGGACGTCGTCCGCCGCCGCCACGATGTCGTCGTAGCCCAGGACGACCAGGGTGGTGGCGCCCAGCACCGGGATGAGCCGCAGCTCGGCCCGCAGGACCAACGCCAGGGTCGCCTCGCTGCCGATGAGCAGGCCGCCCACGTCGAAACCCTTCTCCGGGAGCAGGGAGTCCAGGTTGTAGCCGGAGACCCGTCGCGGGATGTCGGGGTAACGGCTGCGGATGAGGTCGGCGTTCTCGTCGCGCAGGGCGCGCAGCGAGCGGTAGATCTGGGAGCGGCGGTCCCCGTGCCGTTCGATGGCGCGGAACTCCTCGTCGCCGGTCGGGCCCGCGGTGAACCGCGTCCCGTCGTAGAGCAGCACGTCCAGCGAGACGGTGTTGTCGACCACCTTCCCGCTGCGCTGCGCGGTGGCCCCGCAGGAGTTGTTGCCGATCATCCCGCCGAGGGTGCAGTTCATGTGCGTCGACGGCTGAGGACCGTACCGCAGCCCGGTCGGGGCGAGCTGGGCGTTGAGATCGTCGAGGACGATGCCCGGCTCGACGACGCAGGTGCGGGCTGCGGCGTCGACCGAGAGGACCCGGTTGCAGTACTTGGAGAGGTCCAGGACCACCGCCTCGTTCGTGCACTGCCCGGCCAGGCTCGTCCCGCCCCCGCGCGGCACGACCGGCAGGTCGAGCTCGCGGCATACCGCCAGCGCCGCGGCGGCGTCCTCGGGGGTCCGCGGGAGGACGACGCCCAGCGGCACCTGGCGGTAGTTCGAGGCGTCCGTGGAGTATGCCGCCCGGCTGCCGTCGTCGAAGCGCACCTCCCCGTCGATGCGGTCCCGCAGAGCGGCGGCGGCTGCGGCGAGCCGGGAGGTGGCGGGCGCGGCGGGGCTCGGGATACTCGGCACGGCACCCTTCCTGGGCTCGCGGGGACTGTGTCCGGCACCTACCCGGGTCGGTGGGTCCCAACCGGCCACCACCCGGTCGGTGGCACCCCGGCGGAGGTCGCTCAGTCGCGATGGCCGTCCTCGTGCCCCTCCCACGCGGCCGGCGGTGGGTTGCGGGGCCGGGGGTCCCGCCGGTCCAGCCAGGGTGGCAGCAGCCCCCACAGGGCGAGCAGGCCGACCAGACAGGCCCCCAGGGACACCAGCCCGGCGGTGCTGCCGGCGACGATGTCGAAGACGAGGAAGATCGCGCCAGCGCTGGTGAGCCCCAGCGTGACGAGGCCGATCCTGGCGCAGCGGTGCGCGACGTCGACGATGAGCTCGCGCCGCCGGCGACGGAACAGCATGCGGTGGAAGGCGACCGGGGCGAGGAAGAAGGCCGTGGACAGCACGGCGCAGGTCAGGACGGCGAGGTAGGTCGTTCGCTGCACCTGGTTCAGGGTGGAGAAGCGCGCCGAGAAGGGCACCGTCAGGAGGAACCCGGTCAACACCTGGACCCCGGTCTGGGTCACCCGGATCTCCTGCAGCAGCTCGCTCCAGTTGCGGCTCAGGGTGGCCGGGTCGGGGGAGTCGCTCGCCGACCCGGGCGGCTCTCCGTCCTGGTCCATGGCCAGCCCCTTACCCCCGCTCGCCCTTCGAGACGCCTCGGCGGGAGTCGGGACGGCTGGGCCGGGCGCCGAGACACCCGGGCGGGCGCCCGGCCGCGGTCAGCAGCGGGCGGTGAGGGAGGCGAGCGCGGTCGTCGACGTCGAGCTCATCCGGCCCGAGGTGGTGGCCATGACGGACCGGGCGCCGAGACACCCGGGCGGGCGCCCGGCCGCGGTCAGCAGCGGGCGGTGAGGGAGGCGAGCGCGGTCGTCGACGTCGAGCTCATCCGGCCCGAGGTGGTGGCCATGACGGACCGGGCGCCTGGGTCGCGCTGCCAGCCGGACGGCAGCTCGATCGAGTAGGCGCCGTGGGCCGCGAGCCACGACATGACGTAGCGCAACGAGCCGACCCCCTCGTTCTTCGCGCCACCGCTGTAGGCCTGGGTCTGGGCCATGAACGGGTAGTGGTGCGAGATGAGGAAGGTGTACATCTTCAGGACGGTGGAGTGCGTCCTGCCCTCGAACGTCGTCGCCGAGGCGCCGGTGTGGCCGAACACGGTGGCCCCGGGGTCGGCGTCGTAGGTCGCGGTGATGATGTCCTCGGTCGTGCTCAGGCCGCCCCTGGTCGTCGAGTCCAGCGAGACGTAGGGGTGAGCGAACAAGGTGGTGTGGGTGTGCGTCCAGGTCCGCTGCATGAAGCTGATGTCGGCCATGAGCGCCGCCCGGCGCTGGGCCTCGGTGGCACCGGCAGCCAGCATCCGCTGGCCGTTGGTCAGGCCGGACCCGGGAATCCGGTCGCCGCCGAAGGTCAGCATCGTCTCGGACGAGATGGTCCCGGTCCCGGAGATGTTGACCTCGCGCACCGTGGGGTCCGCGTCGAACCGCGTCGCCAGGTAGGTCATCAAGGCCTGCCAGCGCGACTGGTAGTCGGTGCGCCAGAAGCGGCCGATCGTCGTGGCCCTACGCTGCTGGTGGTCGTAGAACGGTATGGGGGGCCCGCCCAGCTTCTTGACGTAGTCGGGGGCGGCGACCCCGGCGGTGACGCGGATGCGCACGGACAGCCCGTTCGCCTTGGCGTAGGCGATCTGCTTGTCGAGCACGGCCGTGTCGTAGCGGCCGGGAGTGCCCGGCTCGAGCTGGTTCCAGTCGGCCTGGACGACCAGTCCGCTGACCTGGTCCGCCAGCGACGCCATGGCCCCGGAGATGCCACCCAGGCTGCGTGACTGGTTGCCGGCGGCATACGGCTTCATGCAGGCCGCCCGGGGCCCGGTGCCGTGGCCCGAGGCCGACGGCGGGCCGGGGACGGGCGCCGGGGGCACGGTCGTGGCAGCGGGTGGCCCGGCGCTCGGCGCGGGGCTCTCGGCGGCGGTCGTCGGCGACGGGGCGGCCGCGCTGCGGCCGGGGCCGCACCCGGCCAGCACCACCCCCACGGCAAGCGCGGCCGCGGCGATGGTGACCCGGCTCATGCAGCCCCTCCTCGGGAACGCTGGCCTCCACCGTAGGCGGTCGGACCTCGGTATGGGAATCCCGCGGTCCTGAGCGGCCCGTGCCCGTCCGACGGCCCGGCCCCACCGCCGGCCCCCCCACCGCCGGCCCCCCCACCGCCGCCCCCCCACCGCCGCCCCCCACCGCCGGCCCCCCCACCGCCGCCCCCCACCGCTGTGTCCGAGTCCTTGGTGGCCATGACAGCCATACGCTCGGACATAGCGACATACGATAAAGGGCGAGCGCGGCGGTCTGGGGACGGCCGACCGGCCCTATCATCGGCTCATGATCGAGCAGCAGCGTGTCCTCGCCACCGCCATCCCCGGCCCTCGGTCGCTTCAGCTGGCCGCCCGCAAGGCGGCCGCGGTGTCCGCGGGGGTGAGCACCGCGCTGCCGGTCTACGTCGAGGCGGCGGCCGGTGGCATCCTGCGCGACGTCGACGGCAACCAGCTCATCGACTTCGGCTCGGGGATCGCCGTGACGAGCGTCGGCAACGCGAACCCGCGGGTCGTCAAGGCCGTCCAGGACCAGGTCGCCGACTTCACCCACACCTGCTTCATGGTGACCCCGTACGAGGAGTACGTCGCCGTGGCCGAGAAGCTCAACGCACATACCCCAGGCGACCACGAGAAGCGCTCGGCCCTGTTCAACTCCGGCGCCGAGGCGGTCGAGAACGCCGTCAAGGTGGCGCGCTCGTACACCGGCCGCAACGCCATCGTGGCGTTCGAGCACGCCTACCACGGCCGCACGAACCTCACGATGGCGCTCACCGCCAAGAACATGCCCTACAAGCACCGGTTCGGGCCGTTCGCCAGCGATGTCTACCGCGTGCCGATGGCCTACCCCTACCGCTGGCCCACCGGTCCCGAGCATTGCCTGGACGAGGCGTTCGAGGCGTTCACCAGCGCCGTGCACGCTCAGGTCGGCGAGGACAACACCGCGGCCGTCCTCCTCGAGCCGATCCAGGGTGAGGGCGGGTTCATCGTGCCGCCGGACGGCTTCCTCACCCGGGTCGCCGACTGGTGCCGCGAGCACGGCATCCTCTTCATCGCCGACGAGGTGCAGTCCGGCTTCTGCCGCACCGGCGACTGGTTCGCCTGCGACCACGAGGGCGTGGTGCCCGACCTGGTCACCACGGCCAAGGGCATCGCGGGCGGCATGCCCCTCGCCGGCGTCACCGGGCGCGCCGAGATCATGGACGCCATCCACGCCGGCGGCCTCGGCGGCACCTACGGCGGCAACCCGGTGGCCTGCGCCGCGGCCCTCGCGTCCATCGAGACGATGGAGGCGGAGGACCTGCCGGCCCGCGCCCGGGCGATCGAGTCGATCATCGTCCCGCGGCTCAAGGCCCTGTCCGACCTGTACGGCGTGGTCGGCGACATCCGCGGCCGGGGTGCCATGCTCGCCATCGAGCTCGTCAGCGACCTCGACGCCAAGACCCCTGACGCCGCGCTCGCCGCCGCCGTCAACCGGGCCTGCCACGCCCGGGGCCTGGTCACCCTCACCTGTGGCACCTACGGCAACGTGTTCCGGTTCCTCCCGCCGCTGTCGATCGGCGACGACCTGCTGAGCGAGGGCCTCGACGTCCTCGAGGAGGCCTTCGCGGAGGTCCTCGGCGAAGCGGCGTGCCCGCCGGCGCGATGACCGTCCCGGCCGCGTTCGACCTGACCGGCCGCACCGCCGTCGTCACCGGCGCCGGCTCACCCAGCGGGATCGGGTATGCCGTGGCCCGGCTGCTCGCCGAGCTGGGGGCCGCGGTCGTCCTCGGGGCCACCTCGGACCGGATCCACGACCGGGTGGAGGAACTGCGCCGGGCCGGCCACGCGGCCTACGGCCATGCCGGTGACCTCACCCGCGAGCCGGACGCCCAGGCGCTCGTGGCGGAGGCGGTCGCACGCACCGGCCGCCTCGACGTCCTCGTGGCGAACGCCGGGATGGTCGCGGTGACCCAGCCGGACCTCCTCGAGGGCGACCTCCTCGGGACCCCGCCGCAGCGGTGGGCCGCCGCACTGGCCCGCAACCTCGACACGGCCTACCACACCTGCCGGGCCGCCCTGCCCCACCTGCGCGCCGCCGGGTCGGGCCGCGTCATCCTCGTCGCCAGCGTGAGCGGGGCGGTCATGGCGATGCGCGGCGAGGTGGCGTACGGCACGGCCAAGGCAGCCCTTGTCGGGCTCGCGCGCTCGCTGGCGGTGGACGAGGCGGCTCATCAGGTGACCGCGAACGTCGTCGCCCCGGGTTGGGTGGCCACCGGGTCGCAGACCGCCGCGGAGGCCGGCCAGGGCCGGGTGGTCCCGGCCGGCCGGTCCGGTACCCCCGCGGAGGTGGCGGCTGCGGTGGCGTGGCTCGCCGGCCCCGGCGCCGGCTATGTCACCGGGCAGGTCGTCGTCGTCGACGGCGGGAACTCGGTGGCCGAGGAGCGCGCCACCCTGCGCTGACTCCCCGCCGGCACGCCGCCCGGCCGGCACCGGTCGCCGCAGCGGCGGCTCAGGACGGCCCGCCGCCGGCGAGGGCGCCCGCCGCCGGAGAGGTTCATCGGGCGTTTCCGACCTCGCCGCGTGTCGGTCACCAGTGGGTGCTGACTCACCCCATACGGTCGACAACGACCGGGCCATGTATGAGATGGCCCGGTCAATGGCTGCCCCGCGGTATGCCGGTCCTCAGCCCGTCGCCGTGCGGCGCCGGTACTCCGCCACCAGGCGGTCCAGGCCCTCCGGTCCGACGGCCATCCCCTCGAACGCGGCCAGCGAGCTCATCGGCATGCTCCCGATCACCATGAGCAGGTCCTCGTCCGCCAGCACGTCGCGCCCGCCCTGGGACGCCACCTCCGACAGCAGCTCGCGGCCGACGGGGTCGGCCACCCACTCGTGCAGGCTCGACCCGGGCCCCAGCGGCAGGGCGACCGGCGGCGCGTCGACGGTGATGCTCGCCGCGAGGGGCAGGTCGCGCGAGTGGCGGCCCACCTCCACGACGAACTCCCCCGCCTCGACGGCCCAGCGTCCGAGACGCTCGGACCAGTGCTCGAACGCGCGCTGGAGCAGGTCGACCCGGACCCGCTGGGACTCGCCGGGTCCGAGCCGCACCGTGGCGAACCCGGCGAGCTCGCGCACCGGGCGGGTCACCGAGGCCTCGGCGTCGCGCAGGTAGACCTGGACGACCTCGGCACCCGCGACGGCCCCGGTGTTGGTGACGGTCACCTCGACGGTCGCGGCGAGGTCGCCCTGCTCCGCCGACCCGGCCGTCGCCACGGCCAGGTCGGACAGGCCGAACGTGGTGTACGACAGCCCGTAACCGAAGGGGTAGGCCACCTCCCGGGCCATCGCGTCGAACCCGCGATACCCGACGAACAGTCCCTCGCCGTAGGTGACGACGGAGGAGTCGCCCGGGAAGCTGAGGAACGACGGGGTGTCCTGCAGCCGGAGCGGCACCGTCTCGGCCAGCCGCCCGGCCGGGTTGACGGCCCCGGTGAGGACGTCGACGACGCCGGAACCGGCCGCCTGTCCCCCGAGCCAGCACTCGAGGACGGCCGGGGCGAGGTCGCGGACCTCGCCGAGCAGGACAGCGGACCCGTTGACGACGAGGGCGACGACGTGGGGGTTGGCGTCGGCGACCGCCCGCAGGGCCGCGAGCTGGTTCGCCGGCAGGTCCAGGTGGGTGCGGTCGAAGCCCTCGTACTCCTCGGCCGGCCCGAGCCCCAGCACCATGACGACGACGTCGGCGCCGCGGGCGACCGCGACCGCCTCCTCGCGCAGCGCTGCCGCCGCGCTCTCGTCGAGGTCGTCCGCGCTGGGACGGAAGCCGGCCTGCACCCGGTAGCCCGCGGCATACGCCGCCCCGGGGTAGGCCGCCGACAGCGCGTCGATGATGGAGTCGACCCGGGTGGGGTTGACCTGGGAGCTGCCCGCCCCCTGGAACCGCGGGGTCCGCGCGAGCTCCCCGACGACGGCGATCCGACCTCGGGGCGCCAGGGGGAGCAGGCCCCCGCGGTTCTCGAGCAGGACGACGGACGCGGCCGCCGCCTCGCGGGCCAGGGCGTGATGGGCCTCGACGTCGAACGGCTCGGCGGCGCCGGTCGCGGCGCCGCTCTCGATGGCCCGGTCGACGAGCCGGAGCACGGAGCGGACCGCATCGTCGAGGACCGACTCGGCGATCTCGCCGGAGCGGACCGCCTCGGCGACGGCGCCGGGGCTGCCCGGGTTCGGCGGCATCTCGAGGTCGAGCCCCGCCTCCAGCGCGGGAAGGCGGTGGTAGACCGCCCCCCAGTCCGAGACCACCAGGCCGTCGAAGCCCCACTCCTCGCGCAGGACCGTGGTCAGCAGCCACGGGTTCTCGGACGCGGACAGGCCGTTGACCTTGTTGTAGGAGCACATGACGGTCCACGGCCGTGCGCCGGTGACGACCCGCTCGAAGGCGGGCAGGTAGACCTCCCGGAGCACCCGCTCGCTCACCCGGACGTCGACGCGTTGGCGGTCGTCCTCCTGGTTGTTGGCCGCGAAGTGCTTGAGGGAGGCGCCGACCCCGGCGGACTGGATGCCCTCGGTGATGGCTGCGCCAAGCTCGCCGGCCAGGTAGGGGTCCTCGGAGACGTACTCGAAGTTGCGGCCGCACAGCGGGCTGCGCTTGATGTTGACCCCGGGGCCGAGCACCACCGAGACACCCGTGGCGCGGGCCTCACGCCCGATGGCCGCCCCGATCCGGCGGAGCAGCCCGCGGTCCCACGCCGACGCCGTGGCCGAGGCGGTCGGAAAACAGGTGGCCGGCACCGAGCCGCCCAGGCCGACGTGGTCCCCCATGCCAGGCTGGGCGCGCAGACCGTGGGGGCCGTCGGAGACCATGATCGAGGGGATGCCGAGCCGCTCCACGGCCGCGGTCCACCAGAAGGACGAGCCGCTGGTCAGCGACGCCTTCTCGTCGAGGGTGAGCTCGCCGACCAGCCGTTCCACATCGAGCGCCATCGAGCCATCCTGTCATCCCCCGCACGGGGTGTCAGCGCAGCAGAGCGCGGCTGATGACGAGCCGTTGGATCTGGTTGGTCCCCTCGAAGATCTGGGTCACCTTGGCCTCGCGGAAGTAGCGCTCCACCGGGAAGTCCTGGACATATCCCGCTCCGCCGAGCACCTGGATCGCGTCGGTCGTCACCCGCATCGCCGAGTCCGTGGCGACCAGCTTGGCGACGGCCGCCTCGGTCGAGAAGGCGCGTCCGGCGTCCTTGAGGCGCGCGGCGAACAGGTAGGAGGCCCGGGCGCTCGCCACGGCCGCCTGCATGTCGGCGAGGAGGAACGCCAGCCCCTGCTTGCTGGAGATCGGCGCATCGAACTGGATGCGCTGCTTGCTGTACGACACCGCGACGTCGAGGGCCGACTGGGCCAGACCCGTCGCAGCAGCGGCGATCCCGAGCCGCCCGGCATCGAGCGCCGACAAGGCGATGGCCATGCCCTGGCCCTCGTCGCCGATGAGCCGGGTCGCGTCGACGGGGACGTGCTCGAAGATCACCTCGCGCACGGTGTCGCAGTGCAGGCCCATCTTGCGCTCCGGCTGGCCGAACCCGATGCCGTCGGCGGCACCGGGCACGACGAAGCAGCTGATGCCCCGAGCGCCCTGCGGGGAGGTGCGGGCGAAGGTCGTGTAGTAGTCGGCGTGGCCGGCGTGGCTGATCCAGGCCTTGCGGCCGGTGACGCGGTATGCGGCGGGCGCGCCGCCGTCCGCCGTCGCACCGTGCGGCTCGGCCCGGGTCGTCATGGCGGCGACGTCCGAGCCCGCCTCGGGTTCGGACAGGCAGTAGGCCCCCAGCTGCTCACCCGACAGCATCCCCGGAAGCAGGGACTCGCGCTGCGCGTCGGTCCCGAACGTGGTGACCGGGTAGGCGGTCAACGAGTGCACCGAGACGCCCACGGCGACGCTCATCCACGCCGACGCGATCTCCTCGACGACCTGGAGGTAGACCTCGTAGGGCTGGCCGCCCCCGCCGTAGGCCTCGGGGTGGGGGAGCGAGAGGAGGCCGGCGCGGCCGAGCATCGCGAAGACCTCCCGTGGGAAGGACTCCTCGTGCTCGGCGGCCCGTTCGGCCTCGTCGACCCGGGGGCGCAGGCTCTTCGCACAGATGTCCCGGGTGAGCTCGAGAAGGTCCTCGGCCTCGTCGGACGGGAGGAGTCGGGTCACCGGCATGGCACCGACTCTAGCCACCCCCGGCCCCGCACCTGCCGGCAGAAGGTGGCGACCGCGCAGGCGGCCGACCAGGCCGGTGCGGGCGACCGGACGGGTGCGGC
Source organism: uncultured Actinomycetota bacterium (assembly GCA_963763315.1). Classification (GTDB taxonomy): domain Bacteria; phylum Actinomycetota; class Actinomycetes; order Actinomycetales; family Dermatophilaceae; genus CAVSJJ01. The sequence continues at coordinate 308,837 of CAVXOC010000001.1, forward strand.
CGGCCAGACAGGGCGGGGCGACCGGGCGGCCGCCGGGCCGCTGGGGCCCGGCTGGTCAGGGGTCGGTCGGCGGGGGGCTCAGGACAAGCGTCGGGCGCTTCGCGGCGAGAGCGTCCCCCGAGGAGTGTCCCCGTAGCCGGCGCTGGACCCACGGACCGGCGTGCTCCCGGACCCAGGCGCCGTGCTCGCGGAGCTCCTCCCGCCGGCTCACGAGCGGTGCCGGCGGCAGCGGGACCGCCCAGTCCGTCGGCGTCCCCACGGGTAGCGGATGCCCGAGCGCCGACAGGGCCGCGAGTGCGAGCCGCCGGTGCGCCTCGGTGGTGGGGTGGATCCGGTCGGCACCCCACATCCGCCAGTCGCGCAGCCAGTCCGCGCCCCACAGGTTGAGGACGTGCGCGCCGTGGCGGTGGGCGATCGTGAAGATGTTCGCCGCATGCACGGCGTGCCTGGGGCGCAGGGCGCGGAACAGGCCGGCGTCGCGTGGGTCGGTGGGCGTGGCAAGCAGGACGTCGGCACCCGTCGCCCGGATCCGGACGACCGCTCGCTCGAGCCGCTCGGCGAGCGCCGTCAGGTCGACGCTGAGCCGCATGATGTCGTTGCCGCCGCCCACCATGGAGACCAGGTCCGGGTCCAGGTCCAGCGCCGCGTCGACCTGCGGTCCGACGATGTCGTCGAGCAGTCGCCCCCGGACGGCCAGGTTGGCGTAGCCAAGCTCCGCGCCCGCGCCCGCGGCGACGGCCGCCAGATGTCCCGCCAGCCGGTCGGCCCAGCCGACGAAGGTGTCGGGGTGCTCCGGGTCGGCGTCCACCAGGCCCTCGGTGAGGGAGTCGCCGACCGCGACGTAGCGGGTCCACACGCGTGGCCCGGACCCGCCGGGCGCGCTGCTGCCTGCCGCGCTCCGTCGGGCGTTGTCCCGTGCGCGGGTCTCGTCGGTCACGGAAGTCTCCAGTCGATCGGTGCGGCGCCCTGCTGCTCCAGCAGGGCGTTGGCCCGGCTGAACGGCCGGGAGCCGAAGAAGCCCGCGCTCGCCGAGAGCGGCGAGGGGTGCGCGGACTCGACGGCCGGTATGTCGCCGAGGTGCGGGCCGAGGTCGCGCGCGTCGCGTCCCCACAGGATCGCGACCAACGGGCCACCTCGGTCGACGAGTGCGGTGATGGCCCGGGCGGTCACGTGCTCCCACCCCTTGCCCCGATGGGAACCGGGTCGCCCCGGCTGGACGGTGAGGACCCGGTTGAGGAGGAGCACGCCGTGCTCGGCCCAGGGGGTGAGATCGCCGGTGCTCGGGGGAGGGACGTCGAGGTCGGTGCACAGCTCGCGGTAGATGTTGCCGAGGGATCGCGGGATGGGGTGGACGTCGGGGGCCACCGAGAAGCACAGCCCGACGGCATGCCCGGGCGTGGGGTAGGGGTCCTGCCCGACGACGAGTACGCGGACCTCGTCGATGGGGCGGTGGAACGCCCGCAGGACGTGCGGCCCGCCCGGCAGGTAGCCCCGGCCGGCCGCCACCTCGGCGCGGAGGAACTCGCCGAGCGCGGCCACGACGCCGGCGACGGGCTCCAGCGCGGCGGCCCACGAGGGATGGATGAGCTCACGGAGCGGCCGGGGGGTCACCGGACCAGGGTAGGCATCCCGGAGCTGAGCGCGGCACCAGCCGGCTGCGGTGGACCGGGCGGCACCGTCCCGCGGTGGGGCGTGCGGCCGGACGCGGGGCTCTCGCCGGCGTCCGGCGCCCCCGGCTGGCGCGGCGTCGGCGGCAGGACCGCGCTCCCGACGGCGGGGGAGACGGCGGCGACGATCTCGGCCAGCCGGCCCGGGACCAGCCGGAACCAGGCCCAGGTCCCCCGTTTGTCCCGTTCCAGGACCCCGCCGTCGAGCGGGACCTTGAGGTGGTGGCTCACCGTGGGCTGGGCCACCTCTAGGACCGGCGTGAGCTCGCAGACGCATGCCTCCTGCGCGGGCGCGGCCGCGATGATGCTGACGATGCGCAGCCGGACCGGGTCGGCCACCGCCCTGAGCAGCGCAGCGGCGGCTTCGGCCTGCTGCCGGGTCGGGCCGCCGCTGAGCGGCTCCGTCGAGCAGGAGGGGTCCACCGGCCCGGCGGGCTGCGCGGCGGCGCCCCCGAGCGGGGCAAGCTCGTGGACCGGCATTGGTCCACCTTACATTGACGGTGGTCGATGGATATGGTGCACTGACGGCGGACATCGACCGCGCTCGAGGGGCCGCCGCCCGACGTGGCACCGCCGCCACCGACGTATCCCCCGGCCGGGTCCGCGCCACCGACTCGAGGAAGCCGCCGTGTCGACTGCTCCGGCACCGACCCGCCCGGAACGCCGGGGCCGACAGGCGGTCGCGGGCGGGCTGCCGGTGCTCGACCGATTCCTTCCGGCCTGGATCGGTCTGGCCATGGCGCTCGGCCTGCTGCTCGGCCACGGCGTGCCCCGTCTCGGGTCAGCCCTGTCGGCGGTCGAGGTGGACGGGGTGTCGCTGCCGATCGCCGTCGGGCTGCTCGTCATGATGTATCCCGTCCTGGCCAAGGTGCGGCACGACCGCCTCGACACCGTCACGCACGACCGCCGGATGGTGCTCGCCTCGGTCGCACTGAACTGGCTGCTCGGGCCGGCGCTCATGTTCACCTTCGCCTGGCTCCTCCTGCCCGACCTCCCGGCCTACCGCACCGGACTGATCATCGTGGGGCTGGTGACGCCCCGCTCACGGATCATCGTCTTGACGTAGAGCACCGTCCCGACGAAGTAGGCGGCGAGGACCCCGGTGAGCACCCAGGCCCGGCCCGGGTCCGGGCCGCCACCGGCGTCGTAGGCGATCAGGACCATCAGGGCGGAACCGGCGCTGGTGGCCACGCCGCTCAGCAGCGAGCGCTCGTCGCGCCGGGCGCTGGCAGCGAGCCCCACCCCCAGCGGGAGGACGAACAGCGGTGCCCAGCGCAGCAGGTCCAGGCGCAGCACGAGGGTGACTGTGCCGAGCAGGACGGCGGCCACGGCATACACCCGGACCGGTGGCAGATAGCGGGCCCGGCGGCCGGACTTCAGCCACAGCCCCGTGGCGAAGAACGCGAAGTAGCCGGCGAACCAGAACGCCGCCAGCGGTAGCTGCACCCAGCGCGGGTGGCTCGCGAGGACCCCGACCAGCAGGGGCGTGGCGAGCATCGACCACGCGCCGTGCTGGTTGGGCACCCAACCGGGCCCGCGGCGCCGTCGCCGCGCCGTCGGCGCCGTCCTCGGCGCCCCCGCGTGGCCGTCGCCGTGGGTCTGGCCGTCGGCGTGGGTCTGGCCGTCGGCGTGGGTCTGGCCGTCGGCGGGTGTCACGCCGACAGGGTATGCCCGCCTCCGCTCGCCCACCCCTACCTCAGCTTTCCCGCCCCATCAGGGAAACCCCCGGTTCGCAGGGGTTGGCAACCCGTGTGAACCGGGGGTTTCCCGTGCGAAGCGGGTGGTGTCGGAAGCGACCTTGCCGCCGAGCACCCCACGATCCTCACCACCGACGCGGTGCTGGCCTCCGACGTCGTCATCACCATGGGGTGCGGCGACGCCCGCCCCGTCTACCCGGGCAAGCGCTATGAGGACTGGGCCGTCCCCGACCCCGCGGGCGAGGAGCTCGCCGCCGTCCGGCGGATCCGCGACGAGGTTCGCGGCCGGGTGCTCGACCTGATCGCGTCCCTCGGCGTCCCGCTGAGCCGCCGGACCGGCGACCGGCGCCGCTGGCCTACCCTGGCCCGGTGACCCTCCCGTACGACCTGGGCGTGCGCCGCCCCCGCTGGCCGACGGTCATCTTCGACCTCGACGGCACGTTGGCCAACACGATCCCCCTCATCGTCGCGTCCTACCAGCACGCCTTCCGGACCGTTCTCGGCACCGAGCCGTCCGAGGACCGGGCCCGGTCCTGGATCGGTCGACCGCTGCTGCCCGCGCTGCTCGAGGAGGCACCCGAGCACGGGCACGCCCTGGACCTGGCCTACCGGGAGTGGAACCTGGCCAACACCGAGCGCCTCATCCAGCGGTATGCCGGGGTGCCCGAGCTGCTCGCCGCGCTGCGCTCGGCACGGGTGCGCACCGGCGTGGTCACCTCCAAGCGCCGCCAGGCCGCTCAGCTCGCGGTGGCGGCGGTCGGGATCGAGGGGCTCATCGAGGTCGTCGGTGCCCTCGAGGACACCACGGTCCACAAGCCCGCGCCCGACCCCCTCCTGCGCGGCGCCGCGGCGCTGGGGGCGGACCCGGAGCACTGCGCCTACGTCGGCGACGCGGTCGTCGACGTCCGCGCGGCGCTGGCCGCCGGGATGTCGGCCGTGGCCGTGACGTGGGGCGCCGGGGTCCGTCACGAGCTGGCGGCCGCCGGTCCGTTCGCTGTCGTGGACACGGTGGCGGCGCTCGCCGACGTCCTCCTGCCCGCCGCACGGTGACCGCACCCCGAGAGGTGGCTGTGACCCATGTGGTGGATGAGCCGGTTCCACGCATCCGTGTCCAGTCGACACGCGGCGCGGAACGGGAGGGAATGACAGCGGTGTGATTCCCTCGGTACAGTGTCAGGGCCGTCCACACGCAGAAGGGTCGAACGTGAGCGCTGTCCGCGATCAGGTCACCACCGTCTCCGCCGAGCTGTCGGCGCGGGACCGCGAGATCATCGCCTTCGAGCGGCAATGGTGGAAGTACGCCGGGGCCAAGGAGCAGGCGATCAAGGACCTGTTCGACATGAGCGCCACCCGGTACTACCAGGTGCTCAACACCCTCATCGACACCCCGGCGGCGCTTGAGCACGACCCCATGCTGATCAAGCGTCTGCGTCGGCTGCGAGCCAGCCGGCAGCGCGCCCGGTCCGCCCGTCGCCTGGGCGTGCAGGGCTAGCGCCCAGCCGTACTGACCGGCTCCCCGCCCCGTCGAGGCCGGGGATGCCCGCCGGGTCGGCGGGCGCGGCGTTCGCGGGGTGGGTGCCCGGCGCGGTCCGTTCAGGCCTGGACGTGGTCCTGGTCCGGGTCCGGGAAGTCCACCGGCCAGCCCTTGGCCGCCAGGCGGTCGCGTACCCGACGCAGGTCCTTCTCCGAGGGCTGGGCGTTGGTGAGGTCGGTGATCGCGGCGGCGATGGCCGCGGGCCCGGCCGGGCTGACCTCCGCCTTGCGCAAAGCCTTGGCGACCTTCTTGACCTCGCTCTTGGTCAACCGCCGCTGCAGCAGCGCGAGCAGCGGCTGGTAGTCGTTGTCCGGGACCCCCATCGGGTACCCCTCGCGCAGCCAGGAGACGATCCGGGCGAGGACGCTGCCCTCGGCGATCGGCTCGTCGTCGTCCTCGTCGTCGTCGTGGCGGACGGCCAGCGGCCACCCGCCGCCGGCCAGGCGCGCCGAGACCCGGGCGACGTCCTCGGCCGAGGCTCCCTCGAAGGCGCGGGTGGCGATGAGATGGCGGATGTCGGACTCGGTGATGGGCTGCTCCGGAGCGGCGTGCCCGGCCAGCTCCTCGGCGATCGAGGACACCTCGTCCTCGGTGAGGCTGCGGTGCAGGACCCCGAGGAGCGCGACGTAGTCCTGCTCGGGGATGCCGGCGGGGTAGCCCGCGCGCAGCCAGTCGATGGCCCGACGCAGGAAGGACGGATGGTCGGTCATCTGCGCAACGTACCTCAGTGCTTGTCGACGAGAACGGGGTAGATGTGCTCGAAGCTCAGCACCTTGCCGAACCCCGACGCCACGATGAAGATCAGGCCCAGGGCCACGCCGATGAGCACCACGGCGAAGCACACGGCGGCGAGGGTGCGTCCGAGCGCGGTGCTGCCATGGGACTCGGCGTCCGGCGCCGGGTCGGTCCCCAGGGCCAGGGCCCGCACACCGAGCGAGAACACGACCGGCAGGCCGGCGCCGAGCAGCAGGCTGGCGAGCAGGACCTTCCAGGTCCCCTCGAGGGCAAGCACGACGTCGTTCACTGGGTGTCTCCTGCAGTGACGGTCCGAGGGGTGGCGTCGCCCCGACCGGCGTCCCCGGGCGGCGTGGTCTGCGCGGTGCGCGGAGGCTTGCCGTCGTTCCAGTCGGCGGTCACGTTGCGGTGGTTGACCGGCGACCGGCGGGAGTGCAGGTACATCCAGGTCGACAGCCCCGCCAGGATGACGACGATGAGGGCAGCCCCAGGGACGCCGCCGACGAGGTGGCCGAGCCCCCACATGAGGGCGCCGACGAGGCCGGCCATCGGGAGGGTGATGAGCCAGGCGGTCACCATCCGCAGGGCGACCCGCCACCGGACCTCGGCGCGGCGCCCCACCCCGACTCCGAGGATGGACCCCGTCGCGACGTGGGTCGTCGACAGGGCGAAGCCGAGGTGGCTCGAGGCCAGGATCGTCGACGCGGTGGCGGCGTCGGCGGCGAAGCCCTGGGGCGCCTCGACCTCGACGAGGCCCTTGCCGAGGGTCCGGATGATCCGCCACCCGCCGAGGTAGGTGCCCAGGGCGATCGCCGTCGCGCAGGCGACCTTCACCCAGAGCGGGACGCCGCCGAGGTCGGTCCAGTGGCCGCCGGCGATGAGCGCGAGGGTGATGACGCCCATGGTCTTCTGGGCGTCGTTCGTGCCGTGGGCCAGGGAGACCAGGCACGCCGCGCCGACCTGACCCATGCGAAAGCTGCGGTCCCGGGACCTGCTGCGCATCGCGCCGGTGATCCGGTAGGCGAACCAGGTTCCGGTGGCCGATACGAGGATGGCGACCAGGGGTGCCGCGACGGCGGGAAGGATCACCTTGCCGACGACGCCGTCGAGCTTGGTGCCGTCGCCCACCCACTTGACGCCGCCCATCCCCAGCCCGGCGATGGTTGCCCCGATGAGACCGCCGAAGAGGGCGTGAGAGGAGCTGGACGGCAGGCCGAACAGCCAGGTGAGCAGGTTCCAGATGATCCCGCCCGACAGGCCGGCCAGGACGATGAGCAGCAGGGCCTCGCCGCCACCGGCGAGGAACGCCTCCCGGGGCGCGCCCGTCTTGTCCTGGATGTTGATGACGGCGTTGGTGACCGTCAGGGCCACCTGGACCGAGAGGAAGGCCCCCGCGAGGTTGAGCACCGCCGAGAGGCCCACCGCGACTCGGGGGGTGAGGGCTCCGGTCGCGATCGACATCGCCATGGCGTTGCCGGTGTCGTGGAAGCCGTTCGTGAAGTCGAAGGCCAGAGCCGTCGCCACGACGAGGCCGAGAATGACGGTTGCGGCGGTCACGGGGACCAGTGTGGCGACTTCCGGCTCCCGTCACGAATCCAGGGGGTGCCGTTGGGCGGGTGTTTGCCTGCTGTTCACCTTGCCGGGCCGGCGTGGCCACCGCCTGCCGGCGTCCTGAGCGAGCCCGGCGGACCGGCGGGGGTGGGCGGCAGACCGCTCCGGTCAGCATGCCGCCCGGGGGGGCGAGGACCTGGCGGGCGTCCCGGGGGACGTGGCGCGCCGCCGTACGGCTCGGTGCCGTTTGCACTCTCCTGGTGAGAGTGCCAATAATGGCGTTAGCACTCTCGAACCGAGAGTGACAAACGTCTGTCAGCACCGACCAGCCGGTGAGGGCCGCGCGAGCACGCATGACATGAGGCGTGCAGACCGGTTCGTCCGTCGCGGGCACCGACCGGTCGACCCTTCGATTCGCGTGGGAGGAACCACCCGAATGGCCAAGATCATCGCTTTCGATGAGGAGGCTCGCCGCGGCCTCGAGCGGGGCATGAACACCCTCGCCGACGCCGTCAAGGTCACCCTCGGCCCCAAGGGCCGCAACGTCGTCCTCGAGAAGAAGTGGGGCGCCCCGACGATCACCAACGACGGCGTCTCCATCGCCAAGGAGATCGAGCTCGAGGACCCCTACGAGAAGATCGGCGCCGAGCTCGTCAAGGAGGTCGCCAAGAAGACCGACGACGTCGCCGGTGACGGGACGACCACCGCCACGGTGCTCGCCCAGGCGCTGGTCCGCGAGGGCCTGCGCAACGTCGCCGCCGGCGCCAACCCGATGGCCCTCAAGCGCGGCATCGAGAAGGCCACGGCGGCCGTCTGCGACGAGCTGCTCACCCTCGCCCAGGATGTCGAGACCAAGGAGCAGATCGCCTCGACCGCCTCGATCTCGGCGGCCGACGAGGAGATCGGCGCCAAGATCGCCGAGGCGATGGACAAGGTCGGCAAGGAAGGCGTCATCACCGTCGAGGAGTCCAACACCTTCGGTCTCGAGCTCGAGCTCACCGAGGGCATGCGCTTCGACAAGGGCTACATCAGCCACTACTTCGTCACCGACGCCGAGCGGATGGAGGCGGTCCTCGAGGACCCCTACATCCTCATCGCCAACTCCAAGGTCGGCTCCATCAAGGACCTCCTGCCGATCCTCGAGAAGGTCATGCAGTCGGGCAAGCCGCTGCTGGTCATCTCCGAGGACGTCGAGGGCGAGGCCCTGTCGACCCTGGTCGTCAACAAGATCCGCGGCACGTTCAAGTCGGTCGCCGTCAAGGCCCCCGGGTTCGGCGACCGCCGCAAGGCCATGCTCGGCGACATCGCGATCCTCACCGGTGGCCAGGTCATCTCCGAGGAGGTCGGTCTCAAGCTCGACACCGCCGACCTCGACCTGCTCGGCAAGGCCCGCAAGGTGGTCGTCACCAAGGACGAGACGACCATCGTCGAGGGCGCCGGCGACGCCGACCAGATCGCCGGCCGGGTCAACCAGATCAAGGCCGAGATCGAGAAGAGCGACTCCGACTACGACCGCGAGAAGCTCCAGGAGCGCCTCGCCAAGCTCGCCGGCGGCGTCGCCGTCATCAAGGCGGGCGCGGCCACCGAGGTCGAGCTCAAGGAGCGCAAGCACCGCATCGAGGACGCGGTCCGCAACGCCAAGGCGGCCGTCGAGGAGGGGATCGTCGCCGGTGGTGGCGTGGCCCTGCTCCAGGCCGGGAAGATCGCGTTCGCCAAGCTCGACCTGCAGGGCGAGGAGGCGACCGGCGCCAACATCGTCCGGGTCGCCATCTCGGCTCCCCTGAAGCAGATCGCGATCAACGCCGGCCTCGAAGGCGGGGTCGTCGCCGAGAAGGTGGCCAACCTCGAGCAGGGCTGGGGGCTCAACGCCGCGACGGGCGAGTACATCGACCTCATCGCCGCGGGCATCATCGACCCAGCCAAGGTGACCCGCTCGGCCCTGCAGAACGCCGCGTCCATCGCCGCGCTGTTCCTCACCACCGAGGCCGTCGTCGCCGACAAGCCGGAGAAGGCCCCGGCCATGCCGGCCGGGGGCGACGACATGGGCGGGATGGGCTTCTGAGCCGTCCCTGAACCATCGCACCCAGTGGGTGCCCGACCGCGGACAGTCCGTCGCGGTCGGGCACCCACTGCGCATCCGTGGTCAGGCTCCGCACCCCCCGGCGTCCGGGCCTGCCCGGCGCCGCGCCGCGCGCCGCCAGGGCGGCACCACCGGCGGTGGTGACGCGCGGTGGGACCCCACCTCCGGCGCTCCCGGCCCCGGGCGCCCGGCCCCGGTTCGGGGAGCGCTCCGGCCAGGGGCGGCTCAGGGTCGGCTCAGGGAGGAACCCCACAGCGAAGCGTGGGGTCCGTCTTCTAGCGTGGGTCGGGCAGGCGCGGCCGCGGACGGGTGAGCAAGCTCGACCCCCGGCGGGCCGCCGCCCAGGACCACCTACCGAGAGCCACCGCGGCCGACCACGGCCCCGACAGCCGGCACCCACGCACCTGGGGCGCCGGCGCAGGAGAGACGATGACGACCAGCGCCACCATCGCGCAGACCTCCACCTCGCCGTCGGCCACCATCGCCGCCCGGGTCGAGGACCTGTCCAAGGTCTACGGCCGCGGCGAGACCGCTGTCGTCGCCCTGGCCCACGTCAGCCTCGACATCCACGCGGCCAGGTTCACCGCGATCATGGGTCCGTCCGGGTCCGGGAAGTCCACGCTCATGCACTGCGCCGCCGGGCTCGACGACGCCACCCGCGGGCGGGTCTTCCTCGGCGACAAGGAGCTCACCGCGATGAAGGAGAAGGAGCTGACCCGGACCCGCCGCGACCACGTCGGGTTCGTCTTCCAGTCCTTCAACCTCATCCCTACGCTCAGCGCCGAGGAGAACATCCTGCTTCCTCTGGCCATCGCCGGGCGCAAGCCGGACCGTGAGTGGTACGACCAGGTCATTGACACCATCGGGCTACGCGACCGTCTCGACCACCGCCCGAGCGAGCTCTCGGGCGGTCAGCAGCAGCGCGTGGCCTGCGCCCGAGCGCTGGTGAGCCGGCCCGAGGTGATCTTCGCCGACGAGCCCACCGGGAACCTCGACAGCACCTCCGGCGCCGAGGTGCTGGGGTTCCTGCGCCGCTCGGTCGACGACTTCGGCCAGACCGTCGTCATGGTCACCCACGACCCGAAGGCCGCCAGCTGGACCGACCGCGTCGTCTTCCTGGCCGACGGCCGGATCGTCGACGAGCTGACCTCGCCGACGCCGGAGACGGTCCTCGCGACGATGTCCCGGCTCGACACCCGCCCGACCGGGGCCTGAGCGATGTTGCGCGCCGGCTGGAAGAGCCTGATGGCCCGCAAGCTGCGGCTGTTCATGAGCGCCTTCGCCGTCATCCTCGGGGTCGCGTTCGTGGCCGGGTCGTTCATCTTCACCGACACCCTCGCCCGCTCGTTCGACAACATCATGACCGGGTCGGTCGGCGATGTCGTCGTCCGGCCGGTCAGCACCGATCCGACGGCGTCTCGGCAGACCACCGTGACCATCCCCGCCGCGGTCGTGGACTCCCTGGCGTCCACCCCCGGTGCCGCACGCGCCGACGGCACCGTGCAGAACCCCACGACGTTCGTCGTCGGCAAGAACGGCAAGCTGATCGGCGGCATGGGCGCGCCGGGCATCGCCGTCAGCTACACCGGGGCGCCTGCGGCGCACGGTGTCCAGAGCACCACCCTCGTGACCGGGCACTGGCCCTCCGGGCACGACGAGGTCGTCCTCGACGCCAGGACCGCCGACGCCGCGGGGTACTTCGTCGGCGACCGGGTCTCGTTCGTGTCGGCCGGAGCCACCCCGCGCTTCACGGCCCTGCTCGTGGGGACGGCGGAGTTCGGCGGTGGCAGCACGATCGGGGCCAGCCTGTCGATCTTCGACACCGCCACGGCCCAGCAGCTGTTCATGCACGGCAAGGACGTGTACAGCGGCGCGTGGGTCACGGCCGCTCCCGGGGTCTCGCAGAGCCAGCTCCGGGACGCGGTCGCCGCACGGCTGCCCGCCGGCGTCGAGGCCGTGACGGGTGACCAGGCCGCCGAGGAGGGCGCCACCGAGATCCAGAAGGCGCTCACCTACATCAACACGTTCCTCCTCGTCTTCGCCGGCATCGCCCTCGTCGTCGGCGGGTTCCTCATCGTCAACACCTTCTCGATCCTCGTCGCCCAGCGCAGCCGGGAGCTCGCACTGCTGCGCGCCCTCGGTGCCGACCGGCGCCAGGTCGCTCGCTCGGTGCTGTTCGAAGCCCTGGTCATGGGCCTGGTGGGCGCGGTCGGGGGTCTCGGCGTGGGCCTGCTGCTCGCCGTCGGCATCAAGGCCCTGTTCGCCAGGATCGGCCTCGACCTCAGCGGCGCCGGTCTCGTCCTGGCTCCGCGAACCGTGATCGCGTGCTTCGTCGTCGGCGTGGGGGTCACGCTGCTCGCGGCCTATCTGCCGGCTCGGCGGGCGGGGAAGGTTCCGCCGGTCGCGGCGCTGCGCGACGACGTCGTCATCGCCGAGGGCTCGCTGCGCCGCCGGGTGTGGTTCGGGCTCGGGCTCGTCGGCGCCGGTGCCGCCGTGCTGGCTGTCGGCCTGTTCACCGATGTCTCCCACGGGACCTACTGGGTCGGCGCCGGCATCCTCGGCGTGGTGCTCGGCGTGGCGTTCACCAGCCCGCTGCTCGGCCGGCCGGTCATCGCGCTGCTCGGCCTCGTCTTCCGGCGGATGTTCGGCGCCGTCGGCCTCATGGCCCAGCAGAACGCCCAGCGCAACCCGCGCCGGACGGCCGCCACGGCATCGGCCCTGATGATCGGCGTGACGCTCGTGTCGATGATGACGGTCTTCGGGGCGTCCGCCAAGGCGAGCGTCGACAAGGTCATCAACCGTGACTTCGCCGCCGACTATGTGGTCTCCAATGCCATCGGGATGCCGTACTCCGCCGCGGTGACCGACCAGGTCGCCACCGTCGACGGGGTGGGCACCGTGGCCCGGTTCCGCTACGACCGGCTTGTGGTCGATGGCCGGGACCGGCACGCCGCCGCGGTGGACGTCGCCGCCCTGGCGAGGATCCGTCCCCTCCCGATGGTGGACGGGTCGTTCGCCGACCTCACCGACAGGACCGTGTTGGTCAGTGACAAGCGGGCCGCCTCCGACGGCGTCTCGGTCGGCAGCACCCTCAGGGTCACGGCCAACGGCAAGAGCCTGAGCGCCCGGGTCGCCGGGATCTTCCAGAGCACCCCGATGGTCGGAACCGGGTACCTGTTCTCGCTCGGCGGGTTCGAGCGGCTGGGTATGCCCGCCGAGGACAGCTACGCGTACGTCACCCGGGCGCCGGGCGCGAACGCCGCCGCGGTCGGCAACGCGCTGAGCTCGGCACTGGCGGACCAGCCGCTGGTGACGGTCAAGGACCAGGCGCAGTTCGCCGCCGAGCAGCGCGCGCCCATCGACCAGATGCTCTACCTCATCGATGCTCTGCTCGGCCTGGCCGTCGTCATCGCCGTGCTCGGCATCATCAACACGCTCGCGCTGTCGGTGATCGAGCGCACCCGCGAGATCGGGCTGCTGCGGGCGGTCGGGCTCAGCCGGCGCCAGCTCCGCGCGATGCTGCGGATGGAGTCCGTGGTGATCGCCGTCCTCGGAGCGAGCCTGGGGGTCGGGCTGGGCCTGCTCTTCGGGATCGCGCTCCAGCGCTCGCTGGCCGGTGACGGCATCGACGTGCTGTCGATCCCGGGCTCGCAGCTGGCCGTGTTCGTCGCCATCGCCGCCGTCGTCGGGGTGCTCGCGGCGTTGTGGCCGGGGCGCCGCGCCGCCCGGCTCGACATCCTCCGCGCCGTGACGACCGAGTAGCGCGCCGCAGGGCAGTGTCGCGCGCGACGATCCGGGCCCGGTGGCGCATCGAGGCCCGGTAGCGCCCGGATGCAGCCGGACCGACCAGCGATGGGGCCGACCGGGCAGGGGAGCGGCCGGCCCCACCGCCTTCCGTGCTCAGGTGAACATCCGGGTCGCCTGAGCCTCGGTCTCGGCGTACTGGGCGCCCGCCGCGCCGAGCACCTGGCCGATGCTGTCGAGCGACGCCTTGACCTGGCGCTGGGTGCCTTGCCACTGGCCCACCACCGCCTGGAAGCGGGTCGCGGCGGTCCCCGTCCAGGCGTCCTGCAGGCCGGTGAGCCGGGCCATCATGACGGCGACCTGGCCCTCGATCTCGCCGGAGATCCGCGCGATGTCGCCCGCTGCGGCGTGGATCCGGTCGGTGTCCACCTGGAACTGGGAAGCCATGGCCCGTCCTCTCGTGTCGCGCCGACGCCCCGATGGCGCGGCCCTTCGGCCAGGCTAGGTCGGCCGGCCGCGCACCCCGCGGGGTTCTCCACAGGCGGCCCTTCGGGCGGCGGGCCCTTCAGCGACGGGCCCTCCGGCGGCGGCGCTCAGAGCGCCGCGGCGTGCTCCGGGCGGGGTCCGCGCCCCGCGCCGGCCGTCAGGGCTCGCCGTGCCGCGCCAGGCTCAGAGCCCCGGTCACGGCCAGGACGAACCCCACGGCGGCGAGCGGTCCCCAGCCGGGACGGGGACGGTCCCCCAAGACCAGGACACCGACGATGGCAGGCGCCACGGTCTCCCCGACCACGAGCATGGCCGTCGCCGCGGTGACCGTGCCGCGTTGCAGGGCGGTCGAGTAGGTGAGCAGGGCCAGCGCGCCGGCCAGGACCAGCGCGGCGAACGCCGGGGACGACGCCAGTACCGCCACGGACCTCCAGGGGCCGGCCGCGGCCGGCGGGCGCGGGAGTATCCGGGCCGCGACCGACGTCGTGCCGAACGCCAACCCGGCGAGGCCGCCCAGCGTGGCCGCACCGCGCGCTCCCGACAGGCGCCCGGCCGGCACGGAGAGCGCGGCGAGGACGAGCACCGCCACCAGCACCGCCCACGGCAGTCGCGGGCCGGCCTCGACGGCCCGGTCGGCGGCAGCCGAGAACCCGACGAGCACGAGCCCGGCGACCACCACGACGAGGCCGAGACGTTCGCTGCGGGCCAGCGGCGTCCGCAGCAGCATCGCGCCGAGCAGGGCCGTGATGGCCAGGAAGCCGGCCACCACCGACTGGACGAGGTACAGGGGCAGCGTTCGGACGGCCACGAGAGTCAGCAGGAACCCGAGCCCGTCGAGGCCGAGCCCCACGACGTAGCGCCAGGACCGCACCAGGCGAAGCATCAGCCGCGGGTCCAGCCCCGGACCGCTCGCGGTCCGCCGGGCCGCCAGCGCCTGCAGGACCGACCCCACGCCGTAGCACGCCGCCGCTCCGAACGCGCAGATCAGGCCGGCGACCACGTCACCGACCGTACCGGTCCCCGCTTCGAGCCGCGGGTCGACCTAGGATCGTCGGCGTGACCATCTGGATCGACCCGCCCGGCTGGGCCGCCCATGGGCACCTGTGGTCGCACCTCATCAGCGATGCGAGCCTCACCGAGCTGCACGAGTTCGCCGCCGGGGCGGGGCTTGCGCCGCGGGGGTTCGAGGGCGACCACTACGACGTCCCCGACACCCGATATGCCGCCCTCGTCGCGGCAGGCGCCCGGCCGACGGGGTCCAGGGACCTCGTCCGCCGGCTCCGGGCGAGCGGCCTGCGGATGCAGAAGGGCAAGGGAGAGACCGGGATCGCCCGCGTGCGCGGCGTGACGTTCGGCGACGGAACCAGCGCCGACGTCGACCTCATCGCCTCGACCCGGCCCGCCGCTGCGGGGCGCGTGTTCGCCGCCATGGTCTTCGTCCGCGACGCCGCGGGGGACCTCGCCGTCGTCCACAGCATCAGCCGCGGTCAGTGGGGCGCGCCGGGCGGCCGGCGCGACGGGGCGGAGTCGGTGCCCGGCAACGCCGTCCGTGAGGTCCGTGAGGAGACCGGCGTCGTGATCGGCGAGGACCGGCTGGTGCCCGTGGGGTACGAGCGGTTCCATCACCGGAGCGCCGGGGGGCCGTGGGCCGAGGGCGGCGGGGGGGACGTGCTACAGGCCTACCTCGCCGATTTGGATGTCCGGCGTCCTCCGCTGGTGGCCGAGCTCGACGACACCTCGGACCGCAGGTGGGTGACCCCCCAGGAGTTCAGGGACCTGTGCCGGGAGGAGTTCTGGTGGCCGCTCGCCGCGCGGGTCCTCGACCTGCCGCCGACCTGACCGGCCAGGGCCTGGGACCTCGCGAGCCTGCCGCGGAATAGCCACCGGCACGCCGGCGCTGTGCCCTCACGACGGCGCCACCCGAGCCGGTCCGCGGATCGCCCCCGACGAAGGGACCCTGCCATGCACGCACTGCAGTTCACCACCTACGGTGGCCCGGAGGTGCTCACCTGGGGCGAGGCCCCGCAGCCCCATCCCGGACCGGGGCAGGTACGGGTCGCCGTCCGCGCGGCCAGCGTCAACCCCATCGACTGGAAGAGGCTGTCCGGGGCGATGACCGGTGGCGCGCCCATGGACGGCATCGGTTACCTCGGCTTCGATGCCGCCGGCGTGGTCGACGAGGTCGGCGAGGGGGTGACCGGCGTGGCCGTCGGGGACGAGGTCATGGGTCGGGGCAGCAACACCCAGGCGGAGTATGCCGTGCTCGACGCCTGGGCCGTGAAGCCGGCCTCGGTCGACTGGGCCGTCGCCGCGGCCGCGGGGGTCGCCGGCGAGACCGCGGAGCGGGCGCTGCGGCTGCTCGGCGTGCGCAGCGGCCAGACGCTTTTCGTCGACGGGGGTGCCGGCGGGGTCGGAGCCGTCCTGGTCCAGATGGCCGTGGCCCGCGGGACCAGGGTCATCGCCTCGGCCGGTGAGGCCAACCACGACTACCTCCGCGAGCTGGGGGCGACCCCGGTGCGGTATGGCGACGGTGTCGCGGACCGGGTCCGCGACGCCGCCGGCGGCAAGGTGGACGCGGTGGTCGACGTCGCGGGGAAGACGCCGGCCGAGACGCTCGTCGGGCTGGTCGACCAGCCGTCCCAGGTGCTGACCATCGCCAACTTCGGCGCCGGTGACAGCGGCATCCGGGTGTCCGCCGGCGGCGACGAGAGCCGCCCGATGGAGGCCGCCGCGCTCGTGGCCGACCTCCTCGAGCAGGGAAAGGTGCGCATCGCGGTGCGCACGTTCCCGTTCACCGAGGCGGCCGAGGCGTACCGGGTGAGCATGGGCGGCCACGTCCGCGGCAAGCTGGTCCTCGTTCCCTGACCCGCCTGGTCGCGGGACCGGACCAGCCCCCCATGGCTGGAGCAGCGCACCGGTGCGGCCGCTGTCGGCCGCCGTCACAGGGTCGCGGCGAAGTCCGCCACGGCCGCGAAGTCGGCCTCGGTCAGCCCGATGTCCGCAGCGACCGGCCGGGCCAGGTGGCGGCCCACCGGCGTCGCCGCCAGCCGGTCGCGGGTGGCGGTGGTGATCTCGTCGTCGAGCCAGACGAACGGCCGGGACCCGGCCCACGCCGCGACCTGGTCGGTCTTCCAGCCCCACACCGGCAGCGGCAGCCGGGGGACGGCCAGCGGCACCACCGGGAGGTCGCCCGGCAGACCCAGCACCGGGGCGATGAGCCGGTTCGCCTCCTGCTGCCATGTGCTGGCCCAGGCGAGGTCGTACCGCGCGGCGAGGCCGCGCAGGCGCTCGCCGTGCCAGGGGTTGAGAGCCACCCAGTAGCTGTGACCGGTCCGGAGCGTGAGATACCGCATCTCGTACCCGGGCGGTGGCCGCCGCTCGCGGAACCAGGGCGCGGCATACGGGTTGAGGGGCCCGTCGACGTCGAGGAGCAGTAGCGGTCTCATCACGGCATTGTCCGACCGGACGCCTCGAGGCGGGCGAGCTCGCGCGGCAGGTTGGCACAGGCCTGCGGTTCCCACCGCGCCCGGGCGTGCGCCGTGGCGTAGACGTGGGGCCGGGTGAGGAACGGCTCCAGCACGGCGCGGCGGCCCGCGCGGTATGCCGCGTCCGGCCACGCGGCGTACTCCTCGCGCACCTGGGCACAGTAGGCGTCGAAGCGGGCGGGCTCCGCGGCCAGCACCCAGAGGTCGGCGTCCTGGAAGGCGGCCCGCAGCCCGCCGGTCTCGCTCACCTGATGAGCGGTCGTGTCGGCGACGAGCCGGGCGATGGTCGCCACGTCGGCGGAGGCAAGCCCCAGCCTGCCCAGCGCCGCCCGGGCCAGCGCGGTGCTCGCCGTCTCTCCCGAACCCGCGTCGCCCGACAACCCGTTCGCCACAAGGTACACGGCGTCGTGGAACCAGGCCGCCAGCCGGGCCAGTGCCCCGTCGCGCGCCGTGATCTCGTCGGCCTCCTCGAGCTCTCCCAGGGCCCCGAACATCTCCACGAGATGCTGGGCCGTGTGGTAGCGGCGGTGGGGCTCGTCCCAGCGGCGCAGGAGGTCGGAGCCGACCGCGGACGCGGCCGCGCCGTCGGCGCACGGCGCCACGGCCGAGAGGTCGCGGCGCCACCAGTCGATGAGGGCGGCCACGGGGACAGTCTCGCGCAGCGACGGCCGGCGGGCCCCCTGCTCCGGACCCGCCGGTCGTGGGCGCGGTCGCGGTCAGGCGGTGACGGGCGTCGCGTTCCGGCTCCGCTCGAGGGCCCGGGCGTAGCCCGTGCCGGCGACCAGCAGCAGCAGCCCGGTGCCGATGAAGGCGGCGATCCGCCACAACCCCGCGAGCGAGGCCAGGTCGAACCCGAAGAGCTTCACCACACTGATGCCTGCCAGGACGAGGCCGACCCGCAGGGCGAGGCCGGCGTCGCGGGCGTGCTTGAGCCCTCGGCCGAGCAGCCAGACGGCCGCACCCATCCAGGCCAGGGTGGCGACCGCGTGGCCGGCGAGGAAGCCGGCCTGGGCGAGGTCGAGGGACCGGCCGATGACGACGCCCGCGCTGACCGATGCCGTCACCGTCACGGTCAGCCCCCCGACCCACGCGACCGGGACCGCCAGGCGGCGCACGTCGGCGGGCAGGCCAGGGACCACGGCGAGGGCCCAGACGAGGGCGGCGACCGCCATCGCCGCCAGCAGGCTGTCGACGAGCGCGACGCCGGGGTGGCCGACGGCGAGCGAGGGAGCCAGGACCGCGGCGACCCGGGGCAGGTAGGTGGCCGCCGCGACCAGGGTGACGCCGGCCCCCAGGGCCAGCACGAGGCGGGAGCGGGTGGCGCCGGACGCGGCCACGTAGGCGCATCCGGTGACGAGCAGCCCGGTGCCGATGTGCTGGTCCGGCGCGGCGGTGACGACGGCGAGCAGGAGGCTGAGGGTCCCGACCGCGCCGAGGGCGGCCCGCAGGTGGCTGGCCATCTCGAGGACGCCGTCGCGTCCGCCGAGAGCCGTGAGGCACAGGTAGGCCGCGGCCGCAACGGCATACCCCACGGTGCGCCCGGAGGGGTGCAGCAGGGCGATGCTGACGAGCAGCGGAGCCACCGCCGCGGTCGCCAGGACCGTCATGAGCACCGACTCCAGCGGGTCTGCGGTCCGGCGCAGGCCGGTGACGACGGCCAGAGCGGCGAAGGCGGCGGCCAGGCCGAGGATGATGGCACGGTCGGTCGAGCCGGGGGCGGCGGCGTCGATGCCGGCCAGCAGGACGAGCACCACTGGGGTCGTGCGGCTCGCGTCGAGCGCCGGCCAGGACCTGCCGAGCTGCACGGGTGCCGAGGCGGCCGCGAGCACGACGAGGAAGGCGGGCACGACCCAGCCGAGGGCGTCTGCCACCACCGGCCCGAGCAGGGCAGCGCCGAGCACCGTGATGACGGCCAGCAGCTCGCTGTCCCAGCGCCGGGCCAGGGTGAGTCCGGTGGCGGCGACCAGGGCGGCCATGAGCAGCCCGACGCTCGACGGGACGAAGTGGTAGACGGTGGTGACGGCCACGACGTCGAGGTAGGCCGCGGCATAGCCGGTGGCGGCGATGGCGACGGGTGCGGCGGTGCTGCGCCCGGACTGCGCGTCGTGGGCACGCACCCGGTGGGCCGCCCACACCAGGGCCGCGGCGAGCAGGGCCCCGCCGGCGACCCGCGCCTGCGGGCCGAACCAGCCGTGCTGCATCGCATAGGTGAGCAGCATCGTGACGCCGGCGAGGGTGACGACGGCGCCGCTGATCACCAGGGCCTTGATGACGGCGCCCTCGCGCTGCCACCAGTGCGGCTGGGCGATGGCCGCTGAGCCGGCCCCGGGGGGCGCAGAGCGGACGTCGGCCGGCGCGGCGGTGGGCCGTGCCGTGTCGACGGCGACGGGCGCTGCACCGGCCTGTCCGAGCGGCGCGGTCGGCGCCCCGCCGGGGCCGAGGAGCGGGGAGGAGGCGTAGGCGGGGTGGGCCTCCCGGTCCAGCTCGGCGCGCAGCCGGGCCAGGCCGTTGCCGACGGTATAGAGACGGTTCATCGCCTCGGCGAACTCGTCCTCGAGCTGGCGCACGGCCTGCAGCTGCGTTGTCATGCTCCCAGGATGGCGCAGGGCCGGCTCCGCGGTCCTGAGCCCCGGTACTCAGAGCCCTCGTGGGTCGGCCGGCCGCCGCCCCCGGCAGCGCTGACCAGCCTCGCTCCGCCGGGCGACAGGCAGCCCCCGCGCCCGACGGGTGAGCCGGACGCGGGGGCTGTGGGCGGAGAACCCGTCAGAAAGGCCTAGCTGGTGCTGGTCGACCGGGCGACGAGCGTGGCCTTGATGGTCACCTTGTTGCCACCGCGCAGCACCGTGAGGTCCACGGTGTCACCGACGGAGTGGGCCCGCACCGACCCGATGAGGGAGTCGGCGGACTCGACCGGCAGGTTGTCGATGGCCACCACGAGGTCCCCGGCCTTGAGGCCGGCGGAGGCCGCGGGGGTACCCGACACGACGCTCTCGATCTTGGCGCCGGTGACGGTGGCCGAGCCGTCGCTGCCGCTGCCGTCGGTCAGGGTGACGCCCAGGTAGGGGTGGGCGGCGCTGCCCTTGTCGATCAGCTGGGTGGCGATGTTCTTCGCCTCGTTGACCGGGATGGCGAAGCCGATCCCGATGTTGCCGCTCTCGCTGCTGGAGGACGAGGAGCCGAGGGAGGCGATGGCCGAGTTGATGCCGACCAGCCTGCCTGAGCCGTCGACCAGGGCGCCACCGGAGTTGCCGGGGTTGATCGCTGCCGAGGTCTGGATCGCGTTGGTGACGACGGGCTCGGACGTGCTCGGCTGCTGGCCCTGCTGGCCGAACGGGTTGCCGAACGGGTCGACGGGGGCCTGCTGCTGGCTGCTCTGGGTCTTGACCGGCCGGTTGAGTGCGCTGACGATGCCCGTGGTCACCGTGCCGGCCAGCCCGAGGGGGTTGCCGACGGCCATGACGGGGTCGCCCACCTTGAGGGCGCTGGAGTCACCCAGCGCGATGGCCTTGAGGCCGCTCGGCGCGTTCTTGATCGTCACGACCGCGAGGTCCGTCGACGCGTCGGTGCCGGCGATCGACGCCGCGTAGGTGTGCCCGTCGGAGAGGGTGACGGTGAGCTTCTGGGTGTCGGCGACCACGTGGTTGTTGGTGAGGACGTGGCCCTTGTCGTCGATGACGACCCCGGAGCCCTGCGCCACGCCGTTGCTCAGCTGGTTCGTGATGGACACGACGCTCGGCGCCACCGCTGCGGCGGTCGCCGTCCAGTTGGGGTTGTTGGGGTCCGCCTGCACCACGGGGGAGGACCCGGTGCCGCGACCCAGGCTGGAGGAGGACGACGCAGCGGAGGGGGACTGCGTGTCCGTCGACCCCAGCTGGGTCGCGGCATAGGTGCCACCGCTCGCGAGAGCGGCGGCAAGCACCGCGACGGCGGAAAGCTCGCCGATGCGGCGCCGGTTCGAGGGGCGCGGCGCGTCCTGGCGGACCGGCGGCGCGGGCGGCAGCGGCGGCGCGCCGGCGCCAGAGTTGTCGAACCACTGCGGGGCAGTGTGCGCCTCCCGCGGCAACGGGGCGGTGTCGTTGCTCGTCCACGCGGGGGTGTGCTGGGTTCGGGTGTCGCTCATGTAGGGACGCTCCTCGGGGGCTCGGTTCGACCCACTCTGCCGTGGCCAGGTCAACGCGTGCTGTGGTCGGTCTGGGAGTCCGCTGTGCGTCCCGGGATGACCACGGGAGCCAGGGTGCGGTGGGTGCCGTGGGAGGGGATCCGGACGACGAAGGTGGCGCCGCCCCCGTCGGTGGCGGCCACCCCGACCCGACCGTGATGTCCGGCGACGATGGCCGCGACGATCGCCAGACCCAGCCCGTTGCCACCGCCGGCAGAACGTCCGCGAGACGGATCTGCCCGGAAGAACCGCTCGAACACCTTGGTCGCCACCTCGGGCGGTATGCCGGGTCCGTGGTCGCGGACCTCGAGGACCGAGTCCTCCCCGTCGTTGCCCACGGCGACCTCGATCGGGGTGCCGTCGGGGGTGTGCCGGACCGCGTTGGCCAGCAGGTTGACCAGAACCTGGCGCAGCTTGGCCTCCGAGCCCCACGCCGGGGTCTGCCCGACGGGCCCGGCCAGCCCGATGAGCGAGATTCGGCGCTCGGGGACCCTGGCTCGGGCGTCCTGGACGGCGTCCGCGGCGAGCACGGTGAGGTCGACCTCCCCGACCGAGGCCTCGGGCTCCTCCCCGAGGCGCGCCAGCGTGAGCAGGTCCTCGACGAGACCGCTCATCCGGCCGGCCTCCGACTCGATGCGGTCCATGGCGGAGGACATCGACTCGGGGTCGGCCACGGCACCCTGGCGGTACAGCTCGGCATACCCGCGGACGGTCGCCAGTGGCGTCCGCAGCTCATGCGAGGCGTCGGAGACGAACTGGCGCATCCGGTCCTCCGAAGCCTCTCGCAGCGCGAAGGAGCTCTCGATCTGGGTCAGCATGACGTTGAGGCTGCGGGACAGGGAGGTGACCTCGTCATCCGCGGGGCGCACCGAGATGCGCCGGGTCAGGTCGCCGGCAGCGATGGCAGCCGCGGTGTCCTCGATCTCGGCGAGCGGTCGGAACGCGCGCTTGACGGCGAACCAGGCCAGCAGCACGGAGATCGCGAGGATCGCCGCGCTGAACAGTCCGGCGGTGAGCAGCAGCCGGGCGACGGTGCGGTCGACCGAGCTGAGCGGCACGCCGACGGCGAAGGTGGCCTGGTCGTCGTTGACCACCCCGGCGATGAACCGCCAGGACAGCTCACCGTCGGTCGAGCCGACGGTGAACGGGGTGCCTCGTTGGACCACCCGGGAGTCCGGGGCCAGGGCGGGCACGTCCGGGTGCAGCGACTCGCCGACGGGCAGGACGACGGTGGGTGAGGAGCCGTCGGTGGGCAGCAGCACGAAGGCGTAGCCCAGGGTGGTCGTCGTGCCCTGGCGCAGGTCCTGCATGTTCTGGGTGGCGACCGGCTTGGCGACGGCGCGCAGCTCGGTGTCGACGCGGCCGAGCAGGTCGCGATGGACGAAGTAGGCCGTGGACACGCTGGTGACGACGAGCGAGGTCGCCAGCAGGACGAGGACGATGAGGACCAGCCGAACCCGCAGCGGCACCGCCTGGAGGCGCCGCACGACGGCCGCGACGGCGCGGTTGGAGGCGACCGCCATCAAACCTGGGGCGGGAGCCTCAGCACGTAGCCGACGCCGCGCTTGGTGTGGATGAGCGGCGTCAGGCCCTCGGTGTCGATCTTGCGCCGGAGGTAGGAGATGTAGGACTCGACGATGCCGGACTCGCCGCGGAAGTCGTAGTCCCAGACATGGTCGAGGATCTGCGCCTTGGACAGCACCCGGTTCGGGTTGAGCATGAGGTAGCGCAGGAGCTTGAACTCGGTGGGACTGGTCTCGATGACCCGCCCCGCGCGACGGACCTCGTGGGAGTCCTCGTCGAGCTCGAGGTCCTCGAAGACCAGGGCGGAGTCCTCGTCCGCCTCGCCCCGAGTGCGGCGCAGCACGGCCCGGATCCGAGCGACGACCTCCTCGAGGCTGAAGGGCTTGGTGACGTAGTCGTCACCGCCCACCGTGAGGCCCTTGACCTTGTCGTCGAGGTTGTCGCGCGCGGTGACGAAGACGATGGGCAGCCGGCGCCCGGCATCTCGCAGCTTGCGGGTAACGGTGAACCCGTCCATGTCGGGCAGCATGACGTCGAGCACGCACAGGTCGGGGTGTTGGGTGTCCGCGAGCTTGAGCGCCTCGCCGCCCGACGAGGCGGTGGCCACCTCGAAACCGGCGAAGCGCAGGGAGGTCGCCAGGAGCTCACGGATGTTGGGCTCGTCCTCGACGACGAGCAGTTTGGCCTCGGGTTCCTTCGTCACGGTCACGTGGTCATGCTGCGCCGCATTCCTGAATGTTACCTGTGAGCTAACTGTCCGGAGCCGGGGAGGCACTCCCAGGGTCGGTGCGAGCGTGCCGGGAGGGTCCCGGGAGGGTCCCGGGAGGGTCCCGGCGCTGCGCCGACCCGACGCCGGGAGCGTGGACACGCCCTCCCGGCGCGAGCCGGCGCGGCCCGGTGGGCCGAACCCGACGGTCACCGCGCCGGGCCCGGGTCCGGCGAGGATCAGGGCACCGGGCTGGTGCAGCTGCTCAGACCGAGCCCGGGTTCTGCGCCGTCGTCCCGGTGCAGGTGGCCGTCTGCAGCACGTCCGCTGAGGTGACCACCGTCGTGCCGTCCGGCCTGCTGACGTAGGCGACCGTCACCGCGACCGGGCAGCGGAGCTCGCTGAGGGTGTCCTGGCCTCCCTTGAGCGCCTCGTCATAGGCGTTCCAGCCCAGGGTCAGACCACTGACCGGAAGGGTCGTGGTCGTGCACCGCAGCACCGCGGTGCGCAGCCGGCCCGCGACCGTTGTCACATCTCCCGGCGACAGCACGGGTGCCGCGTCGCAGGCATAGCTGACCGACTTCGCGTGGCCGCCGACGGCGAACAGGGTGTGGGCGGCCAGCTTGTCGACGGTGACCCCGTCGGCGACGCGGCCGGAGGTGATGCTCCGGGCCACCGCCTTGACGACCTCGCTGGTCGGCCTGGGGGTGCCGGACCACCCGGAGCCGTCGGAGGCCTCGGGGACCGAGGCCGGGTCCGTGCCGGCCATCGACACCAGCTTGTAGTGTCTCGAGGATCCGCTGCGCTGGTAGAGGGAGACGTAGGTGTCCGCTGACGTCCCGGTGCCGAAGGCGACCACGGCCTGGAACCACGTCGAGCCGCCGGAGGTACCGGATCCCAGCAGCCGCACGAGGGTCGTCGTGGGCAGCGGCGCGTCGGGGAACGGGTGCCCGGCCTTCCGGGCCGCGGCCAACGCGGCCGAGGACCAGATGTCGGCGGCGAGGATGGCGCCGTCGTCGACGCCGGCCCAGACCTGCGTGGTGCCGGCCTTGATGGCGGTGGCGTTGCGGGTGTCGTAGTCGGCCAGGGCCGCCGTCGCCTCGGCCACGCTCACCGGCCCTTGCGGGCGCCCCGCCCCCGGGGACGGCGTGGGCCGCGGGGTGCCGTCGGGCGCCGGCATCGACGGGCCCGGGCTGCCCGGACCGGTCGGGCGGGCCGAGCCGGACAGGCCGTCCATGGTGGGGAGCAGCCGGCCGGACACCACGCCCACGGTGGCCGCGAGGGCGAGGGCGGCTGCGGTGAAGGAGGCGGTGAGGACGACGACGATGCGCCGGGTGCTCCACCGGCCGTCGGCGCGGTGCTGCTGCTCCATGTCAGGGTCCTTCATGAGTCGCGGATGTCGTCCGCGTCGACGATGCGGTAGGCGTATCCCTGTTCGGCCAGGAAACGCTGCCGGTGCGCTGCGAACTCGGCGTCCACAGTGTCTCGCGCCACCACCGTGTAGAAGTGGGCGGTCCGCCCGTCCTCCTTGGGGCGCAGGACGCGCCCGAGCCGCTGGGCCTCTTCCTGTCGCGAGCCGAAGGTCCCGCTCACCTGGATGGCCACTGAGGCCTCGGGCAGGTCCACGGAGAAGTTGGCGACCTTCGAGACGACCAGCAGGCCGACCTCGCCGGTCCGGAACGCTGCGAACAGGCGCTGCCGCTCGGTCACGGTGGTCTCGCCCGTGATGAGGTCGGCGTCGAGCCGGCCGGCGATCTCGTCGAGCTGGTCGAGGTACTGGCCGATGACCAGGGTGGGCTCCCCGGTGTGCCGCGCGACGAGCCGGTCCACCACCGGCAGCTTGGCGTCCGAGCACGAGGCCAGCCGGTAGCGGTCCTCGGGGTCGGCCACGGCATACGCCATCCGCTGCCCCTCGGACAGCGTGACCCGGACCTCGACGCAGTCCGCGGGGGCGATGTAGCCCTGGTTCTCGATGTCCTTCCACGGAGCGTCGTAGCGCTTGGGGCCGATGAGCGAGAAGACGTCGGCCTCGCGGCCGTCCTCGCGTACCAGGGTGGCCGTCAGGCCGAGCCGGCGGCGCGCCTGGAGGTCGGCGGTCATCCGGAAGACCGGGGCCGGCAGCAGGTGCACCTCGTCGTAGATGACCAGGCCCCAGTCGCGGGCGTCCAGCAGGTCGAGGTGGGTGTAGACACCCTTCCGGCGGGTGGTGAGCACCTGGTACGTCGCGATGGTCACCGGGCGGATCTCCTTGCGGGCGCCGGAGTACTCGCCGATCTCGTCCTCGCTGAGGCTGGTCCGGCGCAGCAGCTCGTCCTTCCACTGCCGGGCCGCCACGGTGTTGGTGACGAGGATGAGGGTGGTGGATGCGGCCCGCGCCATGGCCCCGGCCCCGACGAGGGTCTTGCCGGCACCGCACGGCAGCACGACGACCCCCGAGCCGCCGTGCCAGAAGCCGTCGACCGCCTGGGACTGGTAGGGCCGCAGGGACCAGCCCGACTCATCGAGCGCGATCGGGTGCGCTTCGCCGTCGACGTAGCCGGCCTCGTCCTCGGCGGGCCAGCCCACCTTCACCAGCTCCTGCTTGAGATGCCCGCGCTCGCTGGGGTGGACGAGGACGGTGTCGTCGTCCACGGCGTCACCGAGCAGCGGGCGGATCTTCCTGTGCCGCAACACCTCGGTGAGCACCGCCCGGTCGCTGGAGCGCAGTACGAGGCGGCCGCTGTCGTCCTTGGCGATGGTGAGTCGGCCGTAGCGGCCCATCGTCTCGGCCACGTCCACCAGGAGGGCATGGGGCACGGCATACCGGCTGTGCCGGAGCAGCGCGTCGACGACCATCTCGGCGTCGTGACCCGCAGCGCGGGCGTTCCACAGCCCGAGCGGCGTCACCCGGTAGGTGTGGACGTGCTCGGGGGCGCGTTCGAGCTCGGCGAACGGTGCGATGTCTCGCCGGGCCTGCTCCGCGCCAGGGTGGTCGACCTCCAGCAAGAGGGTCTTGTCGCTCTGGACGATGAGGGGTCCGTCGCTCACGCGGCTCCTGACTCAGTACCCGGGGTTGTACGTCGAGCCGAAGTCGTTCCGGCTCGCCGCGATGGCGATCCACACTCCGACGACGACCAGCGACAGGACGACGAGGGCGCCAAGGACGATCCAGCCGGTCCTGGCGATCCTCCGCGAGCCCTCGGGGTCGGAACTCTGCTTGGTGAGGGCGATGATGCCGAAGACGATGCCGACGATGCCATGGAGAGCTCCGAAGCAGCTGAGGATCGCCAGGCCGGAGACGATGGTCAGCGCCAGCGCCGAGCCGTTGGTCTGCGCCGGGGGATAGGTCGCCACGCCGGGGGGTGGGTAGCCGTAGCCACCCGGCGTCTGCCGGTACGCCGGCTGCCCGTAGCCGGGTTGGCCGTAGCCGGGTTGGCCGTAGCCGGGTTGGCCGTAGCTGGGCGGGCCGTAGCCGGGTTGGCCGTAGCTGGGCGGGCCGTAGCCGGGTTGGCCGTACGGGGACTGCCCGGAGCCGGGCTGCCCGTACGGCGACTGCCCGTAGCCGGGCTGCCCGTACGGCGACTGCCCGGAGCCGGGCTGCCCGGAGCCGGGCTGGTCGTAGCCGGGCTGGCCCGGCGGGTACTGCGGCTGCTCCTGGGCCTGTCCGAGAGGGGGGTAGCCCTCGGCGGGGCCCTGTTCGCTCGCCGGGGGTCCGTACGGGTCCTGGGCGTCCGGCTGGGCGCCGTAGGGGTACGCCGGGGCCTGCGGGGTCTGGCCCGGCGCCGTCTCATCACCGGCCCCCGTGGGCGGGCCGACCGGCTCGGTCCACGCGGGCGCGGCCGGTTCGCCGTCCGGGTCGGGCTGCCGTTGCTCGCCAGGAGGACCCTCAGGGGGGGTCGGGGGGGTCTCGCTCATCGTCCTGGTGTCCCTTTCCTCCGGGCACTGCCGGCCCGTGCCCTGCCGCTGACACCCTAATGCGTCCACGTCGGGGGCGTGGCCGGACCGCACATGTCAGGATCGTGGGATGAGCATCGACACGCCTCAGGTGGAGCGCGACCCGACCTTGCCGTCAGCGGTGCGCATCTACGAGGTCGGTCCCCGCGACGGACTGCAGAACGAGGCAACGGTCGTGCCGGCGTCGGTCAAGGCCGAGTTCGTCACGCGGTTGGCCGCCTCCGGGCTCTCGACCATCGAGACGACCTCGTTCGTCAACCCGGCCTGGGTGCCTCAGCTCGCCGATGCGGCGGAGGTGCTGGAGCTGCTGGGCGAACAGGGCCGCGGGCCGCAGCGGCCGGTGCTCGTTCCCAACGAGCGGGGCCTGGATCGCGCGATGTCGGCGGGCGTGGGCGCGATCGCGGTCTTCGGGAGCGCCACCGAGACCTTCGCCCGGAAGAACCTGGGGCGGTCCCTC
This sequence comes from uncultured Actinomycetota bacterium, assembly GCA_963763315.1. Lineage (GTDB taxonomy): Bacteria > Actinomycetota > Actinomycetes > Actinomycetales > Dermatophilaceae > CAVSJJ01. Next base: position 336,595 of record CAVXOC010000001.1, read on the forward strand.
GCGGAGTCGGTCGAGATGTTCCGTCCCGTCGTGGCCCGCGCGCGCGAGGCCGGCTTGTGGGTCCGGGCGTACGTGTCGATGTGCTTCGGCGATCCATGGGAGGGCCCGGTGCCGGTGTCCCAGGCGGTCACGGCCGCGACGCGGCTCATGGACCTCGGCTGCGACGAGCTGTCCCTCGGGGACACCATCGGGGTGGGGACGACCGGCCACGTCCACCGGCTGCTCGAAGCGCTCAACGTCGCCGGCCTGGCGCCGGAGCGGATCGGCGTCCATTTCCACGACACCTACGGGCAGGCACTGGCCAACACCATGGCCGCGCTCCGCGACGGCGTGACGGTCGTCGACTCCTCGGCCGGCGGGCTGGGTGGCTGCCCCTATGCGGGCAGTGCGACCGGCAACCTGGCCACCGAGGACCTCGTCTGGGCCCTGCGGGGTGCGGGGGTCGAGACGGGCGTCGACCTCGCCACCCTGGTGCAGACCAGTGCCTGGATGGCGTCCCGTCTCGGTCGGCCCTCGCCCTCCCGGGTGGTGCAGGCGCTCGCCGGGGCGTGAGCGCGCGGCCCGTGGCGGCCGTGGTGTCCGAGTGACTGGCTGTCATGGCGACCAGATGCCCGGACCGTGCGGGCGCGGCGGCGGTGGTGTCCGAGTCACTGGCTGTCATGGCGACCAGATGCCCGGACCGTGCGGGGCCCGGCGCCGGGGTGGCGGCTACTCGGCGACGACGCCGGTGATCCGGTGTACCGAGAGGGTGCGGGTGGCTCCGTCGGCCGTGCCGGTCACCCGGCCGCCGTCGATCCGCTCGGGGTAGAACAGCATCCGCCGGACCCGACCCGTGCCGTCGGAGTAGCCCAGCCATGTCGCATGGCGGGCGGCGATGGCCTCCCGCAGCACCGCGACCGAGGTGGTCGGGTCGTTGGCGGGGATGGCCGGTCCCACGCGGTCGGCTCGTCGGGCGGCGAGAGAACCGGTGGCGGCCTCCCCGGTGCGCAGCGTCCGGACGAGATCGGCGGCGTGGTCCGCATCGACGCCGTGGACGTCGAGGGCGGCCGGCCCGCGGCGACCGGTGGTCCGTCGGGCCTGGACGCGGGCCACGGTCACCACCCCGTTGGCCGACTCGGCAGCCGGAGCGAAGCCGCTGTCTCGCAGCAGGTCCAGGGCGATCTCCGGCGCGACCGGGGACACCAGGACGGTCGGGGCGACGCGTCGCAGCTGCAAGGCGGCGAGCTCCCGGCTTGCCAGCATCTCGTCGAGGGTGGACGGCGCGTCCGCCCGGACATAGGAGCGTGCGCCACCCACCCGGACCTGCCCGTGGCGTCGGGCCATGTCGCGCACCAGGTAGTCGAGCGGCTGCGGGACCGGCGTGGTGCTGGCCTCCGCGAGCGAGGTGAGCACCTGGTCGGCACTCCATCCCGCGTCCAGGGCCCGCCGGATGCTCGACTCGCTGAACCGGTGCACCGTGGCCCCGCCGCGGGACTCGATGTCGGCGACCAGCCGGAGGAGGTCGGCGAGGGCTCCGGTGACCGGACCGGGAGCGACGGCGGTGAGGTCGGCCTGGAGGAGGATCCGCTCGACGGGGGCAGGCAGGTGCGGATGCATGGCCATCGCGGCCGGCGACCCGGTCTCGTCGCCGGACCCGCCCGGCCGGGCGAGGACCACGGCGCGTCCGGCTGTCGACAGCGCCCCCTGGCCGGTGACCCCGATCGTCGCTGCCTCGGACAGCACCGCCTCGACGACGCGCCCGGCATCGCGGGGCAGGCGACGCGGTCGACGCCAGGCCAGGACCGCGCCGACCGCCGAGGGATCCGCGGCCGCGCCCGTGTCGAGAGCGTCGAGGACGCCCAGGACGGCACGCCGCAGCCCGGCGATCGGCGGCCAGTGTGCGTCGGGGCCCAGAGCGTTGACGGCGCGACCCTCCCGGCCACGCGAGCCCACGAGATGGGATGCGCGTGTCGAGCGGAGCCAGCCGGCGGCGAGGGCCGCCCAGCGCTCCCCGCCCGGCTCGTCCCGCCAGCGGTCGTATGCCGCGGTCGGCGCCCACACCGGGTCAGCCTCGGCATCGTCCTCGACCAGCCCGGCGGCATACGCGACCTCGACGATGAGCGCGGCGCGGGTCTCGTCCACGTCGAGGTCCCGGGCGGTGGTGGCCAGGGCGCGTGCCGCGAGTCCGCCGCCACGCAGGACCCGCGGGGGGGAGGTCGACCACCCGGCAAGGAGGTCGTCGACGTGGGCCAGCAGCTCGCTGGCAGCCGCGCCTGCGGCGGCGTCGACCGCGTCGGCGTCACGACGTGGCGCGGCCGGGACCGGAGCGAAGAGCCGGACGTCTCGGTGCAGCCGGCCCTCGCGCAGCACGAGGCCCACCTCGCGGGGGAGGACGACCTGGTCGGTGGCGGTCGCGACGACGAGCCCGCGGGCCAGTAGCCAGCGAGGCCCGTCGCTCACCAGCCCCCCACGGGCCGCCGACCCGGCAGTGACCGGATCGGGCAGCACGCCGACCGGTGGCCCCCAGGCGAGCCGGTCGAGGATGGCCCTCGCCCGCGGCGGGGCCCCGGCGACGAGGGCGGCCAGGTCGCCGTCCGGCGGGCCGGCGGTGGGCCCCAGGTCGGCGTACGGGGGGCCGAGGCCGGCCGGGTGCGGGCCGAGGACCTCGGTCACGGTCCGGACCGGCACCAGGCCCTCGGGGCCGCGCCACAGCAGGGCAGCCGTCCACAGGCTCTCGAGGATCTCCGCGACGCGGGGGACGTCGTCGGTTCCCAGCAGGGCCGCCACCGAGGCGGGGCCCAGGGGTGGGGTGACGATGAGCGACGCCTCGAGGACCTGGAGGTGGCCGAGGTCCAGCCCGTCGATGGCCCGGCCGGTGCTCGCGCGGGTGGTCGCCCGAGCCGCGAGCGCGGTGAGGTCACTGGGTGCGGGGCGGGCGAGGTCGGGACGGCAGCGCAACAGGTCGGCCAGCTCGACGTCGGTGCGTGCCCGCACGTCATCGGCGAGAGAGCGCACAACGGGGATGGGCGAGTCCGGCACCCGCCTACGCTAGCCCCGAGCGTGGCCGGCGGCCGCATCACCGGCCGGCGCCGGGGCTCGAGGAGGAAGCCGGTGGGTGCTGTGAGTTCCATATGACTCATCACGTTTGGTGGAGGAGGAGCACAGCCGCAGCCGATCATGGGGGGATGAGCGACTCCTCTGCCCCGCCTCCGCAGACCCCGAACGACGTCCCCCAGGGGCAGCCCGACGCCACGGCTCCGATCCAGCAGCCCCAGCCGACCCGGTCGACGGGACCGCAGGCCGCTGGACCGGATCCCTCCGCTGCGCGGCCGGGGCAGCCTGGCGCGCTCCCCGAGGGTTCCGGAGCCACCCCCGCCGGCCGTCCCTTCGGCCCGCCGCCTCCGGGCGTCCACCCTGCCGGTTTCGGCCAGCCGGTGCCACCGCGCCGGGGCATCCGCGGTCTGTGGCGCGAGGCCACGTCGACCACCGGCGGGCGCGTGGCCACGGTCATCGCAGCGGTGTTCGTCCTCGTCGTCGTCCTGGGAGCCATCGGTCTGGGTGCGGTGGCCATCGGCCGGATGGGTGACAACGGCGGACGGTCCTCCGTCGTCGCCAACCGCGGCCAAGGCAACCTTCCCGTGCCTGGCCGGCCGGGCCTGGGGCGGGGGCAGGGCCGGCCGGGCTTCGGAGACGACGAGGAGGGCGGTGCCGGGCGGCTCCCCGGCCTGGGCGGCGGTCTCGCCCGGGGCCTCGGCCCCCTCGGCACCATCCTGCATGGCGAGCTGGTGACCGGCGGCAGCTCCGGTACCACGATCCTCTATCAGGTGGGCACGGTGACCGCCTACACCAAGGGCTCCTCGCTCGCGGTGAAGAGCAGCGACGGCTTCGCCACCACCTACAAGGTCGACACGAACAGCCACCTGGTCGGCAGCACCTCGCGCGGCATCACCGTGGGGGACACGGTCCGGGTCATCGCGACCAAGGCCGGGCCGACGGTCACGACGGTGCAGATCGTCGGCCAGGGTGCCGGCAGCGGCCTGTCGAACGGCGTCGGCGCCTGACCCGGACGTCCGGGCCCGGGTCCTCCGCCGACGCGGATGACCCGGCGCGGCCCACGCCTGCGGCCGATGTCGGGCCGGCTCTGAACCGGCGCGGATGCCGGGGGCGAGCGGCTCAGCGGGACGTGGCCGCGCCCGCCCCAGCCGGGTCCGCCACGCCATTGACCGCCGGGGAGACCTGGCGCTCGACGACGAGCGCCATCACCGCGACGGCCACGCACCCGACGAGCACCATGACGACGAACGCGCCGGACCAGCCGTGCTGCAACATGATCCCCGCGACGGCGGGGGCGATGATCGTTCCGCCCTGGAAGGCGCCGGCGTTGACGGCGTTGTAGCGCCCGCGGACGTGGTCGTCGGCGAGGTCGTTGATGATGGCTGGGATCGAGGGCTGCATGAGGGTCTCGCCGAGGGCGAAGATCGCGTGGAAGCCGAGCACGCCGGCGATGGCCAGCCCCGTCCCCGGCGCCAGGCCCGTAGCGCCGAGCACGAGCCAGGCGATGACCCACAGCGCGGTCATGCCGATGAGCACCCGGGTGCGCCGGCGCCCGTCGATGAGCCGTAGGACGACGAACTGCAGACCGACGATCGTCGCCGTGTTGACGGCGAACGCGAAGCCGACCACCCGGGTCGACACCTCGCCGACCTGGCGCGCGAACGCCGGGAACCCGGCCTCCATCTGGCCGTATCCGACGAAGGTGGTGGTGAAGGTCAGCACCGTCATCCACACGACGGCCGGGCGCCGGAGGATCGCCAGGTACGACCCACCCGGGGCAGCGGCCCCGTCGCTGCCGTCCGGTGGCTCGACCCGCGCGCTGACCTGCCTCAGCGGGCCGAGCAGCAGCCCGATGGGGACGAGCATGCTGGCGCCGTCGGCGAGGAAGATCAGGGTGAACGAGAGCGGATGGTGGACGTCGACGAAGATGCCGCCGAGCACCCCACCCACCCCGATCCCGAGGTTGACCAGGGCGAAGTTGACGCCGAAGTACTGCTGGCGGGCCCGCCCGGTCACGACGGCCGCGATGAGGGCGTTGAACGCCGGCCAGGACAGCCCGAAGTTGAGCCCGAGCAGCGCGAACCCCACGACGAAGCCCGGGACCGACGTGGCGAACGCGAGCACCACGCAGCCGACGAGCTGGGCGCCCGAGGCCGCGAGCAGGATGAACCGGGCACCCACCCGATCGGTGAGCGAGCCTCCCGGACCGGTGACGAGCAGGGCCACGACGGCGATGACGGACATCAACGTCCCGGCCTGACCGAGCGGGATGCCCCGCACCTCGTTGACGTAGATGATCGTGAAGGGCAAGGTCAGCCCCCGGCCCAAGGTCTGCACGGCCACCGTCGAGAGCAGCCAGCGCCCCGCCGTCGGCAGGCCCGCCCAGAAGGCGCGCAGCGAGACGGGTGCCGGCTCGGCGGCGGTCGGATCGGTCACGGGACTACCGTCGCACGGCCGAGCGACACCCACGACCGGATTACAGCGGCGTTCCCATCCGACGCGGGCCCGCGTCGGGTGGGAACGCCGACGCGGGCCCGCGGACCGGTCCAGCACTTCCTCCCCGAGCAGGGTGGGCCGGTGGCCGTGGCCGCTGGGCGCACGGCATACTCGGATGGCGCTAGCCTTGGTCCCGGCAACACACCCGTGCCCGCCGCATCCGCATGCCGCACGCCCAAGCACCCCCAGCCGAGCAGAGAGGTGGACCGTGCCCACCGGCAAGGTGAAGTTCTACGACGCCGAGAAGGGTTTCGGCTTCGTCTCCGTGGACGACGGTCCTCCCGGCAGCGACGTCTACGTGCCGTCCAGCGCCCTCCCCGAGGGTGTGACGAGCCTCAAGGGCGGGACCCGGATCGAGTTCGGCATCGTCGAGGGTCGCCGCGGCGCGCAGGCCCTGTCCGTGCGGCTCCTCGAGCCGGCTCCGAGCGTCACCGCGAACCGCAAGGCCCGCGACCGGAAGCCGACCGACGAGATGGTGGCCATCGTCGAGGATCTCATCCAGCTGCTCGACAGCGTCGAGAACAGCCTGCGCCGAGGCCACTACCCCGACAAGCCGCTGGGCGCCAAGGTGGCACAGGTGCTGCGCGCCGTCGCATCCGACCTGGAGGCCTGAGCGTGTCCCCGGTCAAGACCGATCCCACCCTGGCCGCGGCCGTCGACGTGGCGCGCGAGGCGGCCGCCTCCATCTCGGAGGTGGCTGCGGTCGGGGAGCATCTCGGCATGGAGATGGTCGAGGACCGGCTCGGGACCCACTACTTCACCTGCACCTGGCGCGCCTATCCCGGCTGGCGCTGGGCGGTGACGGTGGCGCGCGTGCCCCGCTCCAAGAGCGTGACGGTGTGCGAGACGAACCTCGTTCCTGGTGACGGAGCGCTGCTCTCGCCGGCATGGGTGCCGTATGCCGCGCGCCTGGCGCCCGGTGACCTGCGCGCCGGCGACGTCACCCCGATGCTGGCCGACGACCCGCGCCTCGAGCCAGGGTTCGAGGCGACCGGCGAGGAGGACGTCGACCGGATGGCGCAGTGGGAGCTGGGTCTGGGCCGGCCGCGGGTCCTCTCGGCCGAGGGTCGGGAGGCCGCCGCGCAGCGGTGGTACGACGGCCCGAGCGGTCCGCACACGCCGGTCGCCGAGAAGGCCCCCGCGCCCTGCTCCACCTGTGGCTACTTCGTCCCGATGGCGGGACTGCTGCGCCAGGTGTTCGGGGTGTGCGCGAGCCAGTGGTCGCCGAGCGACGGCCAGGTCGTCAGCCTCGACCACGGCTGCGGGGCCCACTCCGAGGTCGACATCAAGCCGGTGGAGGCCGAGACGGTGCCGCCCCCGATCCTCGATGACTACGCCTTCGACCTGGTCTGAGCCTCGCTGCGCGCTGCTGCCGAGGCCCCACCCGTCATGGGGGCCGCAGCTCAGAGCACGCCCGCGGCGTCGCCGCGAACCCGCCGCACATAGCCGTACCCCGCCAGGCCGAGGACGAGCCCGCTCACACAGGCCCATGGCCACCACGACCGGTCGCCCTCGTGCAGGCTGGGCACGGCGAGGACGACGACGAGCGCGAGCATCCAGCACCCGAGACCGGCGAGGACGATGCGGCCGGTGGGGACGTCGACCGGACGCAGCCGGTCCGGCCGGCGGTCCTCGCCTGGGGAGTGGCTCACGCGTGACAGCCTAGCCAGGCCGGCTCATCGGCCCGGCGTGGCCACAAGGGGCGCGGCGGATGGGGCGCGGCCACATGGGGCGCGGCGGATGGACCCGTCCCTGCCCTCACGACGCGCCCGGCCGGCCGAGGCGTGGACAGCCTGCATGAGCGCCCGCGGCATGCTCGCTAGCCTTCAGCCATGTCCTCCGCCACGACCTCGCACGCGCCCGCCTCGACGGGCAGCGCACTCGACCGCTTCTTCAAGATCTCCCAACGGGGGTCGACCGTCAGCCGAGAGGTCCGCGGCGGCTTCGTCACGTTCTTCACGATGGCCTACATCGTCGTCCTCAACCCCCTCATCCTCGGCTTCGCCAAGGACGGGTCGGGAGCGTTCCTCGGCGGTGGCGCCGGTGACGGCTCCAACCTCGCCGCCATCGCGGCCGCGACCGCGCTGGTCGCGGGGATCATGACGATCCTCATGGGGGCGGTGGCCAACTACCCGCTCGCTCTGGCGACGGGCCTCGGCCTCAACGCCTTCGTCGCCTACTCGATCGCCAGCCAGATGACGTGGGCCGACGCCATGGGGCTGGTCGTCATCGAAGGTGTCATCATCCTCCTCCTCGTGCTCACCGGCTTCCGGAAGGCCGTCTTCCACGCGGTACCGGCCCAGCTCAAGGTCGCCATCAGCGTCGGCATCGGTCTGTTCATCGCCCTCATCGGCCTCGTCGACGCCGGCTTCGTCCGCCGCATCCCCGATGCGGCGGACACCACTGTCCCCGTCCAGCTGGGCAACGGCGGGACGCTGGCCGGCTGGCCGACCCTGGTGTTCGCGATCGGCCTGGTCCTCGTCGTCGCGCTCTGGGTGCGCAAGGTCAAGGGCGCCATCCTCATCTCGATCATCATCACGACGATCATCGCCATCATCATCGAGGCGGTCGCCAAGGTCGGCCCCACGGTGCTGGGCGGCGGCAAGGTCAACCCCAGTGGGTGGAACCTCAACGTCCCAGCATGGCCGGACTCGGTGTTCGGCACCCCGCACTTCGACACCTTCGGGTTCAGCCTGCTGGGCTCGTTCCAGAGCATCGGGGTGGTCTCGGCCGTCCTGCTCATCTTCACCCTTATGCTGGCCGACTTCTTCGACACCATGGGCACCATGACGGCGATCGGCGCCGAGGCGGGGTTGCTCGATGAGGAGGGCACCCCGCCCAACGCCCAGATGATCCTCGTCGTCGACTCGGTGGCCGCCGCGGCCGGTGGCGCGGCCGGCGTATCGTCGAACACCTCGTACATCGAGTCGGCCTCGGGTGTCGGCGAAGGGGCCCGGACCGGGCTCGCGAGCATCGTCACCGGGCTGCTGTTCCTGGTCTCGATGGTGTTCGCCCCGCTCGTGAAGGTCATCCCCAACGAGGCGGCCGTGCCGGCCCTCGTCCTGGTCGGCTTCCTGATGATGCAGCAGGTCAAGGGCATCTCCTGGGACGACGTCGAGATCGCCATCCCGGCGTTCCTCACCATCGTCCTCATGCCGTTCACGTACTCGATCAGCGTCGGCATCGGCGCCGGGTTCATCGCCTACGTCGTCATCAAGGTGGTGCGCAGCAAGGCCGCCGACGTGCACCCCCTCATGTGGATCGTCTCGGCCCTGTTCGTCGTCTACTTCGCGGTCGACCCCATCAAGGGCCTGCTCGGCATCGGCTGACGCCGGCCGGTTCCCGACGAGGTATGCCGGGTCCGTGCCGGGACACGGCATACCTCGTTCTCCGGCCCGGCGCTGAGACCGGTTGGCGCGGTCCGGACGATGACGGAATAGTTAGCCAAGGTAACGAGTTCTCGATGACGGACACCGTCTGAGGAGCATCACTTGGCACACAGCGCCGCCCCGCGTCGACCACCGCTCGGCACCCTGGCCACCGACCTGCGGCTCGCCTGCATGCGGATCTCCCGACGGATCCGGCTCGAGAGCGGCGACCTGGTCGCGCCACACCAGTTCAGCGCCCTGGTCCGTCTCGAGGACGGCCCCCGGACGCTCGGTGAGCTGGCCTGCCACGAGAAGGTGAGCGCGCCGAGCATGACCCGGACCGTCTCCGCCGTGGAGGACCTCGGCCTCGTCTCCCGGTCGACCCATCCCGACGACGGCAGGCAGGTGCTCGTCACGCTCACCGACCGCGGTCGCGGTGTCGTGCGCGACATCCGCCGTCAGCGCGACCAGTGGATGGCGGTGCGACTGGCCGGGCTGGACGAGGCGGAGCGGGACGTGCTGCGCCGCGCCACCCAGATCCTGGCCCGGGTGGCCGCCGAATGAGTCCGACGTTCTCCTCCTTGTCGATCCGCAACTACCGGATCTACGCCTCAGGCGCTCTCGTCTCCAACGTCGGCACCTGGATGGGCCGGGTGGCTCAGGACTGGCTCGTCCTCACGGTGCTCACCCAGCACTCGTCACGGGATCTCGGTTACGTCACCGGGCTGCAGTTCCTCCCCTTCCTCCTGCTGGCGCCGTGGACCGGGACGATCGCCGACCGTTTCCCCAAGCGCCGCATCCTGCTCGTCACCCAGGCCCTGTTGGCCCTGGACAGCCTGGCCCTCGGACTGCTGGTCGTGTCGGGGGTCGCCCAGCTGTGGCACGTCTACGTCCTCGCGTTCGCGATGGGAGCCATCACGGCGGTCGACAACCCCGCGCGTCAGGCCTTCGTGTCCGAGATGGTGCCCAACGACCGGATCTCCAACGCGGTGGCGCTCAACAGCGCGTCCTTCAACGGGGGCCGGCTCATCGGTCCCGGTATCGCCGGGCTGGTCATCGCCTGGTGGGGGACCGGACCGGCGCTGTTCCTCAACGCCGGTAGCTTCATGTTCGTTCTCGGGGCGCTGTTCCTCCTGCGGCCGTCCGAGCTGCGCCCCGCGCCGAGGGCCCGGGGACGGGGAGGCGTCGTCGAGGGGCTGCGCTACATCAAGGGACGGCGCGACATCCAGCTGGTGCTGTTCCTCGTCTTCGTCCTGGGCACCTTCGGGATGAACTTCCAGATCACCAACGCGCTCATGGCGACCGTCGTCTTCGCCAGGGGGCCCGGCGAGTACGGCCTGTTGGGCTCGATCATGGCGATCGGCTCGCTCGGCGGGGCCCTCCTCGCGGCCCGCCGCCGGGTTCCGCGGCTCAGGGTCCTGCTCGTGGCGCTCATCGGTTTCACCGCGTCGACGGCCGTGGCGTCCGTGTCGCCGACCTACCCGCTGTTCGCGCTCTCCCTCATCCCGGTCGGGCTCTCGGCCCTCACCGCCATGACGACGGCGAACGCCATGGTCCAGACCCGGGTGGAGCCGGTGATGAGGGGCCGGGTGATGGCCCTCTATATGGCGATCTTCGTCGGGGGCACCCCGGTCGGCGCCCCGATCATCGGCTGGATCGGGCACGTCTGGGGCCCGCGATGGACGATCGCGGTGGGCACCGTCGCGGTCGGGCTCTCGCTCGCCGCGGTGTCGACCTGGCTGGCGCGCGAGGAGAACCTCCGCCTGAGCTACGAGCGCACGCGCCGCCCGCGGTGGGCCCTCACGAGCGGGTCCGGCGATCAGGTCGTCTACCCCGCCCCGGAGCTGGCGCGGTGACGCCCACCTTCCGGCGCCGGATGACCCTCGCGGTGCTCGCCATCCTCATCACCGCCTCGGTGGTCGTCGCCTTCGTGCGCTGAGCACCCATGGAGGGGAGCGACCGGCGAAGGGGCACACCACGGCCGCCACCGCGCGGTCTAGTCCTCGAACCAGAATCCCCGGCCACCGAACCAGTCCCCGTAGTGCCCGTACCCGCCGGGCCCGCGCGCCCCGAGGTACGAGCCGACGACCGCCGCGCCGAGGTCGTCGAGCTCCGGTGCGACGACCCGGCCACCCACCCGCTTGGCCATCGAGTCCACGAAACGTGCCAGACCCGGGTCGTCGCCCAACCGGAAGATCGTCGTCTGCGCACCGAGCCGCCCGGAGTTGTCGAGCTCGCGCACGGCATACGCGACAGTCAGCGGATGCGGCGGGTAGGAGAAGAACACCTCCCCGTCCGGCTCGAGGTGCGACGTCGGCTCGCCGTCGGTGACGATGAGGAGCACTGGTTGGGCCGAGGGGTGGCGCCGGAAGTGCCGGTTGGCCAACAGCAGGGCGTGGTGGAGGTTGGTCCCCTTGTCGGCCATGGCGTCCAGTGCGGTCAGCTGGTCGATGTCCATGACCTCGGCATGCCGGCCGAAGCCGATGAGCTGCAGGTGGTCACCGCGGAACCGGGTGCGGATGAGGGTATGCAGCGCCAGTGCGGTGCGCTTCATGGGCACCCACCGGCCGTCCATCGCCATCGAGAAGGAGGTGTCGACGAGCAGCGCGACCGCCGCCTGCGTGCGCGCCTCGGTCTCGTGCACCTCGACGTCACGCACATCGATCCGCAGCCCGGCGGTGGGGTCGCCGCCCTGCGCCACCGTCCGGCGGATGGCGTTGGTGACGGTGCCCGTGACGTCCCAGGGCTCGGTGTCGCCGAAGGCCCACTCACGGGTGGCGCCCGAGCGCTCACCGGCGGCGCCGGCCTGGCGCAGGTCCCGCTGACCCTGGCGGCCGCTCATCCGGTCGGCGACATCGCGCAGCAGCGCCTTGCCGAGCTGGCGCATGGCCTTGGGGGACAGGCGCAGCTGCCCGTCCGTGCCCCGTTTGAGGTAGCCCGACTCGCGAAGCGCCTTCTCGAGAGCCGCGAGGGTGCGGGCATCGACCGCCGCCTCGTCGCCGAGCTGGCGGGAGAGTGCGTCGAGGTCGACGTCGTCCATCCGGGCGCCGCTGTAGGACTGGGAGAGCTGCTCCGCGAGGCTGTCGAGCTCGGCGAGGTCCTGGAGCACACCGGTGCCGTCGCCGAGCCCGAGCCCCTGGTCCCCCTGGAACCGCTCGCCGCCTGCCCAGTCCTCCCCCGGGCGCAGCGACTGGAGGGTGGCATCGAGCTGGGCGAGAGACTCCATGAGCTCGGGTGAGCCGAAGGCCTGCGCCGAGAGCTCCAGGAGCTCCTGGCGTTGTTCCGGCGTCATCGAGTTGAGCATCCGCTGGGCCGCGGAGGCCCGCGCGGCGAGCGAGTCGATGAGCTCCTCGACCGACTCGGGACGCTCCGGGAAGAAGTCGCCGTGCTGGTCCATGAACCGCTCGAAGTCCTCCGCGGTGTCCTCGCCCCGGCGGTGCTTGTCGAGCAGGTCGTTGAGGTCGCGAAGCATGTCGCTCACGGCCCGGCGGTCCGCGTCGGTGGCGTTCTCGAGAGCCTGCTTCATTCCGGCGAACCTCTGGTCGAGCAGCTCGCGACCGAGGAGGTCCTTGATCTGCTCGTAGGCGTCCCGGGCCGCGGAGGACCGCCACGGGTAGTCGGACAGCTCGGTGACGGCCGCGGGCGTCGAGGCCGGCAGGCTCTGAAGGCGCACCTCGGCGAACCGGGCATCATCGTCCAGGTCGCGGGCCAGCTGCTTGCGCTCCTCGAGCACGGCACGGTCCAGCAGCTCGCGGACCTGCTCCATCGTCCCGTCGAGGCGGTGCCGCTGCAGCAGCTCGCGGCGTCGCGCGGCCACCTGGGCGGCGAGGTCGTCGAGGCCGGTCCGGGTGCTGCCCCCGCGACGGAGGAACTCGCGCATGGCCCGCTCGGGGCTGTAGCCCGCCATGACCTCCCGGCCGATGGCGTCGAGCGCCTCGGACAGGTCGACCGGGGGAGCGAGCGGGTCGCCCCCGGCATACCGCCCGTAACGCGCCCGGTGGGCGTCGGGTCGTGCCGTCATCGCCGGCCTCCGCTCATCCGTAGACCGTCTCCCCGCCGTCGGACTCCTTGCCGATCTTGCGCGCCAGGTAGAGACCCTCGAGGGCGAGCTCGATCGCGCAGGCGCGCTGCCCGTCGTTGGTGGCCCCGAGCCGGTCCGTGACCTCGTCGTAGAGCTCGGACTCGCCCAGCACCGGCAGCCCGGCGAGGAAGTCGCGGGCCGTCACGCGTTCGCCCGTCGTGACGAGCGAGCCTTCCTGGAGCGCGTCGACGAGCAGCCGGAAGTCGAGGCCCCGGAAGCGCTCGCGGACGGTCTCGGCGGTGGCCGAGCGCAGGAGGTGGGTGAGGATCTCCCGCTCGCGCCCCTCCTCGCCGCTCTCGAACTCGACCTTGCCGCCGAGCACGTCGACCGCGGTCTCGAGGTCCACGACCCGGGCGACGGCCGCGTCCTCGCCCGTCGTGGTGGCCCGGTGCAGAGCCGAGGCCGCGATCGTCTCGGCGCCGGCGATGGCGAACCGGGCGCTCACCCCGGAGCGCTGGTCGACGGCGTTGGACTCACGCAGCCCCCGGGTGAACCGGGCGAGGATCTCGACGAGGTGATCGGGGACCTCGGCCACGAGGTGCGCCTCCTGGCGGATGACGGCGACCTCGTCGAGCAGCTCTACCGGGTAGTGCGTGCGGATCTCGGCACCGAAACGGTCCTTGAGCGGGGTGATGATCCGGCCACGGTTCGTGTAGTCCTCGGGGTTGGCGCTGGCCACGACCAGGACGTCGAGCGGCAGGCGCAGGACGTAGCCCCGGATCTGGATGTCCCGTTCCTCCATCACGTTGAGCATGGCGACCTGGATGCGTTCGGCGAGGTCCGGCAGCTCGTTGATGGCGACGATTCCCCGGTGGCTGCGGGGGATGAGGCCGAAATGGATGGTCTCGGGGTCACCGAGGCTGCGGCCCTCGGCGACCTTGACGGGGTCGACGTCCCCGATGAGGTCGGCGACCGAGGTGTCCGGCGTGGCGAGCTTCTCGGCATACCGCTCGCTGCGGTGGCGCCAGGCCACCGGGAGGTCGGCGCCGAGCTCGGCGGCACGTCGGCGCGACTCGACGGTGATGGGGTCGTACGGGTGCTCGCCGAGCTCGCTGCCCTCGATGACGGGGGTCCACTCGTCGAGCATCCCGGCGAGGGTGCGCAGCAGGCGGGTCTTGCCCTGTCCGCGCTCGCCGAGCAGGACGACGTCATGACCGGCGAGGAGGGCCCGCTCGAGCTGGGGGACGACCGTACGGTCGAACCCGTGGATGCCCGGCCAGGCATCCTCACCGGCGCGGAGCTTGGCGAGCAGGTTGTCGCGGACCTCGGCCCGGAGGTGCTTCTGCTGGTGACCGGTGGCCCGGAGCGCACCCAGTGTGGTGGGCTCCGGGACCGATGGGGTCGTCGTCATCGCTCCACAGTACGAGAGAAGGCAAGGCTGCCCTCGGCCAGGTGGAGGCTCTGGGGGAGGGAAACGCGCTCGTCACGGCCGCCCTGCCGCGGTGCAGGGAATGTCGGCCGGGTCTCATGTCGCCCAATGTGGCCCGTGAGGTGCTCCAGTGCGCAATGATCGTCGTTGGCGTCCAGCCAGGCGCCGAGCGCCGGAGGCCACGCCGACGGCGAGCGCGGCTCGGCGCCCCCTCGACGCCGGCCCGATGCGGACGCAGACGAAGGGCCCCACGATGCAGAGGTTTGTCCACCTGGCGGCCATGGCCGCGGCCGGCGCCATGGTCGTCGCCGGGACGCCCGCCGCCCACGCCGCGGACCCGGCCGCCCCGGTGCTCCTGGGCCGTGGGTCCACCACCGACACCCTCAGCTACCGCCCCCTGGAGCACACCTCGCGGGGGACCGTCTTCGTGACCTCCTCGGGCGGTGCCCAGCTCGTCTCGGACGACGGCACGACGGCGACGTTCGTCCTCGCCCACGACTACCACACCTCCGCCTGCACCGACCTGTTCATCTCGGAGCCCCCGCTCACCACGGACCCGCTGACCTGGACCGACGTCGTCACCGGCAAGAGCGGCCAGGGCACGGTGCACAGCGGCCGATTCTTCCTCGGCGCCGCACCGGACGGCTGGCTGGAGACCGTGCTGGACGAGACGAGCACCCCGGCGGTGACCGAGGTGCACCGGATCGTCGCCGCCACGGGCGCCGACACGCTCATCGCACAGGTCACCGACCCGTCCGACCCGACGAGCGCGCCCAGCCTCAGCGAGCGAGGGTACGTGTGCGACGCCGGCGGGTATGCCGTCACGGCGTACGGTTCGGGCCAGACCAGCCTCCTGCTCGGTACCTTCTCCGAACTCACCACCGGCTCGTCCGGCTACCGGACGCTCGCCTCGGTGTCCGACCCCGCCGAGGACCTCGACCCCCTCGCCGTCTCCGGCGACTCCGCGGTGTACCAGATCGAGGACTACGACTCCTCTGCCCGGAACACCACCGTGCGTCGACAGGCCGGGCACGGCGCCGTCACCGTGCACTCCGGCGGCTTCGCCACCGCCGCAGGGATCGACGGCGGCAGCACGGCTTACTCCATCGTCGAGCCCGCCACCGGCCTCGCGACCCTGTACCTGCGTGCGGGCGGGGGGGAGGAGGTGCGACCGGCACAGCCCACCACCTGGCAGCCGAGGCTCATCTGGCCGGTCGGGACCGCCTTCGAGCTGGCCTCAGCCGGCACCTCCGGCGGCGGCCTCTACGCCGTGACGGCGGGCTCGGCGAGCCCGGTCTGGCCCGGCGGTGCTGACCCGCCGTCCCGCGCGGCATACGTCCCGCTGGCCCCCGTACGCCTCCTCGACACCCGCACGGGGACCGGCGGTCGCACCGGCCCGGTAGCCGGGCGGCACAGCGTCGACCTGCCGGTGACCGGCGTCCCGGGGATCCCCACCGCCGGTGTGGCAGCGGTGGTGCTCAACGTGACGGTCACGGCACCGAGTGCCGGCGGGTACGTCACGGTCTACCCGGAGGGAGTCGCCCGGCCCACGGCGAGCAACCTCAACTACGCCACCGGCCAGACGATCGCGAACCAGGTCATCGCGGGCGTGGGCACGGGCGGGAAGGTCGAGCTGTACACCTCGTCGACCACCCAGCTCATCGCCGACGTCGCCGGGTACTACCCGACGGGCGGCGGGTATGCGGCCCCACCGGCGCCCAGCCGCATCGTCGACACCCGGAGCGGCCTCGGGGCCCCGGAGGCTCCGATCGGCAGTCGCCACACCCTGGCCGTCCAGGTGGCAGCTGAGGCGGGGGTGCCCGCCGATGCCGCCGCCGTGGTCCTCAACGTCACGGCGACCAGGTCGACCTCGGGGGGCTACCTGACGGTCTTCCCGGCCGGTGCCGGCAGGCCGACGGCGTCGAACGTCAACTACACCAAGGGCCAGACGATCGCCGGCCTGGTCCTCGCCCGGCTGGGCACCGGTGGCCAGGTCGACGTGTACGCCTACGGGTCCACCGACGTCGTCGTCGACGTTCAGGGCTGGATAGCGCCCGGCACCGGCTACGTGCCGATGGCGGCACCGAGCCGGTTCCTCGACACCCGCAACGGCACCGGCGACCACCTGGGCGCCGTGCCCGGCGGCCACGCCATCACGCTGCAGATGACCGGCAGGGGTGGCATCCCCGCCGGCGGCGTCGGCGCCGTCATGCTCAACGTGACGGCTACCGGCTCGACGAGGGGCGGGTATGCGACGGTCTACCCGTCCGGGACGTCGCGGCCCACCGCGTCGAACCTCAACTACGCCGCAGGAGCCACGATCGCCAACTCGGTGGTCGCCAAGCTCGGACCGGACGGCGCCGTCTCGATCTTCGTCAACACGACCACGGACCTCGTCGTCGACGTCAGCGGCTACTGGGCGTCGTAGGGCGAGCCCTCAGAGGTGCTCGACGACGTACTCGACGCTGGCGACCAGCTTGCTGACGTCGTCCGGGTCCACGGCCGGGAACACCGCGACCCGGAGCTGGTTGCGGCCGAGCTTGCGATACGGCTCGACATCGACGATGCCGTTGGCGCGCAAGGTCTTCGCGACCGCCGCTGCGTCGATCTCGTCGCTGAAGTCGATCGTGGCCACGACCTGGGAGCGGTGGGCGGGGTCGGCGACGTACGGGGAGGCGTAGTCCACCTTCTCGGCCCACTGGTAGAGCCGGCCCGAGGAGTCGGCGGTGCGCCCGGTCGACCACGCGAGGCCGCCACGCTCGTTGATCCACTGGATCTGGTTCGCCAGCAGGGCGAGGGTGGCGACCGACGGGGTGTTGTAGGTCTGGTCCTTGCGGGAGTTGTCGATCGCCGTCGGCAGGCTGTAGAAGTCGGGGACCCAGCGGCCGGAGGCGGTGATCTCCTCGACGCGCGCCAGGGCGGCGGGAGAGAAGAGGGCGAGCCAGAGCCCGCCGTCGGCGGCGAAGCACTTCTGCGGGCTGAAGTAGTAGACGTCGGCGTGGGACACGTCCACAGGCAGCCCGCCGGCGCCCGACGTGGCATCGACCAGCACGAGGGCCCCCTCGTCGGCACCGGAGACCCGGTGGACCGGCGCCATCACGCCGGTCGAGGTCTCGTTGTGGGCCCAGGCGTAGACGTCGACGCCGGCTTCGGCCCGCGGCTCGGGACGGGTGCCGGGCTGGCTCGTGAGAACCGTCGAGGCGCCGAGGAACGGCGCCTTGTCGGTCACCGAGGCGAACTTGCCGGAGAACTCGCCGAAGCTGAGGTGCTGGGCGTGGTCGCGGACCAGCCCGAACGCGGCGATGTCCCAGAACGCCGTCGCGCCACCGTTTCCGAGGATGACCTCGTACCCGTCGGGGAGGGCGAAGAGGTCCGAGAGGCCGGTGCGGACCGCTCTGACGAGGTTCCTGACCGGGGGCTGCCGATGGGACGTGCCCAGCACGGTGCGTCCGATGGAGGCGAGGTAGTCGATCTGCTCGGGCCGGACCTTGGAGGGCCCGGAGCCGAAGCGTCCGTCCGCGGGGAGAAGGTGGGTGGGCAGGGCGAGGGTTCCGGTCTCGGTCACGGCGCCGATTGTCCCATCCCCCCCGGCCGCCCCTCGGTGAGGTTCACCACCCGGACCCCGGGTCGGCCCGGTGGTCAGGAGGCGTGCCGGTAGCCGGCGACGTCCTCGAGGGGCCGCGGACCGGGGCCGACATAGCGGGCGCTCGGGCGGATGAGCCGTCCGGTGCGCTTCTGCTCGAGGATGTGCGCCGACCAGCCCGCCGTCCGGGCGCTGACGAACAGCGGGGTCATCATCGAGCCCGGGACCTCGGCGAAGTCGAGGAGCACGGCTGCCCAGAAGTCGACGTTGGTCTCCATCTTGCGGTCGGGGTACCGCTCGGACAGCTCGGCCATCGCCGCCTTCTCCAGCTCGAGGGCGACCTCGTACCGGGGGGCCCCGAGCCGCCGACAGGTATCGCGCAGCACGGCCGCGCGAGGGTCGTACGCCCGGTAGACGCGGTGCCCGAACCCCATGAGCCGCTCTCGGCGGTCCATGACGGCCCTGACGTACGCCCGGGCGTCGCCCATCTTCTCGACGCCCTCGATCATGTGCTGCGCCCGCGACGGTGCCCCGCCGTGCAGCGGGCCGGACAGCGCGCCGATCGCCCCCGAGAGGCAGGCGGCGACGTCGGCCCCGGTGGAGGCGATGACGCGCGCGGTGAACGTGGAGGCGTTCATGCCGTGTTCGGCCGCGGCGATGAAGTAGGCGTCGATGGCCTCGACATGCCGGGGGTCCGGCTCGCCCCGCCACCGGATCATGAACCGCTCGACGATGGTGCGGCCCTCGTCGACGCGCGCCTGGGGCACCATCGCGCTGCCCTGCCCGTGGGCGGACTGCGCGATGAACGACATCGACATGACGGACGCCCGGGCGAGGTTGTCCCGGGCCTCGGTCTCGTCGATGTCGAGCAGCGGCCTGAATCCCCATACCGGGGCGAGCTGGGCGAGGGCCGACTGGGCGTCGACCCGGATGTCGCCGGTGTGGACCGGTAGCGGGAAGGGCTCGGCGGGCGGCAGCCCAGGGTCGAACTCGTTGTCGACCAGCAGCCCCCAGACCTGCCCGAAGCTCACCCGGCCCACGAGGTCCTTGAGGTCGACGCCGCGGTAGCGCAGCGACCCGCCGTCCTTGTCCGGCTCGGCGATCTCGGTCTCGAACCCGATGACCCCCTCGAGGCCGGGGCGGAAGTCGGGGTCGGCCGGCCGTGCCGGTGGCGCAACGGCGGCGAGGGCGGGGGAGCGGGGGCCCCGGGGCGCCGCGGCGGTCGCAGCCGTCTGGGCCGGTTCGGGCGAGGACTCGGACATGGGTGTCCCCCTTCTGGTGGTCGCCGTGTCGGGCTGGTGGTTGCCGTGGGTCGGGCTCGCGCCATTGTGCCCCGCGTCACACCGCCGCGGCACACCCTGTCCCATTGTGCGGTCGGCCGGCGGGCGAGGTTGGCCCCTGTCGGACGTCGGGGGAAGGATGGCCCCATGACCGCAGCGGCACCTGTCTACGAGACCGGGGGCAAGCGGCCCTGGCCAGCGCTGTGGGCTCTCGTGCTCGGGTTCTTCATGATCCTGCTCGACGCCAACATCGTCCAGGTTGCGGTGCCGGCGATCATCCGTGGCGTCGACACCGACGTCAACGGCGCCGTCTGGGTGACCAGCGCCTACCTTCTGGCGTATGCCGTGCCGCTGCTCGTCACGGGCCGGCTCGGCGACCGGGTCGGCCCCAAACGGGTCTACATCGCCGGGCTCGTGCTGTTCACCGTGGCCTCCGCCTGGTGCGGCCTGGCGGGCACCATCGAGGTGCTCATCCTGGCCCGGGTGCTGCAGGGGCTGGGCGCCGCGCTGCTCACCCCCCAGACCATGGCCGTCATCACCCGGATGTTCCCCCCCGAGAAGCGGGGTGCGGCGCTCGGCCTGTGGGGCTCGGTCGCCGGAGTGTCGATCCTCGTCGGCCCCATCCTGGGGGGCGTGCTCGTCGACAACCTCGGGTGGGAGTGGATCTTCTTCATCAACGTGCCGGTCGGGATCGTCGGCGCCGCCCTGGCCTGGCGGCTCGTTCCCGACCTCGAGACCCACGACCACACCTTCGACTGGCTCGGGGTGGCGCTCAGTGCCGTCGGCATGCTCCTCGTCGTCTTCGGCCTGCAGGAGGGCCAGAGCCACGACTGGGGCCCGGTTCTCGGCGCCGTCACCGTGTGGGAGCTCATCGGCGTCGGGATGCTCGTGCTGGGCGGCTTCGTGTGGTGGCAGTCCCGCAACGCCCGTGAGCCGCTTCTGCCCCTCGGGCTGTTCGCCGACCGCAACTTCGCGCTCGCCAACGTCGCCATCACGGCCGTGGGGTTCACCGTCACGGCCATGGGCTTCCCCCTCATCCTCTTCGCCCAGGTCGCCAGGGGCCTCACGCCGACCCAGTCCGCGTTGCTCCTCACCCCGCTGGCGGTGGTCGCCGCCGTGCTGGCCCCGTTGGCGGGGCGGGCGATCCAGCGCCGCGACCCGCGGTGGATGGCGGTGTCGGGGCTCGTCCTGTTCGTGTTCGGGTTGTGGTGGTACTCGCGGCTGCTGACCGCCGACACCCCGATCCTGTGGCTGCTCGCTCCGGCGGCCGTGCTCGGCGTCGCGAACGCCGGTGTCTGGGGGCCGCTGTCGATCACGGCCACCCGCAACCTCCCGCCCCGGATGGCGGGGGCCGGCTCGGGCGTCTACAACACGACGCGTCAGGTCGGCGCGGTCATCGGCTCTGCAGCCATCGCCACCGTTCTCGAGAACCGGTTGGCGGCCTTCCTGCCGGGTGCGGCCGCCGGCCTGAGCGGCCAAGCGGGCAGCGGGCGGTTGCCCGTGTCCATGCGAGAGCCGTTCTCGCGGGCCATGAGCCAGTCCGTCCTCGTGCCGGCGGGGGTGCTGCTCGTCGCCGTCGTCGCCGCCTTCTTCTTCGCCCCGCCCGCGCCGCACCAGGTGCAGCAGCGCGGCGGTGAGGCCCCGGCGCAGGCCCCGCCGGGCGGGTGGCAGGACGAGACGGCCGGGGCGGGATAGTCACCGCGTGCCCCTCCTGCCGGATCTCACCCCGCTGCGGGAGAGCGCCCCCTACCGCTGGCTGTATGCCGGCTTCACCCTGTCCAACGTCGGCTCGCAGATGGCCGTGGTCGCCGTTGGGCTGCAGGTCTATGCCCTGACCCGCTCGACGGCCTCGGTGGGCCTGGTCGGGCTGGCGGCGCTGCTCCCGCTGGTCGTCATGGGCCTGTACGGCGGCTCGCTCGCCGACCACCACGACCGCCGCCTCGTCGGGCTGGCGGCCAACGCCGTGTCGTGGGTCGCCAGCTGCGCCGCCGCGGCCCAGGCCTGGCTCGGCAACACCCATGTGTGGGTGCTGTTCGCCATCGTCGCGGTGTGGAGCGGCTCATCCGGCGTGTCGGGACCGGCCCGCTCGAGCATCTACCCGCGGATCCTGCCGGCCGAGCAGCTGCCTGCGGCCAACGCCCTGGGGGTCGTCGCGATGAACACCTCGCTGACGGCGGGTCCGCTGATCGCCGGCGTCCTCATCGGCTGGCACGGCTTCACCGCGGCCTACGTCACCGACGCCGTCATCACGACCGCCGCACTGTGGGCGCTGGTCGGGCTGCATCCGATCCCACCGGAGCCGCATTCCAGCGGCGCGCGGCGTGCCGGGCTCCGTTCGGTGCGCGACGGGTTCGCCTTCCTGCGGACCGCACCCAACGTCCGAATGACGTTCATCGCCGACATCGCCGCGATGCTGCTCGCCCAGCCTCGCGTGCTGTTCCCGGCGGCCGGGGCGGTGATCCTCGGTGGTGGGGCGTCGACCGTCGGCCTGCTGTATGCCGCCGCCGCCATCGGCGGGATCCTCGCCATGCTCGTCTCGGGGCCGCTCGGCGCAGTGCGCCGACAGGGCCTGGCCATTCTCGTCAGCGTCGCCGGCTGGGGCGTCGGCATCGTCGGGTTCGGCTTCGCCCTGCTGGGCGCGGGCGGTGCCCTCACCCGCGACCAGGCGTTCTGGGCGGCGCTGGGCGCGATGGCGTTCGCGGGGGCCGCCGACTCGGTATCGGCGGTGTTCCGGACGACGATCCTGCAGGCGGCCACCCCCGACCGGATGCGTGGCCGGCTGCAGGGCGTCTTCGTGGTCGTCGTGGCCGGCGGCCCGCGGCTGGGCGAGCTGGCGGGCGGTGGGATCGCCGAGCGCATCGGCGAGGGCACGATGGCGGTGGCCGGCGGGCTGGCGTGCGTCCTTGCCGTGCTGCTGCTGGCGGTGTGGCAACGCGGGTTCGTCCGCTACGACGCCCTCCACCCGACGCCGTGAGCAGGATCCTCGCCGCGACCCACGGCATACCATCGCGGCATGAGCCAGCAGCGGACCGACTACCCGGGGGAAGGGCTCAGCGAGGCGGAGCTGGCTGCGACCCCGTTCCAGCAGGCGCGGACCTGGGTGGACGACGCGTTCGCCCGAGCCCGGACCGACTCCGGGCTGGTCGAGCCGTCGGCGATGTCGGTGGCGACCGTCGATGCTCAAGGGCGCCCCAACGTCCGGACGGTGCTCATGCGGTTCTTCGACGAGCGGGGGCCCGGCTTCGTCTCGTCGACCGACTCCACCAAGGGGGTGGAGCTCGCGGCGAACCCCGCGATGGCGGCCGGGCTCACCTGGCCCGGGCTGTTCCGGGCGATCCGGTTCCGCGGGTCCGCCGAGATGATGGCGGCCGTGGAGGTCGACGCGTACTGGCGCAGCCGGCCCTGGGGCTCGCGGATCTCGGCGTGGGCATCGGTGCAGAGCGCGCCGGTGGCCTCCCGGGGCGAGCTCAAGGCGGCCTTCGACCGGTACGCCGCGCGGTGGCCCGACCACGGCCGGCCGGATGACGTCCCGGTGCCCGACTCGTGGCGCGGCTACCGACTGGTGCCCCACGAGGTGGAGTTCTGGGCAGGGCGCCGGGACCGGCTCCATGACCGGCTGGTGTTCCGCCGCGTGGGTCAGGGCCACCTCGACGACCCGACGAGCTGGGAGGTCGGGCGCCTCCAGCCGTGACCCGGCCGGGACGGTCGCCGGTGGGCGTGGGCCCCCAGCTGCCCGCGATCCCGGCGCGGGGTGTGAGGTCGCGGACGGTCAGGGCGTGCGCTGGACCTTGTGCGGCGCGGCCTGGGCCCGGGGCTTGATGACGAGCAGGTCGATGTTGACGTGAGGTGGCCTGGTGGCCATCCAGACGATGGCCTCGGCGACGTCCTCGGCGACCAACGGTCCCGGCACACCCTCGTAGACCTGGTCGGCCCGCGCCTGGTCGCCATCGAACCGGGTCAGCGAGAACTCCTCGGTGTGCACCATGCCGGGCGCGATCTCGGTGACCCGCACCGGCTCCTCGACCAGCTCGAGCCGCAGGGTCTGGGTGATGACCGCGACGCCGTGCTTGGCGACGGTATATCCCCCGCCGCCCTCGTAGGACAGGTGCCCGGCGATCGACCCCACGTTGACGACGATCCCGTCGCCGGCCGCGCGCAGGGCCGGCAGCAGGGCCTTGGTGACCGCCACGGTGCCGACGACATTGGTCTCGTACATCGTGCGCCACTTGTCGAGGTCCGCCTCGGCGACGGGCTCCAGCCCGAGCGCTCCGCCGGCGTTGTTGACGAGCACGCCGACCGAGGGCCCGGCGGCCTCGGCGAGGGCGGCGACGTCGGCGGGGTCGGTGATGTCGCAGGTCACGGCGACGCCCCCGATCTCCTCGGCGAGGGCCTGGACCCGGTCCGCCCGGCGTGCGGCGACGACGACCCGGAACCCCGCGTCGGCGAGCTGCCGAGCCGTGGCGGCGCCGATGCCGCTGCTCGCACCGGTGACGACGGCGGTGGGACGACCGCCGGAGCCGGCGGCATCGGAGGGGGCGGTCCCGGCGGCGGTCGCGGCGGTGGCGGGCTGGCTCACGGGGTGCTCCTTCGGGGACGGACGGACTCCGGGTCGACGGCGATCCAGGTGGCCTCGGCGTGGGCCAGCAGCTCGCCCCGCTCGGTGTAGAGCGCGCTGCCGGAGAGGAACTTGCGCCCTGCACCTCCACGGGGCCAGCCGACCACGACGTGGGGTTCTCCTACCCGGGGCAGGGCAGGTAGACGCGCCGTCATCGTGCCGAGGACCAGGGGCCGGCCGGCGAACCCGGCGGACCAGCCACCCGGACAGTCGAGTGCCGCCCAGACGACGGGCACGGTGACCTCCCGCGGAACCCACCCCGCGGCATACCGGCCGGAACCGTCGCCAACCGGCCCGGGGCGCAGGCACAGCGCGTCGGCGGGGTCTCGCCCGGTGCCGCAGACGAAGCACGAGGGGAACGGATGGTCGGCAAGCCCCTCGTACCGGGCCTCGGCGGCCCGCGCCAGGGCAACCGGTACCGGGTCGGCCACCGGTCCCACCGGGCCGGGCGCGGGTGCGGCGGTCGCGACGAGGTGGTCCCCGTCGACGAGGCGGACCGTCCCGTCGGGCTCGCCCGGCTGCCCGTCGACGACGGCGAGCGGCCGCTCCAGCGGGGGCGGTGAGGACAGCCGGACCGTGACGGCGGGTGCGTCCGCAGTGGTCCGGACGTGCTGGGAGAGGGCCCCGCTGACCCATCCGCCGTTCCCGGACTCGGGCGGCCCGCTGTACCGCGCGGCGACGATGAGGGTCATCCCGCCAACCTACCCACCCGTGTCGTCGCCGGCGGAGGCCGGTGGCACGATGGACCTCCCATGCCGACCGCCCGTGTGCCCGACGCCGACTTCTCTCTGCGCCGGATCGCGGTGCCCGCCTTCGGGCCCTCCGCGCTGGCCTCGGTGGGGACCGGGGCGGTGACCCCGGTCATCGCCCTCAGCGCCCGTGGCTTCGGGGCCACGGTGGGGGTCGCCGCGCTCGTCGTGGCGGTCTCGTCCGTGGCGGAGCTCATCGTGGCCCTGCCGGCCGGCGCGCTGGTGGCGAGGGTAGGCGAGCGCCGAGCCCTCATCGGCGCAGCCCTCATCGACGCCGCCGCGTCGCTGGTGGCGGTGCTGGCTCCCGCGCTGTGGGTCCTCGTCCTCGCGCTGGCGGTCCTCGGGCTGACGAGCGCGGTCTTCCTCCTGGCGCGGCAGGCCTACCTCACCGACGCGGCCCCGGTTCACCTGCGGGCCCGGGCCATGTCGACGCTGGGCGGCGTGCACCGGGTCGGGCTGTTCGTGGGGCCGTTCGTGGGCGCGCCGGTCATCGCCACGTGGGGCCCCCGGGCGGCGTATGCCGTGGCGGTGGGCGCGGCGCTGCTCGCCGCGCTCGTGGTGTGGCGCACCCTCGACGTCACGGCCCGCCATGAGGCCCGACCAGAGGCCAAGGAGCGGGTGCGGGTCCTCGACGTGGTCCAGGCGCACCGCCGGATCCTGCTCACCGTGGGCGTCGGGGTCCTCGTCGTCGGCATCGCCCGGGCGACTCGGGTGGCCGTCGTGCCGTTGTGGGCCGAGTCCGTCGGGCTGTCGCCGGCGCAGACCTCCCTCGTCTTCGGCGTCGCCGGCGGGGTCGAGATGCTCCTGTTCTACCCGGCCGGATCGGTGATGGACCGGTTCGGCCGGGTGTGGGTCGCCCTGCCCACCGTCGTCATCCTCGGTCTCGGTACCCTCGTCCTCCCGCTCACCTCGACGCTGCTGGGCGTGGGCGCGGTGGCCGTCCTCATGGGGATCGGCAACGGCATGGGGTCGGGCATCGTCATGACGTTGGGAGCCGATGTCGCGCCGGCCGTGGGCCGGGCCCAGTTCCTCGGCGCGTGGCGGCTGCTCTCACTGGTCGGCCTCAACGGCGGGCCGCTGCTGGTCAGCCTCATCGCCACCCTTGCGAGCCTCGCGACCGCCTGCGTCGCGGTGGGCGGGCTCGTTGTCCTGGGCGGCCTGTGGCTCGCCCGGTGGGTTCCGGCGTACGACCCTTTGCGGGTCGCTCGGCGCGACCCGAGCGTGACGTGACACCGATGTCCTGCTTGTCGAGGTTCGGTAATGAGAGGCTTACCTCGTGAGCGACCTCATCGATACCACCGAGATGTACCTCCGCACGATCTACGAGCTCGAGGAGGAGGGCATCACCCCGCTGCGCGCCAGGATCGCCGAGCGGCTGGGGCACTCCGGGCCGACGGTGTCGCAGACGGTCGCCCGGATGGAGCGCGACGGGCTGCTGGCCGTCGCCGGGGACCGCCACATCGAGCTGTCCGAGGATGGCCGCCAGGTGGCCACCCGGGTGATGCGCAAGCATCGGCTGGCGGAACGCCTGCTGGTCGACGTCATCGGGCTGGAGTGGGAGTTCGTCCACGACGAGGCCTGCCGGTGGGAGCACGTCATGTCGGACCGGGTCGAGCGCAAGATCCTCGCCCTGCTCGGCGACCGGCGGGAGTCGCCCTACGGCAACCCCATTCCCGGCCTCGACGAGCTGGGGGACGGCGGCCCGGAGCAGGACGGCTTCCGCACAGGCCTGACGACGCTCGCCGCGGTGGCCGACGACCTGCCGGTCTCGGTGCTCGTACGGCGGATCGGCGAGCCGGTCCAGACCGACCACGACGCGCTGACCCTGCTCACCGCCGCGGGACTCCTGCCGGGCCAGCCCGCGCAGGTCCGGCGCGAGGGAGGCCGGGTCATCGCGACCCGCGACGGCGCGGACGAGGCGGCCGGGGTCTCCCTGCCCGACGACATCGCGGTGCACGTCTTCGTCTCGCTGGAGTGACGGGCCTCATCGGCCGGGCCGGCGGCGGCGCTCAGAAGTCTTTTCGGTACCCGGCACCGGATGTGACAACGTCGTCGGGGCGTCCTACGGTGGGTGGACCCGGCCACCTGTGAAAGGCATTCCCCTGATGCCCTCCGACTTCTCCCGCGCCCGGCGTCCCCGCCACGTCAGCCGCCACGCCGCGGCAGCGGTGCGCCGGGCTCCCCGGGTGCCCCGGCTCGCCGCGCGGGCACTCGCGCTGAAGGGGACGGTGGCCGCCGGTCTGGCGGCCGGCATCTGCGCCGTGCTCCTCACCCCGCCGCCCGCAGCGCCCGCCACGGCGGCCCTCACCTCGGCGCCCAGCGCGGGCTTGACCGGTCACCTGGCTGCGGCTCGGGCGGCCCGAAGCGCCCGGCGGACCTCACCGTCGGCTCAGCCGGCGATCTCGGCCCCGGTCGGGACCGCACCGATGTCCCGGCCGTCCGTCGGCATCAGCGGCTTCCGGGCGGTCCCCGCGGCTCCTTCCCGGCCTGCGACGGCCCGACCCGGGACCGCGACGGCGCGGCCGGTGACCGCGACGGCACGGCCCGGCGCCTACGACGGCCTCCGGTATGCCGCGGCGGCGCGGCTCATCGGGCTGGGACCCCATGCGGCGGTCGTGTACTCGGCCGTGCGCAGTGCCTTCGGCATCACGAATATCGGTGGCTACCGAGCTGGCGACACCGGTGACCATGGGACCGGCCACGCCTGCGACATCATGATAACGAGCCAGGCGCAGGGCGACGCCGTGGCGTCGTTCGTCATGGCCCGTGCGATCGAGTTCCACGTGACGTACGTCATCTGGCGCCAGCGGATCTGGTTCCCCGGGGCGACAGCGTGGCGGCCGATGGCCGACCGGGGCAGCCTCACGGCCAACCACTACGACCACGTGCATGTCTCGGTGAGCTGAGGCCGTGATCTCACCCGCCCGGCGGCGCCACCACCAGCCGGGAGTGACCGCCAGGCCCCGGCCGATGCCGCTGCGGGCGCGCCTGGGCCTCGGCCACGACGGTGTCGTCCGGCTCGGTCAGCACTGGCGTATCGCCGGATCGCCCGCAGCCCGGACGGCCACCGCCAACCGGCACGGGGCGGTCCTCACCGCGCCGTGACACAAATGTGACATCGCGGCCCACGATGTGTAGCGTGGGCGCAGTTCGTTCTCCCCTGGGACGAACTCTCGGGAGCGGATCGCCGAATCCTGCCACCGCCGCCGAGCTTCTTCGCACCACCGCCGGCAGGAGCGGGGGACCCACCTTCGGGGCCGTCTCGATGAGGCCCCTCGGGGTGAAGTCCGATCGGAGGGCAACCTCCGGCAGGACCGGGCAAGACCTCAGCCCGAACCCGACAGCTCACCTCGTAGGCGACCGAGAGGTTGATTGTGGCTGACTTCGCTTCGACCGGGCGACACCGATCGCCGGGCCGGTACAACCTGCTGTCCGAGCTGTCCGTCATCGTCTCCCGCGCCGGCGAGTCGAGCGTCAAGGCGTCGGCGGTGCTGGCCGCCTCGGGCGGCCTTGTTGCGGCCTTCGCGTTACCCGCGAACGCGGCCCCGGCAACGAACGCGTCGGTGCGTCGGCCCATCCCTGCTCCCACTGCCAGTGCTCCCCCCGCGCTGGTCGCTCCAGAGGCGACTGCGCCGGTCAGGGTCGAGACGGTGGGCGTCGTCGGATTCCGGGCCATCGCCAAGCCCAAGCCCAAACCCAAACCCCAGCCCCAGCCCCAGCCCCAGCCTGCGGCACCGGTCCTCGCCCGGGCCGCGGTGACCAACCTGTCGCGGTCGGCCGTCCGAGCCCCCATCGTCAACGTCCCGCCGTCCTCGAGTGGGATCGTCAATATCGCCCGCGGCCTGCTCGGCATCCCCTACGTCTACGGCGGCGAGTCGCTGTCCGGCTTCGACTGCTCGGGCTTCACCCAGTACGTCTACGGTCGGGCCGGCATCTCCATCCCGCGGACGGCCTCGGCACAGCAGGCTGCGGCGGCGCGCGTCTCCACCCCGCAGCCGGGCGACCTCGTCTTCTTCGGCTACCCCGCCTACCACGTCGGCATCTACATCGGGAACGGCATGATGATCGACGCGGCGCACACCGGCACCGTGACGGCCGTGCGCGCCGTCTACTCCGGGGTCAGTGGCTACGGGCGGTTCTGAGCCCACGTCACGACGGCATACCAGCGGCCGGATGTGCCCCCTCCCTCTCGGCGGGGGCACATCCGCGTTCGCATGCTTTGATGGGGGCATGGCCCCCATCGAGCTCGACGTCTGGGTGGACCTGGTCTGCCCGTCCTGCTACGTCGCCAAGCGGCGGCTCGAGGCAGCCGTCACGGCGAGCGCGCACCCGGCCGAGGTCGCCGTGGTGTACCACTCCTTCGAGCTCGACCCCGACGCCCTGCGCGGGGAGGGCACGGCCATCGCGCAGCTGGCCCGCATCCACGGGGTGAGCGAGCCGGAGGCCTGGGCTGCCACCGAGGCCATCGCCATCGACGCCCGCCCCGACGGCATCGTCATCGACCTCGAGGCGCTGCGGCCGGCCAACACCTTGGATGCCCATCGCCTGCTGGCGGCGGCCATGAGCATGGGTGGCCCGGCACTGCAGTCGGCGGCCCTGGAGCGGCTGTATGCCGCGGAGTTCGCCGAGGGCAAGCCGCTCGACGACCATTCGGTGCTGCTCCGGCTGGGCGCCGAGGCCGGTATCGACGAGCGGCGGCTGGCCGCGGTGCTCGCCTCCGACGAGTTCCTCGACCAGGTCCGGGCCGACGAGCAACGGGCCACGGACCTCGGCGTGAGCGCCGTTCCGTTCGTCCTGGCCGGCAGCCAGGTGGCGTCGAGCGGTCTGCAGAGTGTCGACGGATTTTCTCGGCTCGTCGGGCTGGCGTCCGGCCACTAGTAGGGATAGCCTTACCTCAGTTCCGCGGGAGTGAGCCTTCACCACCTGCGCTGGGAAGCGCGGTGACTACCGCTGGGCGGCCAAGCCGGGAGGTCGTCCGACGGTGGGGGGAGGGCCGGTACGCCAGGGGTGGGAAATGGCGTCCGGCCCGAAGGCTCGCCCCGCGGATCTTGCTGTGCGGCAACCTGAATGCGCCTGGGGCAGCCCGTGCTTCGCCTCAGAGCTCGGCCCGGAAGGCCGCGAGCAGCGGTTCGGAGAACAGCACGAAACGGACGAGGTCGATCCCCGGCTCGACCTCCACGTCGTCGCGCACCGTGGTCACCGCGATCCTGGCGACCTCGTCCGCGGGCCACCCGTAGATGCCGGCGCTGATGGCCGGGAAGGCCACGCTGTGGGCACCCACCGCGCGCGCCACCGCGAGCGAGCGTCGGAAGCACGAGGCAAGCAGGGTGGGGTCGGTCTGCCCTCGGTGCCGGTTCGGGCCGACGGTGTGGATGACCCAGCTCGCCGGAAGGTCGCCACCGTGGGTCGCGACGGCGTCGCCGACGGAGAGCCCGTCCGGATGCGTGGTCGCGCGCAGTCGCCGGCAGGCGTCGAGCAGCTCGGGACCGGCTGCAGCGTGGATGGCACCGTCGACGCCGCCGCCGCCCATCAGGCTGGAGTTGGCGGCGTTGACGATCGCGTCGACCTGTTGGGTGGTGATGTCGCCCTGGACGCACTCGATGGTCGTCATGGCCCTAGGGTAGGCCGCCGTGCCAGAGCCATCACCGCGTGCACCGGCCGCCCGTCGAGACCTCCTAGGCTCGACCCATGACTGACGTCGTGTACGACCTCAAGGACCAGCTGCGGATCGTCGAGACCGGGCTGCTCGAGGGCGAGACCGTATATGCCGTGTACGACGGCAAGGGGGCGGGGACCGGGTTCATCGGGCTCACCGACCTGCGGGTCATCCTCCAGGACGAGTCCTACGTCGGCGGCCAGATCGCCCTCACCTCGGTGCCCTACAGCCGCATCTGCTCGGTGTCGCTGCTCGCCAACAAGTCGATGTTCGGCCGCTGGGTGGAGGCTGCGACGTTGGCGATCCGCACGGGCGAGGACTCCTTCGAGGTGCAGATGCGCGGCGCTGACAAGGCCAAGCACGCCCACGACCTCATTCTCCACTTCATCACCCGCGGCTGAGCCAGCTGCACGGCTGAGCCAGCCGGCCATCCGGCGGGGTCGGGCTCGGGTCAGGAGCCCCGCAGCGCAGCCAGGGTGGCCGCGACCCGGCGCGCGCGTGTCTCGGGCCTCTTGGCCGCGGCGATGGCCTCGACGTGCCGGCGCTGGTGACTGTACGACAGGGCGTCCCAGGCGGACCGAGCAGCCGAGTCCGCCGTCAGGGCGGCGGACAGGTCCTCGGGCACCTCGACCGTGCGAGGGGCCGCATCGGGCTCGACAACGACGTCACAGACCGTCCCGGCCTCGAGTCCGGCTGCCTCGCGGTTGGCCGCACTCACGCCCAACATGAAGCGCCCGCCCATGGCGGCGATCGACGATCTCCAGGTGTGTCCGCCGAGGGTCACTGTCACCTTCGGGCGCCGACCGCCCCCGAGCGACTCGACGACGTCCTCGGGAACGACGAAACCCGTGGTGTTCCCACCCGTACTCTCCAGCTCGGCGGTGAAGCGCATGAGTCCATCCTGGCAGCGCCGGGGAGTCACCGGACGGCACGAGGCCGCCTGGACGGCCGGACGCCCGCGTTGCGCTCGGTGGGGACGGGGCTCAGCAGGCCAGCGGACGGCTCTTGACGTGATAGGCGTGCAGGTTCGCGGTGAGCAGCGAGCGCATCGCCTCGGCGGCCGGCTCCTCGGAGCGCTCCAGGGTGGCGAGAAGGTCCTCGATCTCTCGTGGGGTGGTGTAGGTGCCGAGGTCGCGGGCCAGGTCGCGGGCGGCGGCCCGCACGGCGCGGCGCTCGCGGAGCTCGTCCCGCGCCGTCCCGACGAGCCGGGCGACTCGGGGGGCAGCGTCGGCGAGGTGGTGACTGGTGTGTGTCATGTCGTCAAGTGTTCCCTTCGTCAACCAATGCGTCCAATGCAAGTTGATGAAGCAATTCATGCACTAGCCTTATGTATGTGGACACCGACGTGCTGCGCTGGTTCCAGCAGGTCGCCGACGGCGTGACGGTCACCGAGGTCAGCCAGGTGTACGGCGTGAGCCAGCCCGCCGTCTCCCGAGCGCTCGCCCGGCTCGAGGCCGAGGTGGGGACGCCGCTGCTGCGACGCTCGGGTCGGGTACTGCGACTGACCCACGCCGGTGCAGCGTTCAAGCGGCACGTCGATGCCCTCGTCGTGGACCTCGATGACGGGCTGGCCGCTGTCGACCAGCTGGTCGACCCCGAGAGCGGGGTGGTGACCGTGGCCTTCCAGCTCTCGCTCGGCACCTGGCTCGTCCCGGCGATCATCTCCGGGTTCCGTCGTGCCCACCCATCGGTGCAGTTCGTCCTGCAGCACGCCGACGAGGCGGGTGGCGGGTCCACCGCTCTCGCCTCGGGCAGGGTCGACCTCGAGATCACCGCGCGCCGGCTGAGCGGTCCACAGGTGCGCTGGCGCAGGCTGTTCAGTGAGGATCTCTTCCTCGCCGTCCACCAGGGGCACCCGCTGGCTACCCGCAGTTCCGCAGGCCTGTCGGCCGTCGCAGAGGAGGGATTCATCATGCTTCGCCGGCCGTGGCCCCTGCGGGTCCAGTGCGAGAGCATGTGTACCGCCGCGGGGTTCGAGCCGGCGGTGGCGTTCGAGGCCGACGACCTGCCGACCGTGCGCGGGTTCGTCGCAGCCGCGCTCGGCGTCGCCGTCGTCCCGGCGATGGGCGAGGATCCGGCCGATGGGCGGGGTGCTCCGGTCCGCCTCCTCGCGCTCCGCGACGAGGGCGCCACCCGCGACGTGGGCATCGCGTGGCCCGTGGAGCGGCGTCTGCTCCCGGCGGCTGAGCTGTTCCGGCGCCACGTCCTCCGCGAGGCGGCCCGGCATACCGTCCGGGCGTCCCGCACCCCTGCTCGGGCCCCGGTCGCCGAGAGGTGACGTTCAGGGTATGTCCAGCATTCACTCAGGGGCGGGCCGCAGGCTTGGCCCTCGTGGAGTCCTGGAGCGACCGCGCGGCGGCGGCGTATGGGAAATGGGATGTCGGCCAAACCCTCGCCGAGGCGCTGGGTGCCAGGCACCGGTCGGACCCCGTCCGGTCGGGCACCGGTGGGCCGGCCGGCAACGCCCGGCTGACCGCCTGGCTCGGGCTCGTGCTGTTCGTCCTGCTCGCGGTCGAGGGCGTGACCCTCATCGACATCCACGGCCTCATCTCGTGGCACATCGTCGTGGGCGCCCTGCTCATCCCGCCGGCGTTGCTCAAGACGGCGACCACGGGCTGGCGGATGGTTCGCTACTACCTCGGCAACGCCGACTACCGGTCCGCCGGTCCGCCGCCGCTGCCGCTGCGTCTGCTCGGGCCCCTGGTGGTCCTGACGACCTTGGGCCTGCTGGCCACCGGCATCCTGGTTGGCGTCGTCGGCCCCGACTCCGGTCGCGGGCGGCTGTGGGGGACCCCCCTCAGCCCGCTCTTCCTGCATCAGGCGACCTTCGCGGTGTGGATCGTCGTCATGACCCTGCACGTGCTCGGCAGGCTCATCCCCGCCCTGCGCATCATCACCGGCCGGGCCACCGGCGCGATGCCGGTCGACGGCCGGGCCGCCCGGGTCCTCGCGGTCATCGTGGCGACCGCGCTGGCCATCTGGGCCGCCCAGGTCATCCTCAGCGACAGTTCCGCGTGGCAGAACGACATCTTCCGCCACTTCAGCGGCGACGGCTGACCCGCAGACCGCTCTCCCCAGCCTTGCCCGGCCTAGCCGCGCCCGACCATCCCCATCTCGGCGGACATTCCGCCCTCCTCGCCGGTCGCCGCAAGGTGCTCTGCGATGTCACGGAGCTTGATGTTGGCGTGCTGCGACATCATTGTCAGCCGCTCGAAGGCCTCGTCGGCGTTGATCCGGTACCGCTCCATGAGGATGCCCTTGGCCTGGCCGATGACGTCCCGCGAGTCCAGCGCCCGGCCCATGGTCGCCTCCGCCCGGGTGGCCACGACGGCCACCGCGGCGAGGGCGGCGAGGGGGATGCCGACGGTCTCGGCGTCCGGTGGGAAGGCGTTGGCCGGACGCGCGTACAGGTTGAGCGCGCTGACGCTCCCGACGTCGAGGAACATCTGGAACGACAGCATCGATGCCACTCCCAGCTCGAGGGCTCGCGGGGCGAACCGGGGCCATCGCGGGTCGCCCGTCAGGTCGTCGACCCGGACCGTCGTCATCTCCGACGCCGACTGCAGGCATGGCCCTTCACCGAGCTCGTACTGGGCGGCGTCCAGGAGAGCGACGAGGTCGTGGCTGAACACCGGGGTGAACGCCTCGTTGCTCCCGATGACCGTGACCGACGCGAACTCGGCGCCCGGGACGGTGGTGGCGGCGGCCTCGACGACCTGGCGGAGAACCTCGACGGGCTCGGACTCGGCGCGAAGTGCCCGGGCGAGGTGGGTGAGCTGCGTCGCGAGTCCCGGACCGACGGCGTCGGACGGGGCGAGCCCATAGATGTTCATGGACGTCCCTTTCGGCACAGGTACGGTGCTCGCGCTGGCAGGCGAGCACGTCGAAGCAGTATCGCCTTCATGGCTCACGGCCGGACGTGCCCGAGCGAAGGACACATTCATGTTAACTGCGCCGCCGCCCATCGCAACCACCCCTGCGGGTGAGAGGGGCAAAGGAGCCCGCCATGCTCGGAGGTCTCCACGCCCAGGCCCGTCGTTCTCCGGGCTGCGCACCCTGCCGTTGACCTCATCCCATGATGCCGTCACGGACTGGCAACAGGCTGAGTGTTGGCTGGGTGCGGGTCGCGCATTCGCCGCTGAGCCTGGAACCGGCGTGATGGCTGCCGTCGTCGCTGCCGGGTGGACCGCCCAGAAGCGGCTCCTCCGTGGGCTCGTCATGGGCGCGGTCGAGTAACCTGCCCCCAACCGGCCGTCGTCGTCGAGGGGAAGAGTCATGAGCACGCCGTCCCGAAGCCTCACCGATACCGTCATCGTCATCACCGGGGCAGGGGGCGGGATCGGTGGGGCCACCGCGCGGCTCGCGGTGGAGGCCGGCGCGAGGGTCGTCGCCGCCGACCTGTCCGTCGACGCGGTACAGCCGCTGCGGGACGAGTTCGGGGCCGACCGGGTCGCCGTCGCGTCGGGAGACGTACGGGAGGAGGCCACAGCGGAGGCCCTCGTCGCCGCCGGCGTGGCGGCATACGGTCGGGTGGACAGCGTCGTCGCCAACGCCGGCGTCGGCTTCTACGGCGGCCTGCTCGACTATGGTCCCGATCAGATCGAGCTGATGATCGACGTCAACCTCAAGGGCACGATCTGGTTGTCCCGAGCGGCTCTCCGGCAGTTCCGCGTCCAGGGCGACGGCGGCGACATCGTCATCCTCGGGTCGGTCGCGGGGATGCTCATCGGCGGTGGCAAGGAGGCGGTGTATGCCGCCACCAAGGGAGCGCAGATCAACTTCGGTACCGCCTTGGACCGCGAGGTGCGCGAGGAGGGCATCCGCACGACCGTCATCGCGCCGGCGGGCGTCAACACCCCGTTCGCCGCTGGCGACGGGCGCTTCGGAGGCGGTGACCCATCGGGCGGCCCGTTCATGGACCCGGCCGACATCGCCG
Source organism: uncultured Actinomycetota bacterium (assembly GCA_963763315.1). GTDB lineage: Bacteria > Actinomycetota > Actinomycetes > Actinomycetales > Dermatophilaceae > CAVSJJ01. The sequence continues at coordinate 371,761 of CAVXOC010000001.1, forward strand.
GGGCGATCCTCTACACCCTGTCGCAGCCACGGCGGATGCGCACCGAACTGTGGAGCATGTGGAGCCTGGCCGAGAAGCACTGACGCACCTGGTGGGCCGTCGTGTCCGAAGGCGTAGCGCGCCGGTCCGGCGCTGGTCGCGAACGGATGCCTGGCGACCCGGAGTCCGAGCCACCGGGGCCGTGACTCGGCGGCGGCCACGGGACGGCGTCACCGGCGAGCGCCGCCCGTGCGCAGGTCGCCGGTACCGAGATCCACATCGCGGCATGCCCGCCCCGCAACCGACCGGCATCGCGGCCACGCCGTCCCGGCTGACGCATCGACACTCGCTCGCGGCGAGTGAGGACAGCCTGCGTCGAACACCGGCCGATGCCCGAGCCGTCCGGGCGTGATCGAACTAGGCTGGCATGGTGGTGTTCTCTCCCGCCGACCGGCTCCTGCGGGTGGAGGCGCTCGGGGTGCTGCTCCGGGAGTACGGGCCAGCTGACGGCCCGGACCTGGTCGCCGCCTTCGCGGACCCGGAGATCGCGCGTTGGAGTCCGGGGCCAGCCGGGGCGGGTGCGGCTGCGGAGTTCATGAGCCGGCGCAACGACTGGAGCGAGTCGAGCCACGCGTCATGGGCCGTCGCGGACACCTCGGACCGTCTCGTGGGATCCGTGTCAGTGCACAGGATCGATCCGGACCAGGCTGACGCGGAGATCGGCTACTGGGTCGCGCCGTGGGCGAGGCGGAAGGGCCACGCGACCCGCTCCGTCCGGGCTGCCTCACGGTTCGCGTTCTCTCGGCTCGGTCTGCACCGCCTCTACCTCTACCACGCGGTCGACAACCCGGGATCCTGCGCAGTCGCCCGCGCGGTGGGATTCGTCCACGAGGGCACCCTGCGAGAGTCCTTCCGGTACGCCGACTCCGTCTACCACGATGAGCATCTCCACGGTCTCCTGGCCAGGGACCGCATGCGACGACGCCTATGAGCGCGGCCCGGAGCGGCGGAGGGGTGAGCCAGCGGACCCCACCGCGACAGCTGAGGCGTACGGCCGCGCCAGCGGCATTCGAGTGCGTTTCGCCGGTGGGGCGCGGTCAATGATGAGGAGTGGCGGGAACCCAGCGGGATCGTGGAGGGGGCCGGGTGGTGGTGGTCGAAGCGCCGTTGCCCTGAGATACCGGTGGGGCGATGATCGACGGGTGTGGAGCAGCTTTCGTGACGGTGGCGGGGACCGCGAGCCGCCGACGCCGGACCAGGTCGAGCGGTGGCGGCGGCGCATGTCCGCTCCGGACAACGAGTTCCCGGTGGCGGTCGGGGCGGCGGCGATGCTGGCGAGCAACGCCGACGCCGCTGTCGGTGTGACCCACCTTGAGGCATTCTCGACCGGGTTTCAATTCGATCTGGCCGTGCGGGTGCGGCAGGCGCCACCCCGTCTGGCTGGCGGTGGGTTGTTCATGCTTATCGATGGGCACGTTCATCCTGGGGCTCAGGTCTCCCTGGAGGACCGGCTCCTGTTGGGCGTCGAGTACTCCGACGGCCGCCGGGCGTCGACCGTCCAGGACGCGCGAAGACGCGGCCCCAACGCGGTGCTGAGTGACGAAGAGCTGGTGCTCGTCCCCGAGGGCGGTGGCGGTGGGGACGTGAGCGTTGAGCAGACCTACTGGGTGGCACCGCTGCCTCCCGACGGCCCGGTGGCCATCCTCCTGGCCTGGCCTGCCTTCGGCATGGCCGAATCGCGCACCGTGCTGGATGGTGCCGCGATCCGCGCCGCGGGCTCGAGCAGCCGCGTCCTCTGGCCGCGACAGCCGAGGATCGACCCGTCGCCCCCTCCGCCCCCGCCACGCCCCACCTCCGGCTGGTTCGCCGAGACACCCGAGTAGCGGAAGAGACGCGCCCGACAGCGGCAGATGCGGGCGGATCCGAGGTCGCCGACCGCCCGCTGGTTCCCGCCCGGCCCGCGCCAGTGGCGGCGAAGGCAAGTGGCGATGGTTCATATAGCACTTGCTATGCTGCCGAGGTGTCGAAGCCCCTCGCAGACGTCGCCCGAGACAGCGACGCGGCCGTGCAGAAGGCCCGTACCGACCTCGTGCATGCCGTCCGCCGGGCGGCGGCCGAGGGGATGACCCAGGCCGAGATCGCCGCGGAGATCGGCCGGAGCCAGCCGGAGGTGTCCAGGCTGCTCCGGTTCCACGGCACCGGTCCGCTGGCCCGCCGGTTGCGCGCTCACCGGGCCGAGGTGCTCGGCATCGTCCGATCCGCAGGTGGCAGCAACGTCCGGGTGTTCGGGTCGGTGGCCACCGGCCAGGAGCGCGAGGACTCAGACGTCGACCTGGTCTTCACGATGGGGCGCACGCTGAGCTTGATCGAGCTGGGCGAACTGGAGCGCCAGGTCGCTGCTGCGGTGGGCGTGTCGGTGGATCTGGTGCCTGACGACTCCATTCGACCGGCCGTGCGCAAACGGGTTCTCGCCGAGGCGGTGCCACTGTGACTACGGCGGCCGCGGCTGACCCGCGAGGTGCTGGCCGACGCCCCTGGCGCACTTCGAGGTCGTCCTCGACTACGGGAGTGGAGACCTGGAGGACCAGAAGACGATCGACGCGGTCTGCATGCGGCTGTCCGCCGGGATCGAGGTCCTGGCTGGTCTCGACGACGCCACCCGCGACCGGACCTTCGGCGACTCGTTGCGGCAGATGTGGGGCATGCGCAACCGCATCGCCCACGGGTATCTCATGGCCAGCCCAGCCATCGTCCGAACCGCCCTCGAGCGCGACCTCCCCGGCATCATCGGCGCCGTGGAGCGGGCCATCGCCTCGAGAAGCCTCCTCCCGGTTGAGGAGAGCGTTCCGGACGCAGGGTTCATGGTGGCGGCGTGTGGATTCACCTGCCGACACTGGGGCCCTCGACGTCTCGGCCGGGTCCGGACCACGGAATCGGCGCCCACTCGGGCCGCCTGACGGCCGGCGTGGGCGTGGGCGCGAACGTCGTCGGCACCGGGTCCTCCTGGCGAGCCGTCTGGGTGGCGCCAATGTCCGTCGCGCTGGTCGTGATGGCGTGCCGGAGGACCTCGCGCCCGCGCACGGTCGGGTCGTCGTCGACGGTGTCGGTGACGGCGAGGTGGGCCGGGATGGCATACCCGAGCCGGACGTGCCGGTCGACGTACTCGCTCGGCAGCGTCACACAGTGCCCCACCCGGCCGGTGCGACCCATGCTGCGGACGGTCAAAGAGCCGTCGTCGCCGATGGCGGTGACGATCCAGCGGTCGCCGTCCCTGACCCGTCCGCCGTCGCTGGAGGTGAGCCTTCGCTGGTTGTTCGGGTGATGATGTGGTCCCCGACGCCGGCGTGGGTCTCTCGTCGTCGAGGATCTGGGCGTAGCGGGTGGGGAAGGTGACTTCTCCGGCGCGGACGCGCTCCTGGTGGGCGCGGGCGTCGAGGTCGGTGACAGTGGCCTGGTCCGTCGGGGTGGTCTCGGCGCGGTCGGTGATGAGGAGCCGGAAGGCGCCGCCGGCGGGGACGGGGGAGAGCTGGTGCGGGCCGCTGACGAGAGCACCTTGGCCCCGGCATCGATGGTGGCGGCGGTGAGCCTGGCGAGGTCGAGCGTGCCGGCCAGGGAGGCCACGTCGACGATGACGAGCTGCCCAGGGCGGGCTGTCACCGGTCGATCTCGGCCGACAGCGACCACGCGGCATCCAACAGGCGCCTGGTCGCCAGCGACGGGCTGGCCCGCAGCAGCTCCGCCCGCAACCCGTCCAGTTCTGCCTCGCGCCCGGCCTGGCGGCCCTGCTCCGTGAGCCACTTCGCGGTGTTCTCGGTGCGTATGCCGCCTCCGCGAGGACCTCGGCCGCGGCCGCGGAGGGCGCGAGCCCGACGACGCTGCCCACCCCGTATGCCGCCTCCCACACCTTACGCAGCGCCGCCATTGCTATGGACGTGCCGGTTCCGGCCGGGCGTACTCGAGAAGGCTCTCCTCGGCATTCAGAAGCTCGTGGGTCGTGTACCTGCGGTCGGCCCTCGGTCAGCCGCACGGCCCGATCCAAGGCCCGGTGCGCGATCCTCTCGGCGGCCCTGACCCGCTCGACTTTGGCATTGAGGGGTGTCGTGGTGAAGTGGGGCACCGGGAGGTGGGTGACGGAAATCGTGGTCGTCTCGCTCGCGAGAAGATGGCAGACCTGGGATTCCTTGACCCGGACTTCCGCTCCTACCCCGGCGCGCGATCGCCTGCTCATCGGTGGGACCGACCGCGCTGTGGCAGCTGCGCGCGTGCGTGATCCGAGCGGTCACTCTTACGCGAATGCTAGCATTGCTGTCAGGAGGTGGTTCTCATGGCTACGCTGACCATCCGGCAACTTGACGAGAACACCCACTCGCGGCTGCGGGGCCGAGCGGCTGAACACGGCCGGTCGGTCGAGGCTGAGGTTCGGGCGATCCTCGACGCCGCGGTGAACCGCCCCGAGGCCAACATCCTGATCGCGCTGCACGACGCGATGGCGACCGCTGGCGACGTTGAGCTCGCGGTCCCCGAACGGAGCGACCAACCTCGCGCGGTGGAGCTGCGTTGATCGTCGCGGACACCAACGTCGTCTCGGAGTTCATGCGAGAGCACCCAGAACCCTCGGTGATGGGCTGGGCGGGGACGCTCGCCGCCGGGGATCTCGCGATCACCGTCATCACGGTCGAGGAGATCGAGCGGGGCCTCGCCGGCATCCCGGTCGGCCGCCGGCGGCGCGACCTGGAGGGCCGCTGGCACCAGCTGATCGACGCCTACGCCGACAGCGTCCTCACCTACGACGTGCCTGCTGCCCACGAGACCGCCCAGATACTCGTGAACCGCGCCTCAGCCGGGTCCCCGATGAGCCTGGCCGACGCGCAGATCGCCGGTATCTGCCTCTCACAGCAATGCGAGCTCGCCACCCGAAACGCCCGGGACTTCCAGGGCATCGAGGGCCTCGCCGTCCTGAACCCCTTCGACTGAACACCCGCGCTCCGCGGCATGACAGGAGGTCGGCGATAGCCCAGAATGACTGTCGTGGGTGGAGAGGCAGACTTGTTTCGCGCCCAGGCGCATGCGCCTGTTCATCCCACCCAGCCCGCGTGTGCCCTGACCGGTTCGGGCGTTCTCGTCGCCTCCGCCGGCGGCATCTGGTGGGCCCGGGACGCCAATCCCGGCTGGGGCAAGGTGCTCCTGCTCGTCGGCATGCTCATCGCCATGGCCGGCATCCTGCTTTCCCGTCGGCCCAGAGAGCTGCCGGCCGTGCTGTCACTGTGGCCGCCGTGGTGCTCGTCATCCTCGCCGGCTACGAGATCTGGGATGCAATCTCCACCATCATCTCCCAGGGCGCATCGCACCTCGCGTGATCTCGTGCCGGCAGGCGGTCCCAACACGATCCTCGCCGGGACCAGTGAGGGTACGGTCGCTCCGCGGCGCCGGATGGCGAGACGCGCCAGGACGGCGGAGGCCTATGAGAGGCGGCCAAGGAACTCCAGGGTGCGCCGCGTCAGCAAGGCTGCCGCCTCAGGGTCGTGCGACGACAGTGAGCGATCAGCGAACAGGTGCCGGTCACCGGGGTAGAGGTATAGCTCCGCCAGCTCGGGATGGGTTGCCACGAGCTCCCGGGCGGAGTCGATGTCGCCCCCCTCCTCGGCGAAGAACGGGTCGGCGTCCATGCCGTGAATCTGTACCGGGACCCCTTCTGGCCACGGCCCGAACGCCCACTCGCCCGAGATCGGGTAGCACGTTTCGTACAGCAGCGCGCCGCGGGCGCCAGAGCGGGTCTGGGTCAGTCGCTGGGCGATGCCCCCGCCCATGGAGAATCCCGCATACACCAAGGTCTCGGGCAGACCGGCCGCGATCGCGTCCGCTCGTTCATCGATGGCATCCCCGAGTTCCTTGGCATGGGTCATGCCCTCTTGGATGCTGTCAAACGTGCGTCCGGCGAACAGGTCAGGGACGTGCACCACGTGCCCGGCCTCGCGGAGGTCACCGGCAAACGCGTGCACCCCAGCGGTCAGCCCCTGCACGTGATGGAAGAGCAACACCTCGGCCATGTCTCCAAGGCTCCCCCGCACCAAATGAGGCGTCAACCCGCCACTGCCGGATGCCCACAACGCCCGCACATCGGGGCACGGCCGAACGCGCCGCTCCTAGTGTCGCGCGTCGTTGATTGGTTTACATGCTGTGATCTCGAGAATGGGGCATGGGCACTGAGGCGTTGGTGATCGGTGACCAGGACCGGGCGACGTTGGAGGCGTGGACGCGGTCGCGGTCGATCCGGGCGAGTCACGTCGAGCGGGCGCGGATCGTGCTGGCGGTCGCGGACGGGAAGGGCACCTCGGGCACGGCACGGGAGGTCGGGGTGTCGCGCCCGACGGTGATCAAGTGGCGCGACCGGTTCGCCGAACAGGGGCTGGCGGGGCTGGATGACGAGCCGCGGCCGGGTCGGCCGAAGACGGTCGACGACTCGGCGATCATCGCCGCGACCCTGCAACCACCACCGACCTCGCTGGGCGTGACGCACTGGTCGAGTCGGCTGCTGGGCAAGCGGCTCGGGATCGGGGACGTGACCGTCGCGCGGGCCTGGCGCAAGTACCGGGTGCAGCCGTGGCGGGGGAGACGTTCACGTTCTCCACCGACCCCGAGCTGGAGGCCAAGGTCCGCGACGTCGTCGGGTTGTACCTGAACCCGCCGACCAACGCGATCGTGCTCTGCGTGGACGGGGGGGTCCCTCCCGCTTGCGGGGGCGAAGTCCCAGATCCAGGCGCTGGACCGCACCGCCCCGATCCTGCCGCTGCGCGAAGGCCTGCCGGAGAAGGCGACCCACGACTACCGCCGTAACGGCACCACGACCCTGTTCGCCGCCCTCGAGGTCGCCACCGGGACGGTGACCGACCAGTGCTACGACCGGCACGGCAAGGCCGAGTTCGGCGACTTCCTCAAGGCCGTCGCCAAGGCCTACCCGCGTCGGCAGCTGCACGTCGTGCTGGACAACTACCACACCCACAAGCACGCCGAGTGGACATCCAACGCCACGGCAACGAGGGGATCGGCAAGCCCGAGGCGCTGAAGCACGACTTCGCCGGCTACTGGTCACGACGCATCACCGACGAACACCGCCTGGTGTACAAGATCGTCGGCGACGAGGTTCGAATCGCCGCCTGTCGATACCACTACGGCTAGCGCGATCCGCGGCATGAGCGAGCGTCAAGTTCGTCTTGACATTGATGTAGTGTCAAGGCATGCTTGACGTGTGGAGGTTCGGGCCTCGGCACGCAAACACGGCATCGATGACGCCGACATCGAGCACGCCTGGGCCAACGCGATTCGCCTCGTTGAATACGACTACGAGGGCGAGGACCGGCTGCTGGCAATCGGGCCTGACCGGCATGGCCGGATGCTCGAGCTAGTGGCCGTGCCAGTCGCCGAGCCGACCCGGATCATCCACGCGGACCGGCTCCGTCCAGCGTTCTTTGACTACCTGAGATGAGGTGATGACCATGACGAAGCTCAAGGCAGACCACGACCGCACCGGGCTGGATCAGCTCAACCCGGCCACGCACCCGGCCCGTGACGCGGCGAACTTCCGGCGCATCATCGCTGCCCGGCAGAACCTGGCCGCCGCCGAGCAGGAACTGCACGCCGCCGTGGAAGCGGCGCGGGAGGCGGGCGACTCCTGGACCGTCATCGGCGCCGCTCTAGACACCACCCGACAGGCGGCGCAGCAGCGGTTCGGAACCTAACACTCCGCGGCAGACATCCGGATGGCCTCATGGCACGAATCCCAACGGAACTCAGTTGGTGGTGTGCTGAGTGAGAACTGCGTCGCGAAAGGCCGGGTGCACCCGTGTCAAGACGAGGGTTCCCTCCCGGCTCAGCCGAACGCCAACGGCGTTCACCAAGTCGTTGACCAAGGCGGCGGCCAGTCCAAGCACGGTCAAGCCCACCAACAGGTAGGCCGCGGGGTAGCCAGCGAAAGCGGCTCCACAGGCCAGGAGGACCCCTGACGCCGCAAGGGTCCAGCTGGCTCTCCTCCACTGCCGGTAGCGCGCGAAGGCGTCTTGCCGGAAGGGGACGATGATCTCGTACGCTTTCGAGGATCCAGAGCGGGCCAGCAGGTACGCGAAGAACCCGAACAGAAGCATCGCCCCTGTCCAGCCGGGCTCGGCTCGGCCTTTGATGGTGAGGGTGTCCGCGGTCGGCACCCCCGTCTTGACGCACACCGCTGGAAGGCGAAGCGGTCGAGTCTCGGAGGTCGTGATCTCAACGGACGGCACGACGAACATGCTAGGTCCGGAGGCGCGACCGGCAGGCCCAGGTGCACCACGCACAGCTGCACGACCGCCTGCGGCCAGGTCGCGGTGATGGCCTCGGGTAGCCCCAACAGGGCGTCGCAGCAGACGATGCATGCGTCGAGGATGCCACGGTTGCGCAGGTCGGTCAGCATGTTCATCCACTGTTTCGCTCCTTCGCCGCCGGAGGGCCCGACCCACATCCCGAGGACGTCGCGGACCCCGTCCGTGCTGATCCCGATCGCGACGTACACCGGCCGGTTCGCGACCTGCCCGGAGCGGACCTTGAGCACGATCGCGTCGATGAGGATCACCGGGTACACGGGGCGGCGTCCAGCGGCCGGGCGGCCCAGTCCCGCAGGTCCTTCAGGACCTGCTCGGTGACCCTGGAGACCAGGTCACGCGAGATGGTCGTGTCGTACACGTCCTCGAGGTGGGCGACGATGTCGCCGGTGGTCATCCCCTTGGCGTACAGCGAGATGACGGCCTGGTCGAACCCGGCCAGGCGGCGCTGGTGCTTCGGCACGATCAGCGGGCTGAACGTGCCCTCCCGATCCCGGGGCACCTCCACGGTCACCTTCCCGATCTCGGTGGTCACCGTCTTGGGTGTCGACCCGTTGCGGGAGTTGCCCCGGTTCCGGCCGGCCGGGTCGTGCTTGTCGTAGCCCAGGTGGGCGGCCATCTCGGCCTCCAACGCCGACTGAAGGACCTGGCGGGTCAACGCCGTCAACAACCCACCGTCCCCGGTCAGGGCGATCCCCCGCTCGGTCGCCGACACGACCAGCTCCTCAGCCAGCCGGCTCATATCCAGGCTCCGCGCCGGCCCGGACCAGATCGCCCGACCCGGCCCGCTCATCGTGCTCATCCATGGCGTGATCTTCCTTCCACCCCAACCCGCAGGCCGGGACATCACGCCGAGCTCACTTACACAAAATTCCGGACAGACGCGTCCGGCCTTGCCTTCAAGGCGGATCGAATTCTGTTGTGCAACAACAGGTGTAGCACTGCATGCCACCGGTCACGTGTCTGTTGTTCCGGTGGTGCGGGCACGTGTCGGGCACGGCGCTACGGGTCGTCATGCTGCGGCGAGAGGTCGCCTCGTCTGGTCGGGAGCGCCCACTCGTGGAGGCGTGCCGAGGACGGCGCGCCAGCGCCGCCCAGGCGCGTCCGCGCGCCGGAGGCGCGCTTGGGCCAGTGAAGAAGTCCTCACGGAACAGCCGGTGGGGTAAGCCGGGTGGGCGGCTCACGCGCGCTGAAGACGTCAGGGAGGGGGCGCCAACGCTGACTCGACGGAGTCGATCACGCGTGGTAGTTGTCCCCGCGGTGGCCGATCGCGAGGACGGTCACCGTTCGGGTGTGTTCGTCGATGCGGTACAGGATGCGATACGTGCCTCGTCGGGCGCTGTGCCGGTCTGCCAAGGGTGGACGGAGCTGTTTCCCGACGCGGTGCGGATTCTCGAGCAAGGGGCCGGTGATGAACGCGAAGGCGGCCGTGGCAACGGCTTCAGGGAGGCCTTCGGTGAGGTGTCGGCGAGCCGAGGAGACGATCCGCAGCTGGTAGTGCGGATCGTTCACGCCGAGGTCCGGCGTGAACGCATCGCCGACTCGAGGTCTTCTTGTGTCTCAACCCGTTCAGCGGCCAGGTCGGTTTCGGCGGCGGCCAGCTGCGTCATGAGGTCTTGATCCCCCAGGACGGCGATGGTCTCTTCGAGCATCGCGAGGTCATCTGGGGAGAGCAGGACGGCCGAGGGTTGGCCGTGAACGGTGACGGTGACCCGTTCGTGGTGCTTGCTCACTCGGCTGACGACCTCGGAGAGGTGTGCCTTGGCGTCGGCCAACGGAATGCTCGTCATGGTCCAAAGTATGACCAGAACGAACGCAGGTGTCCAGTGGTGCAACCTCCCTGGTCGCGCTGATGGTCGAACGAGCGCAGCCGTCCTCCGCGCTGCAGATGAGTGAATCGCGAGACGATGGACCTGTTGCGCCGAGCCGATACCGTGACGTACAGTTTTCCGTACAGGAGGTCATGATGAAGACGATGAGCTACACCGAGTCCCGGGCTCGCTACGCCGAGGTGCTCGACGGCGTCGCCAACGACCGCGAGGAAGTCATCATCACCCGTGCGGGTCACGAGCCGGTGGTCATCGTCTCCCTCGAGGACTACGAGTCTCTTCGCGAGACCGCCTACCTGATGCGATCCCCCTCCAACGCCCGACGCCTGCTCGACGCGATGGAGCGACTGGAAGGCGGGCGCGGTCAGGCGCACGAGATCATCGAGACCGACTGACGTGCTGCTCGTCTGGGATGAGAACGCCTGGGATGACTACCTGTGGTGGCAGGCGCAGGACCGCAAGGTCCTCAAGCGGATCAACGCCCTGCTGGTGGACATCCAACGCCACGGCAACGAGGGGATCGGCAAGCCCGAGGCGCTGAAGCACGACTTCGCCGGCTACTGGTCACGACGCATCACCGACGAACACCGCCTGGTGTACAAGATCGGCGACGAGGTTCGAATCGCCGCCTGTCGATACCACTACGGCTAGCGCGATCCGCGGCAGTTGAGGACGTTAGGCGTCGCTGACCTCTCCGCGACAACGGTGTACCGCGGAGTCTTGGCTCACGCCGCCGACCCGACCTCACCGCCGATGCCGATCTCATTCCCGTCGGCGTCGTGGAAGACGTACTTCCACACTCCGTCATGCTTTTCGACATCGTCCGGTGCCAAGCCTCGCGCCGCGATCCGTTCGACTTCACCCACAGGGTCATCAACCCACACCATGTTGACGCCGGGCCGGGGTCTCGACCCGGCGGTACCCGGCCGGGTTGGAGCCGGTCGGCGATGCGGTCCAGCAGTCCTCGCGGGCCACGTCGCGCTCGGCGGTCTCGCGCCGGTTCGTCGCGATGACCGAGCACGCCCTGGCCGACCTGCTCGCCGCCGACCTGTCCGGGCTGGACCTGGTCGCGGTCATGGTCGACGGGGTCTACTTCGCCGAGCACCTGTGCGTGGTCGCCCTGGGCATCGACATCGACGGGGTCAAGCACCCGCTGGGGCTGGTCGAGGGCTCGACCGAGAACACCACCGTGGTGCGGGCCCTGCTGGCCGGGCTGCGGGACCGGGGCCTGGACGTCACCCGCCCGGTCCTGGCCGTCCTCGACGGCGCCACGGCCCTGTCGGCCGCGGTCAAGGAGGTGTTCGACCGCCCGGTGATCGGCCGGTGTCAGCTGCACAAGCTGAGGAATGTCCGTGACCACCTGCCCGAGACGATGCGCGGCCCGGTGGAGAAGCGGATGCGGGCCACGGTCGCGTCCCAGATCCGGTGTAATTCCGCGGAGGAGGGCTCGCTCTGGTGGGTAGGTTAGGCGACTGCTCCGACGGTGTCGAGGGGATCGGTGTCGCGGGGGGTCGTCGGGCGGAGTTGGGTGGGTGGTTCGAGTAGGGCGCGACGCAGGTCCTGGAGTTGGCGGGTGCCGTCGCTGGTCATGGTGAAGCCGCGCCAGCCGCGGCTTGCGCGGTCCAGGACTGCCCAGACCAGGCTCAGGCAGCTGAGTTCGCCGGGGAGCCGGCCGATGACCTTCACGCGGCGTCGGGTCTCGCCGAAGGTCCGTTCGATGAAGTTGCTGTGCCGGATCCGGCGGTGGTGTTCGCGGGGGAACCGCAGGTAGCTGGAGAGCTGTTCACGGTCGGCGAGCAGGCACTTGACCGCGGCGGGGTAGCAGCTGGCGTAGGTGGTGGTGAACACGTCGATGCGGGCCTGCACGAACGCCACGAGCTCCGCCCCGGGGACCAGCGGGGGGCCGTCCTTGCCGTCCAGGACGTCGTCGACGTCGAACAGCTTCCAGTAGGCGTTCTTGACCTCGGTCTGTGCCTCAGCGGGGACCTTCGCCAGCACGTTGCGGGCTCGGTGGATCAGGCATTTCTGCCGCAGCGACTGGGGAAAGACCTGCTCGAGGGCGCTGAGTAGGCCGGGGGCGGCGTCGCTGATGTTCAGCAGCGGTGGGCGCAGCCCACGTCCCTTGAGCTCGTTGAGGAAGTCCACCCAGGCATCGGTGGACTCGCCACCGGCGGGGGCCAGCCCGACCAGCACGGCAGCGCCGGCGGTGGTGATACCCCAGGCGGCCAAGACCGGCTCGGCACGAGCACCGTCGTGCATCTTGAAGAACGAGCCGTCCAGGAACAGGTAGTCCAGCGCCAGGTCGGTCAGGCTGCGTTCGGCCCAGCGGGCGAACTCGGTCTTGATGGCCGCGCAGACCCGCGACACCGTCGACTTGCTCAACGCCGCCTCAGCGCCGAGAGCATCAGCAAGGGTTGCCTCGACGTCCCGGTCGGACAGTCCGCGGACGTAGCCGGCGATCACCAACGACTCCAACGCGTTCGTGCGGGTGACCCCAGCGCCGAACAGGCGGGAGGCGAACTTCTCGGTCGTGCCGCGCAACTTCGGGCGCGCCACCGTGACCGGACCGGTGGTGGTCTTGATCGTGGTCGGGCAGAACCCGTTCCGGCTCCCGGCCCGGGCGTCTTCCACCTGCCAGACGCGCTGATAGCGGGCCCTGCCGAGGAACTCCTCGACCTCAGCCTCGACGGCGGTCTGGATGATCAGACGGGCACCCAAGCGAGCGACCTGCTCAAGAGACTCGGCCAGGTTGACACCCTCGTCGAACAGGGCATCGATCTCGCGACGGATCCTCTCAGTGGGTGATACTCGTACGGACACGGGCGTGGGTCCTTCCTCGGGAGCTTGGCGGCTATCGAGACGAACCTACGTCCGCTGTCATTTACACCGAGGCTGGGACGCGACCCCGCCACCTGCTCGCACGGGATCTTCGATGATGTACACGTTGCAGTTCTCGGCGAGCTGCCATACGGCTTCGACGTCGTTCGGGTAGAAGGTGGGCTCGGCACCAAGCAGGCGCTCGTACCAGTCTCGTGCGACGGTGTAGTCCTGGACTGGGATCCCCGCGAAAATGCCCACCGCCATATCTACCCTCCGTCTCAGTCTGATCCTCGGAAGGGCGCACCGTAGCCGCGCCTACGCCCAACAGTCTGGCACCCCGCAGCCCAAGTCAACTTGAACTCGTGTGCGCAAGATCGAGCGATCTCGTTTCGAAATGAGGAGCAGCACTGGCATGCCCAGATCCACCCGTCAGCGGCCTAGGCACCTCCGATACTGCGCCCGCCACCGTCGGTGGCGAATCGCACTGCGGGCCGCATTTAGGGCTCTTCTGCTGCTTCCGTGGGTCGTTGGGCGCCCCTGAACGAGCGCACGCCGTTCTCTTGTCTAGGTTCTGGGCTTGTCGAGAGTCCGGAACTGAAGAGCGGAGAACGGCGTGCGCAACGCCACCCTATGGCGAGCCCTGCTGGGGGTCGAGAAGACGGTCATCGAAGAGGTCGAGTTCGATGAGGACGAGCAGTTGCTGGTGGCTCATGTGCGTGCCGGGAGGCGTGCGCGGGGCCGGTGCGGGCGGTGCCAACGCAAGTCGCCCTGGTACGACCAGGGCGAGGGTCGGCGGCGCTGGCGGGCGCTGGACCTGGGCACCATCCAGGCCGTCCTCGAGGCCGAAGCGCCCCGGGTGAACTGTGGTGTGCACGGGCCGACGGTGGCGGCGGTGCCCTGGGCCCGGCACGGTGCCGGGCACAGCTACGCCTTCGACGAGCAGGTCGCCTGGTTGGCCACGCAGTGCTCCAAGAGCGCGGTGACCGAGCTGATGCGGATCGCGTGGCGCACGGTCGGGGCGATCATCACCCGTGTCTGGGCCGACGTGCAGGCCGTGCATGACCGGTTCGCCGACCTGCGGCGGCTCGGGATCGACGAGATCAGCTACAAGCGCGGGCACCGGTACCTGACCATCGTGGTCGACCACGACTCCGGCCGGTTGGTGTGGGCTGCGCCGGGGCGGGACAAGTCCACCTTGAGCGTGTTCTTCGACGCCTTGGGCCAGGACCGCTGCAAGCTGATCACCCACGTCAGCGCCGACGGGGCCGACTGGATCAGCGCCGTCGTCGCCGACCGCTGCCCCAACGCGGTGCGCTGCGCGGATCCGTTTTATGCCGAGGTCCTGGTTATGCCGATGTCGTCGGGGTCGGTGCTGGTGGGGGCGGTGGCCGGGCCGTTGAGGTCGGCATAATCACAGGTTCTGGAGGAAGGTGAGCAGGGAGTCGTCTTCGGGCTGGTAGCGGCCGGTGGGGATTCCTGTTGGGGTGGTTCGGGCTAGCGCGTTCTCCTTGGTGGCGAGGTCGGCGTGTAGGTACACCTGAGTGGTGTCGATGCTTTCGTGGCCGAGCCAGAGGGCGATGATGGTGCTGTCGATTCCGGCGGTGAGCAGTCGCATGGCGGCGGTGTGCCGTAGGACGTGGGGGGTGATCGTCTTGCCGGTCAGGCTGGGGCAGGAGGCTGCGGCGGTCCTGGCGTGGAGGGTGAGGCGGGCGGCGACGGCGTCGCGGCTCATCCGGGTCCCGGTGCGGGTGGCGAACACGAAGGCGTCGCTGGTGGTGGCCATGGCGGGGAGCAGGTCGCGCAGGATGGTGACGGTCTGGTGGTCCAGCGGGGTGACGCGGTCTTTGCGGCCCTTGCCGTGGGCCAGGACGTGGGCGCCGGCGCCGAGGTGGACGTCGCCGGCGCGCAGGCCGGTCAGCTCGCTGACCCGCAGCCCGGTGGTGACGGCGACTTGGATCATCGCGTGGTCGCGCCGCCCGGTCGAGCTGTTCTGGTCGGGGGCGTGGAGGAGCGCGGTGACCTCCGGTTCGGTCAGGTAGGTGATGTCGGTGCGACGTTGGCGCCGTTTCGAGGGGATGGCCATCACCCGGGCGATCGACCCGGCGTGTTCGGGGTGTTGCACGGCGGCGTAGGCGAACAGGGAGTGGACCGCGGCCAGGCGGGCGTTGCGGGTGGCGATGCTGTTGCCGCGCTTGTCTTGCAGGTGGCTCAGGAACCGGCCGATCAGGTCGGCGTCGAGCTGGGCGAGGTCGATGGCGTGGGCGGGGGTGCCGGTGGTGTCGGCGACGTAGCGCAGCAGCAGCCGCCAGGTGTCGCGGTAGGCGGCGATGGTGTGCCCGCTGGCGCCGAGCTGGCCGCTCAGGCGGGTGGTGAAGAACGCTTCCAGGGTGGGTGCCAGCCGGGTCATCGTGGCCCCGCCCGGTGGTGTTCGAGCCGGTCGGCAGCGGCCGCGAGCAGCTCGCTGGTGCCGGTCAGGTACCAGTAGGTATCGCGGGGTTCGGTGTGCCCGAGCCAGGTCGACAGGATCGGTAAGACAGCGGCGGGGTCGGCCCCGGTCCGGTACGCCTCCAGCATGGTCGTGACGGCGAAGGTGTGGCGCAGGTCGTGCAGCCGGGGCCGGCACGCGCCGCTGACCGGTTCCAGCCGCGCCGTCTTGACCACGGCGCGGAAGGTCGTGTGCACGGTGGAGGGTGACAGGCGGCGACCGGTGGTGGAGATGAGCAGGGCGGGGCAGGCTCCGGCGGGTAGCAGCCGGGCGCGGGCGTCGAGGTAGTCGCTGAGCCCGCCGAGCACGCTGGGGTGTAGCGGCAGCAGGCGGGTCTTGCCGTACTTGCCGCTCACCCGCAGCGTGGCTGCGGCGTGGTCCAGGCTGGTGGTGTCCAGTCCGATGGCCTCTCCGGTGCGGATCCCGGTCGCGGCCATCAGCGCGATCAGGGTGTGGAAGGTGGCGGCCCGGATCGGTGGGCGGAGCTGGCCGGTCGCGGCCAGCAGCGCCTGGATCTGGTCCTCGGCGTAGATGTACGGCGCCGCGCGGGTGGGTCGGGCCGGCAGCAGCCGGGCCGGGGGAACCTGCACGCTCGGGTCGCTGGCCGCGGCCCAGCGGGCGAAGCAGCGGATCGCGGAGAGCCGTAGCGCCTGCCAGCGGGCGGATGCCCCGGCCGGGGCGGTGGCGAACCCGAGGGCGTGCTCGATGGTGATGGTGTCCGCGTCGTGCTCGTCGAGGTAGGCCAAGAACTGGGTCAGCAGCGCCTCGGTACCCTCGAGTTTGAACCCCAGTGCGCGGCGCACCCGCAGATAGTCGCCGAGCAGTTGCGTCAGTGTCCCGGTCATGACCGGCGCCCGGACAAGGGCCAGGGCCTGGCCAGCGTGGCCAGCCGGGACAGGTCGGTCTTGGCGTACACCGCCGTCGTGGCAGGGCTGGCGTGGCGCAACAGGTGGGAGACCTGCTCCAGCGTGGCGCCGGCGTTCAACGTGTCCGTCGCGGCGGTGTGCCGGAGCCGATGAGCGTGGACCGTCCCCAGCCCGGCGCGTGCGGCGGCCCGAGCGACGATACAGCTGACACTGCTCGGGGCCAGCGCGGTGACCGGTGCCACCGCGGTGAGGAACACGACCCGCTCGCAGGACATGGGGCGTGCGTGGCGCAGGTAGCCGACCAGCGCCTGTCCCACGTCAACCGGCAACGGCAGCAGGTCGACCCGGTTTCCCTTGCCGTGCACCGTCAGTGTCCCGCTCGCCCAGTCCAGGTCCTCCAGGCGCAGCGCGGCGACCTCGCCGCAGCGCAGCCCCAGACGAAGCAGGCACGCGATGACCGCCAGATCCCGCCGGCCGACCGGCGCCGACGGGTCACATGCGCCGATCAGGGCCTGCACCTGCGCCGGCGTCAACGGCTGCGGCAGGCCGGACAGCCGCCAGAACGCGAACGCCGGAACGGCGAGGGACAGATCGACATCGACACTCCCGTCAGCGTGCAGGAACCTCAGGAACGAGCGCAGCGAGGACGCCGTCATCTGTGCGCTCTTGCGCCCCAACCCGGGCAGGTGCCCGGTCAAGAACCGCGACACCTGTGCGGCGTCCAGCTGCTCGAACGTCAGCTCCGCGTCGGTGGCCGCGACCGCCTGGACGAACGGGCGCACCCACCGCACGTACGCGTCGGCGACCGGGACGGTGACCGAGCGCTCGATGAGCAGGTAGTCCCAGAACCTGGCCAAGACCTGATCACCGGCCCCCACCGGCACCGTCACCTCCGCAGCGGGCGCCACGCCGATCCGACGCAGATACCCCAACGTCGGGCCTAACGCGTCCAACGAGTAATGGCTGCTGTAGTCGCGACGGCGGGCCACGAGGAACTCGGTGAGCACAGGCCCGGTCAAGTCGACCGGGCCCAGGCCGCGCGCCTGCAACCATCGAGACAGATGCGCCACCAGCTGCAGCTGGTTCGTCGCCGACGACGACGCGAACCCCAACGCCGACAACTCCGCCGCCAGGCCAGCAGCGTAGGGCGCCAACGGGCCCGTGAACCGGACCCGCGATGGATCAGAGACGCTATGCATGATCGTGCTCCCCTCATCGGAAATGAAGGCAACAGCGTCCTCGCGCAGGCACCGGTTATGCCGACCTCAACGGCCCGGCCACCGCCCCCACCAGCACCGACCCCGACGACATCGGCATAACCAAGACCTCGGCATAAAAGGTGTTATGCCGACGTCGGCATAACCCCTTCCACATCGTGAAGTGGGCCACCGACGCCCTCGACGAGGTCCGCCGCCAAGCGTGGAACCAGGCCCGTGGCGCCGTCACCCAGCGCCGAGCCGGCCGGGCCACCGGCCGCGCCCGAGCGCTCAAGGGCGCCCGGTACGCGCTATGGAAGAACCCGGAGAACCTGACCACCGCGCAGCAGGCCAAGCTCGCCTGGATCGCCAAGACCGACCCCATGCTGCACCGGGCCTACCTGCTCAAGGAAGGCCTGAGGCTGATCTTCCAGCTGCCCTACCACGAAGCCGTCCAAGCGCTACAGGTCTGGATCGGCTGGGCCCGCCGCTGCCGGATCCCCGCGTTCGTGAACCTGCAGCGACGCATCGTCAAGCACCAGGCCTCGATCCTCGCCGCGATCGAGCACGACCTGTCCAACGGCCGCATCGAGTCCGTGAACACCAAGATCCGCCTGATCACCCGCATCGCCTTCGGCTTCCGCTCACCCGACGCCCTCATCGCCCCGGCCATGCTCAACCTCGGCGGCCACAAACCCGTCCTCCCCGGGCGGAAATGACCCACGGATGAGTCAAAGAGCCGCATTTAGAGCGTACGGCCGCGACAGCGGCAGGAGCGTACGGCCGCTCCGCAGTGAGCGTACGGCCGCGACAGCGGCATGACAGGAAGGTTAGCCAGCGTTCGAAACGTCGCCCGGCGGGAGTCCCTGTTCGAGGCGATGTTCGAGTTCCGCCATCCGCATACGGGGGTCCGCGGCACGGGGCAGGCGTTCCTTCAGCACAACCGGACCTCGGAGAGCGCCACGTTGCACCGTCCGTACCACGATGTCCCATTGGGGCCACAGGACGCGGGCTATGGGCTTCCACACGAAGGTGACTAGGAAGCCCGCGCGGCCTACGCCGGCCATGGGCTCGACGAAGCCCATTCCACGGGGCCAAGAGCCGATGCGGTACTCGACATCACCGACTTGGAGGCTGTGCATCACGACCTGATTGTGCGCGCCACCGTCGTATACCACCTTCGCGGTCATGCTCCTCCGTCCTTCGACCTTCGTGCCTTCACCCCGCGCTGAGATGATCCGCGGCCCTCCGACGTTCCGCAGGTGAGGAGTTGGGTCAGTGCCACGTCCGTTCCCGCCCTTACCGAGTGCGGCAAGCGTACGGCCGCGACGGCGGCTGGTGGTCGGACGCCAGCGCCGACAGCGGCATTTCAGGATGCGTTGTTTAGCCGTCGGACGACGTACTGGTTCAGACTGATGTGTTCTTCGGCGGCTTCGATGGCCAGTTTGCGGTGGAGCTGTTCTCCGACGCGAAGGTTGAACTTGCCTGAGTAACTGCGCGAGGACAAAGGGTCGGGCACCGGTTCCCCGCTGGCCTCCAGGTCGTCGACGACCTCATCGATTGCATCACGTAGACCGTGCAGGGCGTCCTCCTGGGTGCTGGCGAGCCAGGACATCGAGGGAAGTTCCAGGCAGGTGGCGACGTATTCGTCATCCTCCACCGACCAGGTGACCCGGTAGGTGTAGCGGGTGATGTCGATGCTGGTGGTGGTCATGTCGTTCCCTCCTTCTTGTCGATCGCGGCGAGGACCTGCCGGACCTGATAGGCCTTGGCCTGTCCGTGGTCGTTCTGGATATTGACCCGCGGGTCGCCCGGTCAAGGCGTCTTGAACACCGCGTGCGACCCACCCGATGTCCGGGGCGGGCCGAAGAAGTGCTCGCAGACCTTGGCCAGATCCTCGTACCGGACGTTGCGCGGGTTGGCGCGCATCGCGGCGACGATCTTGGCTACCGAAGGCACTCGCCCATGGTACCACCAGCGGTACCAGGCGATCATCGTCGGAAACGTCACGACATCGGCACGATCGGCGGCAGATCAGTGCGTTGCCTGACGGTGTGCGACGGCCTCAACACCGAGTCCAGCGAGGCCGAGAGCTAGCAGTAGCGCCGAGGGCAGCAGCAGTGGAGAGCGCCAAGGTTCAAAGTCGCCGTAGCCCTGGACCGCCACGGCGGTCGCTGCGGCCAAGGCAGTACCGACGGCAAGCTCGACGATGCTGAGGATCAGGGAGAGCAAGCCACCATGGCCATCCTGTGCACGACGGAGAGCGACGATCGCCGTGCAGGTAAAGCCCACGGCGGCCAGAGCGAGCAATAGGCCCAATCCGACGAGTACTGCGTCCAACTCGGCGTTGGGAGCCCGACCGGCCACGATCAACACGCCGGCAAACACCAGTGCCGCCACACCAATCAGCACATGGCCAAGCCTTATCAGGCGACGTGCGCCCCGGGGTAGCCGGTCGGTTCCCATGAACCATGGAACCACTCGGCGACGGGAACGAGCGTGAGCACCGGTACTCGCAGCATCATGAGCGCGGATCTTCGCAAACAGCGAGACGGCGCCGTGAGACGGAGCAGCACCTTGGCATCTCCCCCCGACGGCGGCTATTCGCACGATGCGACAGCGGCAAGAGCGTACGGCCGCGACAGCGGCAGATCCGGGCGAGGTTACGGCGCGAGGAGTCCGAGTGGGACCACGGCGATGCCGTCGGGTCGGCGGTAAGCGTGGGGTCCAGTGTTGACGATGATGGTGTCGAGGAGGGTGTTGCCGAGCTGGTCGGCGAGCCAGTGCAGGTGGGTGGTGTCGCGGTCCTCGATGGTGGTGTTGAGCTTGACCTCGATGGCCAGCGCCTTGCCGTCGTCGCGGATGGCGAGGAGGTCGATCTCGTGGTCGCCGTTGCGGGTACGTAGGTGACCGATCGTGGCGTCGGCGGCTTGGGCTGGTACACGCACGCAGAGCGTGACGAGGGACTCGAAGAGGTGACCGAGCATCGTGCCGGCCTGGGGGCCGACGGGGGTGCCCTCGCCGTCCAGAAGGGAGGTGAGGTTGGCGCCCAGGAGTCGGGCGGCCAGCGCCGGGTCGGCGAGGTGGTGCTTGGGGGCCTGTCCTAGCCTGGTCAGCGGATGGCCGGTCGGTGCCCAGGCGGGCACGGGGTCGAGCAGCCACAGCTGGGTCAGCACGTCGCGGTAGGCGATGGAGGTGCTGCGGGCGGGTTTGTCGGCCTGGCCGGGGGTCGCGGCGTCGAGCAGCCGGGTGTAGCTGGCGGTGGTGGCGGTGGCCGCGGCATACGCACGCAGCCAGGCGAGCATGGCCTCGGGTTTGCGTACCGCGAGACCCTGCTCGGGCACGTCGCGGTCGACGGCGTTGCGCAGGTAGGAGTCGAGCTGGAACCTCAAGGCCCGTGGGGTCAGGCCGCGTAGCCCGGGGAGCCCGGAGGCCAGGATTTCCTCGGCGTAGTCGGCCAGCCGCAGACCACACTCGCCATCGACGGGTGGGCTCGTCCCGGTGAGCAGGCCGTGCAGACTGACCGTCGGCTGGGCCACGCCGCGTTCAGAGAGCGTCATCGGGCGCATCCGCAGCCGGCCGATCCGCCCGGCGCCGGAGTGCGCGGTTGCGCCCACGGCGGGGGCGGCGGACCCGACAAGCAGGAACTGGCCACCGGTCGGGTTCTCGTCGGCGACCCGACGGACCACGTCCCACACCTCGGGGACCTTCTGCCACTCGTCGATCAGCAGCGGCCTAGCCCGGTGCCTGACCAGCTCGGGGTCGGCGGCCACCGCGGTGCGGTTGGCGCGCGAGTCCAACCTCAGCAGGCCATCAACCCTCTGCTCGGCCGTGGTCGTCTTCCCGACCGCCTTGGGTCCGTCGATCGCGATGGCCGGGACATGCGGGAAGAGCTCGTCCAACTCGTCATCGATGATCCGACGCAAGTAGTCCACGCCTCGACCCTACAGCCAGCAGCCCACGAATCAGACAATTCGCAGACGCTGAATCGATCAATACGCACGACCGCACTTCGGCAGGTGCGGAAGACTGAGACCTCCCCTGCCACACCCTGAGTAGCCACACGGTGGGGGTCGTCGCGAGCTCCACTGACCTTCGTCGGGCTGTCTGCCGGGGCGTCGCGCCGGGAGGGGTCGTCGACATCCACCGCTGTGTCCACAAGTGGACGAACGTGGCCAGGAATGCCCGAGCCGGCGCTGCCGCGAAGATTCCTTGAAGAAATTCGCCCGCAGGTTGGCCCCCGGGGCCCCGTCGTTGGCTTTAGGAGGTGTGAAGGGACATCTGTCGACGGAGGGCGGGATGGACGGCTCGAGGCACGACGCAGTGGGCGTTGACAATCTGGATGGAGGGAGCCATGAGCCTGGAGTCGTTCCAGGAGTGGATAGTCCGGCAGCTGCTGGTCTCGCCACGCACCCTTCGCCACGCCCTCGTTCCGGTCGCGTTCGAGGTGCTCGCGGCCCGCGTCGACCTGGCCCGGGTCAACGGATCAGCCGCGCCGATGCGCACCCTGGGCAGCCACACGGCGGGCGGCAACTCCCGAGCGACAACCCGCTCGATGTTCCGCCAGCTCGGGCTGCCTGAGGCCGCCCAGCGCACCCTTCTCCGGCTGCTCGCCGGATCTGCCTCCGGCTGGCCAGGTCTGATGACGCTCTACGCCCACGGTGAGGACCTGGAGCCGCCCAGCGACGGTATGCCCGCCGTCAGCTCCGACTGATCGCGGCCGCGCTCGGCGACTCGCGTCGGGGACCGTCCACACACAGTGCCCCGGTACCGCGCCTATCCACAGAACACCCCGCCGATGCTGACAGGCCACGGCATACGAGATAGAGGAGGAGTAGATCAGGATGAGGATCGAACAGGAGAACGCCATGACCGAGATGACGACCACCCAGGAAGTCGAGGTCCAGGCGCCACGGCTGCTGTCCGTCAACGAGGCCGCCGCCTGGTGCCGGATCACCCGCGACACCTTGGGCTACCTGCGCACCCACGGCCGCTTCGCTCCGCGATCAAGATCGGCCGACGCTGCTTCTGGACCCCGGTCGAGCTCAATGCCAGGATCGAAGCCCAGCGTGAGGCCCGCTGATGGTCAACAAGACGGCCAACGGCCGCTGGCGGGTGCGGGTGAAGTCGCGAGGAGTCGTCGTCGCCGACCGGACCTTCGTCCGCCGCGGCGACGCCCTGCGCTGGGAGGCCGAGCAGACCCGGCTGCTGGTGCTCGGGGAGTTCGTGCCGCCGTCGGCGGGGAAGATGACGGTCGCGGAGCTGGCCGAGGAGTACCGCGAGGCCCGCCGCGGCCAGCTCTCCGTGCGGGGCTGGGAGTCCGACGAGAGCGCCCTGCGGGTCCACGTCGTCCCCGCCTGGGGCAGGCTGCCCATCGGCTCGATCACGGCGGCGCACATCGAGCGCTTCCTCTCCCACGTGGCGACGACCCGGTCGGTGCGCACCGCGGCCTGGGTCCGCTCCACCGTCCGTGGCCTGTTCGCGTATGCCGTCCGCACCCGACGGCTCGTCATCTCACCAGCCGCGGCGGTCCCGCTGCCACGGCCCGACTCGAGGACCGGTCAGGTGGTCGAGATCCACCCGTACCCCCTCCCGCTCCTCCTCGAGGTGGTCGAGACC
Organism: uncultured Actinomycetota bacterium; assembly: GCA_963763315.1. Classification (GTDB taxonomy): domain Bacteria; phylum Actinomycetota; class Actinomycetes; order Actinomycetales; family Dermatophilaceae; genus CAVSJJ01. The sequence goes on from CAVXOC010000001.1 coordinate 394,903, forward strand.
CAGCGGAGGTACGCCGGCCGCTACGCGGACGTCACCCTCGTCCTGGCGCTGACCGGCCTGCGGCTGGGCGAGCTGCGCGGGCTGCGCGTCAAGGACGTGGCCTCCGTTCCCTACCCGGCGATCGTCGTCCACCGGTCCGTGCCCCAGTCCGGCCGCACCGGCGCGCCCATCGAAAGGGCGACGACGAAGAGCGGACGCATCCGGCTGATCCCGCTCAGCGACCTCGTCCGGCCGGTCGTCGCGGAGTGGGCGCACGGCCGCCGGCCCGACGGACCTGCTGTTCCCGGCTCCCGGCGGCGGCTACCTCACCGCGCAGAACTGGCGACGCGCCGTCCACTGGTCCGCGACGAGCCTCGGCCGGCGCCCGCACGACCTGCGACATACCGCGGCCAGCCTGTGGATCGCGGCCGGTGTCGACATCAAGACGGTCTCGAGCTGGCTCGGCCACTCGACGGCCAAGCTCACTCTCGACACCTACGGACACCTCATGGGCACCGACGCCGACCGGGCGGCCATGGCGCGGGTCAACGCGATCCTCGGGGACGCCACTGGGACGAGACCGGCCCCCTCCAGGTTCCACAGCCCCACCACGAGGGACGAAGCGGGGCTCTGATGACCTGCGAAAACACATCGTGCCCCCGGCAAGATTCGAACTTGCGACACCCGCTTTAGGAGAGCGGTGCTCTTCCCCTGAGCTACGAGGGCTGGGATTGGTCGTGAGCGCCTGAAGCGGTCGCGCCGGCGCCCAGCCTATCGGGGCCGACCCGCGCCGTCAGTGCGGCCGCCACCCCGCGTGCTCCCTATCGGGTGGGTGTGCAAAAGGTAAAGGGCAAGTCAAGTAGAAACCAGGACACGGTAAAGAATCTCGCGCTACAGTCGTCCACATGAGGCGACCCCGGGCAGACCGTCCCTACCAGACCCTGAGCGAGCGGCTGGACCGCATCGCTTCAGGGGACCCGGACCACCGTCGCGCCACCGGTGCCGACCACCTCGTTGGCGCGAGCGTCTCGCAGGCCCCGGACGCGGTCTACCGTCCGCGGCACGGCCGTAAGGCCTGACCCCACAGACCCCGTGAGCCGGGCGTACCCGAAGCGCCCGGCTCACGGCATACCCAGCGGTGGCCCTGAGCAGCGAACGACCGGCCGCTCAGCGCCCGAACCGACAGCCACGCCCGTCGGCCCGTCAGTGCTCGGGAGTGTCGGCGAGAGGTACCCGCCCGGCCGCTCACCACCGCCCGGACTTGCCCGCGATCACCCGCACCCGGTCGATCACCACCTGCGCGGCTAGCCTCTCGGCCCGGCCGGCACAGCGTTGTTAGCCTGCCAGGGTGAGTGAAGCCGGCCCAGACCCGCGCCCGGACACCGGCTTGAGTGCCGGCACCGGCGACAGCGCGGACCCGCGCGCCGACCGGGTCAGCGCCGCCCTGCGGGAGTGGACCCGCCACCTCGTCGACCTCGGGGGCCGCAACACGCTGCTCTGGTTCCGCAACCTGCCGACTGGGACCCTCGACCTCACCACCGCCCACCCCGCCGGGCTGGCCCGCTTCCTGGCCGGTCGGCAGACGACCTTGTCGGCCCTCATCCGTGAGCCCGCAGCCCTTGACGAGGCGCTGCGCCGGGCCCGGGCGATCGCGGCCAAGAGCCGCGAGCTGCGGGAGGAGCGGGGCATCGCGACCGGTTACCTCGCCCTCGGGATGGCGACGTGGAGCCTCGGACCGGACGCGCCTCGTCAGCCGGCGGCACCGATCCTCCTGCAGCCCATCGAGCTGCGGCCCACGGGCGCCGCTCAGCGGGACTTCATCCTCGACCTCCCCGACGAGATCGAGCTCAATCCGGTCCTCGTGCACTACCTGCACGCCGAGCAGGGCGTCGAGCTGGACGCCGACGCCCTCGAGGAGCTCGCCTCCACCGCGAGCGCGTTCGACCCGTTCCCCGTGTATGCCGCGCTGAGCACCGCGTGCGCGGATGTGCCGGACTTCGCCATCGCTCCGCGTCTGGTCATCGGGACCTTCTCGTACGCCAAGCTGCCGATGGTGGCCGATCTCTCCGCCCTGGGTGGCGACCTGGCCGATCACGACGTCGTCGCGGCCCTCGCCGGAGACCCCGACGCGATATGGGCGGTGCGCGGCGAGATCCCCGACCGAGGCGGGTCCCGTGACCGCGACCTCGGCCAGGAGATGGGCGTCCTGGATGCCGACGTCTCCCAGCAGGAGGCGATCGACGCCGTCCGTGACGGAGCCCACCTCGTCATCCACGGGCCCCCTGGCACGGGCAAGTCCCAGACCATCGCCAACCTCATCGCCGCACTCGCCGCCGACGGCAAGCGGGTGCTGTTCGTCGCCGAGAAGCGGGCCGCCATCGACGCGGTTGTCGGCCGGCTTGGGCGGGTCGGTCTGGGCGACCTCGTCCTGGACCTGCATGACGGCGCGCGGGCGCGCCGGCGGATCGCCCAGCAGCTCGCGGCGGGACTGGATGCGGCTGGCGCGGCGGCGCGGGCACCCGGTGACCGCGACCTGATCGCCGCGGTACGCAGCACCCGGGAGGTCCTCGACGCCCACCTCGCGGCGATGCACGACGTCCGGATGCCGTGGGGCGTCTCGGTCTACCAGACCCAGGAGGCGATCAGCGGACTGGCGGCCCGGCCCCGTCCACCGCGGTGTCGGGTGCGGCTGCACGGGCCTCAGCTGTCATCGCTCGGCCGCGCGGACGTGGCCGTGCTCGGGCAGCGGCTGGCGGAGGCGGTCTCGGCCGGCGCCTGGTCCACCGGCGAGGACGCCACCGCCGGCCCCGGTGCCGCCGACCCGTGGTTCGGAGCGCGGATCACCACCACCGCGGAGGCGGCCGTCGCGCGGGAGGTCACCGGACGGCTGTCCAGCGGTGCCATCGATCGGCTCCAGTCCACGTTCGACGAGGTGTTCTCGGGTATCGACGTCCCGAGCGCCACCGGCATCCGGGACTGGGGGAGCACGCTGGCCACGGTGGCCAAGGTCCGCGACACCCTCGAGACCTTCCGGCCCGAAGTGTTCGACGTGCCCCTCGACGACCTCGTCGCGGCCACCGGTGACCGGGCCTACCGCACCGAGCGGTCGATCGAGTTCGGCTGGTTCGAGCGCCGCGGGCTTGTCCGCCAGGCCCGTCGGCTGTTGAGGCCCGGGCCACCCCCGCCCGACCTGCACCAGGCCCTCGTCGAGGCGAGCGAGCAGCGGAGCACCTGGCGTGAGATGGCGGGTGCGGGGGGGCGCCCCGAGCTGCCGGTCGACCTCGACCGGGCCCAGGCGGCCTACGACGCGGTCGTCGTCGACCTCGCCTGGCTGGACGACCGGCTGGCGCGCCCGGAGGGAGTCCCGCGGCTGCTCGACGCGGACCTCGACGCCGTCCGGGTCCGCCTGGCCCAGCTCGACGGGCGTCCGGATCGGCTCGCCGTCGTCCCGGTGATCATCGGCACCCTGGACGAGCTCGACGGGGCAGGCTTCGGGGCGGTCGTCGCCGACCTGGCAGCCCGGCGCGTCCCGGCCGACGACGTCGCGGCCGAGCTCGAGTTCGTGTGGTGGGCCTCGGTGTCCGAGGACCTTCTGCTGCGCGACTCGCGGATCGCCACCCACAACGGCGACCGCCTCCGCCGGACCGTCGCCGAGTTCGCCACTGCCGATGCAGAGCTGTTGCGACACAATGCTGCTCGCGTGTCACGCGCCGTGGCTGATCGGGTGCGCACGGTGGTGCGAGACGACCCACACCAGGAGAGCATCGTGCGTGCCGAGGCGCTCAAGTCGAGCCGGCACCTCGCCTTGCGTGACCTCCTCCCGGTGGCCGGCTCGCTGGCCACGGCGGTTCGCCCGTGCTGGGTCATGAGCCCGCTCGTCGTCGCCTCGGTGCTTCCGCCGGGTGTGTGGTTCGACGTCGTGGTCTTCGACGAGGCATCCCAGATCCCGCCGGCGGAGGCGGTCTCGGCGATCTCGCGTGCGAGTCAGGTGGTGGTGGCGGGTGACGCGCACCAGCTGCCACCGACCTCGTTCTTCACGACCGTCACCGACATGGAGGACCTGCCGCCCGGCGACGCCCCCACCGACGGTGTCGAGTCGATCCTCGACGCCCTCGCCGCGATCCTGCCCAGCCGGCGGCTCTCCTGGCACTACCGCTCGTTCGACGAGCGGCTCATCGCTTTCGCGAACGAGCACATCTATGACGGCTCGCTCGTCACCTTTCCCGGCGCCGGCACCGCGCCCGTGCTGGCCCACGAGGTGGTCGACGGCTCCGGGGTCCTCATCGAGGGCGCCGGCGCCGTCGAGTCCACGCAGGCCGAGGTCGAGCGCGTCGTCGAGCTCGTCCTTGACCACGCTCGGCTGCGGCCGGAGGAGTCGCTCGGCGTGGTCACCCTCGGCGCCTCCCATGCGCGACGGATCGAGGAGGGCCTGCGTGAAGCCCTGGGTGGCATCCCCCGGGATCTCGCCGCGTTCTTCGCCGAGGACGTCGAGGAGCCGTTCTTCGTCAAGAGCCTCGAGCGGGTGCAGGGAGACGAGCGCGACGCCGTCATCCTCGCGGTCGGGTACGGCAAGACGCCCCACGGCCGGGTGCTACACCGGTTCGGGCCGCTCAACGTCGAGGGGGGAGAGCGCCGCCTCAACGTGGCGGTCACCCGCGCCCGGCGGCGGATGACCGTCGTGTCATCGATCGTCGCCACCGACCTCGACCCCGACAAGCTGCGGGCTCGGGGGGCACAGCTGCTCCGTGCCTTTCTCGCGTATGCCGCCGAGGGCGGCAGCCCGCCGGGGGAGCCGGACGCCGGGACCACGCCCGAGGAGGGCTCTGCGCCAGCACGATCGGTGGTGCTGGGTGAGCTTTCGCGCGGCCTGCGCGCTCAGGGACTGGTTGTCCACGAGCGGTACGGCTCGTCGGCGCACCCGATCGACCTGGCGGTGGAGGGACGCGCCGACCCTGGCCGGCTCGTCCTGGCCGTCGAGTCCGACGGCCCGGAGTACGCGGCGCTGCGCAGTGGCCGCGACCGTGACCGGCTGCGGCCAGAGCACCTCACGCGGCTCGGCTGGCGCCACCAGCGGGTATGGAGCACCGACATCTTCCGCGACCCGGCCCACGACATCTCCCGCATCGTCGCCATCGCCGAGGGGCGGGAGGTCGTTGACGACACCGAGGGGCAGCCGGAGGACCAGGTGGGACGGCCGGTCGGCGCTCCCGGCGCGGCGGACGGAACCGGGGGGCCGGACGCCGAGGGAGCCGGGCCCGGCGACGCCACACCGGCTCGCGGCGAGGCGACCGCTCCCGCCGCGGGCGACGAGCCGTCGCGCTGGCCGCGCGGTCGCCGAGCTGCGACCCCGGAGCAGACCCGCGACGACACCGACGCCGGGTGGGGCGAGGTCCCCGACGCAGCCGCCCACGAACGTTGGCTGCGGGAGCAGCGACCGCCGCACTGGGAGTGACGACGAGCCCGTCCCGTCCCCAGAGGGGGTCCTCCGTGGGCGGGTCAGACGGCGCCGCGCGCCCGGACGGCGTCGCGGATCTCCTTGAGCAGCTCGATGCTCTCGTCGACGGCCTCGACGGCGTCCTCCGGCTTCATGAAGCGAGTCTTGGCCCTCTCGTACGGCTTGACGACGAAGAAGTACACGATGAACGCCAGGATGACGAAGGCGATGAGCGCCGTGAGGAAGGCCCCGAACGACACCCCGCCCGGCTTCCAGGACGAGAAGTCCGGCTTCCCCCCGATCTTGCCGATGAGGTCCATGATGACGGCGGTGAAGGTCTTGACGACCTCGGCGAACGACGCGGCGATGATGAACGCGACCGCCAGCTCGACGAGGTTGCCGCGCATGACGAAGTCCTTGAAGCCCTTCATGGTGACGAGGTCCTTTGCTGTAGGAGGGGAAACAGCGTCCAACGTACTCGTCCTCACCGTTCTACCGCGGACCCGCGCAACGGCGAGCTCGTGGGTCAGCCAGCCTCACGGCGGGTTCGCTGCCACCGAGACCACCGGTGGTCCTCCATCGGCACGTTGGCCGGCGAAGATCCGGTCCACCAGCGCGGACTCCAGGGCCACCACGACACCGCGGGCCGATCCAGCCGTCGCGGCTGACAGGCTCTCGGCGTCCGGCTGATCGGCGGGGTCGACCGTCACGACCAGGGCCGAGCGGGTCAGCGCCGGCCCGCCGCCGCCGGGGTAGAGGGTCGCCCGGGTCCCCGGGCGGAGCAGGTCGAGCGCTGCCGGGTCGTCGGCGAGCAGGTGCACGATGACGAGGCCGGTTGCCCAGGCAGCGCCGCCGCCACGGGGCACGAGCCGCGAGCCGGTGACCACCTCCCCACGTAGCAGCGGACCGGTCACCTGGCGCCCGGTCGCGGAGGCAGCGGCCGTCAGCGCCCCTGGCGGGGCCAGCTCTCGGGGATAGCCGGCCGCGGCGAGGTCGACGACGGCGAGAGTGGCCCCAGCGGGGACGTCCCTGCGCGCCACGACGACGGTGACCATCCCCGCCGGCCGGGCCGGACGAGTGGCCGCGATGGCCAGCGCAACCGCAAGGGCGGCGAGTGCGGCCGCGAGCATCCGCCGCAGGACCGCCCGGCGCCACCGTGAGCGCCGGCTCGTACCGGAGCGGGGCCGGCGGGCCGCCGGGTCGAGATGAGGTCGCGGGAGCAGGCGGCGCATGACCGAGACGGTAGGTCGCGGCTGAGCCGCCCGGCGAGGGTCAGCTCGACGCTGTGGACGAGGCGCTCGAACCGGAGGCGGCTGTGGACGGGGACGAGGAGGGCGTCGATGTCGACGTCGAGGAGGATGAGGCGGCGGGAACGCTCGCCTCGCGGGGGGCGCGCGAGTCGGTCCGGTAGAAGCCGCCACCCTTGAACACGACTCCCACGGCGTTGAACACCTTGCGCAGCCTACCCTCGCACTCGGGGCAGACCGACAGGGCGTCGTCGCTGAAGGGCTGCACGACCTCGAAACGGTGGTCGCACTCGGTGCACGCGTAGGCGTACGTAGGCACGGCGTTCCTCCTGGCGGGTGGCTGACCCCCAGCGACGGGGCCCAGCGTCAAGGATACGGGACGGGCGACGACATACCGCCCGGGGTATCGTCAGGGAGTACAACGCAGCGGCGACCCGGAGTATGCCGGCACCTGGCCGGATGTGGTTGGGCGTCCCTGGGCTGTCGTGCCCGCCCGCGTCGGCCGCCGGCGATGACCGCCGCGGTGACCGGTCCCCGGCGATGACGTTCGGCGAAGGCGAGCGCGTCCGTTCCGCTCGGCTCGCCCAACCGTTCGGGCGGAACCGGCTCGGCCCGACCCCGGTGCGGGCGAGGCATGAGCCGGTCACGGACCAGCATCTCGGCACGCCTGAGGTCTGCGGATTCCCCTGCAAGAGTGTAGCGTTCGCTCAGCTCCTCTGTGTCCAGCTCGCCAGCCGGCCGCCGCGGCTGACGGCGTGCAGGCGCCTCTCGGCCGCGGCTCGGCTCGCGGTCGTCGCGACGACCAGCAGCCGGTCCGCATGGCGCAGCACCGTCGTGTCCCGTGGGACGAAGGCCTCCTCGCCCCGCACGACGAGGGCGACGTTCGCTCCATCCGGTAGGCGGAGCTCGAAGACCTGTACCCCGCCGATCCGGGACGAGGGACCCACGGTGATCTCGAGGACGTGGGCGCCCAGCTCGTCGAGCGAGGTGGCCTCCACGCCGAGATCGACGCTGTGGTGGCTGTCCTCGATGCCGAGGCGGCGGGCCATCCACGGCAGGGTGGGGGCCTGGATCGCCGTGAAGACGACGACGAGATCGAACACGAGGTCAAGCAGCCACCCGATCCCGGGCATCCCGGCCGTGATGGGGACGGTGGCCAGCACGACGGGCACGGCTCCGCGCAGGCCGGCCCAGGACAGGAACGCCTGCGTCCGCCACGGCATGCGGAACGGCGCGCACGACACTGCGACCGACAGCGGCCGGGCCACCAGGAGCAGGACGGCACCGATGACCACGGCGCGGCCCAGCTGCCCGGGGAAGCCGCTGGGCGAGGCGAGCAGCCCGAGCAGGACGAAGAGGCCGATCTGGGCGAGCCAGCCCAGCGCCGCGGCGAACCCGAGCACGGCCGGGCGGTGCGGCAGAGAGATGTTCCCGAGCACGAGCGCAGCGAGGTAGGTGGCGATGAAGCCGGAGGTGTGGGAGAGGTCCGCGGCCGCGTAGGCGAGGATCGCCATCGCGAAGACGCCGATGGAGAACAAGGCCGAGGATGCACTGGCGAACCGCCGCAGCAGCCAACCCCCGGCGAAGCCCACGGCGAGCCCGACCGACACCCCGCCCGCGAGCTCGACAGCAGCCAGCAACCCGGTCTGCCACCAGGGGGGGGCCGAGCCGCCGGCAGCCCGGGCCGACAGGGCGACGACGAGCAGGACGACCGGGGCGTCGTTGAACCCGGACTCCGCCTCGAGCATCCCGGTCACCGACCGCGGCAGCGGCACCCGGCGAAGCACCGAGAACACCGCGGCCGAGTCCGTGGGCGCCAGGACCGCGCCGACGAGCATGGCCACCGACCACGCCAGCCCGAGCACCAGATGGGCGATGACGGCGACGACCGCCACAGACACCCCGACGCCCACCGTGGCGAGGACCGCCGCCGGTGCCACGGAGCGTCGGATACCCTCCCACTGGGTCGTCAGGCCGCCCTCGGCGAGGATGAGGACCAGCGCGGCATACCCGAGAACCCTCGTCAGCTCGGTCGAGTCGTAGTGGATGCCGAGCCCTGACTCCCCGAGCGCCAGCCCGATGCCGAGGTAGATGAGCAGCGAGGGCAGGCCGGAGCGGGCGGACAGCCGCACTGCGGCGACCGCGACGACGAGCACCAGGCTGGCCACGAGCAGCACGACGGCGAGGTCGTGGACCGTGAAGGCCCCGGCGCCGTCCGTCCCCCCCACCTCCTCCCACCGCCAACCCGAGCTCATGTCACCGGCCCGTCCCATCCGTGTCCCGACGGTTCGTGTCCTAGTCTCGCAGGGTGACTCGCGCGAAGCTCCTCCGTCGACTCGGCGTGGGGCTCGTCGCCTTCGTGGTCGTCGCCGTCCTCCTCGTCGTCGTCGTCGGGAACTCCTACGTCCGTCGGTCCTTCCCGCAGACCACCGGCCGGCTCACGGTAGCCGGTCTCAGCGGCCCCGTCACCGTCCTGCGGGACGCGCGCGGCGTGCCGCAGATCTATGGCGACTCGGTCACCGACATCGCGCGCGCCGAGGGCTTCGTGCACGCCCAGGACCGGTTCTTCGAGATGGACCTGCGCCGGCACGTCACCTCGGGCCGGCTGGCGGAGCTCGTCGGCACGGACGGCCTCGAGACCGACAAGGTGATCCGCACGATGGGTTGGCGACAGGTCGCCGAGGCGGAGCTGCCGACGCTGAAGCCGGAGACCCGACAGTACCTTCAGGCGTATGCCGATGGCGTCAACGCCTACCTGCACGGCCGGGACAGCGCGCAGGTCTCCCTCGAGTACGTCGCGCTCGGGGTGAGCCTGCCCAACTACACGATCGAGGACTGGACACCCGTCGACTCCCTCACCTGGCTCGTCGCCATGGCCTGGGACCTGCGCAGCGACTACACCGACGAGCTGGCCAGGGCGCGCCTCGCCGGCCGGATGCCGCTGAGCCAGATCGCCCAGGTGTACCCGCCGTACCCCTTCGACATCAACGCCCCGATCCTGTCGCCCAAGGACTGGCAGCCGGGCGCATCCGGAGCCGTCTCCGGCACGGCGCCCCGGCGCACCTCGGCGGCCGTGCTGACCCCGCCGCCACGGAGCGGGTGGGCGCAGTCCGCCATCGCGCCGGCCGCGCCGTCACCGGCCGCGCTGACCTCTCCGGCGGCTGACACGGCCTATGCCGCGGTGACGGATGCGCTCGCCGCGGTGCCCCAGCTGGTGGGCCGAGGCGACGGGATCGGCTCGAACGCCTGGGCCGTCGCCGGCTCCCGGACGACGACCGGCCGGCCGCTGCTTGCCAACGACCCGCACCTCGGCGTGAGCATGCCGGGCATCTGGTACCAGGTGGGCCTGCACTGCCGCTCCGTGTCGAGCGCCTGTCCCCTGGACGTCGCAGGCTTCTCGTTCAGCGGCGTCCCCGGCGTCGTCATCGGGCACAACCAGTCGATCGCCTGGGGTTTCACCAATCTGGGGCCCGACGTCTCCGACTTCTACCTCGAGCGCGTCGTGTCCGGGACCTACCAGCGCGACGGGGGATGGGTGCCACTGCAGAGCCGCCAGGAGACCATCAAGGTCGCCGGCGGCACGGACCAGGTCATCACCGTGCGGAGCACCGTGCACGGCCCACTGCTCTCCGACGTCCTCGACCCGGTGCAGCAGGCCGGGGCGAGCGCACCGACGGCGAACCGGCAGGACGGCGGTCAGCAGTACGCCGTCTCGCTGGCCTGGACGGGGCTCATCCCCAACAAGACCGCCGATGCGCTGTTCGCCATCGACACGGCCACTGACTTCACCACCTTCCGGGCGGCCGCCCAGCAGTTCGCCGTCCCGGCCCAGAACCTCGTCTACGCCGACACCGCCGGCCACATCGGCTACCAGGCGCCAGGCCTCATCCCGATCCGGATCCCCGCCCTGCCCGGCACCCCGCCGGGGTACTGGCCCGCACCGGGCTGGGACTCCAGGTACGACTGGCGCGGCTTCGTGCCGTTCGCTCAGCTGCCATGGACGTACGACCCGCCCGAGGGCGAGATCGTCACGGCCAACCAGGCGGTCACCGCGAGCACGAGGCCGTTCCTCACCAGCGAGTGGGACTACGGCTTCCGGGCTCAGCGGATCCGGGACCGGCTCGCCGCACTCGACAAGGTCAGCCCGGCGGACATGGCCTCGATCCAGATGGACACGCACAACCAGGCCGCGGCCGATCTGGTCAGGGCCCTGCTGGCTGTCCGGCTCACCGGGCAGGACGGATCCGGTGACGCGGTGTTCGCCCGGGAGGCCCAGGACCTCCTGCGGGGCTGGAACGGCGCCAATCCGGTCGGCGACTCACGCTCGGCCGCCGCGGCGGCCTACTTCAACGCCGTGTGGTCCCGGCTGCTCTCCCTCCTCTTCGACGACGAGCTGCCGGCCGACCTGCAGGCCAACGGCGGTGACCGGTGGATGCAGGCGGTCGTCGTCCTGCTCAAGAGCCCCAAAAGCCCGTGGTGGGACAACAAGAGCACGGCAGACGTCACCGAGGGCAAGGACGAGATCCTGCGCCAGGCCCTGGTCGGGGCCCGGCTCGACCTGACGAAGCAGCTCGGGAAGGATCCCGCGGACTGGCAGTGGGGACGCCTGCACGAGCTCACCCTGCGCCACCAGGTCCTCGGGGGCGACGCACCGGGCGGCGTCGTCGGCTCGCTGCTGCACCGGGTGTTCAACCGCGGGCCCTACCAGATGCCGGGGGGCTCGGCGATCGTCGACGCCAACGGCTGGGACGCCAGCCAGGGCTACGAGGTCAACTGGGCGCCGTCCATGCGGATGGTCGTCGACCTCTCCCGTCTCGACGGCTCGACCTGGGTCAACCAGACCGGCGCCAGCGGTCACGCGTTCGACGCCCACTACGACGACCAGATCGGTGCCTGGATCACCGGGACGCAGTTCGCCTGGCCCTTCAGCAGGGATGCCGTCCAGCGCGCCACGCAGGACACCCTCACCCTCGTACCGGGCCTGCGCTCGGGCTGAGCAGAGCGCTCGGCCGAGCCGCCCGCTCGGGCCGAGCAGGTTTCCAGCGCCGAGCAGGCCCCGCCTGCCTGACGGCCCATCCGCGGACGATGCCACGTCCTGGCCGGGGTGCGAGCCCGCCGGTCAGGTCGGGTCGGCCAGCCAGGTGACCCCGTGCACCGTGAGAACCCCGTCCACCGGGGCGTCGTGCGGTTCACGCGGCAGTCCCGGATCAGCTCGGGTGAGCAGCTCGCCGGGGTGCAGCAGGACAACGACGGGAGTGCCCGGGCGTCGCCGCGGCAGGGCCTTGTCGTAGCAGCCGCCGCCCTGTCCCATCCGGGTGCCGGCGATGTCGACCGCCAGGCCGGGCGCCAGGACGAGGTCCGCCTCGGCCACGGCCCGGTGGCCGAGGGGGACCTCGTCGGGGTCGCCGAGCTCGCGCCAGTCCAGGTCGAGGTCAGGCTCGGTGATGGGCACCAGCACCCGGATGCCGCGTGCCTCCAGAGCCGCGGCGAGGGCCCCGGTGGGCGGCTCGCCGGCCCAGGACTCGTAGAGCGTGACGGTGTCCCCCTCGTCGAGGCCCAAGGACATGACGAGCTGGACGCCGGCTTCGGCCATGGCCGCGTCATCCCTGAGGTGGTCGCGTCCCGCGACGATGGCCCGGCGCCGGGCCCGCAGGGCGGTGCGGCGCTCTCGCTTGCTGTGGTCGCTCACCGCAGCATCGTAGGGTTCCGTAGGGTTGGCCGCATGAGTGCCGAGGGGTTGAGCAGAGCGGTGGCCCGGATGCGGGCGCGGGGGGTCGACGAGCGCGCGGTGTCCGTCTTCATCGACTACTACCGCCAGCTGGAGGCGGAGGCGACCGGATTCATCCCCGAGGACACCATCAGCCCCCTTCCTACGCCGCAGCGGCTCGAGGACCTTCGCCCCGGTCCCGAGGCGCAGCGGGCCGCGCTGGCCCGGACGGTCGTCATCAAGCTCAACGGCGGCCTGGGCACGAGCATGGGGGTCTCGGGCCCCAAGAGCGCCCTGCACGTCCGGGACGGGCTCACCTTCCTCGACGTCATCGCCCGTCAGGTGCTTGCCCTGCGGGCCCGGTTCGGTGTCGACCTGCCCCTGTTGCTGATGGACTCGTTCCGCACCCGAAGGGAGTCCTTGGAGATCCTCGGTGCCTACCCCGAGCTGGCCGTGCGCGGCATACCGCTGGACTTCCTCCAGAACGCCGAACCCAAGCTGCGGGCCGACGACCTGGCCCCGGTGGACCATGCTGCCGACCCGTCGCTGGAGTGGTGCCCACCCGGCCACGGCGACATCTACGTCTCACTGCTGGCCACCGGCCTGCTCGCCACGCTGCGGGAGAGGGGCTTCCGGTACGCCTTCTTGTCGAACGCCGACAACCTCGGCGCGACGTGCGACCCCGCCATCCCCGCCTGGATGGCCGCCGAAGGTGTGCCGTACGTCGCGGAGGTCTGCGTGCGGACCCTCAACGACCGCAAGGGCGGGCACCTCGCGGTGCGGCGCTCCGACGGGCGAGTGGTGTTGCGGGACAACGCGATGGTGATGCCTGGTGAGATGGGCCACTTCCAGGACATCGACCGGCACGGGTTCTTCCACGCCAACAACCTGTGGGTGGACCTCGACGTGCTGGCTGCGCGGCTCGAGGAGCGCGACGGCGTGCTCGGCCTGCCGATCATCGTCAACCACAAGCCGGTCGACCCGACCGACCCCTCCTCCACGCCTGTCATCCAGATCGAGTCGGCGATGGGCGCGGCCGTCGAGGTGTTCGAGGGCTCGCGGGCCCTGCTCGTGCCGCGCCGGAGGTTCCGGCCGGTCAAGACCACCAACGAGCTGCTGCTCATCCGCTCCGACCTCTACCTCCTCGACGCGGACACCCAGGTCGTGGCTACCACCGAGCGCGACGAGCCGTTCGTCGAGCTGTCCCCGGCCTACCGGCTGATCGACGACTTCGACGCCAGGTTCCCGGGCGGGGTCCCGGCCATCGCCGACTGCACGTCCTTGACCGTGAGCGGCGACGTCACGTTCGGGCGCGGCGTGCGATGCGTCGGCGAGGTGCATCTCGTCGGCAGCCCGGCCTGGACCGTGCCCGACGGGGCGGTCCTGACCGGTGAGGTCGGTCATGCCTGAGCTCTGCAGCGTCGGGGACCACCGGGACGCCATCCTCGCCGTGCTGGCCCCGCTGCCGCCGCGGACCGTCCCCGTGGAGGCGGCGCTCGGACTCGTCCTCGCCGACGACGTGGCGTCGCGTGTCGACCTGCCACCCTTCACCAACTCGGCCATGGACGGGTATGCCGTGCGCTCGGCCGATCTCGTCGCGGCCACCGCGGAGCTGCCCGTGAGTGTCCCCGTCGACGGCGACATCGCCGCCGGTGACACCCGACGCCACGTCCTCGTCCCCGGGCACGCCATGCGCATCATGACCGGGGCGCCGCTGCCGGAGGGGGCCGACGCCGTCGTGCCCGTCGAGGCGAGCGACGGCGGCACCGGGACGGCCCGGCTCGGGCTGGCTCCCGAGGCGGGGCGCCACGTCCGCCACCGCGGCGAGGACGTGCAGCAGGGGGCGCGCCTGACGGCGGCCGGCACTGCCCTCGGCCCGGGCCACCTTGCCCTCCTGGCGTCCGCCAACGTGGCGGAGGTGTCGGTCGTCCCTCGACCTCGGGTGACAGTCGTGTCGACGGGCGACGAGCTCGTCAAGCCCGGTACCGAGCTCGGGTACGGGCAGATCGTCAATTCCAACGGGATCATGCTTGCGGCGCTCGTCTCGGCCGCCGGCGCGGAGGTCGCCGCGCGGGTTCACCTGCCCGACGACGCCGCGGCGCTGCGGTCGCTGCTGGCCGACCCGCCCGGGTCGCCCGACCTCCTCCTCACCTCTGGCGGAGTGTCGATGGGCGCGTACGACACGGTCAAGGAGGTGCTGACAGCCGACGGCGGCGTCCGGTTCGTCAAGGTCGCCATGCGTCCCGGGATGCCCCAGGGATTCGGGGTCGCCGGGCCGCGACGGCTGCCCATCATCACGCTTCCCGGCAACCCGCTGTCCTCGCTCGTGTCGTTCCACGTGTTCGTCCTGCCCGCACTGCGACGGCTGTCGGGCCGCGACCCGCTGGCGCTGCCGGGCTTCGCCGCCGTCGCCGCCCGGTCCTGGCGCTCGGTCGCCGGGAAAGCGGAGTACACCCGGGTCGCCGTCGAGCCACCCACCGAGCCGGGGGCCCTGCCCCGGGTCCAGCCGTTCGGCGGGCAGGGCTCGCACTCGGTGGGCGCGCTGGCCGGGTCCTCGGCCCTCGCCGTCGTGCCACCCGGGTCCGACCATGTGGTCGAGGGCGACATCCTGACCTGCGTGCCCCTCCTGGGGCAGGATCGTTCCCATGGCTGCTGAGGACCGGCAGGGTCGGCTGACCCATGTGCGCGCCGACGGCAGCGCGCACATGGTCGATGTGTCGGCCAAGGTCGTGACCGCACGGGAAGCCAGTGCCGCGGGGCGGGTCCTGCTCTCCGCCGCCGCTGTCGCGGCATTGCGCGACGGGACGGTGCCGAAGGGCGACGCGCTCGCCGTGGCCCGGGTCGCCGGCATCCAGGCCGTCAAGCGCACGGCCGAGCTCATCCCGCTGGCGCACCCCATTGCGGTCCACGGCGTCGAGGTCGACCTCACCGTCGCCGACGACGGGGTCGACCTCGTGGTCACGGTACGCACGGCCGACCGCACAGGCATCGAGATGGAGGCGCTCACCGCGGTCGCCGTCGCCGCGCTCGCCCTCATCGACATGGTCAAGGCCGTCGACAAGCATGCCCGGATCACCGATGTGCGGGTGACGGCCAAGTCCGGTGGGCGGTCCGGCGACTGGAGCGAGCGATGAGCCCGGCGGGACACGGCGCCCCCGACCTGGGTGGCAGGACCGCCGTCGTCATCACCTGCTCGACCCGTGCCGCGCACGGGGTCTACCCCGACCGTGGCGGCGCCGAGCTGGCGGCCACCGTGCGGGCGTGGGGCCTCGAGGTCGTCGGTCCGACCGCGGTGCCCGACGGCCCGGAGGTCGCGCGGGCCATCGCCGCCGCACTGAAGACGGATCCCGACCTGCTCCTGACGACCGGCGGAACTGGTATCACCCCCACCGACCGGACCCCGGAGGCGACCGCCCCGCTCCTCGACCTCGAGCTGCCGGGGGTGGCCGAGGCGATCCGCGCAGCCGGCGCCGCCAGCGGCGTCCCCACCGCGGCCCTGTCCCGCGGAGTCGCCGGCGTCGCGGGACGCACCCTCGTGGTGAACCTGCCGGGCTCGGTCGGCGGGGTCCGTGACGCGCTGGCGGTGCTGGCGGCCATCGTTCCTCACGCCCTGCAGCAGATCGGTGGGGGCGACCACTGATGTGGCGGCGTCGCAGCGACCCACGGGTCGGCTGGCCCGCGCGGCTCGTCGGCGTCGCGCCGTCGGGCGACCCGGTGGTCCTGCGGCCGATGGCCGTCACGGACGCGCGCGAGTACCAGTGGCTGCGGCGCACGAACGCCGCGTGGCTCGAGCCCTGGGACGCCACCTCGCCCGTCGACGACGCCGCGCTGCGGTCCTTCGACGAGCTCGTCCGGCACTACGACCACGAGGCGTCCGCGGGCCGGATGCTGCCGCTCCTCATCGAGGTCGACGGGCGGATCGTCGGTCAGATCACCTTGAGCAACATCGTCCTCGGCTCGTTCCGGTCCTGTTCGGCGGGCTACTGGGTCAGCAGGGCGGTGGCGGGGCGCCGGGTGGCCCCGACGGCCCTTGCCCTCGTCGGCGACCACGCCTTCGACGTCCTCGGGCTGCACCGCATCGAGGTCAACGTCCGCCCCGAGAACACGGCGAGCCTGGCTGTGGTGCGCAAGCTCGGCTTCCGCGAGGAGGGTCTCCGGTTGCGGATGCTGCACATCGACGGCGAGTGGCGCGACCATCGCTCGTTCGCGCTGACCGTGGAGGACCTCAAGGGAGCGTCCCTCATGTCCCGCCTCAGGGATTCACAACCGTCACTTTGGCGACACACCGACGCAGGTCCACGGTAAGAATCGCCTGCCCACCTAACGTCTGGACCGTGCAGCCGAGCAGCGTGATCTTCCTCGTCCTTCTCGGGGTGTGGGCTGCCTACTTCCTCCTCTACTGGGTGCGCCGCCGCGAGCACCTCGCGACCGCTCGGACCGTCGACCAGCTCTCCGCGTCGATCCGGGTCCTCGAGCCTCGCGTGTCGGCCGCGCGCGCGAAGACCACTCGCTCGTATGCCGTCAGCCCGACCCGAGCCGTACGCGCAGCTCAGTCCGACCCGCCGAGGACCGGACCGTCGGTCGGCACCGGCGCCCCGGGCTCGGACGGGGACCGCCGCTCCGACCGGTCGACGGGGACGGTCCGGGCCGCGCAGATGCACCCCGGCCGGCGCGTTCGGGGCGTGACCCTGCTGCTCGGTCTGGGCGCGACGATGGTCATGGTGGCTCTGGCCGCGCTGTCCGCGCTGCCTGCATGGTCGGTTGCGCCGCCGGCAGCCGTGGCCATGACCGGCTTCCTGTGGCTGCGCTCGGGGGTGCAGCAGGAGATCCGGGCGCGCCGCGGCGGGCTCGCCCACCGTGCTCGCGCTGCGCACGCCGTCGAGGTCGTCCAGGCGCCGGGCGCCGAGGAGGCCGTCCAGGGCCCTGCCGCGGCCCCCGCCCCCGCAGATGCGGCCGCCCCCGCAGATGCTCCCGACACCGCACCCGCCGCTCCGCAGGCCCCGGCCGCTGCTCGTGATGACGCGCCGGCCGAGCCCGGGCCGGTCGTCACGGTCCCCGCGGCACTTCTCGTCGACGAGGACGACATCCCGCTCACCTGGGACCCCGTGCCGGTGCCCCGCCCGACGTACGCGATGAAGGCCAAGGCCGAGCGCCCGGCGCCGCCGCCGGCTGCGACCACGCCGACTCCCGAGCCGGTCGTGATCGAGGACCCGGCGGCATACGCGGAACCCGAGCGCCGGGTCGCCGGCGCCTGACCCCCGGACCTCCCTCCGCTCGACCGGGCGGTGGCGGCCGCCGACAGCGTCGGCGTCAGCCCTGGTCCGGACCCTCGCCGACCGGCCTCGCCGGGGCAGGCAGCTCCTCGATGGCCTCGCCCCGGGCGAGATCCTCCTCCCGGCCGGCCGCCTCCTCGGCCCCGTCGAGCTGGCCGGGTGTCAGGACCTCGGCGGCGTCGTCCGGGGCCTGGTCCGCGTCGAGCAGGTGGTGGCCTACCGCGTTGAACACGGCGATCATCGGCACGGCGATGAGGGCTCCGACGATCCCGGCCACGACGATGCCGGCGGCGATGCCGAGGATGACGGACAAGGGGTGGACCCGAACGGCCCGGCCGAGCAGGAAGGGCTGCAGGACGTGGCTCTCGAGCTGCATGGTCCCGATGACGACGCCGAGCATGACCAGTGCCTGGATCGGGCCGAGCGCGACAAGGGCGAGCAGGACGGCCACGCTGCCGGACACCACGGCTCCGACGACGGGGATGAAGGCACCGAAGAAGATGAGGACGGCGATGCCCGACGCGAACGGCACGTGCAGGATGGCCGCCCCCGCGCCGATGACCATCGCGTCGACCGCCGCCACCATGACGGTGGCCCGGGTGAAGGCCGACAGCTGTCCCCAGGCGATCAGGCCCGAGGAGTGGACCCTGGCCCGCGCATCTCGCGGGAACAGCCGGACCACCCAGGCCCAGATGCGGTCGCCTTCGTAGAGGAAGAAGAACAGCGCGAACAGCGCGACGAAGAAGCCAGCGATGGCGTGGGTGGCCGTCAGGCCAGCGTGGGCAGCGGTCTGGCCGAGGTTGCTCTGGCTCGAGGACAGGTCGGCCTTCGCGGTGTCGATCCACTGACCCACCTGGGTGTCGCTCACATGGAAGGTGGCGCGCAGCCACTCGCGGATCTCGTCGATGCCCTTGGTGGCCTGGTCGACGATGTCGCCGAGCTGCGAGGAGAACTGGGAGCCGACAAACGACAGGATCCCGGCGATGAGAGCGAGGCTGCCCACCAGGGTGATGCCCGCTGCCAGACCGGCGGGCATGTGGCGGCCGAGCGAACGAGCCACCGGGCGCAGCAGCGCGGCGAGCAGCAAGGCCACGACGATCGGGATGACGACCTCGGACAGGAAGCCGAGCAGGCGCAGAGCGGCATACACGGCGGCGCCGATGACGATGACGCGCCACGACCACTCGCTCGCCGTTCGCACGCCCCGGGGGACCGACCACTGGACCGGCCGTCCCTCGGCCGTCGCGGTCCCCGGCGCGCCGCTCGGTTCAGGGCGGGGGATCGGGACGGCGAGGGCGGGACGAGCGGCCGGCGGCCCGGAGTCCGGCTGGCGGTTCCGGCCGGGGAGCGAGAGGCGCAAGGGCATGCCCGACAGACTAAGCGGTGCCGGCGCCCACCCGCGGATGGAAGCCCGCGCCACCGGGGTGGACCGGCGCGCGCCGGTGGCCGGCCCGCCTCGGCCGCGTTTCGGCGGCCGGTGACGGCGGTGTTATCGTGTCTGCGCACTTCGGGGCTGTGGCGCAGTTGGTAGCGCGTCTCGTTCGCAACGAGAAGGTCAGGGGTTCGAATCCCCTCAGCTCCACCGGACGCGACTGCGCGGTGTCCTTGGACAACGTCCTGACCGTCCCAGTAAGGCACTCGGACGCACCGTCGGGTATCTCAGCGGTGAGCAAGAAGCGCAGCTGGCGCGTGCCGTGGCGTTGGCCTTCGACCGGGAGGTAGCCCTGCTCGACTGACGCCCGAATCGCGGCAGTGAGCGTACGGCCGCGACAGCGGCAGGTCAGGGCGATGAGGGCTTGGCCTTGATGACCTCGATCGAGCAGTCCAGGCCGGGAGCCCGGGCGAGGCGCTGGTCACCGGTGAGCAGGGTGACCTGGAGCGCTTCGGCCAGGGCGACGTATGCGGCGTCGTAGACGCTCAGGTTGTCCCGCAGTTCCCAGCAGCGCTCGAGCAGGGCGGTGTGGTCGACCCGCTGGATCGGGATCGCCTGGAGGTCGGCGAGGGCCAGGTGGGCTCGTCGGGCGTCGAGCTGCCCGCCGCGGGCCAGGGCGCGCCAGACCGCGACCACCTCGAGGTCGACCAGCGAGGGCGCAGCCAGGGACTCCCCGAGGAGCCGGTCCCTGACCTGGTCGCCGTCCCGGCCGTCGTCGATCAGCGCGACGGCCAGGACGGAGGCGTCAATGACGAGCACGGTCGAACCGCAGGGCGTTCACCGCGTCACGCAGCGGCAGGGACCCGCCGGCCCGCCCGCCGGCCCGGTCGAGGACCTCATCGACCGTCGGCCGGGCCGCCTCCGCGATCAGCTTCGAGCGGAGGTACTCCTGCAGCGACTGATGCGCCGCCGACGCGCGCTGTCGCAGGACCGCGTGGGTGTCCTCGGGGACGTCCTTGACTTGGATGTTCGGCATGGAGCCATTATGGCGCCAACGCTGTCGAAGCGGAAGGACGCGCCAAGCATGACAGTGGACTTCCAGCAGGTCGGCTGCAGCGCCGTGAGAACCCTCCTCACTGGTTCACGGCGCGCCTCCGGCGCCCCGACCAGATCCGCCCCGGAACCATCGGCGGTTGGCTCACCGGCCGCCGCCGGCCCGGCGCGTCACTGTTCGCCCCGAGCACGCGACAAAGGCGGCAAGACCCCGGAGGCCTTCGCAACGAGAAGGTCAGGGGTTCGGATCCCGTCAGCGCCACCATGGGGTCGCTGACGCCATCCCGGGCTCCCTCCGGTAGTTGAGGGCTATGGCGCACCCGCGGTGGTGCCGCACAGAACGGGGACGCGTTCCCGCGAGGCGGCGCCGTCGCACAGCCCGAGGAAGGCGCCGAGGCAGATCAGCTCCGTGGGCGACCGGGGGGCGAAGTCGGTCAGCGCAACGGACCGGACGAGGTATGCCGCCCACTTGCCGCGGGAGACCGCCACGTTGAGCCGGTGCCGGTCCAGGAGGAACCCGATCCCACGGGAGACGTCGACCGGGGCCGACGCCGACATGGAGATGATGACGACGACCGCCTGTCGTCCCTGGAACCTGTCGACGGTCCCGACCGGCACGTCGGCAAGCCCCGCCTCGTCGAGGACCGCGCGGAGCAGGGATACCTGCGCGTTGTAGGGAGTGATGATGCACAGGTCCTGCTGCGCCAGCGGTCGGGGGCAGGTCGGGTCGCCGTCCTCGTCCGGCGCGGTCCAGGGCCGCCCCAGCAGGCCCCGGGCGATCTCGAGAACGACCCCGGCCTCCTCGGGTGAGCGGGTCGCGTTGTCGTGGTGCTCCACCTCGACCACGTGCAGCCCTGGCGGCACCCCGTCGAGAGCGCGCGCGGCGGTCACCTCCGCCTCGGATCGGAGCAGACCGGCATAGGAGAGGTGGGAGACCGGCTCGGTGAGGTCGGGGTGCATCCGCCAGGTCGTCTCGAGGAAGTAGCCGTGACCGGCCGGTAGCACGGGCTCCTGGCCGATGAGCCAGCCGAGCGCGGAGGCGTCGACCGGGTCGGGGTGCGAGCCCTGGCAGACCTGGGGCAGCTGCTGCGGGTCGCCGAGGAGCAACAGCCGGTCGGCGGACACCGAGGCGGCCAGGGTCTTGGCCAGCGAGAACTGGCCGGCCTCGTCGATGACGAGCAGGTCGAGCTGCCGGCGCGCGACCCGGCCCTCGTGGCAGAGGTCCCACGCCGTGCCGCCGATGACGTAGCCGCCGCCGTGCGCCGACGCGAACCCCGCGAGGGCGTCGGCTGAGCCGAGGTCTGTCCAGGTCGGGTCGGCCGTCTCGACGGCCTTCTTCGCCACCAGCTCGCCTGGCACCCCGGCACCGACGACGGCGGTGAGGACGTTCTCGACGGCGGCGTGCGACTGGGCGCTGACCCCCACCCGCCAGCCGTGCTCGAGGACGAGCGCGGCGATGACGCGGGCCCCGACGTAGGTCTTGCCCGTGCCCGGCGGCCCCTGGACGGCGAGGAAGGAGTCGTCGAGGTCGCGGACCGCGGCCGCGATCGCCTCGACGAACCGGTCGGGACCCACGCCGACGGCGGGCAGGGTCCGCCCCGAGCGCAGGCGCGGGGGGCGCCGCAGCAGCACGTCGAGACCGGCCGTGGCGGGCAGCGCTGGATGGGTGCGCAGGACCTCTTGGCCCAGCTCCACCAGCGCGGCGTCGATCTTGGTGGTCGTGATGACCCCCTGGGGGACGAGGGCCACCGGTTGGTGCACGTGGTCCTCGCCGTCCTTGGGCTGGAGCTCCCGGACGGTGAGCACCTGATGGGTGCGGCCGTTCCCGGCCACGATGTCGTCAGCAGCGAGGATGGTGATACCCGACGGCGACCGCGCATGCAGATGACCGGGCTGGGTGTGCATCCCCGGTGGAGGTGGGTCCCGGTAGACGGCGGCAACCTCGACCCCCGGGCCGAGGAGCGTCCCGCCCATCGGCTCGCCGGTGAGGCACAGCGTGCGGCGCGGACGCTGTCGGGGGGTGTCCCTGTGCCAGTCCTCGACGAGCTCACACCCGCTGATGACGAACACCCCCGGCTCGGAGGCCCAGTCGCCCACGGGTGAACGGAGCCGGTCGAAGTGCCGCCACCAGAACGGCTTGTCCTCGCGGGCATGGAACTGGAGGGCCGCCGCCACCATCGCCACGGCCTGCTGTTCGGGGCTGCGCTCGTGCGGCTTGACGCCGGCGACGAGCGCCCGGAGCCGGTCCTCGAGCTCGATGACCGCTCGCCGGCGGTCGGAGATGGCCAGGGATGTCGGCGCAGCGAGGTCGCCGAGGTCGTCGGCCTCGTCCGGCATGGCCCCCGTGCCAGCACCGGCCAGGCGCGCCAGCAGCCAGTCCCTCAGCCGCAGCGTCGAGACGCAGTCGTCCTCGTTGTAGTCCGCGATGTCCGCCAGCAGCCGCGCCGCCCCGGCCTCGTCGCCGTCGAGGCCGGCCTCGACGAACTGGTGGTAGACGACGATCGACTGGTCCGCCTGGGTGACGGCGCCGTCTCGGCCCGGCATGTACAGCGGCTCGAGCTTCTTGATGCTGTACGAGCGCTGCGACACGTAGATGCTGGCGCGCACCACGGCATACAGGTCGACGAAGAGCCCCTCGCGCAGGAACTGGTCGATGTCGTCCTCGCACACCCCGTGGCGGGAGGCGAGCCGGAGCAGGGCCGCCGGCTCGTACGCCGCGTAGTGGTAGACGTGCAGCCCCGGCCAGCGCTCGCGCCGGGCCTTCAGGTAGGCGACGAAGTCGACGAGCGCCTGCTTCTCGGCGTCGCGGTCATGCGCCCAGAACGCCCGGAAGCGCGGCGCCTCACCGTGTGCCCCGTCGACCCCGTCGACCTCCACCATCCCGAAGAGGTACTCCAGGCCCCAGACGTCCGAGCCCGGCTCGCACCACAGCGGGTCGCCCTCGAAGTCGAAGAACACGTCCCCCGCGGTCGGCTCGGGGAGGCGGCGCAGGACCTCGGGGGAGTGGACCTCGAAGGCCACTGCGCCGGCCGGGTCGCGCTGCTGGACGAGCTGGAGCCGGGCCTGGGCGCGAAGCCGCTGCAGGGTCGCGTCACGCACGTCGGGCACCGGGCCCGTCGAGGCGGCGAGGGCGTCGATGGTGGCGATGCCGGCCTCGCGCAGCCGGCGGCGGGTGGGCATCCGGACTCCGGCCACGAGCAGGACGTCCCGCGCCGCCTCGATCTCGGCCGCACAGACCTCACAGCGCCCGCACGCCACCCACCGAGAGTCGCCCCAGAGCGCCGGTCCGGCGTCGGCCCGGTGCTCGGCCAACAGGGCCTCGAGCCGGGCCCGGCGGGCCCGGTAGACGGGGATGATGTCGGCCAGAGGGTGCTCGGAGACGGCGCCAGACCCGAGGACGAGCCGGGCCACCGGCGCGGTGGGCACCGCAGCCGTGCGCAGGGCGGCGGCATACGCGGCGATCTGGAGCAGCGCAGGGACCGAGTCGGTCCGTGCGAGCTTGGTGTCGGTGACCAGCCACCCCGCGGGGGTGAGCTCGAGGAAGTCGGCGTGACCGACGAAGCCGCCGTCGAAGAACGTCGCCTGGTAGACCACCTCCGCGTCGGTGTGCAGCGCCGTGAGTGTCTGCGCGGCGGCCGCGGCCAGCGAGCCGAGGTCGTAGGCGGGGCGGGGGAACTGGACCACCCTGCCGGGGTGCTCCCGGGACAGGCGCAGGAGCTCGCGCTGCTCGTGCGCGTTGCCGAGGGTGACGACCCGGTCGGCCATCGGGTCCGCGGGGGCGGTGGGCCGGTCGGCCCGGCCGAGCACGATGTCGAGCTCGGCGACCAGCCGGAACTCGCAGATCGAGGCCAGGCGCAGGTCACTCGGGCTGAGGACGAGCCGAGCACGGTCAGCGTCGGGCGCCGCACGGTCGCCGGCATCGAGGAGGAACACGACCTCAACCTAACCGGGCGCTCGGACACCGCAGGCACCCGGTGAACGACGGCGGCCCTCGCTTCGGGCCGCTTCAGCCGGGCGGTTAACCTTAATCGTCAACTACCTCGGCGATGGGAGGGGCCACATGCCTGCGGAGGCGTGGTTTCTCCGCATCGACCGCATCGCCGGCGGTCGCTACGCGAGCCATCGCATCCCCGACGAGGCCCGCGCCGCGCCGCGCACCCGCCGGGCGCTGCTCACGGTGACCTGGTGGCTCGTGGCCGAGCTCGTCCTCGCGGCGGGAGCCGTCGGGGTGGCGCTGGACGTCCGGGACCACGGTGGGACGGTGTCCGGCATCGTCTGGTACCGGCTGGTCGTCATCTTCGCTCTCACGGCCACCTTGTTCTACTTCGTCTGGCGCGCCGGGCGGGGCTTCTACTGGGCCTACTCGCGGCTGCGGCTGTTCAGCATCGTCTTCCCGGTCGTCGCCGTGGTCAGCTCGGCGATCCCGGGGCTCTACCCCTCGTGGATGATCGTCGAGCAGGTCGCCTTCAGTGCTGTGCTCATCGCCATCGCGGTCGTCCTGTCGAGCGGCCACATGCGGGCGGTCTTCGCCAAGCCGATGCGCGCCGGCGCCTGACCGGGGCGCCGGCGCCTGACCGGGCCGGCCGCCAGCCGGCGCCGCAGCACCGTCGGCCCCACACCTGCTGCGTCACACTTCCCGGGCGGTCCCACCGCCCGGCAGTATCGTCGCAGCCATGAGGTCGAGGGCGCTGGTCAGCGCCGGGGCGGCCGCGGTCGTGGCTGCGGCGGTGTGCACGGTCGCCGGATGCACGAGCACCGGGCCCGAGGCCGGGGGAGGAGCCGGCGGAAGAGCCGGCGGAGCGAGCACCGGACAGCACGGCATCGTCCAGTCCAACGCCCACGCGGGTTCCGGCGCCACCTGGCGGGACCCGGACGTCTCGTTCGTCCTCCCGGCTGGCTGGGGCGTCTTCTCGGGGGCGCACCTCAACGACGACCCGGTCGCGATCGCGGGAGTGCGGGCCGTCAGTAGCCGGTCCGGCCTGGATGCCGGGCAGTTCGCCACCACCTTGTCGACGTACAAGACCGTGGGGTTCGGACCCGACGGGGGCCTGGTGATCGTCACGACGACCCCGCAGGCGGACCAGGACGCGACGACCGAGACGTCGGTCCGGGCCTACCTCGCCGCCTTGTGCGGGCGGCAGCCGACGCTGTGCGAGCGGCTCGCCAGCTTCGAGGAGCGCAGCACCCCTCAGGGTCGGGCCGTGGTGTATGTCACAGTCAGCGGCGGCGGCAATGTCTCCGGCAGCATCCTTCTGCCGTATGTCGCCCGCGCGGCCACCGCCTCCTCGACCCGGCTGGGCCGACGGGTGAGCGTCGAATCGGCGAGCAGCGCAACCGTCGCAGCGGCCGTTGACGCGATCGTGGCGTCCGTCCACCAGTCCTGACCCACCGGCGGCACCTCGGCGGAGCGGTCATCATGCGATGATGACCGCTCGCTGGACGCGCGGGGCCCGGCAACGACGGTCGTGGGGGACGCCCTAAGATAGTTGAACCTGCATCGGCCTTCGTGGGTGATGCGCCGGGACTCAGGAGGACGTCATCGCTACCACAGGCTCCGGCGCCGCAGCCTCGGCCGTTGCGATGGACTCCTCGGACGACCTGGCCGGCGCGTCCGGCCCCGGCCAGAACGCCGACGGGCCGGTCACCACCCGCCGGTACCGCTGGGTGGCGGGGCACCTCAGGGTCGTCGGGGTCGTGCTGCCCGTCGCGTTCGTGCTCACCCTCGAGGCGGTGCGCTTCGTCGTCGACGGGAACGGCACGGTGGGCGGCGGCCCCCGGGCGGGCTACCGCATCGTGTTCGTGGCGGTGACCCTCGTCGCGATCGTCGGCTTCTCCCTGGCGATGTTCCGGCTCATCGACCGGGCCCAGTCGGCGCTGCGGCGCCAGAACCGCGAGCTTGCGGCGACCAACGACGTCGCCCGGTCGATCCGCGGCGAGGCCCGGGTCGAGCGGATCATCGACACCGCGCTCGACATCGTCCTCTCCGCGACCGGTGCCCGGTACGCCGCGGTCACGGTGTTCCCGCCGGACGGGTCGGGAGAGGACGAGCGCACCCACACTCGCACGGCCGGCCCCGTCTCGGCGCCCGACGGCATCGCCCTCGAGGACCGTCCCTCCCTCGAGCTGCCGCTGTTCACCGGCAGTGCCGCCGTCGGCCGGCTGGACCTGTGGCTGCCCCCCCAGCCCGACAGCTCGCTCGGGCTGGCACCGGGCACGCTGCACAACATCGGCAGCCAGCTCGCCAGCGCGATCCAGCTCGGCCAGCTGGTGGGCGATCTGCACCGCCGCAAGAACGAGGGACACGCCTTCTACGACATCCTCCTGCAGATCTCCCACCACACCCCGCCCGTCGAGATTCTCGGTGCCGTCGTCCAACATGCCCGTGAGCTGCTGCAGAGCGACGGCGTGGTGATGACCCTGAGCGACGAGGCGGCGCGCGCCGTCGAGTTCGCCGGCGGCACGCCGGAGGCGGTGGAGGTCGGCTCACAGACCCGCCGGGTCACGACCGGTATGGAGGACGTGCCCGAGACCGGCGCCGAGGGGGCGGCCGGCGGCTTCGACGTCGCGGCCTGGTCCGCCGAGGCGACGGCGACCGTGCGGGGGCCCATCGGCGACCTCGGGCAGCTGTGGGTGGGGCGCCGCGAGGCGGAGGGCTACACCGACCGGGACCGAGGGTTCCTCAGTACTCTCTCGGGGTTCGCCGCGATCGCCATCACCAGTGCCCAGCTCCGCGAGAACGGCCGGCAGCGCGCGGTCCTCGCCGAGCGCGAGCGGATCGCGCGCGAGATGCACGACAGCCTCGCCCAGGTGCTCGGCTCCACGCATCTGCGCCTGCGGGTCCTCGAGGCCGACCCCGCCGTCGGGAGCGACCCGCGTGCGCTGGGGGAGGTCTCGGACCTTGCCGACACCTGCCAGGAGGCCTACCGCGACGTCCGCGAGGCGATCCTGGGGCTGCGCGACTCGAGCAAGACCGAGCGCGGCCTCGAAGGCCAGCTGGAGAACTACCTGTCCAAGTACAGCCAGCAGAGCCAGATCTCCACCCGCCTCGAGAACGGCCTCGACCGGCCGCTGGCGCTCTCGCCGCGCTGCGAGGTCCACATCATCAGGGTGATCCAGGAGGCGCTGACCAACGTCCGCAAGCACTCCGGCGCCTCCGAGGTCGTCGTCCGCATCATCGAGGACGGGCCGGCGACCACCTTCATCGTCGAGGACAACGGTCACGGCTTCGACGCGGCGGCCCAGGACGGGGAGGGCTTCGGGCTGTTCACCATGCGGGACCGGCTGGCGCTGCTGCACGGCGAGCTGAGCATCCAGTCGGCTCCTGGCAAGGGCACCCGAGTGACGGCTCGGGTCCCGGAGCGCTCCGCGGCGCGACCGTCCCCGGTGAGCTGACATGCCCGAGTCCACCCCGCTGCGCGTCCTCCTCGTCGACGACCAGCCCCTCTTCCGCGGCGCCATCGCCGCCCTCGTCGAGCGGCAGCCCGACATGGTCGTCGTCGGCGAGGCCGAGAACGGCCTGGAGGGTGTCGAGAAGGCACTCACCCTGCACCCCGACCTCGTCGTCATGGACGTCGAGATGCCGGTGATGAACGGTGTCGAGGCGGTGCGCCTCATCCGGGAGCAGCTGCTCGACACCAAGGTCATCATGCTCACGGTGTCCGAGGCGGACGACCATGTCTTCGACGCGATCCGGTTCGGAGCCCATGGCTACCTGCTCAAGGACCTGCGACCGGACCAGTTCTACGACATGATCCGGGCGGTCATGCGCAACGAGACCCCGATCGCGCCGGCCGTGGCGGGACGGCTGCTCGCCGAGATCCAGTCCGGGACCGTCAAGCGAGACGCCTCGTCGGCCCAGCCGGACGGGCCGCCCATCACCCGGCGCGAGCTCGAGATCCTCCGCCTGGTCGCCGAGGGGCTGAGCAACCGCGAGATCGGTCGCAAGCTGGTCATCACCGAGGGCACGGTCAAGAACCACGTCCACAACGCCCTCGAGAAGCTGGGCATGGAGAACCGCATCCAGGCCGCGGCATACATCGTCCGGCACGGGCTGGGACGCCCGTCCGACACCGACTGAGCCGCCCGGGGGTGTGAGGTAGGGCATACCCCGCGATAGAGGCGCCGCTGGCCGAGGTTGTGCCGAGAGCGGGATGGTGTCCGGCTGCGGCTCCTCACTACGGTCGAGGGACAGCCTCATACTCCGGAAGGACAGGTGCGGTGGCGGTCGCAGCGCCCCCCTCGGTCGTGATCATCCATGAGCACGGCCTGCTCGGCGAGGGCATCGCGCAGTACCTCCTGACGACGGCGGGGGTCCGCTCCGACGTGGTCTCCGCCGCTGAGCCCGACGCCGTGAGCGCGGCGCTGGCCACCCACCCGACCGTCGTGATCTACGAGTCCAACGGGCCCGGTCGCGCGTTCGACCTGCCGGCGCTGTGCCCTTGCGCGGAGCTGATCGACGTCAGCTCCGTCTTCACCTCCGAGGTCTCGGTGACCTCCGCGGCACTGCTCGGCCGCATCCTCGCAGCCGTGGGCGCGTCGGCGGCCCGCCCCGCGTGACGCCGCTGGTCGGCGGCGGCAGGGGCGCAGCCCCATCCCCTCCTGTATCTCATCTCTACCCTGCGGCGGATGGTTCGGCGGCCCCGTCCCCGACAGGATCGTCAGTGAGGTCAACCGCCTCGATGTTGAGATCGCGCTTCAGCCCGGTGCACACGGGTCGCGCGGGAGGACACGACGAGATGACGCAAGACAGAGCGACCACGAAGCTGTCGGACCGCACCCTGACACGCCTGCTCAGGGTCTCCGTGCTGACCCTGGTCGTGGGCCTCCTCGGGTTCGGGGTCTTCTACTACATGGACCAGCACGTGTCCGGCACGCCGTCCTTCGTCGACCAGCAGGTCGCCTCCGCCGAGGCCGCCGTGCGCAAGGCCCCCAACAACCTCGACGCGCGGCTCCAGCTGGCCGCCGTCTACCAGGCCGACAAGCGCAACAGCGACGCCCTGGCCCAGTACGACGAGATCCTCAAGGCCGACCACGGCAACCGGCTCGCCCTCATCGGCCGCGGCTACGTCTACATCCAGTCCGGCGACCTCGCCAAGGCGACGGCCGACTACAAGGCCATCACCGCAGCAGCGCTGAAGGGGGAGTTCGCCGGCGCCGACCCGCAGCTGCAGGAGGCGCACTACTACCTCGGTGTCATCGCCGTCATGCAGAAGAAGCCCCAGAACGCCCTCACCGAGCTCAGCTCCGCGCTGAAGATCGAGTCCACCGACTCCGACGCCCTCTACCAGGTGGGCCTGGCCCAGCTGCAGCTGCACCAGCCCAAGCTCGCCGTCGAGGCGTTCCGCAAGGCCCTGACCTTCGTCCCGACCGGGTGGTGCGAGCCGTACGCCCAGATGGCGGCCGCCTACACGAGCCTCGGCAGCCCGGACGAGGCCACGTACGCGACGGCCATGGGCACCTACTGCAAGAACAGGCCGGCCGACGCCAAGAAGGCGCTCCAGGCCCTCACCGACGGCTCCGCGGGGGTGGACGCCATGCTCGGCCTGGCCCTGATCTCGCAGACCGAGGGCAGCAACGCCGACGCGATCGCCTGGTACAAGAAGGTCCTCACCGTGGACCGCACGAACATCGACGCGATGTCCGCCCTGGCCGAGCTCGGGGTGACACCGGCGAAGGCGAAGAGCACCCCGGGTGCCAAGAGCACCACGACGCAAGGACACAAGTGAGATGAGCCTGTCCGAGATGCTGGCCGCCCACGCGGCCGAGGTCACGACCGAGGTTCCGGGCACCGACGCCACCGAAGCCGCGGACGGCGGCTCGGGCGACGGCCCGACCACCCCCGCCGAGCCGGAGGAGAAGAAGCGCCGCCGCAAGGTCATCGCGTTCTTCCTGGTGCTGGCGCTCATCCTCGTGCTGGGGGCGATCGGCGCCTGGTACCTGCTCAACCGCAAGCCGCTCACCGAGCTGCCGGGCCTGACCAACGCCAAGGTCCCCCACTACGAGCGGAGCATCTACCACACGAGCCAGCCGCTGGGCGTGGCGGTGAGCGCCACCGGCGACCGCATCTACGTCACCGACGGCGGCCCGACGGCCAAGGTCCACGTCTTCGACAAGGACGGCAAGCAGCTCGCGGCGATGGCCATGCCCAACGCCAAGGTGATGCACCAGCCGATCTACGTCGCGGTCGACCCGGCCGACCAGGACGTCTACGTCAGCGACCGGCTCACCGCGTCGATCTACATCTTCGACGCCAACGGCAGGTACCTGCGCACGTTCGCCCCCCAAGGCGTCGCCGGCACATGGGCCCCGCTGGCCCTGGGCTTCGCCACCGACGGGAGCCTCTACGTCACCGACATCCGCGGTGAGGACGCCAAGCACCACGCCGTCCTCGTCTTCGACAAGTCCGGCCGGCTCGTCCGGTCCATGGGCAAGCCCGGTGAGCTCAACTACCCCAACGGGGTGTTCGTCGACGCCAAGGGCGATGCCTACGTCAGCGACAGCAACAACGGACGCCTCGTCGTGTTCGACCCCACCGGGAAGATCGTCTCCGAGATCTCCCGCGGCATGGGCGACGGTGACCTCGGTATGCCGCGCGGGGTCGGCATCGACGACGCCGGCCGCCTCTTCGTCGTGGACACCACGGACCACATGGTCCGGGTCTACACCGTCGGCGCCACGGCGGCCGACACCCCGACCTACGTCGGGTCCTTCGGTGGGGAAGGCCGTCTCGACGGCACCTTTGAGTACCCCAACGGTCTGGCGATGGACAACCGCGCACACGTCTACGTCACGGACCGCGAGAACAACCGCGTCCAGGTCTGGGGCTTCTGACGGCGCGAAGAGGTGACACCTGCGGTGGCGAGACGGCTCCCGGTTCGGACATCGCGAACACACCACAACACCAAACCGAATATCGAAGCAAACGAAGGAGGTAAGGCAGTGAAGAGACTTCTCCTCCTGGTCGCGGGAAGTGCCCTGGCATTTTTCATGGGTATGGCCCCCGCCCAGGCGGACAACGGCCCGCATGTGAGTCTGGCGGTCAATTCACCGACGTCAGGCGTGGTCATCGCTCAGGCGGGAGCCGGCAAGTGTGCCGGCTGTCACCGGGCCCACACCGCGCAGGCGAGCTACCTGCTGGTGCAGGCGCAGCCTGCTCTGTGCTACACGTGCCACGACGGGACGTCCGCAGCGACGAACGTCCAGTACGGGATCAACGAGTCGAGCGGGGGTGCGCTCCGGGCTGGCGGTTTCGACACCGCGATGATCGGCGCCCACACCGCCACCAAGGACGTGCTCACCCAGAGCACGCATGGGTGGTCCTCGTCCAACCAGACGATCCCGGTCATCTCCGCTGAGGCCACGACGTCGAAGCACGCCATCAACGTCGCCGGCACCATGTGGGGCAACGGGGCCATCGGCTCCGGCGCCGGCACCGCCGTCACCCTCGAGTGCGGCTCCTGCCACGACCCGCACGGCAACGGCAACTACCGCATCCTGCGGCCGGTGCCGACCGACTCGGGCGCGGCTTCCCCGGGCGTCACCATCCCTGACGCCACCACCAAGGTCTACACCACGACGAACTACTGGCTGTCCGGCGACACCAACGTGCCGAACACGACCGTTGGCGCCACCCCCGGCGTCGACGGCTACATCCAGAACGTCTCGTCCTGGTGCACGACCTGTCACACCCGTTACCTCGCCCCCAGTGGCTCGTACAAGACGCCGAACACCGACCCCACCACGGGCACGGTCGACAACATCTTCATGTACCGCCACCGCTCGGACGCGGTGAACAAGGAGGCCGGTGCGGCGAACTGCATCACCTGCCACGTTGCTCACGGTTCGAACGCGACGATGACCGGCAGCGCGGCCACCAAGGTCGCACTGCCCGACGGCACCCTGTCCGGCGACAGCCGCCTGCTGCGCGTCGACAACCGAGGCACCTGCCTCATGTGCCACAACGTGTGACATGACACCAGCACCTCGGTGCTGAGGACTTCGGGTGGCCCGGTCCGGCCGGCCGGACCACCCGGAGTCCAACCCCTCGGCGAACCTCACCGCAGAGCCCAGCAGGACGCCGGCGAAGGCCGGCGGACACGCAGACCGACGAGACAGACCAGGACGTGACCGTGAACCGCCCGAGTACCAGGCCCCCGAGCCGGCACCGCTCACGCGTCTTCGACGCGGCGCGGCTCGCCGTGCTGGCCCTGGCCGCCGCGCTCGCGATCATGACCTTCGGTCCCGGTCAGGAGGTCGCGGCCGCCGCAGCGGACACCGGTACCGCAGCCGCCACCACCGACCCGACGGGGACCGCGACGACCACCCCCGACCCCTCGGCCACCACCCCCGACCCGACTCCCACCACGGACCCGTCGCCGACCAGCACGTCGGACCCCTCACCGGCGCCGACCCCGACGACCACCGACCCCACGCCCACCGACACCGCGTCACCGACCGCGACGGCCGGCTCGGACCCCACGCCCACCGGCACCTCGACCTCCGACCCGGTGCCCAGCCCGTCCCCGGCACCCGCCCCCGGGGTGTCGCCGCTGCCCACCGGCGCGGCCACCACCTCCGCGGTGACGAGCGAGCACGTCATGCTCGCCCGGGTGAGCGGCGCGCCCTCCACCGCCAGCTACCTCAGCGCCGACACCGCGGTCACCGACGCCTCGGTCTTCTCGACCTTCCGGGTCCGCTTCGAGGTGGCCAACCCGGGTGACACCGCGCAGGTCCTCGCCCCCCGGCTCGAGTACCGCAAGGTGGGCGACCCGGCATACGCGCCGGTCCCGGCCCAGGCCGTGGTGGGCGAGCCCCTCCACCTCGAGCACGAGTGGGTGGCGGCGGCCGGCGGGGGTAACCAGCAGGGCCCGGCAGCTCAGGACATCGCTCCCAGTGACCTGATGACCTGCACCGACCCGGCAGCGCCCGGTGTCACGGGGCGGCACGACATGGCCGCGAACCCCGGCGGCCCGCTGACCGTCCCCGGGAGCTCGTGCACCGAGGAGGAGCTCACCGTCGGGCTGTCCATCGACGCCACCTACGGCGCCTCCTACGAGCTGCGGCTCACCGACGGTGGCACGGCCATCGCCGGACAGGCCCCTGCGACGATCGAGCTCGGTGCGACCCCGGTGGTCCAGCTGTCCTCCGGGCAGCGCCAGGGCAGCACCGTCAGCGACGCCACCACGGCGGAGCAGAGCACCGTCGCCTTTCCCCTGCAGCCGGCCGCGCCCCTCGGTACCGCCCTGACCGGCGTCGGCAGCACCCTGGTCGCCGGCACCCTCAGCACGGCCGACACCTCCGCCGGCATCCACGGCCCCTACACCCTCACCTCGGACCAGTGCGCGGTCTGCCACAGCGCGCACTCGTCCCGAGGCCCCAACCTGCTCGTGACGAGCGGGCCGTCCAGCACGCTGTGCCTCATGTGCCACGACGGTCTGGGTGCCTCCACCGACGTCAAGACCCAGTACGCCCTGACCCGGCCGGCGAACAACGACACGACCCGCGAGTACTACTCCCACGACGCCGTCACGGCCAGCAACCACACGCTCGCCAGCGAGGAGGAGTTCGCCGGCGTCCTCAACCGGCACAACGACTGCTCGGACTGCCACAACTCGCACCAGGCGCAAGGCCCCTCGGCCAGCACCCAGCTCGCCGACCCCCAGAACCCCTCCGTCGCCACCGGGTGGAGCGCCTCGGGCGCTCTTGCCGGGACCACCGGCGTGGCCGTGACGAACGGGGCCGCCGGCACGCAGCCCACGTACACCTTCCTCGACGGGGCCATCCAGCCGGTCACCCACGAGTACCAGCTGTGCTTCAAGTGCCACTCCGGCTACACCCAGCTGCCGGCCAACGTCCCCGGCAAGCCGTCCACGGACGAGACCGACACCGCCGTCGAGTTCAACCCGAACAACCCCTCGTTCCACCCGGTCGAGGCCGCCGGTACCAACCAGAGCGCCGCCATGCAGGCGAGCCTGGACGGCACCTCCCCCTACAAGCTGTGGAACTTCAGCGTCGGCGGGACCGTCCGGTGCCTCAACTGCCACACCAGCAGCCAGACGCCGGACACGGCCGACCCGGGCTCGGACCTCACCCCCCACACCTCGGTGAACCGAGGGATCCTCATCCGCGGCTACCAGGACCGCGTGCTGGCCGGCGCGACCGCGATGTACAACTCCGGCGACTTCGCCCTGTGCTATGTCTGCCACGCGGAGGCGCCGTTCGCCAACGCCTCCGGCCCCGGGAGCACGACCGCGACGAACTTCAGCCTGCACGGACTGCACCTGACGCAGCTCGCCGGCTTGGGCAGCGGCGGCACCGACGTCGACACCGCCGGTGACGGCCAGGGCAACGCGCTGTGCGCCGAGTGCCACTTCCGGATCCACTCGACGGCCGACAAGGCCGGCACCCAGCAGGTCGACGGCAGCCGCCTGGTCAGCTTCGCCCCGGACGTCGAGCCGGGCGTGCCCGGTGGCGCCATCTCCTGGACCCCGACCGGGAGCGGAGGCGGGTCCTGCACCCTCACCTGCCACGGCTACACGCACACCGACCTCGGCTACGGCAGCTGAGCGGTTCCGCCCGCCCCGCCATGGCTCCTGCCTGCTCTGCCCGCGCGGTCCGCCGCGTTCCCGCCGCCGCGTCGATGTCTGCCGGCCGGGGCCGAAGGCCAGGTCCATGCCGGGGCGCCCGTGCCTGCGTCGCCGACTCGGTGGCGGCACATCCGGGCGGGTCGGTACCCCCGGCCGGCGGCCCATGTACCTCTGCTCTATCCGATATGTGCCTCACGGCGGATGGTGCGCCAAAACGCTCAAAACGACACTAGATGCAGCGGCCCTCACCACTGCACGACCGGCCGACGAACCCCGACGAAGGAGTGCGAATCCCATGACCCAGCCGCGAGGATCCGGCGGCGGTCGCGCCTCGACCCTGGACTACCGGTCCGAGCTGCTCGGCCGGCTCGGGCTGAGCGACGGCGCCGGCGACCAGGACATCGAAGGCACCTACCGTGACGTTCTCGACTTCCTCGACACCGCGCCGCACGCCATCGGCCCGTGGGCCGACGCGCAGCGCGACGAGGTCGACGAGGCGTTCGCCCTGCTGGCCGGCTCGGACGAGGCCCTCTCGAGCGTCGCCGAGGAGCGCCTGCCCGCCCCGGCCGAGCAGCCGGCCGCGCAGCCGGTCCCGGTGCGCCAGCCCCGCGCCCGCGAGGCCGTGACCACGGTCGCCGGCGGCCAGGCCTCAGGCCGGCGCAACCTGCTGCTGTGGATCCTCGCCCCGGTGCTCGTCGCGGCCGTGGTGTTCGGCGTCTACTACTCGGGCAGGGGATCGAACGTCCCGGCGATCTCCGGACAGACGACCTCGACCGCCTCCTCCACCGGCGGAACCGTCGACCAGGCACAGGTGGCGGCGCTCATGCAGAAGATCAGCGCCAACCCCAAGGACATCGCCTCCCTCCAGTCCCTCGGCGACCAGTACTTCCAGGCCGGCGACTACAAGACCGCCAGCGACTGGGAGAACAAGGTCCTCGCGATCGACCCGAAGAACCAGGACGCCCTGCTCGCCCTGGGCGCGGCCCAGTTCAACCTCGGCAACGCCGACGCCGCCAAGAAGCAGTGGCTCGCCGCCGAGAAGCTGTTCCCGAACAACGCGGAGGTCCACTACGACCTCGGGTTCCTCTACATGAGCCAGAGCCCCTCGGACACCGTCAACATGAAGGCCGAGTGGCAGAAGGTCATCGACATCGACCCGAAGTCCGACCTGGCCAAGACGGTCGCCACCCACCTGTCCGGCTCCACCCCCTCGGCGAGCGCGACCAAGTAGCCCTCCGATGACCAACATCAGCCTCCTCGTCGCGTTCCTCGCCGGAGTCGTCTCCTTCGCGTCGCCGTGCTGCCTGCCGCTCGTCCCCGCCTATGTGACCTACATGGTCGGGACGACACCGGCGGGCAGCACGTCGGCACGGCGGGTGGCCCTCCGGCAGGCGCTGGCCTTCGTCTTCGGCTTCACGGTCGTGTTCGTGGGTCTGTGGGCGTCGGTGGGGCTGGTGGGGTACCTCCTGCGCGACTACGTCAGCATCTTCCGCCAGGTCGGCGGGGCGGTGCTCATCGTCATGGGCTTGCACGTCGCCGGTCTGGTGAACATCCAGGCCCTGTACCGGCAGGCCACCGTCCCGGCGGACAAGGTCATGGGAACCACCCGAGCCAAGGACGGCACCCTGCTCCTGAAGGACCCGAAAATCGGCCGGTCCGCCCTGTTCGGCGTCGTCTTCGCGGCCGGCTGGACACCCTGTATCGGCCCGATCCTCGGCGGCATCATCGGCCTGGCATCGCTGCGGTCCAGTGTCGGCCAGGGTGCCCTGCTGCTCATCGTCTACGCCCTCGGCCTCGGCCTGCCCTTCATCCTCGTCGCCGTGGGCGCCTCGGCCGTCAGCCGGCGCCTCGACTGGTTCCGCCGGCACGAGTCCGCCGTCAACCTCATCACCGGCGGGACGCTCGTCATCGTCGGGTTCCTCATGATCAGCAACCTGCTCATCAAGCTGCCCACCGTCCTTCCCAGTGTCGGTCTCTGAGAGAGAGTCCCCCATGAGCCAAGACCTCCGTAGCCGCCCGGACTCACCCTCCGAGCCGACGCCACACGAGAGCATCGACGCCCTCGACGACCTGGACGGTTACCCCGCCGGCGGGACCGGCGGTGGCCTGCAGCTGGGTCTCGGGAGCCTGCTGGACCGGGTGTGGCGGTTCTTCATCTCGATGCGCACCGGCCTGTGGCTCATCCTGGTGCTCGGCCTGCTCTCGCTGGCCGGCACCCTGCTCGAGCAGGCGCCCGCCGCCGTCCGGAACGACCCGGCGTCCTACAGCCAGTGGGTCGACGGCGTCAGCTCGAAGTACGGCGGCTGGACCAGGATCCTCAGCTTCGTCGGCCTGTTCGACGTGTTCAGCTCGTACTGGTTCCGGGGGATCACGATCCTGCTCGCCACCAGCGTGCTGGCCTGCTCGGTCAACCGGGCGCCGAAGCTGTGGAAGGTGGCCACCCACCCCCGCCCCAGCATGGGCAGGACCTTCTTCGACCACGCGCCGCTGCGCGCCGACGTCGTCGTCGCCGAGGACCCCGAGGCGGCCCTCGCCGACGTCACGAAGATCCTGCACCGGCACCGCTTCCGGGTGATCCACCAGCCGGATGACGGCGGTCAGAACCTGTATGCCGACCGCTACCGCTGGGGCCCGTTCGGCACCGTCATCGCCCACGTCAGCTTCGTCCTCATCCTGCTCGGCTTCTTCCTCACCGCGACCACCGGCTTCAAGGACCAGTCCTTCGTCGCCCCCGTCGGCCAGCGCGTCGACGTCGGGCACTCGACCGGCCTGTCCATCCTGGCCAAGTCGTTCACGGAGACCGACTACGACAACGGGATGCCGAAGGACTACTCGGCGGACCTCGTCCTGTACAAGAACGGCACCCAGATCCAGCACCAGGTCGTCCGGGTCAACCACCCGATGAAGCAGGACGGTGTCTGGGTCTACCAGAGCTCGTTCGGGATCGCCGCCTCGATCATCGTCAAGGACGCCAGCGGCAAGGAGCTGTTCAACGGCTCACCGGCCCTGTACCAGTCGACCGACGGCCAGCACATCTTCGGGTCGTTCACCCTGCCGAGCCAGAACCTCCAGGTCTTCGTCGTCGAGCCGGCGTCGGGCCAGACCGACCCCAACATCAAGGCAGGCCAGGTGCAGCTCGAGATCCACCAGGGCACCCAGGCGACCCCGCTCGCGGTGCAGGTCATCTCGCAGGGCAAGGCCGAGACGGTCGCCGGTCTCAGCTACACCTTCGACCGCAACCGCCAGTACACCGGCCTCATCGTGGCCCACGACAAGGGACAGGCGTTCGTCTGGGTCGGCTCGGCCCTGTTCGTCCTCGGCCTCATCCTCGTCTTCTTCTTCCCGCACCGGCGGATCTGGGTCCGTGCCCGGACGGTGCCGGAAGGTACCGAGGTGCTGTGTGCCTCCACCATCAAGCGCGACCCCGCGTTCGAGCCCCAGTTCCACCAGATGATCACCGAGATCCAGCTCGCCGGCGACCCGTCGAGTGCCACCACCGAAGGAGCAGAGAACGATGCTTGAGTTCTCGCAGTACAGCCTGATCGCCGGCCTGGTCTTCGTCGTCCTGGCCACCGCGTCCTACATCTTCGCCTTCGCCAACGGGCGCGCCCGGGTCGCCGCGGCGGTCGCCGCCCCGGCCAGGGTTCGGGTGTCCGCCGGCGGGGTTCCCGCCGACGTCGACGACGCCCCGGCGGCACCGGGCAGGGGCGCCTCCCCCCGGACGCTGTCCAGCTACGGGTCGCTGTTCGTCCGGCTCGCCCTGGTCTTCCTCACCACGTGCCTGGTCCTTCGCGGGTTCGCCGTGCACCACGGACCGTTCACCAACCAGTACGAGTTCTCCGTCTCGTTCGGTTGGGGCGTCGTCGCGGCATACGCCTTCTTCGAGTGGCGCTACCGGATCCGGACCATCGCCCTGCTCGTCCTGCCCATCGCCGGCGCCATGCTCCTCTACGCCCTCACCGAGGACGCCACCGCCAACCCGCTCGTGCCCGCGCTCCAGAACAGCCTGCTGCTGACCGTGCACGTTGTCATCGCGATCTTCGCGTATGGCGCGTTCGCCGTCTCCTTCGCGGCTGCGGTCCTGTACCTCTACCAGGACCACTTCCACCCGGGTACCGGGGTGCGTGGCCTGCCCAAGCTCGAGGTCCTCGACCGGCTCGGCTACAAGGCCGTCATCATCGGCTTCCCCCTGCTCACCATGGTCGTCGTCCTCGGCGCCGCCTGGGCGCAGATCGCCTGGGGCTCGTACTGGAGCTGGGACCCCAAGGAGACTGCGTCGCTCGTGACGTGGCTCATCTACGGCGGCTACCTCCACGCCCGCGTCGCCCGCGGTTGGGTCGGCCGGCGCGCCGCCTGGCTCCTCGTCCTCGGGTTCGCGTCGGTCCTGCTGACCTTCTTCGGGAACCTGTTCTTCGGCGGCCTGCACAGCTATGGGCGCATGTGACCCGTACCGACCGGTGACCAGCCGCCCCCTCACGCAGAACGGACAAACCAGATGACCGACCTCCTGACGCCCAGTGCCTCCCCGGCCGCCCGGCGCAGCTGGCAGGAACGCCTGCGAAGCAGCCGCATCGGCACGACGGTCGTGCTCGGCGTGACCGCCGCGCTCGTCATGGGAGGGGTCTACCTGGTCAACCGACCGACGGCGGCCAGCACCTCGGCCGTGTCCGTCCAGCACAAGGACGACTCGCCGGCCCCCAAGATAGGCGTGGCGGCGCAGGACTTCACCGCCACGACGGTGACGGGCCAGAAGGTCTCGCTCAGCTCCTTCAAGGGCCACCCCGTCTGGCTGACGTTCGGAGCGAGCTGGTGCACCGCATGCCAGGCGGAGGCCCCTGACATCGAGGCGACGTACCGGAAGTTCCAGCCCCAGGGCG
Source organism: uncultured Actinomycetota bacterium (assembly GCA_963763315.1). Taxonomy (GTDB): domain Bacteria; phylum Actinomycetota; class Actinomycetes; order Actinomycetales; family Dermatophilaceae; genus CAVSJJ01. The sequence continues at coordinate 434,430 of CAVXOC010000001.1, forward strand.
TCGAGGTGCTGCAGGTCAACATCTCCGAGGACGCCGCGGCGGCCAAGGACTACGGCGACCGCATCGGGGTGACCTACGACATCGTCGCGGACCCCAGCTCCGCGATCGCCGACGAGTACCGGGTCTCGGCCATCCCCGCCCACTTCTTCATCGACGCCACGGGCACCCTCCGGGCGATGAAGGCCGGCGGCCTGGGGCTGGACGAGATGTCGCAAGAGCTGGCGACGATCACGAGATGACCGATCCCGCAGCCCCGGACGGCGCGGCTCCCACCTCGGAGCCCGCCTCATCGGCCGACACGCCGGCCACCACCGGCGCCCAGGCAGCAGCCTCGGCAGAACCCGCCGACCACGGCGGGACCACCCCCGCCGGCGACACCCCGACCACCTCTGCCGACGCTCCGTCCGGCGTCCCCTCCGACCCGGCCGCGGCCCCCGCCGCCACCGGGTCGGAGGGCTCGACGTCCCGTCGCCCCCTCCCGCGCCTGCTGAGCCCGCTCGTCCCGGTGGCCCGGGCCCTGGACAAGGTGCCGCACCCGCCGTGGAACACCTGGCAGGGGATGCTGCTCCTCTTCGTCCTCATCGGTGGCTTCGGTTCCGTCGCCACGATGGCCGGGGCCAAGGCGGTGGGCTTCTCCGAGACCGCCTCCTTCTGCACGACATGCCACACGATGGAGCCCCAGCAGAAGGCGTACGCGGTCTCGCCGCACAAGGACGTCGGCTGTGGCGAGTGCCACGTCGACCCCGGCCTCATCGGCTTCGTCAAGGCCAAGATGGGCGGCACCAAGGAGCTTTACGCGCTCGTCACCAACACCTACCCGACGCCGATCACGCCTCCGGAGCACGCCGAGCTGCCACCGGTCCAGCACACCTGCATGACGTGCCATCCCATCGACCAGATCACCAAGAACGGCGGGCCGACCCAGCTCATCGTCCGGCCCATGTACGCCAGCGACGAGGCCAACACCCGGCAGACGATCTCGGTCCTGCTGCGGCCCGTCGACCTCGGACCCACCGGTGGGACCCGCGGGGTCCACTGGCACGTCCAGGAGCAGGTGAGGTACTCCTCCGAGGACGAGGCGGACCAGAAGATCGACCTCGTCGAGTCGACGACGCCGGACGGCAAGACCCAGCAGTACATCGCCTCGAGCCAGGTTCGGGTCTCCGCCGACGTGGCCAAGGACGTCGCTCGGCTGGAGGCCACCGAGAACGACCGGACGATGGACTGCATCGCCTGCCACAACCGGATCGGGCATGAGGTGCCCAACGTCGACAAGGCCGTGGACGACGCGATGGCGGCAGGGCGCATCGACGCCACGCTGCCGTACATCAAGCGGGACGGCGTCAAGGTCGTCAGCGGGGTCTACTCCTCGGTCGCCGAGGCCGACAAGGCCATCGACGCCATCGCCACGACGTACCGGACGCGTTACCCGCTGGTGGCCAAGAACCAGCAGGCGCAGATCGGCGCGGCGGTCACCGAGCTCAAGTCGATCTACAACCTCGTCGCAACCCCCGCCATGGGCGTCTCGGCGACCACCTACGCCGACAACCTCGGCCACCAGACCTCCCCCGGGTGCTTCCGCTGCCACGACGGCGCCCATTACCTCATCAAGGGCGGGCAGGTCACGAACGAGGTGATCCCATCGACGTGTGACACCTGCCACACGTTTCCCCAAACAGGAGTGAGCCCCAGCAACATCCCGATCGGCGTCAAGCCGGCTGACCATGACGACGCACTGTGGGCCTTCGACCACAAGAGCGCGACCAGCAACGTGCTGCCGGACTCCGGCTCGTGCGGGGCGTGTCACGCGCCGAGCTACTGCGAGAACTGCCACGACAGCGGCGCCATCAAGGTCGACCACAACACGATGCTGTACAACCACGCGCAGGCCATCACCCTCTCGGGTGGTACCAACTCCTGCGCGTACTGCCACCAGGACGCCTACTGCTCCCAGTGCCACAAGGACCAGGTGCTGGGCTCGAGCAAGGCGGCGCTGGGCGTCCAGTCAGGAAGTGGACCATGACCAGCACGACACGGGCCCAGCAGCCGCTCGCGGCGGAGGAGTGGCTGACCGTCCAGGATGCCTGCAGCCTGCTCGGGGTCTCCCCGGCCACCCTGCGGCGGTGGAGCGCCGCCGGGGACGTCCAGGCGTTCACCACGCCCGGCGGTCATCGGCGCTTCGCCCGCTCCACGATCCTCAGCCTGCTCCCGGACTCCGGCCGGACCCGGCCCTCCCTCGAGGAGCTCGGCGTCACGGCCGAGCGGATGACCCGTGCGTGCCGGCGGAACATGCTGCAGGCGACCCGCGGCGTCTCCTGGCTCGCAGGGCTCGACGAGACCGGCCTGGCGACGCTGCGCCACCTCGGCCGGCAGATCGCGGCGGGCCTGCTGGCCGCCATCGACGCCGAGGGCGAGGACGAGCGGCGGGCTGCGATGTCCGGCGCGGTCTGCGCCGCGGCGGACTACGGGCGGGTCGCCTCCCGCGCCGGCGGCGCCGTCACTGAGACGGTGGAGGCCTTCCTCCGCTTCCGGATGCTCTTCCTCGACGAGCTCGTGCAGGTCGCCCGCCGGCAGGGCCTGGACACCGTCGAGTCCACGCGCCTGGTCGTCGATGCGACGACGGCGACGGACGTTCTGCTGGCCCCGATGCTCGACGGCCTCACCGCGTGCGTGGCGGTGGGGGGCTGACGCGCCAGGCCGCGGGCAGGCGCCGGAGCCCCACCCCTCAGACCCAGCTGGGGAACCACATCCGCAGGTGCCACTGGCTGTAGGGGATGACCTCGGCGGTGTAGATGGGGTAGAAGAACGCGAACAGCGCCAGGGTCAGGAAGAGGTAGCCGCCCACGACGTAGAGTCCCTGTCGTCGCCGCGCCGCCGAGGCGTCCGGTCCGCCCAGCACCATGCCGAGGACCAGCACGACGGCCAGGATGACCCACGGCTCGAAGGCGATCGAGTAGAACTCGAAGATCGTGCGGTGCTGGTAGAGGAACCACGGCAGGTAGCCGCCGATGATGCCACCGGCGATGGCCCCCGCCCGCCAGTCGCGGCGGACCAGCCAGGACCACAGGACGACGACCAGCGCCGCGGTGCCGAGCCACCACACCGAGATCGTCCCCACGGAGTGGATGGCCTTCGAGCAGCTGTCGACCGCGCACCCGCTCTGGCCCTTCTTGGGGCCCTCGTAGAAGAAGGACGTCGGGCGCGCCTGGACCAGCCACCCCCACGGGTTCGACTGGTAGGGGTGTGGCGTCGCCAGCGTCGTGTTGAAGTGCCACATCTCCTGGTGGTAGTGCGCCAGCGAGCGCACCGCCGGTGGCAGCCAGGTGATCCCCTTGCCCGGGTTGGCCGCCGCCCAGCCGCGGTCGTACCCGTACGTCGAGACGAACCAGCCGGTCCAGGACGCGGCATACACCAGGGCTGCGGTGAGCAGCAGCGAGACCGCCGCGAGCGGGCCGTCGCCGAGCAGCGAGCCGACCCCCCAGCGGCGCACCCCCGTGGCCCGGCGGGCACCCATGTCCCACCACACCGACATGACGCCGAAGGCCGCGAGGAAGAACAGGCCGGACCACTTGGTCGCCGTCGCCATCCCGAGGGTCGCACCGGCCACCCATCGCCAGGGGCGCAGCCCGAGCCAGGGACCGACCCGCGGCCAGGTCCCCGGCGGCAGCGCGCCCACCTTGCGCGCGAGGATCTCCCGGCTGCGGTCGCGGTCGAGCAGCAGGGCCGCGAACGAGACGAGGGCGAAGAACATGACGATGCTGTCGAGGATGCCGGTGCGCTGGATGGCGAACGCATGGCCCTCGAAGGCCAGCAGGAACGCGGCGATGCAGCCGAGCAGGGTCGAGCCGAACATCCGCCGGCCCACCCGGCCGATGACGAGGATCGAGACGGTCCCGAGCAGGGCCACCGAGAACCGCCAGCCCGCCGAGGAGCCGATCCCGAACAGCCACTCCCCGACGGCGATGACCCACTTGCCCAGCGGAGGGTGCACGACCATGTCGCCGCTGGTGCTGTTGAAGATGTTCGTCGTGCCGGCGGTGAAGAGGGCATCGGGCTTCTGCAGCGTGCCCTGGGTGCGCATCTCGACGCCGTAGCGCAGCATGGAGTAGCCCTGCTTGACGTAGTACGTCTCGTCGAACACGAGCTGGTGCGGGTCGCCGAGCCGCCAGAACCGGAGGAACCCGCCGACGAGCGCGATGAGCCCGGGACCGAGCCAGCCCCACAGCCGGTCGGTGGGCCGGAACCCGAGCAGGCGTTCGCGCAGCTCGTCGGTCCGGGTCACGCGCACATCGTAGGGGCCGCACCCGTGCGAGGATCGGACGCATGACGCAGGGGGTACTGGTGCTGGCGGCGACGCCCATCGGGGACCCCCGCGACGCCGCTCCCCGCCTCGCCGACGAGCTGGCGGCGGCCGACGTGGTGGCGGCCGAGGACACCCGTCGGCTCGCCCGGCTCTGCCGCGCCCTGGACGTCCGGCCCCGCGGGCGGGTGCTCAGCTACCACGAGCACAACGAGGCCAGTCGCACCGGCGAGCTGGTCGAGCGGCTGAGTGCCGGCGACCGGGTCGTCCTCGTCACCGACGCCGGCATGCCATCGGTGTCCGATCCCGGGTACCGGCTCGTCGTGGCGGCCGTCGCCGCCGGCGTCCGGGTCAGCGCCGTCCCGGGCCCCAGCGCCGTGCTGGCGGCGCTCGCGGTCTCCGGGCTGCCGGTCGACCGCTTCTGCTTCGAGGGCTTCCCACCGCGCAAGCCCGGGGAGCGGGCTCGGGCGCTGGCCGCCCTGGCGGGCGAACCGCGGACCATGGTGTTCTTCGAGGCGCCGCACCGGCTGGGGGCGACCCTGGGCGCGATGGCCGGGGCGTTCGGCGCAGACCGGCCCGCCGCGCTCTGCCGGGAGCTGACCAAGACGTACGAGGAGGTCGTCCGCGGATCGTTGTCCGAGCTCACCGAGTGGGCGCAGGCGGAGGTCCGCGGCGAGGTGACGGTCGTGGTGGCCGGCGCCCCGGCGGCTCCACCGGCCGACCTGGCCGAGGCGGTGCCCGCCGTGCTGGCCCGGGTCGCCGCCGGTGAGCGGCTCAAGGATGCCAGCGCGGCGGTCGCGGCGGCGGCGGGGCTGTCCAGGAAGGCGCTCTACGACGCGGTCCTCGCCGCCCGCTGAGCCGCCCTGCCGGCCCACCGGCCGCCCCGGAGAGACCCGGCGCACCGGCCTGGCCGGCATACCGGCATACCGGGGAGCGGGACACCGGGGGGCGCCGCGAGCGGCCGGAAGCGGGCGCGGCCGGGCCGGAGCCGGTGAAATGGAGATATGTCACACGAAGTGAGGGTGACCTTACTGAGCGTCGGCGCCCGGGGGGCGGTAGTTTCATGCGGTGGCCACAACGACACTTTCCGCGCGCCCAGTGACGTCGCGCAGGACCACGGTCGCCCTCAAGTTCCTCATGGCGTCCACCGGCCTGCTCTTCGCGCTGTACGTCCTCGCCCATATGTACGGCAACCTCAAGCTGCTCGCCGGCGAGACCGCCTTCAACACCTATGCCGAGCACCTGCGCACGATGTTCGAGCCGATCCTGCCCCGCGCCGGGTTCCTGTGGATCCTGCGGGTCGTCCTCATCGTCTCGCTCGTGGTGCACGTGTACGCGGCCGTGACCCTGTGGGCCCGCTCCGGCAGCGCCCGTCGCACCCGGTATGCCGCCGGCAAGACAGCGCTGAAGTCGGCCTGGATGCGCTGGGGCGGCGTGGCCATCTTCTTGTTCCTCGTGTGGCACCTCATCGAGTTCACGACCTCGAAGATCAGCGTCAACCCCGACAAGACCGGTGTCGCGATCACCCAGAACCCCTACCAGCTCGTCGTCGCGAGCTTCCAGGTGTGGTGGCTCACGCTCATCTACGTCCTGGCCATGATCGCGCTCGGGCTGCACCTCGAGCACGGCTTGTTCAGCGCGATGCAGACCCTCGGCTGGACCAACAGCGTGCGTACCTACCACTACGCGAAGATCTTCGGCTACGTCGGTGCGGCGCTGGTCGTCGCGGGGTTCCTCATCCCCCCGCTGGCGATCCAAGCCGGGCTGGTGAAGTGAGGAGCCTGAGATGACCGACACCACCATCACCCCGCTCGTCCACGGCCTCTACCGCGAAGGCGACGCCATCGCCGACACCAAGGCCCCAGCCGGCCCCATCGACAAGAAGTGGACCACCCGCCAGTTCGAGGCGGCGCTGGTCAACCCGGCCAACCGGCGCAAGCTGTCGGTCATCATCGTCGGCACCGGGCTGGCGGGTGGCGCCGCGGCGGCCACCCTGGGCGAGGCCGGCTACAACGTCAAGTCCTTCTGCTACCAGGACAGCCCGCGGCGGGCGCACTCCATCGCCGCCCAGGGCGGGATCAACGCGGCCAAGAACTACAAGGAGGACGGCGACTCCGTCTACCGGCTCTTCTACGACACGGTCAAGGGCGGGGACTACCGGTCGCGCGAGACCAACGTCTACCGGCTGGCCGAGGTCAGTGCGAACATCATCGACCAGTGCGTGGCCCAGGGCGTCCCGTTCGCCCGTGAGTACGGGGGCCTGCTGGACAACCGCTCGTTCGGCGGGGTCCAGGTCTCCCGCACCTTCTACGCCCGTGGCCAGACGGGCCAGCAGCTGCTCATCGGCGCCTACCAGGCCATGGAGCGCCAGGTCGCCGCCGGCACCGTCCAGCAGTTCACCCGGCACGAGATGCTCGAGGTCGTCGTCGTCGACGGCCGGGCCCGGGGTATCATCGCCCGCGACCTGGTCACCGGCGAGATCGAGACCCACCTCGCCGACGCGGTGGTCCTCGCCACCGGTGGCTACGGCAACGTCTTCTTCCTCTCGACCAACGCCATGGGTTCCAACGTCACGGCGAGCTGGCGCGCGCACCGCAAGGGTGCCTTCTTCGGCAACCCGTGCTACACGCAGATCCACCCGACGTGCATTCCCGTCTCCGGCGAGCACCAGTCCAAGCTGACGCTCATGTCGGAGTCCCTGCGCAACGACGGCCGGATCTGGGTGCCGAAGCGCCGCGAGGACTGCGACAAGGACCCCCGTCAGATCCCCGAGGAGGACCGCGACTACTACCTCGAGCGGATCTACCCCTCCTTCGGCAACCTCGTGCCACGCGACATCGCCTCCCGGCAGGCCAAGAACGTCTGCGACCAGGGCCGCGGCGTCGGGCCAGTGGTCGGCGACTTCCGGCGCGGGGTCTACCTCGACTTCGCCGAGGCGATCGGCCGGCTCGGCCGCGGCGCCGTCGCGGAGCGGTACGGCAACCTCTTCGACATGTACGCCCAGATCACCGGCGAGAACCCGTACGAGGTCCCCATGCGGATCTACCCCGCGGTGCACTACACGATGGGCGGGCTGTGGGTGGACTACGACCTCCAGTCCTCGGTGCCCGGGCTGTTCGTGGCAGGAGAGGCCAACTTCTCCGACCACGGCGCCAACCGGCTCGGCGCGAGCGCCCTCATGCAGGGACTGGCCGACGGCTACTTCGTGCTGCCCAACACCATCCGCGACTACCTCGCCAAGGGTCCGTTCGAGGCGCTCGACGAGAGCAACACGGAGGTGGCCGCGGCCAAGGCCTCGGTCGCCGAGCGTACCCAGCGGCTGCTCGAGATCCAGGGCGAACGCAGCGTCGACTCGTTCCACAGAGAGCTCGGCCACGTCATGTGGGAGTACTGCGGCATGGAGCGGACCGAGGAGGGGCTGCTCAAGGCCATCGACCTCATCCGCGCACTGCGCGAGGAGTTCTGGCGCAACGTGCGGGTGCTCGGCGCCGGTGACACCCTCAACCAGAGCCTGGAGAGGGCCGGCCGGGTGGCCGACTTCCTCGAGCTGGGCGAGCTGATGTGCATCGACGCCCTGCACCGGCGGGAGTCCTGTGGCGGCCACTTCCGGGCCGAGTCCCAGACCGAGGAGGGCGAGGCGCTGCGCGACGACGACGAGTACGCCTACGTCGCGGCCTGGGAGTTCACCGGCGACGACGGTGAGGGCTCGATGGGCGCGCCCGTGCTCCACAAGGAAGACCTGGTCTACGAGTCCATCGAGCTGAAGCAGCGGAGCTACAAGTGAACCTCACCCTCAAGATCTGGCGGCAGGCCGGGCCCCGCGACAAGGGCGGGCTGGTCTCCTACCAGGTCGACGACATCAGTCCCGACATGTCCTTCCTCGAGATGCTCGACGTGCTCAACGAGCGGCTCAACGCCCGGGGCGAGGAGCCGGTGGCCTTCGACAGCGACTGCCGTGAGGGCATCTGCGGGATGTGCGGGTTGATGATCTCCGGTGCGGCGCACGGCCCGGAGCGGACGACGACCTGCCAGCTGCACATGCGCAGCTTCTCCGACGGGGACACGATCACCATCGAGCCGTGGCGGGCGGACGCCTTCCCGATCGTGCGCGATCTCGTCGTCGACCGAGGGGCCTTCGACCGGATCATCCAGGCCGGTGGCTACATCTCGGTGAACACGGGCGCGGCCCCGGAGGCTCACGCCACCCCGGTGTCCAAGCCGCACGCCGACCGCGCCTTCGAGGCTGCGGAGTGCATCGGCTGCGGGGCCTGCGTCGCGGCCTGCCCCAACGCCAGCGCCATGCTGTTCATGGGCGCCAAGGTGACCCACCTCGGCGAGCTCCCCCAAGGCCAGCCGGAGCGCGACGCCCGGGTGGTCAAGATGGTCACCCAGCACGACCTCGAGGGGTTCGGTGGCTGCACCAACCTCGGCGAGTGCAGCAAGGCGTGCCCGAAGAGCATTCCGCAGGACGTCATCTCGACGCTCAACAAGGACCTGCGCCGGGCGATGGCCAGGGGACTCTAGGCACCCGCACACCCGCACGGACGGGCCGCACCGGGCTCCGATGCCTGCTCGTGGGCCGCGGTCACAGCCAGCGGTCACAGCCCCCGGTCACAGCCAGGACGTGTGGCCTTTGAGCAGGCTGTAGCCGACGAAGGCGACGACGTCGAGCAGGGTATGGGCCACGACGAGGGGACCGACGCGTCGGGTGCGGGTGTAGACCCAGCCGAACACCACGCCCATGGCGACGTTGCCGATGAACCCGCCGAAGCCCTGGTAGAGGTGGTACGTGCCGCGGATCAGCGCGCTGGCGCCGATGACGGTCCAGGTGCGCCAGCCCGCCTGGGACCAGCGGGCGAAGAGGTAGCCCACCATGACGACCTCCTCGAGCACCGCGTTCTGCGCCGCGGCGAGGACGAGCACCGGGATGGTCCACCAGTGGCCGGCGAGGTTCGCCGCGGCCACGGTCGTGTTGATGCCGAGGGCCCGGGCGGCGGCGTACACCCCCAGGCCGGGTATACCGACCGCGGCGGCGAGGAGGGCGCCGCGGCCCAGGTCGGAACCCGGCGCGCGCAGGTCCAGCCCGATCCGGTGGGCGGCGCCGGGACGGTCCCGCGCGAGCAGGTGCAGCGCGAGGGCGACCGGCACCAGGGCCAGCGCGATGCCGACGAGCTTGTAGGCGAGGTCGAGCCAGGGCCGGTCGGGGGTGACCGAGCTGTTCATCGCCGTCGTCTGCTGTGAGAGGGCGACCTTGGCGGTGAGCTTGTCGATGATGCTGAGCACCGACCAGATCGCCGACGCCCCCAGCGAGAGGCCCAGCACGAGGGCCGTCTCGGTGACGAGGAGCCGCCGGGACAGGGGCGGCTGCGCCGGCGCCGGCCGGTGACCGGCCTGGGGACCGGCGCCGGCGGCGGGGCGCGGCTCGCGGGGCGGGCTGGTCATACGGTCAGCCTAGGCGGTGGGTCCCGGACACCCGCCGGACGGTGCTCGCCTCCCTCGAGGGGGTGCTGACCCTGGCGCTGCTCCGCCCCCCGGCGCAGCGTCGCCGCTACCTGCGGGACACCGTGCGGCTGATCGTCTCTGCCCTCTCGGAGTACCAGGCACCGCACGCCGCTCCGACCACCTGAGCCCGCGGCGGACGATCCGGTCGCGCGAGGGCGGCGGACCGTCCGGTCGCCTGAGGGCGGCGATCCGTCCGGTCGCCTGAGGGTGGCGATCGACGGTCCGGTCCCCGCGAGGCGGCGGTCACGGCATACTCCGGGAGGTCCGGCGACCCGCCGACCCCCGCCGGGCCGATGGGCCGGCCGGGATCCGCGCCCGTCGCCGCCGGCCGGTACCGAGCGTGGCCCCGGCTGCGCGGGAAACGGCGTTGAGCGGCACCCCTAGGATTCAGGGCGTGACCAGAGTCCTGTCCGCCGTCGCCTGGCCGTACGCCAACGGCCCTCGCCACATCGGCCACGTCGCCGGGTTCGGCGTGCCCTCCGACGTCTTCAGCCGGTACATGCGGATGGCCGGGCACGAGGTGCTGATGGTCAGCGGCACCGACGAGCACGGGACGCCGATCCTGGTCCAGGCCGAGAAGGAGGGCGTCAGCCCCCGCGAGATCGCCGACCGGTTCAACCGGGTCATCGCCGAGGACCTCACCGGCCTGGGGCTCGCCTACGACCTGTTCACCCGGACGACCACCCCGAACCACTACGCGGTGGCCCAGGAGCTGTTCACCGGCGACTGGCGCAACGGGTACATGATCGAGCAGACCACCCGCGGCGCGATGAGCCCGTCGACCGGGCGGACCCTGCCGGACCGCTACATCGAGGGAACCTGCCCGATCTGCGGGTACACCGAAGCGCGCGGCGACCAGTGCGACAACTGCGGCAACCAGCTCGACGCCACCGAGCTCATCGACCCCCGCAGCAAGATCAACGGCGAGACGCCTGCGTTCGTCGAGACCCAGCACTTCTTCCTCGACCTGCCGGCCCTCGCCGACGCGATCGGCGCGTGGCTCGACGAACGCCAGGCCTCGGGGACCTGGCGGCCCAACGTCATCAAGTTCAGCCGCAACCTGCTCGAGGACGTCCGTCCCCGGGCGATGACCCGGGACCTCGACTGGGGTATCCCGGTCCCGATCGAGGGCTGGCGCGATCAGCCGACGAAGCGGTTCTACGTGTGGTTCGACGCCGTCATCGGGTACCTGTCGGCGTCCATCGAGTGGGCCCGCCGCGTCGGGGACCCCGAGCGCTGGCGCGACTGGTGGAACGACCCCGACGCGCGGTCCTACTACTTCCAGGGCAAGGACAACATCACGTTCCACGCCCAGATCTGGCCGGCCGAGCTGCTCGCGTATGCCGGCAAGGGCGCCCGAGGCGGCGAGCCGGGCCGGTACGGCGTGCTCAACCTGCCCACCGAGGTCGTCGCGAGCGAGTTCATGACCATGGAGGGCCGGCAGCTGTCCACGTCGCGGGGTCATGTGATCTACGTCCGCGACGTCCTCGAGCGCTACGGCCCCGACGCCCTGCGCTACTTCATCTGCGCCGCGGGACCGGAGAGCCAGGACGCCAACTTCACCTGGGCCGAGTTCGTCCAGCGCAACAACTCCGAGCTCGTCGCCGGGTGGGGCAACCTCGTCAACCGCACGGCGACGATGATCCACCGGAGCTTCGGCGAGATACCTGCCGCCGGTCCGCTGGAGCCGGTCGACACCGCCCTGCTCGACACCGTGGCCTCCGCCTTCGCCACCGTCGGCGGGCACATCGAGCGGCACCGGTTCAAGGCGGGCATCGGCGAGGTCATGCGGGTCGTCGGCGAGGCCAACGCCTACGTCTCGCGCACCGAGCCCTTCAAGCTCAAGGGTCAGGACCAGCGCGAGCGCCTCGGCACGGTGCTCCACGTGCTCGCCCAGGTCGTCTCGGACATCAACACCCTCTCCGCTCCGTTCCTGCCCCACGGGGCGAACCGGGTGCACGCGGTGCTCGGCGGCCGCGGCGAGCTGGTCCCCATGCCGGAGCTGCGCGAGGTCGAGGACCTCGACGGGGCGGCGCCCTACCCCGTCATCATGGGCGAGTACTCCGCCACCCCCGCCTGGGAGTCGCGCCCGGTGGTCGTCGGGACGCCCATCGACAAGCCGGTCCCGGTCTTCACCAAGTTCGACGACACCGTCGTGGCGGCCGAGCTCGAGCGGCTTCGCTCCTCGTGAGCCGGAGCCGGCGTCCCGAGCCCCCGGACCCGCTGCCGGTCCCGGTGGCGGACAACCACACCCATCTCGACATCGCCCGTGAGGGGGAGCAGGCTCCCCCCGTCGACGAGGTCCTGGCTGCCGCCGCCGCGGCCGGCGTCGACCGCGTCGTCCAGATCGGCTGCGACCTGCCCTCGGCGCGGCTCACGGCGGACCTCGTCGAGCGGTATGCCGCGGTGCTCGGCGGTGTCGCACTGCACCCCAACGAGGTCCCCCGGCTCGCCGCCCAGGGGGCGCTGACGGCGGCCTACGCCGAGATCGAGGCGCTGGCCGCGCACCCGAGGGTCCGCGTGGTGGGGGAGACCGGCCTCGACCACTACCGGACCGGCCCGCCGGGGCGAGGGACCCAGGAGGAGTCGTTCCGCTGGCACATCGACCTGGCCAAGCGCCTCGACCGCACCCTGCAGATCCACGACCGGGACGCGCACGACGACATCCTGCGCGTGCTCGACGACGAGGGCGCCCCCGAACGCGTCGTGATGCACTGCTTCTCCGGGGACGGGGCGTTCGCCCGCGCCTGCGTCGAGCGCGGCTTCCACCTCTCGTTCGCCGGCAACATCACCTTCAAGAACGCCCACGCGCTGCGGGACGCGCTCGCCGTCACCCCGCTGGACCGGGTCCTGGTGGAGACCGACGCGCCCTACCTCACGCCGCACCCCTGGCGCGGTTCCCCGAACTCCCCGGCCCTGGTCCCGCTGACCGTCCGGGCGATGGCCGGCGTCCTCGGTGTGGCGGTCCCCGTCCTGTGCGCGGCGCTCAACGCGACGACGGAGCGCCTGTACGGCACCTGGTGACCCGCTCGGGGGCGGATGACGTCTTCGTTACCGAAATTTGACCTAAACGGGGGCGCTCCTGCACCCTGGACGGGTTGGCCGGGGCCAGAGGCTCCGGACGGCACGGGTCCGCCGGGGGCGGCCGCCAGCGTCGACAGCCGCCCTGGGCCCGTGTGGAGCGCCTCCCCTGGGCGCCTCAGGTCGCCACGTGGCGGCGCGTCCGGACCTGGTGCCCGGGGAGCACGACCATCGGAGCCCAGTGATCTCTTCGCCCCTGCGTCGCCTCGCCCAAGGCGCCGCCCTTCTCGCCATCGTCGCCGGTTCCTTCGGCGCCTCAGCCCTCAGCAAGAACGTCGACGTCTCGGTCGACGGCAAGGTCTCGTCGGTGCACGTCTTCGGGTCGACCGTGGCCGACGCGCTCTCGGCCGACCACCTCTCCCTCGGCGTGCATGACGTGGTCCTGCCCTCGCCCTCCAGCCCCCTGCACGACGGTGACACCGTCACGGTGCGCTACGGGCGACCGCTCACCCTGACCATCGACGGCCGCACCGCCGAGTACTGGACGACGGCGACGACGGTCGACGCGGCGCTGGCCCAGCTCGGCTTCCGCCAGCCCGGCGCGGTCCTGTCGTCGTCGCGTTCCGCCCCGCTGGGTCGGCAGGGCCTGGACCTGACCATGACGACGCCGAAGCAGGTGACCGTGGTCGCCGACGGTGCCAAGCACACGGTCACCTCCACGCAGACGGACGTGGCCGCGCTCTTGCACACCGCGGGCTACCACCTCGGCCGGCTCGACCGGGTCCGGCCGGGGCTGAGCACGGCGGTCGTCGCCGGCTCCACCATCGTCGTCCAGCGCGTCGTCGAGAAGACCGTCACGGCCACCGTCTCCCTGCCGTACACCACGACGAGGAGGTCGGACTCCTCCATGTACACCGGCCAGAGCAAGACCCTCACCGCCGGTAAGGCCGGCTCCGAGCGGGTGACCACCCGTCGGGTCTACGTCGACGGCAAGGTCACGAGCTCGAGGGTCCTCGCCAGGACGGTGCTGAGCACACCGGTGAACGCGGTCGTCGCGGTGGGGACCAGGCCACGCCCGGCGCCGAGCACAAGCAGCACCCCGGCCGCCGGCAATACCTCCGGTGCGGGCATCAACCTCGCCAACGCCGCGATGTGGGACCGGATCGCCCAGTGCGAGTCCGGTGGCAACTGGCACATCAACACCGGGAACGGCTACTACGGGGGCCTGCAGTTCGCGGCCTCGACCTGGCTGAGCAACGGCGGCGCCGACTTCGCAGCGCGCGCGGACCTCGCCTCGCGGGAGCAGCAGATCACCGTGGCCAACCGGCTCTACGCCAAGGCGGGCCTCAGCCCGTGGGGCTGTGCCGGAGCGGCCTGACGCAGACGCCGGGGCGGACCCGGCACCGGTCGAGACCCCCGTCGCCCCCGTGCGGTGGGGGTCTCGCCGTCGGGTCGGCCTGGCACGGTCCTGCCGCCGGCTGGCCCCTCCGCTGTCTGCCGTCGGCCCCCGGGGCCACCCTCCCCTAAGGTGTGAGGCGACCCGTCCGGGACGTCCCGGACGGGCGGAAGATCCGCTCCCGCGCGCAGAGAGGGGCTCCGGTGGCCAGCAGGGTGCACGAGTCGGCCGACGTCGACCCGACGGCGAGCGTCGGTGACGGCTCCTCGGTGTGGCACCTCGCGCAGCTGCGCGAGGACGCGGTCGTGGGGACGGACTGCACGATCGGCCGGGGAGCCTACGTGGGTCCCGGGGTGAAGGTGGGCAACGCCTGCAAGCTGCAGAACTACTCGCTCGTCTATGAGCCCGCTGTCCTCGAGGACGGGGTCTTCATCGGACCGGCCGTGGTGCTGACCAACGACCTGTTCCCCCGCGCGGTCCTGCCCGACGGGACCGCCAAGCGCGAGGGCGACTGGACCATGGTGGGGGTGACCTGTCGTGAGGGTGCCTCGGTGGGAGCGCGGTCGGTGTGTGTCGCTCCGGTGACCCTCGGCAGGTGGTGCCTCGTGGCCGCCGGGTCCGTCGTCACCCGCGACGTGCCGGACTTCGCCCTGGTCGCCGGGGCTCCGGCCCGCCAGCTCGGCTGGGTCGGTCGAGCCGGCCTCCGCCTCGAGCAGGGCGGCGAAGGCCGCTGGGTATGCCCCGCCACCCAGGCGCTCTACGTCGAGACCGATGGCAGGCTCACCGAGGTCGAGCCGGCGTGACCCCGGTCTCCGTCCCGCGCTCCCGCCGCGGCAGCGCGCCTCCGCGATGAGCGGGCTGCTCGGGGCGGCGCAGGTCCGGGCGATCGCGGACGCCCTCGGCGTGCGGCCGACCAGGCACTGGGGCCAGAACTTCGTCGTCGACGCCAACACCGTGCGCCGCATCGTCCGGCTCGCCGGCGTCGGGCCGGACGACGTGGTCGTCGAGGTCGGTCCGGGACTCGGCTCGCTGACCCTGGCCCTGCTGCCGGCGGTGGCGGCCGTCGTGGCCGTCGAGGTCGACCCGGTCCTCGCCGGAGCGCTGCCGGCCACCGTGGCGGCACATGCTGCCGCGGTGGCGGACCGGCTCACCGTGCTCAACGCCGACGCCCTCTCGATCTGCGACCTACCCGGTCCGCTCCCGACGGCCCTGGTCGCCAACCTGCCGTACAACGTGTCGGTGCCCGTGGTGCTCCGCTTCCTCGAGCGGTTCAGCAGCATCCAGCGCATCCTCGTCATGGTCCAGCTCGAGGTGGCGCAGCGGCTGGCGGCCCCTCCAGGCTCCCGCGTCTACGGGGTTCCCAGCGCGAAGGCAGCGTGGTACGCCCGGGTGCGCCTCGCCGGCCGGGTCCCCCGCGGGGTGTTCTGGCCCGTGCCCAACGTCGACTCGGGGCTGGTCGAGCTCGTCCGCCGCGACCCGCCGCTCGGCGATGCGCCCCGCGACGAGGTCTTCGCCTGCGTCGACGCGGCCTTCGCCCAGCGGCGCAAGACCCTCCGGGCGGCCTTGGCGGGGTGGGCAGGCTCGCCACAACGGGCCGAGGAGTGCCTGCGCGCCGCGGGGGTCGACCCACGCACCCGGGGGGAGCAGCTCGACATCAGCACGTTCGCCGCGGTGGCGAGCGCGCGCCGAGCGCTGGGACACGCGGTGGCGGAGCGGTGATTAGGGTGGGCGCATGACCTCGGCCCACAGCGACCCGCCGCCGGCGACGGTGCGTGTCCCCGGCAAGGTCAACCTCGAGCTCACCGTCGGTCCGGTCCGGGCCGACGGCTACCACGCCCTGTCGACCGTGTACCAGGCGGTGAGCCTGCACGACGACGTCACGGTCGCCAGCGACGACGACTGGCGGGTCTCGGTGAGCGGCGAGTTCGCGGCCGGCGTCCCCGAGGACGGCGACAACCTCGCCCTGCGGGCGGCCCGGCTGCTCGCCGAACGAACCGGCGCGGGGGGTCCGGTCCACGTGACGATCCGCAAGGGCATCCCGGTGGCCGGCGGGATGGCCGGCGGCTCGGCCGATGCAGCCGGGGCCCTGGTGGCCTGCGACCATCTGTGGAACCTCGGACTGCCCCGCGAGGAGCTCGAGCTCGTCGCCGCCGAGCTCGGCAGCGACGTGCCCTTCCTCGTCGCCGGTGGCACCGCCATGGGCAGCAACCGGGGGGAGCTGCTCGCCCCGGTGCTCGCCCGGGGGACCTTCCACTGGGTGTTCGCCCTGGGCTCCGAGGGGCTGTCCACCCCCGCCGTGTATGCCGAGTGCGACCGGCTGCGCGGTCGCACCGCGGTCCCGGAGCCCGTCCCCAACACCGAGCTCATGAGCGCCCTGCGCAGCGGCGACCCGCACATCCTCGCCCCCCATCTCGTCAACGACCTGCAGGACGCCGCCATCTCGCTCCTGCCCCGGCTCGGGGACGTCCTCGAGGCGGGGATGGAGTACGGCGCCCTCGCGGGCATCGTGTCCGGGTCCGGCCCCACGGTCGCGTTCCTCGTCGAGGAGGCCGAGGCCGGCATCGACCTCGCGGTGTCCCTCACGGCCAGCGGCGTCGTCGCCGACGTGCGCCGCGCGACGGGCCCCGTGCACGGCGCGCACCTCATCCCGGTGCCGGTGGACTGACCAACGCCCGTGGCCAACCTCATCTCCGTCGAACGCGCCTGCCTGGCGCTCGGCACCACCCAGATCCTCGACGCCGTCTCGCTCGGGCTGGGCGGCGGCGACCGGATCGGCGTCGTCGGCCGCAACGGCGGCGGCAAGACGACCCTGCTGCGGGTCCTCGCCGGGCTTCGGTCGCTCGACGACGGCCGGGTGGCGCGAGCCGGTGCCGCGACCGTCGGCCTGCTGTCACAGCACGACACGACGGACCCCGACAGCACCGTCCGCGAGATCGTCCTGGGCAACCGCGCGGATCACGAGTGGGCCGGCGACGCGCGGGTCCGCGATGTGCTGACCGGGCTGCTCGGCGGCCTCGACGCACCGGCCGTCGGGGGCCTCGGCGCCCGGATCGGGCCGCTCTCCGGCGGCGAGCGGCGCCGGGTGTCCCTGGCGTCCCTGCTCGTCGACCATCCCGACGTCCTCCTCCTCGACGAGCCGACGAACCATCTCGACGTCGAGGGCGTGGCGTGGCTGGCCGAACACCTGGTCACCCGGCGGGCCGACCCGGATCTCGCGCTCGTCGTCGTCACCCATGACCGCTGGTTCCTCGACGCCGTCGCCACCGTGACCTGGGAGGTCGTCGGCGGACGGGTGAGCGCCTACGAGGGCGGCTACGCGGCATACGTCCTGGCCAAGGCCGAGCGCGAGCGGCAGGCCCGGGTCACGGCCGAGCGTCGAGACAACCTCCTGCGCAAGGAGCTGGCCTGGCTGAGGCGCGGGCCGCCCGCCCGCACCTCGAAGCCCCGCTTCCGGATCGAGGCCGCGAACGCGCTCATCGAGGACGTCCCGCCACCACGGGACGACGTCGAGCTCGTCCGGTTCGCGACGACCCGGCTCGGCAGGGACGTCGTCGACCTCCACGACGCCGGGGTGGTCCTCGGCGGCCGCCCGCTGCTCGACCGGGTCACCTGGCGGCTGGCCCCCGGCCAGCGGACCGGGATCGTCGGCGTCAACGGCGCCGGCAAGTCCACGCTGCTCGAGGTCATCGCCGGGGAGCGGCCGCTGTCCTCCGGCAAGCGCCGGCAGGGGATCACCGTGCGGATCGGCCACCTCACCCAGGAGGTGCGTGAGCTGGACCGGCTGCGTGACGCCCGCGTCATCGACGCGGTCGAGGAGGTGCGGTCCTCGACGACGCTGGGGGGCAAGGAGGTCAGTGCGGCGAGCCTCGCCAAGCGGCTGGGCTTCCCGGGACAGCGCCAGCAGACCCGGGTGGGTGACCTCTCCGGCGGCGAGCGGCGACGACTGCAGGTGCTGCGGCTGCTCATGGACGAGCCGAACGTCCTGCTCCTCGACGAGCCGACCAACGACCTCGACATCGAGACGCTGACCTCGCTCGAGGACGTGCTGGACGGCTGGGCCGGCACCCTGCTCGTCGTTTCTCACGACCGCTACCTGCTGGAGCGGGTGTGTGACACGCAGGTGGCCATGCTCGGCGACGGGGGGATCCGGGACCTGCCGGGCGGGGTCGAGGAGTACCTCGCCCTGCGCCGGGCGGCCCTGGCCGCCGGGGGGTATGCCGTGGGCGCACCCCGGCCGCAGGGCCGGTCCGATGCCGCACCGGAGGACCGGGACCGCGCCGAGGGCACACCCGCCGGCGCTCACGCGGGACTCTCGCCGGCGCAGGCCCGGGAGACGCGCAAGGTGATGGCCCGGGTGGAGAAGCAGCTCTCCCGGCTCGCCGCGCGCGAGGAGCGGCTGCACGCTGCGATGGCCGACGCCGCACGTGACCACATCCGGGTGCTCGCGCTCAACGCCGAGCTGCGCGAGGTGGTCGACGAGCGTGAGGCGCTCGAGCTCGAGTGGCTCGAGGCGGCCGACCTGCTCGACTGAGAGGAGGCGTACCGGGTCCGCGTCGGGCCCGCAGCCAGGCCGAGCGGCCGCCCCGCGCCTGGACCCTGCCGGCCCGCACCGACCCCCGCCGGCTCAGCCTTCGAAGGACGACAGCAGCCGGCGCAGCTGCGCGGCGAGTGCCGAGCGGTGCGCATCGGGCAGCTCGGCGAGGAGCCTGCGCTCCTGCGCCAGCAGGTCGTCCAGCGCCGCGTCGACGGTGCGCATCCCGCTCGGGGTGAGCCGGACGAGGACGCCCCTGCGGTCGCTCGGGGCCGGGTGCCGCTCGACGAGCCCGCGCGCGGTCAGCCGGTCGACCCGGTTCGTCATGGTGCCGCTGGTCACGAGGGTCTCGGCGACGAGCTGCCCGGGGGAGAGCTCGTACGGGGCACCGGCGCGCCGCAACGCCGACAGGACGTCGAACTCCCAGCCGTCGAGGTGGTGCACCGCGAACGCCTCGCCGCGCGCGATGTCGAGCCGCCGGGCCAGCCGGGACACGCGGGAGAGCACCTCGAGGGGGGTGACGTCGAGGTCCGGGCGTTCCCGGCGCCAGGCCGACACGATACGGTCGACATCATCGACGAGCATGCCCCCGACTCTACTCCGCATCATCAAACATCTCGATATCAAGATAACCGGGTACGGCGGCGGTGCTCCCGACCGAGGAGGGACCGAACCGATGAGGCATCAGCCCACCTGGGACCCGCAGGCCTACGGCCTCTTCAGCGCACACCGCAGCAGGCCGCTGGCGGACCTCCTGGCCCAGGTCCGCGCCGACGCTCCCTCGCTGGTCGTGGACCTCGGCTGTGGCAACGGACCAGCCACCCTCGCCGTCGCCGCCCTGTGGCCACAGGCGCGGATGGTCGGCGTCGACGAGTCGGAGGCGATGCTCGACGCGGCCCGTGCCCTCGACCGGCAGGGGCGGGTCGAGTGGGTGCAGGCCGACCTGCGGGACTGGGACCCGGCAGCCCTCGGCCAGGCGCCGGATGTGATCGTCACCAACTCCACCCTCCAATGGGTGCCCGGCCACCTCGACCTCATCCCGGTGTGGGCCGAGGCGCTGGCCGACGACGGCTGGTTCGCGCTCCAGGTCCCGGGCAACTTCGATGCGCCGAGCCATGCCCTCATGCGCGAGATCGCCGGGCGGCACGAGCGCTCGGCCGAGCTGATGGCCGCTCTCGGCCTGCCGACTTCGGGGGAGCCGGCCACCTACCTCAAGCTCCTGGCGCGGCTCGGCTGTGCCGTCGACGCATGGGAGACGACGTACGCTCACATCCTGGACCCCGAGGGAGCGCTCGAGAACCCGGTGCTGGAGTGGGTGCGGGGTACCGCGCTGCGACCGGTGCTCGACCTGCTGACCGACCCGGCCGAGCGGGCGGCGTTCGTCGACCCGTATGCCGCCGCGCTGCGCGAGGCCTACCCGCGCAGCACCACGGGGGTCATCTTCCCGTTCCGCCGGGTGTTCGCCGTCGCGCACAAGCTGCCCGCTGCCGGCTGACCCGCTGCCGGCCGACCCACTACCTGCCGGCGCGTGGGCGGTTCGCCGGTCGCGGGCCGATGGTCGACGGACCGGCGCGCCGCCTCACGCGTCGTTGGCGGAGAGCGTGGGTCTGGGCTCCAGGGCGGTCAGGCCGTTCCAGGCCAGGTTGACCAGGTGGGCCGCGACGTCGGCCTTCTTGAACTTGCGGCTGTCGAGCCACCACTGGCCGGTCAGCGCGACCATCCCGACGAGCATCTGGGCATACATGGGCGCGGCCTTGGGGTCCAGCCTGCGGCGCTTGAACTGGGCCTCGAGGATATACTCGACCTGGGAGGCGACGTCGGACATCAGGCTCGCGAACGTGCCGGTCTGCTGCCCTGGGGGCGAGTCGCGAACCAGGATCCGAAACCCATCGGTCGAGGTCTCGATGTAGCCGAGCAGGGCCAGTGCGGCCTTCTCGATGAGCTGTCGCGAGCTGCCCGCGGAGGTCAGCGCCCCGGTGATCGCGTTGAGCAGGGCCTGGAGCTCGCGGTCGACGACCACGGCATACAGGCCCTCCTTGCCCCCGAAGTGCTCGTAGACGACCGGCTTGGAGACGCCGGCCTGGGCCGCGATCTCCTCGACGGTGGTCGCCTCGAAACCCTTCTCGGCGAAGAGCCTGCGGCCGATCCCGATGAGCTGCTCGCGCCGCTCCCGTCCGGTCATCCGGGAGCGGGACTTGGGCTTCTTGGGGGTGGGCAGCACGTCGGTCACCGGGCCCATTGTGCCGTGACCGGGCTCCGGGGCCTGGATCAGCTGGCGACCCGGCGCGCGTCGAGCCGCTTGGCGGTGGGCCAGCGCACGTCGGTGGCCCAGCCGAGCTGCTCGAAGACGCGGATCAGCCGGGCCGAGATGTCGACCTGGCCCTTCTCGACGCCGTGCCGGGCGCAGGTGGGGTCGGCGTGGTGCAGGTTGTGCCAGGACTCACCGAACGAGAAGACGGCCAGCCACCAGACGTTGCCCGAGCGGTCCCGCGACTTGAAGGGCCGCTCCCCGAGGGCGTGGCAGATCGAGTTGATCGACCAGGTGACGTGGTGGAGGAAGCCGATCCGCAGGACCGAGGCCCAGAAGAACGCGGTGAGCGCGCCCTGCCAGCTCCACGACCAGAGGCCGCCGATGACGGCCGGCAGGAGGAGGGAGGTGGCGACGAGGGGGAGGAACAGCCCGTCGACCCGCTTGATGTCCGGGTCGGCGAGCAGATCGGGGGCGTACTTGGTGCGCGGAGTCTGCTCCACGTCGAACAGCCAGCCCAGGTGTGCCCACCACAGCCCCTTGAGCAGGGCGGGGATGGTCTCGCCGTAGCGCCACGGCGAGTGCGGGTCTCCCTCGCGGTCGCTGAAGGCATGGTGGCGCCGGTGGTCGGCCACCCAGCGGATGACCGGCCCCTCGATGGCGAGCGAGCCCATCACCGCCAGGGCGATCTTGAGGGGGCGGTTGGCCTTGAACGAGCCGTGCGTGAAGTAGCGG
The DNA here is from genome assembly GCA_963763315.1 of uncultured Actinomycetota bacterium. GTDB lineage: Bacteria > Actinomycetota > Actinomycetes > Actinomycetales > Dermatophilaceae > CAVSJJ01. Next base: position 456,163 of record CAVXOC010000001.1, read on the forward strand.
TGGTAGCCGACGGTGATCCCGAGGCCGGACACCGCGTAGAACACCACCCCGATGACGACGTCGTGCCAGCTGAGCCCGGAGCCCCAGGCGACGGGAACGGCCACCAGCAGGGCGAGGAACGGCACCGCGATGAACAGCGTCAGCGCGACCTGTTCACCTCGCTGCTTGCGCTCCGGGGCGACCGTGCCGGTGGACGGGGAGGTGGTGGCGGTAGTGGTGCTCACGAGGAGGGCCCTTTCGACGACAAACCTACGTCAACGTAACCTACGGTCCCGTAGCCTGTCCAGGCGGTCGGGATTCGCGGCGGATGCGCGCCCGACGGGGCCGGCCCTGCTCGTCCGGGCAGTGTCGCGGGATGGGTGGACTAGCCTTCAGGCGGTATGCCGCGACCGTGTCCGCCGGGCCCGTGCCCGGCCGGGCACAGCGGCATGCGCCGTCCCCGGTTGGTCTGCTGGCAGGGCCCGCCTGACTTTGAATCAGGACTAGCGACGGTGGTTCGATTCCACCCCGGGGAGCACGCCTGGCACCACCCCGTCTTCTGCGCTGCGATCCCGACAGGGCTCCGCCGGCGCGCCGTGGCCTGGGCCCAGAGCCGCCCCCGTCGCCGGCCGGGCCGACTGCTCGCCGGACCGGCCCCACCGGCAGCGAGGCGGCGGCCTGAGGGCTCTCGGCCGGCTGTCCCGGCCATGCCCGTTGGGCCGGGCCGTCTGCAGGCGGGCCGGCGAGTCTGCCCGTTAACCCATAAAACCACAAAAACGGGCGCCCGAATGTGTTGACTCGACGCCGGTCCATGGGGCACCATGAGATATCGGCACCGTGACGGAGCGGCGCCCCGGGCAGGACGAGGGAGTCCGATGTACGCCCCCGAGCGACAGCAGCGGATCATGGACGAGGCCCGGCGCGCCGGCCGCGTCGAGGTGGGCGCGCTGGCCGAGGAGCTCGGCGTCGCCGCCGAGACAGTGCGCCGCGACCTCACCGTCCTGGAGCGGCGCGGCACCCTGCGCCGCGTCCACGGCGGCGCGATCCCGGTGGAGCGGCTCGAGCTCGAGCCCACGCTCGCCACCCGCACCACCCGGCTCGCCACGCAGAAGCGGGCCATCGCCGCCCGCGCCCTCGAGGAGCTTCCTCGCGAGGGGACCATCCTCCTTGACTCCGGATCCACCACCTTGGCCATCGCCGAGCTGCTCCCGCCCGACCTCGACCTCACGGTGGTCACCAACTCGTTCACCACGGCGGGCCTGCTGGCCACCCACCCGGGCATCGGGCTCTACCTCCTCGGTGGCCGGGTCCGTGGGCGAACCGGCGCGGCGGTCGGAGACTGGGCGACGAGCGCGCTCGCCGATGTCTGCGTGGACGTGGCCTTCCTCGGCACCAACGGCCTCTCGGTGCGCCGCGGGCTCACCACGCCCGACCAGGCCGAGGCCATGGTGAAGAAGGCGATGGTCCGGTCCGCCCGCCGCGCCGTCGTCGTGACCGACTCGACCAAGGTCGGCGACGACCATCTGCACCGTTTCGCCGACATCACTGATATCGACCTCGTCATCACCGACACCGGGCTCGATGTCGAGACCGCTGCGGAGTTCGAGGCCGCCGGACCGGAGGTGTACCGCGCATGATCGTCACACTCACGCCCAACCCCAGCGTCGACCGCACCATCGCCGTCGAGGACCTGCGCCGCGGTGAGGTCCACCGCGCGACGTCCAGCCGGATCGACCCGGGCGGCAAGGGGATCAACGTCTCCCGCGCGCTGGCCGCCCAGGGCGTGCCCACCCTGGCCGTGCTGCCGGTCGGCGGCCCCGAGGGCCATCTCATGGAGGAGCTCCTCGACGCCGCCGAGGTCTCGCGCCGCAGCGTCCCGGTCGCGGGCACCCTGCGGATGAACGTCACCGTCGTCGAGCCGGACGGAACGACGACCAAGCTCAACGAGCCCGGGCCCACCCTCGGCGCCGCCGAGGTGGATGCGCTCCTCGCCGCCACCGCGGACGCTGCCCGCGGCGCGGCCTGGGTGGTCGGCTGCGGCAGCCTGCCGCCCGGCGCTCCCGACGACCTGTATGCCGTGCTGGTGTCCCGAGCCCGCGAGCTCGGCGTCCGCGTGGCGATCGACAGCTCAGGGTCGCCCATGGTGGCCGCCGTCGCCGCACGTCCCCACCTCATCAAGCCCAACCGCGACGAGCTTGCTGAGCTCGTCGGCACGCCCCTGCCAACCCTCGGTGCCGTCCGCGACGCGGCGCGTGACCTCGTCGCGGACGGCATCGAGACGGTCGCCGTCAGCCTCGGCGCCGACGGCGCGCTCATCGTGACCGGGGCCGTCGCGGCCCACGTCCGCACCACCATCACCCAACGGCTCTCGACCGTCGGCGCCGGCGACTGCATGCTCGCCGGGCTGCTCGCCGGCCTCGCCAAGAGCGAGGCCCCCGAGGAGGCCCTCGTCGCCGGGGCGCTGTGGGGCTCCGCCGCCGTCACCCTGCCCGGCAGCCGGGTCCCCAGTCCGGCCGACCTCGTGGGCATCCCGTTCGAGGCCAGCCTCGACCCCGACCTCACCCTCACCCTGACCGACTGACGGTCGTCCGAAGTCCCGTCGAAAGGAAGCGCATGTCCCTCATCAGCGAACCCCAGGTCGTCCTCGACCTCGTGGCACCCGACCGGCACGCGGCGACCCGCACCCTCGCGGAGACCCTCGTGGGCACTGGTCGATGCACCGACCTCGAGACCTTCCTCAGCGACGTCCGCGCCAGAGAGGAGCAGATGGCGACCGGCCTGCCCGGCGGCATCGGCATCCCCCACGCGCGCAGCGCCGCCATCACCGAGCCCTCGCTCGTCTTCGGACGGCCGGCGGTCGGCATCGACTGGGGGGCCGAGGACGGCCCCGCAACCCTGATCTTCCTCATCGCCGCTCCCGACGGTGGCGGGGAGGAGCACTTGAAGATCCTGGCCGCACTCGCCCGCAAGCTGATGCGGGCCGACTTCCGGACCTCACTGATGGAGGCTCCAGATGCCGCGGCCGTTGTCGACATCGTCGAGAAAGAGGTGATCAACCCATGAAGTTCGTCGGAGTGACATCCTGCCCGACCGGCATCGCCCACACCTACATGGCGGCCGAGGCGTTGGAGCAGGCTGCGAAGGCAGCAGGACACGAGATGGTCGTCGAGACCCAGGGATCCGCGGGCTCGAACCCCATCGACCCAGCGGTCATCGCGGCGGCTGACGGCGTCGTGTTCGCACACGACCTGCCCGTCGTCAACAAGGACCGGTTCGCCGGCAAGCCGACGATCGATGTCGGCGTCAAGAAGGCCATCTCCGACGGCCCGGGCCTCATCGCGCAGGCGGTGGCGGCGGCCGAGGAGTGGCAGGCGGACCCGAGCAAGGCCGCGGCGTCCGCGGCAGCGGCCAGGTCCGGGCTCGTCACCAAGGTCGACAACCAGGCCGGGACCGGCACGAAGATCCGCCAGTGGCTGATGACCGGGGTGTCCTACATGATCCCGTTCGTCGCGGCCGGCGGCATCCTCATCGCCATCGGCTTCATGCTCTCGAACGTCGCACTCGGCCAGAGTGGCCCGCTCGAGATCGTCAAGTACAACCTGACGTCGGCAGACCAGTACAACATCACCCAGCACTTCAACCCGGTGAGCATGACCTCGTGGGCGGCGCTGGCCTTCGTCATGGGCGGAGCGGCCTTCGGCTTCCTCGTTCCGATCCTGTCCGGCTTCATCGCCTACGCCATCGCCGACCGCCCTGGCCTGGTGCCCGGCATCGTCGGTGGCTCCATCGCCTTCTCGATGGGCGCCGGCTACCTCGGCGGCCTCGCGACCGGCTTCCTCGGTGGCTTCTCCGCCAAGTGGGTCAGCAGCTGGAAGGTCCACAAGTACGTCCGGGGCGTCATGCCGGTCGTCGTCATCCCGCTGGTGTCCTCGATCATCACCCTCGGGCTGTTCATCGTCGTCCTCGGCCGCCCGATCACCTGGCTGAGCGACGAGCTGACCAAGGGCCTGAACAACATGTCCGGCGCGAGCGCGGCGTTGCTCGGCCTCGTGCTCGGCGCGATGATGGGCTTCGACCTCGGCGGCCCGGTCAACAAGGTGGCCTACTTCTTCGGAACGGCCGGGCTCGCCACCGCGGGCACCGCGGCCGACTCCACCCCGCTGAAGATCATGGCCGCGGTCATGGCGGCCGGCATGGTGGCCCCGCTCGCCATGGCGCTCGCGACGACGCTCCGCCCGAAGCTCTTCACCGAGCCGGAGCGTGAGAACGGCAAGGCCGCCTGGCTGCTCGGCGCGTCGTTCATCTCCGAGGGCGCCATCCCGTTCGCCGCGGCCGACCCGCTGCGCATCATCACCGCATCGACGATCGGTTCGGCCATCACCGGCGCCCTGTCGATGATCTTCGGTGCGACGTCCCGGGCCCCACACGGCGGCATCTGGGTGCTGCCGCTGTTCGGCAAGTTCTGGGCCGTCCTCATCGCCCTCGCCGTCGGCGTGGTCGTCATGGCCGCCATTGTCGTCGTCCTCAAGCAGCGGGACCACTCCCGCGCCGCTGAGGCCGAGCTTGCCGATACCGTGAGCGTCTGAGGACGTCCACATCGAGACGAACCGTCTCCTGACGCGTCACATCTAGTCACATCTAGGAGAGACACATGGCACGCCGAACCGTCACGATCGCCTCCTCCGTCGGGCTGCACGCCCGCCCGGCCGCGCTGTTCGTCCAGGCCGCCACGGCCACCGGTCTCGACATCGAGATCGGTCGGCCGGGCCGGGACGACGCGGTGGATGCGACCAGCATCCTCGGGGTCATGGCCCTCGGGGCGAAGCACGGTGAGGAGGTCGAGGTCGTGGCCGACGGCGACGGCGCCGACGAGGCGCTCGACTCCCTCGTCGAGCTCCTGTCCCGGGACCTCGACGCGGAGTGAGCGCGATGCCCGAGCCCGAGACCCGGCACGGCATCGGCGTCAGCCCGGGCACGTCGTTCGGACCGGTGGTGCAGGTCAGGCCACCGGTCCGGCCGCCGGCCGACGAGCCGGCCACGACGGACCCCGACGCGGCCCTCGCCCAGGTCAAGGCATCGTTCGAGGCGGTCGCGCAGGACCTCGAGGCCCGGGCCGCCGGGGCCGACGACACCGCCCAGCAGATCCTCACCGCCACGGCGCTCATCGCCCGCGACAAGGGCCTGGCCAAGGCCGCGGCGAAGCAGCTCGCGGCCGGCACCGGCCCCACCCACGCCGTCGAGGCCGCGGTCGAGGAGTATGCCGTGCAGTTCACCGCCCTCGGCGGCTACTTCGCCGAGCGGGTGACCGACCTGCGGGATGTCGGGGCGCGCACCATCGCGCACCTGCTCGGGGTGCCGCCCCCCGGCATCCCGAGCTTCTCCGAGCCGAGCGTCGTCGTCGCGCACGACCTCGCCCCGGCCGAGACCGCGACGCTGGACCGCGCACTCGTCCTCGGGATCGTCACCGAGGCCGGCGGTCGCACGAGCCACACCGCCATCCTCGCCGCGCAGATGGGGATCCCGGCCGTCGTGCAGGTGGCCGGTGCCACCGGGCTGGCCGTCGGGACCGCGGTGGCCGTCGACGGCGACAAGGGGGCCGTGACGATCGACCCCACCCCGGAGTTCGTCGCCGACCTGGCGAGCCGCCGCACCCGCCGGGAGGCTGCCCTCGCCGCGCGGTCGGGTCCGGGGACGACGGGCGACGGCCACGCCGTCGCCCTGCTCGCCAACATCGGTGGCGTCGAGGACGCCGTGGCAGCCGGGCCCCAGGACGTCGAGGGCGTCGGGCTGTTCCGCACCGAGTTCGTGTTCCTCTCCGCCTCGACCGCACCGACCGTGGCCGAACAGACCGAGGTCTACCGCCAGGTGTTCGAGCCGTTCGCCGGCCGCCGGGTCGTCGTGCGCACCCTCGACGCCGGGGCCGACAAGCCGCTCGCGTTCGCCGACCTCGGGCCGGAGGAGAACCCGGCCCTGGGGCGGCGCGGCTTGCGCCTGTCGGCCGAGCGGCCCGAGCTGCTCGACAGCCAGCTCGAGGCCCTCGCCGTCGCGGCCAAGGCGACCGGCGCCGACGTCCGGGTGATGGCCCCGATGGTCGCGACCGCTGAGGAAGCCGCCTGGTTCGCCCGGCGGGTCCGCGAGAACGGGCTGCCCAAGGCGGGCGTGATGATCGAGGTGCCCGGAGCCGCCCTGCGCGCGGAGCACGTGCTGGCCGAGGTCGACTTCGGCAGCCTCGGCACCAACGACCTCGCGCAGTACACCATGGCCGCCGACCGGCTGCAGGGCGAGCTGTCCGACCTGCTCGACCCGTGGCAGCCGGCCGTCCTCGACCTCATCGCGACGGCCTGTGCCGGCGCCTCGAAGACCGGCAAGCCCATGGGAGTGTGCGGGGAGTCGGCCGGCGACCCGCTCCTCGCCCTCGTCCTCACCGGGCTGGGCGTCTCGAGCCTGTCGATGGCGCCCTCCAAGGTGGGGATGGTCCGGTTCGCGCTGTCCCTGCACACCTTCCCGCAGTGCCAGCGTCTCGCGTCCGTCGCCCGGGCCGCCCGCACCGCCGCCGACGCCCTCGGCGCCGTCCGTGACGCCGCCGACGCGGAGCTCACCTCGCTGCTGTGAGGCGGTGGGGGCCGATGAACCGGTCGGCCCCCTCCCGCGCGGGGTGGGTACCATGACGTCGTTCGCCAGTCGTGCCCGCCGAACCTGGGAGCAGCCCGCGTGACCACTCGCCCGGCCGCCGTCATCATCCTCGCCGCAGGCGAGGGGACGCGGATGAAGTCCTCCACTCCCAAGGTGCTCCATCGCATTGGAGGGCGGCCGCTCCTCGGCCACGCGATCCGGGCGGCCCGGCAGACGGCCGCGGCGCACGTCGTCACCGTCGTCCGGCACGGCCGTGACGAGGTGGTGGCCTTCTGCGCCGAGTCCGACCCCGACGTGCTCGTCGCCGACCAGGACGACATCCCGGGAACCGGCCGCGCCGCCCAGTGCGGCCTCGACGTGCTGCCGCGAGAGCTCGTCGGCACCGTCCTGGTCACCTACGGCGACGTCCCGCTCCTCACCGGCCAGACCCTGCTCGAGCTGACCGAGGCTCACGAGGCCAGCGGCTCGGCGGTCACCGTCGTCACGGCGAGCGTCGCGGACCCCACCGGCTACGGGCGGGTGCTGCGCGACCGCGACGGCACGGTGGTGGGCATCGTCGAGCAGCGGGACGCCACACCGGCCCAGCGGGCCATCACCGAGGTCAACTCCGGGATCTACGCCTTCGACGCCGCCGTGCTGCGCGATGCCCTCGAGCGGGTGGGCACCGACAACGTCCAGGGGGAGCGCTACCTCACGGACGTGCTCGCCATCACCCATGCCGAGGGCCGCCGGGTCAGCGCGCACCCGGTGCAGGACCGCTGGCAGACCGAGGGGGTCAACGACCGGTCCCAGCTCGCCCGCCTCGGCGCCGAGCTCAACCGGCGGGTCTGCGAGCGGTGGATGCGCGACGGGGTGAGCATCGTCGACCCCGCGACGACCTGGATCGACGACGACGTCACGATCGGCCCGGACACCACGGTCCTGCCGGGGACCCAGCTCGTCGGCGCCACCACGATCGGCGCGCGGGTGGTCGTCGGGCCCGAGGTCACCCTCACCGACACCGAGGTGGGGGACGGCGCCCAGGTCCGCCGCGCCGAGGCCGTCCTCGCGGTCATCGGGCCGGATGCCACCGTCGGCCCCTACTCCTACCTCCGCCCAGGCACCCGGCTGGGAGCCGGCGCCAAGATCGGCGGCTTCGTCGAGACCAAGAACGCCACCATCGGCGACGGCGCGAAGGTCCCGCACCTCTCGTATGCCGGTGACGTCACCATCGGCGAGGGGGCCAACATCGGGGCCGGGACGATCTTCGCCAACTACGACGGCATGGCCAAGCACCACAGCACCGTCGGCCGGCACAGCTTCGTCGGGTCGAACTCGGTCGTGGTCTCACCGGTCGAGGTCGGCGACGGCGCCTACGTCGCGGCCGGCTCGACCCTGACCGGCGACGTCGCACCGGGCCAGATCGCCGTCGGCCGGGGTCGCCAGCGCAACATCGACGGATGGGTGGCCCGGGCTCGTGCCGGGACGAAGACGGCCGAGGCTGCCGCGGCGGCGATCGACGCGGCCCGGCATCGCGCAGACCCCCAAGGGGAGGACCAGTCCGCATGACGGCCACCGAGCACCAGCGCCACACCGGGATCACCACGGCGCCCAAGAAGCAGCTCATGGTCTTCTCGGGGCGGGCCAACCCCGGACTGGCCCAGGAGGTGGCGGCGCTGCTCGGGACCGAGCTGGTCCCCACCAGCGCCTACGACTTCGCCAACGGCGAGATCTACGTCCGCTACGAGGAGTCGGTGCGGGGCTGCGACGCGTTCGTCATCCAGAGCCATGCCTCGCCGATCAACGAGTCGATCATGGAGCAGCTCATCATGGTCGACGCGCTCAAGCGCGCCTCGGCCAAGCGGATCACCGTCGTGCTGCCGTTCTACGGCTACGCCCGCCAGGACAAGAAGCACCGTGGCCGGGAGCCCATCTCGGCCCGCCTCATGGCCGACTTCTTCAAGACGGCCGGGGCGAACCGCCTCATGGCGGTCGACCTGCACACCGCTCAGATCCAGGGCTTCTTCGACGGCCCCGTCGACCACCTCATGGCGCTGCCGATCCTCAGCGAGTACGTGTTCGCGAAGTACGGCCACGAGCCGCTTGCGGTCGTCTCGCCCGACGCCGGCCGGATCAAGGTGGCCGAGGACTGGGCCTCGCGGCTCGGCGGCGTCCCGCTGGCCTTCATCCACAAGACCCGCGACATCCACCGGCCCAACGAGATGGTCGCCAACCGGGTCGTCGGCGAGGTCGCCGGTCGGATGTGCGTCCTCGTCGACGACATGATCGACACGGGCGGGACGATCACCAAGGCGGCCGACGCGCTGATGGGCGAGGGCGCCAAGGGCGTCATCATCGCGGCGACGCACGCCATCCTCTCCGGTCCGGCGATCAAGCGGCTCAAGGCCTGCTCCGCGCGGGAGGTCATCGTCACCAACACCTTGCCGATCTCTCCCACCGGCGAGGTCGACGGCCTGACCGTGCTGTCGATCGCCCCCCTGATCAGCGCCGCGGTGCGCGAGGTCTTCCAGGACGGCTCGGTGACGAGCCTGTTCGGCGGCCGCGCCTGACCGGCGCGGGTTGCGCCGCCGGCCCTCGTGGCGTGGGAGCGGCCGTCCAGGCTCCTCGCCCCACCCACCTCACCCACGGAGACCGACATGGCGCCCCGCACCGCTCGTGACCGGCTCGGGCTGCTGGTGGCGGTTCTCTCCGCGGCGATGTTCGCCACCTCCGGCCCCTTCGCCAAGCCACTGCTCGCAACGGGATGGACGCCCGGTGCCCTCGTGCTCATCCGGGTCGGCGGAGCGGCGGTGGTGCTACTGGTGCCGGCGGCGCTGTCGCTGCGCGGACGGTGGGGAGGCCTGGCCGCCGCCGGGCCCGCGCTGCTCACCTACGGTGTCCTGGCCGTCGCCGGCGCCCAGCTCTGCTACTTCCAGGCCATCGAGCGGCTGACCGTCGGCGTCGCGCTCCTGCTGGAGTACCTCGGCATCGTGCTCGTGGTCCTGTGGGTCTGGGCCACCAGCCGGCGGCCTCCCGGCCGGGTCACCGTGGCCGGCATCGGCTCGTCCGCCGTGGGCCTCGCCCTCGTCCTCGACGTCACCGGCTCCTCCCGCATCGACCCCGTCGGGGTGCTGTGGGGGTTGGGGGCGGCGGTCGGGCTGGCCGCCTACTACGTGCTGGCGGCCCGGGAGTCCACCCTGCCGCCGGTGGCCCTGGCCGGGCTCGGGCTGAGCACCGGTGCGGTCCTGCTCGCAGCGCTGGGTGTCGTGGGGATCCTGCCGCTGGCCGGGAGCCCCCGGGCGGTCGAGCTCGCTGGCGGGACCGTGCCCCCCTGGGCGGCCCTGACCGAGCTCGCCCTGGTCGCCGCCGCGGCGGCATACCTGCTCGGCATCGTCGGGGCCAGGGCTCTGGGGTCGACCGTGGCCTCCTTCGTCGGGCTCACCGAGGTGCTCTTCGCCGTCCTGTTCGCCTGGGCATTGCTGGGGGAGCTTCCGGGGCTGCCTCAGCTCCTCGGTGGCCTGCTCATCCTGGCCGGCGTCGTCGCCGTCCGGGTCGACGACGCGCGCCGGCACCGGGTGCAGGCGGCACTTCACCACGACCCGGCCGTCGAACCGCTGCCGGGGCCCGATTTCCCTGGCCGGCCTGACCTCGCCTAGAATCGCTGGGTTGCCTCGGCGAGGGACGTCGCACCGGCCAGTGAGGTCCGGTCAGCGCGAGTCCGTGATCGACGCGGTGGTTGCCGGGCCCCCTGGGCCGCGGGAACTGGCGCCCGCTCGCGGCCTGCCTCCCCGTCCGTGCCGCGCCCCGCGCCGAGGCCCACCGCTCGCCGGCACCCGTCGCGCCGAGCGACCCCACCGAGACGTCCAGACCTCGACTCAGGAGCCCTGCCTTGTCCGACCTCACGCTCGTCGCGCAGGCCCGCACCCAGTTCGGCAAGGGTGCGGCCCGCAAGATCCGCCGCGACCACCTCATCCCCGCCGTCATGTACGGCCACGGCACAGCACCGATCCACATCACCCTGCCGGGCCACGACGCCATGATGGCGCTGAAGAACCCCAACGCCCTGCTCACCATCGTCCTCGACGGCAAGGAGCAGCTGGCGCTCGCCAAGGACGTCCAGCGCGACCCGATCAAGCCGGTCATCGAGCACATCGATCTCGTCATCGTCCGCCATGGCGAGAAGGTCACCGTCGACGTGGCCGTCCACATCGAGGGCCAGGCCGCGCCCGAGACCGTCGTCAGCCTCGACCATGCCGTGCTGCAGGTGGAGGCCGAGGCGACCAACATCCCCGACTCGATCGTGGTCAACGTCGACGGTCTGCCGGCCGGCACCCAGATCCTCGCCGGTCAGCTCACCCTGCCCGAGGGCAGCAGCCTGGTGACCGACGCCGAGGCGCTGGTGGTCAACGTGACCCAGCAGATCTCCGAGGCGGCTCTCGAGGCCGGGCTCGCCGAGGGTGAGGAGAGCGTCGGTGAGGCGGCGTCCGCGGCCGGGGAGCAGCCTGGCGACGCGGCCGGCGCCGACGAGTCCTGACCCGGCCCTTCGGTCGAGCGGCCTGACGCGGCTGGCGGTTCCCGCAGCAGATCGGTCCGGCCCCTGCGGGGCCGGGCCGATCGGGTTCCCACCGCGCAGTCGAGCACGTCGGTCACCCGCGGTCGAGCAAGTCCGGACGAGGGCCCAGCCGTAGCGCGAGGCGGGTGGCATTCCGGCCGGCGCGCCCCATCGGTGGGCGATCCGGGGTAGAGTCCTGACCGGGGAATGGGGCCGGGGTCGCGATTCGGGTGTCGGGGTTTCTGCCGTCCACCCCGGACGTGGTGGTCGTGTGATGAGGCACGGGTGGGATGAGGACCGGGGGAGGGTCATCATGAGTGTGACGAGTCGTCCGAGGCTGCTCGGTGGGGACCGGGCGCGGGTCGCGCCGCTGGTGGATCTGGTGAAGGCGGGCCACGCGCGGGTGCGGCACCCGCTGGCCGGCTGGCAACGTACCTACCGCCGTCAGGCGTTCGCGATCGACCTGGTCGTCGCCGCTGCGGCGTCGCTGACGGCCGCCTCCGCGCGCAACGCCTTCGTCGGCTCGGGCTCGTCGCTGTGGAACCTCGGAGACGAGTCGATGCGTGGAGCGGTGCTCCTTCTGCCGGCCATCTGGGTCGTCTGTCTCATCCGGTCGGGCGCCTACGCTCCACGCTACGTCGGGGCCGGACCGGACGAGTACCGAGCGGTCACCAGGGCGGTCGTCGTGCTGCTGGCCGTGGCCGGGGTCTTCTCCTATGCCTTCCAGCTCGAGCTCGCCCGAGGTTTCGTCGGCCTGGCCCTCCCGTTCGTCCTGGTGCTCACCCTCGTCGGGCGTTATGTGCTGCGAGCACGCCTGTACCACCGCCGCGCCCGCGGTGAGAAGCTCCAGTCCACTGTCGTCGTCGGACGCGCCGACTCGGTGGCCGACATGATCCGACAGATCCGCAGGCAGCCCGAGACGACGGGCCTCAAGGTCGTCGGGGCCTGTGTGTCGGGGATGGATGACACGGACTGGGTGTCGCTCGGGACGATCGAGGGGGTTCCCCTGTTCGGCGGTCCCGACGACACCCTCACCGCGGTCGACTCCCTGGATGCCGACGTCGTCGCGGTCGCCAGCGACCCCGACCTCGTCGGACCGTCGCTGCGCCGCCTGGGCTGGTCGCTCGAGCAACGTGGCGTCGACCTGCTCGTCGCACCGGGCATCGTGGGCGTCGCCGGCCCGCGCCTCTCGCTGCGACCCGCCCAGGGGCTGTCGATGCTGCACGTCGAGCGACCCCTGACGCAGGGCTTCGTCTACCAGACCAAGGCGATCGTCGACCGGTTGGTCGGGGCGCTGCTGATCCTGGCGGCCTCGCCGGTCCTCCTGCTCATCGCGCTGGCCATCCGCCTCGAGAGCAGGGGGCCGGCGCTGTTCACCCAGGAGCGCATCGGTGACGGGGGTCGTCCGTTCACGATGTACAAGTTCCGGACCATGGTGCTCAACGCCGAGGCGCTCCTCGCCGAGCTCGCGCAGCACCACGACGGCAACGAGACCCTGTTCAAGATGCGCGAGGACCCCCGGGTCACCCGCGTCGGGCGGTTCCTGCGCAAGCACTCGCTCGACGAGCTGCCCCAGCTCATCAACGTGGTCAAGGGCGACATGTCCCTCGTCGGCCCGCGCCCGCCGCTGGGCCGAGAGGTGGACACCTATGAGTTCGACGCCCTGCGGAGGCTGCGGGTCCGGCCGGGGATGACCGGCCTGTGGCAGGTGTCCGGGCGCAGCGACCTCAGCTGGGAGGACTCGGTGCGCCTCGACCTCTGGTACGTCGACAACTGGTCGATGTCCATGGACGCCCAGATCATCTTCCGCACGGCTCGGACGGTCCTGACCGGCAAGGGCGCCTACTGACCCGACAGGGGCGCTGCCGACCGCCCACGCGGGGCGGGGCCGGTCCGCCGGGCACGACGGACGGCATACTGTCCCCTTGTGAGCGGTGAGGGAACGTGGCTGGTGGTCGGCCTGGGGAACCCCGGACCGAGGTATGCCGGCAACCGCCACAACGTCGGGGCGATGGTGGTCGACGAGCTCGCCGTGCGAGCCGGGGTCGTCCTGCGGTCGCACAAGGCGCGGGCGTCGGTCGCCCAGGTGCGGCTCGGGTACTCCCCGGGTGGCGCTCCCGGCCCGAGCGCGGTCCTCGCGGTGCCGTCGTCCTACATGAACGAGTCAGGCGGCCCGGTCTGCGCGCTCGTACGGTACTTCTCGGTCGCCCCCGAACGGCTCCTCCTCGTGCATGACGATCTCGACATTCCGCCGGGGGAGGTCCGCCTCAAGCGGGGTGGGGGCGAGGGCGGCCACAACGGGCTGCGTTCGATCAGCTCCTCACTGGGGACGCGCGACTACCTCCGCGTCCGGGTGGGGATCGGCCGGCCGCCCGGACGGATGGACCCAGCCGACTTCGTCCTCCGCGACTTCTCGCCGAGCGAGCGCAAGGAGCTGCCGTTCCTCGTCTCGGATGCGGCCGATGCCGTCGAGCTGCTGGTCGCCGAGGGCCTGCCCGCCGCCCAGCAGAAGGTCCACGCGCCCCGACAGTGAGCGGCCCACGCGCGCCGAAGACGCTGCGGGAGTACTGTCCTGTGCTCGTGGAGCGCGCTCTCATCCTCGTGGCGGCCAGCGGCCTCGCCCTCGAGGTTGCGGAGGCGGCCACCAGGCAGGGCTTCCGGGTGGTGGGTTGCGTGGACGACGACGCCTCCCGGTGGGGGACGGCCGCCGGCGGATGGCTCCCGGTGCTTGGCGGAATCGAAATCCTGGCTGACCACGATGCGGAGCTCGTGCTGTGTGCCGGACGTGGCGCCGTCCGGGAGAGCCTGGGCCGGCGGGTCGATGCCAACGGTCGCCGGCGCTACGCGACCGTCGTGCACCCCTCGGTCGACGTGCCGGCGTCGTGCTCGGTGGGCTCCGGCTCGGTGCTGCTGGCCGGATGCGCCCTCACGGCCTCGGCCGTGGTCGGCGAGCACGTCGTGTGCATGCCGCACGTGACCATCACCCATGACGACATCGTCGAGGACTTCGCGACACTTGCCGCGGGTGTGAGCCTCGGCGGGGGGGTCCGGGTCGGACGTGCGGCGTACCTGGGGATGGGCGCGAGCGTTCGAGAGGGGCGCTCGGTGGGAGAGGACGCAGTCGTCGGGATGGGTGCCGCGGTGCTCGCCGACGTTCCGCCGGGCCAGACCTGGGTGGGTGTTCCGGCGCAAAGGCTCGGCGGTCCTTGACGTGCTGCTGGGCGCCGTGACGTTGGGAACCCACGCGGCGTGACCAACACCTCTTCCCCCGGTGCCACCTTGGGGAAGCCAGGGGCCTGCCGCCGAGCCGCTCTTCGCGCTACCTTGAGTACGGCCGGTTAAGCAGCCGGCAGGGCCGGTCGGCGAAGATCAGAGTGATCCGACCGGATGGCGGTCTGGGGGCAGACGGGACACGGTGGACCTCCCTCTGTGGCCCGAAGAGGTGAGGGGGAGTCGTGTTGCGAGCAGCGGTCATCGGCGCAGGGTACTGGGGGCCGAACCTGGTCCGGAACTTCAGGGGGAGCCCGCGCTGGGAGCTGGCCGCGGTCTGCGACCTCGACGAGGACCGCGCGCGCAGGGCTGCAGGGGACTGGACCACGACGGACACGGTCACGTCGGTCGACGACCTGCTGGCCCGTCCCGACATCGACGCGGTCGCCATCGCGACCCCGGCCGGGACTCACCGGGACCTGGCCCTCGCCGCCCTGGACGCCGGCAAGCACGTCCTGGTCGAGAAGCCGATGGCGGCTTGCGCGAGCGATGCGCGCCTGATGATCGAGCGCGCCGAGCGGGCGGGGCTGACCCTCATGGCCGACCACACCTACTGTTACACCCCGGTGGTCCAGCATCTGGCGTCGATCATCGAGCAGGGCGAGCTCGGCGACGTCCTGTTCGTCGACTCTGTCCGGATCAATCTCGGCCTCATCCAGCCCGACGTGAATGTCTTTTGGGACCTCGCCCCGCACGACCTGTCGATCCTCGACCTCATCCTTCCCTCGGGCCTGCGGCCGTCCTCGGTGTCCGCAACGGGCGCCGACCCGATCGGGGCCGGCCAGGCCTGCCTGGGCTACCTCACCCTCTCGCTGCCCGACGCGCCGATCGCCAACGTCCACGTCAACTGGCTCAGCCCGACGAAGATCCGGCACATGGTCATCGGCGGCAGCCGGCGCACCGCCGTCTGGGACGACCTCAACCCCCAGCAGCGGCTGAGCATCTACGACCGTGGCGTCGACCTCGACCACTCGACGGCGCAGACGGACCTTGCCAGCCGGCGCGCCGCGAACGTCAACTACCGGCTCGGCGACATGTATGCCCCGTCGCTGCCCGAGCGGGAGGCGCTCGGTGCCATGGTGGCCGAGTTCGCCGCCGCCATCACCGAGGGGCGCACCTCGCGCACGAGTGGGCAGGCCGGGCTGCGCGTCCTCGAGGTCTTGGAGGCTTCCGACGAAGCACTCGCCGGAAGCACCTTGCGCGAGATGGCCATTTCCAGCCGGGGAGGAACACTGTGACCGATCTCTGTGGCGCCAGCGCCCTTGTCACCGGAGGCGCAGGGACCATCGGCTCCACCATCGTCGACCAGCTCCTCGATGCCGGCGCCGGCGAGGTCGTCGTCCTCGACAACCTCGTCAGGGGCCGCAAGGAGAACCTGGCTGACGCGATGGCGCGGGGCGGCGTCACCTTCGTCGAGGGTGACATCCGGAACCGCGATCTGGTGCACGACCTCACCAGGGGTCGCGACATCGTCTTCCACCAGGCTGCGATCCGGATCACCCAATGCGCCGAGGAGCCCCGACTCGCCCTGGAGGTCCTCGTGGACGGCACGTTCACCGTTCTCGAGGCAGCAGCGGCATACCGCGTCGACAAGACGATCGTCGCCTCGTCGGCATCGGTCTACGGGCTCGCCGAGTCCTTCCCGACGAACGAGCGGCACCATCACCACAACAACGACACCTTCTACGGTGCAGCGAAGTCCTTCAACGAGGGGATGGCGCGCAGCTTCCGGGCGATGAGCGGCCTGCGCTACGTCGCGCTGCGCTACTTCAACGTCTACGGGCCGCGGATGGACGTGCACGGCCTCTACACCGAGGTCCTCGTCCGGTGGATGGAACGGATCGCTGACGGCCAGCCGCCGCTCATCTTCGGCGACGGCCAGCAGACGATGGACTTCGCCTACACCAAGGACATCGCTCGAGCCAACATCCTCGCCGCGGCGAGCTCGATCGACGAAGGCGTCTTCAACGTCGCCAGCGGGACCGAGACGAGCCTGCTGCAGCTGGCCGAGGCGCTGCTGTCCGCCATGGGCTCCGAACTGCCCGTCGAGTTCGGCCCGGGCCGGGCGGTCAACGGCGTGACCCGACGGCTCGCCGACGTCACCGCGGCGCAACGGGACCTCGGGTTCACCGCGGAGGTCGGGCTCGAGGACGGCCTGCGCGAGCTCGTCGCGTGGTGGCGCCCGCAGCGGGAGGTCGTCGCAGCGGGGCGGGCCCTGAGACGATGACCCGCATCAACGTGATGCAGCCGTGGTTAGGCCCGGAGGAGGTCGCTGCGGTCACTGCGGTCCTCGAGTCCGGTTGGGTGGCTCAAGGGCCGAAGGTGGCGGCGTTCGAGGAGGCGTTCGCGGCGCGCATGCACGCGGAGCACGCCGTGGCGACGTCGAGCTGCACGACCGCGTTGCACCTGGCCCTCGTCGTCGCCGGCATCGGTGCGGGCGACGAGGTGGTCGTCCCGTCGTTCTCGTTCATCGCTACGACCAACGCCGTCCGCTACGTCGGGGCGAGCCCGGTGTTCGCCGATGTCGACCCGCTGACCGGCAACCTCACTGCGGCTACCGTCGAGCCAGTACTCACCCCGCAGACCAAGGCCATCGTCGCCGTCGACCAGGGCGGTATGCCGCTCGACCTCGGGCCACTTCGGGCGCTGTGCGACTCCCGCGGCATCGTCGTGGTCGAGGACGCGGCCTGCGCCGCCGGCTCGACGTATTCCGGCCGACCCGTTGGTGCCTCCGCGGAGATCGCGGCCTGGAGCTTCCACCCGCGCAAGATCCTCACGACCGGCGAGGGCGGCATGGTGACGACCTCACGCCCGGAGTGGGCCGACCGGGCACGGCGGCTGCGAGAGCACGCCATGAGCGTCAGCGCCGCCGAGCGGCACAAGTCGGTGCTCCCCCCCGCCGAGGAGTACCTCGAGGTCGGCTTCAACTACCGGATGACCGACCTGCAGGCAGCTGTGGGGATCGTCCAACTCGGTCGACTCGACGACGTCGTCGTCCGCCGGCGCGAGCTCGCAGACCGCTACCGCGCTGCGTTCGCCGGCCTTCCGGGACTTCGGTGCGTCGAGGACCCGCCGTACGGTGAGTCCAACGTCCAGTCGTTCTGGGTCGAGGTCGGGGCGGACTTCTCCCTCGACCGCGAGGCCCTGCTCGCACACCTGGCCGACCAGGAGATCTCGGCACGCCGGGGCATCATGGCCGCCCATCGTCAGCCTGCATACGCCGGTTTGTCGCACGCCCCGCTCCCTGCTACCGAACGACTTACCGACCGAACGCTCATCCTGCCCCTCTACCACCAGATGACGGCGGAGCAGCAGGAACGTGTCATCGGGGCCGTGCGTTCCGTCAGCGAGGTGCGCGATGCCGGGTGACGGGGATTGTCTCTCCGGGCTCCCCGCCGCAATGTTCTGCTGGGGGGTCCGGGTGCTCGACCGGAACATGGCCGATGCGCTCACGGCATATGTGTCCAGCTACTGCCTCGACCCGTCCAAACGCGGGCTCCGGCGCGCCGCGGAGCAGCGATACGCAATCGCGAAGGCTGACATGGCACGCGGTCGTGGGCTGGCGTCCTCGCACGGGGGGGCGACGCACATGCGCGAACCGTGCGCGCCGGAAAACGGAGCCTTCGAGCCAGGGTGCCCGGAGCCCCGCCCCGACAACGCTGGAGGCACGCTTCGCGATCTTCGTAGCGCCCGACCACCGCCGCCAAGGCAACGCAGAACTACATCTCCAAACGGCAAGGGGTACGAACAATGGACCTGGAATTTGTGGACCTGCGATCTCAATGGGGCGAGATTGCCGACGAGGTCGAGCCGAGGATCCTGGATGCGATGCGTCGCTGCGCGTTCGTCGGCGGGGAAGATGTGACCCAGTTTGAACAGGCATACGCGGCCTTCATCGGCGCCGAGCATTGTGTCGGTGTGGCCAACGGCACGGATGCCCTTGAGTTGGCCATGCGCGCTGCTGGCGTCACAGCGGGTGGCGAAGTCATCATGCCAGCCAACACATTCATAGCCACGGCTGAGGCGGCATCACGCATTGGCGCGATACCGGTGCCAGTCGACGTTGACGACACCCACCTCTTGATCGACCCGAGTCGGGTGGCTGATGCGGTCACGACGAAGACCCAGGCAATCGTGCCCGTCCATCTCTTCGGCCAAGTCGCACCAGTTGAGGAACTGAGGCAGGTCGCGGCGGACGCTGGAGTACCTATCGTCGAAGACGCCGCCCAGTCTCAAGGCGCCAGTCGCAATGGCCATGGGGCCGGCACTCTCGGTCTCATCGCTGGTACGAGCTTCTACCCCGGCAAGAACCTTGGCGCTTCTGGTGATGGCGGGGCGGTGACCACCAACGACCCCCACCTCGCACAGCGAGTCCGGCAGATGGCCAACCACGGTTCTACTGTCAAGTACGTTCATGACGTCATTGGATTCAACTCCCGTCTCGATGTCCTCCACGCCATCACCCTGTTGGCCAAGCTCCAGCGCCTCGAGGCTTGGAACTCCCTTCGACGGGATGCTGCGAACCGGTATGCACGCCTGCTGGAAGGGATTCGGGGTGTCCGATTGCCAACCAGCCTGGTCGGCAATGTTGATGTCTGGCATCTCTATGTCATCCGGGTACCCCACCGGGACGTGGTACTCGACCGGCTGAGCGCAGCCCGGATCGGCGCCGGCCTGCACTACCCGTATCCGTGGCACCTGACCTCCGCCTACGCAGGGCTCGGCTATGCCCCGGGGATCTGCCCCGTCGCCGAACGGGCGGCCCACGAGATCCTGTCCCTTCCGATGCATCCTCACCTGACCGAGGACCAACAGTCGCGCGTCGCATATGCGTTGGAGGAGGCAATGCATGCACGGACCAACTAGTTCCGCGGCGTATTGCTTCCGATCGAGGCGCGCAGCTGAGTTCTCTGCAGCCCGCAACCCGGTCATGGCTAATGGGGGTTGAGGGCGCCAGCGGCTTGGGACCAGACCTCCCGTTCGAGGGCCCGGGTCCCGATGAGCATCTCGGTCAGCAGGCAGCGACGAGTGTGTTGTGGTTGACCGCTCAGAATTGGATCGTACGAGTCGGCGGCGTGGTCACAGTGGCCATCTTGACCCGTCTCCTGAGCCCCGAGGACTTCGGGCTTGTGGCCGCGGCGCTTACCGTGCTGCCGCTCATATACCTGATCTCCGATCTGGGATTCTCCACATACATAGTCCAGACGCGCGACCCTTCACGGCAGGTTCTCAGTACCGGGTTCTGGTTCTCTGTCGTGGTTGGCGGGCTCTTCTGCGTGGTCCTGACGTCTAGTTCGACCCTCCTGGCTGACCTCTTCCATCTGCCGGGCGTCGCCCCCGTGTTCCGTTGGTTTGCCCTCTCAGTGGTCTTCGTGGCCTTGGGGTCCGTTCCTACAGCCATCATGCGGCGCCGGATGGCCTTCAGGGCGTTGGCAGTGCAGGGTGGGGTGGCGGCCCTGGTGGCTCAAGTGGTCGCTGTTGTCATGAGTCTGAACGGGGCTGGCGTATGGGCCCTGGTGGCTCAATCGCTCGTGGCCCAGGCGCTGATGTGCGTGATGGTGTGGGTCTCGGCGCGCTGGGTTCCTGCCTTGACATTCTCGGCCAAGGACTTCGTCGTTATGGTCCGGTTCGGCGGACAGGTTGTTGCGGTGCAGTTCGTCGCGATGGCCCGCGCCTGGATGGAGACCGCCATCATCGTCTGGTCTCTGGGAGCCCCGGGCCTTGGGTACTACAACATCGCCCAACGTCTCATCCAGGTCTTGCAGGATCTGAGCGCATCCGCGCTCGTTCCCGTGTCGATCGTCACTTTCGCACGTCTCCAGGCGCAGAAGGACCGCCTTCGCGCTGCCTACCTGCGTGCGCTCGGTGTCACATACGCAGCCGTGGCTCCGGTGCTTACCTTTGTCGCCGTAGGCGCTCCCCAGGTCGTGCCCATCCTGTTCGGGTCGGGGTGGGAGTCCAGCGTCGTGGTGGTTCAGGCGCTGGCGGTGGCGGGCATCATGACCCTCGGAGCATCTCTGGACCACGGCCTGTTCTACGGGGCCGGGAAGCCGGGTCGGTGGCTCGTCTACGCTCTGTTCGTGGATGTGGCAACGGTGGCCACCACTGCCTTCTCCGTTCGCTATGGGCTCGTCGGCGTCGCCGTCGGGTTTGTGTTCGTGGCGTTGGCCGCAACGGGGGCGCGTTGGCTCATCGTCAGCCGACTGCTCGGTGCCAGGATTTCCATGGTATGGAAGCCCTTCAGAGCCCTGTCCATCGAAGTCCTGCTCTCGGCGTGCGTGGGGTTCGGCGCTCTCCAAGCCACCACGGTGTTTCCGTCAGTGTTGTCCCTAGGGCTAGCTGGGGTCGTGATCGTAGCGATCCATGCGGTGGCCGTACGGCTACTCACGCCGGCTGTCTTTGTAGATGTTCTGAACCAGATCCCGCCCCGGGCAAAGGCCTGGCTGATGCGGCGCCCCATATCCTGGCTGGCTAACCCCGGTAGTGAAGGCTTATGAGGGGGATCTCGTGAAGCGCGTCATGGGGGAGTGCCCTTGGCATCTAACCGCTCGTAACATGAGTGTTCGCGAAGAAGCCAAGCGCGCTGATAAATGGCGAGGGACCCCACGTGGGCCCGCTGGAGAGATGCGCCGACCACGCTGTGCGAGACAGGCATACTCCCATTCGCGCACCGGCAGAATGATGACTGCATGTGGCCGCGCCCGACAATTGACCAGCGGTGGTACAGCCCCCCTTTGCCCGCT
The DNA here is from genome assembly GCA_963763315.1 of uncultured Actinomycetota bacterium. Taxonomy (GTDB): domain Bacteria; phylum Actinomycetota; class Actinomycetes; order Actinomycetales; family Dermatophilaceae; genus CAVSJJ01. The sequence goes on from CAVXOC010000001.1 coordinate 477,319, forward strand.
GAGGGGAGTACTGGGATGAAATCCTTCACTCCGCAGATGCTCGCTGGGATCCCGACCGTTACGGTGGCTATCCCATGCTACAACTACGGTCATCTTCTGCCCGGCGCAGTGTCGGCGGCTCTGGAACAGGAACATGTGTCAGTCGATGTGCTCATCATTGACGACGCGTCGCCAGACGGCAGTCTCGACGTGGCCCGCGATCTCGTTCGGTCGGATCCTCGAATTCGCCTCACAGAACACAAAGTGAACCAAGGCCATATTGCTACCTATAATGATGCGATACGTGACGCAAGGGGCGAGTACTTCGTTCTGATTTCCGCGGACGACCTGCTCTCAGCGGGCGCTTTAAGCCGCGCTTGTTCACTCTTCGAAAGTGACGATCAGATCGTTATGGTCTACGGGTGGGGTGAGTCGTTCTCGGGCGCTCCGCCGCCGAATCCCAATGGTGACGCTGCGCGGTGGACCGTGTGGGAGGGGGACGAGTGGGCAGCCATGGTGTATCGTTACGGTACCAACATTGTATTCTCGCCTGAGGTTGTCGTGCGGACAAGCGCGCAAGTCTCGGTCGGCGGTTATGACTCCTCACAACCGCACGCCGGTGATCTGAACATGTGGTTGCGAGTCGCGTCGCTTGGCCGCGTCGGCCATCTAGCGGGGCCTACTCAAGCTCTATACCGTATCCACCCTGAGAACATGCATTCATCCGTCTTCGCCACAGACCAGGCGACTGGAATGGTGCGCGATCTACAGGCGCGCGAGCTGGCGTTTCGGGAGGCTGCGAGGTCGTTTTTCGATGGCGACTTGATGTATCTGGCGGCTCGGGCGGCCCTGGCCCGCGAGGCGGTCGACCTTGCCTCAAGGGCATACGTTTGGGGTCTCACCGATACCTGGCCGGTGGCGCGTCTTGTGCAGTTCGCAACAGAGATGGATCCGGGCATTTTCAGAACTACCGAATGGCGAGCGTTTGCCCGCCGCCGCCGCCTTGGCCGCCGCTTGTCTCATCGCAACCCACTATTTGTCCCGCGCGAGTGGACCCTTCGGCGCCGAGAGGCTGCTCGGGACCAGCGTCGTCGGGAGATTGGTGTGTAGTGGAACGCGTCTCTCCGTCGCCGCCTATCGGACCGGTCTCGGTCTCGGTTGTTGTGCCCAGCTACAACTACGGACGGTTCTTGGATGAGTGCATCGCGTCAGTCCTGCGGCAGCGGGGAGTGGACCTTGACGTGGTCATCATTGATGACGCGTCCACCGATAAGACCTCCGAAGTGTGTGCACGGCTCGCGTCTGCTGATGCGCGCATTCGGGTCGTCAGACACGTGAGTAATCGGGGCCATATCGCAACCTTTAACGAGGCGCTGGCGTCGGGCGCAGGCGAATTCGTCGTCAAGTTGGATGCCGATGACTGCCTGCCGGAGGGTTCACTAAGGCGCTCAGCCGCGCTCTTGCAGAGAAACCCCGACGTTGTCTTAGCATACGGTCATCCGTTGGTCTTCAGCGATGTGGTACCCCAACCCCCGCCTGAACGAGTCCGAAGTTGGACGCTCTGGTCAGGGGACGAGTGGCTTGCGAAGCGTATTCATCGAGGGCATAACGTGATCATGCAGCCGGAGGTAATGATTCGCCGATCTGCTCTCGATGCAGTCGGTGGCCACCGGCCCACCGTGCCCGCATCAAGTGACCTCAACCTCTGGCTTCGTCTGGCTGCGGTCGGCATGGTTGGTAGGGTTAATGGGCCGGTTCAAGGGCTGTATCGTGTGCACGCCGGTAACATGCATTCAACGATCCATGGTGGTAAACTGGCGGATCTACGCGCCAGGCAAGCGGCCTTCGAGCTCTTTTTTGAGGAGCGTGCTGCTGTCGATCCCGAGGTCGATTTGCGGCTGTACTTGATGCGCCGCACCTTTGCTCGCGATGCATTTCGATTGGCGAAGAGAGCTTTGGACCGTTCCGAGTGGGCGTCGGAGCCCATCGCCGGATATCTGGCCATCGCTGAGGAGTTGGACCCCACGCTGCTCTTGGGCATGCGGGCTCTGGGGCTAAGGTTGCGCATGGCCGTGGCGAACTCCCGTTGGCCCGGGCTCGCTCGCTTGACTCCGGGTGTGGTGGCGCGTGAGATTGAAGATCGCGCTCGGTGGCGCTACTGGCGGAGGTACGGACTATGAGATGGATGTTCTGGCTCAGGGGCTGGTTGCCTTCTTGGACGGGGGATCAACGCAGGAGCATGCTCATCGGCGACCTATCCCGTCTGTTCATTTGAGGCGGTATGCGCATCCTGGTCGTCACCCACGAAGCCTCGCGCACGGGTGCGCCACGGATCGCACTCCTCGTCACCCGTGCCCTCGTCCAGGGCGGGCACGGGGTGCACGTCGTCTCGCGCCGGCCCGGTCCACTGCTCGAAGAGTTCCGGGCCGAAGCGCCGACAACGCTCGAGCCCCTGCTCCGAGTGCGACGCCGACTGTGGCTTACCAGGGGGCTACGCTGGCCGGCGCGCCTCATTGATGAGCTCGCTGCGGCGACGACGATTCTGCGCCGTCGGCCCTCGGTCGTCTACATCAACTCAACATCGGCTGTGGCATATCTCCGTCCCGCGCAATGGCTGCACCGGTCCGTCGTCCTCCACGCGCACGAGTCCGAGGAGCTCATGCGTGCGTTCCTCGATCCATGGGGCGCAGTCGAACTCACCCGCCGCACCACCCTCGTGGCGTGCTCGCCGTCGGTGCACACCGCCCTTTCTGCCATCGCCGGGGTTTCTGTTGCCGACATCGCCCTCGTGCCGTCGGTCCCGGACGCGCACACCGTCGAGCGGCTCGCTGAGCTCGACCCTGACCACGAATACGCCGCGGCGGACCTCGTCGTGGGGTGCTGCGGGTCGGTCGAACCCCGCAAGGGCGCGGACCTGTGGCTCGCGGTGGCCGACCGGGTGCTGTACGCCACCCCTGAGGCCTCCGTGCGCTTCGTGTGGGTCGGTGAGTTGGTCGAGCCCCCACCGGGCGGCGCCACCGCTCACGATGTGTTCCTGGGCGCGTCGGCGAACCCCTACGCGCACATGCGCCGGTTCGATGTCGCGACGCTCCCCTCCCGCGACGACCCGTTCCCGCTCGTCGTCCTCGAGGCGATGCTCGCCGGCACGCCGGTCGTGGCCTTCGACGTCGGTGGGGTCGCCTACCAGATCGGCGACACCGGAGTCGTCGTTCCGGCGGGCGATGTCGAGGCCTTCGCTCAGGCCGTCTGCGAGCTTCTGGCCAACCCCGACCGGCGCCGCCTCCTTGGCGTCCGCGCCCGGGAACGGGCCCTCACGGAGTTCTCGGTGGAGCGGTTCGCCGACCAGGTCCGCTCCGTCGTGGCGGGATCTCAGGCCGGGGTGCGCAACGACAGAGGGTGGGCCTTCGGTTGACGCCAGGCGCGCGGCGTCACTGAAGCCGCTGGACCGGCGAGAACCCAGTGGCCGAGATCGGTGGCAAAGCCGAGTACGACGTCAGATTGGTCTAGCGTGTGGCCCCACCGTGTGATCGTGGAGCCGTCGAGGTTCGTCACCAGCAAGGACTCCGATGGCTCTCGGAGGCGAAGCGTGGCCAGGGCGTCGTCCAGGTCTGCCACCTGGATCGACACCGAGTGCACTCTGCGTCGCAGCTGCAGGCTCCCGGAGGCCCCGAAACTCCCGTCGTCGACGTTGACGACGGACAGCTGGTGGACCACATCGAGGATCTCGTCGACATCGAGGCGGATGTCAGAGAGGACGTGACTGGCCTGGTGCTGGCGTCGTCCTGCCCGAGCGCGCGCCGACTCGCGCAGCCAGCGATACCGCCAGCGGAGGGGCGCCAGCGCGTCCCAGGCCGGTCCCAGCAGGACGGTGGGGCGGGTGCGCCCCTGGACGACACCACAGGTGGTCCGCAGGGGAAGCAGGTCCGGGTACCGGCGCCCCACACTGGCGTGGGCCTCGTCGAGCCGTGCGAGATTCATCGTCAGGCTGTTGTGCGTGATCGGCGCGTCCAAAGCGCAGACCCGACGACCGAGGGAGCGGGCGCGGAGCCCATACTCCACGGCATAGGCGTGCCACGCGAGCTCGGGGTCCGAGGACAGGGGCTCGTCACGCAGGTGGTCGGCCCGCACGATGAAGAGGACCTCGTCGAGGCTGTCCACATCGACGGGTTGCGGTGCCGAGGTGCCGATGAGGACGATCCGGTCGCGGATCCGCCCTCGGATGCCGCCCGTGGAGTCGATACCGCAGGGGCCGAGAACCCCGATCTCCGGCGAGTCGATGAGCACCGCCGCGGCCTCCTCCAGTGCGAGCAGGGAGTGCAGGACGACGTCCTGGTGAGCGAAGGCGAGCACTGCGTTGCGCGCCTGGTCGGCGCCGTGGGTCAGCGCGGCACCTGCCGTCGAGTAGGCGTGGCCCACGTTGTCCACTGCGATGAGCTCGGTGTCCGGAAGCCGGTCCGTGGCTGCGTCGAAGGAGCCGCGCAGGCAATCCTCGAGGACTGCCGGGTCGTTGAAGACGCAGACGACAGTCACGGGCTCGCGACGAGGAGGCACGGGTCGACATTAGGCGAAGGGGGCCGGTCGCGCAGCAGAGCGGCGCCGAGCTGTATCTCAGCATCCTCTCAGGTGGATTCCCGGGCGCCGCACCACGGAGGCGGTCTACGCTCTAGGCAAAGAAGACTTAGGTTGGGGGCAGACGGTGTACTTCTCGGATCTGATCGGTGTACTGCGGCGTCGTTGGCGCATCTTCGCGGTCGGAATGCTGCTCATGGGCGGCGCTTCAGCCGGGATCATGGTGTATGTTCCGGCAAACTACCAGGCATCAGGCAATGTCCTCTTCCTCTTGCCCCCCAAGACCGGCACCGTCGTCATCAACCCGTTTCTCAACCTCCAGAGCGGACTCAGCGCTGCTGCGTCGATCGTCGGCAGCGTAATGATGACCACAGAAACCCAAGCGTCAGTGGCCCAGGCCGGTTTCACTTCGACATACGCCGTGTCGCAGGCGCCGGGAGGTGGTGTCCCTCTCTTGTCGGTGAGTGCTGTGGACACCGACCCGCAGATGGCCGTAAAGACGGTAAACGAGGTCATCCGACGGATCGACGCACAACTGACGCTGATGCAGGAGCTCGCCGGGGCACCGTCAAACCAGCTCATTTCTATCAGCACCTTCAGCGTGACGCAGCAAGCCGAGGTCGTTCACGGCGCGAAGCTGCGGGCTCTCGCGGTCGCCCTGGCGGTCGTCGGCGTGGGCACTGCACTCGTGGCGTTCACGGTGGATGCTTCACGAATGCGCAAGGCCGCCCAAGGTGCGGAGAGGACGGAGGCCGATCTCGAGGTAGAGAAGGCGGCCGCCGCCGGGCATGCCGCAAGCAGGACCCGCGGCCGGATCCGCCGTCGCCGGCGCGACATGCCGAAGCGCGCCCATCGCAGCCTCGTCAAGGCGACCTCCTACTCGGCCCTGCCCCCGCACCCGTCTGCGCCCCGAAGCCCGGTCACGGCGGGCGACGTGCTGACGGCGACGCCGACGCCGATGCGCGAAGATAGCGACTCGGACTTGGAGCTTGCGGGCTGGCAGCAGGCGACGAGGTCGGAGTGACGGCGGCACCCGGCGCGCTTGAGCTGAACCGGCCGCCTGCCGAGGTTGCCCGGGTGCGCGGTCGCCTGGACGCGAGCTGGTTCCTCGTCGCCTACGTCGCGCTCCTGCTCCTCATCCCGTCACAGCTCGTGTTCCCGCCGCTGGGCGCGGCCGGGACTCCCGCCGCCCTGTGGGGGATGGGCGGGCTGGTGTGGTGGATGGCCGCCCGAGCCGGGAGGTTCGTTCGCTGGGAGCCGTCTCCGGTCCGGCTGGCACTCTTCGTCTTTGCGCTGGGGGTGGGCACGAGCTACGCCGTCGCCATGGCTCGCGGGTGGTACGCCCCGGTCAACGTCCACCAGGCGACCGACAACCTCTACGACCTCATCCCGCCCACTGCCCAACAGCTGAGGACGACGATGATGAGCGCCGCGGACCGCGGCTTGTTGGCCCTGGCCGGCTGGACAGGGGTGGTCGTCGTTACCCTCGACGGGCTGCGCACCTGGAAGGACCTCGACCGGGTGGTCACCTGGATGGTCCGGTTCGGCACGGCGGTGGCGGTTCTCGGCATCGTCCAGTTCTTCACCGGCTTCGACGTCGCCTCCTACATCCATGTCCCGGGCCTTCGGGCCAACGCGGAGATCTTCGGGACGATCGACCGGTCGGTCCTACGCCGGGCCAACGCCACGGCCATCCACCCCATCGAGTTCGGAGTTGTCATGGGAGGAATCTTCCCCCTGGCGCTGCATCGCGCGATCGGTCGCCACGGCCGCGTTCTCGGCTGGGTACCAACGTCCCTCATCGTCTCGGCTTCGTTGATGTCGGTGTCCCGCTCCGCTGCTCTTGTGGTTGGCATCGCGATGGTTGTCCTCATCGCGTCCTGGCCGAGCGTCTGGCGGGGACGGGCGTTGGTCGCGATACCCCTCGCTACCGTCGCCCTGCGGGTCCTCGTCCCAGGCCTCGTGGGGACCATGCGGTCGCTGTGGCTCAACCTGTTCGCTGACCCCAGCACGACAGGCCGTACGTCCGACTACGGCATTGTGTTCAACCTCATCGGCCAGACGCCGGTGTTCGGTAGGGGCATGTTCACCTTTGTCCCCCGGTACTACCGAACCCTCGACAATCAGTTACTCATCACGTTGATCGAGACGGGGATAGTCGGTTTCATCGCGTTGTCCGGACTCTTCGGCGCGGCCTACTTCTGCGCACGGGGTGCCCGCCGTCGCCTGTCGCTGAGGGGCCCGGGCCACCTTGGAACGGCATTGTCCGCGGCGGTTCTGGGGGTGTACGCCTCGTTCGCGACCTTTGATGCCCTGGCTTTCCCCATGGCGGCGGGGCTATCATTCCTCCTCATTGGCCTCAGCGGGGCGGTGTGGCAGATAGCGAACCGGCAGATGGCCCAGTGAGCGTTCTACCGGCGTTGAGGTCCGCAGGGTATGCCGTGCCGAACCGCAGGTCGCTCGTCCTCGGGTCTGTCGACGTTCGGGCGTGACTCGGCCGTGCGGCTGGGGGTCCTCGAGGCACGTCTGCGCCCACTGCTCGAGCGACAGAAGGGTCCAGATCCGCAGCTCCTCATTGCTCCGCCCGCGCGCATGGCTGTCCAGAAGGTCGGTGACCATGCGGCGGTCGAGTACCGAGCTCGTCAGGCTGTCGTGCGAGAGGAGGAGGTCTCGGCTGAGGTCCGCCAGGCCTCCGCGGAACCACGCATCGAGGGGCACCTTGAAGCCGACCTTGCGGCGACCGGTGATCTCCTTCGGCAGGTGCCGACCAGCCACCTCCTTGAGGATCCACTTGGTCTGTCCGTGACGAACCTTCAAGGATGACGGAAGCCGCATCGCGAGCTCTACCAAGCGCGCGTCGAGGAAGGGTGGCCGCAGTTCGAGGGAGGCGGCCATCGACATCCGGTCCCCGCGCTCAAGGAGGTTGTCGGGCAGCCATGCGACGAGGTCCATCCGCGCCATGAGGTCGACGGCGTCACGGGACGGGGGCTCATGGGCCAGGCCGGGCTGGTCTCGCCCCAGCAGCCGGGCGGCCTCCCGCGGCGTGAAGGGTGCGAACCAGCTGGCCATCCGATCGGCGGTTGTCGCACCGTCCATGGCGCGCAGGGCGGTCCGGAGCCGGTTGCCTCGAGCCGGCAACGCCCGCTCCAGCGGTGAGGCCATGCCACCGCGCAGCCACGCCGGTACTGCACCCGCCGCGCTCGTGGCGCCGGCGAAGCGGTACTTCGGGTAGCCGCCGAACAACTCGTCGCTGCCTTCGCCGGAAAGCACCACCTTGACGAAAGACCTGGCTTCCTCGGCCAGGCGGAACACGGCGATGTCCGCCGGCTCGCTGATGGGGGCGTCCCTGTGCCAGGTGAGCCGGGACCACAGGTCCATGAAATCCCCGGGGCGAACCGGCACCTCGTGGTGGTCTGTCCCGAAGCGACGGCTCACCAGGCTGGCATAGTCGCCCTCGTCGAACCTCGGGTCGCCGAAGGTGGCGCAGAAGGTGTGCAGGGGATGATCGGCGAGGGAGCTGGCGAGCGCGACGACGAGGCTGCTGTCCACCCCGCCGCTGAGGTAGGACCCCACGGGAACGTCTGCGATCATCGCCTCGGCCACTGCGTCGCGGAGGGCCACTTCGAGCCGGTCGATAGCCTCGGGGGCGCCCAGCCCCGACCACTCTTCGTCCGGGGTGGGCGGCACCCAGTAGGCCTCGACATCGACAGTGCCATCGGGCCCAACACTGAGCGTGCACCCCGGGCGGAGCTTCTTCACGCCCGCGTAGAGCGTGTCAGGCGCCGGGACCGCGCGGCGGAGCAGGTATGAGCCGAGCGAGGTCTCGTCGAGTCGGGCAGAGCCATGGCAGGCCGGCCACAACGCTTTGACCTCGGACCCGAACGCGAGCTGCGCCCCCTCGGCCCGGTAGTAGAGGGGCAAGACTCCGAGCCGGTCCCGCGCGAGCGTGACGACGCCGCTCTCTGCATCATGCACGGCGAAGGCGAACTGCCCCCGAACCCGGCTCAGCGCGGCGGGTCCACCGCTGATGAAGAGGGCCAGCAACACCTCCGTGTCGCCCGCCGTCCGGAAGGGGTAGTCCAACTCTCGGCGGAGCTCCCGGTAGTTGAAGATCTCGCCGTTGAAGACGATGTGGTAGCGACCGTCCACGGACGACATCGGTTGCGCAGAGCCCGCCAGGTCGATGATGGACAGACGGCGGTGACCGAAACCAACCGGCCCCCGAACCCACCGCCCCGAGTCATCCGGACCGCGGTGCACGAGGGTCCCGGACATCTTCTCGATGACCCCGGGGTCGACAGCGCGACCGTCGAACCGGATGACCCCCGCGATCCCGCACATCAGCGGGACTCCGACTCGATGAGGCGCACAAGGGCGTCCGAGCGGGACTGCCAGGAGTCGCCCAACACGCTCGCTCGGCGTAGCTCGGGTGTTGACCAACCGTCGCCGCGCAGGGCGGCCTTGACCATCTGGACGAACTCCTCCGGCGATCGGGCGATGTCCATGACATCCCCGAGCTTCGGCGCCTCGGGGTAGTAGGTCGTGACGATCGGCAACCCGAGGGCGAGGTACTCCTTGGTCTTGATGGGATTGCAGTGCTCTATCCACTCGTTGTCGAGCCACGGCATGATGGCGACATCGAAGGCCGACCCGTATGCGGGGATCTCGGCATACGGCTTGGGTCCGAGCCAGACCACGCGTTCATGGGCCACCAGTGCGGACATGTCGCAGGTGGCATCGCCGATGAGGACGAGGCTCCCCTCCTGCATAGCGTCGGCCGTTCGACCGATCAGCTCGAAGTCCACGACGTAGTCGTCCAACCCGCCGAAGAAGCCAACGATCGGCCGCGGCAGGCTCGCGATGTCAGCCGGCCACTCGGCGGCCGGGCGACGCTCAAAATGCTCAAGGTCGACCCCATGGCCGAGGAAGACCGCGCGGCCGGCGACCAGTGCTGCTTCCTCGTCCTTGAGGTGCTCACTCACGTAGACGACGCTGTCAGCGGCGCCCAACAGACGCCGCTCCAGGTCCGCCACGACGGCCTGGTTAGTCTCGGGGAAGGCGGAGTACTTATCGGAGCGGTTGACGGTCAGCGACCGGGTCTTCATTCTGCAGACGACGTCCCATGCCGTCGGGATGGTCACCACGACGTCGGGGCGGCTCACCCGCAGCGCCCCCAGGACGACGCGCAGCTGCAGACGGACGACCCAGGCGTTGAGCGCCCGGGTCCATGACCGTCCGTAGAAAGGGAGGATCACAGGGGTCATCACGACGAGGTTGGGCAGCTGCGGCTCCGGCCGCCGGACGGCTCGGGCGATGCTGTTGAGCTTGCGCACGATCCGCCGCCACGGCTGCGTCGTCGAGCCGCGCTTGGGCATCCGCATCCCGATGCTGTTGACGAGGAGCACGACGCGATCCCGTGCCATCCCCCTAGTGAGCTGGAAGTCTGAGTGCGCACGGTTGTGGTACCAGTAGTCCTGAGCCGAGAAGAAAACGATTCCTCTGCGCGACGAACTCATTCGGATGTTCCGACAGCCGAACGGAGTACCTCGCCAGTGCTGGCTGGCGCGCCCTTCGCGGCCACGACTGGCGCGGAACCGGGGGCGTAGCGGCGCATGATCGACTCGGGAGTGGCTCTGGTCAGTACCGACCACAACCCTGCCCTCGCTTCTCGGCGGCCAAGTGCAGCCCGCATCAGATCGCCGGTGACGAGCGCCGCCGCAACGATCATGCCTTGGACCGGATGGCCCTCACCCATTCGACGTACGCGGTTGCGCCGCATGAGGGCCTGTCGCCAGGGCGCGACATCGTCATCACCGCCCAACCTCATCGCGCTGGCCCCGGGGATGTACCACGTCGGGTACCCCGCCTGGCCCGCGCGCTCGCAGAAGTCGACCTCCTCCTCGTAGAGGAAGTAGCCCTCGTTCCAGCGGCCGACCGCGGCGCTGCACTCGTCGCTGACCGCCAGCAGCCCGCCGGTGGCCCAGCCGACACAGTGTGCCCGGGTGTAGGCCGACGCGTCCCGGACGACCTCGGCGGGAAGCCCGACCCCTTCGGCACGGGGGCCGCCCAAGAATGCCTCGGCCCAGACGGCTCCCACCGTCGGCATCCTTCGGAGGGACGGCTGGAGTGTGCCGCTCTGATCCACCAGACGTGGACAGGTGATCCCGGCGCCATGCTCTTTCAGACCGGCCACAAGGGCGTCCAACGATCCCGGGTCGGGGCGCATGTCCGGGTTCGCAATGACGAACACATCTGCCCCTCCCGTCGCCCGGACATGCGCGATCCCGGCGTTGATGCCGGCGGAGTAGCCCCGGTTCTCGGCGAGCCGCACGTTGTCCGCATTCGGGGCCAGCCGAGCAGCGCGCTCGGGCGTATCGTCGGGGGATCCGCTGTCGACCATCACGAGCCGCACGCCGGGGCTTACGCTCGCCGCGCGAAGCGCCGAGACGTAGCCCTCGAGAAGCGCTCCCGACCTGTGCGTGACGCACACAACAGCCATCGGCGCACGGTGGTGCGTCCGGTCTAGTGTCGATGCCATTCGTCCCCCAGAACGTCATCTCAGGCCCCTGAGGCCCACATGTTACTCCGGAGTCGGCGATCGTTCAGGAGTTCGCCCGAATCGCGTCGATGTCCCGGTGGCGCGCCCCCGCCTGGGCCGCCTGCCGAGGGGCGCGGGCGGCGCCGATTCCACGACTTGCCCCGAGAGGCCCGGCCGCGTCGGTCGCAGTCGCCCTCGCCGCCTGGCCGGATGCGAGCCGCCTCGACGGTTTGCCCCTGGTCTGCAACCAGGACAACCCAATCATCCCCGACTGCCTCATCGGTCGCTCGGCCCTCGGGAGGGCTCTCTGGCTGAGTGTCGGCTCCGCTGTCCCGGTCGCGCTGAGATCGCCCGCCCGCCGACGCCTCACCGATAGCATGTCTGGCGAGGGTCCGGGGGGCAGGACGCTGGTTCGTGAAAGAGGACAACCACGTCGAACGACAGGATGGGCCATGGTCGAAGACAAGAGGGGGATGGGGGCCGGCCTTCGTGGTCTGCTCGTCGACTCGCCGAACTCCCTGGGTGCTCGCAAGCGAGGGGAGCGGTGGAAGGTTTTCATGCGCTCCTTCCCCGACCTAGCTAGCCTCCGGGTCATCGACCTCGGCGGCACTGTGGAGTGGTGGCTCAGGGCGCCGGTGACGCCGGCGCAGGTGACGATCGTCAATCTGTTCGAGCCCGGCGAGTCCCACCACGTGCGGCTTCGGCCGGTCGCAGGGGATGCCTGCTCGGCCCGTGTGGCGCTGGAGCACGCGGGCCTCGAGACCCAGTACGACCTAGCCTTCTCGAACTCCTTGCTGGAACACGTGGGGGGCCACGCAAAACGGCTCGCGCTTGCAGAGGAGGTTCGTCGGCTCGCGCCGCGGCATTGGGTCCAGACGCCGTACCGGTACTTTCCGGTGGAGCCGCACTGGTTGTTCCCTGGCATGCAGTTTCTGCCGGTCGCTGCGCGGGCGAGGATTGCCGCCACCTGGCCGCTCGCACACAGCCGTCCGGCAGATGATCCCGAAGCGGTCTCCGTCGTCCAATGGACCGAGCTGCTCGGGGTCACAGAGATGCGAGCCTATTTCCCGACCTCTGACATCGTCAGGGAAACAGTGATGGGGCTGACCAAGTCACTGGTCGCGGTCGCGGGAGCCAGCGAGTCGCTGTGACCTGGTCGGCCCCATCAGGACCGGCGCGGGTGCTACGGCTGGATAGGGGTTCCGTTGTCGTAGGCGTTTCCGGACCAGACGTTGCCGGTGGCGCTGGTCTGGAAGGAAGTCACTGGTCCGTAGGCGCCGCACTTGCCGTTGGC
>CAVXOC010000002.1:0-1080904 GCA_963763315.1 uncultured Actinomycetota bacterium
CGTAGTCAGATGCTCTATCCGTTGAGCTACGGGCGCAGTCGACCCCGGCGTGCGGGCGACGATCGGCAAGCGTACCGGGTCAGCCCTGGCACCGGAAATCCGTCAGCCCTTCCAGGGACCAGGCGCGGGACCGCCCCGTGAGCCGGCCGCCACTGCGAGAAGGCGCCCGGGCGAGCGGGCGCGACACCTGTGGCGAGACCGCTGCGGCGAGATGGCGTTGCTCCGGCGAGCCGGCATTGCCTCGGCGAGCCGGCGCGGCGACAGCGCCCCTGCGGCCAGCCAGCGGCCGTTCCTGCCCCACGAGCGGGCGCCGCCCCGCGGCGAGCCGCTGCCGCTCGTCGCACAGCCCGGCCGGTCATCACCCGTTGACCGCAGCAGCCGCCGGGTGACCGATCCGACTCGGCCCGACACTTCCGGCCCGATCCGTGCGAGGTACCGTGAGGGCATAGATCCCACCCGCACTGTGACCGCTCGACGACCGGCGTCCAGAGCTTCGGGAAGGCCGACGTGATCCCCAACGCCGGGGACGGAAAGGGACCAACATGACCTCCACACCCCCCCAGATCCGGGGGACGTCACATGCTGGGCTCCAAGCCTGGGTCGATGAGGTTGCCGCCCTCACGACGCCCGACAACGTCGTCTGGGTCGACGGCTCCGAGGACGAGCGGGACCGCCTCACCACCCACCTCGTCGAGAGCGGCACCTTCGTGCGGCTCAACGATGCGAAGAAGCCCAACTCGTTCTGGTGCGCGTCCGACCCGAGCGACGTGGCCCGCGTCGAGGACCGCACCTTCATCGCGTCGGTCCGTCAGGAGGACGCCGGACCGACGAACCACTGGGCCGACCCGGTCCAGCTCAAGGCGACGATGACCGAGCTCTACCGCGGCTGCATGGCCGGGCGGACGATGTACGTCATCCCCTTCGTCATGGGCCATCTGGATGCCACGGTCCCCATGTTCGGGGTGGAGGTCACCGACAGCGCCTACGTCGTGGTCAACATGCGGATCATGGCCCGGATCGGCGCTGCCGTGCTCGCCGAGATGGAGGAGATGAACGCCGGCTTCGTCAAGGGGCTGCACTCCGTCGGCGCCCCGCTCGCCGAGGGCCAGGCCGACGTCCCGTGGCCGTGCAACGACACCAAGTACATCGCCCATTTCCCGGAGACCCGGGAGATCTGGTCCTTCGGCTCGGGATACGGCGGCAACGCGCTGCTCGGCAAGAAGTGCTATGCCCTGCGCATCGCCTCCGCCATGGCCCGGGACGAGGGGTGGATGGCCGAGCACATGCTCATCCTCAAGCTGACGTCGCCCCAGGGCAGTACCCACTACATCGCCGGCGCCTTCCCGAGCGCCTGCGGGAAGACCAACCTCGCGATGATCGAGCCGACGATCCCCGGCTGGAAGGCCGAGATGATCGGCGACGACATCGCCTGGATGCGCTTCGGCGAGGACGGCCGGCTGTATGCCGTCAACCCCGAGTTCGGCCTGTTCGGCGTCGCCCCCGGCACCGGCATGAACACCAACCCGATGGCCATGCGGACCATCGAGAAGGGCAACTCCATCTTCACCAACGTCGCGCTCACCGACGACGGCGATGTCTGGTGGGAGGGGATGACGACGGAGAAGCCCGACCACCTCACCGACTGGAAGGGCCGCGACTGGACGCCTGACAGTCCCGAGGTGAGCAGCCACCCCAACAGCCGGTTCACCACGCCGGCCAGCCAGTGCCCGATGATCGCGCCCGAGTACGACAACCCTGACGGAGTGCCGATCGACGCCATCCTCTTCGGCGGCCGCCGTGCCAGCACCGTCCCTCTGGTCTACGAGTCGCGCAACTGGGCCCACGGGGTCTTCGTCGGTGCGACCCTCTCCTCCGAGACCACGGCTGCCGCGACCGGCGCCGTCGGCGTCGTTCGCCGCGACCCGATGGCGATGCTGCCGTTCATCGGCTACAACGCCGGCTCCTACATGGAGCACTGGCTGGAGGTGGGTAAGCAGCACGACGAGTCCAAGCTGCCGAAGATCTACCAGGTCAACTGGTTCCGCAAGACCGAGGACGGCAAGTGGCTGTGGCCGGGCTTCGGCGACAACGCCCGGGTCCTGAAGTGGGTCGTCGAGCGTCTGGAGGGCACGGCCGATGCCGTGGAGACCCCGCTGGGCCTGGTCCCCGCGCCGGGTGCCCTCGACACCGAGGGCCTCGACATGACCGAGGACGAGGTCTCCGAGGCCCTGGCCGTCAGGACCGAGGACTGGCAGGCCGAGATCCCGCTGATCGAGGAGTGGTTCGCCAAGCTGGGCGACCACCTCCCCAGCCAGCTCCGCAACGAGCTCGATGGGCTCAAGGAGCGCCTCGGCGTCGAGTGACGCCACGCCACCCACCGGTACCCGAGGGCCGGGCCCGCCACGCCGGCGGGCCCGGCCTCGCCGGGTCCAGGCGGTCCGGCCGTCGGCTAGAGCCGGTCCGGCCGTCGGCTAGAGCGGTCGGACCTGGTAGCGGATCACGGTCTTGGGATGCTTCGCCTCCGGGCGCGACCAGTACTCCTCCTCGTGCGGACCGGCAACCTCATAGCCTCGCTCCGCGATGAAAGCATGCAGCTTCTCGATGCTCGGGGCCTCCTCGGCATAGGTCCCCACGTGGAGCACCTGCGCGACCATCCCGTACTCCCAGCGCTCGAGGGCCACCTCGACGTCGGGCACCTTCTGCGCGACCTCCCTCGTCCCGGGCGGCACCTCGATCCCCCAGGCCGCCCGCCAGCTCGAGCGGGGCAGCCGCACCCAGTCGGCGCCCCCGAACCAGCGGGCGCACGGGTGCGGGATCGCGTAGTCGATGGCCTGCTGGCGCAGGCTGGAGCGCAAGGTGTATGCCGCGCCGAACAGAGCCCGGAACGCGACGCCGGCTGCTGCTTCAGGATCCCCGACGGTGGTGACCACCGCCATGAGCCGCCCGGGCAGCTCGACGATCTCCGGTTCGAAGGCTCTCAGTCCCGCCATCCCGGCCACCTCCACGGCCAGGGTAGGGCTTCGGACATCGGGCGTCTCGCCCGTGTGATCCGGGCCTCGTCAGGCCGAGGAGGCCGCGGGCCGCGTGCCGCGGGTCCCGGGCCTCCTCAGGGGCACCCGGCGCATCGGCGACCCTGTCTGCCGTTGGAGCCGGGTCGGTGCCTCACGTCATGCCGTCGGAGGCGGGTCGGTGCCTCAGGTCAGCCCGTGAGAGCCGGGGTCGCCCCGGCCTCACGTCGTCCCGGTGGCCGCGGCGGGGTCACTCGGGTCGGCCCCCACGTGGCCGGGGAGCTGCCCCGGACGGCCGAAGCCGCCCCCCGGCCCGCCATGTCCGTCGACGGCACCGCCCGTCCCCTGCGGCAGGGTGGCAGCCGCCGCGACCGCTCCCACCGAGGACAGCCCGATGGCAAGCGCGGCGGCGACTGCCGTCTTCTTCCCCGACCACCGGGGTGGGGTGATGGCTGGTGCCGTCGCCGCGGCCAGCCCCTCGGCTCGCTCCGGGCCGGTGGGCGCCGTCGCCGCGGCCAGCCCCTCGGCGGGTAGCGAGGTCCAGGCGGGCTGGGGCACGGGGTCCGGGTGCTGGGGCGTGGCCATCGGTCGGTCTCCTGGTCGGTCGGTTGCGGCGGGCGCTGGTCGCGGGCCCGGGCCACCTCGGGCGGCCGTTCGGGCTGTCCCATCCACCGTCGCGGGCCGCCCTGTGCCCGGGCTGTGGCCGCTGTATCGAAGCGCTGAGCCTCGGCGTCGCGACCCGATCCGCTCGGTATGCCGCCCGGCCGCCGGGGATCGTGCGCCGAGGGACGCGCCGGGCGGGGCGGCACGCACACCGGGCACGGAGGCGGCATGCCCGAACCTCACAGACATCACACAGCAAAGGCATGGAGTTCACGTAGGGTCCGGAGGTTCACTGAGTGCCATGAGCACCAGCCCCGGCGCGACCGCCAAGCTTCAGCGCCCGGACGGCTCCCCCGTCCGGGTCCTCGTCGTCGACGACGAGGACAACCTCACCGAGCTGCTCGCCATGGCCCTGCGCTACGAGGGCTGGGAGGTGCGCGCCGCCGCCACCGGGACCCAGGCCGTCAGGGCCGCCCGGGAGTTCCACCCCGATGCCGTAGCCCTCGACATGATGCTGCCCGACTTCGACGGCCTGGAGGTCCTGCGCCGCATGCGGGCCGACAGCCCGCACGTCCCGGTCCTCTTCCTGACGGCAAAGGACGCCGTCGAGGACCGCGTGGCCGGTCTCACCGCGGGCGGCGACGACTACGTGACCAAGCCGTTCAGCCTCGAGGAGGTCGTCGCCCGGCTCCGCGCCCTCATGCGGCGCACGGCCGTCGTCACCGACGACGGCGCCTCCGTGCTCGCCGTCGGTGACCTCACGATGGACGAGGACAGCCACGAGGTGACCCGCGCCGGTCGCGAGATCCAGCTGACCGCGACGGAGTTCGAGCTGCTCCGCTACCTCATGCGCAACCCCAAGCGCGTACTGTCCAAGGCCCAGATCCTCGACCGGGTGTGGAACTACGACTTCGGCGGCCAGGCCAACGTTGTCGAGCTCTACATCTCCTACCTGCGCAAGAAGATCGACGCCGGCCGCGCGCCGATGATCCACACGATGCGTGGCGTGGGGTACGTCCTCAAGCCCGCCGACTAGCTCTGGCCCCCATGAGCCCAGCGGCCCTCACCCGGCCCTCGACGTGGACCCTGCGGTCCAAGCTCGTCGCCGGGATGCTCGCCCTCTTCGCCGTCGTCATGCCGGCGACCGGCGCGCTCACCGTGCTCGCCACCCGGCAGTACCTCACGACCCAGCTCGCCACCGACCTCGTCAACGCCTCCCAGCGGGTCGGGGGCTTCGGCGGTCGGTCCGACCGGGGCGGCGACGGTGCGCCGGCCGGCCTGCCGGGCGGGAACGGCAGCTCCATCCTCGTCCTCGGCCTGGTCGACGGAGGGGTCGCCACCGCGGAGAACGGCATGCCCGTCAACCACGTGGTCAACGAGAACAACCTCGACGACAGCCTCAACGGCAGCCAGATCGCCCGGCTCCAGGCCGCGCAGCTCGGGTCGCAGCCGAAGCGGGTCGACATCGGCGGCGACATCGGGACCTACCTGCTGGTCGCCCACCGGGGGGTCGACGGCGTCGTCTACATCACGGGTGTGCCGACCAAGGGGGTCGACGACACCATCGCCAACCTGCTCACGCTGGTGGCCGGCGGCACCATCCTCGGCCTCGTCGCGGTCTTCGGCGCCGGCACGTTCCTCGTCCGCCGCAACCTCGAACCGCTCTTCCGCGTGGCCAACACCGCCCGCCAGGTCTCCCGGCTCAAGCTGGACTCCGGGGACGTCGCGGTCGCCGCGCGGGTGCGGGACACCGACGCCGACCCGCATACGGAGGTGGGTCAGGTCGGCCTGGCGCTGAACAACATGCTCGACAACGTCGAGAGTGCGCTCCAGTCGCGGCACGAGAGCGAGATGCGGGTCCGCCAGTTCGTCGCCGACGCCTCACACGAGCTCCGCACTCCCCTGGCGTCGATCCGCGGCTACGCCGAGCTGTCGCGTCGGGAGAAGGAGCCGGTGCCGGCCGCCGTCAGCCACGCCCTCGGCCGGGTCGAGTCCGAGTCGCTACGGATGCAGGAGCTCGTCGAGGACCTCCTGCTGCTCGCCCGGCTCGACTCCGGCCGACCCCTCGAGCGCGAGCCGGTCGACCTCACCCTGCTCGCCATGGATGCGGTGAGCGACGCGCACGCGGCTTCCCCGGACCACCGATGGGAGCTGGACCTTCCCGACGACCCGGTCGAGGTGGCCGGCGACCAGGCCCGCCTCCACCAGATCCTCGCCAACCTGCTCGCCAACGCCCGGACCCACACCCCTTCGGGCACGACGGTGGTCACCCGGGTACGCCAGGAGGGGAACTGGGTGCGGCTCAGCGTCGAGGACGACGGGCCGGGCATCCCACAGTCGTTGCAGCGCAACGTGTTCCAGCGGTTCACCCGGGGCGAGGAGTCCCGCTCGCGGACCACCGGCTCCACCGGGCTGGGGCTGTCCATCGTCGCGGCGGTCGGCCAGGCCCACGGGGGGCGGGTCGAGCTCGACAGCCGTCCGGGAGACACCACCTTCTCCGTCCTGCTGCCGGCCACCTGAGGGCCTCCAGGGGGACGGTTCAGTCGCCGGTGGCCAGCCGGTAGGTCACCAGGTCGACACCGGGCCGGGGGCTCCAGTCCCGTTCCGGGGTGCGCACGAACCCCATCCGCTCGTACAGGCGGTGCGCCGCCCGCATCCAGGTGGCGCTCGACAGCACCAGTGCGGCATACCCCTCGGCCCGCGCGAGGTCGAGGGTGGCCCGGGTGAGCAGCTCGCCCAGTCCCTGGCCGCGGGCCTGGGGGACCACGGCCAGCATCCGGATCTCCGCCTCGTCGGGCGAGGACACCTCGCTGAAGGCCGATCCCGGCCGGACGAAGGTCACCGTGCCGACCAGCCGCTCGCCCTCGGCCACGGCCACCAGCAGCACCGCGTCGCGAGCCCGTGCGCCGGCGTCCGCAAGGAGCGCGGCATAGGGGTCGTCGCGGGAGAGGGCGCGGTCCGCCGCGTAGGCGTCGACCGTCATCGACCCGACCTCTGCGAGCTCCTGCGGACGGGCCTGACGCACCTCGACCATCACGGCGACATCGTCGCAGATCACTCATCCGGGCGCGAAAGGCATTGCACAGCACCGCCACAGACCCCGGCCGGACAGTGAGCGACATGGACACCACGACCGTCACGACTGCTCCCGCGGACGCCGCACCGGCCCCCGCCGTCACCTCGGCCGACGTCTCGGCCGACGTCTCGGGCGACGTCTCGAGCCGCGCCGCAGCGGGCAGCCGTGGACGGCAGCCACGGTGGCTGCGAGGTCCGGAAGGCGACCCGGCCTGGGCCCGTCCGGCCCTGCTCGGCCTGCTGCTGGCCACCGCCGTCCTGTACTTCTCCAACCTCACGGCGAACGGCTACGCCAACAGCTTCTACTCGGCGGCGGCCCAGGCGGGCAGCGTCAGCTGGAAGGCGTTCTTCTTCGGCTCGCTCGACTCGAGCAACGCCATCACCGTCGACAAGCCGCCGGCATCGCTGTGGCTCATGGCGCTGTCCGTCCGGGCGCTGGGGCTGACCTCCTTCGCGATCCTGCTGCCCGAGGTCCTCCTCGGCATCGGGACGGTGGGCGTCGTGTATGCCGCGGTGAAGCGCTCCTTCGGCGCTGCGGCCGGGCTCATCGCGGGCGGTGTCATGGCCCTCACGCCGGTGGCCGTCCTGATGTTCCGGTTCAACAACCCCGACGCGCTGCTCGTCTTCCTCATGACCCTCGGGGCCTACGCGACGATGCGCTCGATCGAGAAGGGTCAGGCGCGGTGGATGGCCCTGGCCGGGATGTTCATCGGCCTCGGCTTCCTCACCAAGGCCCTCCAGGTCGTCCTCGTCGTGCCCTTCTTCGGCATCGCCTACCTGCTGGCGGCGACCACCACCTTGCGCCGACGGGTCGTCGGCGCCCTCGTCGGGGCGGGCGCCATGGTGCTCGCGGCCGGCTGGTGGGTCGCGGTCGTCCAGCTCGTCCCGGCGAGCCTGCGCCCCTACATCGGGGGCAGCCAGACGAACTCCTTCCTCGAGCTCACCTTCGGCTACAACGGCTTCGGCCGGATCAGCGGCTCCGAGGCGGGCTCCGTCGGCCCCAACTCCGGCACCGGCAGCATCACCCGGATGTTCTCCTCCTCCGTCGGCGGCCAGGTCTCGTGGCTGATCCCGAGCGCGCTCATCCTGCTCGCGGTCGGTCTCGTCGTGCGCGGTCGCCGCCCGCGCACCGACCTGCGGCGCGCCGCCTACCTCGTGTGGGGGGGCTGGCTCATCGTCACCGGCCTGACGTTCTCGCTCATGGCGGGCATCTTCCACGAGTACTACACGGTGGCCCTCGCCCCAGCGGTCGCCGCGCTCGTCGGCATGGGCACAGCCGAGCTGTGGGAGCACCGGCACCGCAGCATCGGGTCGGTCACCCTCGCCGCGGCGACCGCGACCGCCGCGACGTGGAGCTTCATCCTGCTGTCCCGGACCACGGCATACGGCGACTGGCTGCGGGTCGGCGTTCTCGTCCTCGGCATGGCCGGTGCGCTGATGTTCCTCGTCATCTCGCGGGTGCACCGCCGGGCCGTTCCGTTCGTCGTCGGCGCCGCCCTCGTCGCCTCGCTCGCCGGCCCCGCGGCATACACCCTCACCACCGTGACGACCGCACACTCCGGCTCCATCGTCACCGCCGGCCCGCGCACCGGCGGCGGGTTCGGTGGCGGTGGCGGCCTTCCCGGCGGTGGCGGCGGTCGCTTCGGCGGTGCCCCGGGTGGCGTCCGCGGCGCCCCCCGGGCCGGCACGGGCATGGCGCAGGCGCCCAGCAGCACCAGCCGGGCCGGCGGGAACGGTCTGCTCGACGCCACCACCGCGAGCACCGAGGTCGTCGCCGCCCTGTCCGCCGACGCCGAGCGGTACACCTGGGTCGCCGCCGCGGTCGGCTCCCAGAACGCGGCCGGCCTCCAGCTCGGGACCCAGCTGCCGGTGATGGCCGTCGGCGGGTTCAACGGCTCGGACCCGAGCCCGACGCTCGCCCAGTTCCAGGCCGACGCCGCGCAGGGCAGGGTCCACTACTTCCTCGCCGGCGGTGGGTTCGGCCGCCAGAACGGCGGGTCCGACGACGCCAGCAAGATCGCCACGTGGGTCGCGGCGACGTACACCCAGGTGACCCTCGGCGGCCAGGCCTTCTACGACCTCACCCAGCCGGTGCCGGGCTCCGGCTCGGCGGCGACGGGCTCCGGCTCGGCGGCGACGGCCGGCTGACCGGCAACCGGCGGAAAGGACCCCGGCCATGAGCACCGTGCTCGACGTCGTCATCCCCGTCCACAACGAGGAGCCCACCCTCGCCGCCAGCGTGCGGCGGCTGCGCGACCACCTCGTGCAGACCTTCCCCTACCCGTTCCGGATCACCGTCGCCGACAACGCCAGCACCGACCTGACCTGGGCGGTCGCGACCGGGCTGGCGGCCCGGCTACCGGGTGTGCGGGCGGTCCACCTGGACGCCAAGGGCCGGGGACGAGCCCTGAGGCAGGTGTGGCTGGAGTCGGACGCGCTGGTCCTCGCCTACATGGACGTCGACCTCTCCACCGACCTCGACGCCCTGTGGCCACTGGTCGCGCCGCTGATGTCGGGACACAGCGACCTCGCCATCGGCTCGCGCCTGCACCGCGACTCCCGGGTGGTGCGCGGGCTGAAGCGAGAGCTCATCTCCCGGGGCTACAACCGCGTGCTGGCCGCCGCACTGCGGGTGCGCTTCTCGGACGCCCAGTGCGGGTTCAAGGCGATCCGCTCGGACGTCGCCCAGGAGCTGCTGCCCCTCGTCCAGGACCCGACCTGGTTCTTCGACACCGAGCTCCTGGTCCTCGCCGAACGCAGCGGGCTGCGCATCCACGAGGTCCCGGTCGACTGGTTCGAGGACCCCGACAGCCGGGTGGACCTCGTCGCCACTGCCACGGACGACCTCAAGGGTGTCTGGCGCATGCGCCGAGCCCTGGCGTCCCGGTCGCTGCCCACCGAGGACATCGCCCGCCGGATGGGGCGTCGGATCCCGGCCCGGGGTCTCGGCGGCCAGGTGCTGGCGTTCCTGGTCGTCGGGATGCTGAGCACTGCCGTACACCTCGGGCTGTTCGCCGGGTTCCGGGCGGCGGGGATGGAGTCCGTCCAGGCGGCGAACGCGGTGGCGCTCCTCCTGGCGACCGTCGTCAACACGGCGGCGAACCGGCGGTGGACGTTCGAGCTCCGCGGCCGGGCCGGGCACGCCCGCCAGCAGGTCCAAGGGCTCGTCGTCTTCGCGCTCACCCTGGCCATGACCTCGGGCGGCCTCGCACTGCTCGGGCTGGTGATGCCGGCAGCGCCGACCTGGCTGGAGACGACCGCGGTCGCGACGGCGACGGTGGTGTCGACGGCGGTGAAGTTCGTGGCCATGCGGAGGTGGATGTTCCCGCGGCGCGACCCCGCCGAGCGCATCGCCGCCACCACCGCGCAGCCCGGCGTGGCCGCGCCCCGCCGGACCGACCTGGTGCCCACCGCGCGCTGAGGGATCCCGCTTTGCCCGGACATCGTCCCGGCAGATAGCCTGTCGTGGCTGTCTGGAGGCGTCGCCTAGTCCGGTCTATGGCGCCCGCCTGCTAAGCGGGTTTGGGTCACAAGCCCATCGAGGGTTCAAATCCCTCCGCCTCCGCCGACCGAGAACGCCCCGTCACCCGCGGGGCGTTCTTCGGCAGGTGGGTCCGGGGCCGCCGAGTCAGGCGCCGCCGTCGCCGGGCCGTCCGCTCAGGAGCAGATACTGTCGCTCGCCCTGCGGGTGGTGATCTTCACCGCGGGCACCGTGGCGGAGAGCGGCTGCGCTGGGAGGGCTGCGCTGCCCAGGCGGTTGGCCACCTCGACCACGTTGGCGGCCCCGGCTCCCATGACGACGCGGACCAGCGCGCCAAGCCCACTCACCTGCTTCATCGTGCTACCCGGGAAGGCCGCCGACACCGTCTTGGCCGCCTCGGCGCGCCCCGCGCCATACTCGACCACCGTCCCGCTCGTCATCGCGCCGTTGCCCACCGTCACCCTCGGGAAGCCCTGGACCTGCAGCGCCCGCTGCGCCTGGTTGGCCACCCCCGGGACACCGGAGGCGTTGACCACCTCCACGAAGACCTGGGCCGGCGAGACCGTGACGGCCGGCGCCGTCCAGGGGACGGCCCTCGGCTTCTGGTTGACGGCGCGGTCATCGCGCAGGGCCTGCCAGATCTGCCCGGCGCCGGCTGCCCACTGCACCCGGTTGTGGTCGGCCGGGTACTGCTCGGTCGGCACGGTGACGAACTGGATGCGGCCGGTGCCGACACTCTTGACGCTCTCGGCGACGTCCTTCATCGTCCCGACGCTGAAGCCCGGGTCGGTGGTGAGCGACTCGGTGGCCGCCGACAGGAACGCGAACAGCTTGTCCGGCCGCAGCAGCAGCGAGGACGAGGTGGCGCCCTGGGCCACCGAGGCCATGAACGCCTGCTGCCGGGCGATGCGGCCCAGGTCGGAGCCGTCACCCACCGTCTCCCGGACGCGGACATAACCGAGAGCCTGGATGCCGTTGATGTGATGGCGTCCGGCACCGAGCGTCAGGCCGGAGTCGCGGTCGTTGATCGGCTCCGGCGTACACACGTCGACGCCACCGAGCGCGTCGACCATGCCCTTGAACCCGGTGAAGTTCACCACGGCGTAGTGGTTGACGAAGACGCCCGTGTTGGCCTCGAGAGTGTGGATGACGCAGCCCGTGCCGCCGTCGTTGAAAGCGAGGTTCCACTGCCGTACCCGCCACTGGCTCTTCGGAGCGTTCGGCGAGCAGCCGGGGGGAGCCAGGACCATCGAGTCGCGCGGGATGGAGACCACGGTCACCGACGTCCGGTCGGCGGACAGGTGGACGAGCAAGGTGGTGTCCGATCGGGCGCCGGTTTCGGTGCCGTACCTCGTCGTCCCCAGCTGGGACCGGTTGTCGGAGCCGAGCACGAGGATGTTGAGCGGGCCCGCCGCGGCGGTCGCCTGCCTGTCGACGGGACGATCCGTGCCGACCTGGGCGGAGACGTCCACCCGGGAGATGTTGCTGCTCAGCTTGGCGTAGGCGGCCACGCCCAGGCCCACGGCGAGCACCAGGGCCGCGCCCAGGGCGATGGCGACGCGCCGAAGCACCTGGTGGTGCCTCGCTGTGCCGTGCCGGGCGCGATGCTTGTCCCGGCGCTGGGAGGCGTCGGCGTCGGTCACCGCCTCGAGCGAGCGTCGTGCCACGACGTCGACCCTTCCGTCCTCGGCCGGACAGCCGGTCACGGCCGCCCCGGCGGGCCGGCTGGCCCCGTGGGACTTCAAAGTGTAAAGGTGAACGTCAGGTGAACGAGCCACGCAGGTCGAGGATGTGGGGATGAGGACGCGGGCGGTGGTCGCCGGCCTCATCGTCGCCCTCGTCGTCGGAGCCGTCGGTGGCGGGGCCGGGTACTGGTGGACCCAGCAGCAGCGCCGGGACCGGGCGGCGCGCGCCGCCGCCCTGGCCTACGCGCACGGCTGGGCCGCTCGTGACCTGCGACGAGTCCGTTTCGTCGACCCCGCCGCTCCCGCGGACTTCCACACCGCGCTGGCCGGGCTGCGCCGCGCACCGGTCACGGTGAGCCCCGGCCCCGTCACCCGCACCGGCGGCACCGCGAGCAGTGTGTTCAAGGTCACCTGGACCCTTCCCGACGACACCACCTGGTCGTATGCCGTACCCGTCCGGCTGGTGGACCGCTCCGGCGCCTGGCTGGTGGCTCCGCCCGACCACGGCTCCTACTGGGAGCCGGCCCTGACGCCCGGCGACACCTTGACCATCCGCCGCGCCGATGGCACCCGAGGCGACCTCCTCGACCGCACCGGGAACCCCCTCATGCCGCTCGGGACCGTCTACCCGGTGCAGATCGACCCGACCCGGGCCGACGTCGCGACCGTCCGCTCCCTCGAGCGCCTGGTCGCAGAGCCGTCCGGCTCGCTCGTCGCCAAGCTCAGGGCCGCGATATCGGCCGGCTCGAAGGCCCCCATACCCGTCATCACGTACCGCGAGTCCGACTTCGCCCGGCTGCGCACCCGTCTCGACGCCCTCCACGGGGTGATCTACCCCAGGACCACCCAACCCCTGGCGGTGACCCGTGCGTTCGGTCAGCCGCTGCTGGGCACGTACGGCGAGGTGACCGCCGAGGTGGTCACGAGCAGCGCGGGCCGATATGTCGCCGGAGACCGGGCCGGGCTGTCCGGTCTCCAGGGCCAGTACGACTCGACCCTCGCGGGCAGGCCGGGCGTCTCGGTGGTCTCCGGCCGGGGAGCCGTCCTGACCGGCACACCGCCCGAGGACGGCTCCGACGTGCACACCACGCTCGACCCGGCGGTCCAGCTGGCGGCCGAGAAGGCCCTCGCCGGTGCCGGCTCGACACCGGCGGCCCTGGTCGCCATCGACGTCCCCACCGGCGGTGTGCTCGCCGTCGCGAACTCCCCGGTGGCCGGCTTCGACCGGGCCCTCACCGGCCGCTACGCCCCCGGGTCGGCGTTCAAGGTGGCCACCACCTACGCCTACCTGACCAGGAAGGTCCTCACCGCCGCCACGCCGGTGCCGTGCCCGCCGACCGTGGTCGTCGACGGCAAGAGCTTCCGCAACTACGAGGGCGAGTCGCTGGGCACCCCGACGTTCTCGACGGACTTCGCCCAGTCGTGCAACACCGCGTTCATCGGGCAGGCGAGCCGGCTGGGCCCGTCCGACCTGCGCAGCGCCGCCGCTGCGCTCGGGCTCGGCACCGGCTGGGCCGGCACCCTCGGCGTCGACGGCACGTTCGACGGCAGCATCCCGGCGACCGACGGAGCCACCGACCAGGCGGCCGCCGCGATCGGCCAGGGCCGCGACGAGGTCTCGCCGCTCAGCCTGGCCGTCATGGCGGCCAGCGTCGCCCGCGGCTCCTACCTCGAGCCCCGCCTCGTGGTGCCCGATGGAGCTGCCGACCCGGCGACGACGCCGCTCGACCCTTCGGCCGTGTCGACGATCCGCACCCTGATGTGCCTGGTCGTCACCGACGGCACCGCCACCGCCCTGCGAGGGACCCTCGGCGGCACGGTATGCGGCAAGACGGGCACCGCGGAGTTCGGGACCGGCCACCCGCCGCAGACGCGAGCCTGGTTCATCGGCTACCAGGGCGACGTGGCGTTCGCCGTGCTCGTCGAGGAGGGCACCAGTGGCGGCACCGTGGCCGCACCTATTGCCAAGGCGTTCCTCACCGACCTCGCCCGCTGAGCCGGCACGCCGCCGGTCGCCCACGCCACGACAAGGCCCCCCCGGGATCTCCCGGAGGGGCCTTGCTCAAAGACCAAGAAGGGTCTCGATCAGATGGGGTGGACCTGGTCGGCCTGCGGCCCCTTGGGACCCTGCGTCACCTCGAACTCGACCCGCTGGGCCTCCTCGAGCGTGCGATATCCCTGAACATCGATGGCGGAGTAGTGAACGAACACGTCGGGGCCGCCGCCGTCCTGGGCGATGAACCCGAAGCCCTTCTCGGCGTTGAACCACTTCACGGTGCCCTGTGCCATGTACTTGTTACTTCCTTCTGTGCGGTGCGGATGGAGGCCGCCCGGCGCGGCATCCGTGGTGCGTCACGGCTCCCCCCACCCAACCCCGACGCCCGCCTGCGGTGGTACCAGGCGGGCGCGTGATGGACCTGCGTGGATCTGCTGTCGATGCAACCGAGGCGAACCTAGCACGGGGACAGGCGACCTTGCAGGGCGGACGCGAGCCTTTTCGCCGGGCCCGGAGAGCCGGTACCCCCCTTTGGCCATCGGCCTACTTCTCCCAGGCCCGCACTGCCAGTGCGTTGGCCGTGGCGACGACGAAGAACGCCAGCGCCAGCACGGGGTACCCGACCGCCCACACTCCGCCGGCCGCCGTGGCGAAGTAGACGATCTCGACCGTCAGCCGCGTCGGGTCGTCGAGCCGCGCCTTGGCCCGGGGGGCCACGAACGTCCCCCAGAACAGGGCGGCCGCCAGCGGGAGGATGAGGAGGGTCACCAGTCGCCAGGGGCTCTGGCTCATCTGTGATCCCCAGAAGGCGAAGGCGACGAGCGAGGCGATCTCCAGCGCGAACCGCAGGGCCAGGTTGGCCGCCTTCATCTCCGACGCCTCCGTGGTGGGGTTGGCCAAACGTGACACGTCGTCGCGGCTGGTAGGCATGGGATCCTCCGGTAAGCGGCGCCGGCTCCGCACCGGCGTATGACATCACTACCCACCGGGCAGCCCCCCCACGCCTGCTGCGGACCGGGGCGATGTCGGCGTCCCCCACCGGTCAGGGCGATCGCCGCCCCTGGGACGGCCTTCGCGCTCGGCGTCGTCGACACGCTCCGCCCGTCCCCCCGGGCACGACGACATCGAGGACACCACGTGGCCGGCCCGGGTCGGGGGGCGGGGGGCGCCCCCCGATGACGCCGTGGAGATCGAAACGGACCCCCGACTCTCCCGCGGCCGACGGACCGATGTTCTCGGGTGACCCACCGTTGCGGAGGGCGTGGGATTCGAACCCACGATGACGTTGCCGCCATAGCGGTTTTCAAGACCGCCGCACTAGGCCACTATGCGAGCCCTCCTCGCCGCCGCACCGCCCGTCCGCGCCCGGGGCGGGCGGCATACCGGCGATCCACGGCAGGGACCAGGGTATGCCGTCGGGACGGGTGCACCGTTTCCGCCCCCACCGGGCCGGGGATAGGGTCGGACGACACGAAAGGAGCGGCCCATGCGCAAGCTGACCTTCCTCGCGGGCGCCGCGACGGGCTACGTGCTCGGGACCCGGGCCGGCCAGAAGCGCTACGCCCAGATCAAGAGGCTGTCCGGCAAGGTCTGGAACAGCGGGCCGGTGCAGAAGCAGGTGGACCAGGCGAGGGAGGCCGCGCGCACCAAGGCGGCGCCAGCCCTCGCCGATGCCGTCGCCGGGGCGGCCAAGAGCACGGCGAACCGGCTCCGAGCGGGCAGGACCGTGCCCGGCCAGACCGTGGCCCCCCCGCCCGGCTCCCCTGCATCCACGGATCCCTGGGCCGACGTGGCGCGCCCGTGGAACAACGCCACCCGGACCGACACCTAGGCTGCTCCGCCCCCCGGGCTGCTCCGGGCCTTCGGGCTGCCCCGCCCCTGCGGGGTGCTCCGCCCGCCAGGCCAACCCGCCCGCGCTGCGTCCGGTGCCGGCGACCCCCCTCCCGGTCGCCAGCCCCCGTCGTCGCGCCGCCTCCGGTGGCCCCCTGACAACACCGGAGGCGGCGCCATGTGGGGAAAGAGCCGCGCGGTGGCGGGTTGATACATCGGGCGCGGAGAAAGGTCTCCCGGCTCCCGCCCACGGCCTGGCCGGTATCAGCGGCGCGGGCCGGCGCTCCTCCCCACTGACGACCATCTCTCACTAGGCTGACGCCACCGCACCTCTCCGAGGGGACCTCAGCTGAACCAAGGAGACGCCATGCCCAGCAGCCGCCCCACCGATACCTCCGCCGGAGCCGGTTCCGGCGGGGCGGCCCGGGGTGCCGGCCGGGGCGCACTCGTTCCGCCCCTCGTCGTGCCCCAGTCCGTTCTGGACCGCTACGACGCACGGGTCCTCGATCCGGCCACCGCGGTGCGCGCCGCGGGCGCCGCCAAGCCGTCGCCCACCGTCTACCTCGGCGACACCCTGGTGGTTCGCGGGCTGCCCGGTCGCTCGGCCGACCGCACCGTCGCGGCGCTGCAGAGCGTCGCCGCCACGCTCGCCTCGCCCGTCCTGGTGGCAGCGTCCCCGCGGGACCAGCGGATCTCGGACTCGCTCGCCGACTCGCCCAGCCTGCGGGTCCTCGACCGGGTCTGGGCGACCAGGGTCACCCTCGTCCCCGCCGTCGCGGACGCCGCGGCCCCGCCCGTCGACGCCTGGGCCCTGCTGCAGGCGGTCCGCTCGGTGCCCGGCCTGCGTGACCTGCCCGTGGCTCTCGAGCACGTCCTCACCGCATGCGACGGCTACCTCGGCGGGGTCGGCTACGTCGGCGGGGTCGGCTACGTCGGCGGCGTCGGGTACGTCGGCGGCGTCGGGTACGTCGGCGGCGTCGGCTACGCGCTGTCCGAGTACGGCGCCCCGGGGATCGGCGGACGTACCCCTGTGGTGTGGGCCGCCCCGGACCCGCGCGAGGGCCGGCCGGTCCTCGCCCGCCCCCCCGTGGTCGCCCTGCTGGACACCGGCGTGGGCCGACACCCGTGGTTCACCGAGCCCGACGGCACCCTCAAGGACGGCATCGAGGAGGAGGTGCGCTGGGACGGCCGGCTCATCGGCGCGCTGCCCGGGCCCGGCCTCGATCCCGAGTACCGCGGCATCGTCACCGACCCGCTCAACGGCCAGATCGACCGCGAGGCCGGCCACGGCACCTTCATCGCCGGCATCATCCGGCAGCGGTGCCCCGATGCGCACATCCTCGCCATCCCGGTCATGGCAGCCGACGGGTCGGTCGCCGAGCAGGACCTCCTCACGGCGCTGGGGCTGCTGCTCGGTCGCCAGCTCGAGGCCCGGGCCGCCGGCAAGGACGACGAGACCATCGACGTCCTCAGCCTCTCCCTCGGGTACTACCACGAGTCCCCGGATGGCGACGCCCTCGACGGACCTCTCCGCGGGATGATCGAGCAGCTCTCCGCGGCCGGGGTCGCCGTCGTCGCTGCCGCGGGCAACGACGCCAGCCTGGCGCCCTTCTTCCCCGCCCGGTTCGCGCCGCTCATCTCCACCGGCGTCCCCATGACCTCGGTCGGCGCCCTCAACCCGGACGCTGCGACGGTCGCCCTGTTCTCCAACGCCGGATCGTGGGTCACCACCCACGCCGTGGGCGCCGCCGTCGTCAGCACGGTGCCGACGACCCTGAGCGGCTCGTCGGCGCCGGTCGTCCAGGCGGAGCACCCCGGCGCCCTGCCGCGCAGCAGCGTCGACCCCGACGACTACGCGTCCGGCTTCGCCCTCTGGAGCGGCACGTCGTTCGCAGCCCCCCGGATCGCGGGCGACATCGCCGCCGCCCTGGCCACGGCGCGGGCCGTCGTGTCCGCCACCACCGGAGCGGACCGGCTCACCGAGGTCGCCGACGCGGTCCTCGCGGCCGTCGACGCGGCCCGCGACCAGATCCACCGGGCGAGGTCGAGGACGACATGAGACACACCGACGCCGGCCCCGACAGCCTCGCCACCCGCGCTGGACGCGCGTTCGCGGCATACCGCGGCGGGGAGACCCACCGGATGGACGAGCTCGTCGATCTGCTCACTCCCCTGCTGTGGCACACGGCGCGCAGCCAGGGGCTCCAGTCGGCCGCCGCGCAGGACGTCGTGCAGACCGCCTGGCTGCGACTGGTGGAGGGGGCGGCCCGGATCAGCGACCCGCTGGCCGTCATGGGCTGGCTCATCGTCACGGTCCGCCGCGAGAGCTGGCGGGTCGCGAAGGCCGCCGGCCGCACCTCCGACCAGATCGAGGACGACGTCCTCGACCCCGCACCCGACCCGGGCGCCGAGGTCGTGCTCAACGAGGAACAGCGGGTGCTGTGGAGACACGTCCACACCCTCACCCCCCGCTGCCAGGCGCTGCTGCGGGTGATCGCCTTCGCGGACCGGCCGGACTACGCCGCCGTCAGCGCGTCACTGGGTATGCCGGTCGGCAGCATCGGTCCGACCCGGGGCCGTTGCCTCGCCAAGCTGAGAGAGGCGCTGATGAACGACGCGACGTGGGGAGGTGTGGCATGAGCCCAGAGCGTGAGCCGATGCTCGAGCCGCTCGACCAGTACGACCTCAGGGTCCTGCAGGCGCTGCGGGAGGTCCACGGCCGCCTCGATCCCGTCCCCGCCGACCTGGCCGACCACGTCAAGTTCGACCTCAGCATGCAGGCGCTGCACGCCGAGGTGGCCGAGCTCCAGCGGCTCGGCCCGGGGAGCGTCCTGGCCCGCAACGTCGACTACACCCGGGCCGAGACCCTGACGTTCACCAGCGACCAGCTCAGCGTCATGGTGACCATCACCGACCTCGACGGCGACCATGTGCGCCTCGACGGGTGGGTCACCGGGGCCGACGGTGTCGAGGTCGAGCTGCGAGAGCGCCTGCGGTCCTCGACGACCACCGCCGACGAGGACGGGCGGTTCGCCTTCGCCACCGTCGCGCACGGTATGGTCCAGCTCGTCTTCCACCCCGCCGAGCAGACCGGTCGACCGGTCATCACTCCGCACGTCGAGATCTGAGGCGGTGCCATAGCGCGGCTGAGCACGGACCACGTCACCGAGCTGCTCGAGCAGGCCGTGCTCGCCAACTCGGCGGGTCGTCCTGCCCACGCTGAGCAGATGCTGCAGCAGGCTCTGCGCCGCCTCTCCCGGATGCCCGACTCCGATGAGGTGCGACTGCTACGCGGGCGAGCACGGGTCACCCTCGCGCTCGCTCTGCACAACCGGGGACGCACCGCGGAGGCGCTGGCCATCCTGCAGCAGGTGGACGCGACCGACCACGGGGCCCACACCCGGACCGTGCGGGCGCTCGGGCGGATCCAGCACTCGGGCATCCTCACCCGCTCCGGGGAGTGGACCACCGCGCTCGACATCCTCGACCAGGTCGACCCGCTGCGGGACGGGATCAGCGACCGGGCCGCCTGCGTCGTCGCGCTCAACCTCGGGATCACTCACCAGTACCTCCACCATCTGGCCGAGAGCGAGCGGCAGCTGGTCAGAGCCGAGCTGCTGGCCGCCCGGGGCGGGTTCGACGACCTCCGGTTCATGGCCCAGCACAACCTCGGTCGGCTGGCGTTCGTCCGTGGGTCGCTCGCCGAGGCCCTGGACCGGATGTCCGCCGCCAACGACCTGCCCGCCGACGTCAACCGCTCGACGGCGCGCTGCGAGTACGCCCGGGTCCTCCTGGAGGCCGGGCTGCTCGACGAGGCCGAGGATCTCCTCGACGAGGCCCACGCCGAGGCGCACGCCGCACACCTGGTGCAGGAGGACGGCGAGGTCTCCCTCGAACGGACCCGCCTGCGGCTTCTCACCGGCGACTACGACGCGGCCCGCGACGAGGCGGTGCGGACCCGCCGGGCCTTCGCCCGACGCGGCGCCACGGCCTGGCGCGCCCAGGCCGAGCTGCTCGAGCTCGAGGCCGCCCTGGCCAAGGGCGGCATGAGCGCCCGGACCGCCGCTCGGGCGCTCGCCCTCGCCGACGGGCCGGCCCGCGGGGCCGGGGTCGGGCCGGAGGCCGCGATGCTCGCCGCCGAGGCGCTGGCCCGCCTGGGGGATCCCGACGGCGCGGCTGCCCGGCTGGCGACGGTTGCCGACCCGCGGCAGCTCTCCTTCACCAACCGGCTGCACCTCTCGCTCACCAGGGCCACCGTCGCCCGGGCGGCCGGGCGGGGCCCGGCGGCACGAACTGCCCTGCGCAGCGCCGCATCGGCGATCCTCACCGAACAGGCTCGCTACGCCGGGCTGGACAACCGCACCGCCCTGGCGCTGCACGGCCGGCGGCTCATGGCCCTGGACATCGACCTCGCCCTGGAGACCGGCACCGTCGCCTCCGTCTTCGCCGCCACCGAGAGGTGGCGCGGCGTCTCCCATCGGCTGCCGCCGGTGAGCCCGAGCGGGGATCCCACTCTCGACGACCTGCTGGCACGCCTGCGGCAGAGCCGAGCGGAGCTGAGGTCGGCACAGGGCCCTCGCCAGGGGGAGCTGGCGCGCGAGGTCGGCCGCCTCGAGCGCGCGGTGGCCCACCGGGACTGGGAGACCTCGTCGGCCGCACCCACCGTGGACGCGTCCACGGACCAGCGGGCGCCGCTCAAGCCGGTGAGCTACTCGGTGGTGCGCGAAGCCCTGGCCGGTCCCGGTGCGGGGCTGGTCGGGCTGTTCGTCCATGCCGGACGACTCCGGGCCGTCACTCTCGACGGCGGGCGGTCCAGGGTGAGCGACCTGGCTCCCGAGGACGAGGTGGTCGAGCTCGTCCGGCGGGCGACCGCCGACCTGACCACGATGGGCCGGGTCGCCGTCCCGGCGCTGCGGGCTACGGTGGACCGCTCGCTCGCCACCACGATGCGCCGACTGGACGCCCTCCTCGCCCCGGCGCTGCCCCGCTATGCGGAACGGGTCGTCGTCCTCCCGTCCCGGCTCCTCGCCTCACTGCCCTGGCGACTGCTGCCCGGCCTGGAGAGGCGGCCGGTCGTCGTCGCACCGTCGGCGACGTTCTGGGCCAGCGGGCCGAGGGATGCCGCGCCGCAGGGGCTGGCCCGGCGCGGCGTGAGCGCCGTGGCGGGTCCCGACCTCGCCCGGGCCGAGCCGGAGGCACAGTCGGTGGCGGCGATCTGGGGGGGCACCGCCGCCCGGGGCCCGGACGCGACGGGCCACTGCCTGACCACTGCCCTGCGCGAGCGCCGGATCGTCCACGTCGCGGCACACGGGACGCATCATGACCAGAGCCCGCTGTTCTCCAGCGTCCACCTCGCCGACGGCCCGGTGTTCGCCCACGAGTTCCAGCGGATGGGCGTCGGGGCCGAGCACGTCGTCCTGTCGGCGTGCGACGTCGGCAGGGCCCATGTCCGGCCCGGCGAGGAGGCGCTCGGCCTGACCGCCGGCCTGCTCGCCTGCGGCGTGCGCAGCGTCGTGGCGTCCGTCGCGCCGGTCGCGGACGCCGCGGCGGAGACCGTCATGACGGCATACCACCGGCAGCTGTCCCAGGGCACGGATGCGGCGCTGGCTCTGGAGCGGGCAGCGGGGGAGATCCCGGACGGCCGGCTGTTCTGCGCGTACGGCACCGACTGGTCGGCCGGGGCGGTGGACTCCCCGGGAGCCGCGAGCCGAGACGGGCCGCTCAGCTGAACGGCCGCCTCAGATGAAGAGGGCGGGCTCGCGGAACAGGGCCTCGTAGGGGTCCTCGCCGGCCTGGGGAAAGCGGATCCTCGCCGGGATGCCGGTCGCCACCGCGCCAGCCGGCACGTCCTTGACGACGACGGAGTTCGCCCCGATCTGGACGTCGTCGCCGAGCACGACGGGCCCGAGGACCCGCGCCCCGGTCCCGATGGTGACCCGGTCGCCCACTGTCGGGTGCCGCTTGACCTTCTCGAGCGAGCGGCCACCCAGGGTGACCCCGTGGTAGAGCATGACGTCGTCGCCGACCTCGGCGGTCTCGCCGATGACGACGCCCATGCCGTGGTCGATGAAGAACCGCCGGCCGATCTGCGCGCCGGGGTGGATCTCGACCCCGGTGACCGAGCGGGTCACCGTCGACAGGATCCGGGCGGCCGGCTTGAGCCGCGGACGCTGCCACATCCGGTGGGCCACCCGGTAGGACCAGATGGCGTGCAG
Source organism: uncultured Actinomycetota bacterium (assembly GCA_963763315.1). Lineage (GTDB taxonomy): Bacteria > Actinomycetota > Actinomycetes > Actinomycetales > Dermatophilaceae > CAVSJJ01. The sequence continues at coordinate 21,894 of CAVXOC010000002.1, forward strand.
ACCCGGGGAGTTGAAGAAGACGTCGGCGCGCGTGGCGGCCGCGGGGTCCCGCGCGATCGCGGCGTCGATGTCCTCGGTCACCGCGCGGCGGACAGTGCGGGCGCCCGAGAGCAGCCGGGCGCGGGACCGGCCGGTCGGCGGGGAGGTGAGGGTGTTCAGGGTGGCCATGACCTCAGTCCACGATCCCCTCGAACAACACGGTGGAGAGGTAGCGCTCCCCGAAGCTCGGGATGATGACGACGATCGTCTTGCCGGCGCTCTCGGGCCGGGCCGCGACCTGCGCTGCGGCCGCGAGCGCGGCCCCCGAGGACAGCCCGACGAGCAGACCCTCCTCCCGGGCGGCCCGGCGGGCCCATTCGACCGACGCGCCGGCGTCGATGTCGAGCACCTCGTCGTAGACGGTGGTGTCGAGGATCTCGGGGACGAAGTTGGCGCCGATGCCCTGGATCTTGTGCGGGCCCGGCTTGCCGCCGTTGAGGATGGGGGACTCGGCGGGCTCGACGGCGACGATCTTGACCCCCGGCTTCCGCGCCTTGAGCACCTGGCCGACCCCGGTGATGGTGCCGCCGGTACCGATTCCCGCCACCAGGACGTCGACGGCCCCGTCGGTGTCCTTCCAGATCTCCTCGGCGGTGGTCCGCCGGTGGATCTCGGGGTTGGCCTCGTTGGCGAACTGCCGGGCCAGCACTGCGCCCGCGCGCTCGGCGACGATGCGCTCGGCCTCGTCGACCGCCCCCTGCATGCCCCCGCCCGCGGGGGTGAGCACGAGCTCGGCGCCGAACGCCTTGAGCAGCGCGCGCCGCTCCTTGGACATCGACTCGGGCATCGCCAGGACGACGTGGTAGCCGCGCGCCGCTCCGACCATGGCGAGCGCGATGCCGGTGTTCCCCGAGGTGGCCTCGACGACCGTTCCTCCCGGCTTCAGCGCCCCGGCCGCCTCCGCGGCGTCGACGATGGCGACACCGATGCGGTCCTTGACCGAGCTTGCCGGATTGTAGAACTCGAGCTTGGCGGCCACGGTGGTGCCGCTGTCGCCGGTGTCGATGATCCGGTTGAGCCGGACCAGCGGGGTGTTCCCGACGGCCTGAGTGACGTCGTTGAGGATCGGCATGCGGAACTCCTGCGTGGTCGGTATGCCGGCGGCCCACGGCTGTGCGAACCGGTCGGCGTCGTGCGTGGTCGGGCACGCGGCGGTCTCCGGACCTCCGCCCAGCCCGGTGGTCGTGGGCCGTCCCGTCTCCGGTGAACCGACGACGCGTTATGCCTATTCCAACAGAAGGTTATTTCTCGGGGCAAACGGGAGGTGCTCGGGTACGGGCCCTGGCGTCGTTCAGGATGGTCGCCGGCCAGGGACGGTCGCCGCGCGCGCCGGCGGTCGTGCCCCGCGCGGCCGTGGCCGGACGGCCCACGGTGAGACGCGGGTCACAGTGGCTGGCCGGGCACGGGCCGAGAGGTATGCAAGCGCTTAGTGACGGTTAGACTCCCACGCATGCCTCTCGGATGGAGCAGTCCATGACCCTCGTCCTGGTCGTCGGCCTCGTCATGAACGCGATCGCCCTGCCGATCGCGGGCCACCGGGTGCTGTGGATCCTCCGCCTCATCCGCAGCGGCCAGCCCGCCCCGGACCGGATGACGGGCGTGCGGGCCAAGGTCGGCACCGCCGTCAAGGCCGAGCTCGTGGAGGTCCTGGGCCAGCGCAAGCTGCTGAGGTGGACCATTCCCGGCACGGCACACTTCTTCGTGTTCTGGGCATTCCTCGTGCTGGCGAGCGTCTACCTCGAGGCCTACGGGTCGCTGTTCGACGAGGGCTTCCACATCCCGCTCATCGGCCGGTGGGGGGCGCTGGGGTTCCTCCAGGACTTCATCGCCGTCATGGCGCTGCTCGGGCTGGTCGTCTTCTCCGTCATCCGGCTGCGCAACAGCCCGGAGCGGCTGGGCCGCAGGTCGCGGTTCGACGGATCCCACCTCGGCGGGGCCTGGCTGACGCTGTTCCTCATCTTCTGCGTGATCTGGTCGATGTTCCTCTTCCGCGGTTCCGCGGTGAACGCCGGCCACTTCCCCTACGGCCGCGCCGCATTCATGTCCCACGCCGTGGGGAGCCTCCTCGCGCCGCTGGGCACCGCCACCAACACCACGCTCGAGCACGTCGGCCTCCTCGTCCACATCGGCGTCATGCTCGTCTTCCTCGTCCTGGTCCTGTACTCCAAGCACCTCCACATCTTCACGGCCCCGTTCAACGTCCTCTTCGGCCGCCGCCCGGTGGCACTGGGCGCCGTCAAGGACCTCACCGTCGCCGGCCGGCCGTTCACCGCCGAGATGGCCGAGGACCTCGACGAGGGCACCTCCCTGGGCGTCGGCTCGGTCGAGGACTTCACCTGGAAGGGGCTGCTCGACTTCTCGACATGCACCGAGTGCGGCCGCTGCCAGAGCCAGTGTCCCGCCTGGAACACCGACAAGCCGCTCTCGCCGAAGCTGCTCATCATGGGGCTGCGCGCCCACGCCAGCGCCAAGGCGCCGTACGTTCAGGCCCTGGCCAGAGCCGGCGGCGACCCCGAGCAGGTCCCGGCGAGGCTCGCGGCGGTCCCCGCCGGGCATGGCACCCCTGCTCCCGCGGGCCTGACCTGGGCAGACCTCCCCCTGGTCGGGGACACCGGGTACGACCCCGAGAACCCCCTCACGGCCTACCGCGCCACCGGGCCCGGTGCGGTCATCGACACCGACGTCCTGTGGTCCTGCACGACCTGCGGGGCCTGCGTCGAACAGTGTCCGGTCGACATCGAGCATGTGGACCACATCGTCGACATGCGCCGGTACCAGACGCTCATCGAGTCGGCGTTCCCGAGCGAGCTCGGTGGGCTGTTCCGCAGTCTGGAGAGCAAGGGCAACCCCTGGGGTATGTCGTCCAGGGCGCGCCTGGACTGGGCGAAGGACCTCCCGTTCCAGGTCAAGGTGGTCGGGCGTGACGTGGAGTCCGCCTCCGAGGTCGACTACCTGTTCTGGGTCGGCTGCGCCGGGGCCTACGAGGACCGGGCCAAGAAGACGACGCGGGCGGTGGCCGAGCTGCTCGACCTGGCCGGGGTGAGCTTCGCCGTCCTCGGCGACGGCGAGACCTGCACCGGCGACTCCGCCCGCCGCGCGGGCAACGAGCTGCTCTACCAGACCCTGGCCCTGCAGAACATCGAGACGCTCGACGGCGCCGGCACCACCAAGGTCGTCGTCACCTGCGCCCACTGCTTCAACACGATCAAGAACGAGTACGCCCAGCTCGGTGCGCACTACGAGGTCGTCCACCACACCCAGCTGCTCAACCGGCTCGTCCGCGACGGGCGGCTCACCCCGGTGACCCGGCCCACCGAGGTCCCGGGGACGTCGTCGGCCAAGAACGTCGCGTCGACCGCGTCCACGGCGACCTACCACGACCCCTGCTACCTCGGGCGGCACAACCAGGTGTACGCCCCTCCTCGCGAGCTCATCGGCGCCCTGCCCGGCGTCGAGCTCCGCGAGATGGAGCGGACCGCCGAGCGGTCATTCTGCTGTGGCGCGGGCGGGGCCCGGATGTGGATGGAGGAGAACCTCGGCACGCGGGTCAACACCAACCGCACCGAGGAGGCCGTCGCCACCGGGGCCGAGCGGATCGCCATCGCCTGCCCCTTCTGCCGCGTCATGCTCTCGGACGGGCTCACCCAGATGCAGTCTGTGGGGGTGGCCGAGAGCGTCGAGGTCGTCGACATCGCCCAGATGCTCCTGGCGGCCGTCCACCGCCCGTCCGTGGAGGAGGCTGCCCCGCCCGCCGAGGCGCAGCCGACCTCCGAGCCCGCGGACTCGCAGCCCCCGGCGGCAGCCGCGCCGGCTGCCGCCGCGGTCGTGGCGGCGGTACCGCATCCTGCGACGCCCGCCGACGTCGACCCCTGGGACGAACCTGCCCCCGCGCCGACCCCACCCTCCGCCACGCCGGCACCCCCGGCCACCCCGGCCGCCGACGTCGACCCCTGGGACGAACCCCCCACCACGGCCACCGCCACCCCCGCGCCGGCACCCCCGGCCACCCCGCCCGCCGACGTCGACCCCTGGGACGAACCTGCTCCCGCGCCGACCCCACCCACCGACACGCCGGCACCCCCAGCCACCCCGGCCGCCGACGTCGACCCCTGGGACGAACCTGCTCCCGCGCCGACCCCACCCATCGACACGCCGGCACCCCCGGCCACCCCGGCCGCCGACGTCGACCCCTGGGACGAACCCACCGAGGCGAGCCCCCCCGACCCGAGCACCGGGGCGGCCCCCGTCGAGCCCCCCACGGAGGCCCCCACGGAGCCGGCCCTGGATCGAGCCGGGGAACCGGCCCCACCGCCGCCGGGTGTCGACGACCCGGACCCCTGGGACCTCTGAGCCGGCACGGGCCGGCTGGGAGGGCCTAGGGTCGACGCGTGGTCGCTGACATCCGCTGGGTCACCGCGGTCCTCGGCGCCCCTTCCGGCGCCGCCGGCCCGTCAGGCAGCTTCTGGGCCGGTGTCACCGGTTTCGGCCTGGCCCATGACCGGCAGGACCCGGCTCGCACCGTGCTCGCACCCGGCACCGGGGGCGCCTACCTGGCGCTCGCCCGCCTCGGCCGCCACTCCCGACCCACCGTCCACGTGGAGCTGGCGACCGGCGACCCAACGAGCCTGGTCGCGCGCGCGGAGGCCCTGGGCGGCACCGTCCATCGCGGGCCGGAGGCCACGAGCACCGACGCCAGGGTCGTCACCAGCCCGGCCGGTCTCGACCTCGTCATCCGCGGCGGCGGCGGCGGCGACCGGCGGCCGCCGCCGTCCCGCCATCCTGGAGGGCGGACCGAGGTGGACCAGCTGTGCCTCGACATTCCACCGCTCAGCCATGACGCCGAGGTGCAGTTCTGGGCGCGGCTGTCGGGGTGGCCGTCCATCGGGACCGGGGGCGACCTCGAGTTCACCCGGCTGGCCCGTCCCGAGGGGATCCCGTTGGCACTGCTCCTGCAGCGTCTCGGGGCCGACCGCATCACGGCCGGCGCGCACCTCGACCTCGCCTGCGACGACCGGGACGCCGAGACCCGCCGACACCAGCGGCTGGGTGCGACGGTCGTGCGCCGCAGCCCGGGATGGACCGTGCTGGCCGACCCGTCAGGGCGGGCCTACTGCATCACCACCCGGGTCCCCGGAGCTGTCTGAGCGGGGTCGCTCGGACAGCGAGAAGCCGGCCTCCGCCCGGCGAAGCGGGCGGCGGCCGGCTTCGCCGGGTGCGCAGCAGGCTCAGCTCACGGTGCGGCAGGCTCAGCCGAGGTGGTTGGCGGTGAGGAACTCCTGGGCGACCGCCTTGGGGTCCTTCTTGTCGATATCGGTCTCCTTGAGCAGGGCCCTCAGCTTCTCGGTCGTCAGGGCGGCCGAGACCGCGTTGAGCGCCGGGCCGACCCGGTCGGCGACGTCCTTGCGAACGAGCGGCACGATGTTCTGCGAGCCGAACAGCTTCTTGGTGTCATCGAGGACGACGAAGTTGTTGGCCGCGATGGCGGGGTCGGTGCTGAAGATGTTGGCCGCGTCGACCTGGCCGTTCTTCAAGGCCTGGACGAGCGTCTGCCCGGTGAGCGGCCGGAAGCTCTTGAACGTGACCCCGTAGTCCTTCTGCAGCCCGGGGATGCCCTGCGGGCGGGTCTTGAACTCGGGTGGCGCCGCGAGCGTCATCGACCCGGCGACGCCCTTGAGGTCGCCGATGGTCTTGAGGTTCTTGGCGGTGGCGGTCTGCTGCGTGACGACGATCGAGTCCTTGTCCTCGGCGGCGGACTTGTCGAGGACCTCGGTGTCCTGGGGGATGAGCCCTTGCAGCGCCTGGTAGACCTCGTTGGGATCGGTCTTGTTGAAGTTCTTGTCGTAGTAGAGCGCGAGCGCCCCGGTGTACTCGGGAAGCACCTGGACCGAGTTGTCCTGGAGTGCCTTGAGGTAGATCTCGCGGGCCCCGATGTTCGGCTTGGTCGACGCGTTGATCCCCTTGGCGCGCAGGGCACCCGCGTAGATCTCGGCGAGGAGAACCGACTCGGAGAAGTTCGCCGACCCGACGACCACGTCACCACCCGCCGCGGAGGTGCTCGAGGAGGAGCTGTCGGTCGCCAGGGGATTCGAGCTGCTGCCGCAGGCCGTGAGAGCCAGCGCTCCTGCTGTCACCACGGTGGCGACGATGGACACGCGCTTGGTGCGCTTCATGGGGGGTTCCCTTCGATCGGGTGCGGTGGTCACACACTCGTGGCGAGGTCAACATCCTGGGGCGCCGAGTGCTTCCCGGCGCGGAGGCCACCGGGCCCGGCGGAGGTCTTCCGGGTGGTCCGGCCGGTCAGGCCCGGCGACACGACGAGGCGCTGCAGCAGCGCGAGGAGAGCTTCGACGATGAGCGCGAGCAGGGCGACGAGCAGCGCACCGCCGGCGGTCTGCGGGAGGTCGCGGGAGGCGATCCCGTCGACCAGGAACCTGCCGAGGCCGCCCATCCCGACATAGGCGGCCAGCGTCGCCGTCGCGACGACCTGGAGCACAGCCGAGCGGACGCCGGACAACAGCAACGGCAGCGCGCACGGCAGCTCCACCTGGCGCAGCACCTCGCCCCCCGTCATACCCACCCCTCGAGCGGCGTCCCGGGCGGCCGGGTCCACTGCCTCGATCCCGGCGTACGTCCCGGACAGGATCGGCGGGATCGCCAGCAGCACCAACGCGATGATGCTCGGGATGACGAATGCCAGATCGCTGTGGATGTACGGCCCCAGCCACATCGAGAACGCGAACAGCAGCCCAAGCGTCGGCACGGCCCGCGCCGAGTTGGCCGAGGTCACGACCCAGCGCCCCGTGCCGGAGTGGCCGACAACAACGCCCATGGGGATGGCGAGCGCGGAGGCGATGAGGACGACGACGACGCTGTACTCGAGGTGCTCGACGAGGCGGTGGCCGATGCCGCCGTCGCCCTGCCACGACGCACCGGAGACCAGCCACGCCCAGATCGACCCGATCACGCGACACCTCCCTGGGCACGCCGCCAGGGCGTGAGCAGGCGGTCGGCTGTGACGATGACCAGGTCGAAGACCAGCGCCAGCAGCATCGTCGCGACGATGCCGGCGAGGAGCTCGCCGGTGATGAAGCGGTTGTACCCGTCGGTGAGCAGGTCGCCCAGTTGCGACACCCCGACCAGGCTGGCCACGCTGACGATGCTGACGTTGCTGACGGCACCGACCCGCAGACCAGCGGTGATGACCGGCACCGCCAGGGGCAGCTCCACCACGAAGAACCGCCGCCAGCCGCGGTAGCCCATCGCCCGCGCCGACTGCAGGACCTCCTCGGGCACCGAGGAGAGGCCGTCGGCCACGGTACGGGTGAGCAGGGCGACGGTGTAGACGGTCATCGCCGCGATGACGTTGACCGGGTCGAGGATCTGGGTGCCGAGCAGGAGCGGCATGATGATGAACAGGGCCAGGCTCGGGATGGTGTACAGCAGCCCGGTCGACGTGATGACCACGGGGTATGCCGTGCGCCACCGGTTGGCGACCCAGCCCAGAGGCAGCGCCAGGGCCAGGCCGATGACGAGGGGGATCCCGGCGAGGTAGACGTGCCGCCCGGTGAGGACGGCCACGTCGTGCCAGTGGCCCGACAGCCAGGTCATGGCAGGTCGACCTCGTCCAGAGGCGGTCGCTCGGTGGACTCGATGACGTTGAGCACCTCGTGGGCGAGCACCGTCCCCGACAGCGCCCCGGAGTCGTCGACGATGACCCCGCGCCTGCTCGGGCTGGACAGGGCGGCGTCGAGCGCACCGCGCAGCGACCCCGAGGCCCGGGCGACGGTGCCGCCGCGCTGGAGGTCGGCCCGGGTGATCTCGCCGTCCACCATGCCGGGGTCGACCCATCCGAGGGGGTGGTCCGCCTCGTCGACGACGAGGGACCAGCCGGTCACCGAGGCGTCGAGGCGCTGGCCCAGCACGACGGTGCGCTCGGGGTGCAGGGTGAGGTGGGGGGCGGCCTGGAACTGCAGCGAGCGGTAGCCGCGGTCCTTGCCGAGGAAGTCGGCGACGAAGTCGTCGCTCGGATGGGCCAGCAGGTAGGCCGGGTCGGCGACCTGGGCCAGCGTGCCGCCCACCCGGAACACCGCCACCCGGTCACCGAGCTTGATCGCCTCGTCGATGTCGTGGGTGACGAAGATGATCGTCTTGCCGAGATCGCCCTGCAGGCGCAGGAACTCGTCCTGGAGCTGCTCGCGGACGATGGGGTCGACGGCGCTGAACGGCTCGTCCATCAGCATGACCGGCGGGTCGGCCGCCAGCGCTCGAGCGACCCCCACCCGCTGCTGCTGGCCGCCCGAGAGCTGCGACGGGTACCGGCCGGCCAGGTCGGGCGTCAGGCCGACGAGCTCGAGCAGCTCCATCCCCCGGGCCCGGACCTTGTCCTTCTTCCAGCCGAGCAGCCGGGGGACGCTGCCGATGTTGTCGAGGACGGTGCGATGCGGGAAGAGGCCGGCGGCCTGGATGACGTAGCCCATGCCTCGTCGCAGCTCCGAGGCCTTCAGCGACGCCGTGTCCCGGTCGTCGAGGGAGATGGTCCCCTCGGTCGGCTCGATCATCCGGTTCACCATCCGCAGGGAGGTCGTCTTGCCGCACCCGGAGGGCCCGACGAGGACGGTGATCTGGCCGGTCTCGGCAGTGAGGGTGAGGTCGTCGACAGCGGTCGTGCCGTCGGCATACGTCTTGGTCACGCCGTGGAAGCGGATCATGCGGTCCCCTCGCCGTGGGTACGGGTCCGACCAACCTAACCCGACACCGCCGACGGGCACAGTTCTGATGCCCGGCGTCACGGGTTCGTCACCGTGTCCCTACCCGTGCCGGCAGCGGCCGACGCAGCCACGGACGGGGAGGTATGCCGCCGGCCCGCTGAGCCGGCATACCTCACCTCGACGGGCCGGCCTCCTCGATGACGAGCTCCTCGGCGACCGCCCGCACCTCGCCGGCCAGGTCCTCGAAGGCCTCCTCGCGAGTCGTCCGGGCCACGAGCCGCACCGCACCCGCCAGGTCGGTCGGGAAGATCATCCAGCTCACCGAGCTCACCACGCGGCGTGGCCGCCACCCCAGCCTGACCTCGATCGTGACGACGGCCGGCCCGGCCGGGACGGTCGTCTCCTCGACCACCCGGGCCAGGGTCTTCAGCCGCTGCCGGCCGGACGTGCGCTGGACGGTGGCGTACTCCACCGCCGTCGCCGAGCCCGGATCGCGGACCGGACCGGCGTAGAGGAAGGCCACCGGGTCGGCAGCGACCCGGTCGGGGACCCAGAGGGCGGCCACCGACAGGTTGGCGAGCCGGGCGATCCCGGCGTCCTCGTCCCGCACCGCGTCCGCGATCCGGCGCCGCCCCTCGTCGGTGTCGGCGGCCACCGCAGCCACGTCGTCGGCCTGCTCGGGTCCGGCGTGCGGCGTCCACGACACCCAGGCGAGCGACGGAGCCAGGTCGACCCGGCCGATCGGTGCCGGCACCACCCCTCAGCCCTGGATCCGGTCGAAGGGCTGGGCGTCCTCCAGCTCGAATGCCAGCTCGAGCAGGCGGCGCTCCTCCCCGCGGCGGGCGGAGAACAGCACGCCCAACGGCATGCCGCCGGAACTGCGACCGAGCGGCAGGGACAGCGACGGCGCACCCGTGGCGTTGTGCAACGGCGTGAACCCGGCGTAGTCGACGAGCCGCCCGAAGTGCTCGTCGAAGGTGAGGTCGGCACCGAGATGGCCGATGAGCGGCGTCGTGTGGGTGAGCACCGGGGTGAGCACGACGTCGACGTCGCCGAACATCCGGTCGTACAGCGGACCCGAGGCCCTGAGCCTGGCCACGACGAGCGGGGCCTTGACCATCCGCCGTCGGAACCTGCGGGCCAGCCCCAGCGTCAGGGGGTCCAGCCGGCTCTTGTCGAACCCGTCCCCGAACAGCCGGGGTCCCTCGGTGGCGATGCCGAAGGCCAGCATCGCCCAGTAGTCCTCGAAGTCGGACTTGAACGAGCGCAGCATCCGCGGGGTGTACGGCACGACGCGGTGGCCGAGGCTCTCCAGCAGCCGGCCCGCCGCCTCCACGGCGGCCCGGGTGTCCTGGTCCGACCGCGGAGCCGCCGGCGAGTCGACGGCCATCCCGATGCGCAGCCGCCGGGCCGGCGCCCCGTCGACGTGGCCCACCGGCAGCAGCTTGGGGTTGCGGTAGGTGAGCTCGGCCGCGGCGAAGAACCCGGCGACGTCGCGGACCGACCGGGCGAGCACGCCGTCGGTGACGACCTGCACGGGCATCGTCCGCGCGCTGGCGTCGGGCCGCAGCCGGCCCCGGCTCGCCTTGAGCCCGACGAGACCGCACGCGGACGCCGGGATGCGGATCGAGCCGCCGCCGTCGTTGCCGTGGGCGATGGGGACCACCCCGGCCGCCACGAAGGCCGCCGAGCCGCCGGAGGACCCGCCGGAGCTGTATGCCGTGTTCCACGGGTTGCGCGTGACGTCGTGGCCGACCCGTTCTGTCGTGGCCGTCCACCCGAACTCGGGCATGGTCGTCGACCCGATGGGGATGACGCCCGTGTCGAGCAGCTGGCGGGTGAAGTCGCCGTCGACGGGCACGGGCTCGGCGGGGACGGCCTGCGAGCCCATCGTCATCGGCAGGCCCGCGACGTGGATGTTGTCCTTGGTCACCGTCGGCACTCCGCCGAAGGCGCCGCGCGGCGCCCGCAGCCCCGCCGCCCTGGCCCGCGCGCGGTCGAAGTCGGGGAACGCCAGCGCGTTGAGCAGCGGGTTCACCTCGCCGAGCCGGGCGATGGCGGCGCCGACCACCTCGGTGGCGCTCACCTCCCCCGCGGCGATCCGGGCGGCCACCTCGGTCGCGTCCCCGTCGCCGAGGGCGTCGTCGGTGAACGCGTGCACACGAGCCTGGTCAACCACGTCGGTCATCTGCCCAGTCTCGCCAGGCTACCGACGGAATGGAAGCCCGCCCCCACCGGTCCGCCGCGGAAGGCACGCGACATGGTAGGTATGCGGTGATGTATGCACGCCTCGTCAACGCCTTCTCCTCGACCCGCGCCGGGGTCTGGGTCGTCCGGCACGTTGCGGCCAAGGTCGACCCGGTGATCTTCGCCCGCACCGGGGGGCGGCTGACCGTCACCGTCGTCCCCACCCTGCCCATGCTCACACTGACCGTCCGGGGCCGGCGCAGCGGCGCCCCGCACAGCGTCCAGCTCGCCTACCTGCTCGAGCGGGGCGAGGAGGGCACCGCGGACCACGACGCCACGGCATACCTCGTCGTGGGCAGTGCCATGGGTCAGGACCGCGACCCGGACTGGGTGCTCAACCTGCGCGCCTCCGGGCGCGGCCGGGTCCGGCTGCCGGGACACGTCGAGGACGTCACGGCCGTCGAGCTGACCCCGGAGCAGAAGGAGCGGGTGTGGCCGGCGCTCGAGACGGCCATCCCCCAGCTGAGGACCTACGCGCAGCGGACGACGCGCTACCTGCCCGTGCTGCGTCTGGTGCCGGACAAGGCACCGGCGTGACTGCTGCGGTCCTCGACCGCGGATCCGCCCGCGGCCGCGCCACCCTGGTCGCGGTCACCCTGGGATCCGGTATCGCGATCCTCGACGGCACCGTCGTCAACGTCGCCCTGCGGACCATCGGGGTCCAGCTCGACGCGTCGCTCGCGCAGCTGCAGTGGGTGCTCAACGGCTACATGCTGGCGCTCGCCTCACTGGTCCTCGTCGGCGGCTCCCTCGGCGACCGGTTCGGACGGCGCCGGGTGTACCTGGTCGGGATGACCTGGTTCATGCTCGCGTCCGCGCTGTGTGCGATGGCGCAGAACCCGACCCAGCTCATCGTGCTGCGCATCCTCCAGGGCGTCGGCGGGGCGCTGCTCACCCCCGGCGGTCTGGCCATCATCCAGTCGGCGTACCGCCGCGAGGACCGGGCGAGCGCCATCGGCACCTGGGCGGGCATGTCGGGGATCGCCGCGGCGATCGGGCCGTTCCTCGGTGGCTGGCTCGTCGACCACGGGGGCTGGCGGTGGATCTTCGCCATCAACGTCCCGCTCTGCGTCGTCGTCATCGTGCTCTGCCTGTGGGCGACGCCGAACAGCCGCGACGATGAGACCTCCGGCCGCTTCGACTCGCTGGGCGCCGTCCTCACCGTGGTGATGCTGGGCACGCTGACCTACGTCCTCACCGCCGCGTCCACCGCGCCGGTGGCCGCGGTCACCACCATGTCGGTCCTCGCTCTCGCCGCGCTCGTGGGGTTCCTCGTCACGGAGCGGCGGCACGGTTCCCCCCTGGTGCCGTTGTCGCTCTTCGTCTCCCGGGTCTTCTCGGCTGCCAACGCGATGACGTTCCTCGTCTACGGCGCCCTGGGCGTGGTCTTCTTCGTCGTCGTCCTGCAGCTCCAGGTCTCCGCGGGTTGGTCCGCCCTTCAGGCCGGAGTGTCCGGCCTGCCGGTCACCGTGGCCCTGATGCTGCTCTCCTCGCGGGCCGCCCGGCTCTCGACCCGGCTCGGCCCCCGCGTCCCGATGACCGTGGGACCCGTGGTGTGCGGCCTGGGCTGCGTCATGCTGGTCGGCGTCGGGCACGGCACGACGTGGTGGGGCGTGCTGCCCGGAATGGCGGTCTTCGCGCTCGGCCTGTCCCTGCTCGTCTCGCCGCTCACCTCGACGGTGCTGGCGGCAGCCCCGGACCGGTATGCCGGTGTCGCCAGCGGGATCAACAACGCCGTGGCGCGGGCCGGGACGCTGCTGCTGGTGGCGGCTCTCCCGGCGGTCGTCGGCCTCTCGGGTGACGACTACCGCGACCCCGCGGCGCTGACCGCCGGCTACCGCGCCGCGATGCTCATCTGCGCGGGGCTGCTCGCCGCCGGCGGGGTCGTCAGCTGGTTCGGCCTGGGCCGAGCAGAGCATCCCTGACGAAGGCGGCGGTCTCCCGGTGCCACCGGGGCGCCCTGAGGATCATCGCGTGGCCGGAGCCCGCGACCGCGCGGTAGGTGGCATCCACCCCACGGGCCCGCAGCCGTTCCGCCATCCGCTCGGTGGCCCGCGGGTCTGTCGTCCTGTCCAGGCTCCCGTGCAGAAGGAGCGCCGCGAGCCCGGGACCGCCGTGTGGCCGGTCGGACGCGTGCACCCACGGCGCGAGACCCACCAGCGCGGTGACGCCCTCGTCGCCCGCGAGGCGCAGCGCCACGCGCCCCCCCATCGAGTGCCCGACCAGCGCCACGGGAAGCCCCGGCTGCTGGCCACGGACGACGTCGAGCGCCCACCGGGCGTCGTGCACCGGGCTGGTCTCGTCGCCGTTCCACCCGTGCACCGCGTTCTTGAGCCGGACGACGCTGAGCGCGCCGCCGGTCGCCCGGTCGATGGCCGCCGCGAACGGCCACATCCGCAGGACCGGGCTCGATCGCCAGGTGACCTCGCGCCGTCCCACCTCGCCGCCCCCATGCAGGACGAGCACGACGCCCCGGGCCCCGGGCGGCCGGGTCCCGCGCAGCTCGGGGCCGGTCACGCGCCCCCCTCGTCGGGCGAGGCGACCGCGTCGGCCAGCCACGCGGCATACGTCTCGTCGGCGGCGACGACGGGGACCGCGAGGATCTCGGGTGTCTCGTACGGGTGCTCGTCGAGGACCCTGCGGCGCAGCGCCTCGAAGCGGGAGAGTGCCGTCTTGACGAGCAGGAGGTGCTCCTCGGCAGTCTCGAGCGTCCCCTGCCACCGGTAGACCGAGGTCACGCCGGGCACGATCTGGACGCACGCGGCCAGGTGCTCGTCGACGAGGGTCGCCGCGATGCGAGCGGCGCTCGCGCCGTCGGGGGTGGTGACCCGGACCTCGACCGCCTGGTCGCCGGTCGGCCGGTCGGCCGCACCCATCTAGACGTCAGCCCGGTGGAAGTTCTGGAACGACCGGCTGGCCGTGGGTCCGCGCTGACCCTGGTAGTGCGACCCGTATGCCGTTGACCCGTAAGGGTTCTCGGCCGGCGAGCTGAGTCGGAAGAAGGCGAGCTGGCCGATCTTCATCCCCGGCCACAGCATGATCGGAAGGGTCGCGACGTTCGACAGCTCCAGGGTGACATGCCCCGAGAAGCCCGGGTCGACGAACCCGGCAGTGGCGTGGGTCAGCAGGCCGAGACGGCCGAGGCTGGACTTCCCCTCGACCCGCGCGGCGAGGTCGTCCGGCAGGAGGACGGCCTCGAGGGTGCTGCCGAGGACGAACTCGCCCGGATGCAGGACGAACCCGGCATCCGGCTCCACCTCGACGAGGTGGGTGAGGTCGGGCTGGTCGATGGCCGGGTCGATGACGCCGTACTTGTGGTTGTCGAACAGCCGGAAGAACTTGTCGAGACGCACGTCGATGCTGCTCGGCTGGATCATCGTCGGGTCCCACGGGTCGAGGACGACCCGGCCGGCGTCGACCTGGGCCCGGATGTCGCGGTCGGAGAGGAGCACGGCGTCAGGCTACCTGGCCGCTGCTCTCCCGGCTGCCGTGCCGGCGTCCCCCGGTTCCCGGTGCCCACGGCCCCCGCCCCAACTTTCCCCGCCCCAACTTTCCCGCCCCAACTTTCCCGCCCCATGGAGGAAACCTCTGCTTCGCAAGGGAAGCTAACCCCGGCGAACCTCGAGCTTCCCTTGCTGGGCTCGCTCCCGCCCAGGCGGCGGATGGGCCACCCGAGGCTGTGGCACGTCGACGGCGCCCCAAAGATGGTGCGCAGGTCGGCTGCCGTCGGCGCCAGGTGGGCTGCCTGGTATGCCGGGGGCCCGGCTGGGCATGTCCGGCCTTCCCGCACCGGTGGGCTAGACTCACTCGCGCGCCGCTCGGGGTGGGAGCCCCGGACGGGGTCTGCGGAGGCAGCCAGACCGGTCATCCGCGACCGCCCGCGGCGCGATGCCGGTGTAGCTCAATGGTAGAGCGCCAGCTTCCCAAGCTGGACACGCGGGTTCGATTCCCGTCACCGGCTCCACGGCAAAACCGCAAGTCAGAGACCTGCTGGCCGCCGGGCCCGATCCGCCTCCCACCGCGCAAACCCTCCGCGTGCAAGCGGTCACCGATAGGGGGCGGGTGCCAGCCGCTCACCCACACCTCGGCTGTGCTCGCGGACGAGGGCGTCGAGGCGGTCGGCGAGGACCCGTGATCGGGCGTCGGTGGCGTGCTGGTAGATCAGTGCCGCGCGCATGGTCGAGTGGCCCATCCGGTGCATCAGCTCGTGGCTTGGTGCGGGTTGACGTGTTCACGCAGGGTGGCCCACAGGTCCTCGACCGCGCCGAGATTGTGGCGACCGGGCTCCCGTCGACGTTCCGCGACATGCAGGTCGAGACGATCCACCAGCTCTGGGGTTGGAAGACGGCGATCCGCTGGGCACATGCTGCCTCCTAACGTCCTATGCCGCTGTCGGCGCGGTCGATCGTGCCGAGAGTCGGGCGTTTGGGAGGCCGGCACCGATTGACCGAGATGTACAATTCAGCGGTTATCGCGGTACATTGGAGCATGAGCGAGATCACCGTCAGCGATGCCCGGGCCCGGTTGGCCGACGTCGTGGATGCCGCCCGCGTCGGGCACGACCCGGTGTACCTGACCCGGCGCGGGCAGCGGGTGGCCGCGGTGATCGACGCCGACGACCTCGACCGCCTGATCGCCTCCGCCGAGGACCTGGCCGACATCGAAGCCGCCAGGGCCGCCCGGGCCGAGATCGCCGACGGTGAGGCGGCGATCCCGTGGGAGCAGGTCAAGGCCGACCTCGGCCTGGCATGACCTACCGGGTCGTGGTCGCGCCGGCCGCGCTGCGTCAGCTGCGCAAGCTCGACCCTCCCGCCAGGCGACGCATCCAGGCGGCCATCGAGCTGCTGGCCGAACAGCCACGACCGAGCGGGGCCAAGGAGCTTGCCGGTGGTGAGGGCGAGTGGCGGGTCCGCACCGGCGACTACCGGATCGTCTACGAGATCCACGACAGCGTGCTCCATGTCCTGGTTGTCGCCGTCGGCCACCGCCGCGACATCTACGAGTGCCGCTGACCAACGCCCTGTCTCGCCACGCATCGTGCGACCGGTCCCGTCGATGAGGTGCCAGTGAACGTTGTAGCGTGTCGCGTTACGCGATACGGTATGGGGGGTGATCGTCAGCTTCCGGCACAAGGGTCTGGAGCAGCTGTATCGCGACGGGTCGAAGAAGGGCGTGCAAGCGGCCCACGTCCCGAAGCTGACGCGCATCCTGTCCGCGCTGGACGTGGCCCAGGACCCGGACGACCTGGCGATCCCGTCGTTCCGGACCCACCCGCTCAAGGCCGCACTGGCCGGGCACTGGTCGATCTGGGTGAACGGGAACTGGCGAGTGACCTTCCGGTTCATCGACACCGATGTCGTGCTCGTCGACTACCAGGACCACCACTGAGCAGGAGGTGATGAGGATGGCGATGAAGAACCCGATCCACCCCGGCGAGATCCTCCGCGAGGACGTGCTGGCCGACCTCGGCCTGGGAGTCGGCGAGGCCGCCTCCCGGCTGGGAATCTCCCGGGTAACGCTGAGCAGGGTCCTGCACGGGCACGCCCGGATCAGCCCGAACCTGGCCGTGCGCCTCGAGGAGGCCGGCGTCGGCACCGCCCGCGCCTGGCTCGCCATGCAGACCGCCCACGACCTCGCCGCAGAACGCGCATCCGGCACACCAAAGGTCCGCCGCCTGACGCCCTCACCTGACGCCCTCACCTGACGCTGTCGCGGCCGTACGCTTACCGCTGTCGGTGACGCTTGCACAGTGCTAGCATGAGTCTGTGACAACACTGTACATCCGGGACGTCTCTGACGAGGTTGCCGAGACGCTCAAGGAGCGCGCCGCGGCGGAGGGCAAGTCCCTGTCCGCCTACGTCGGCGCCGAGCTGACCAAGATCGCGGCACGGCCGACGAACGCCCAGATCATGGCGAGGCTGCGGGGCCGCAACCGGTCGGCCGGTCCCACCGCCGATGAGGTCCTCGAGGCGGTCCAGTCCGGCCGGCGGTGATCGTGATCGATGCCTCGGCCATGGTCGAGGCCCTCGTCGGCCGTGACGCCGAGCCCGAGCTCCTGGATGCCCTCTCGGGCGACCTGGACGCCCCGCACCTGCTCGACGTCGAGGTCGTCTCCGCTCTCCGCGGCCTGGAGCTCGGCCGCAAGCTCGCGCCCGCCGTCGCAGAGCGGGCCCGGCACGACCACTTCGCCTTCACCATCGTCCGCCACGAGCTCGAGCCCCTGGCCGGGCGCATCTGGCAGCTGCGCCATCAGTTCACGACCTACGACGCGTCCTACATCGCGCTCGCCGAGGCGCTCGGGACACCGCTGTACACCTGCGACGCCAAGCTCGCGACCCACGGCCACGCCGCCGAGGTCAGGGTCGTCTCCCGAACGCACTGACATCAGCGGCCCAGCTCCGCCGTGCGATACGCCAGCGATAGCGCGGAGCGCGGACCGGTCGCCAGCGGTCACAACGGAGCACGAATCGCCCCTCGGGACAACTCTTTTCGCACGCTCCCGCCTGCGTCCCAAGGCGGACCCGCGGGTTCGACTCCCGTCACCGGCTCCGCGACAGAACCCCTGGTCAGGGCCCTGCGGGACGTCGAGCCGGACCCGTCGCTCACCGCACAAGACCCGCGCGCGATCCACCAGCCATCGGCGAGGGCGCCAGCCGCTCCTCCACGCCTCGCCGCTGCTCGTGCACGACGGGGTCCCCGCGATCCGCGAGGGCCCTGATGGGGCGCCCGTCGCGTGCTGGTAGGTCAGGGTGGCCCGCATGATCGCGGCGACAGATCCGCTGCATCGGCTCAGGACGAGCAGCTCCCGCTCGGGCGACCAGGCGGTTCCCGGTATTCCCGGTATGCCGCGGGCCCCCGATGCCCGTCGCTGGGGCCCTGCCACCCCAGTGTCCGAGGAACTGGTGGCCATAGCGGCCAAACACTCGGACCTAGGGCTGGAGCCCCCCGCGATAGAGCCGATCGCGCACCACCACCTGCCCCGGCTGCCCCGGCTGCGCACGGCGGCGCGCTCCGGTGACCGGCAGGGGATGCGCCACCCCGCCACCCCTCGCCCCTCCAGCGCCGCGACCCTCCAACGCACGGGAACCTACGCCGCGCCGACCTCAGTGCGAGTGCCGGACCGCCATCACGGCGTCCACCGTGCGCCGGTCGAACGTCTCGCCGAGCCAGTCGTACAGGCCGCGTAGGACGTCGTGGTCAGCCACCCAGTCGTCGTAGTGGAGCCGGTAGGCCCGGTCCCCGAACCGCGCCTCGATGTCGGCAAGCCGCTTCTCGTAGCGCTCGAGCATGCCCATCGGGTCGTCGCGCTCGGGCCACCACTTGCTCTTGGCGACGTCATCGTGGTTGCGGGTGTTGATGACGACCCGCACCCCCGGCAGCAGCTCGTCGAGGAAGTCGATGTACTCCGCCCAGTCCGGGTACCACCAGCGGATCTCCTTGAACCCAGCGACGCGGGTGTCCGCCTCGGGCCGGAGCAGGGTGCGCACCACGACTGCCCGCAGGCTCGCGATGGCGACGACTTGGGGGAACTCGTCGATGCCGTACCACCCGCTGCTCGGCCCCAGCGGGGTGGCGTGGGTGTGCTGGGCCTTCTGCTCCAGGACGTGGCGCTGGAAGTTGTACAGGTGGTGCACCGCGTCCCGGTTCTCGCCCCGGATGAGATAGCCGGGGATCGAGTTGAGGATGCCCTGGAGCAGCGTGGAGCCGGACCGGCCGTAGGTGACGATGAGCAGGTATCCGAGGCCGGCGGATGCCCCCGAAGCCTCGGCGTCGCGAGCCTCGAGCGCCGCCGAGAGCTCCTCGGCGTTCCGGGCCAGCCTGGTCTGCTCCACCCGGGCCTCAGCGAGCGCCCGCGCCAGCTCGTCCCGCTGAGACAGGACCCGCTGCAGTGACGGTATGCCGCGGACGACGCTCCGCTTGAGCGCCCGGGGTATCGGGGTGCGCACGCAGGGCTCCTGGGATGCGACGACGGAGGGACGGCGACAGCGGAGCTCACGCTACCGTGGGGCGAACCGATCGCAAAGGCGCGCAGCCACCGGTGCCCCGCCGCATCCCAGCCACCGGTGCCCCGGCTGCATCCCCACCACCGGTGCCCCCGGCCGCATCCCCGGGTCAGCCCCCCGGCACCAGCCACCGCAGGATCGTCACGAGACCCACGACGGCCGCCACCACGAAGACCGCGGCCAGCAGCCACGCGATGATTTGGGCCGCGTCCATCCCGCCCGAGCCGTCGGCTGCGCCGTCGGCGCCGTCGTCGGCGGCCCCGTCCTCGGCGGCTGGGTCATCGGCGGTGCTGGCCTCGAGGGCCCTGGCTCGCAGCGCCTCCACCTTCGGGGAGCGTGGCTCGAGCCGCACGCAGCGCGGCAGGGACCGCCACATCCGGGGAAAGTCGTCGCCGAAGTGCTCGCGCCAGGCCGCCACGGCGTCGGTGACCTCCGGCCCGCGGACACCGGCCCCGAACCACGCGGCGCCCGCCGCGGGCAGGTCGCCCATCACGTGGTACACCTCGCCGAGCAGGGCGAGCGCGCCCGGCTCGGCGACGGAGCCGTCGAGGTGCTCCTCGAGGATGTCCCTGGCGCGCCACCGCTCCCCCCGCTCCAGCGCGGCGCGGGCCCGCGCGACGGCGCCGTCGGCACGCGGGTCGCCGCTGTCGGCCGGGCCGGACGGTGCGCGCTCGTGGTCCGCAGCCATGAGTTCAGCGAACCACATCCGCCTCCGGCGCGCTCCGTGGCGTGGTGTCCGCGCAGGTCAACCCGTGTTCACCACCGATCGGCTTGAACTTGTTACTCGTCAGTAGAATCATGGGGGTCGGACGCCGGACGACCTCGCCGGCCCACCCCCGCAGCGCCGCGGCCGGCGCTGCGACCGATACGAGACCGGGATGAGGACGCCAGCCATGGGTCACTACACGAGCAACCTGCGCGACATCGAGTTCAACATGTTCGAGGTCTTCGGGCGCCAGGACGTGCTCGGTCAGGCTCCTTACGAGGATGTCGACGCCGAGACCGCGCGCGAGATGCTCAAGGAGGTCGCCCGGCTCGCCGAGCACGAGCTCGCCGACAGCTTCGTCGACGGTGACCGGCACCCGCCGCTGTTCGACCCCGAGACCGGCACCGTGACGATGCCGGAGTCCTTCAAGAAGTCGTACGCCGCCTACCAGGCGTCCGGCTTCTGGGCGGTCGACGTGCCGGGCGAGCTCGACGGAACGGTCGCCCCGCCGTCGCTGAAGTGGGCGATGAACGAGATGGTCCTCGGCGCCAACCCCGCCGTCGCGATGTTCGCCGCGAGCTACGCCTTCGCCAAGCTGCTGTACATCCTCGGCACCGACGGGCAGAAGAAGCTCGCCCGCTGGATCGTGGAGAGGGGCTGGCACTGCACCATGGTGCTCACCGAGCCCGATGCCGGGTCCGACGTGGGCGCCGGGCGGGCCAAGGCCGTCCGGAACGAGGACGGCACCTGGAACATCACCGGCGTCAAGCGGTTCATCACCTCGGCCGAGTCCGACATGGTCGACAACGTCATCCATTTCGTCCTCGCGCGCCCCGACGGGGCCGCCCCCGGCACCAAGGGCCTGTCGCTCTTCATCGTGCCGAAGTTCCTGGTCGACCTCGAGACCGGTGAGCTCGGCGCCCGCAACGGCGCCGTGATCTCCAACCTCGAGAAGAAGATGGGCCTGAAGGTCTCGACCACCTGTGAGATCACCTTCGGCGGCACGGAGCCCGCCGTCGGCACCCTCGTCGGCGACACCCACGACGGCATCGCCCAGATGTTCCGGGTGATCGAGCACGCCCGGATGCTCGTCGGCACCAAGGCCATCGCGACGCTGTCCAGCGGCTACCTCAGCGCTCTCGACTACGCCAAGCAGCGGGTACAGGGCGCCGACCTCACCCAGATGACCGACAAGGCCGCCCCGCGGGTCACCATCACGCACCACCCGGACGTGCGTCGCTCGCTCATGCTCCAGAAGGCGTATGCCGAGGGGCTGCGGGCGCTGGTCCACTACGCCGCGACCCAGCAGGACACCGTCGACATCGAGCACCTCCGTACCGGCTCCGAGGAGATCGGCAAGGACAGCCCGGCCGGTCTGGCCAACCGGGTCAACGACCTGCTGCTGCCGATCGTCAAGGGCCTGGGCTCCGAGCGGGCCTGGGTCATCCTGGGCACGGAGTCGCTACAGACCTTCGGCGGGTCCGGCTTCCTCCAGGACTACCCGGTCGAGCAGTACGTCCGGGACGCCAAGATCGACACCCTCTACGAAGGCACGACCGCCATCCAGGGGATGGACTTCTTCTTCCGCAAGATCATCCGCGACAAAGCTCAGGCCCTCTCGCACGTCGCCATGCAGATCCAGGAGTTCGCCAAGGGCCTGGGCGGGAACGGCGGCGCACTGGACCACGAGCGCGAGCTGCTCGGCAAGGGGCTCGAGGACGTCCAGGGCATCCTCGGCTACATGGTCGGCGAGCTCATGCGCTCGGACCCGGGGGCCGAGGGTGGCGGCGGTGACATCCGCAACCTGTACAAGGTCGGCCAGAACACCACCCGGCTGCTCCTCGCCGCTGGCGATCTGGTCGTCGGCTGGCTCCTCCTGCGCCAAGCAGAGGTCGCGCTCACGGCGCTTGACGCGGGTGCCGCACCCAAGGACGTCGACTTCTACACCGGGAAGGTGGCCGCCGCCCGCTTCTACGCGGCCCAGGTCCTGCCGCGGCTGGCCGCCGAGCGGGCGATGGCCGAGGCCACGGACAACGCCTTGATGGACGTGCCCGAGTCCGCCTTCTGAGGCGCTCGCCGGTGCCCCGCCGGGTCCGTCACCTCCGGCTGTCGGGGTCCACGTGGATGTCGTCGACCCGCGAGCCCGTCCGGGGGTCGGTGGTGCTCGTCCGGCGCGCGGAGTAGCCGCCACCCGGGCGGCCGCGGCCCATGACGAGCGACAGGATGATCGCGAGCAGGCCACCGGCCATGAGGATCCAGCCGATGAGCGCCAGGTCGACCCCGCTCACGCTCGTGTGGACCGCGAAGGTCAGGATCGCGCCGACCACGATCAGGAAGATGCCCAGTCCGACGTACATGGCTGCTCCTTGGTTGGTGGGGTGCCGAGAGGACCCCTACCCCGGACCGGGGTCCCGAACCGCCGCCCGGGGGCGTGCGGCCGGCGACGGTCAGCGCAGCCGACGGTCGGCCAGGACCGGGAAGGCGCGCCGGTATGCCGCGGCAGCCGCCAGATCCACCTCCAGCGACAGCACCTCCTCGCCGGTGCCCGACGCCTCGGCGAGGACCTCGCCGTCGGGCGCGACGACCTGGCTGCGCCCACCCATCTCATAGCCGGCATGGGTTCCGGCCGTGTTGCACTGGATGACCACGCACTGGTTCTCCACGGCGCGGGCCCGGCCGAGCAGCGTCCAGTGGCCCACCCGGGCCGACGGCCACGCGGCGGGGACCACGAAGACCTCGGCCCCGGCGTCGAGCTGGCGGCGGTAGAGCTCGGGGAACCGGAGGTCGTAGCAGGTGGACAGCCCGATGGCGGCCGGGTCGCTGCCGGCGCATGGGATCTCCCGCACCACGACCTCCGTGCCGGCCTCCATGAGCGCGGGCTCACCGGCCCCGAAGCCGAACCGATGGATCTTGCGGTACACGGCGGACAGCGTGCCGTCCGCGGCATACAGCAGGGAGGTGTTGGCGAGGGTCCGCCCGTCGGGCCCCGGCTCGGGGAGCCGCTCGACCATGGACCCGGCGTGCAGGGTGACGCCGGCGTCGTGGGCGGCGGCCGCCATCGCCGTCGCCAGCGGGCCGACGAGCAGCTGGGCGCCTTCCTCCCACCGCGAGTAGCCGAAACCCGTCGCCCCCCACAGCTCGGGCAGGACGACGAGGTCGTGGCCGCGCTGGGCGCGCACGAGCGCGGCCACCCGGTCCACCCGGTCGGCCATCGGCTCCGCGTCGTCGTAGGCGAGCTGGACGACGGCGACCCTCATCAGCGCGGGTCCTTCATCGCCTCGCGCGCGCGGGCCAGGAAGGCGTTGTACGCCAGGAGGTCGGCGTCGCCGTCCCGGTCCGCCTGGCGGTCCCGGCGCCGGGTGTCGCGTTCGTCGCTGCGGACCCAGTTGCGGGCCACCAGGATGGCCAGCACGAGGGTCGGCACCTCGCCGATGCCCCAGGCGATCTCGCCCGCAACGTACTGGTCGGCCAGCGGGTCGGTCATCCACGGAAGATGGATGGTGCCGAAGAAGTCGGACGCCAGCAGGCTCGTGTCGCTGGTCAGGGTGACGCCGAAGAACGCATGGAACGAGATGGTCGCGAAGAGGACGACGAGGAGCATGAGCGGCGACCACTTGGGTGGTCCGGGGTCGATCCCGATGAGCACCCAGACGAAGACGTACCCGGTGATGATGAAGTGGGCCATCATCAGCAGGTGGCCAAGGTGGGTGGTCAGGGCCAGGGTGAACAGCGGCGTCCAGTAGAAGACGGCGAGGCTGACGAAGAAGAAGGCCGAGGCCACCACCGGGTTGGCGAAGACCCGCATGGCCCGGGAGTGGACGACGTGCAGGAAGACCTCCCGCGGGCCCCAGGTCCTGTCGGTCCGCGCCGGCAGGGCGCGGAGCAGCAGCGTGATCGGCGCCCCCGGCACGAGCAGGACGGGCACCAGCATGGCGATCGCCATGTGCATCACCATGTGCACCGAGAACAGCACCCGGCCCCAGATGTCCGGCGCACCGCAGGTGGCGTAGACCCACACGAGCCAGCCGAGCACCCAGGAGAGGGTCCTGCCCCATGGCCAGCTGTCGCCGCGGCGGCGCAGCCGGACCACCCCGGCGACGTACAGCCCGACGGCGAGGACGGCCACCGCCAGCAGGAGCCAGTCGATGCGCCAGGCGGTCAGCCAGTCGGCCTGGACCATCGGCCCCGGATCGGGGAAGCCGGTGAGGGCGAGAATGCGGCTCGGGTCGGGAAGGGCGTCGGGGACGGGCGGCGCGCTGCGGGACAGGGCCATCGCCAGCCCGATGGCCAGGGCCATCACGGCGACCTCGCCGGCGGCGAGCCGGGCGAACGCCCGGCCGTCGGCCGGCTCCGTCCGCAGTCGGGACGACAGGTTGCGCCGCTGGTAGTAGCCGGCGACCCCGAGCGCCACGAAGGCGGCCGCCTTCACCAGCACCACCCGCCCGTATGCCGTCTCCCCGAACCCCCCGAGCGAGCCGACCCGCAGCCAGGCCTGCTGGATGCCGCTCAGCGCGACCGCAGCGAAGGCCCAGCCGGCCAGCACCGAGTAGCGCGAGACGGTGACTCCGAGGTCGCGTCCGAGCCGCGGGCGCAGGATGACCAGGGCGATGAGCCCTCCCACCCACACCGAGACGCCGAGGAGGTGGACGCCGAGGGAGTTGACGGCGTCCTCGTGGGACGCGGACCCACCGACGTGCCCGGTCAGCGCGAACATGACGATGGCGACGAGGGTGGCGACGGCCAGCCAGGCCGTGGGAGCCCGGCGGGTGGACAGGGCCGACCCCACGGCGACGACCACGGCGACGCCGGCGCCGATGAGCGCGATCCGAGTCACCTCGAGCTCGAGGACGAAGCGGAACATCTGGGGCAGGAAGCCCGGGCTGGACAGCGGCAGCCCCGCCAGGTCGGCGAAGCTGAGCAGCACGACGAGGCCGCCTGCGGTCGCCCACACGGTGGCCGCCACCGCCGCCAACCGGTTGGCGGCGACCCGGCGGTTGGTGTCGCGTCGCTCCGGGACCAGGAACGCCGACAGGCCGAGCAGCCCCAGGGTGGTCACGGCAGCGAGGTTGCTGACCGTGTCGGCCACCGGCAGGCCCCACCGGACGAAGCCGCCCGGGTCTGCGAGGTCGAGCGGCGCCGCCGCCCCGGTGTAGGCGGCCGCCAGCAGGGTAGCCAGCACGCCGACCACCACGACGACCGCCATCGGCAGCACCACCGGAGGGGTCGTCGAGGCGGCCCGCGCGGGCCGCGTCACCGTGCTCGTCATGTCCTTAGGGTAGGTGGCCTCGCCGTGCGGGTCTGTACTGTGCTGCGCATGCCACTGCACCCGGCGCCTCCGGAGGACCTCGACGCCCTGGCCGAGGGGTACGCCCAGGCGGTCCAGGCGGTCATCGACCTCGGGCACAGCCTGCGCACCGGCGACCTCGAGCGCGGGACCGACTGCCCGGGGTGGACCGTCTTCGACCAGATCGCCCACGTCACGAGTGGCGAGGCCATGGTGGCCGGCGAACCGGTACCCGACGTCGA
The DNA here is from genome assembly GCA_963763315.1 of uncultured Actinomycetota bacterium. Lineage (GTDB taxonomy): Bacteria > Actinomycetota > Actinomycetes > Actinomycetales > Dermatophilaceae > CAVSJJ01. The sequence goes on from CAVXOC010000002.1 coordinate 47,123, forward strand.
CGTCTCCCGGTACGACCACGTCCGGCACGAGTTCGGCGAGCGCACCGAGCGGTATGTCGAGTCCCGCCGCGGCCGGCACCCCGCCGAGCTCCTCGAGGAGCTCGAGGCCCTGCTCGCCGAGCGGCTCGCCTTCTACCGGGACCCGGCCACCACGCTCGACCTCCCGGTGGCCGGTCCGTTCGGGGCCACCACCGTCGGCGAGCTCCTCAGGATCCGGCTCTTCGACATCTGGAGCCACGAACAGGACATCCGGGAGGCCCTGGCACGCCCCGGCGACCTCGACGCTCCCGGCGCGGCAATCACGGTGGCCATGCTCTTCGACGCCCTCCCGCGCATCATCGCCAGGACCGCGGCGGTGCCGCCGGGCAATGCCGTCATCCTCGACCTCACCGGACCGGTCGTCGGCCGCGCCGGCGCCCGGGTCGAGGAGCGGGACGGACGGGCGACCGGCATACCCCTGTTCACCGGGGAGCCGGAGGACCACGCCGACGCGGTCACCACGACCATCACGTTGTCGACCCAGGCCGCCTGCCGGCGGGCGCTGGGCCGGCGCGACCGGACCCAGCTGCATGTCACGGTGAGCGGCGACGAGGAGCTGGCCGCCCGGGTGCTCGACGCCATGGTCATCGCTCCCTGACCGGCGGCCGGGCCGCTCGGCTCCGCGCACCCGGACCCGGCGGGGCCCGGGGCCCCGGGGAGTGCTCGGGCCCGGCGAGCGCCCCGGCCCGCAGGGACGCCCGCCCGGGGGAATACGGCGAGCCTCGACAGCATTAGTTGCTTGTGGCAACCATCCTTTATAGTTGCGTGTAACAAGCAACCTATCGCTCGAAAGACTGCCCATGTCACCCAGCACCACCGAGCCGCCGTCGGCTCCGGCTGCGGGCGCCCGCGCCCTGCTCGGAGACGTCCTCGTGCGGACGATGAAGCTCCTGCAGAGCCTGAAGCACCACGCGCCGCGGGCGCACCCGGAGATCGACCCGATGGCCTTCCCGGTTCTGTTCACCTTGTCCTGCCAGCCGCTGCGGCTCTCCGAGCTGGCCGACAAGGTCTATGCCGACGTCTCGACGATGAGCCGGCAGGTGGCCCACCTCGTCGGGCTCGGCCTCGTCGAGCGCCTGCCCGACCCCGAGGACGGCCGCGCCCACACGCTGTCCGTGACCCCGGCAGGCGCCGAGCTGCTCACCTCGCTCCGCGCCAGCCGCGAGACCTGGCTGCGCAGCCTCCTCGACGACTGGTCCGAGTCGGACCTCGCCGCCTTCACGGCCTACCTGGAGCGGTTCGCCGACGCCGTCGAACGCTCCCGCTCGGGACCGGCCACCGCTGCCCCCGTGGAACCCCCCACCGCACCGTCGAACCAGGAAGCGTCATGACAACCTCACCCACCGCACGCCCGGCGGCGACGACGCCCGACAGGGGCTTCACCCATCGTCAGATCGTCACGATCCTCACCGGCCTGATGATGGGCATGTTCCTCGCCGCCCTCGACCAGACCATCGTCGCGACGGCGATCCGGACGATCGCCGACGACCTCAAGGGCCTGGACCACCAGGCGTGGGCCACCACGGCATACCTCATCACCGCGACGATCGTCACCCCGCTCTACGGCAAGCTCTCCGACATCTACGGCCGGAAGAAGTTCTTCATCACGGCCATCACGATCTTCATCGTGGGCTCGGCCCTGTCGTCCCTGTCGACCTCGATGTTCCAGCTGGCGGGCTTCCGCGCCCTCCAGGGGCTCGGTGCCGGCGGGCTGTTCTCGCTGGCGCTGGCGATCATCGGTGACATCGTGCCGCCCCGCGAGCGTGCCAAGTACCAGGGCTACTTCCTGGCCGTGTTCGGGACCTCGAGCGTGCTCGGCCCGGTCATCGGCGGCTTCTTCGCCGGCGCCACCTCGATCCTCGGGGTGACCGGCTGGCGCTGGGTCTTCCTGGTCAACGTGCCGATCGGCCTCGCCGCGATGTTCGTCGTCTCGCGCACCCTCCACCTGGACCACCACCGGCTCGACCACCGGATCGACTGGGCCGGCGCGGCCCTGCTCGCCGTCTCGCTGGTCCCGCTCCTGCTTGTCGCCGAACAGGGTCGCGAGTGGGGCTGGACCTCCGGCGGTGCCTGGGGCTGCTACGCCGTCGGCGTGCTGGCCGGGATCGCCTTCCTCTGGCAGGAGTGGCGGATGAAGGAGGAGGCGATCTTCCCGCTCGCCATGTTCCGGATCAAGACCGTCGGGGTGGCCTCGAGCGCCTCGGTCCTCATCGGCATGGCGATGTTCGGCGGGCTGGCCTCGCTGCCGCTCTACCTCCAGATCGTCAAGGGCGCGACCCCGACCCAGGCGGGTCTGCTGTTGCTCCCGATGACCCTCGGCATCATGGCGGGGTCGATCAGCTCGGGCCAGATCATCTCCCGGACCGGCAAGTACCGCATCTACCCGGTCGTCGGCTCGGGGCTGCTGGCCGTGGCGCTGTTCGTCTTCCACTACGTCAAGTACGACACCCCGATGTGGCAGACGATGATCGTCATGGTGTTCTTCGGGATCGGGCTCGGGTTCAACTTCCAGCCGTTGACCCTGGCGGTGCAGAACGCCGTGCCGCCGCAGCAGATCGGGGTTGCGACCTCGACCGCGACCTTCACCCGGCAGATGGGGGGCACCCTGGGCACCGCGGTGTTCCTGTCGATCCTCTTCTCCACCGTCCCGGGCAAGATCAGCTCGGCGATGCGGGTCGTCGCGCCGACGGCCGACTTCCAGGCCGCGCTGAAGGACCCGGCGAACGCGACGATCGCCAAGCAGCTCGCCGCCGCCCGGAACGGCGGCGCGAGCGCCGCCAGCTCGAGCGGGGTGCTGTCGGACTCCTCGTTCCTCAACAACCTCGACCCGCGGCTGGCCAAGCCCTTCCTCATGGGCTTCTCCGAGGCGATGGACCTCGTCTTCATCACCGGGGCCGCCGTGATGGTGCTGGGCTTCCTCGTCATGCTCTTCCTGCCCCAGGTCGAGCTGCGCCGGGGCTCGGCCTACGACGAGCGCAACGCCGCCGTGGCCGCGGCCGCGGCCGCGGCCGCCGAGCAGAAGGCACAGGAGCCGGTCGCCCCGCTGTGACGCCGGCGCTGCCGGTACGGCGACGGGGAGGTATGCCGCGGCATACCTCCCCGTCGCCGTGTCCCCACCGGGTCGCCCTGGGTCACGCAGCGTCTGGCGCCAGCAGTCCCGCTGCCGGCCGGGCGAGCTCGGCCCGCTCGAGACGCAGGTAACGCACGGCGATGAGCACGACCGCCACGGCTCCGGCGCTCACCGGCACGACGTAGGCCCGGTGGGCACCGAGCGTCTCGACGGCCCAGCCGCCCCCGGCTGCCCCGATCGAGATACCGATGAGGATGCCGGTGACCACGACGGCCAGACCTTCGGTGACCAGGGCCGGTGGGACCAGCCGCTGGGTGATCGACGTGCTGGTGATGAGCAGGGGCGCCGTCGCGGAGCCCGCGACGAGCATGACCACCGCAAGGGCCCACAGGTTGCCGACGAGCAGGGCGGGGATCTCCAGCAGGAACATGCCCGAAGCCGCCAGCAGCAGCCGCCGGGTCTGGGAGACCCGGAAGGTCAGCGTGCCGAAGAGGATGCCGGCAAGCGTCGAGCCCAGGGCGAACATGCCGAGCACGACGCTGGAGAACCCCTTGTCCCCCCAGGCGTCGGCCACCGCGACCGCGATGACCTCGTTGGCCCCGAAGATCACGCCCGTCATCGTCAGGGCACCGGCGACGACGAGCATCCCCGGACGGGCGACGGCCAGCCCGAGGGGTCGCTCGTGGTGGGGGACGATCGGCGGCTCGGTGGCCCGGGCCGACAGGAAGAGGACGATCCCGGCGGTGAACAGGATCTCGCCGAGGAGCAGCCCCCCCTCGGGGAAGGCCAGGGAGGCGAGCACCGCGAGCACCGGGCCGATGACGAAGGACGCCTCGTCGAGAACCTGCTCGAACGACATCGCCGCGTGCAGCCGGCCGGGGTCGTCGCGCAGCAGGTGCGCCCACCGGGACCGGGTGAGGGGGCTCGGCTCGGGCAGGACCGCCGAGAGCCCGTACCCGAGGAACAGCGTCCAGGCCGGCCAGCCGGCCAGCGAGGCGAGGACGGTGGCCAGGCCGCAGACGGTCGAGAACAGCACGAACGGCAGGGCCACCCGCCGCTGACCGTGCCGGTCGATGAGCCGGCCGATGAACGGGCCGGCGATCGCCAGGACGAGGATGCCGACCGACGACACGGCGCCCGCCAGGCCGTACGACCCCCGCCGACCGCTCACCATGACGACGATGGCCACGCCGAACATGGCGCCGCCGACGCGGGCCAGCGCCGCCCCGGCCACGAAGGCCCGGGCACCCGGCACCTGGAGGAGGGGGCGGTAGGCCGACAGCACGGCAGCACTCCGAACTCGGGAAGGGTGATGGCCGTCCAGCGACGGCCCCTCCATTGTGACGCGCCGTTCCAAGATACGAGAACTCGTTATGGGGCGCCGGAGCCGAGCGGAACCGTCGACACGAGCCTTTGCGGGTCAGCCCTGCGGGATGGCCCGGCGGCGGAAGCCCGCGCCGGCCAGGGCGGCCAGCCCGAGCGCGATGGCTCCCAGCAGCACACCGGGCACGGCCTCGACGCGGCCGAGCGGCGGGTTGCCGACATGGGTCGTCGGCGCGAGGTCGAGGACCCATCCGGCGAGGTGCAGCCCCGGGCCGAGGAACGCGACGAACGCGACGAACGCGAACGCCGCCCATGCGGCGGAGAACATCCTCGGCCGGATCCCGAAGATCGCCAACGCCAGGGCTGTCAGGAGCAGCTCGGCGGGCAGGTAGGCCACCCCGGCGCCGATGGTCCGCCCCACCGCGACCGGACCCGTCACCGCGAGCGAGGTCGTCACGGCCAGGGTGGCCGATGCGGCGAGCACGATGACGACGAGACCCGCGACGACGACGACAGCGTGGGCGAGCAGCCACCGCGAGCGCGAGAGGGAGCCCGCCAGCTGTGGCTCGAGACGGCCGGCCACCTCCTCGCCGCGCAGGGTCCCGACGGCCTGCACGGCATACCCCATGGCGATCACGGCGGTGTAGAGCTGGACGACGGCGACGAAGCCGTCCTGCGGCCGACCCGGGACCATCCCGATGGCGCCGCCCATGGCGGGGTTGCCCGTCACGGCATCGACGAACTGCTGGGCCAGCAGCCCCATCGTCGCCGCGAGGATGACCGCCCCCGCGAGCCAGCCGAGCACCGCCGGCCGGTGGATCGTGGTGGCCAGCCCCAGCGGGCTGCGCAGCCAGGCGGTGGCGGAGGACGGCCCGGCGCCGCCGCGCAGCAGCGAGCTGCCCAGGTCCCGGCGACCGGCCAGGACCACGGCGACAGCGGCCAGCACCATGCCGACGGCGGCGGGCACGAGCAGGGTCCACCAGCGCATCACGCCGAACGGCGCGGCCTTCTCCGCCCAGCCCAAGGGGGAGAGCCAGGTCGCCCACGTGTGCGTCACATCGCCGGCTCCCCGCAGGACGTAGGCCAGGGCCAGGGCGATCAGCCCCCAGGTGTAGACCCCCCGCGAGTGCGCCGTCACCTGGGCGAGCAGGGCCGCGAGTCCCGCGAAGGCGAAGGCCAGGGCCCCGAGGGAACAGGCGTACAGGACCGACCGGCCGAACGGGACGCCCGCCGCGACGAGACCGGCGCTGAAGAGCACCACGGTGGCCACGATGGCGCCGGTCGCGACGACGAGAGCGGCCAGAGCGGGCACCGGCCGGGCGACCCGCCCGGCCAGGAGGGCCTCGAGCCGGCCCGCCTCCTCCTCCCGGCGGGTGGCCCGCGCGACGAGGCTGATGCCGAGGAGCGGCAGCACGAAGGCGGCGAGGAAGCCGAACTCGTCCTGGATCACACCGCCGAGACTGTCGATGCCCTCGACCCGGCCGTTGATGGCGACGAGCGAGTCCCCGGCGGTGACGGCGGCGGCGTACGTGTGGATCTTCTCCGGGGTGTCGTAGAGGCCGGCGACGGCGGCGGCAGTCGCGACCAGGCTGGCCGCCAGGGCGAGCACCCAGAGGAGCATCCCGCGATGGTGGGTGCGCCACTGGACCCGCAGCATCGTCGCCAGGCCGGTCGGGCTCATCGGGCTCATCGCGCTGCCCGCGCTCCCCGCGCGCCCCGCGCTCCGCGGGCTCATCGGGCGCCTCCGGCGAGGTGGCGGGCGCCCCGGTGGCGTGCCGGGCCGGCGGGCTGCCCGCCGTCCGCTGCGCGGGCCGCCGGGCCGTCCCCGTCCGCCGGCGGGTCCGTGCCGCCGCCGTCGTCCCCGTAGGCGTGCAGGAACAGCGCATCGAGGCTGGGCGGGGTCACCGTGAGGGTGTGGATCCGGGCCTGGTGCAACCGGCCGACGACGGCGTCGAGGTGGTCGGCGTCGATGGTGAACCGGCTGTCGACATACCCGCCGGTCCGCTCCGTGGTGAAGTCGGCCACCCCGGCGGAGCGCGCCAGTGCGGCGGGGTCCTCGACCGTGACCGCGTGGACGTGGGTGCGGGTATGGCGCCGCAGGTCCGCCAGGGTTCCGGTCGTCACCCGGCGCCCCCGCCGCACGATGCTCACCCGGTCGGCCAGCGCCTCCACCTCACCGAGGAGGTGGCTGGACAGCAGGACGGTGCAGCCCTCGTCGCGTCGCTCACGGACGACCTGCTGGAAGGCCTGCTCCATGAGGGGGTCCAGCCCGGAGGTGGGCTCGTCGAGGGCCAGCAGGTCGACATCCGCGGCGAGGGCGGCGATGAGGGCCACCTTCTGCCGGTTGCCCTTGGAGTAGTCGCGCACCCGCTTGCTGGGGTCGAGGTCGAAGCGGTCGATGAGGGCGGCGCGGCGGCGCTCGTCGAGGCTGCCCTGCGTGGCGCCGAGGACGTCGATGCACTGCCCGCCCGTCAGGGACGGCCACAGCGCCACATCGCCGGCCACGTAGGAGAGCCGCTCGTGGAGGCGGGCGGCCTCGTGCCACGGGTCTCCGCCGAACAGCTCGACGTGACCGCCGGTGGCCCGGATGAGACCGAGGACGATCCGGATGGTCGTCGACTTCCCCGCGCCGTTGGGGCCGAGGAAGCCGTGCACCTCCCCGGGGGTGACCTCGAGGTCGAGGCCGTCGAGGGCTCGGACGGCGCCGAAGGTCTTGACCAGCCCCTCGGCGCGGATCACGGCGTCGGTCCGGATCGCGGCGTCGGTCATGGTGTCACTCCCTCTCCGGGGCGCGGAACGCCCCATCGGCGTAGATGGTCGAGACCTCCCGGGCCCAGCGGTCGATCCCCTCCGGGGTGAGCGGGTCGACACCGATCGCCGCGGCGACCTGGTCGCGCAGGAGGATGACGGCGAGGTCGTTGACGAGGAGGAACGCGGCGCGGACCTCGGGATCCTCGCCGGGGTGGGCCACCCCCAGGTCGGTCATCGTCTCCAGGAGCCGGCGGGTCGCGGCATACCAGCGGCCGAACAGCGCGGCGCCGGCCGGGTCGTTCGTCAGGAGCAGCCGACGCAGGTAGGCCGGCAGCGGTGAGCCGGGCGGGAAGCTGCGGGCGAAGACGTCGGCGATCGAGGCCGAGCTGCCCCCCGTCAGCATCGCGGCGAGATCGTCCGGGGGGATCTCCTCGAAGACCGCGTCGAACGCCCGCCCCGCGAAGGCGTCGACGGCGGAGCGCAGCCCGTCCTTGCTCCCGAAGTGGTGGACGACGAGGGCCGGCGAGACCTCGGCGACCGCGGCGATCTCGCGCACGGTGACGGCGTCGGGCCCGCGCTCGGCGAAGAGCCGGAGGGCGGCGTTGCGGATGCTCGCCCGTGCGGTCAGGTCGCCGCCGTCAGCGGGCACGGCGGTCTCGGGTCCGGCGGGGAGCGGTCCGGCGGGGAGCGGTCCGACGGGGAGCGGTCCGACGGGGACGGTGTACTGAACCCATGTTCAGTAGATTAAACACCCGTTCAGTAGGTCGTCAAGCCTCCTCCGACTCCCAGCGTCCGAGGAAGTGGTCGCCATGACCGCCGGACACTCGGACACAACGCCGGGGCCACCACCAGCGTCCGAGGAAGTGGTCGCCATGACCGCCGGAGACTCGGACACAACGCCGGGGCCACTCCCAGCGTCCGAGGAAGTGGTTGCCATGACCGCCGGACACTCGGACACAACGCCGGGGCCACTCCCAGCGTCCGAGGAAGTGGTCGCCATGACCGCCGGACACTCGGACACAACGCCGGGGGCCGGGGCGTCAGGGGACCCCAGGCGCCGGGGGACCCCCGGCATCAGCGGTGGTGGCGTCAGGGGTGGGCCGTGTCAGCGGAAGGCGGACTCACCGGTGAGCGTCTGGCCGATGACCAGGGTGTGCATCTCGACCGTCCCCTCGTAGGTGAGCACCGACTCGAGGTTGTTGGCGTGCCGCATGACCGGGTACTCGCCGCTGATCCCGTTGGCGCCGAGGATGGTCCGCGCGGTCCGGCAGATCTCGATGGCCTTGGTGACGTTGTTGTACTTGCCCACGCTCACCTGCTCCGGGCGCAGGCCCACGGCGTCCTTGCGCCGCCCGAGATGGAGGGCGAGCAGCTGGCCCAGCTGGAGCTCGGTCGACATGTTCGCCAGCTTGGCCTGGGTGAGCTGGAACGCCGCGATGGGCCGGCCGAACTGCTCGCGCTCCATCGCGTAGCTGCGCGCAGCCTCGAGCGAGGACCGAGCAGCCCCCAGCGAGCCCCAGACGATGCCGTAGCGGGCCTCCGACAGACACGACAGCGGCCCCTTGAGCCCGCGCACCTCGGGGAGCACGGCGGAGCCCGGCAGCCGGACCTCGTCGAGGACGAGCTCGCTCGTCACTGAGGCCCGGAGCGACATCTTGTGGTGGATCTCGGGTGCGGAGAACCCCGCTGTGTCGGTCGGGACGACGAACCCCCTGATCCCACCGTGCTCGTCGCCAGCGTTCGCCCAGACGATGGCGACGTCCGCGATCGAGCCGTTGGTGATCCACATCTTGGTGCCGCTCAGCACCCAGTCATCGCCGTCACGCCGCGCCCGGGTGCGCATCGCGCCGGGGTCCGAGCCGTGGTCGGGCTCGGTCAGCCCGAAGCAGCCCAGCACCTCGCCGGTCGCCATCCGCGGCAGCCACTCCTGCTTGTGCTGCTTGCTGCCCCACCGGTGGATGGCGAACATGGCGAGCGAACCCTGCACCGACACGAGCGAGCGGATCCCCGAGTCCGAGGCCTCGAGCTCGAGGCACGCGAGGCCGTACTCGACCGAGGACATGCCGGCGCATCCGTACCCCACGAGATGCATGCCGAGCAGCCCGACCTTCCCGAACTCCAGGGCCAGGTCCCGAGCCCCCGGCAGGCCGCCCTGCTCGTACCAGTCGGCGACATAGGGGTCGACCAGGTCGTGGCACACCGCCCGGACGGCGGCGCGGACGTCCTTCTCGCCCTCACTGAGCTGGGCGTCGATGTCGATGATGTCGAGCGGGTGGCTGCTGGGGGCGGTCATCGTGGGGTCACCTTCGGTCGGGGAGGCTGTGCTCGGGGAGGCTCTGTGCTCGAGGAGGCTGCTCGGGCAGGCTGTCGTCGGGCAGGCTCGCGGCGAGCCAGGCCCGGATCGCCGCATCGTGCTCGCCCAGCTCGGGCGGTGGACCCGGGTCGGAGGTCCGGTATGCCGTCCAGCGGACCGGGTGCCGGACCTGCGGGGTCCGTCCACCCCCGACCTCGACGAGCGGGTCGAGCCCCAGGACGCCGGCCAGGGCCACGGCATCCGGGATGGTGCCGACCCGTCCGGCCGGGACGCCGACGGCCGTGAGCCGCCCGACCCAGGACTCGGCGGAGTCGGCGGCGAGGGCCGACTCCAGGGCCGCGACCAGCGCCTCGCGGTTGGCGACGCGCGCCGCGTTGGCGGCGAACGACGGGTCCGCCGGCAGCGCCGGCATCCCGAGGACCTCGGCGAGCCGGGCGAACTGGGCGTCGTTGCCGCAGGCCACGGCGACCAGCCCGTCGGCGCAGCGCAGCGTCTCGTACGGCGCGATGCTGGGGTGCCGGTTCCCCAGGCCACCGGGAGCGACGCCGGTCTCCAGGGCGCCCTGTCCCTGGTTGACCATGGCGGCCAGCGAGCTCGTCAGCAGGGACACCTCGATCCGGTCGCCGCGACCCGTGCGCTCCCGCGCGGCGAGGGCGGCGAGGATGCCGATGACGGCGTCCTTCCCGGTGAGGACGTCGACGAGCGCGACCCCCGCCTTGGTCGGCTCACCCGGGGGGCCGGTGATGCTCATGAGCCCGCCGACCGCCTGGACCACGAAGTCGTAGCCGAGCAGATCGCGACCGGCCCCGGTGCCGAACCCGCTGATGGAGCAGTAGACGACGCCCGGGTTGTGCCGGACGACCACGCCGTACCCCAGGCCGAGCCGCTCCATCGTCCCGGGCCGGAAGTTCTCGATGACGACGTCGGCGCGGCTGGTGAGCTCGAGCGCGAGACGGCGGTCGTCCTCGTCGGCGAGGTCGAGCATGACCGACTCCTTGCCCCTGTTGACGGACTCGAAGTAGGTCGTGGCGTGTGCCGAGAAGGGCGGCCCCCATGAACGGGTCTCGTCGCCGGCCACCGGCCGCTCCACCTTGACCACGCGCGCACCGAGGTCGGCCAGGGTCATCGTCGCGAGGGGCCCGGCCAGCACGCGCGAGAAGTCCGCGACGAGCACGCCGGCGAGCGGCAGCGGGCTGCCGGCATCGTCGCTCATGCCTGCATCATGCCGCCCGTCCCGCCGGTCGGCGAGGGCCGGGTCAGCGGGCCGCCGCGGCGCCGAGCAGCGCCGCGAGGCCGAGGGCGCTGCGCGGGTCGTATGCCGTGCGCCACAGGCCGCCGTGCGCGGCGGCGTACGCCTCGTCCTGCCACGGGTGCTGGTGGATCGGGGCCGGGGTGCTGAGGTCATGGACCAGCAGGGCCGCCATCAGGGTGTTGGAGGTCCCGGGCTCGAACACCTCGATCCCGAAGCGGTGAGCACCCGCGTAGGCCGCCGCGAGAGCCCGGCTCTTCAGCACCGAGCGGGTGCGCGTGGGGGGCGCGACCTTGAACGACACCACGGCGCCCTCGGCGCGGGCCGACGCCGCACGCCACCGCTGGATCCGCTTGGCGAGAAGGTAGTTGGGCCCCTGCTGGAGGACCACCGAGTCGTTGATGCCGGGATCCTCGCCGGGGACGTAGTTGCGCCGCAGCAGCCGGCCGCCGCTGAGGGTCCGCAACGGGACGCGCAGCACCTTGCTCGTCCGGCGGTGGGCGTAGCTGTCGACGGAGGCCGAGACCACGTCGGCCGGGACCGCGAAGATGTCCGTCGGGGTGGCCAGGAAGGCCAGTGCCACCTCACCGGCGGCCCTCGCCGCGCGTACCTGCTGGGTCAGGGCGTCGACGGCGGTGCTGAGACGGACGTTGACGGCACCGTCGGCATAGACGTAGTTCCCGAGGACGAGCGGGCCCTCGAGGTCGCCCACCCAGGCGGCCGCTCGTGGCAGGTCGTGGATGAGGTCGATGCCCGCCCGGTCGGCAGCTGGCACCTCGCCGGCGCGCACCGGGATGCTCAGCCGGCCGGCATACCCGTGGGTCTCGCCGAGCAGCCGCGACCACAGGGCGGGCCGCGGGAGGTCGACGGCCGCGACCGAGGCCCCCCAGCGCAGCAGCGAGCGGAGCGGCCCCATCTCTGCGGTGGCCCCGAGGACGACGACGGTCCGCCCGTCGAGCCGAAGCCACTCGGGATGCTCGACCACCCGGGCCACGGCGGTCCGCAGGGACGGTTCGACGACGCCGGAGTCGACCCACGCGTCGAGCTGCCGGAGCAGGTCCTGGCCCGCGAGGCGGCCGCCGCGGTACGGCAGGGACAGCTCGGTCTCGGGCATCCCGCGACCGGTAACGGTCTCGGTCCGGAAGGGCACCGCCACCGGCGCCGCGAGGGCGTCGGCCAGCGGGCCCTCGGCCCCGCCATGGACGTAGCGCATCCGCTCGTGCACCGAGGCCAGGCCGTCCGCCGCGATCCGCAGGGCGGCCTCGGGAGAGGTCAGGCCCGCCTCGACGAGCCGGCGGAAGTGCGGCACGTAGCCCTGCCGCCAGCTCGTCTCCCGCGCCGCCGCCCGCGACCCGACGGGGTCGGACCCGGCAAGTGCGTCGACGACGACGGACCGGCCGGTGGCCGACGTGCTGCGCCGGCCGTCCACCGCCGGGAAGACGACCCCGGACGACCCGTCGCCGGTCATCTCAGCCCCAGACCAGGGCCCGGCCCGGGTCGGCGAGCAGTGCCGCGACGTCGGCGAGGTAGCGGCTGCCGAGCTCGCCGTCGACGAGGCGGTGGTCGAACGACAGGGCGAGCTGGGTGACCCACCGGGGCGCGATCCGCTCCGAGCCGTCGGCGTCCTCCACGACCCAGGGCATCCGCCGGATCGCGCCGAACGACATGATCGCGGACTCCCCGGGGTTGATGATCGGCGTCCCGCCGTCGATCCCGAACACGCCGATGTTGGTGATCGTGATGGTGCCGCCGCTGAGCTGGGCCAGCGCCGCCCGACCCTCCCGTGCCGTGGAGGTCAGCGTCTCGATGGCGACGGCCAGCTCGCGCAGGGAGAGCCGGTCGGCATCCTTGATGTTGGGGACGATGAGGCCGCGCGGGGTGGCGGCGGCGATGCCGAGGTTGACGTAGTGCTTGACGACGATCTCCTGGGCGGCCTCGTCCCAGACGGCGTTGACGCCAGGGTTCCGCCTGATCGCGACGCACATCGCCTTGGCGAGGACCAGGAGCGGGGTCACCTTGACGTCGGTGAACTCGCGGTCCCGCTTCAGGCGGCCGACGAGGTCCATCGTGGCCGTCACGTCGATGCTCGCCCACTCGGTGACATGGGGCGCCGTGAACGCCGACTCCACCATGGCCGCCGCCGTGAGTCGCCGGACGCCCTTGACCGGGATCCGCTCCTCGCGCTCACCGGACGCCACCGGGTATGCCGCCCGCGTGGCCGGCACTGGAGCGGCCGGGGCCGTCCGGGGCGCCTCGACCTCCAGCGCGCGGCGGACGTCCGCCTCGGAGACGGTGCCGTCGGGCCCGGTGGGCACGACGGTGCCGAGGTCGACCCCGAGGTCCCGGGCCAGCTTGCGGACCGGGGGCTTGGCGAGGACGGGGGCGTGCTCGACGGGCGCCTCGTGCGGCTGGGCGAGCTCGGCGACCGGCCGGACGTCGCGTGGCACATCCGGGGCGTGCGCCGCGACGAGACCGCCGACCCGGGCGGACACCTCGGGGTCCACGTGCGGACCGGGAGGCGCTGCGATGTCGCGCCGCAGGGCGTCCTTGCGCCGGGGCCGCCGGGTCGTGCCGGCCTGCTTGACCCCGTAGCCGACGAGGACGGCGGTCCGTCCACTGCCGTTGCCGGGGGACGAGGGCGACCCACTCCCGGGAGCCGCGGGAGTCCCGGGAGTCCCGGGAGCCGCGGGAGTCCCGGGAGCCGCGGGAGTCCCGGGAGTCGCGGAGGCCGCGGAGGACGACGCCGCGGGCGGGGCGGGCTGCTCCGGCGGCTCACGGTTCGCCGGCGGCTCAGCCGGCGCCGGCTCGGAGGGTTTCGGCCCCTGGACGGGCGCGTCGGCGGTGGTGTCGATGGCGATGAGGGGCGTGCCCACGTCCACCATGGCACCCTCGTCGACGAGCAGCCCGGTGACGGTGCCGGCATACGGGATGGGGAGCTCGACCAGCGACTTGGCGGTCTCGATCTCGACGACGACGTCGTTGACGGCCACCGTGTCGCCGACCGCGACGCGCCAGGAGACGACCTCGGCCTCGGTGAGGCCCTCGCCGGGGTCCGGCAGGCGGAACTCGCGAACGGCCATCAGAACGCCACCACCTTGTCGACGCCGTCGAGGATCCGGTCCAGGTCGGGGAGGAAGTCGTCCTCGAGCCGGCTCGGCGGGTAGGGGACGTTGTAGCCGCCGACCCGCAGCACCGGCGCCTCGAGCGAGTAGAAGCACTCCGAGGTGATCTGGGCCGCGAGCTCGGCACCGAGCCCGAGGAAGGTCGGCGCCTCGTGGACGACGACGACTCGGCCCGTCTTGCGGACCGAGGCGAAGATCGTCTCCGTGTCGAGGGGGGACAGGGACCGGAGGTCGATGACCTCCAGGCTGCGGCCCTCCTCCTCGGCGGCGTTGGCGGCCTGCAGGCTGGACCGCACCATGGGGCCGTAGGCGAGGATCGTCACGTCGGCGCCGGGCCGGATGACGGCGGCGTCGGAGAGGCCGAGGGCCGGGGCCCCCGCCACCTCACCCTTGTCCCAGTAGCGGCGCTTGGGCTCGTAGAAGACGACCGGGTCGTCGGTCTCGATGGCCTGCTGGATCATCCAGTGCGCGTCGTGCGGGCTGGCGCAGGTGACCACCCGCAGCCCGGCCGTGTGGGCGAAGTAGGCCTCGTTGGACTCGCTGTGGTGCTCGACGGCGCCGATGCCGCCGCCGTACGGGATCCGGATGACCAGGGGCATCGTCACCTGGCCGAGCGAGCGAGCGTGGAGCTTGGCCACCTGGCTGACGATGTGGTCGAACGCGGGGTACACGAACCCGTCGAACTGGATCTCGACGACCGGTCGGTACCCCCGCAGGGCCATCCCGATGGCGGTACCGAGGATGCCGGCCTCGGCGAGCGGGGTGTCGATGACCCGCTCCTCGCCGAAGTCCTTCTGGAGCCCGTCGGTCACCCGGAACACTCCACCGAGCCGGCCGATGTCCTCGCCCATCAGGACCACCTTCGGGTCCTTCTCCATCGCGGCGCGCAGGCCGCTCGTGATGGCCTTGGCCATCGTCGTCGTGGTCGGCGGCGGGGCCGCCTGCTCGGGGGCCGTCGTCTCGCTCGTCTGGCTCATCTCAGCTCCCCCCGTCCGCGAAGCCGGCCTGGTAGGCCAGGTACTCGGACCGCTCGCGCTCCATGACCGGATGCGGCTCGGCGTAGACATGGTCGAACATCGCGGTCCCCTCCGGATCGGGCAGCGCCAGGCAGCGCTCGCGCACCGAGGCGCCCAGGGCATCGGCGTCGGCGGAGACCGCGTCGAGGAAGGCCCGGTCGGCCTTGCCCTGGTGGGTGAGCCAGACCTTGAGCCGCTCGATGGGGTCGCGGTGCTTCCACACCTCTACCTCGGCCGAGACCCGGTAGCGCGTCGGGTCGTCGGACGTCGTGTGGGCGCCCATCCGGTACGTGAAGGCCTCGACGAAGCTCGGTCCCTCGCCCGCGCGGGCCGAGTCGAGCGCCCTGGCGGTCACCGCATACACCGCGAGGACGTCGTTGCCGTCCACCCGGATGCCCGGCAGGCCGAAGCCGCTGGCGCGCCGGTAGAGCGGGGCCCGGGTCTGCTTCTCGTTGGGCTCGGAGATCGCCCACTGGTTGTTCTGGCAGAAGAAGACGACGGGGGAGTTGTTGACCCCGGCGAAGACGAGGGCCTCGCTCACGTCGCCCTGGCTGGTGGCGCCGTCGCCGAAGTAGGCGATGACGGCGGTGTCCCGGTCGGGGTCGCCCGTGCCGACGTTCCCGTCGCGCTGCACGCCCATCGCGTAGCCCGTCGCGTGCAGGGTCTGGGCGCCGATGATGATCGTGTAGAGGTGGAAGTTGTGCTCGCTGGGGTCCCACCCGCCGTGGTTGACCCCCCGGAACATGCCGAGCAGGTTGACCGGGTCGACTCCGCGGCACCACGCCACGCCGTGCTCGCGGTAGGTCGGGAAGGCGAAGTCCTGGGGGCGCAGCGCCCGGCCGGAACCGATCTGCGCGGCCTCCTGGCCGAGCAGCGAGGCCCACAACCCGAGCTCGCCCTGGCGCTGCAGTGACGTCGCCTCGCTGTCGAAGCGCCGGGTGAGGACGAGGTCGCGGTACAGCCCGCGCAGGTCGTCGTCGCTGAGCCGGTCGATGACCGGGTCGAGGTCCGGGTTGGGGACGCGTTCGCCCTCGGGGGTCAGCACCTGCACCATGTCGGGACCGCCGTCCCACGCGGGACGGTGCTGGGCCATCGCGCGGTCGCCCTGGCCGGCCGTCGACTCATGGTGGTCGACGCCCGGTATGGGGGCGGGCGCGACGTCGTTGTCGCTCACGTGCACTCCTTCTCGCGGGCCCGATGGTGACGGACCCGGTCCGGGCCGCCGTCGCGGCGCAGGGTGCGCGCGCGGTCGGGCGGCAGGTGTCCGCGCCGGCGGCCGAGGATGTGGTCGCGGTCACGGACGTTTGCACTCCCAACGTACCCCGCCCCCGCACGGAATCTCACCAGGGTCGGCGTATGCCGCCCCGCCACGCCGCCGGGACGTGCGCCGGCCGGGCGGTGCCTGCCGTGGTCAGTTGACCTGGCGCTCCCGCCCCTGCCAGTACGGGGCCCGCAGCTTGAACTTCTGCAGCTTCCCGGTCGCCGTGCGGGCGAGCCCCTCGCGGAACTCCACCGACGTCGGCGCCTTGAACCCCGCGGCCCGTTCCTTGCACCAGGCGATGATCTCGGCCTCGGTCGCCTCGGCGCCCGGTGCCAGCACGACGAGCGCCTTGATCGTCTCACCCCACCTCTCGTCGGGCACTCCGATGACGGCGACCTCGGTCACCGCCGGGTGGGAGAAGATGACGTCCTCGACCTCGACCGACGAGACGTTCTCGCCGCCGGTGATGATGACGTCCTTCTTGCGGTCCGAGATGGTGAGGTAGCCGTCGTCCCCGATGGCGCCACCGTCGCCGGTGTGGAACCAGCCGTGGTCGAGGGCCCGGGCCGTCTCCTCCGGCTGCTCCCAGTACCCCTCCAGGACGACGTTCGACCTGGCCAGCACCTCGCCCGACTCGTCGGTGCGCAGCCGCACGCCGAGCGCCGGCTGACCCGCGCGCATGAGCCGGGTGGCCTTCTCCTCGACGGGGAGGTCATCCCACTCGGAGCGGGCCCGGTTGACGGTGAGCAGGGGCGAGGTCTCGGTGAGGCCGTAGATCTGGATGAACTCCCACCCCAGCTCGGTCTCGACCCGGGCGATCGTCTTCGACGGCGGCGGTGCCCCCGCGACGATGATCCGGACCCGGTCCCGGCCGGGTATCTCGCCCTCCCACGAGCTCGCGGCGTCGAGCACCGCGGCGACCACGGCCGGGGCGGCGCACATGAGGGTCACGCCGTACTCCTCCACCCGGCGCAGGATCTCCGCGCCGTCGATCTTGCGCAGCACGACCTGCGGCACGCCGAGGCCGGTGGTCACGAACGGCATCCCCCAGCCGTTGGCGTGGAACATCGGCAGGGTGTGGAGGTAGACGTCCCGGTCGGTCACCGCCGCGTGCAGCCCGAAGGTGACCGCGTTCGTCCAGATGTTGCGGTGGGTGATCTGCACCCCCTTGGGCCGGGCCGTCGTGCCGGAGGTGTAGTTGATGCAGGCCGTCGCGTTCTCGTCCGGCTCCCACGGCCGAGGCTCGGTTCCCGCTGGTGCGTAGAGCGCGTCGTCGTCGCCCAGGACGATCCGGTGCTCGACGGCGATGCCCGAGAGCAGGGTGTCGAGCTCGGGGTCGACGAGCAGGACCCTGGCGCCGCTGTGCCGGACGATGAACGACACCTCCTCGGGGCGGAGCCGGAAGTTCACCGGCACGAGGACGCGGCCGTAGCCGGCCACCCCGAAGAACGAGACGAGCAGCCGAGCCGCGTTGTGCGAGACGATGGCCACCCGCTCACCCGGGGCGATGCCCAGCTCGTCGAGGCGGGCTGCCTGCCGGGCCGCGAGAGCCGCGACCTCGGAGTACCTGAGCTCACCCAGCGGCGGGCCCGGCTGGTCCGGCTCGTCGACGACGCCGACGCGGTCGCCGTAGACGGCGGCGGCACGGTCGATGAAGTCCGAGACGCTCATCGGGACGAACATGGGCGTACCCCTTCCTGGGCGTTCCTGGGCGGCGATGGACCGACTCTAGGACCGGCACCGTCGCAGATGGCCGGGCCAGCGCTGAACGGTGCCCGTCGAGCGGTCAGCGGGACCGGTAGGCCGCGGCCACCTCGAGGAGCCGGTCGTTCGCCGCCCGCTCGGCGACGGTCGCCCGGACGCCGTCGGCGCCGTAGGGCCGGACGGCGAGCCCCGCCTCGTCGCAGAGGGCGGCGAACTCGGCCGTCTCGTGGCCGAGGGGGAGCCACACGAAGTTCGCCTCGGTCTCGGGGATGTCCCAGCCCTGCGCGCGCAACGCAGCGACGACCCGCTCCCGCTCGGCGATCAGCTCCTTGACCCGGACGAGCAGCTCGTCCTCGGCGTCCAGCGACGCGACGGCGGCCGCCTGCGCGAGGGCGCTGACCCCGAACGGGATCGCCGCCTTGCGCAGGGCCGTCGCGACGGCCTCCGGGGCGACGGCGTACCCCACCCGCAGGCCCGCCAGCCCGTAGGCCTTCGAGAAGGTGCGCAGGACGACCACGTTGGCGCGGTCCCGCTGCAGTGCGAGGCAGTCCGGCGCATCATCGGCCGTCACGAACTCGAGGTAGGCCTCGTCGAGGACGACGAGGACATCGGCCGGCACGGCGTCGAGGAACCGCCCGAGCTCCGCGGCACCCACGGCGGGCCCGGTCGGGTTGTTGGGCGTGCACACGAGCACGACCCGGGTCCGGTCGGTGACGGCGTCCGCCATGGCGGCGAGGTCGTGCCGCCCGCCGGCGGCGAGCGGCACCTGCACGGAGGTGGCCCCGGCGAGCGCGGTGAGGACGGGGTACGCCTCGAACGAGCGCCACGCGTAGACGACCTCGTCACCCGGGTCGCAGGTCGCCTGGATGATCTGGCCGAGCACGCCGACGCTGCCCGGCCCGGTGGCGAGATGGCTCGCGGGGACCGCCAACCGCCGGGCCAGCGCCTCGGTGAGGGCGGTGACCGCCATGTCCGGGTAGCGGTTCATCGACCCGGCCGCCTCGCGGACGGCCTCGAGCACCCCGGGCAGCGGCGGGTACGGGTTCTCGTTGCTGCTGATCTTGTAGGACGTCACACCCGGATGCACCGCGGCGGGGCGTCCCGGGGTGTACGCGGGGACCGCGTCGAGGGCGGCACGCAGCCGGACCGGCGTGGGTTCGCTCATGTCCGTCACTGTATGCCGCCGCGCCGGTGCCCCGACCCGAGGAGCCCGGGCCCGCGCGAGGCGGGGCCTGCGACATCCCCCGCCGCCGGCGACCTCCCCGGGCAGCGCCCGGACCCGTGCCACGATGTCTGCATGAAGCGCTTCCTCATCCGGATCGGCGTCAACGCGGTGGCACTGTGGGTCGCCGCGTTGGTCGTGAACGGCGTCAACCTCGCCGAGTCCTCCAAGTCCTGGACCGCCAAGGTCGTGACGATCGTCCTGGTGGCGCTCATCTTCGGCATCGTCAACGCCGTGATCCGACCGGTGGTGAAGTTCTTCTCCTTCCCCTTCGTGGTGTTGACCCTCGGGCTGTTCACCTTCGTCGTCAACGCCTTCATGCTCGAGATCACCAAGTGGATCTCCGGACCCCTGGGGCTGTCGTTCACCATCGACAGGTTCTTCTGGTCCGCGGTCTTCGCCGCCATCGTCATCACCCTCGTCTCCTGGGTGCTCAGCCTCGTCCTGCCCGACGACGACGACTGACACCGGGGCGAGGACCGGGGCGCGCGCCGCGGTGCTCGAGCCCGGCCGGACCGCCACCAGGAGCGGGCCGGTGGGATGCCGGCTGGGTCAGCCCTTGGTAGACCCGAGGGTCAGGCCCGCCACGAACTGCTTCTGCAGGAGGAAGAAGATCGCCAGTACCGGTATCGCCACGATGACCGAGCCGGCCGCCACGAGGTTGAGGTCGGTGAAGAACTGGCCGCGCAGGTTGTTCAGCGAGCTCGTCACCGGGAACTTGGAGCCGGACTGGACCAGGACCGTCGCCCAGAAGAACTCGTTGTAGATCCACGTCACCTGGAGCACGCCGAGCGCGGCCAGCGGCGGGCGGCACAGTGGCACCGTGATCTGCCAGAACTGGCGCCAGACGCTGGCCCCGTCGACCATTGCGGACTCGTAGAGCTCCTTGGGCAGGGTCTTCATGTAGTTGCTGAGGACGAAGGTGCAGAAACCGGTCTGGAAGGCCGTGTTGACGAGGATCAGTCCCCACAGGCTGTCGAGCAGGAGCCCCGAGTCGCTCATCACGGTCGGCAGCGGGATCGCCCGGTAGAGCCGGAACAAGGGGATGAGCAGCGACTGCTGCGGCAGCAGGTTCGCGGCCGTGAACAGGCCGAGCATCGCGATGTTGAACTTGAAGCTGAACCGCGAGATGACGAACGCCACGCACGACGACAGGAAGAGGGTGAGCGCCACCGCCGGGACGGTGATGTAGACCGAGTTGATGAAGTGCGACGTGAAGTCGCCCTGCCGCCAGGCGTTCTGGTAGTTCGCGAACGTCCAGCCACCGAGCGAGACGTAGCCGTGCACCGAGGTGTAGGCGTAGTCGCGGAACGAGTTGAGGACCGCCCAGGCGACCGGGAAGATCCAGGCCAGGGCGATCACGGCGAGGAACACGTGCAGGAGCACTCGCACCGGCGTCAGCCGGTGGTGGCGGCGCGCGGCGGGTGTCGCGGTGCCCGTGCGGGGCAGGGTCGCGGCGGTCATCACTTGTCCTCTCGCAGCACGGTGGCCAGGTAGATGGAGATGAAGACGACGGAGACGATGAGCATGAACGTCGCCAGCGCGGAGCCGAAGCCGATGCGGCTCGCCTCGCCGACGACGTTCTGCGTCACCAGCGCCGAGATCATCTCGAGGCCGTTGCGGCCCTTGTTGACGACCCAGACCAGGTCGAACGCGCGCAACGCCTCGATCACGGTGATGACCAGGACGATGACGTTGATCGGGCGCATCACCGGGAAGACGATCCGGAAGAACGTCTGCGTCTGGCTCGCGCCGTCGACGGTGGCCGCTTCGCGCAGCGTGGGGTCGACCCCCTTCAGCCCCGCGAGGTAGAGCAGCATGATGTAGCCCACGTGGCGCCAGCTGGCCGCGACCATGACGGCCCAGATGTTGACCGACGGGTCCCCGTACCAGTCGATCTTCGTGCCGAGCACGGCGTTGAGCAGACCCTGGTCGCGGGAGTAGAACAGCTGCCAGATGAACCCGACCAGGGCGAGGGAGAGCACGACGGGCAGGTAGATCGCCGTCTGGTAGATCCGGCTGCCCTTGATCTCCTTGTCAAGGAGCACCGCGAGGTACATCCCGAAGGGCGTGGCGACGAAGAACAGGACCGCCAGCCAGAGGACGTTGTGCTCGACGGCGGGAACGAAGGGCGGGTAGATCGTGACGACGTTCCGGTAGTTCGTCAGCCCGACCCAGTGGATCGTGTCGAGGCCGCCGACCCCGTTCCAGCTGGTGAACGAGAGGGCCACGGTGGCGATGGCCGGTAGCCAGACGAGGATGAGCACCATCAGCAGCGGGATGGCGACCATGAGGCCCACCACGATCCGGTCTCGGGTGGTCAGCTGCTGCAGCCGGCGCCGGCCGAGCCGGCCGGCCGGCCGCGCGAGCCCGCTGGACGGCGGGCTGTCCGATGGTGCGGTGATCGCCGACTCGCTCGGGCTCGCCATGGAGAACCCTCCCCATTCTGTCGTCCTGGACCGACCATAGGCCCGGCCGCCTCCACGGTCGAGGGCACGGCGAGGGCATGCGGTCGCGAACGGTTCGGCCCGCGAGAGGGGGGCCTGAAGGGCGGGCGGCGCGGCCGAGGCCGCGCCGCCCGGGTGCCTCACACGAAGATCGACTTCGCCTGGGCCTCGATGCTGTTCGTCAGGCCGTCGATGTCCGACGGGTTCTTGATGAACGTCTGGATCGCGGGGATCATCACCGTGGACGCGAAGTCCGGGCGGGTGTCGCGGTCCATGAACTGGGCGATGTTCTTCGCCGATCCGATGAGCTGGGCCGACTTCTTCTGCACGTCGTTGTAGAACGAGGTGTCGGCGCCGCTGTTGGCCAGCACGTCCGAGGTGTCGGTCTTGCCGTAGGTGACCTCCGCCTCGGGGGTGCCGAGGTAGGTGAGGAAGTCCTTCGCAGCCGTCTCGTTGGAGGGCTTCTTGGCCATCATGAAACCGTCGATGGGGGCATCGAGGGCGTCGGACCCGATCGTCGGGTCGATCTCGGGGAAGGTGAAGAAGTCCAGGTCCTTGCCCTGGTCGACCTGCTGCGAGACGAACGAGCCGAGGAGGTACATGCCGGCCTTCTTCTGCTGCAGGCTCTGCGCGGCCTCCTGCCAGGTGCGCCCCAGCGAGGCCGGCTGGTGCAGCGGAAGCAGCCCTGCCCACTCGGAGAAGACCTTCTTGACCTTGGGGTCGCTCCACGACTGCTTGTGGGCCATGAGGTCGATGTGGAACTGGAACCCGTTGATCCGCATGTTGAGGATGTCGAAGGTCCCCATCGCCGGCCAGCCGTCCTTGTCGCCGAAGGCGATCGGGACCAGGCCGTCCTTCTGCATCTGGGCGCCGAGGGACTTGAGGTCGTCGAGGGTCTTCGGCGCGGTGTAGCCGTGCTTCGTGAAGACCGACGGCCGGTAGAACACCGCCCACGGGTAGTTGTAGAGCGGCACGAAGTACTGCTTGCCGTCGTCCCCGGTCGAGGCGGTCTTGAAGGCGTCGCTGAACCCGGTGAACTTGCTCCACACGTCGCTGATGTCGCCGGCCAGGCCCTGGGAGGCGAAGAAGCGCATCCGGTAACCGGCGAACCACGTGAAGACGTCGTCGGGCTTGCCCTGGAGGTAGTTGTTGATGTTCTCCTGGAACGTGTTGTGGTCGACGGTGTTGAGCTTGACCGTGACGGCGCTGGTCTTCGCGTGGTAGGCGTCCGCCACGGCCTGCATGGCGGCCTTCGGGATCGCGTCGGAGTAGTTCGACCCCACGGTCAGCGTGCCGGTGGGCCCGCCGCCGGAGGTGGCTGCGGAGCTGCCTCCGCCGCAGGCCGCGAGCAGCGCGGGCAGGCCGAAGGCGGCCCCGGCGGCGAGCGCTCCCTTGAACACCGTGCGGCGCCCGACGGCCGCACCTGTGACGGAGGGGGGCACGAGGCGGGCGAGGTACTCAGCCTCGGACTGTGGATGGGACATAGCTTCTCCTTTGAGGCCACGTGGCGCGAGCCAGGACGTTGTGGCGCGGCCATGACATTAGCGAACACAACCGAACGCAATCTCACACGATGCAGGTAGCATCGTGGGGCCCTGCGGCTTTGTCAAGACACTCGGCGGTCCTGTGACCAAATCGCCGCAGACCAGCCACATCAGGCGCGCACGGGGCGCCTCGGCCCGGCCGGCTCGGCCGTCCGCGCGGAACGGCGAGGGAACTGTATCGGTCGAGAAGCGAACATGACCCCCCGGTCGAACGTGATGGTTTGTGTTGACTTTGCCCCACCGTCTGGTCCACCCTTCCAAGGGTGAGCATCGAGCCTGGCCTGGACAGCGGACGGACCCCGGCGCGGCCCCCGAGGTGGCCCCTGCCTGGAATCGGCCTCGGGGCCGACTACAACCCCGAGCAGTGGCCCGAGGAGGTCTGGGCGCAGGACGTCCGGCTCATGCAGCAGGCGGGCGTGACGTTCGCCACCGTGGGCGTCTTCTCCTGGGCGCTGCTGGAGCCGGAGCAGGGACGGTTCGACCTCGGCTGGCTCGACCGGGTCATGGACCTGCTGGGGGACGGCGGGATCGCCGTCGACCTGGCGACCGCGACCGCCTCGCCTCCGCCGTGGCTGTCGCGCGCGTACCCCGAGACCCTCCCCGTCGACCGGGAGGGCAACCGGCTGTGGCCCGGAGGGCGGCAGGCGTGGTGCCCCAGCTCGCCGGTCTTCCGCGAGCTCGCGCTCACGCTCGTCGAGACGATGGCGGCGCGGTATGCCGGCCACCCGGCCCTGGCGATGTGGCACGTCTCGAACGAGCTCGGGTGCCACAACGTCCACTGTTACTGCGACGTCTCCGCGGCCTCGTTCCGCGGCTGGCTCGCCGACCGCTACGGTGACGTCGCCGCACTCAACCAGGCCTGGGGGACGACGTTCTGGAGCCAGCACTACTCCGCCTTCGAGGAGGTGCTCCCGCCGCGGCTGGGCACCGCGATCCCGAACCCCACCCAGCAGCTGGACTATGCGCGGTTCAGCTCCGACGAGCTGCTCGGCCACTACCGGGCCGAGCGCGACGTGCTCCGACGGGTCACCCCCGAGGTCCCGGTGACGACGAACGTCATGGTGATGTCGCACACCACCGGGATGGACTACTGGTCCTGGGCCCCCGAGATGGACCTCGTCTCCCAGGACCACTACATCGACCACCGCCTGGCGGATCCGGTGCACGAGCTCGCCTTCTGCGGCGACCTGGTCCGCGGCATCGCCGGCGGCTCCCCCTGGTTCCTCATGGAGCACTCGACGAGCGCCGTCAACTGGCAGCCGGTCAACGTCGCCAAGCAGCCCGGCGAGCTGCTCCGCACGAGCCTGGCACACGTCGCCCGGGGGGCCGACAGCGTGGGCTACTTCCAGTGGCGCGCGAGCCGGGCCGGTGCCGAGAAGTTCCACTCCGCGCTGGTCCCCCACACCGGCACCGACACCAAGGTGTGGCGCGAGGTCTGCGAGCTGGGCGGCATCCTCGAGCGGGCCGCTGACGTCGCGGGGACCCGGGTCGACGGCGCCGACGTCGCCATGCTCTTCGACTGGCATGCCCGGTGGGCGGCCGATCTCGGCAGCCATCCCTCGTCGCTCGTCCGGTACATCGACCAGCCGATGGCCCTGCACCGGGCCCTGTGGGGCCAGGGCGTGCGGGTCGACTTCCCGCGGCCGGGAGGCGACCTGGCCGGCTACCGCGTGGTCCTGGTGCCGTCGATGTACCTCGTCGACGACGCGACCGCCGAGTCGGTCCGCAGGTTCGTGGCCGACGGCGGCCATGCGGTCATCACCTACTTCTCCGGCATCGTCGACGAGCACGACCACATCCGCCTCGGCGGGTATCCCGGTGCCTTCCGCGACCTCCTGGGCATCAGCACCGAGGAGTTCTTCCCGCTCATGGCCGGGACGACGGTGGCCGTCAGGGCCGCCGGCGGGGAGTCGCCCGCCCTGGTCGGCGACGGCTGGACCGGGTCGGTCTGGACCGAGCTGACCCACCTGGCCGGCGCCGATGCCGCAGCCGTGTACGCCGACGGCCCGCTCCCCGGACACCCCGCGGTGACGCGGCACGAGTCGGGACATGGTGTGGCCTGGTATGTCGGCACGGCGTTGGACGACGCCGCCCTCGCCGCCCTGCTGGGCCGGGTCGTCGCGGACGCCGGGGTGCACCCGCTGGCACCGTCCCGCGACGGCGTCGAGGTGGTCCGCCGCAGCGGCGAGGGCCGCTCGTTCCTGTTCGTCATCAACCACGGCGACACCGTCACGGAGGTCCCCGCCGACGGTGTGGACCTGGTCACCGGGACCGAGGTGCACGGCTCCGTCCAGGTGCCCGGCGGCGGGTGCGCGGTCGTGCGAGAACGCAGCTGACCCGATGTTCGCCCAGCAGCGGCACGAGCACATCCTCGACCTGGTCCGGACCAACGGCGCGGTGCGGGTGAGCGACCTCGTGGAGAGCCTCGGCGTCTCGGACATGACCATCCGCCGGGACATCGCACACCTGGCCCGCAAGGGCATGGTCGCCCGGGTCCACGGCGGGGCGACGGCCATCACCGGGCGCAGCGCCGAGGAGCCCACGTTCGCCGCCAAGGCGGGACTGCGCAACGCCGAGAAGGCCGGCATCGCCATCGCCGCGGCCCGGCTGGTGCGGCCGGGAGACTCGGTGGCCCTCTCCGCCGGAACGACGACGTATGCCGTGGCCCTGGAGCTGCGGCGGATCCCCGACCTCACCGTGGTGACGAACTCGCTCCCCGTGGGCGACGCCATGAACGCCATGCCGCGCCCGGACCGGACGGTGGTCCTCACCGGCGGCATCCGCACCCCGTCGGATGCCCTCGTCGGACCCGTCGCCGTCGCCACCCTGCGCTCGCTGCACGTCGACTGGCTGTTCCTCGGGGTGCACGGCTTCGACGACCGAGCCGGCTTCACCACCCCCAACCTCGTCGAGTCCGAGACCAACCGGGCGCTCATCGTCGCTGCCCGGCAGACGGTGGTCGTCGCGGACAGCACCAAGTGGGGCGTCGTCGGGCTCAGCTCGATGGCCCGGATCAACGAGGTCGACGTGCTCGTGACGGACAGCGGGCTGGACCAGGACGCCCAGCGTGGGCTGAAGACCCGGGTCCGCGAGCTCGTCCTCGCCCCGCGCCGGGCCGGCCCGGCCCCGGGGATGCCCGGCGAGGAGCCGCCGGCCGTGCACGGAGGCGCCCGATGACCGTCAGCGCCATGCCGATGCCGGTCAGGCGCAGCCGGGGCCGGCTGGCCGACGGGCGGGAGATCGTCTACTACGACGACTCCGAGCCCTACGTCAGTGGCCGCGCCGAGCGCCTGGTCCCCGACGCCCGCGACCTGCCGGAGGCCGGCAGCGACTCCACCATGCGGCGGGACCCGATCACCGGCGAGTGGGTCGTCATCGCCGCCCAGCGCAACACGCGCACCTTCCTGCCCCCCGCCGACGAGTGTCCACTGTGCCCCACCCGACCCGGCCGGGCGCCCTCCGAGGTCCCGGCATCCGACTACGACGTCGTCGCCTTCGAGAACCGCTTCCCGTCTCTCAGCATGCGGGCCCCCGGCACCGCGCCGCTCGTGGACGACGAGCGGCTCTGGCCGCAGGCCCCGGCGGCGGGGCGGTGCGAGGTGGTGTGCTTCACCTCCGACCACGGTGCCGCGTTCGGCGCCCTCGGACCGCGCCGGGTGCGCACGGTCGTCGAGGTCTGGGCCGATCGCACCGCCGAGCTGTCCGCGATCGAGGGCGTCCGCGAAGTCTTCTGCTTCGAGAACCGCGGGCAGGAGATCGGCGTGACCCTGCACCATCCGCACGGGCAGATCTACGCCTACCCGTTCGTCACGCCGCGCACCGAGGCGCTGCTGCGCCAGGCGGCGGCACACCGGTCCGCGACGGGGGGCAACCTGCTCCGCGACGTGCTCGACGCCGAGCGCCGGACCGGGAGCCGGGTCGTCCTCACGGGCGAGCACTGGACGGCCTACGTCCCGGCGGCGGCCCGGTGGCCGGTCGAGGTGCATCTGGCCCCGCACCGAGACGTGTCGGACCTGCCCGCGCTGACCAGCGACGAGCGGGACGAGCTGGCCGAGGTCTACCTCGAGCTGCTGCGCCGGGCGGACCGCTACTACGACGGCGTGACGGCCCTGCCGTACATCGCCGGCTGGCACCAGGCGCCCATCGGCCCGGGGCGCGATCTCGCCCGCCTGCAGCTCCAGCTGTTCTCCGTCCTGCGCTCCCCGGGCAAGCTGAAGTACCTCGCCGGCTCGGAGTCCGGCGCCGGCGTCTGGGTCAACGACGCGCGGCCCGAGACGATCGCCGCACGGCTACGTGAGGTCGCCTCGTGACGCAGGCACCGCGAGCCGCGGTGTCGCATGCCGACGCCAGGGGGCGCCGGTGGGGGCACTGCGGGACCGGGCCGGACGGCATACCGTGATCGCCATGCGCGTCCTCGTCTCCGGCGGTGCCGGCTACATCGGGTCCCACACCGTCGTCCGGCTCGTCGACGCCGGGCACGACGTCGTCGTCGTGGACAGCTTCGCCAACTCCAAGCCGACCGTCATGGCGCGGGTCGAGGCACTGACCGGCCGGCCGGTCGAGCTGGTGAGCTTCGACCTCACCGACCAGGACAAGACGGAGCGCCTCTTCGCGGGCGAGGCGTTCGACGCCGTCATCCACTTCGCCGGGTTCAAGGCCGTCGGCGAGAGCGTCGAGAAGCCGCTGGAGTACTACGAGAACAACCTCGGGACGACGTTCTCGTTGGTCCGGGCCATGCGCCGGCACGGGGTGCGCAGGCTGGTGTTCTCCTCCTCGGCGACGGTCTACGGTGCCGATGCGCCGGTACCGATGCACGAGGACCTGCCGACCTCGGCCACCAACCCGTACGGCTGGACGAAGGTCATGCAGGAGCAGATCCTGCGCGACGTCGCCGCGGCCGACCCGACCTGGCGGGTGGCCCTCCTCCGGTACTTCAACCCGGTCGGCTCGCACCCGTCGGGGACCATGGGCGAGGACCCGCAGGGCCTGCCCAACAACCTCATGCCGTACATCGCCCAGGTGGCGGTGGGCCGGCGCGACCGGCTGCGCGTCTTCGGCGACGACTACCCCACCCCGGACGGCACCGGAGTGCGCGACTACATCCACGTGGAGGACCTCGCCGCCGGCCATGTGGCGGCGCTGACCCATCTCGACGCGACCGACCGCGCGGTGTCGACGTGGAACCTCGGGACGGGGCACGGGACCTCCGTGCTCGAGCTGCTGCACGCGTTCGAGCGGGCGGTCGGCCACAAGATCCCCTACGAGGTCGTCGCGCGCCGGCCCGGTGACGTCGCGGCCTCCTACGCCGACCCGACGCGGGCCCACGAGGAGCTGGGGTGGTATGCCGTCAAGACCGTCGACGACATGTGCGCCGACACCTGGCGGTGGCAGAGCCAGAACCCGCACGGCTACCCCGACGCCTGAGCCGCCCCGAACGCCGATCCCCGAGCCGGGTCCGAACGCCGATCCCCGAGCCGGGTCCGCGAGCCGGATCCGCGAAGCTGCCTCACCTCACCCCTCGCCTCACCTCACCCCTCGCCTCACCTCACCCCTCGCCTCACCCCTCGCCTCACCTCACGCTGTGTCCGAGTCTCTGGTCGCCATGGCGACCAGAGACTCGGACACAGCGTGAGGCCCGTCACCGTCGGAGGCTCAGCTGGTGATGTCCTTGCCGGCGAAGCGTGCCCAGGCGGCGAGCCAGAAGACCACGGCATAGCCGAGGTCGAGGAGGAGCCCGGTGCGGATCCCCGCCCAGGAGACGGGGTCTCGCAGCAGGTCCCCGAACGCGAGGAAATGGTCGACGAGAAGCCACGGGTGGAGCCACGCGACCTGGTCGATGCCGTCGAGGATCCACATCGCCGCGGTGAGGATCATCAGCGCGATGGCCGCGGCGATCGGCTGCTCGGTGAGCGAGGAGATGAACAGCCCGACGGCCGCCAGGGCGGCCAGGCCCGCGGAGACGTACAGGCTCACCAGCACCAGGCGCCACAGGGCCGCGCCCACCCCGATCTGGCTTCCGGACAGGGTTGTCATGTCCCCCGTACCGAACATGGCGATCCCGATGACGGCGCCCGGGACGACGACCGCGAGGACGCCCCAGACCGCGCCGATGACGAGCGAGGCGTACTTGACCGCGAGCAGCCGGGCGCGGGACACCGGGACGGTGAGCAGGTAGCGCAACGTCCCGAGGTTGGCCTCTCCCGCGATGGCGTCGCCGGAGAGCATCGACATCGCGAGCGGCAGGAACATCCCCAGCTCGACGCCGACCGCCGCGAGCGGGACGAACAGCCCGTTCGACGTGATCGAGGAGAGGAAGTCCGGGCCACGGCCGCTGCGCGGCGTGGAGACCTTGACGGCGATGGCCATCACGACGGGCACCGCCGCGAGAACGGCCAGACCGGCCTGGTTCCGGCGCCGGCCGGCGATGAGCCGCAGCTCCGAGCGCAGCAGCCGGGTCGACGGCCGACGGCGCCCGCGCAGCGATGCCGGCCTGGTGGCGCCCGTGGCAGAGCCCGTGGCAGAGCCCATGGCCGGGCCCGTGGCCGACCCGGCTCCGGCTCCCCCGGCGGACGCGAGGTCACCCGCTGACATCGAAGCCCTCCCCGGTCAGCGAGACGAAGAGGTCCTCCAGGCTCGCGCCGGACAGCGAGAACTCGCGCACCCCGACGCCGGCGTGGACGAGCGCCGCCACGATCTTCTCCGGGGCCAGCGCACCCGGTATGCCGCGGACGACGCCGACCCCCTCGCTCACCTGCTCGACCCCCATCTCTCGCAGGACGCGGGCGGCCGCCTCGACCTGGTCGGTCACGACCCGGCAGGTGCTGGAACCGGCCGAGCGCACCTCGTCGAGACGCCCCTGGGCGACGAGCCGGCCGTCGCGCATCATGCCGACGTGGGTGCAGACCTGCTCGACCTCAGCGAGGAGGTGGCTGGAGATGAGGACGGTGGCACCGTCACCGGCGAGCGAGCCGATGAGCGAGCGCACCTCACGGGTGCCCTGGGGGTCCAGGCCGTTGGTCGGCTCGTCGAGGATGAGGAGGTCCCGGGGGGCGAGCAGGGCAGCCGCGATGGCCAGGCGCTGACGCATGCCGAGGGAGTACGCCCGGTAGCGCTTGGTGGCGGCGGCGAGCAGCCCCACCCGGTCGAGCGCGCGGTCGATGCGGGCCCGAGCCGTCCGCGGGTCGGCCAGGACGTCGGCCGCATCGAGCCGGACGAGGTTGGCCCGGCCGGAGAGGTAGGGATGGAAGGCCGGGCCCTCGACGAGCGACCCGACCCGGTGCAGCACGTCGACCGACGCCTCCGGGATGGGCCGCCCGAGGAGCTCGCGCATCCCCGAGGTCGGCGAGATCAGCCCCAGCAGCATCCGGATGGTCGTGGTCTTGCCCGAACCGTTGGGTCCGAGGAAGCCGTAGACCGAGCCCGCCGGCACGACGAGGTCGATCCCGTCGACGGCGGTGTGCGAGCCGAACCGCTTGGTCAGCGCCGTGGTCGCGACGGCGAGCTCGCCCACCGCCGCGACCAAAGGGTCGCTCACCTGGCCGCCAGAGCGGCATACAGGGTGCGGGGCTCGACGGCGCCGACCGCGACCCGTCCGTCATTGGTGAGCACCGCGGAGATCAGGGTGCCCTGGAACAGGTGGCCGCTACCCCACGACCCCGACACGCTCGGCAGCGCGCGCAGCAGCATCTGCAGCTGGGCCGGGCCCCGGGTGCCGCGCTCCTGGGACGAGGACGCCATGCCTGTCAGGGCGCCGGACGGGAGGCTGGCCACGACGACGCTGTCCCAGCCCTTGCCCACCACGGTCGGCTTGGTCGTGGTGGACGGCAGCGGGGTCGCGCTCCGGCTCCCGGGCTCGGCCGAGGTCGGCAGCGTCCCCTCCTTCACCGTCGTGCCCGGCGGAGGAGTGAACTGGAACTGCCGGGCCTCCGGCGTCGCGAAGTCGACCCGGGTGAAACCGACCTCGAACGCCGGGTCGGCCGCCTTGGTCGAGTAGACCTGCACCCGGAGCGGCAGGTGGCTCTTCGCGTCGACGGCGATGCGGACCTGCCGGACGAGCGTCGCGGAGGACCGCGGGCTCAGCACCAGCTCGTATGCCGCCCGGCCCGCGACCGTGGCCGTACCGTCGGTCGTGACCTTGGTCGTCGGGTCGATCGCGGCGAGCGCCTTCTGCGCGGCCTGCTGCGGGTCGACCGGCGTCGGGACGGGTGAGGGGTTGACCGCCTTGCGGTCGGTGGGGTGCGCCGGCAGCGTGTAGTGCGTGGCGGTCTTGTCCTTGCTCGCCCAGACCCACACGTCGTTGCCGTTGCGCACCACGTCGGACTCGCCGAGGCTGCCGAGCAGCGCCATGCGCTGACGGGTGTCGCCGCCGTACCAGACCCGCAGGGTGTGCGTCCCCGACATCAGGCTGGTCAGGTCGGAGGAGGACGTGGTCCCGCTCGAGCCGGATGACAGGCCGGCGATCGACGGGAGGCCGAGGTCGGAGGTCTGAACGACCGTCCCGGACAGGCCGGTGAGATGCGCACCCTTGATGTCGACGAGCAGCTGAGCGGCGGTCCGTGGCGGCAGCGGCGTGGAGGCGTTGGCCGCGACGGTGGCGCCGACGGTGGCCGCGCCGACGACGGCGACGGCAGCGACGGGGGCGGCCCAACGGGCGGCGGGGTGGTCGGTGAAGAAGCGCATACCCACAGCGTGCGCCCTACGTCCTGTGAGGCCCCTGAGACGAGGCCTCGGACATCCGGCCGGCCGGAGGACCGGGGCGTGCGATGGTGGGGACCATGCGGTTGCTGGTGGTGGAGGACGAGCGGCGGATGGCCGAAGCCCTGGCGCGGGGGCTGCGGGCCGAGGGCTATGTGGTCGACCTGGCTGCCGACGGGCCCAGCGGGCTCGAGGCGGCCCGGTTCGGGGAGTACGACGCCGTCATCCTCGACATCATGCTGCCGGGGATGTCGGGCTACACCGTCGTCCGGACGCTGCGCCAGGAGGGCAGCTGGGTGCCGGTTCTCATGCTCTCGGCCAAGGACGGCGAGTACGACCAGGCCGACGGTCTCGACTACGGCGCCGACGACTATCTCACCAAGCCGTTCTCGTTCGTGGTCCTGCTCGCCCGCCTCCGCGCCCTGGTCCGGCGCGACGTCGCCCCACGGCCGGTGCGGCTCGAGGCCGCCGGGGTGAGCCTGGACCCGGCGTCGCGTCGGGTGGTCGTCGACGGTGCCGAGGTGTCGCTGTCGGCCCGGGAGTTCACCGTCCTGCACACGCTGATGCGTGCCCATCCGCAGGTCGTCCCCAAGGAGACCCTCATCGAGCGGGTCTGGGGCGATGCGGACGCCGTGGAGCCGAACCTTGCCGAGGTCTACATCGGCTACCTGCGCCGCAAGATCGGCCGCGAGCGCATCGAGACCGTCCGGGGCGTCGGCTACCGGCTCGCTACATGAGGGGGGCGCTGGCCCGGCTGGGCCTGCGCGGCCGCCTCATGGCGGTCGGGCTGCTGGGGGTGGGGGCGGCCCTCATCGTCGGAGGGGCCCTGCTGTTCGCCGTGCTGACGGCGGGGCTGGAGCGCACCGTTGCGAACGAGGCACGCAGCAGTGCCCAGGAGGTGGCCGCGATGGCCGCCCAGGGCCGGGTCCCGGACCCGGTCCCCGTCTCCGGCGCCCAGGTCGTCCAGCTGCTCGACGCAGAGAACCGGGTCGTCGGGGGCTCGGCGACCGCGGACCGGCTCACCGCCATCGTGACCGCGGACGAGCATGCTCGGCTGCTGACCGGCGCGTCGCTGACCGTTCCCGGGAGCCGGGCCGCGATGGGCGGGCGGCTCACGGTGGCCGGGGTCCGGGTCGGGGCCGGGCCGTCGGCCACGCTCGTCGTGGCGGCGGTGCCCACCGCCGACGTCGAGGCCAGCCGGCGGCTGATCGGCCGGCTGCTCTTCATCTTCTTCCCGCTGTTCGTGGGCCTGCTCGCCGTCGTTGCCTGGCGGGTCATCGGGTCGACGCTGCGGCCGGTCGAGGCGCTCCGTCGCGGGGCCGAGCGGATCGGCGCCGGCCCGGTCGGCGTCGACCGGCTCCCGGTGCCGAGGCCCCACGACGAGATCCACGCACTGGCGACCACCCTCAACGGGATGCTCGACCGGATCGCCGCCGCTCAGTCGCGGCAACGCGACTTCGTCGCCGACGCGGCCCACGAGCTGCGCAGTCCGCTCGCGTCGATGCGGACCCAGCTCGAGGTGGCCGCCCGCCTCGGTGAGGGCGCCGACCTGCCGCAGGGCCTGCTCCCGGAGGTCGAGCGGTTGAGCACCCTCGTCGACGACCTGCTGCTGCTCGCCCGATCGGGGGCGCAGGCCGCTCCGCCCGACCGCGAGCAGGTCGACCTGGGCGACCTGGCGGCGGAGGCTGCGGCCCGGGCCGCCGCCGGTCGCGTCCCCGTCCGCGTGCAGCCCGCGCCCCCCGACAACGTCCCCGGCGAGCACCGGGACGGGGACGTTCCCGTGCTCGCCTCGCACGGCGAGCTGCTCCGCGCCGTGGCCAACCTCGTGGACAACGCCGTCCGCCATGCCGCCACCGAGGTCGTCCTCGACGTCGGCGTCTGCACCGCCGGGGCCGAGCTGCGCGTCCGGGACGACGGGGACGGCATACCCGAGGCGGACCGTGAGCGGGTGTTCGACCGGTTCGCGCGGCGCGACGACGCGCGCGACCGCGACCACGGAGGCAGCGGGCTGGGCCTGGCGATCGCCCGCGACCTGGTGCGCCGCAACGGCGGCGACATCCTGCTCGAGGACGCCTCCCCCGGCCTGCAGGCGGTCGTCCGGCTCCCGCTCGCAGCGGCGGCCGGCCCCGCCGACCGGGGCGGCGCGACGAGCGGGTGACGAGGGCTCGCCTGGGTGATACCCGTCACATGGCAGGCGCCTCGGCAGACCTACTACCGACTGTAGTGTTGCTACGCCCGAAAGTAGATTCCTCCATCAGGAGTCCTGCATGAATGCCCTAGATGTGGCCCGGTGGCAGTTCGCGATCACCACGGTCTACCACTTCCTCTTCGTCCCGATCACGATCGGGCTCTCCGGCATCGTCGCCGCCTTCCACACGGCGTGGGTTCGCACCCACAACCCGCAGTGGCTGCGGCTGACGAAGTTCTTCGGGAAGCTCTTCACGATCAACTTCGCCCTCGGTCTCGTCACCGGCATCGTCCAGGAGTTCCAGTTCGGCATGAACTGGTCCGACTACTCCCGGTTCGTCGGCGACATCTTCGGCGCGCCGCTGGCCTTCGAGGCCCTGCTCGCCTTCTTCCTCGAGTCCACGTTCCTCGGCCTGTGGATCTTCGGCTGGGGCAAGATCCCGGAGAAGCTGCACGTGTGGACGATGTGGCTGACCCACATCGGCACCGTGCTGTCGGCGTACTTCATCCTGGCCGCCAACTCCTTCATGCAGCACCCGGTCGGCTACCGGTTCAACGCGACGTCGGGCCGGGCCGAGATGGACGACTTCGTCGCGGTGCTCACCAACAAGGTCCAGCTGGTCACCTTCCCCCACGTCGTCTTCTCGGCCTACATGACCGGCGCGGCCGTCGTCATGGGGGTGTCGATCTACCTCCTGCGCAAGCACGAAGGCCACGACGACGAGGGCATGTACCGCCGCAGCACCCGCATCGGGGCGATCGTCGCCGTCGTGGCGTCGCTGTTCGTCATCATCTCCGGTGACATCCAGGGCAAGATCATGACCGAGGTCCAGCCCATGAAGATGGCCGCCGCCGAGGCGCTCTACGACACCCCCGCGGACGGCACCTGCGCGAACTTCTCGGTGCTGTCGATCGGCTCGCTCGACGGGTCGAAGGCGACGACGGTCATCCCGGTCCCGTGCCTGCTGTCCTTCCTCGCGACCGGCTCGTTCAGCGGCCACGTCGACGGCATCAACCAGCTCAAGCAGTCCGAGGCCGACTACTTCGGCACCGGCAACGCCAAGGTGCGGGTCCTGCAGGACGGCGTCGTCAACGACGTCGCCATCAAGGACGTCACGCTCCAGAACGGCAAGTCGCTCCTCGACTACACCAAGGACGCGACCTACACACCGAACATCCCGCTGGCGTACTGGACCTTCCGCCTCATGATGGGGCTCGGCTTCGTCACGATGGCGTTCGCCATCGCCGTGCTCTGGGTGACCCGCAAGGGCGGGATGCTCAAGAGCCCGTGGTGGATCTGGGTTGCCGCGTCCACGCCCCTGCTGCCGGTGTTCGCCAACAGCTTCGGGTGGATCTTCACCGAGACGGGCCGCCAGCCGTGGGTCGTCTACGGGCTGATGTCGACCTCCGTCGGCGTCTCGCCCAAGGTGTCGCTCGGCGAGGTCTGGATCTCCATGATCGTCTACACGCTCGTCTACGCCATCCTGGCCGTCGTCGAGGTCCGGCTGTTCCTCACCTACGTCCGGCGCGGCGCCGACCCCTTCGAGGAGCCGGCCAAGCACACGGATGCGGACGAGGACGCTCCCCTGCAGTTCGCGTACTGAGGTACTCCAAGGAGAACAAGGACAAACCATGAACTACCCACTCATCTGGTTCCTCCTCATCGGAGTGCTCTGGACGGCATACCTCGTCCTCGAAGGGTTCGACTTCGGCGTCGGCAGCCTGCTGTCGGTGCTCGGCAAGGGCACGGATGCGGCCGACACCGAGAAGCGTCGCCGAGTGATGCTCAACACCATCGGCCCGTTCTGGGACGGCAACGAGGTCTGGCTGCTCACCGCCGGCGGCGCGACCTTCGCGGCGTTCCCGGAGTGGTACGCCACGATGTTCTCGGCGTTCTACCTGCCCCTGCTGCTCATCCTCGTGGCGCTCATCGTCCGCAACATGGGCTTCGAGTACCGCCACAAGCGGGACAACCGCCAGTGGCGCCGCAACTGGGACCTTGCCATCATCGTCGGCTCGATCCTGCCGCCGCTCCTGCTCGGCGTCGCCCTGACCAACCTGGTCCACGGGATGCCGCTGCGGCAGATCAACGGTCACGTCGAGTTCGTCGGCAACTTCTTCACGTTGCTCAACCCGATGAGCCTGCTCGGCGGCCTGGTCGTCCTCGGGCTCGCCCTCACCCACGGCTCGCACTTCCTCACCATGAAGACCGACGGTGAGATCCGCGAGCAGGCCCGCGGGCTCGGCACCAAGATCGGTCTCGGCACCACGGTGCTCGCGGTCGTCCTGCTGCTGTGGGTCGGCTTCGTCGTGGGCAAGGGCTCGGTGTGGGTGATGATCGTCGTCGCCGCCGCATCCCTGCTGTTCGGCATCTACATGAACGTCATCAAGCGGGAGGGGCTCGCCTTCATCGGCACCTCCGTCACGATGGCGGCAGCGGTGGCGACATACTTCTTCGCGCTGTACCCCAACGTCATGCCGACCTCGCTGGCGGACGGTATGTCGCTGACGGTCACCAACGCCTCGAGCACGACGATGACCCTGAGGATCATGACCGTCGCCGCGCTGGTGTTCACCCCCATCGTGCTGATCTACACGGCATGGTCGTACTGGGTGTTCCGCAAGCGCATCGCCACGAAGCACATCCCCGCGGCTGTCTCAGTCTCCTGACAGCCACGACCTGCATCATTCCCTCACGATGAGGCCCTTCGACCCACGGCTGCTCAGGGCGGCACCGGCTGCGCGTCGGCCGGTCGCCGTCCTGGCGGCCGTGGGGGTGGGCCAGGGCGTGGCCACGATCGGCCTCGCCTTCGCGATCGCCCGGCTGGCCGTCGCCGTCGTCTACCGGGAGCCGCTCGCCGTCCCGGCCGTCGTGGTCGCCGCCCTGTTCGGCGTCCGGGCCGCTCTCGCCTGGACAGCCGAGCGGGTCGCCGCATGGACGGGCATCGAGGTCTCGGTGGCCCTTCGGGAGCGGCTGCTCCGGCACTGGCTCACCCGCTCCGCCGACGAGCGGCCCGACGCCGACCGGGCGGTCACCCTCGCCGCACAGGGCGCGGCCACGGTCGAGCCGTATGCGGCGCGGTTCCTTCCCTCGCTCGTCGCCGGCACCGTCGTGCCGGTCCTGGCGGTCGGCACGTTGGTGTTCGTCGACTGGCTGAGCGCCCTGGTCGTCCTCCTCACCCTCCCGCTCCTCCCGCTGTTCGCGGCCCTCATCGGCCGGACGACCCAGCAGGACACCGACAAGCGGTGGAAGGCCCTGGCCGGCCTGTCCGGCCACTTCCTCGACGTCATGCGGGGCCTGCCCACCCTGGTGTCCTACGGGCGGGCCCGGCGTCAGGTTGACCACATCGGCGAGGTCAGCCAGCAGCACCGCCGGGCCACCATGCGGACGCTACATCTCGCGTTCCTCAGCTCCTCGGCGCTCGAGCTGCTGGCCTCGATCTCGGTCGCCATCGTGGCGGTCTCGGTCGGGCTCCGGCTCACCTGGGGCACCGTCGGTCTCGAGACCGGACTGCTCGCCATCCTCCTGGCCCCCGAGGCCTACTGGCCGATCCGCCGGGTCGGCGCCGAGTTCCACGCCGCCGCCGACGGCGCCGAGGCCATCGCGGCCATCCTCGCCGAGCTCGACACCACCGCCCCAGCCGCTGCCTCCACCACAAGGTCCGAGGAACTGGTCGCCATGACGACCACCCACTCGGACACAACGGGAGCCCCCACCACAAGGTCCGAGCAACTGGTCGCCATGACGACCAGCCACTCGGACACTGTGCTGGGGGTGAGTGCGCGGGCGGTCGGCTACACCTACCCCGGGTCGGCCACAGCCGTCCTCGACTCGGTGACCCTGGAGGCCGGCCCGGGCCTCACGGTGCTCACCGGCCCCTCGGGCGTGGGCAAGTCCACGCTCCTCGAGATCCTCGCCGGGCTGCGCACGGCATCGTGCGGCACGGTCGAGGCCGGGCGCGCCCACCTGGTCACCCAGCGCCCCTTCCTGTCGGCGGGCACCCTGCGCGACGCCCTCTGCCTCGGCAGCCCGACCGACGACGACGGCCTGTGGGACGCCCTGCGCCTGGTCGGGCTCGACGGGTTCGTCGCCGGCCTGCCCCGTTCGCTCGCGACCCCCATCGGCGACGACGGTTTCGGCCTGTCCGCCGGGCAGCGGGCCAGGCTCGCCCTGGCAAGGGCCACCTTGACCAGCGCACCCGTCATTCTGCTCGACGAGCCGACCGCCCACCTCGACGGGCGAGCGACCGACACGGTCCACGAGGTCATCCGGTCGCTGGCCGAGCGGCATACCGTTCTCGCCGTCACGCATCGCCGCGAGCTCGTCGCCCTGGCCGACCAGCACGTCCACCTCTCGCCGGCCGGTGAGCCGGCGCGCGCCAGCGTCAAGGACGAGCGATGAGCTCGATGTCGCTGCGGCCGACCCGCCCGATCATCATCGCTGGGCTGATCGGGGGGGCCGCGACGGCGTCCGGGATCGCGCTCACGGCGACCTCGGGCTGGCTCATCGTCCGGGCGAGCGAGCGTCCGGTCATCCTCACGCTGCTCGCCGCCATCGTCGCCGTGCGCGCGTTCGGCATGGCTCGGCCCTACTTCCGCTACCTCGAGCGGATCCGCTCGCACGATGCGGCCCTCGACGACCTCGCCAAGCGCCGGGTCGAGGTGTATGCCGGCCTGGTCCCGCTCACGCCGGCCCGTCTGGGGCGCCGGGCCCGCTCGGAGTTCCTCACCGGGGTCGTCGACGACCTGACCGACGTCGTGGACGCCCAGGTCCGGGTGGCCGTTCCCGTCGTGTCGAGCCTGGTCGCCGGCCTGCTCGCCGTCGGGTTCACCGCCCTCGTGGCCCCACCGGTGGGAGTCGTGCTCGCGGGCCTGCTGGTGGTCGTCGCGGCCGGGTGCCTGCTCGCCTGGCGGCTGGAGTCGCGGTCCCGCGACACCCTGCTCGATGCGCGAGCCGAGGTGATGCGCGTCAGCGACCTCGTGGCCCGCCAGGCCACCGAGCTCCGGGCCGTCGGCGGCGAGGCGACGGCGATGGCCTGGCTGGCGGCCGCCCACGACCGGCTCCGTGGCGCGGTGGCTCGGCAGAGCGCCGGACGCGCCCTCGTCGCCGCGCTCATCCTGGTCGGGACGGCGGCCGCCGCCGTCGCAGCGGCGTTCCTCGCGATGGACTCCCGCGTGTCCGGACCTGTGGCGGCCCTCCTCGTCGTGACCCCCGTCGCCGTGGGTGACGCGCTCGCCCCGCTCGTGGAGTCGATGCGCTCGCTGGCCCGGGCCCAGGGCAGCACAGCCCGGCTGGAGGGCCTCCTCGACCAGGCCCCCGCAGTGGCCGGGGAGGGCAGCGGCCTCCTCGTCCGCGCGACCCACGCCACCGCGGCAACCGGCACCGACCCGACCGCCACCGACCCGACCGGCACCGACCGTGCCGCTCGGGACGAGGCCGGCGCCGACCCGGCATACGGTGCTCCGCACCTCACCTTGCGCAAGGTGAGCGGCTCGTGGACCGGCACCGAGCGCCAGCTCCAGCCCATCGACCTCGACCTGCGGCCCGGCCGTCGCGTCGCGGTCGTGGGGGCCAACGGCTCTGGCAAGTCGACCCTGCTGGCCGTGCTGGCGCGGCATCTGGACCCGATGGAGGGGACCTACGCGGTCGACGGCGTCGACGTCCGCGACGTGGACCTCGAGGACCTGCGGGCCCGGTTCGCCGTCGTCGACGACGAGCCGCACCTCTTCGCCTCCAGCCTGCGCGAGAACCTCCGGCTGGCCCGCCCGGGCAGCGACGACGACGAGGTGGCCGACGCCCTGGTCCGCGCCGGGCTGGCCGACTGGCTCGCCGCCCTGCCCCTCGGCCTGGACACCCGGATCGGCTCCGGTGGCCGGGGGCTGTCCGGTGGCGAGCGAGCCCGGCTGGGGGTGGCCCGGGCGTTGCTGTCGCGCCGTCCCGTCGTCCTGCTCGACGAGCCCGTCGCCCATCTCGACCACGCCACGGCCGTGTCGGTCCTCGAGGACGTCATGAGCTCGACCACCGACCGCACGGTCGTCATGGTCAGCCATCGCCCCGAGGGCCTGGCCGGCTTCGACGAGGTCATCGACCTCACCCCCGGCTCCCCGGCCACCAAGGAATAGGACCCAGCCATGTCACCCTCAGCCATCAGACTCGGCGACCTCGAACGCGCCGTCATGGACCACCTGTGGGAGTCCGCCGACGGCGCGCCGGAGGGCTCGACGGTGCGCGAGGTCCTGTACCGGTTCGCCGGGCAGCGGGAGATCGCCTACACGACCGTCATGACGGTCCTGGACCGCCTGTCCAAGAAGGGCCTGGTCACCCGGGTCCGCGACGGCCGCGCCTGGCGGTACCGCCCGGCCGGCAGCCGGGAGGCGCTCACCGCGCAGACCATGCGGCGCACCCTCGACGAGATGGAGGTGACCGACCGCCGCGCGGCGCTCATGCACTTCCTCGACGGGGCCAGCGAGGAGGAGCTCGCGGACCTCAAGGATGCCCTCGCCGAGATCGAGTCCCGCAGCGGAACCCAGCTGCCCGGTGCGAAGATCGTCGGCGCCAAGCTCCCCGGCCCGAAAGCGCTGCGACGGCCACGACTTCGCCGTTGACCTGCGCCGACCTCGTGCGCCGGCACCGCGGGCACCGCGGGCACCGCGGGCACCGCGGGGACGCGCACCGGCGACAGCACCGGACCTGGACGCTCGTCCGAGGCGTGGGAGAATACCTACCGTGATCGCCGGCACCCTCGTCGCGCTGACGGTGGTCCTCGCCTGGCCCACCCCGCGGGTCATGGCGCGCCAGCAGGTCTTCCGCCGGGCGCCTCGGGCCGCACTGGTGGCCTGGCAGGCGGTCACGGTGAGCGCCATCATCTCCGCACTCGCGGCCGCACCGGCGATCCTGCCCCTGGTGCTCTTCGACGGTCAGACGATCGAGCAGCATTTCATGATCATGGCCGTGGCCATCGCGGTGAGCGGCGTCATGCTGGCCCGGCTGCTCATCGCGGGGCACCACATCGGCCGCGGCATGCGACAACGGCGCCATCGCCACCGCGAGCTCGTCGACATCATCGCCCGGCAGCACCAGGGCAACGTCCGCATCCTCGAGCACTCCACCCCGACGGCATACTGCCTGCCCGGACGCCAGAAGCGGGTCGTCCTCTCCCAGGGGGTCATCGACAGCCTGACGTCCGAGGAGCTCGACGCCGTCCTGGTCCATGAGCAGGCGCACCTCACGGCGCGGCACGACCTGCTCCTCGAGTTCTTCTCGGTCATCCATGAGACGGTTCCCGAGCCGCTGCGCTGCACTTCCGCGATGAGCGAGGTCCGGCTCCTCGTCGAGGCGCTGGCCGACCGCGCGTCGGTGCGACGCGTCGGCGAGGTCGCCACCGCGCAGGCGCTGATGGCGCTCGCCGACAGCCGGGCGCCCGAGGCCGCGATGGGTGTCGGCACCGCGATGACGGCACCGGCGCGCCTGAGAATCATCGCCGCCGGGCGGCCGAGCCCCGCCCTCTCGGCCGCCATGTACGGCTACGCGCTGCTGCTCGTCTCGGCACCGCTAGTCCTCGTCGTCGCCGCGTGGCACTGAGCCGGGCACGCACGAGCCCGGAGGGGCGAGAGGGCTGTGCAGGTATGCCGGTGCTGTTCGGCGGCCTGCTCGGCTGAGCCCGGCCCGTCGTGGGTATGCCGGCGCGGTGGTGGGGTATGCCGCCGCCGTGGCGGCGGCATACCCCACCTGGTCAGCCCGGGCGCGCGAGAGGGAGTTCGCCGCCGGGCGGTCCTCAGCCCCGGGACCTCGCCTGCTGGTCGCGGTAGTAGCTGCGCCAGATGAGCCGGTGAATGGGGACCAACCGCGGGATCGCCCGCAAGCCCGGGATGAACGGGACCAGCGCCAGCACGACGGTGAGCAGCATCATCAGGCCCCACACCAGCGCATCGGCGTTGTCCGACGAGGCGAACGGGTTGATCTGGTACCAGAACGTGTAGAGCCACATCCACGGTTGGCCGGGGTAGTTGCCCGTCTCGTTCATCA
Source organism: uncultured Actinomycetota bacterium (assembly GCA_963763315.1). Classification (GTDB taxonomy): domain Bacteria; phylum Actinomycetota; class Actinomycetes; order Actinomycetales; family Dermatophilaceae; genus CAVSJJ01. Next base: position 89,092 of record CAVXOC010000002.1, read on the forward strand.
TTCCCCACTGGTCCCCACCGAGGCTGCGCGCACGGGCCTGGTCCTCGAGGTAGGAGCCGTCGGACAGGAGCAGCAGCGCCTTCGTCGGGTCGTTGCCGTAGAAGCCCGGCGTGGTGAGCAAGGCCTCGAGCCCCCCGGAGTCGGCGAGGGTGAGGAGGGACTGGCCCATGACGGGCACCGGCCCGTAGTCGGGCGACGAGGCGACCTTGGCCGGATCGCCGTCCGGCGCCTTCGCCAGCGCGTCGGCGTAGGCGTTGGCCCAGGCCGTCTGCTGGTCGGCGCTCGCCGCCTTCCACGTGCCGAGCGCCGAGGTCAACGCCGGGTCACCGCTGACGTTGGCCAGCGGGGTGACGACGAGGTCGTTGGCCGAGTCCACGGGGATACGGACCCCGCCCCACTTCTGCAGCGGCAGTGGCCCGAGGGTCTGGCCGTCACCGTTGGTGTTGTATGGGGGCCCGTAGGTCGCCGATCCCGACGTGCCGGCGAGCTCCGCCGTCGCGGTCGCGACGACGTCGGCCGGCGCGGCCTTGGCCCAGTCCTGCAAGGTCATCGCCTTCTCGTCCGGAGAGGAGAAGGCGACGGCCAGGCCGACCGTGAGGACCGCCATCACGATGAGGGCGATGACGAACTCCTTGACCAGGTCGTAACGCCGGGTCGGGAAGTCGTGCGAGTCCGGGGTGCTTGCCTGGCGCATGGCCGCGCGGCCGATCGTCGAGGCGCTCATCGGGTCGGGTCCGCTGCGTCGATCGGCGGGACGACCCCGTGCCGCCGCACGAGGACGACATGGGCGACGACCAGGAAGCCGAGCACCAGCGGCAGAAGCACGATGTGCCACAGCAGCATCTGCGCCGGGTCGAGGACGTTGAAGTACGCCCCGGCCCCGATGGAGTTGATGCCGTCCTTGGCCTGGGTGCTGATCCACTGGGAGTCGAGGTTGGTCTGGGAGAGGTAGCCGGTGAAGGCCGTGCCGATCGAGGTGACGAAGGCGACGACCCCGGTGATCCACGTCATCGCGCGCTTCCCGCGCCAGGCCGCCATCCAGAACTTGCCCCACAGGTGGATGACCATGACGGCCATGAACAGCTCCACGCTCCACAGGTGCAGGGAGTTGACGAACAGACCGAGGCTGGACGTGTGCCACCACACCGCGCCCCCGATGGACAGCAGCCCTCCGGTGACCAGGACCACGGCGAGGGCGGCGAGGGTGGCGACCCCGAACACATAGATCCATGACGCGACGTAGGCCGGCTGGCGGTCCGGTAGCGCCTGACCGGGCGGCACGGAGTGGGTGATGCGGTCACGCAGGCGCGACGTCCACGAGGGCGGGTCCGCCGGGGGGACCGGAGACGTCGCCGTCGGCGAGGTGCGCTGGGCCGGCGTTGCCGCCGTCATGGTCGGCTCGGCTCGTCGTCGTGCGCAGAGGATGGCGGCTGCTCCACCCGGGCGCGTGCCTCGGTGGTCCCCTTGCCGTGGGGGAACGGGACGACGAGCGCGAGGGCGAACAGGAGGAGCATCGCGATGATGATGGCGACGTTCGTGACGGAGATGTGGATGACTCCCCAGTCGATATATCGACCGGCGGGGTCTGAGGTGCTGGTCAGTGCCGGGTGCATGACGCTTCCTTCGTGTCGCTACGCCGCGACGGCCCACGCCGACGCGTTGGACCCTCGCAAGTGAAGCGACACTTGCTGGGAGTGGCATGTATGCCCGCTGTGGACCCAGCCGTGCGGCCGCCTCGCGGCGGGCGCAGGGCGGCCGGGAATCGTCACGGGGCCGACTCCGTTGACGATCTGGGAAGGTTGTTGACATCTCAACCATCAGCCCTCGACCACCTCGGAGGAAACTCATGACCGTTCTCGTCCTCGTCGCGAGCCTGCGCCAGGGCTCGGACAACGCGCGCCTCGCCACGGCCGCGATCGCCCACCTGCCGGCGGGGATCGAGACGAGGATCTGGGACCACCTCGCCGACCTGCCGCACTACAGCGAGGACCTCGACCGGTCCGCGACGCCGGAGGTGGTGCGCGACCTGCGGGAGTCGGTTGCCGGGGCCGACGGGCTGCTCGTCGTCACCCCCGAGTACAACGGCTCCCTCCCGGGCGCGCTGAAGGACGCCATCGACTGGCTGTCCCGTCCCCGCGGCGAGGCCGCCATCGCCGGTACCCCGACCGCGGCGGCTGGGTTGACGAGCTCGCCTGCCACATCGACGCCGCCGAGGTCGGGTCGTCGCCGAGGCGATGACCCGAGGCGAAGCCACCTGCGGCACTGCGGCGCGCTCGGTGCCGGAATGGGTGGCTGAGCACTCGCGCCGCTACCGGGCGATGGGCGAACGCAGCGGTCTGCCTCGCGGAGCTGGAGCGCCTCTCGCCGTGGCTGCTGCCCCCGGCCACCGAGACGGTGTGGGGCGGCTTCGTCACCGTCGCGGCCGGCCACGGCCCGGCAAGATCCGCGCCCTCCGGGAGCGGATCATCGCCCGATACGGCGTCCCGGGGGAGCCGGATGCCCTGCACGACGCGGCTGAGGGGATGGTCGCGCTGTCCGCCGGCCACGAGTGCGGCGACGGCCTGGCCGAGTACCTCCTGCGCCTCGACCCCGAGGGGCGCGCGGTGCTGGAGGCGGCGATCGGGCCGCTGTCGGCTCCCACCCCCGTGGCCGGGCTGCGCGATCTGCGCCCGAGCGACCGTCGCCGTGGCGAGGCCCTCGTCGGGGTATGCCGGCGGGCGACCGCCGCGGGCCCGGCGACCCCGACCGGTGAAAAGGCTCAGGTGGTCGTGACGATGACCCTGCGCGACCTGGAGGCCCGGCTCGGCTCCGCGACGACGCTCGGCAGCCGCGACGCCGGGCGCGCGCTCGCACCGGAGACCGCCCGGCGGATCGCCTGCGACGCCGGGGTGGTCCCGGCGGTGCTCGGTGCCGACGGCGAGGTGCTCGAGCTGGGCCGCGGCCGCCGGCTGTTCTCGCGTGGGCAGACGGCGGCGCTGTGGCTGCGCGACGGCGGATGCTCCTTCCCCGGCTGCGACATCCCCGCTCACTGGTGCGATGCGCACCACCTGTGGCACTGGGCGGGCGGTGGTCCGACAGACCTGGCCAACGCCGCCCTGCTGTGCGGGCGGCACCATACGATCGTGCATCAGCGCGGCTTGCGGGGGCTGGTGTCACCCGCGGGCGAGGTCGAGTGGGACCTCACCTCCGGTGGCTCCGAGCACTGGCTGGCGACTCGCGGGACCGCGCGCGATGACGACGAGGGGCGTACCGGCACGGACCGACGATGACCCCGCCCCGCACCCGGCCGCCGGCGGCCGGGGCGCAGCGCTGCCGACGGCAGGTCCACCTTCGCTCGACAGCGCAGCGGCCTCCCGGGACCAGCCGATCGGCTGAGGGCGACCCCGGCCGGGCGGCAGCGGGCGACTCGTCCCTCCGGACCGGCTTCGCTCCACCCAGGCTGGCACCCGGCGCAAGCGGTCCCTACCACCCGGAACCAGGTGAGACGATCTCGGATGTGACCCCCGCCACCGCCCCCCGCCTGCATGTCGGCGTCCTCGGCGCCGGCAGCATCGGGTGCTACGTCGGGGGACGGCTCGCCTCCACCTGCACCGTGACCCTCATCGGCCGTCCGGCGGTCCTCGACGCCATCGCCGAGCGCGGGCTCACCGTCGGCCGGAGTGGCCGGGCCACGGCGAAGGTCCCGGCCAGCGAGCTGACCCTGGCCGTGGACGTGGAGGCGGCCAAGGACTGCGACGTCGTCCTGTTCACGGTGAAGTCGCACGACACCGAGCAGGCGGCCCGCGCCCTCGCCGGCGAGCTCGACCCGGAGTCGGTGGTCATCAGCCTGCAGAACGGCCTGCACAACGCTCCGCGCCTGCGGGACATCCTGGAGTCCCCGGTGCTGGCCGGGATGGTGCCCTTCAACGTCATCCAGCCCGAGCCGGGCACCTTCATGCAGGCCACCTCCGGCGAGCTCATGATCGAGGCCGGGCCTGCGGTGACGCCGTTCGCCAGGGCCGCCCGGACGGCCGGCCTCCCGCTCGAGGTCCGCAAGGACATCGTGGCGGTCCAGCACGCGAAGCTCCTCATGAACCTCAACAACGCCGTCAACGCGCTGTCCGGTCTGCCCCTGAAGGACCAGCTCGCCGACCGGGACTACCGCCTCGTCCTGGCCCTGTGCCAGGAGGAGGCGCTGGCGGTGTTCTCCGCCGCCGGCGTGGCCCCCGCCCGGCTGTCGCCACTGCCGCCGTCGGCGATGGTCCGCCTGCTGCGCGCCGGCGACTCCATCTTCACCACCGTCGCGCGCACCGCTCTCAAGGTGCATCCCGATGCCCGGTCGTCCATGTCCGACGACCTCGCGCTCGGTCGCCGGACCGAGATCGACGAGCTGCAGGGCGCCATCGTCGAGCTGGGGATCCGGCACCACGTGCCCACCCCGGTGAACGCCCGCGTCGCCGCCCTCGTCCGGGCGGCCGAACGGGATGGTCCGCAGGACCGGACGACATGGACCTCCGAGGAGCTCCTCGGCGCGGTCACCACCTGAGGCTGAGCCTCAGCAGGGGCGGCGCAACCGGAGGGTGACGAGCGCCGGCCCCCGGCGGCCGCCCGGCGCGCCGGACCCGCACCCGGCGCTCCCGTCGGAGCGACCCGAGGCACAGCTCCCGCAGCCGCCGGACGGGCAGCCGATGGCGAGCTCCCGCGACTCCAGCCGCCCCAGCCGGACGAGCTGGTCGACCGCGCCGGCGACGATGTCCCGGGGCAGCCCGCACAGCGCGGCGACCTCGTCGAGCGAGCCGGCGCCGTGCGCGAACGCCCCGAGCACGGCCGTCATGGCCCCGCCGGCCCGGCGCGGCGTACCGGTCGGCGGGAAGGGGGACCGACCGTCGGGTCCGCCGGCCGGCGGGAATGGAGCCCCACCGTCGGGCCCGCCGTCAGGGCCACCGGCCGGCGGGAGGGGAGCCGCACCGTGGGGGCCACCGGCCGCGGGGAGGCGCGTCTCGGGGGATGCCGCGGTCCGGCCGGTCACCACAGCAGGCTCCCCACCTGGAAGGTGAGGACGGCCAGCACCCAGGCCACGACGAGCTGCATGACCACGCCGAAGGCCGTCCAGCGGTTCCCCAGCTCGCGGCGCTGGGCGGCCAGGGTGGCCACGCAGGGGGTGTACGCCAGGAGGAACACCATGAACGCCATGACGGCGACGGCGGTGTGGCCGCCCGAGGCCACCGCGAACGTCTGGTGCAGATGCCCGCCGAGCGACCCCGGAGCGCGAGACGACGTCGGCTCGGCGAGCGCATACGTCTGGGCCCAGGACGAGATCACCGCCTCCTTGGCGACGAACCCGACGATGAGCGCCGAGACCGCCTCCCACTGGCCGAACCCGGCCGGGGACAGGATCGGGGCGACGAGCTTGGCGACCCCGGCATAGAGGCTGTCGGCGACCGGGACGTGGCCGAAGCCGGCGCCACCGGTCATGGGGATCGACTGGAGGAGCCAGACCACCACGACGGTCGCGACGATGATCCCGGATGCCGTGCGGAGGAAGCCCCTGAGCCGCAACCACATCACCGAGGTGGTCAGGCGGACCGTCGGGCGCTGGTAGGGCGGGAGGTCGATGACCAGCGGGTCGACGCCCATGGTGCGCCACAAGGTGCTGCGCAGCAGCACTCCGACCAGGACGACGAGGAGGATGGACACGACATACATGGCGAAGACGACCGAGCCGGCCGTGCGCGGGAAGAACGTCGTGGCGAGCAGCATGTAGACGGTGAGCCGCGCGGAGCACGAGGTGAACGGGACGAGCAGCGCGGTGAGGATGCGGTGCCGCGCCTGGGGGAGGATCCGGGTCGCCGAGATGGCCGGGACGTTGCAGCCGAAGCCGACGACGAGGGGCAGGAACGCCCGCCCCGGCAGGCCGAGCCGTCCCATCAGCCGGTCGGTGACCACGGCCGCCCGCGCGAGGTAGCCCGAGTCCTCGAGCAGCGCGAGCAGCAGGAACATCAGTGCCATGAGGGGGACGAACGTCAGCAGCATCCCGACGCCGGCGACGATGCCGTCGACCACCAGCCCCTGGACCCAGGTGTCCCCGAGCCCGACCGACGAGATGAGCCAGGTGGACGCCGACGACACCGGGCCGTCGACGAGCGCGCCGAGGCCGTCCTGCAGGGGTGCGGCGACGCGGGTGGTCACCTGGAACAGCAGCCACATCACGGCGAGGAAGATGACCGGTCCGGCGACGGGTGCGGTCACCCAGCGGTCGATGCGGTCCGAGTGCGTGCGACGGGCCTCACCGGTATGCCGGGTCGCGGCCTCGACCGCGCGCTCGATACACGCGAAGCGCTCGTCACCAACGGCCAGCTCGCCGTCCGGGTCCAGCTCGGGGTCGATCACGTGGGCGGCGAGGTCCGGGCGGCGCGGGGCGACCGGGCCACCGGCGACGGCCGCGGCGACCGCGACCGTCAGCGCCTCGTGACCGCGCCGGCGACGGGGGTCGAGGGAGACGACGTGGCAGCCGAGGGCGGCCCCGAGCGCCTCGGGATCGATCCGGATGCCGCGTCGAGCGGCGACGTCGGACATCGTCAGGGCGAGCACGACCGGCAGTTCCGTCTCACGGATCTGGGCGACGAGATAGAGGCCGCGCGCGAGGTTGACGGCGCTCGCGGCGACCACCACGGCCGAGGGTCGGGCCGTCTCGTGCTCCCCGAGGACGACGTCCCGGGTGAGCTCCTCGTCGGGGCTCATCGGGTCGAGTGAGTAGGCTCCCGGCAGGTCCACGAGGGAGACGACCTGCGGGTGTTCCCCCTCGGACAGGGTCCAGCTGCCGTTGCCGACCTCGACGGTCGTGCCCGGCCAGTTGCCCACGGTGCGGCGCGCACCGGTGAGGGTGTTGAACAGGGTTGACTTGCCCACGTTCGGCGCTCCGGCGAGGGCGACGACGACGGATCCGGGAGGTGCCGGGGGGGCGCCGGCCTCGTGGCACGAGGCGCCGGTGGAGCCGTGCCGCTGGCCGGCCGGTGCAGTCCCCCCCTCGCTCCCGCGGGCGGTGCGGGCCGTCTGGGTCACCCGGTCACCGGCTCCACCTCGATGGCCCGGACGAGGTCCCGGCCGAGGGCGACCCGCGAGCCGTCGACGGCCACGATGCGGCCCCCGCCTGCCGTCCGGCGGGTGCAGCTGAGCGTGGCGCCACGGCGCAGGCCGAGCTCGGCGAGCCGGCGCACGACCTCCTCGGAGGCCCCGGCTGCGACGAGCGTCAGCATCGTCCCGAGGGGGCTGCGGTCGAGGGTCAGGGCCACGTCCGCAGCATACCGGCGCGGTGAGGGCACCCTTACCTATGTTCCGCGGACAGGGACGTGGGATGCACCACATTCAACGACCGGCCCGGCCCTCGCCGAGACCGGCCGACCCGCGGCCTCTGCACCGGGCGGGCCCGCGGGCTCTGCCAGGATCGGAGGCATGGACCGCCCCTTCCGGATCTGCGTCGTGTGCACGGGCAACATCTGTCGCTCCCCGATGGCCGAGTACCTCCTGCGGGAGGCCCTCGACCGGGCGGGTCTGGGCGGCCTCGTCGAGGTGGAGTCGGCGGGGACCTCCGCGGAGGAGCTCGGGAACCCCATCGACGACCGCACAGCATCGGCCCTGTCCCGGCACGGCCACGCCGGCCTCGGCTGGGAGGGTCACCGGGCCCGGCAGTTCGACGCGTCTTGGTTCGCGCGCCTCGACCTGGTCCTCGCCGCCGACCGCTGGCATGAACGCACCCTGCGGCGGCTCGCCGGCTCCCGGGCCGACGAGGCGAAGGTGGTGATGCTGCGCTCCTTCGACGCCGACGCCGCGGACCTCGGGATGGACGACCCCTGGTTCGGCGGTTCCGCCGGCTTCGACTGCACCTACGACGAGATCGCGGCCGCGGTCCCCGGCATCGTCGACCACGTCCGGGCGGCACTGCAGGAGCGGGGGGTGGTCGGCGCCGACTGAGCGCGGCCGCCCTGTCGCCCGTCGGTGGTCCGTGGTTGGGTGACCAGATGACCGGCGCGCCGCGGCGCCGGCCCAGCGATGGAGGCGCCGATGCCCGTCAACGACGACCCCTGGCCCGCCGGCACGCCGTGCTGGGTCGACTGCCAGGTGCCCGACCCGAGCGCCGCCCGGGAGTTCTACACCCGGCTGTTCGGGTGGGAGGTCTATGACGCCCGCGCGGGCGCGGGCGGCTACCTCATGGCCTACAAGAACGACAAGGTCGTGGCGGGGATCGGGCCCCGCCCGGCCGACCTCATCTTCTCGGCCTGGACCACCTACCTCGCCACCGACGACGTCGATGCCACCGTCGCGCGGGTCGAGGCGTGCGGTGGCGAGCTCCGCATGCCGCCGAGCGACGTGTTCGACAGTGGCCGGGTGGCGGTGGCGGCCGACCCGACGGGCGGGACGTTCGGGCTGTGGCAGGCCGGGCTGCACCACGGCAGCGCGGTGTTCAACGAGCACGCCGCCTACCGCTGGAACGAGCTGCACACCCACGACTACCCCCGCGCGCTGGAGTTCTACCGGCAGGTCTTCGGCTACGACTACCACCGGATCGGCGATGCCACGACGCCGCGGTATGCCGCGTTCACGCCTTCCGGAGCGCCTCACAGCGTCGGCGGCATCCGGCAGGCCGACGCCGCCGACGGCGAGGGTCCCGCCTACTGGCTCACCTGGTTCCAGGTCGACGACGTCGACGAGTCCGTCCGGCTGGCGGGCGAGCTGGGCGCCGGGGTCCTCTCGCCCCCCGAGATCACCCCGTTCGGGCGCGGGGCGGTCCTCTCGGCTCCCCAGGGCGAGACGTTCGGCCTGGTCAACCCCGATGAGGTCGACCCCGAGAAGGCGCTCCCGCCGGCGTAGCCCCCGGCCGCACCCGGCATACCCACCGCGCGTGGACCGCGCGGGCCGCTCTGGGAGGATGGGCCCATGCATAGCCTCGCCGAGGTCGTCCCCGCCATCGCGCTGGGCGCGCTCGACGGCCGCTACCGGCCCATCGTGGCGCCGCTCGTCGACCACCTGTCCGAGCCGGCGCTGAACCGGCAGCGGGTGCACGTCGAGGTCGAGTGGCTCATCCATCTCACCGACACCGGGGTCGTGCCGGGGGTGCGCCGCCTCACCGACGACGAGAAGAGCCGGCTGCGCGCCGTCGTCGAGGACTTCGGCGTCGCCGAGATCGCCGAGATCGCCGCGACCGAGAAGGTCACCCAGCACGACGTCAAGGCCGTCGAGTACTTCGTCAAGCGGCGGTTGGCCGGCATCGCCCCGGCACCGGGCGATGCCGGCCTCGCCGAGCTGGTCCACTTCGCCTGCACGAGCGAGGACGTCAACAACCTGTCGTACGCCCTCATGGTCCGGGGGGCGGTCGAGCACGTCTGGCTGCCCCGAGCGGCCGCGCTCGTCGAGCAGGTCGCGACGATGGCCTCCGATCTGCGGGACGTCCCGATGCTCGCCCGCACCCACGGCCAGCCCGCGACGCCGACGACCCTCGGCAAGGAGCTCGCCGTCCTCGCCCACCGGCTGCAGCGCCAGCTCGACCGCGTGGCGGGGGCCGAGTTCCTCGGCAAGCTCAACGGCGCGACCGGCACGTACGGCGCCCATGTCGTCGCCGTCCCGGAAGCCGACTGGGAGGCGGTGAGCGAGACATTCGTCGAAGGTCTCGGTCTGACCTGGAACCCACTCACCACCCAGATCGAGAGCCACGACTGGCAGGCCGAGCTCTACGCCGACGTCGCGCGGTTCAACCGGGTGCTGCATAACCTGTGCACCGACCTGTGGAGCTACATCTCGCTCGGCTACTTCGCCCAGGTCCGTGGTCAGGGCACCGTCGGGTCGAGCACCATGCCGCACAAGGTCAACCCCATCCGGTTCGAGAACGCCGAGGCCAACCTCGAGGTGAGCAACGCCCTCTTCGACGTGCTCGGCTCGACCCTGGTCAGCTCCCGGCTGCAGCGCGACCTCACCGACTCGTCGATGCAGCGCAACATCGGCAGCGCGTTCGGGCACGGCCTGCTCGCCATCGACAACGTCGGTCGCGGACTGGACGGCCTCGACCCCGTGCCCGACGCGATGCGCGCGGATCTCGACGCCAACTGGGAGGTGCTGGGTGAGCCCATCCAGTCGGCGATGCGGGCCCTCGGCGCCCAGGGCGTGCCCGGGATGGGGGAGCCGTACGAGCGGCTCAAGGAGCTGACCCGCGGCCGGCGGATCGGCCGGGCCGAGCTCGTCGAGTTCGTCCGCGGGCTCGGCCTGCCCGCCGACGTGGAGGACCGGCTCGCGAACCTCACCCCGGCCACCTACGTCGGTCTGGCCCCGCGGCTCGTCGACCACCTCGGTTGAGGGCGCGGCCGAGCCGGGTCTACATCATACCCCTAGGGGGTATGATGGTCACTGACGACGACGCGAAGGAGACGCCACATGCCGGGCTACAGCGGCAGCAAGGAGGACTACCTCAAGCGGCTGCGCCGCATCGAGGGCCAGGTCCGGGGGATCTCCCGGATGGTGGAGGAGGACACCTACTGCATCGACGTGCTCACCCAGGTGAGCGCCGTGACGAACGCCCTGCAGGCCGTCAGCCTCGGGCTGCTCGAGGACCATATCGGCCACTGCGTCGTCGACGCCGCCCGGCAGTCCCAGGCCGCCGGTGACGAGAAGGTCCACGAGGCCGCCGCCGCGATCGCGCGCCTCGTGCGCAGCTGAGAGCGAGGAAGCCGATGTCCACCACCGACGACACGACCGTCACGAGCACCTCCGCCGGCCCGGCCGGCCCTCTCCCCTCGGCCGACGCCGAGCGGGAGGTCGACCTCGCAATCTCCGGGATGACCTGCGCCTCGTGCTCCGCGCGGATCGAGCGCAAGCTCAGCAAGCTCGACGGAGTGGAGGCCGTCGTCAACCTGGCGACCGAGAAGGCCACCGTCCGCTTCAGCGGTGACATGACCCTGGCGAAGATCCTCGAGACGGTGCACCACACCGGCTACGGAGCGACCCTCATCGAGCCGGAGGGCGACGGGGTGGCGAACCCCATGACCGACGACGTCGCCCCGCCCGACGTCCTGGCCAGGCGGGCCGTCGTCTCGGCCGCCCTCACCGTGCCGCTGGTGACCATCGCGATGGTTCCCGGTATCCACCTCGCCTACGGCCCGTGGGTCCAGCTCGCGCTGGCCACCCCCATCGTCGCGTGGGCGGCGTGGCCCTTCCACCGTGCCGCCGCCGTCACCGCCCGCCACCTCGGCTCGACGATGGACACCCTGGTCTCGCTCGGCGTCCTCGCCGCCTACGGCTGGTCGACCGTCGCCGTCCTCACCGGCACGGCGACCGAGGGCATGACCGCCATGAGCGGCGAGCAGTCCGGCAGCCGGCACCTGTACTTCGAGACGGCCGCGGTCGTCACGACCTTCCTGCTGATCGGGCGATGGCTGGAGGCACGGGCCAAGCGCAGCGGCAAACAGGCGCTCGAGAGCCTCATGCACCTCGGCGCCAAGGAGGTCTCGATCCTGCGTCCGTCCCCGGACGGCGGCACCATCGAGGTGCGGGCCCCGATCGGCGAGCTCGCCGTCGGCAACCGGTTCGTCGTCCGGCCCGGCGAGAAGGTGGCGGCCGACGGTGTGGTGGTCGAGGGCGCGAGCGCGATCGACGCCTCGCTCGTGACCGGAGAGTCGGTGCCGGTCGACGTCGGGCCCGATGACGAGGTCACCGGCGGCACCATCAACACCAGCGGGATGCTCGTGGTCCGCGCTCGGCGGGTCGGGCGGGACACCACGCTCGCGGGTATCGCCCGGCTGGTCGAGAAGGCGCAGACCGGGAAGGCCGACGTACAGCGCCTCGCCGACCGGATCGCGGCCGTGTTCGTGCCGGTCGTCCTCGTTCTCGCGGCGTTGACGTTCGCCGCCTGGTGGATCGCCACCGGCAGCCCCGCGCGGGCGCTGGCCGTCGGCATCGCCGTCCTCATCATCGCCTGCCCCTGCTCGCTCGGCCTCGCGACGCCGACCGCCCTGCTCGTCGGCACCGGCCGGGGCGCCCAGCTCGGGGTGCTCATCAAGGGGGCCCAGGTCCTCGAGGACACCCGACGGGTCGACACGATCGTCCTCGACAAGACCGGAACCGTGACGACCGGCATCGCCACGCTGACCGAGGTCGTCCCCGCCGGCCGGCTGCCCAAGGACGCCGCCCTGCGGGCGGCCGCGGCGGTCGAGTCCGGCAGCGAGCACCCCGTCGCCAAGGCCATCGTCGCCGCGGCGAGGGCCCGCGGGCTCGACCTGCCCAGGATCACCGGGTTCGAGAGCCTTCCCGGCTCGGGCGCCACCGCGACCGTCAAGGACACCGTCGTGACGGTGGGCCGGGCCGACCTGTTCGCCGTCGTGCCCGACGAGATCGCCACGGCCGCGCCCAACGGGACGACCGTGTGGCTCGGCTGGGACGGCACCGCGCGGGCCCGCCTCACGGTGGCCGACGAGGTCCGGCCCGGCGCGGCGGCGGCCATCTCGGACCTCGGCGACGCCGGGCTGACGGCATACCTCCTCACCGGCGACCACCTCCGGGCCGCCAGCGCCGTCGCCCAGCAGGTCGGCATCGGGCCGGCGCACGTCCTGGCGGATGTGCGCCCGGAGGACAAGCACGCGACCATCCGGCGTCTGCAGCACGAGGGCAGGATCGTCGCCATGGTCGGCGACGGCGTCAACGACGCGGCCGCGCTCGCCCAGGCCGACCTCGGGATGGCGATGGGGACCGGCACGGACGTCGCCGCCGAGTCCGCCGACATCGTGCTCATGCGCTCGGAGCTGTCGGCGGTGGTCGACGCCATCGGGCTGTCCCGGCGCACCCTGGAGATCGTCAAGCAGAACCTCGCCTGGGCGTTCGGTTACAACATGGCCGCCATCCCGCTGGCCATGGCCGGGCTGCTCAACCCAATGATCGCCGGCGGCGCCATGGCCATGTCGAGCGTCCTGGTGGTCAGCAACAGCCTGCGGCTGCGGCGGTTCGGCCGCTGAGCCGCGCCCCGGTCACCGGACCTGCCCGGGCCGCCGGACCGCCTGGGCGTCTCGGCCGGCGGGTGGCAGGCACGCAGGGGCGGGCGGCGACGGGACGCCGCTCAGATGGTGACCTCGCCCTGCGGGGTGCCGAAGGTCACGGACAGCAGACCGGGCGTGCCGTGCGGGGCGACCCAGTGGAAGTCGATGACCGACGAGGTCCTGTCGGCGGGCAGCCCCAGCCACTCGCAGACGCGGTCGGGGTCGCCGGCGATCGTCAGCGACTCGATGGTCACCATGGTCGTCGCGTCCTGGGACGGGTGCGGCACGTCGCTGTCCCACTGGACGAAGAAGGGCAGCTGCGGGTCGGCCTGGAGGCCCCGGACGCCCACCTGACGCCAGCGGAGCTCGACGCCGTCGGGACGATGGCGGTTGCCCTCGATCGACTGGCGGCCGAGCCGGGACTCGACCTGGGAGATATCGGGCACGCGGACCACCCAGCCGATCCAGCCCCCGCCCGCCTCGGACCGGGCCCGGACCACCTGGCCGAACGGCGCCTTGTCCGCGGCCGGGTGCTCGAGCACCTCGACGACCTCGACATACCGTTCGTGGGCCAGCGGCAGGATGATGTTGCGCGTGCCGAACCTCGGGTGGACGCCCCCATCCACCGGTTCGACCCCGATCTGCTTGGCCAGTCGCTCGGCCGTGGCCTGAAGCCCGTCGTGCTCGGCCGCATAGACAACATGGTCGACTCGCATGCGGTCCATCGTGACACACGCCAGAGGGTGCTCCGGACGCGGGGCCCTCGCCCGAACGGGTGAAACCGGTTGTCGTTCAGCCGATGACGCAACGGGCCGTCCCGGGCCGTCCCGCGGGTCAGCCGCGACGCTGCCGGACCACCTCGAAGAGGACGACGGCGGCCGAGGTGGCGACGTTGAGCGAGTTCGCCCGCCCCGACATGGGGATCCGCACCCGCGCCTGCGCGGCGGCGAGCATCGCCTCGGTGAGACCCCGCTTCTCGGTACCGACGGCGATGGCGATCGGCCCGCGATAGTCGACGTCGGTGTGGACGACGTCGGTGTCCGGCGTGGCCGCGACCAGGGGTATGCCGCGGCCGGCCAGCCAACGGAGGACCTCGGACGTCGACGCGCTGGCGACCGGCACGGCGAAGACGGTGCCCTTGCTGGCCCGCACGACGTTGGGGTTGCCCCAGTCGGTGACCGGGTCGGCGGCGACGACGGCCGCGACGCCGGCCGCGTCGGCCGTGCGCAGCATCGCGCCGAGGTTACCGGGCTTCTCGACCCCCTCGCAGACCAGGATGACCGGGCGCGGGGGCAGGTGGAGGCGGGTGAGGTCGGTGCCGGCGGCGGGGACGACCGCGAGGAACCCGTCGGGGCCCTCCCGGTAGGCGACCTTCTCGAACGCCGGCCTGCTCAGCCGGATCGTCTCCGTGCCGGCCGCCCGCAGCCGGTCCAGCAGGGCGAACCGGTCGGCCGAGGCGGCCATCAGCTCCGGGCAGTGCAGGACGGTGCGCGGCCGGACACCCGCCGCCACGGCGAGCGCAAGCTCCTCGAACCCGTCGATGACCGTCACTCCCTCGCTCTCCCGCACCCGCCGGCGGCGCAGCGCGACCAGCCCCTTGAGCCGGGGGTTGGTCGCAGAGGTGAGATACAGCTCGGCCATCGTCGGCCCAGCATCCCACCCGCACCGGCGCCCTGTCAGAGACGCAGCTCCGCGGGCGGGAGCAGGGAGCGCAGGACCGGCACGAGCCCGTCGTCGTCGACCGAGCCGGTCACCTCGTCGGCGACGTCCTGGACGGCATCGGGGGCGTTGCCCATGGCGATCCCCCGGGCCGCCCAGCGGAGCATCTCGATGTCGTTGCGCTGGTCGCCGACCGCGACGGTGTAGGCCGGCTCGATGCCCAGGTGACGCCGCACGAGCTCGAGGGCGGCGCCCTTGGAGACCCCCTCGGGGGTGAGGTCGAGCCACGCGGTGAACCCCACTGCGTAGCTCACCCCGTGCAGGCCGATCCGCTCGGTGAGGCCGACGAAGTCCTCGCTCGTGCCGTTGGGGCTGCGGAACGTCACCCTGGTCACCGGCTCGGCGACGAGATCCTCCCAGGGGACCACCCGGAGGACGCCCTGGAGCTCACCCTCGGGGAAGGGCGCGCTGAGCTTGAACCCCACCCCGAGCTCCTCGACGGCGACGACCGCATCGGGCCACTCCTCGTGCAGGAGGGTCAGGGCCGGCCGGGGATCGAAGGTGACGACGTCCACCAGCTCGTAGCCCTGGTCGAGCGCCGGGTCGATCCGCAGCGTGACCGCGCCGTTGGAGCACACGGCATACCCGCTGGTCAGGCCCAGCTCCTCGAGGACCGGAACGGTCGCGACGACGGATCGACCGGTCGCGAGGACGACGTGGTGACCGGCGGCGGCGACGTCGGCGATCGCGGCCCGCACCGGGTCGGACAGGAGCCCCGAGTGGTGCAGGGTCGTACCGTCGACATCGAGGGCGACGAGGTGGTCGGGCATGACAGTGACGCTACCTGGCGCGGACGCCGATGGTGGCGCCTTCGCCGCCGGTGCACATTGCGGCGTGGGCGGTGTCCAGTCGGTGCTCCGAGCCCTGCTCGCCCACCCGCGTCGACGGCGCACGGCGCTCGACCCCCCGCCGGATGGGACGCCGCTTTCACTCGGCTGCGGTCCACGCCTGCCGCACGCTGAGCCGCCCGTGGGTCTGCAGCAGCGAGCGTCGGTAGAGCCGCTCGGCCACGAGCACGACACCGGCGCAGGCCGCCACGAGCAGCGCGAGGGCGAGGACCGGCTCCCACCAGGCGGCCGAGCCCTGCAGGACCCGCAGCGGCATGAGGACCGCCGACAGCGGAGGGAGGTAGGAGCAGACCGTCAGGGCGGTGCCCTTGAGCAGGAGGGCCCCGAAGAAGATCGCCATCGTCAGCATCGTCAGAGGGGCCGACGTCGACTGCAGGTCCTCGGAGCGGCTCGCCAGGGCGCCGGCGACGGCCCACAGGCAGGCGATGAGGAGGAAGCCGACGAGGAAGAAGGTGAGGAACCAGCCGAGCGCACCGGACACCCCGGGGAGGTACGCGGAGTACTTCGTGAAGCTCAGGCCGACGAGACCGATGACGACGTACAGCGCCATCTGGGCGAGAGCCATGGCGGAGTTTCCGATGACCTTCCCGGCGAGGAGCTGCCGCACGGGGATCTTCGTGGTGATGATCTCGACGATGCGGGATGCCTTCTCCTCCAGCACGCTCGCGGCCAGGGCCACCCCGAACCCGAGCGAGGAGATGTAGAACAGGAACGCCAGCGCGAACCCCATGGCCTGGGCGAACCCCTTCTGCTCGGCGCTGCCGTCGAGAACCCCGGTAGAGAGGGTCGCGCCGCGGGTGAGGTCCGCCACCGACGCGCCGAGCCGGTCGGCGTTGGCCGCCAGGGCGGCCTGCCTGACCACCGTCGAGGCGGCCTGGTCCAGGGCGCCCGGTACCTGGTCCTTCCCCGTGAGCACCCAGCCGTCGCCGTCCCGGTGCAGCCACACGTCGGCGTCGCCGGAGCGAACGGCCGCCGCGGCGGCCGCGGCGTCCGGCACGGGGTCGACGGTGACCGCCACCTTGTCGTCGACCGCGCTCGCCTGCCGCTGGACGGTCCGCGCCATGGCCGAGGTGTCGGCCGTCGCGGCCACGACGTACGTCTTGGTGCGCTGCTCGAGGACCGCCTGGACGACGAGGAACCCGGTGATGATGGCCAGGGTCAGCACGGTGCCGATGAGGAAGGCCTTGTCGGTGAGCTTGACGACGATCTCGCGCCGAGCGACGAGCGGCCACGAGGGGCCCGGTCGGTCCTCGGGCTCAGTGCTCGGACCGGTGATGGTGCTCATGCGGTCACCTCCCGGTAGATCTCGGACAGGGCGGGGACGACCCGGGCGAACTCACGCACCCGGCCGCGGCGCAGGGCCTCGGCCAGCAGCGACTGCCCGGCGGCCCCCGCCGCGTCGTCGAGCTCGACGAGCGCGACGGGACCGTCGACGTCGGTGGTGGTGACTCCCCTGTGGTCACGGACCCAGCCGGCGTCGCTGTCGAGGACGAGGCGGTAGCGGGTCGGCCCGCGCCCGCGCAGCTCCTCGACGGTGCCTTCACCGACCACGCGTCCCCGGGCGAGGACGACGAGGCGGTCGCACAGCCGCTCGACGAGGTCGAGCTGGTGGCTGGAGAACAGGACGGGCACCCCGTCGGCGGTGTGCTCGCGCAGCAGGTCGGCCATCGAGTCGACGGCGTCGGGGTCCAGGCCCGAGAAGGGCTCGTCGAGGATGAGGGCCCGGGGCCGCGCCATGAGGGCGGCGATGATCTGGACCCGCTGCTGGTTGCCGAGGCTGAGCTTCTCGACGCGCTCCCCGCTCCGGTCCCCCAGTCCGAAGCGCTCGAGGTGCACCCGCGCGCCGGCCGCGGCCTCGGCGGCGCTCAGGCCGGAGAGCCGGCCGAGGTAGACGAGCTGGTCGAGGACCCGCTGCTTGGGATAGAGCCCCCGCTCCTCCGGCATGTAGCCGAAGGTGCGCCGGTCGGTGTCGGTCATCGCCCGGCCCTGCCAGCGGACGACCCCCGCGTCGATGCCGAGCAGGCCCATGATCATCCGCATCGTCGTCGTCTTGCCGGCGCCGTTCCCGCCGACGAAGCCGGTCAGGGTCCCGGTGGGGACGGTCATGGTGACGCCGTCGACGGCAAGGATGTCGCCGAACCGGCGGGTGAGCCCGATCGCCTCGATGGTGTCGGTGACCGGTGGGGCCAGAGTCGTCGTCATGTCCCTCACGCTAGGTGCGCCTCGGCCGGGACGGATCAGCCGCGAGGCGGAACCTCGCGCGCCCGGCCCTCCGACGGCAGGATGAGGCCCGCCTCGTAGGCGAGGACCACGGCCTGGACGCGGTCGCGCAGGTGCAGCTTGCCCAGGCAGTTCGAGACGTGGGTCTTCACGGTCGCCTCGCCGAGGAACAGCTCAGTGGCGATCTCGGCGTTGGACAGGCCCCGGCCCATGAGCACGAGCACCTCGTGCTCGCGGTCGGTGAGCCGGGCGAGCTCCGCCGCCTGCCAGGTGGTCCTCGGCCAGCCCACGGGCGGACCAGCCCGCTGGCCCGGGACGGAGGGCGCATCCGCCCCCCCGCCGGGGGCCCCCCCGGGGCCGGTGCCCGACGTCATCTGCTCGATGACCCGCCGGGTCACCGCCGGGGCGAGCAGGGCATGGCCGTCCCCGACCGCCCGCACCGCCTCGACGAGGTGGTCGGGGTCGGCGTTCTTGAGGAGGAAGCCGCTGGCTCCTGCCGCCAACGCGTCGAACAGGTAGTCGTCACGGTCGAAGGTCGTGAGGATGACGACCCTGCCGAGGTCCTCGGCGACCAGCCGCCGCGTGGCCTCGATCCCGTCCATGACGGGCATCTGCACGTCCATGAGCACGACGTCGGGGCGCAGCTCGCGGGCGAGGGCGAGGGCCGTCGCCCCGTCGCCCGCCTCGCCCACGACCTCGAGGTCGGGCTCGACGGACAGCATCATCGTGAAGCCCGAGCGCACCAGGTGCTGGTCGTCGACGATCATGACGCGAAGCAGCTCATGCTCGGACATCGTTGTCTCCCAATGGCATACGCACTCGGACGCGGTAGCCTCCAGTCACCCGGGGACCGATGTCGACCTCGCCGCGGTGCGAGGCGGCACGCTCGCGGATCCCCAGCTGTCCGAGACCGCTGCCCGAGGTCCCAGCCCGGGGTCTCCCGTCGTCGACGACCTCCACCTCGACGTGCGGCCGGGGTCCGGCGTCGTCGACCCGGACCACCACCCCCGCGCGGTGTGCGGTGGAGTGGCGGGCGACGTTGGCCAGGGCCTCCTGGGCCACCCGGTAGACCGACAGCGCCAGGGGGCCGGGCAGCCGGGCCGCGGCGCCGGGGGTGCCCTCGACGAGCTGGTATGCCGTCTCGAGGCCGGCCTGGGTGCGCTGGGCGGCGAGGGCGGGCAGGTCGCCGAGTCCGGGCTCCGGGGCGCGCGCGGCACCCGAGCCGTCGGGGGGCGCGGGGCGCTCGAGGTCCTCCATCTCGCGCAGGGTGCCGAGCAGCGCCCGCATCTGGGTGACGCCCTCGCGTGAGGAGGCCTCGATCCGCGCCAGCGCCTCGGCGGCGGCCAGCGGATCGGAGCCGAGGACCCGGCGAGCGGCCCCGGCCTGGATCCCGATGACCGAAACGTGGTGGCCCACGACGTCGTGCAGCTCGCGGGCGATCCGCAGCCGCTCGTCGACGACCGCGCGGCGGCGCAGACCGTCGGTCTGGGCCGCGATCGTCGCCGCCTGCTCCAGGAGCCGGGCCTGCTGCCGGGCGCTGCGCCAGGCCACCTGTCCGCCGACCACGGCGCCCCCGAAGTAGAGGACGTTGACGATCACGGTGAGGAGCACCGCGGCCGTGACGGGCGAGAGCGGCCCGGCCCCGCGGGTCCCCTCGGTCCCGGCGAGGATCCGGTCGATCCCACGGCCGAACGCGAACTGCCAGGCCACCCACACGAACATCAGCCCCACCAGGGCGCCCATGACGAGAAGCATCGAGCGGCGCTCCCTCGCCCAGGCGACGGCGGAGAAGAACGCGATGAAGTAGGACACCTGGAGCGCCAGTAGGCCCATGACGGCAGGCATCGTGACCCCGAGGACGAACATGTGGATCCCGGCGAGGACGCCGACGGTGAGGGGAAAGCGGCGGCGGAGGAGAAGGAACACCGCCACGGAGGCGGTGGCCAGCCACTGCAGCCACGCGGGCTGGGCCACCGTGTCCAGGGCACCGACGCTGCGGGTCACCTCGAGCAGGGCGAGCCCGGCGATGGCGACGCCCCCGGCCAGTAGCGCGTCCGCCGGTCCGACCGGGGGCCCTACCCGCACCCAGTCGTCGTCGACCGCGAAGAACGTCCCGAGACGGGCGCTCGCACGAGTGAGCAGCGACGGCATGCCTCCAGACTAGGGAGGAGCCGGCATGCCGCGCCTCCGCCGGCAGGCGGACAGGTCTCCCCCGGCCGGTGGACCGGTCGGGGGGCCGGAGGTGGCGGAGACCTCCCCAGCCGCCCCGGCTAGCGGGTCGGGGTGAGGACGTCGAGCCCGAGGATGGGCCGCAGCGCCTCGGGGACGACGACCGAGCCGTCGCGCTGCTGGTGGTTCTCGACGATGGCGACGAGCCAGCGCGTGGTGGCCAGGGTCCCGTTGAGCGTGGCGGCGACCTCGGTCGGTCCGTGGCCGCCCTCGCGCCGGAAGCGGGTGCCGAGGCGGCGGGCCTGGAACGTCGTGCAGTTCGACGTCGAGGTCAGCTCCCGGTAGCGCCCCTGGCTCGGCACCCAGGCCTCGCAGTCGAACTTGCGGGCGGCGCTCTGGCCGAGGTCGCCCGCAGCGGTGTCGATCACCCGGTAGGGCAGCTCGACCTTGGCAAGCATCTCCTTCTCGAAGGCCAGCAGCCGGTCGTGCTCGGCCGCAGCGTCGGCCGGGTCGCAGTAGACGAACATCTCGAGCTTGTTGAACTGGTGGACCCGGATGATGCCCCGGGTGTCCTTGCCGTACGACCCGGCCTCGCGCCGGAAGCAGGTGGACCAGCCGGCATAGCGGCGTGGCCCGGCCGAGAGGTCGATGATCTCGTCCGCGTGGTACCCGGCGAGCGCAACCTCGGAGGTTCCGGTGAGGTAGAGGTCGTCGGCCTCCAGACGGTAGACCTCCTCGGCGTGCCGGTCGATGAACCCGGCTCCACGCATCATCTCGGGCAGGACGAGCACGGGCGTGACCATGGGGGTGAAGCCGGCCGCGACGGCCTGCTGCAGGCCGAGGGTCAGCAGGGCGTGCTCGAGCCGCGCACCGACCCCGGTGAGGAAGTAGAACCGCGACCCGGCGACCTTGGCGCCGCGCTCCATGTCGACCCCGCAGAGCCCCTCGAGGAGGTCGAGGTGGTCCTGCGGATCGAAGCCCTCGGCCGCGAAGTCCCGGGGGGTGCCGACCGTCTCGCGCAGCACGTAGTCGTCCTCGCCGCCCGCCGGGACGCCCTCCACGACGACGTTGCCGATGGTCGTGAGCAGCTCGTCGAGCTCGGCCTGGGCCGCGGCCGCGGCGACCTCGTTCGCCTTGACGTGGTGGGCCAGCTCCTTGGTGCGCGCCAGCAGGGCCCGCTTCTGCTCGCCCTGGGCACGCGCGATCTCGCGGCCCATCGACCTCTGCTCGGCCCGGAGCGTCTCGAAGGCGGTGAGCGCGCCCCGCCGACGCTCGTCGGCCGTGAGGACGGCGTCGACGACGCCCTCGTCGTCGCCGCGGGCGCGCTGCGAGGCACGCACCAGGTCGGGGTTCTCACGCAGCAGCCGGATGTCGATCACGAGCGCTGAGTTTATCCACCCCGCCGCCCCTCCCCACCTGCCACAACTTTCCCGCCCCATCGGCGAAACCCGAGGTTCGCCGGGTTCGTCAACCCCGGCGAACCTCGGGTTTCCCTTGCCAAGCGACGGGCGGCGCACCCGGCGCGATATCAGTCGGGGCGACCGGTGAGCAGCAGCCCGACGCCGAGGCCCACCATGAGGACGCCACCGGTCCCGCCGATCCGCTCCAGCCGCCGAGGACTCGAGGCGAACCAGTCCCGGGCCCGCCCCGCGACGAACGCGACCGTCGAGTCACTCGAGATGGCGACCACCGTGAACACGGCTCCGAGCGCGACGATCTGCAGCCAGGCCGGGCCCGCCGTCCGGTCGACGAACTGCGGCAGCAGGGCGGCGAACAAGACGACGGTCTTGGGGTTGGTGACCCCGACGACATACCCCTTGCGCATCGCGTGGATGGCGGGGGTCCGGGCGGCCGCGGCCAGCTCGGAGCCGACCTCGGCCGACAGCGCTCGACGGTGCCGGATGGCGCCGATGCCGAGCCAGACCAGGTACACCACGCCGGTCACCTTGAGGACCAGGTATGCCGTGGCGCTGGCGGCCACCACCGGTCCGAGTCCCGCGGTGACCCCGACCATCTGGGTGAACAGCCCGAACCCGTTGCCGACGACGGTGAGCAGCGCCTCGCGCCGGCCGGCCGAGAGGGCACGCCCGACCATGAACAGCAGGCTCGGGCCCGGAATGAGCGCGATGACGATGGAGGCTCCGGCGAAGCCCAGCAGTGTCGAGGCAGGGGGCACGAGCGCCAGTGTGCACCTGCCGGTGCGTCACGCGCCCGGGATTCCGCGGGCGTGCGTCACGCGCCCGGCATTCCGCCGGCGTGCGCCCGGCCTGGACCCCCGCGGCGGCCGCAGGTCACCGGCCGGGCACTTCGACGCCGACGTCCCACAGGTGATGTCCGAGGTCGTGCAGCCCGTACTGGCCGAGGCTCAGCACGGTGAACCTGGCACCGGTGGACCGCATCCCCGTGCGCTCCCACTGGGAGCCGGACACCGCGGCATACGTCATGGCGAGCCGTCCCGCCGCCTCGGCGAGCTCCTCAGCCACCACGGCCGGGTCCTGCGCGCCGTAGCGGTCGGCCACCGCCGCCTCGTCCTGGTCCCAGTTCTCGAAGAGCGGGTCCTCCTCGCCGAGCATGAGCCGGACCCGTCCGTCGAAGAGCCGGCACACGTCACGCACGTGGCAGGCGTACTCCAGCGCCGACCAGGTGTGCGGGTCGGGCCGCTGCCGCACGTCCCGGCGCTCGAGCACGCCCGGCCACGGTGCGGTGTACGCGCCGACCAGCCCGGCCACGGCACTGGGCTCGATCTCGCCGGCCGCGACACCGCAGTCGGGGCAGGGTTGCCGCAGGGTCCAGGTCCAGTCCTTGGTGTCCGGCTCGATGTCGCCCATCGCCGCAGCGTATGCCGTGCCGTCGCCGCACGCAGGGCGCGCGGCTGCCGCGACGGCCGGCTCGACCCGGGTCGCCGGCCCGCTGCCGGGCCCCGTCCGCTCGGGACCGCGAGGCGTTCGGTCGGTGCGGGAACGCCCAGGTGGTGCGGTAGTTTTCGCGGTGTGTGGGAGACCTGGCTGACCGTCGTCGTGGTCGCCGTGGTCCTCATCGTCGGGGCGGGGGCGGGGGCGCTGCTGTGGCTGCGGGGGCGCTCCGACCAGGTCCTGCCCGGACGGAGTCGTCCGGCCCGGGACCAGTTCCGCCGCGGCGCCGAGCCGGCCCCGCGGCGCCGGGTGACCATCATCCTCAACCCGACCAAGGTGGACGACCCGTCCGCGGTCGGAGCCGCCCTGACCCGGCAGGCTCTCGAGCTCGGCTGGGCCGCTCCGGAGATCCTCCTCACCACGGTCGAGGACCCCGGTTACGGACAGGCCCGGGCTGCGCTCGAGTCGGGCACCGACCTGGTCTGCGCCCTGGGCGGGGATGGGACGGTCCGGGCGGTCGCCGAGGTGCTCACCGGGACGCTCACCCCGATGGGCCTGCTGGCCCGCGGAACCGGGAACCTGCTCGCCCGCAACCTCCAGCTGCCGCTGGACAGCATCGAGCCGGCCATGCTGGTCGCCCTCACCGGGCTCAACCGACACATCGACGTCGGGTGGGTCACCATCGACCCGACCCCCGAGCAGCTGGCCGAGCAGCCGGTCGTGGGCGCCGACGAGGACGAACAGCTCCGGGTCGAGGCCGCGTCCGTGGTGCGGGCCGACCCCGCCGACCAGGAGTACGCCGGTGCGGTGGGTGTGCGGCCGGCGGGCGAGGCCGGCGCCGGTCGCCCCGCCGGGGTACGGGGACACGAGGCCGGCGCCGGTCGCCCCGCCGGGGTACGGGGACACGAGGCCGGCGCCGGTCGCCCCGCCGGGGCGGGGGGACACGAGGTCGACGCCGGTCGCCCCGCCGGGGTACGGGGACACGAGGCCGGCCGGGACCACCCCGACGAGACGGATGGGCGGGCGGCGCAGCGGGAGCGCGCGGAGAGCGAGCGCGCCGGGGGGCGGTCGGCGCCCCCCGCCAACGAGCACGCGTTCCTCGTCATGGGAGGTCTCGGGTTCGACGCCGCGATCATGGAGGGGACGTCCGAGGAGCTCAAGGCCCGGGTGGGCTGGCCGGCATACATCGCCGGGGGTGCGAAGAGCCTGCTGAGGGCGAGGTTCCGGACCACGCTCGTCGTCGACGGCGGCGAGGAGACCACCCGCCGGGCCCGGACCGTCGTCGTCGGGAACTGCGGCCGGCTGACCGGCGGCATCAACCTCATGCCGGACGCCGAGGTGGACGACGGGATCCTCGACGTCGTCGCCATCACGCCGCGCGGCATCGCGGCCTGGGCCGGGGTGGCCGCGCACGTGCTGACCCAGCGGCAGAAGGAACACTCCCAGCTCGACCGCTACCGCTGCCGGCGCGCCGTCGTCACCGTCGAGGAGCCGCAGCGGGTGCAGGTCGACGGCGAGGTCCTCGGCGAGGCCCGGCAGGTGCTGTTCTCCATCCGGCCGAGCTCGCTCATCGTCCGGGTGGCCGCCCTCCCGACGCGGGAGCCGGGCCAGCCCTCGCCCTGACGGCGGCCGGCCGACCAGGACCCCCTCGGCCGGCGGGTCGTGGCGGCAAGCGCGGGCGCCCGCCGATCAGACCTTCTTCTCGCGCCACACCCGTTCGAACGGCAGGCGCCAGGTGTACGGGGCGATGAGCTGGTGGATCTGGTTCGGGCCGTACGTGCCCTGCGCGTAGGGACGGACGATCGGCGGGTTCTCGAGCAGTGGCTGCGAGATCTCCCAGAGCCGCTCGATCCCCTCGGCCGAGGTGAACAGCGTCCGGTCGCCGCGGGCGGCGTCGTAGATCAGCCGCTCGTACGCCTCGAGCACCGCCCCCGCCCAGTGCGTCTCCTGCATGGCGAACTGCATCGACAGCTTGTCGAGCTTGAACCCCGGACCCGGCCGTTTGCCGTAGAACGACAGCGACATCCGCGACTTGTCGGCGAGGTCGAACGTCAGGTGGTCGGGCCCGTGGTCCCCGACACCCGAGCCCGGGGGGAACATCGACTGAGGTGGCTCCTTGAAGGCGATCGAGATGATCCGGGCGCCCTCGGCCATCCGCTTGCCGGTGCGCAGGTAGAACGGCACGCCCGCCCAGCGCCAGTTGTCGACGAAGCACTTCAGCGCCACGAAGGTCTCGGTCTCGGAGCCGGGCCGGACCCCGGGCTCGTCGAGATAGCCGGTGTACTGGCCGCGGACGACGTCGGTGGGCTGGATCGGCACTATCGAGCGGAACACCTTGTTCTTCTCCCGGCTGATCGCATCGGGCTGCAGGGCCGTCGGCGGCTCCATCGCCGTGAACGCGAGGATCTGGAACAGGTGGGTGACGACCATGTCGCGGTAGGCGCCGGTGCTCTCGTAGAAGTCGGCCCGCTGGGTCAGGCCCAGCGTCTCGGGCACGTCGATCTGCACGTGGTCGATGTTGTTGCGGTGCCAGATCGGCTCGAAGAGGCCGTTGGCGAAGCGGAAGGCGAGGATGTTCTGCGCCGGCTCCTTGCCGAGGAAGTGGTCGATCCGGAAGATCTGCTCCTCGTCGAACACCTCGTGCAGCCGGGCGTTGAGCCCGCGGGCCGAGGCCAGGTCGACGCCGAACGGCTTCTCCATGACGACCCGGCTCTTGGCGACCAGCCCCGCGTCGGCGATCATCCGCACCGCCGCCAGCGCCGCCTTCGGTGGGACCGAGAGGTAGTGGAGCCGGCGCCGCTCCTCCCCCGGGAGGTGGTCCTCCGCCGCCTTCACCGTGTCCCGCAGCGCGTCGGGGCCGGCCGGCCCGGGGACGAAGTAGAGCCGGTCCGAGAACTCCCGCCAGTCGGCCTCGGTCAGCTCACGGTCGCTGTGCTCGTGGATCGCCGCCAGCGCCACCTCGCGGAACTCGTCGCGGCTGAGGTCATCCAGCGAGGTCCCGACGATCTCGAAGTCGTCGAGCAGCCGGGAGAGGAACAGGTGGAGCAGGCCGGGAATGAGCTTGCGCTTGGCGAGGTCCCCGGTGGCACCGAAGAGGACAACCGTCGTGGGCGTGGTCATCTACCAAGGGTGGCCTACGTATGCCGTCCCGTCACCCCTCGAGGACACCGGGCGGGGCCCGTGCGCAGCCCCGCCCGCGCTGGTCCCGGACCGACCGAGAACCCCGCCGACCCTACCCGCCAGCGCCCCCGCCGGTGACCTTGCTCACGGCGGCCGCCCGATTCGTGCGTGGCCGGCGGCCGGTGAGCCTGGCCTTGGTAGAAAGATGTCCGTTCAACGATCTACGGTCACGACATGTCGAACCCTCAGGCGGCCGGCAGCCACCCCGGCCCTCAGCCCGGCGGACGTCCCGGCGGACACCCGGGCGGACACCCGGGCGGACACCCGGGCGGACATCCGCGCGGCGCGGGCGGGATGCCCGGCGTGACGATGGACTTCGACAAGGCGCCCTTCCTCGTCATCTGGGAGACCACCCAGGCCTGTGACCTCGCCTGCCAGCACTGCCGCGCCGAGGCACAGCCGTCCCGTGACCCGCGCGAGCTGAGCACCGGCGAGGCGAAGACCATGCTGCGCCGCATCCGCGAGTTCGGCCGGATCATCTTCGTCTTCAGCGGCGGCGACGCGCTCAAGCGACCCGACATCGTCGAGCTCGTCCGCTATGGCGCCGACCTCGGGCTGCGGATGGCCATCACGCCCGCGACGACCCCGCTGTGCACCAAGGAGACGATGCGCGCGCTCAAGGACGCGGGCCTGGCCCGCCTCGCGGTGAGCCTCGACGGGTCCACCCCCGGCATCCACGACACGTTCCGGCGGGTCGACGGGTCCTTCGACCACGGCCTGCGCATCCTGCGCGAGGCCCGCGAGGTCGGTCTCACCACCCAGGTCAACACCGTCGTCCGCAAGAACAACATCGACGACATGCCCGCCATGTGCGACCTCATGGGCGAGCTGGGGATCGTGTTCTGGGAGGTCTTCTTCATCGTCCCGATGGGGCGGGCCAAGCCGGACGACGTCGCCAGCGCCGACGAGTTCGAGTCGGTGTTCCACCAGCTCTACGACCTGTCCAAGACGGCCGCCTTCGACATCAAGGCCACGGCCGCGCCGCAGTTCTCCCGGGTGGTCCTGCAGCGCAAGAAGACCGAGACCGCCGACGACCACGACACCCTGACCTCCGGGACGCAGCACTCGATGGTCGACGGTATCGGCCGGGCGCGCAACGTCACCGACGGCGACGGGTTCATGTTCATCAGCCACACCGGCGACATCTTCCCGTCGGGCTTCCTCCCGGTGTCGGCGGGCAACGTCCGCACCGACGACCTGGTGACCGTCTACCAGGAGTCCGACCTGTTCCGCACCCTGCGCGACCGCACCCTGATCAAGGGCAAGTGCGGCGTCTGCAAGTTCCGCTCGGTCTGCGGCGGCAGCCGCGCCCGCGCGTATGCCGTGACCGGCGACATCCTCGAGTCCGAGCCCTTCTGCGCCTACGAACCCCCTGCCAGTGCCTACACCACCGCCAGCCACGACCTCACCGAGGTCGGCGGCTGACGGGTCCTGAAGCCGGCGTGCCGCCCTCCCGGTTCGGCATGGCGGCTTCGGGACCCGCTACTCCGCCGGCTGCTCGAGCGAAACAAGCACTCGAGCAGCCGGCGGCCCCACGTCGCCGAGCCCGCGATGCGGCACCGGTGGCGCTGTGGTTCCGTGGCGTCGGTGGGCCAGGATGCGCGCTGTGGTTCCGTGGCGTCGGTGGGTCAGGATGCGCGCTGCGGCTCCGGGGCCGCCGCCGGCACCGCCGGGCGGGCGGGCCGCAGGAACAACGGCAGCACCACGGCGAGGTACCCCAGCCAGGCGGCCGCCTGGAGCCACGTCGTCTCCGGAGTGAACCCGAAGAAGGCCTTGAGCAGCACGCCGGCCAGGCTCGAGGGCGCGACCGTGCCACTGACGTCGAAGGCGAGCGTGCTCAGTGCCGGCAGCGCCCCGCCCTCCTGGAGGTCGTGTAGGCCGTAGCCGAGGATCCCGGCCGCCACGACGATGAGCGCCACCCCGGTCCAGCGGAAGAAGGACCCGAGGTTGATCCGCACGGCTCCGCGGTAGACGAGCCAGCCGAGCAGGACGGCCGCCCCGATGCCGACGGCCCAGCCGAACAGCGGCATGACGTCGCCGGACCCGGCGGTCTGCGCGGTGGCGAAGAAGAACACCGCGGTCTCGAGGCCCTCCCGCCCGACCCCGAGGAACCCGACACCCATGATGGCGACCGGCCCCACCCGAACGGCCCGCTCCATCTGCCCGCGCAGCTCTCCCGAGATGGTGCGGGACGCGCGCCTCATCCAGAAGACCATCCAGGTCACGAAGCCGACGGCGACGACGCTCGCCGCACCGCCGATCAGCTCCTGGGCGTCGTCGCCGAGGGCACCGGTCCCCAGGGTGAGGACGGCGCCGAGCGCCACCGAGAGCGCGGCGGCGGCAGCCACGCCCACCCACAGGTGGCGCAGGGCCCAGGTCCGACCCGTCCTGGCGAGGAACGCGACGAGAATGACGACGACCAGGGAGGCCTCGAGCCCCTCCCGCAGGCCGATGAGGGCGTTGCTGACGAACATGCGGCTCCGTCCGGATCGGGAACTTAGGGTTACCTAACTTAGGCGACCCTAACTTACCGGCGGTCTCGGCCCAACCCGCCCCCCCGTGACGGATCTGACACCCGGCCGGGGATGCCGTGGCGGCCGCGCTGGCTGAGACTGGGCACCACCCGGGGATCCAGCCCGGTGCCGACCCGACCGAAGGAGGCGCGATGCATGTCACCGTCGCCGGTATCCAGGACCGCAACGTGGACCATCTCGTCTCAGCCGCCCGCTCCGCCATGGACGCCCTGGGCGTCGACGGCGAGATCACCGTGGTGAGCGACCACGACGAGATCGCCGCGCTCGGCGTCCACCGCGTCCCCGGCCTCGTCGTCGACGGGCGGGTGCTCGTGGACGGGCGGGTCCCGAGCAGGGAGGAGGTGCGCGACCTGCTCGCCGGAGCCCGCTGAACCCGGCGTCCCACAGCGGCCCGACCCGGCGTCCGGGGATCGCGGTCGGGCGAGGCACCCACGCGGCGGACGAACCGACTAACCGGGCTCGCCCAGGCGCGCCCGGAGCACGGCATACACCTGCGGGTGGTTCAGCAGGGCCAGATGGTTCACGGCCGGCAGGACGACCACGTCGTCGTCGGGGTAGCGCTGCCCTCCGGTGTAGCCGCGCCGCTGGCCACGGGCACTCGTGCGGGTGACCATTCCGTCGCCGAGGGCCGCACCGAGCCAGCCGTCAGGGTCGGAGCCGAGCACCCCGACGACGGCGAGATGGCGGATGCCGGGCCGCAGCGGGATGTCGATCCGCCGGTTGCGCACGTCGTCGGGATCGTGGCCCAGCCAGTCCTGGGGCACGAGGTTCCCGTGCCGCAGGTCCTTGGTTCCCACGCTCCGGCGGCGCACCGCGGTGGCGACGGGCGCGGTGCGCTGCCAGGCCCCGAGGGCGACCGCGGCGTGGGCGACGGCCTGCTCGAGCGGGGCGCCGTGATGGGGAGTGCCCAGCGACACGGTGTCGCTGACGAGGCTGACCCACTGCCCGCTCCCGCCCGACCCGTCGGCCTGGGCCAGCGCGCTGTGGATGACCAGTCCGCCCATGGAGTGACCGACCAGGACGAGCCGCTCGACCTCGACGGGCCAGTGCCGGACGAGCCGGCCCAGCAGGGAGTCGAGCAGGGCGCCGTTGGTCGAGACCCGCAGCCCGGAGTTGTAGCGCAGCCACACCGGCGTCATCGACAGGTCCTCGGCCAGGCTCTGGCCGTATGCCGTGGAGCGGGTGTGTGGCTCGCGCCCCCGCCGCCACCAGCCCCGTTCGCTCATGACGAAGCCGTGGACGAAAACCACCACTGTCGAGGTGGCCGCCGGGTGGACCGCCGCCAGCGCCTCCCGGCTGAGCGCGACCTCGGCTCCGTCGTGACGCACCGTCATCGGGTAGCTGAGGCGCGAGTGCCGGGCGTGCAGGTGGTCGCCGGCGAACCCGTTGGCGAGAGCCAGCACGGCCTGCGTGGCGAGGTGCCGGCCGATCGCCCCCCTGACCCGGTCCCGTCGCTCGGCCACCGAGCCGGCCGCGGCCGTCGTGGCGGCCAGCGCCGCCTCGGCCGCCCGGACGGCGGCGGCCTCGAGCGCCGTGCCGCCGGAGCCCTCGCCCTGCTGGCTCGCGCCGGCGGCCCGTCCCGCCGGGGCGTCCCCGGCCGACGGGCGAGAGCGCGCCGCATCGCCCCGCATACCCGCAGGGTACTGGTCAGGTCCGCTCGTGGCGGCGCGGCGCCCGGCGGCGCCGAGCCCGCTCGTCGACGACCAGCCGGCCCTTCTCGTGGCCGATCCGGTGGGTCCGGACCCCGTGCCGGACCGCCTGCCGGAACCGGCCAGGGCCCCAGTACTTCGAGCGGACCCGTCGGCTGAGCTCCCGCGGGCGCGCGGGCCCGTCGTGCTCGAGCGCGCTGACGATGATGTCGGTCTCGTTCTCGAGGCGCTCCCGGTCGGCTCCCGCCTCGTGGAAGACGGGGAACCCGCCGCCGGGACCCCGGGAGGTCATCGGCGTCGGCGCGGGCCCGCGGTATCGCTGTCCACCGTCCCGGCTGCGCGCGTGCTCCGCGGCGCCGGCCGGTTCCCGGTCCCGGCGCGGCGGGCGCTCCGGGGCCTCGGCCTGCTCCGGCGCCTCGCCCTCCTTGCCCTCCTTGCCCTCCTCGCCCTTCTCGCCCTGGGCGTCCTCGGCCGACAGCGGGGCCGCGACGTCCTCCAGGGCGGTCTGCTCGGCCCGCACGCCCATGGTCGCGTGGATCACTCCGGCGGCGACCATGACGACGCCCGCCGCGGCATACCCCCAGAACACCTCGATGCGGGCGCCGGAGGAGATGAGCCGACCGAACAGCCATGGGCCGATGATGCCGCTGACCCCGGTGCCGATCGCATAGAAGAAGGCGATGACCATGGCGCGGATCTCGAGCGGGAAGGTCTCGCTCACGGTGAGGTAGCCGGCGCTCGCGCCCGCGGAGGCGAAGAAGAAGATCGCCACCCACATCAGGGTCTGCCACCACACCCCGAGGACGTCGGCCTGGAAGAGCCAGCCGGTCACGACCGCCAGCACCCCGCCGACGATGAAGGTCGTGCCGATCATCGGGCGCCGGCCGATCCGGTCGAAGAACGGGCCCAGCGCGAGCGGCCCGATCAGGTTCCCCGCCGCGAACGGCAGGAGGAACAGGCCGACCGACGCCGAGCTCACCCCGTAGAACGTCGTCAGCATGAGCCCGTACGTGAAGAACAGCGCGTTGTAGAGGAACGCCTGGGAGGCCATCAGGGAGAAGCCGACGAGAGATCGCTTCGGGTAGACGCTGAACACCGTCCGGGCGATCTCCATGAAGCCGGTGCTCTTGCGTGAGCGCAGCTCGAGCTTGTCGCCCTCGGGGTCGGGCAGCTCATCCCCGGTGTAGCTCTCGACCTTGCGCTCGATGTCGTCCACCACGCGGTTCGCCTCGTCCTCCTCGCCGTGGATCATCAGCCATCGTGGGCTCTCCGGCACGTACAGCCGGAGCAGAAGAACCCCGATGGCGACGATCGCTCCGGTGGCGAAGGCGAGCCGCCACCCCAGACCGGACGGCAGGTGGCTGAGATAGAGGTAGCCCGCGATCGCGGCGATGCCGGCGCCGAGCCAGTACGAGCCGTTGACGGCGAGGTCGACGGTGCCTCTCACCCTCGCGGGGATGAGCTCGTCGATCGCCGAGTTGATGGCGGAGTACTCGCCGCCGATCCCGAACCCGGTGAGGATCCGGCCGACGGCGAACCAGCCGTACGTGGCCGTGCCGCCACTGACCCACAGGCCCGCCGTCGCCGTCGTGACGACACCGAGGAGGTAGACCGTGAGGGTGATGATGAACAGCTTCTTGCGGCCGAAGCGGTCGGTGAGATACCCCCAGATCAGGGCCCCGCTGATCGCGCCGAAGATGTAGATCGACGCGGACCCGGCCACCTGCACGGTGGAGAATCCGATCGAGTCCTTGAGGGAGGCGCCCACGGCGCCCTTGATGGTGACCTCCAGCCCGTCGAGGATCCACACCGTCCCCAGCGACACGACGATCAGCCAGTGCCAACGACACCAGGGCAGGCGGTCCAGCCGGGCAGGAATGTCGGTCTTGACGACCTTGTCGACCTCTGGCATGGCTCCACCACCTCCTGAGGATGGGCGCCTACCCCCGAGTCGGCGCGCAAAAACCGCGCAGGCACCCGGCCAGCGCGCCGCCGCACGCGCCGGGTCGACGGCCGGGACCTCAGCCGTCCCCGCCCGGGACTCGCCCACCGGGATAGCTGCGGCGCAGCTCCTCGGCGGTCGGCGCGTGCGGCTCGCGCGCCTGGGCGGGGAGGCAGTCCGAGATCGCGGCCATGATGCGGCGGGTGTCCGCGGCAGCCGAGCGCAGCGGCAGGGCGACCGGCGGGCCCACCGTCACCCGAACCGTCGGGGGGTGGGCGAGGGTGAGCATGTTGGGCAGCCTGGCCGACCTGGGCCAGACCCGGTCGCTGCCCCAGATGCCGATGGGAATGACCGGGGCGCGGGTCATGGCCGCCAGCCGGGCCGCGCCGGTCTTGCCGACGAGCACCGGGTCGAAGAACCGCTCGCCGCGGGGGATGGTGCCCTGCGGCAGCAGGGCGACGATCTCGCCACCGCGCAGGGCGAGGGCGGCCCGGTCGAAGGACTCCTTGCCCCCGTTCCCCCTGTCCACCCGGATGCCGCCCAACGCCCCGGCCAGCGGCCCGAGGACGGGGAGGTCGAAGATCTCCTTCTTGACGAGCGCCCGGCCCGTCCGGCCGGTGTCGCGCATCATCATGACGAGCGCGGCCGCGTCGAAGTAGCTGCGGTGGTTGGCAGTGAGGATGGCCGGGCCGGTGGCCGGGATGTGCTCGATGCCCCGGATGTCGAACCGCGCGTAGGGGAACAGCTCTGGCCGGCTGGCGAGGAACAGCAGCCGCTGCAGCTCCACCCCGACGACGGGGACCTTGACCACCCCCGGAGAGACGTCGAGGTGGAGGATCGGCCACCGGCGGGCCAGGGCCAGCAGGACCAGGCGCGGGTCCGGGTTGACCGCCGCAGGGTGGCCGACGGCACCGAGCAGGGGAGCGTCGAAGACGCTGTCCGAGTACGCGTAGCTGTCGGCCAGCGAGATGTCGCGGGCCGCGGAGAACTCCCGCACGGCGGCGAGCTTGCCCCGGGACCAGACGAACGGCCCGCTGATCGACCCGTCGAACACTCCCTCGGCGTCCACCGCATACGTCGTCGCGACCACGTCGTCGAACCCGAGCCGCTGGGCCAGGGGACGCACCAGGTGTGCGGGGGTGGTCGTGGCGAGCACGACGAGGCGGCCGGCGTCGTGGTGCTGCTCGATGAGGGCCCGCGCGAACGGGTGCACGAGCTCGGCGATGACGGCGGCCGCGGCGTCGGCCGCCGCGTCGAAGGTGTCCGCGCCACGGCCCTTGGCGACCCGGGTGGCCTGGCGGGCCAGGGCGATCGACGGGAGCGTCTCGCCGACCGCGTCGAACACCCGGTAGAGCAGGTCCTCACCGGGCAGGGTCCGGGAGATGAGCCCGAGCTCCAGCATGGCGCGGGAGAGCGCCTGGCCGGTCCCGCCCCGCAGGAGGGTCCGGTCCAGGTCGAAGAACGCGGCACCCCGCATACCGGCAGGCTACTGGGAACCCACCGGGGCGGCATCCGGGTGTTCCCCCTGCAGCGACGCGCACGCTCCGTCCCGCGTTCGGCCCGGCCCCGGACGCCGGAACCTCACCACGGGGCGAGGACGTCCCAACGCCATGAGCCGGACCACCCGCATCGCCCTCACCGTCCTCGGGGGCTTCGCCGTCGTCGCCGCCGGCCTGGTCGCCGCCCTGCTCCTCACGCATCGCCTCTTCGCCGAGACGACCTCCGGGACGGAGGTCAGGTCCACCGCTCAGCTGGAGGGGACGTTCGTCAGCGACAGCAGCGCGTCGACGCCCCCCGTGCCGCTGGTGCCCGCAAGCCCGGTCCGGCTGGTCTTCTCCGATGGCCGGATCGGTGTCAGTGCCGGGTGCAACCGGATGGGCGGCTCGGTGTCGGTCGCCGGCGGCCATCTTGTCGTCGGCCGGCTCGTCTCGACCCAGATCGCCTGCCAGCCGGACACGCTCATGGAGCAGGAGCAGTGGGTCCGCAGGATGCTCGAGGCGCGCCCGGCGGCCGACCTCGGAGGGGACCGGCTCACGCTGTCCTGGTCGGGTTCGACGCTCGTGCTCGACCGGGCTCAGGCGGGGGCCCCGACCGTGACGAGCACGGTGACCACGCCGGCCCCGTCCACCACGGCACCGGTACCCGGAGGGTTGGGCCGGTCGTTCGCCACCCCACCGCCCACGCTGATGACCCGCCCGACGGTGGGTCCGGGGGCGGTGGGTACCGGCAGCCCCGGCCCGGACCCCAGCTTCAACACCCTCCCCGAGACCCCGCAGGGCCCGTCGACCTGACCGCACCGCCGGCAACGGGTCCGGCCCGTGCGGCGCTCGGCCCCCGCGGCGTCAGCCCCTGCGGCGCAGCCGGGTCAGCCAGCCGCGGGCGGCCGCGAAGTCGTCGTCGGTGTTGAGCGGGGCGATGGTCGCCGCCTGCCGGTCGGCCCGGGCGTAGGAGCCGAGGAACTTCACGTCGGCGCACACCCGGTACAGCCCCATGAGCGCCTCGCCGACCCGCTCGTCGAGGACGTGCCCCTCGCAGTCGATGGAGAAGCAGTAGCTGCCCATCGACTCCTTGGTGGGGCGCGACTCGAGCCGGGTCATGTTGATGCCGCGGGCCGCGAACTGCTCCAGCAGCTCCAGCAGGCCGCCGGCGTGGTCCTGCCGCTGGTAGAGCACGACCGTCGTCTTGTCCGCACCCGTCGGCTCGGGCAGGCTGCCGGGTCGTGCGACGAGCACGAAGCGGGTCACCGCCCCCTTCCGGTCGCCGATGTCCTGGGCCAGGACCTCGAGACCGTGGTTGGTCGCGGCCACCGGCGCACACACGGCGGCCTGGTAGGTGACCGGGTCCCCGCCGGCCAGGCCCGCCGCCGCCGAGGCCGTCGACAGCGTCGGCACGTAGCTCGCCTCCGGCAGATGGGCCCCCATCCAGCCGCGGACCTGCGCCCAGCCGTGCGAGTGGGTGCCGACGGCCCGGACCCGGTCCAGCGACATCCGCGCCCGGGCGGCGAGGACGAACGTGATCGGCACGAGCACCTCTGCGGTGAGCACCAGCGGGTCACCCGTGGCGAGACCGTCGAGGGTCGCGCTGACCCCGCCCTCCACCGAGTTCTCGATGGGGACCATGGCTGCGTCGATCTCGCCGGCGCGCAGGGCGGCGAGGGTGGCGTCGACCGAGGGGTAGGCGGTCTGCGGCTCGCCGGTGGCGGGACCCCAGGCGTCGAGGGCCATCTGGGTGAAGGTCCCAGCGGGTCCGAAGAACCCGTAGCGGGTCATGCGCTGCTCCTCTGCGGCCGGTCCCGGCGCCGGCGGTCATCGGACACTGTATTGGGTGGCTAGAGTGGCGCGGCCATGAGTTTCAGCATCACCACCGCTGCCGTCGTCTTCGGGCTGATCTTCGTCGTCGAGCTCCCGGACAAGACGTTCGTCGCGACCCTCGTGCTGTCGACGCGGTTCCGTCCACTGCTCGTCTGGGTCGGCGTGTCGTTGGCGTTCCTCGTCCAGACGATCGTCGCGGTGACGCTGGGCGGGCTGATCGGCCGGCTGCCGCGCACCCCGGTCGAGGCGTTCGCCGGCGTGATGTTCCTGGCCGGCGGGGTGCTCCTGCTGCGCGGCGCCGGGAAGGCGGAGGAGGAGGAGGCCGAGGCCGAGGAGGAGTTCGAGCACAAGGGTGCGGCCGGGCTCAAGGGCTGGCACGTCGTCACGTTGTGCTTCACTGTGCTGTTCCTCGCCGAGTGGGGTGACCTGTCGCAGATCCTCACGGCCTCGATGGTCCTGAAGTACCACGACCCCTGGTCGGTCTTCGCCGGCGCGTTCCTGGCCCTGGCCACCGTCTCGGCCCTGGGCGCGGCCCTCGGCCGGGCGCTGCTCACCCGGCTGCGCCTCGCGACGATCCGCCGCGTGGGCGCAGGGGTGTGCCTGGTGCTGGCGGCGCTCACCGGGCTGCAGCTGCTGGGGGCGTTCTAGGGCGTCGGGGCCGGGGACGCCTGCTCGAGCCGACGACCGGCCGCCTCCTGGCCCCCACTCCCGGACCGGGGACGCTGGACCCCAGCCCCCCTCGGTGACAGCCACCAGAGCAGGCCGAGCGCGACGAGCGACCCGGCGACGTCGGCGTTCTGGAGCAGCCGGCCCGGCAACGCCCACCAGTCCCGGTGGTTGAGCCAGGAGATCCCCCACCACGGCATCCGGCACAGGAACCACGCCGTGACGACCCCGGCCGCCCACCGGCGGCGCCGCTCGTGCACCGGGTCGGCGCCGAGCAGGGCGAAGATGACCACGACCATCCAGTGCAGGTGGTGGATCCACGCGACCGGTGAGAGTAGGCAGGCCATCAGGCTGACCGCGGCCACCTCCCCGATCGAGTCCCCCGCCAGGTAGTACCGGCGGGCCACGGCATACCCGACGAACCCGACGACGAGCACGAGCACCAGCCACAGCACCGTGCCGGCCGAACCCGAGGGACCCACCCGGAGCAACAGCCCCCGGATGGACTGGTTGGCCGTCCCGGCGTTGGGGCCCAGCCGGGCCGGGTCCTGCAGCGCCCCTCCCCAGAAGGTGAACGACGCCTTCGGCAGGAGCAGCCACGACCCGACCGTCGCCGCGGCAGCGGCACCGACCGCGTTCGCGGCCTCCTTCCAGCGCCGGTTGACGACGTAGTGGACGACGAAGACGCCGGGGGTCAGCTTGACCGACATGGCGAGGCCGACGAGCACCCCCGGGGGGACCTTGCGCAGCAGCCGGGGCCTGGGCCGGCGCAGATCCATCAGGCTGGCAAGGACGATGAAGGCGTTGACCTGGCCGAACCGGATCCCGTCCGACACCGGGTGCAGCCACAGCATCGGCGCGGTCAGCACGGCCAGGGTGAGCGGCACCCACGCGCCCGTGCGGTGGATGAGGCGGTAGCCCGCGTACCAGACGATCGCGGTGGTCGCCACGACCTGCAGGGCCGTCCACAGCCAGCCCACCGCCCCGAACGGGATGAGCGCCAGCGGGACGGAGAGCACCGCCGCGAACGGCGGGTAGGTGAACGGCAGGAGCTGCGGAGCCTCGGTCATGGCCGAGTAGATCGGCCGGCCGGTGAGGATGGACTCGCCGGCCTGCCGGTAGACCTCGACGTCGACCTGCCACTGGTCCAGCGGCCAGAACACGAGGTAACGCAGGGCGACCGGCAGCGCCGCGAGCGCCACGATGAGCACCGCCAGCATCCACCGGGTCGCGGCAGAGGCGGGCGGGCGGAACCGTGGCACCCGTCCATTGTGGCTGCTCGGGGCCCGTAGCCTGTACGCGTGACCCGCCGTGCCCCTGCCGTCATCCTGGCGGCGCTGGGGGCCCTGGCTGCGGTGGTGGCCCTTGTCGCGCCGGCGTATGCCGCGGGCCGGGGCTCCGCTCCCAGCCCGGCCACCGCGGGCGGCACCGCCGGGGCGATCGTCCTCATCGGTACCGGCGGCCTGACCTGGAGCGACGTCAGCGAGACCGGGACCCCCGCCTTGTGGGCCCTGCTGCGGGACGGGTCCTCGGCGGCCATGTCGATCCGGTCGGTCCAGACCAACACGTGCCCGATCGACGGCTGGCTCGGCCTGTCGGCCGGCTCGCGGGCCGCGGCGGCGCGGGTCGGTCCGCAGCCCAGCGCGCAGGACCGGCCCTGCCCGGCCATCCCGGAGGTGGTCGGGGGCCGGGTGCCCGGCTGGTCGGCCTATGTCCGGGCGGCCGCCGACGACGGGTTCGACGCCCACCTGGGGCTGCTCGGCGACCGGGCGGCCGCGGCGGGCGTCTGTGTCCAGGCGGTCGGTCCCGGCGCCGGGCTCGCGGCCGCCCGCAGCAACGG
The DNA here is from genome assembly GCA_963763315.1 of uncultured Actinomycetota bacterium. Classification (GTDB taxonomy): domain Bacteria; phylum Actinomycetota; class Actinomycetes; order Actinomycetales; family Dermatophilaceae; genus CAVSJJ01. The sequence goes on from CAVXOC010000002.1 coordinate 127,014, forward strand.
GTCGGTCGCCAGGTACGCCTCCTGGGACCCGGCCACCCTGCTCACCGACCTCGCCGGGTGCCCGATCACGCTCGTCGACGTCGGGGCCCTGCGCGACCCCGGCGATGTCGCCGGCGGCGAGCCGGTCAGCGGCAGCAGGGCCGAGCAGGTCATGGCGATCGACGCGAGGATCGGCCAGGTCATCGACGCGGCACCCAACGGCGCCGACTTCGTCGTGGCGAGCATCGCCGACGCGGGGCGCTCCGAACGCCTGCGGATGGTGGTCGCCCGCGGCCCGGACTTCGGCCCCGGCGAGCTGTACTCGCCGTCGACCCGACAGCCCGGCCTGGTGCAGGAGCAGGACCTCACGGTCACCACCCTGCGCATCGCGCAGATCCCGGTGCCCAGCGGGCTCGGCGGCGCCGTGCTGCGGTCCGGCACCGCACCCGACAACTCCGAACAGCGCTCGCGGGCGCGCCTGCAGGCCCTGGTCGACTACGACGAGGCGAGCCACGAGGTGCACTCGCTCGTACCGCCGTTCTTCATGGTCTTCGCCTACGGCCAGCTCGTCATCTACCTCTTCGTCCTGCTGGTGTGGAAGGGCCGGCTCGGGACGGCCGGCACGCGGATCAGGTCCCTCGGCTGGGTCCGCCGCATCGCCGTGGGGGCGGCGAGCGTCCCCGCCTCGACGTTCCTCGCGAACCTCCTGCCCTGGTGGCGCTTCCCCGTCCCCATGCTCTCGATCGTCGCGGCGGTTCTGCTGTTCGTCGCCGTCATCACCGCCGTCGCCCTGTCGGGGCCGTGGTCGCGCTCCCCGGTCGGCCCGCTCGTCGTGGTGGCCGGGGTGACGATGGGTGTCCTGGCCGGTGACGTCATGACCGGCTCGCGCTTGCAGCTGTCCTCGCTCATGGGGCTGCAGCCGGTCATCGCGGGCCGGTTCTACGGGATGGGCAACGTGACGTTCTCGCTGTTCGCCACGTCCGCCCTCCTGCTGGCCTGCGCACTGGCCGGGCTCGTCGTCGAACGCAGCCCGCGGCGGGCGGCCGCCGTCGTGCTGGTCATCGGCGCCGTGGCGGTCGTCATCGACGGAGCGCCGTTCTGGGGGGCCGACGGGGGCGGCCCGCCGGCCCTCGTCCCGGGCCTGGCCTACCTCGTGCTCGCCATCCTCGGCATCGAGATGACCTGGAAGCGGGTCGGTCTCATCGCCGTCGGCTCGGTTGCCCTGTTCTTCCTCGTCGCCTTCGGCGACTGGCTCCGTGGCCCGCAGAGCCGGACGCATCTCGGCGGGTTCATCCAGGCCATCATCGACGGCAACGCCATGGACATCGTCGTGCGCAAGGGCCGGCAGAACCTCGAGATCCTCACGGGGAACATGCCGCTCACCCTCCTGGTCCCGGCGGCGCTGATCTTCGTCTTCTACGTCCTGGCCCGCCCGACGTCCTGGGGGTCGCGCTCACTGCAGCGCTCCTTCGAGACCGTCCCGACGCTGCGGGCCGCGCTGGTGGCGCTCGTGGTCACCATCACGGTCGGGTTCGCGATCAACGACTCCGGCGTGGCGATCCCCGCGGTGAGCGCGACCGTCGTGGTCCCCCTCATCCTGTCGGTGGCGGTGTTCACCCTCGAGGACGAGGCCCGGGCCGCCCTGGCACCCTCCCGCGCCTGGCGGCGGCGGCGAGGATGACGACCCATACGGCGGCGACGACCCAGGGCGCGGCGTGGCGGCGCGCGCCGAGGGTCACCGACTGCACCGAAGCGGTCATGCCGAGGACCCGGCCCGGCACGTAGGCCACCGCCATGGCCGTCAGCTGGGCCAGCAGGGCGCGGTCGACGAGCCCACCGGCGACCGCCGGCAGTCCGGCCCAGGCGAGCGGGCCGTACCAGGGCAGCGAGTACGGGGCCGCCAGGACGTAGGCCGCGGACAGCACCGCGCACCAGCGCAGGGCCTGGTCGGCGCCGCCTCCGGCGCCCCGCACCGCGGTCAGCCGGAGCACGGCCCAGGCGAGGACCCCCGCGAGGGCCATGGCCAAGAAGGAGACCAGCGTCCGGGTCGCACCCGCGCCGAGCGACCCGGTGAGCCCGTCGAGGAGGGCCCGCCAGGGGGTGGCCAGCGACACCGAGCGCCTGGACCGCAGCAGCTGGTCGTAGACGTGCGGACCCATCCACGCGTGCAGCACGGCGGTGACGACGGCCGCCGCCCCGACGAGCGACCCGATGCCAGGCACGCTCCAGCGGGGGTCCTTGACGACCCACCAGGCGGCGAGCACGGCCAGGCCGGCCACGGCGTACGTGAACTTCGTGCATCCCGCCAGGGCCACGGCCACCCCCGACGCCGCGGCGCCGCCCAGCCCGCGGGACCGGAAGGCCAGCCAGACGGCGGTCACGGCGAACGCCGTCCCGATGATGTCGACGTGCGCGCCGAGGACCCCCACCCCGAAGACGAGGGGGTTGAGCGTCCACAGGACGTCGACGCGGCGCCGGGCCGAGCCGTCGAGCATCCGGAGCAGCAGCCACCGCACCCCCAGCCAGGCGAGGACGACGAGGACCTGCCAGACCCAGACGACCTGGCGCAGGTGGTCGCCACCGACCGCCGCCGAGAACGCCTGCAGCAGCGTCGCCATCGGCCCGTAGACGCTCGGCTGGGTCGTCCAGGGGGCCTCGACGTGGCTCGTGATGGGGTCGGTCCCCCCGTGCCACCCGATCGGCGAGACGACGTAGGGGTCGCCGCCGTGCAGGAAGATCCGCCCGTACGCGGCGTAGTTCACGTGGTCGGCCGACCCGAACGGCAGCGCCAGGAGGGCCAGCACGGCGAGCAGCCCGGGCAGCCACCAGCCGCTCGGCGGGGGCAGCCGCCGGCGCAGCCCGGCGAGGACGCCGGCACCACCGAGCAGGTATGCCGCCCACAGGACCGCCGTGACCGCGGCCGAGCCAAGGGTGAGCGGCAGGACGAGGGCCGGGACCCATCCGCCGGGGCCGAGGTCGGGCGACGCCGCGTCGGGTCTGGACAGCCCGACCAGCAGGAGCAACCCGAACGCTGCTCCGAGGAGGGCGGCCCGCCCGGCGCCGGGCCGACCCGGTCCCCGGTCCGACGCGGCGGCAGGTCGCTCCGCCGCGTCAGCGCCGGCGGCCACGGCCCGTTCGCCGCACCAGCAGAGCCAGCCGGACGTCGCGGTACTGCGCCGCCCGGTGCAGCCGGCCGCGCCAGTCGGTGCCGCTCACCCGGTGCTGGAGCTCGCACGGGACCTCGAGGACCCGTAGCCCGGCGCGCAGGACGTCGACCGTCAGGCCGACCTCGACGCCCCAGCCGCGGGCAAGGGGGGCCGCCGCGGCATACGCCTGCGCCGTGAGGCAGCGCATCCCCGACAGGGGCTGCGCCGGCTCGAAGCCGGTCAGCCGGGCCACCCCGTGCCGGGCCAGGCGGACGACGAACCCGTGCCCGCCACCGGGGCTGAGCTGGGCGGGCAGGGTCGCGATCGTCATGTCGGCCACGCCGCGCTGCACCGGCTCGACGAGGACGGACAGGGCCGCCGCGCTCCCCTGGAGGTCGCCGTCGGCGAAGAGCAGATGCCGGGCGGGTGTGCCGAGCCGGTCCTCTTCGGTGCGCACCCGGGCGACGCCGGTCTCGAGGGCCGCCGCCTTCCCCCGGTTGCGGGCATGCCTGACGACCACCCCACCTGCGGCCCGGGCAACGGCCGCGGTGTCGTCGCTGCTCCCGTCGTCCACGACGACCACGAGGTCGACACCGGGCAGGTCACGGACGGCGGCCACGGTCGCGGCGACCCGGTCCGCCTCGTTCCGGCACGGGATGACGGCCGCCACCGCCCTGCGGGCCACGGTGCCGTCCGGGCGGGAGCCGCCGGCCGGCGGCGAGGTGGGGTCGGGCACGGTGGTCCTCAGCGGAGGGTGACCTGCCGACTGAGCAGCCCCGACCGCGCCCGCCGCTCGTCGACGGTCAGCGGGGCATCCTCGGCCAGGGCGGCGGCATACCGGCCCGACCACTGCGCCAACGGCTCCTCGTAGTCCCCGGCCTCGAGCGCGGGGTCGAGGTCCCAGACCGGGACGAGCAGACCGGAGGTGCGGAAGGCGCCGAGCAGCCGGGTGTCGCCCCCCAGCCCGTCGTTCCCCGCGGCATGCAGCCGGGCGAGCGCGTCGGTGGCGGCGTCCTCGTCATCGGGAAGGACGAGCCGGACATGGGTGCGGTCGCCGATCCGGACCCAGAACGCCGACGGCAGGGCCGCCATGGCCACAGTCGGGACGATGGCCTCGTTGGCCCGGGCCAGGGACGCCTGGGCCGCCTCGTCCAGGTCCTGCGCCTCGACCCAGAAGTCGAAGCCGTCGTGGATCTCGACCTCGAACGCCACCGTGGTGTCCAGGATGTCCTGGAGGCGGGGGCTGTCCCGGGTGGGCGGCGCCATCCCCACGAGCGGCGTGCCCGGCTCGAGGGCGATGGTCGCGAGCATCCGGCCGGCGAGGTCCCGGGAGGCGTCGCCGCTGGACGACCCGGTCTGGGTGGCGACGAGGAGCCGGCCGTCGGTACGGTGCAGCCCGGGCCACGCCAGGGGCAGCACGGTCGCGACCAGCAGCTCCGTGCCGTCTGTGCCGTCCGTGCCGTGCGGGCCGACGAGGCGGACCCGCGCCGTGGCCGCCGGGAGGATCTCCCGGATGGCGACCCAGTCGGTCTCGCCGGGCAGCCCGGCGAACGGACGGCGCTCGAAGGGTACGGGTTCGACGCGCTCGCGCGCCGGGACGCCGGACCCGTCGACGTGACGGCGGCGACGTGAGGCCTTGCCCATGGCGCCCACCCTAACGGTCCGCAGCCGCCCGGTCCGCAGGCGTCAGGGCGTGGCACGGCGGGGCCGCCGGCGGGCGTGGCGTTGGGCCGGCGATGGGCCGGCGACGGGCCGGCGAACGCCCGGGCTCAGGTGGCGCGGCGCCGGGTGGGCCCGCCCAGCGAGGCCCACACGGTGACGACACCGCGCTCCTCGACGACGCCCCACTCGTGGGCCAGCGACCGGACGATCCGCAGCCCGCGACCGGCGGGGGACCACACGGCGCGCGGTGCCGGGCGGGGGGAGGTCGGGCCTCCGCCGTCGGTGACGTCGATCTCGACGACGCTCCCGCGGACCTTCCACTTCACCCGCATCGTGCCGTCGGGCAGCGGGTTGGCGTGACGCACGGCGTTGGCGACGAGCTCGGACACGACGATCTCGGCCTCGTCGACGAGCTGCTCGGGGACGCCGCGGGCCTCGAGGTCGAGGACGAGGGCATGGCGGACGTGGGCGACCGAGGACGCGGCCCAGGGGGCGCGCACGACTTGGCCGGAGCCGTCGCCCATCCCCCCGCTGACCTCGATGGACTCCTCGGCGGACGCACCGAACAGCCCGGTCCCGAAGTCGGGCACAGGCTTGGTCGACGACTGCTCAGGGGCGCTCACCAAGCAGCCATGGTAACGGTTCAGCGGATGGCTGACACGCTCTCGAGAACTTCCGCCGGACGGTTGGTGATGATGACGTCGACGCCGAGGTCGAGGCAGCGCTCGACGTCGTCGGCCCGGTCGGCCGTCCAGACGTACACGGTGTGCCCGCGCCGCTGGTGGTTGCGGACGATCTTCGGGTTGTGCCGCAGGAACTTCACGTCGAGGCCGACGGCGTGGACGCCCCTGGGCAGCGACCCGTCCCAGGTGAGCGCCGGAGCGCCGAGCTCGATGAGGTAGACGAGCGGCACCTGGGGTGCCAGCAGCCGCATCCGCTGCAGGGCGACGGCCGAGAACGACATGACCCGCACGTGCGGCATGCGTGGCAGGTCGCCCGAGGTGAGGCCGTAGTCGCGCAGCACCTTGACCAGCTGACGCTCCACGAGGCCGCCGTAGCGGGTCGGGTGCTTGGTCTCGATGAGGCTGACCAGCTCGCGCCGCTCTGCCATGAGGGCGTCGAGCAGCTTGCGCAGGGTGAGGATCCGGCCGCGCGCGGGGTCGAAGTCCGGCGACTCGTTCTCGCCGGTGTCCGCGGTGCGCTTCCACGACGCCCAGTCCAACTGCTCGAGCTGGGCGAGCTCGAGGGTCGACACCCTGCCGCTGCCGTTGGAGGTGCGGTTGACCCGACGGTCGTGGACGCACACCAGATGCGAGTCGGCCGTCAGCCGGACGTCGCACTCGACGCCGTCCGCGCCGTCGTCGAGCGCCCGGATGTAGGCGCCGAGAGTGTGTTCCGGAACCCGGTCACTGGCCCCCCGGTGGGCGATCACCAAAGGGGTATGCCGCAGTGCCGCCTCGGGCAGTTCGCTCACCGGACAATCGTCGCAGAAGCGGGAGCTCCGCGCGGTCGACAGCATCGGACGGACAGGTGAACTTCGCGTCATTTGCGCCAGCATTCCCGGCCCTCCCGGGCCCCGGCTGGGCGGCGCCTGGGCAGGCCCTGGACAGGCCGGCGGGCCGGCTCGCTCACACGACGTCCCGGCATAGCGTTGGACCATCGTGAGCCTGCCGCCCTTCCAGCACCTCGTCGACGCGCACTGGCGCGACGTGGCGCGGCTCGCGCACGCTCTGGCCGGGCCGGTCGACGCGGACGACGTGGCTCAGCAGGCGTGGACCCAGGCGCTGGCCGCCTACCCCCGGCTCACCAGCACGCGCAACCTGCGCGGCTGGCTGCTGACGATCACGCACCGATGCGCCATGGACGTGCACCGGTCGCGAGCGCGACGCGCCGTTCCCCACGGCGACCCGGCCTCGCTCTCGGCCGCCCCGAGCGTCGCCGCACCGGGGGACCCGCCGGACGGCGACCTGTGGGCGCGGGTCGCCGCGCTGCCCGAGCGGCAGCGGGAGGCGGTGGTGCTGCGCTACGTCGCCGACCTCGACCACCGCTCCGTCGCCGTGGCGCTGGGCACGACGCCGGCGATGAGCCGGCGCCTGGTCAGTGACGCCCTCGCCAGCCTCCGTCTCGACCTCGAGGACCCGACATGACGCACCCGCTCTCCGCCTTCCAGCCCGCGGTCGCCCCGCCCCGACTGCCGGTGACCGACGTCTCCTACGTCGTGGAGGAGACCGCCGTGGGACGGCTCCTGCTGGCCGTGACGGCCGAGGGTGCCCTGGTCGCCAGCGCCTACACGCCCGACGGCGCGGCCGAGGACGCCCTCCTTCAGCGGCTGTCCGACAAGGTCAGCCCCCGGGTGCTGCGCCACGCAGCCCCGGTGGACCGGGCGCGGCGCGAGCTCGCGGCATACCTGTCGGGCCAGGCGCGCCGCCTCGGGCATCGCACCGACCTCGCGTTGGCGAGCGCGTTCCAGCGCGAGGTGCTGGCGACCCTGACCCGCACCGTCGGCTATGGCCAGCACACGACCTACGGCACCCTCGCCGGCGCCGCCCACCACCCGGGGGCGTCGCGCGCGGTCGGTGCGGCGCTCGGCCACAACCCGCTGTGCGTCTTCGTGCCGTGCCACCGGGTGCTGCCCGCCGGTGGCACGGTCGGCGGCGACGTCGGCGGGTATGCCGGTGGCCCTGCCGCCAAGGCGTTCCTCCTCGAGCTCGAGTCGCGAGGAGCGGCCGGTTCCCCGGTCAGCTCTCCTCCTGACCGGGGCCGTCCCCTGCACGCTCGACGTCCTCGATGACGTAGAGGTTGGAGCCGAAGTCCCCCAGCATCCGCGTCGTCTTCGTGTACCCGGACCCGAGGAACTGCTCGGCGAGGGCCACCCCGGCCATGAGGGTCGCGCCGGTGCCGGCGTACTCCTCGACCGCGTCCGGCAGGCGATAGCGCCTGGCCGCCGTGCCGACGAGCGTGCCGGTGGGGTTGATCGGCCTGGGCAGCACATGCTTGAGCAGGCCGCCGAACGACCCGAGGTCGAGGCCCTGCGGCTTGGTGCGGAGCCGGTACACCCGGTCCGGGTCGAGGCCACGCACCGGCAGCCGGTCACCGCGGTCGTCGGCCCGGGCCCGGGTCTGGTAGTGCCCGTGGACGGCGCTGGAGCCGTCCGGGGCGACGACGGTCACGTCGACCTGGTTGTCCTTGACCGGGTCCGTGCGATGCCACCGGCCGAGCTGGAGGACGGCCCGGTGCTCCTTGTAGAAGGCGATCTGCTCGCGGATCTCCCGCCGCTCACCGGGGTTGAGCTCGCGGGGGTCGAGCTCGTAGCCGAGGACCCCGAGGGCCGCCACGTTGAACCGGGTCGACAGCGGCGTATGCCGCAGGGTCTGCTGGTGGGGACTGGCGGAGACATGCGCCCCCATCGTCGACGGCGGGTAGAGCCGGCCCAGGCCGAGCTGGATGTCGAGCCGCTCCACCGGGTCGGTGTCGTCGGAGGTCCAGATCTGCGGCGAGAAGCACAGCATGCCCAGGTCGAAGCGGTTACCGCCGGAGGAGCAGGTCTCGAGGAGGATGTGCGGCCGCGGCCCGAAGATCCGTCGCAACACGTCATAGAGCCCGAGTACCTGGCGGTGCGGCACCTCCCCTCCGGGTGCCACGGCGCTGCCGACGTCGCTGAGGTGCCGGTTCATGTCCCACTTGACGTAGCCGATGGATGCGCTGTCGAGGACCGCGCCGACCGCCTCGACAAGGTGGTCCCGCACCTCGGGGCGGGCGAGGTCGAGGCGGAGCTGGTGCCGGGACGGGCTCGGGACCCGCCCGGGCACCTGCAGTGCCCAGTCGGGGTGGGCCCGGTACAGGTCGGAGTCCTCGTTGACGCACTCCGGCTCGAACCACAGGCCAAAGGTCATCCCGAGCCGGTTCACCTCCTCGGCCAGCGGGGCCAGCCCGTGCGGGAACTTCTTGGTGTTGACCGTCCAGTCGCCCAGGGCACGCAGGTCGTCGTGCCGCTCGCCGAACCAGCCGTCATCGAGGACGAACAGCTCGACGCCCAGGTCGGCGGCGGCCTTGGCCATCGAGCGCAGCGGCTTGTCGGCGACGTCCATGAACGTCGACTCCCAGGTGTTGAGCTTGACCGGGCGCTCTCTGGTCGCCCACTGACCGCGCACGATGTGCCGGCCGACGAAGCCGTGGAAGTTGCCGGCCACCCCGCCGACACCGCCTCGGGAGAACGTCATCACCGCCTCGGGCGTCTCGAGGCGGGCGCCCGCGCCGAGTGTCCAGGCGAAGCCGGTCGGGTTGACGCCCGAGGCCACCCGGACCTGTCCGTAGGTGGTCGTCTCGACACCGGTCCAGTGGTTGCCGCTGTAGACGAGGTTGAACCCGTAGGCCGCGCCGTGCTCCTCGGTGGCCCGGTGCTCGACGAGCAGGATCCCGGGGTTGTGCCGGTTGGAGGAGTCCCCGGTGCGGGAGGCGTTGACCACCAGGCCGGGCCCGATCGGGCGCCGGTGCTCGTGGGCCTCGGCGATCCAGCTCCCGTCGAAGGTCAGCAGGTCGAAGCCCCGGTCGGGCAGGTCGAGCATCATGCTGAGCAGCCGGCGCACTCCGACGGCCGCGGCTCCCGCGTTGCGCAGCACCGCGCGCCGGGTGATGACGTCGGCGTCCGGGTATGCCGTGAGCACGACGTCGAGCTCCAGGCCGCCGACCGCGTCGGCGAGCGTCACGACGAGGGTGGTCGCGGAGGCGTCGTCGGCGGTGGCGCCGGGGAGGCCGTCCTCGGGCGGCAGTACGCCGGCGAGCACCCGGTGCGAGCGGTAGGTGAGGTCGGTGACGACCGTGCCGTCCGGCATACCCAGCTCGATCGGCGGCACCCGGAAGTCCCCCTTCCCGATGCCGCTCCAGGCCAGTGGCACGGCGTCGAGGCTGTAGCCCGGCTCGTCGACGTGGTAGTCGACGGCCATCCCGGTGTGGCCGTAGGCGACCGCCAGGGACTCGACCCCGTGCTCGACGAGACCGGTGAGCGGCTCACCGTAGTGCAGCTGCTCCAGGTGGCCGAACGGTCCCACCCGCATGACGAGGCTCGTGCGCCTGGTCCGCAGGTGGAAGGCCGGGCCGGGGCGGGCCCCGGACGGGGGGAGGACCTCGATCGCGTCGAACGCCATGAGGTATTTCTACTCGCCTCGCTCGTCGTCGCGCGCCTCGCCCGACCGCCCGGGCCCGGGCTCGTCGGCTGCCGGCCGGCCGGTCGCCGCCAGGCCCGCCATCGCGGGCGCGCAGACGGCACACTGGAGCAGGCCCCGCGCGCAGGGGGCGGCACCGTCGGCCGGGAGGTAGCCATGACGGACGGACCGACAGCAGGGCCGGCGCCCCACCGGGCGGAGCGGGGCGGCGGCGGCTCCGTCGTCCCGAGCCTCCCGGCGCAGGGCCCGATGGAGCCCCGGGTCCCGCGTCCGCGCGCACCGGAGCCGCCCTACGCCGACGAGGAGGCGACAGCCGTCGTCGCCGAGATGCGCTCGGCCGTAGGGGCGGCGGAGGCGGTGGCCGGTCTCGTCCTCGCCCTGTTGCTGCTCACCCTGCTCCGCGCCGTCGGCCCGCTTCCCCTCGGGGCGGTGGCGGCGGGCGACGGGTCCCCGAGCCCCTGGCCGCGCAGCATGCTCGCCATCCTCGTCCTGGCGGTGGCGACCCAGTTCGTGGCGCTGCTCATCGTCGCGGAGCACCGGGCCGGGCCGGTGTTCGCACCCATGCCGGATGCGGCGGCGGCTCGGGCCGCCCGGGCGGCGGACGAGGACCCCGCGCACGGCGCCACCGGCCGGCAGTGGGTGCGCGGGACCCCCGCCCCGGTGACCATCTGGACCTTCCGCGTCGTGCTGGTGGTCCTCGTCGGGTTCGCCGTGGCCACCGAGTGGCTCCACGTCACCTGGGCCGCGGTCGCCGGCATCGGCGCCCTGCTCGAGGTGGTCGCGCTCGTCATGGTCGTGGCGGCCCGCCGCGGTCTCCCGCCGGCTCGACCGCCGGGGCAGCCCGCACCACCACCGGCCGCCGCCCCCGGTACGGCGCCGCCCGCGGCGAGGACCGTGTCGAGCGTGGTGCCGAGCTCGTCCCCGGAGCGCCTGCTGGCCATCGGCGCCTCCGGCGGCGGTATCCGTGCCTCGGCGTTCGTCCTCGGCGGCACCCAGGCCCTGCAGCAGGCCGCTGCCGACCTCGGCGCCGCCGACCCCGAGCGCGAGCCGCAGGTGTTCGCGGTGAGCGGTGGCAGCTACATCGCAGCGGCGATGGCGCTGGCCCGGCGCTTCGACCCGGCCGGCGACCCCACGGCGGTCACGCCCTGGACGGCCAGCTACGCCCCCGGCTCACCGGAGCTGGAGCGGCTGCGGCGGCATACCCGCTACCTGTTCGAGCCCGGCTGGCGATTCCGCGACGGGGCGGTGAGCCTGGTGCTCGGTGCGGTCCTCAACGTCGTCGTCGTGGGCATCGGGCTGCTCTTCCTCGCCTGGCTGGCCACCTTGCTGGCCGTGACGTTCGGCGCCGTCGTCCCGGTCAAGGACGCCGCCTCCGTCATCGGCCTGCGGGTCGCCCCGGGCTGGTCGGCCCTGCACTGGTTCGGCCTCCTCCTGCCCGTCATCGTGGGGCTCCTCGGCGTCGGCGGCCTCACGGTCGCCGCGTGGCGGCAGGCCGCGGTGTTCGACGGTGCCGACCCCGGGCCGGAGCAGCGCCGGGCGGCGGTGCAGACGATGACCATCGTCCAACGGCTGAGGGCCCCGCTGCTGATCGGCGCCTTCGGCTGGCTGCTGGTCGGGTTCGGGCTTCCGGCGGGAGCCGCGGGGGTGGTCTCCCTGACGACCCACAACCAGCCGACCGCCATGGTGGCGGGGGCGCTGCACGCCTTCGGCTTCGGCACCCAGGACATGTGCCGGGCGGCGTTCACCGACAGCGTCCGGGCGGCCGCCACCCAGGCCGGCGGCGAGGCAGGTCTCAACCCCGGCACCGCACAGCAGGAGAGCGCCGGCGCCTGCGGTTTCGCGACAACGGTGACGCGCACCGTTGGCACCGGGGGCGACGCCGGTCCGGCCGGCACCGCCTCGGGCGGGACCGACGGGATCGACCTCGGCTGGCAGCCGAACTGGGCCGTCCAGGTCGGCAGCATCTGGGCGCTGCTCGGCGCGGTCGTCGGGCTGCTGCGCCGGGGACCGGCCCCGGAGGGCGTCGCCGATGACAGCCGGTGGGCGAGAGCCAAGCGCGTCCTGCTGACCTGGCTGCCGCTGACCGTCGCCGGCCTCGTCGCGGCCTACCTCGTCCTGCTGTGGTCGGTGCACTACCTCATCGAGCTGCCCTGGGCGGGCACCACGTCGTTCGTCGCCTGGAGCGCGGGACTGTCGGTCCTCGGCTGCGTGGTGTCCTTCCTCGTCGACGCGAACGCGACCTCGTTGCACGGCTTCTACCGGGCCCGGCTGGCGGACGCCTTCTGCGTCGGTACCGACGGCACCCGCGCCGAGGAGCTGCCCGCGGAGCGGGTCTACGCCTACAGCAACCTCTCGGGGATCCGCCTCAACATCGTCGCCACCCTCAACTCGATGCACCCCAACCAGGCCCCGACGATGCGCGGTGGCTTCCCGTTCGTGTTCTCCGCCCGCGGGGTCGAGGTCTACCGGGAGGAGGGACGCGCCGTGCATGCCTCGATGCGCCGCTACGAGAGGTACGCCGGCCCGGGCCACGCCTCGGTCATGGCCTCGGTCGCGGTGAGCGGCGCCGCGATCTCACCGCTCATGGGGCGGTTCGGCATCCAGATGGCGCCCTACCGGGCCCTGCTCACCCTGCTCAACCTCCGGGTGGGCACCTGGGTCCGCAACCCGGCGCACGCGCGCCAGGTGGCACCACCCGTCGGCCGCAGCGCCCCGCCGCTCCCGACGAGCCGGTACGACCCGGCCCCGCGGGGCTGGCTCTGGGTGACGAGCAAGCCGGGGCTGGCCCAGCTGGCCCTCGAGGCGGTGGGCAAGCTCTCCTGCGACAGCCGGTGGATCTACCTCAGCGACGGAGGGCATCTGGACAACACGGGGCTCGTCGAGTGCGTCCGGCACTGCATCCGGGCGGCAGCGGCGCGTGGGGAGATGGCCGGCGGCCGGGTGGTCGTCCTCGACGCGAGCAACGACCCGCCGCAGACCTGGTCGGCCGTCGGCGATGCCATCGCCGTCATCCGCGCCGACCTCAACGTCGACCTCCAGCGCCGGCCTCTGCCCGCGGCCGCGTCGACGACGGGTCCGGCCGGGCCCCCATGGGCGCGCCTCTACCGCAGCGGCGCGCTCGAGGTGCTCGTCGTCAAGGCGGTCCGGGTCGAGCCGCCCGCCGCGGATGCCGGCGCGGCGCCGGACTGGACCGCCCCGCTGCCGCCCAACGTCTCGTCGTTCCAGCTCGTCAACAAGGACTTTCCCCGAGCATCCACGGCGCGGCAGAAGTTCGGGGACCTCGAGTTCGAGGCCTACCGGGGACTCGGGTATGCCGCGACGCACGCGGCCCTCGTGGCCGCCGGCTGGGTGCCCACCGCGCCGTGAGACCCGGTCAGATCTCGCGCTTGAGGTCGCGCTCGAGCAGCACCTTGAGAACGCCCTCCGGGCTGAGGTCCTCGTAGAGCAGGCGGTAGACCGCGTCGCTGATCGGCATGTCGACGTCCAGCGAGCGGGCCAGGCCGCGCACGCTCTTGGCGTTGATGACGCCCTCGGCGACCTGACCCAGCTCGGCCTGGATCTCCTCGAGCGAGCGACCCTGGCCCAGGCCGAAGCCCACCCGGTAGTTGCGCGACTTGACCGAGGTGCAGGTGAGCATGAGGTCGCCCATCCCGGCGAGGCCGGAGAGCGTGAGCGGGTTGGCGCCCTTGGCGATCCCCAGCCGGGTGATCTCGGCCAGCCCGCGGGTGACCAGGGCGGCGCGGGCGTTGGCCTCGAACCCCATCCCGTCGGCGAGGCCGGTGGCGATGGCGACGACGTTCTTGGTGCAGCCGCCGATCTCGACGCCGACCACGTCGTGGGTCGTGTACGGACGGAAGAACCCGGTGTGGAAGGCCTCCTGCACCGAGCGGGCGATCCTGTGCCAGTGGGCGGCCACCGTGACCGCCGTGGGCAGCCCCTTGGCGACCTCGATGGCGAACGACGGGCCGGACAGGAACGTCAGGTACGGGTGGTGCTCGACCGGCAGGACGTCCTCGAGGACCTCGCTCATGGTCATGAGGGTGTCCATCTCGACGCCCTTGGTCACCGACACGAGCGGCGCCTGGGGGGGCAGGTGGCCGAGGAGCTGCTGCGCCACCGAGCGCATGGCCTGGGACGGGACGGCCAGCAGGACGAGGTCGGCCCCGCGAACGGCACGCACCAGGTCGCTCTCGGAGACGACCGAGTCAGGCAGCCGGATACCCGGGAGGTAGCGGGTGTTCTCGTGCTCGGCCGCGATGGCGTCGAGCGGGACCGGGTCGATGTCCCACATCACCACGTCCCAGCCCTTGCCCCCGAGCAGGCCGCCGAGAGCCGTCCCCCAGGACCCGGCGCCGATGACGGTCGCCCGCATGGTCTCGTCTCCTCGCCTGCGTGCTGGTCAGGCCGGGACGGCCCGACTCGGTGGGCCCGATGCTAGTCGCGCCCGGCCGCGCTGGCGACGGTGGCGTCGTGGACGAGCCGGCGGGGATCGCCACCCCGGGTCCCCGAGCCGGCGCCCGCCGTCCCCGCGAGGCCGCAGGCTCCCCGGTCTAGGATGGAACGCGGTGTGCCGGGAAGCCTGGTCGGCGGTTCCTTCTCCGACCCCGAAGGCGTGTCGCGTGACCCACCCAGCCCGGAACGTGGCCTCCATGCCGCGCAGCAGCCGCCTGCACAGCCGTAGCGTGCTGCTGCTGGCCTTCGCGTTCGCGGTCATGGCCGACCCCGTGTCGTCCGTGGCGTATGCCGTGGAGGCGGCCCTCCGGGCCCTCGACGGTGACCTGTCGCTGCTGTTCGCGACGATGACGCTCGTCGTCGCGATCATCGCGCTGGTCATCGTCAACTACCACCAGCTGGTCGGCCGCTACCCCCGCGGCGGGGGGGCGTCGGCGGCGACCGGTGAGGCCTTCGGCGACGGCTGGGCCTTCGTCCCGATCGGTGCCCTCATCGTCGACTTCGTGCTCACCATCGCGATCAGCGCCTCCGCCGGCGCCTCTGCGCTCATCGCCTACCTGCCGGCCCTGGCCCCCTGGCGGCTGGTGCTGGCCATCGGCCTCGTCGTCGTGGTCGGCGCGGGCACCTGGTACGGCCATCTCGGCCGGCTCGTCTTCGCTGCCATGACGTTCGCCTTCATCGCCGTGGCCGCGACGGTCCTGCTGTTCGGGCTGTCCGCCGAGCCGCAGCAGCCGACCGGTGTGATCACGGCGAGCGCGGGCCATCCGGCGTTCCTGGCCGTCGCGCTGGCGTTCCCGGTGGCGATGGCGCTGGCCACCGGCGTCGAGGCGCCGTCCTCGGCCATCGCCCAGCTCGGCCAGCTCGACGACGACGGGCGACGCGCCTTCGGCCGCTGGACCCTGTGGCTCACGATGGGCATCGTCGGCACCATCACGCTCGGGCTCGCCTTCGAGGCCACGAGGCTGAAGGTCGGCGTGCCGCACGCCGAGACCACCCAGATCGCCGAGCTGGCCCGGGTCGCCGCACCGGGGCCGGTCTTCCTCGTCTTCCAGGTCGTCACCGCGCTGCTCCTGCTGTCCGCCGCCAGCTCGTCCTTCCAGGCCGGACCCGGGCTGCTGAAGGCGCTGGCCCGGCGGCCCGGCGACGACGGCCGGGTGAGCGGGGTGCTGCCCGCTCCCCTGGGGAGCACCAACGAGCACCACACGCCCTACTGGGGCGTCGCGCTGTTCCTGGCCATCTCCGTCGTGGTCGTGGCCGCCGCCGGCGGGCGCGACCAGAGGCTCGTCCTCTTCTATGCCGTGTCGGTGTTCCTCAGCTTCTTGAGCGGCCTGCTGTCGATGGCCGTGTTCTCGCGGCGCGAGCGGCGGACCCGGTACCTCGTCCTCAACGTCGTCGGCGCGCTGGTCGTCGCGTTCACCCTCGTGGTCAACCTCCTGCGCGGCGCACCGCTGGTCAGCCTCGGGGCTTCGCTGCTCATCGCCGGCGTCCTGTTCAGGTTCTGGGTACGAGCCGGGCGGCCGGGCGGCATCCGCGACGTCGCGGCCCGGGCGGAGATCGATGAGGCGGTCGTCCCGTCCGAGGATGCGCCCGGCGGCGACGGCGCCGGCCGATGATCTGAGAGGGTGCTGTCGTGTTGCTCCTGGCGTTCGCCGCGGTCCTTCTCGTGGCGGTCCTGGTGTCCCACCTCGCCAACCGGACCATCCTGTCGACCGCCGCGCTCTTCCTGGCCGCGGGGTTCGTGCTCGGCAGCGGGGTCCTCGACGTCATCGACCTGCAGGCCAAGGACCCCATCGTCGAGACCCTGGCGACCCTCGCCCTCTTCTCCGTGCTGTTCACCGACGGGATGCGGGTCGGCTGGAACGACCTGCGGATGGCGTGGCGGCTGCCGGGGCGGGCGCTGGCTCTGGGGCTGCCGCTCACCCTGATCGTCACGGCCGCGGTCGCCCACCTGCTCACCGGCCTCACCTGGACCGAGAGCCTGCTCGTCGGGGCCGTCCTCTCCCCCACCGACCCGGTGTTCGCGGCCGCCCTGGTGGGCAACGAGAGGGTGCCCGGCCGGCTGCGCCACCTGCTCAACGTCGAGTCGGGGCTCAACGACGGGCTGGCACTGCCGTTCGTCATCGTCCTGCTCAGCCTCGCCTCCGGCGGTAGCGGCGATGTCCGGCAGGTGGCCGCCGAGCTGGCCGGCGGGGTGGCGATCGGGGTAGCGCTGCCATATGCCGCCATCAAGATCGAGCAGTCGCGCTTCTTCCAGGCCTCGCACAAGTACGAGCCGCTCAACGCCGTGGCGATCGGACTGCTCGTCCTGGCCACCAGCCAGGCCACCCACGCCAACCTGTTCCTCGCCGCCTTCGCGGCCGGGATCACCGTGGCCACCGTGGGCCAGCGCCAGCGGGAGACCTTCGAGGAGTTCGGCGATCTCATCACCGAGCTGTTCAAGCTGGCGGCCCTGCTGGTGTTCGGCGCGCTCATCACGCCGTCCTTCCTCGGCGAGGTCTCCCTCGGAGGGTGGGCGTTCGCGGTCCTCGCCCTCATCTTCGCGCGCCCGCTGGCGCTGCTCATCGCCCTGGTGCGTTCGCGTCTCGCGCTTCAGGAGAAGGCCGCGGCGGCGTGGTTCGGGCCGAAGGGGTTCGCCTCCGTCGTGTACGGGCTCGTCGTCCTCAACTCCTCGATCGACTCGGCCGGCACGATCTTCCATCTGGTGGCGATCACCGTCGCGCTGTCGATCGTCCTGCACTCCTCGACCGACATCGTCGTGGCCCGTTCCTTCGACGAGTCCGAGGAGGCGGCCCACCTGGCCGCACGGGTCGCCGGCGACCCGGGGTGAGGACCTCGACCCGGACCCTGGGAGACGGCGGTGACGTCGTCCTCGGCGTCGCGGTGGACGTCGGTGTCGCGGTGGACGTCAGTGTCGTCGCGCTGCCGCCCACCACGGCTCGCCTCGGCAGGCGGGGGGAGGACGCGGCGTCAGCCGGCGGCGTCGGCAGCCGCTGCGATCGCCATCAGGTCCAGGCGCGTCATGGACAGCATCGCGGCCGTCGCCCGTTGCGCGCGACCGGGATCCGGGTCGGCGAGCAACGCGGGCAGCGCCGCCGGGATGACCTGCCACGACAGGCCGAAGCGGTCCTTGAGCCAGCCGCAGGCGCCCTCCTGACCGTCCTCCGACAGGGCGGCCCAGATCCGGTCGACCTCGGGCTGGTCCGGGCAGTAGACCTGGATGGAGGCCGCCTCGGTGAACGGGAACTGCGGGCCGCCGTTGAGGGCCACGTAGGCATTGCCGGCGAGGTGGAAGTCGACGGTGAGCACCGCGCCCCCCACTCCGGGACCGGCAGCGGAGTAGTACGCGACCGCGCCGATGTCGGACCCCGGGATGACCTGGGTGTAGAACCGCGCCGCCTGCTCGGCCGTGCCGTCGAACCACAGGCACGTCTTCACCGTGGTAGCCACGGCTACTCCGTCCCGGCCGCGGGGGACATCACCGAGAACCGCTCGCCGTCGGGACCGCTGGCCACGAGCAGCCGGCCGAACTCGAAGTCGAACGGCGCCCGGATCAGCGCTCCCCCGGCGGCCGGGACCCGCGAGCCGACCGCGTCCAGGTCCTGGTACTCGAAGCACACGGACCACCCGGCCACCGTCGGGTCGCTGGTCGAGCCGATGCCCCCCGCCGGGCGCTCGCCGCCCGGCACGGAGAACATCGAGTAGGACTGGCCCTCCGGAGCCGGCGTCTGCTGGTAGGTCAGCCCGAACACCGCACCGTAGAAGTCCAGCGCGGCGCGGTAGTCCGGGCTCATGAGCTCGCACCAGGCCGCCGAGCCGTCCACCCCCACCAGCTCGAACCCGGTGTGCTCGCCGGACTGCCAGGCACCCACCGACGAGCCGGCCGGGTCCAGCCACCGCCCCATCCAGCCCATCGTGCCGACCTGCATCGGCGCGGCGACGGTGCGGGCGCCGGCCGCGGTGGCGGCGGCCGAGGTGGCCGCGATGTCGCCGGTCGCCAGGTAGACGGACCAGGCGGGCGGGGCGTCGTCCATGCCCGGCATCGCCGGGGACAGCCCGGCCACGACGCGGCCACCGACCACGGCGCTCTGGTAGCCGGCGTACCCGGCGACCGGCGGTGCGAAGTCCCAGCCGAGGACCTCGCCGTAGAAGCGCCGGGTGCGGTCGATGTCGACGGCCATGAGGTCGACCCAGCACGGCGTGCCCGCCGGCCATGGCCCACGGTGGTCAGACATGAGAGGTCCCCTTCCTGTCATGACGGAGCACCGCCACCCCAGCGATGCGCCCCCCTCGCTCAACGGTACGCGGGGGGCGGGGGCGGCAGGGGGTACCCGCGCCGCGGATCCGGGCGGGTTGGCGCCGCCGAGAGGGTCGGGCGGCATACGGTGTGGGCATGTTCACCGAGATCGCCGACCGGGTGTGGACGGCGAGGTACCCCCAGTGGGATGTCACCGTCGGGCTGGTGCGGGGCCGGGACGGCGCCGTGCTGGTCGACACCCGGGCGAGCGCGCCCCAGGGCCGCGAGATCATCGTCGAGCTGCGCGGCCTGGACCCGCTCCTGCGCATCGCGCACGTCGTCAACACGCACGTGCACTTCGACCACACCTTCGGCAACGTCGCGTTCGACCGGTCGACGATCCACGCCCACGAGAACGTCGCCCGCGCCGCCTACACCGACGCCGTGCGGATCAAGGGCCGGTTCCGGGCGGATCCGGCGGGCCACCCGCCGCTGGGGTACACCGCCGAGGACGTCGCCGACGCCGTGGCGACGATCATCCGCCCCCCGGACGCGGTCTTCACCGAGCGCGACGTCATCGACCTCGGCGACCGCCAGGTGACCCTGACCTATGCCGGTCGCGGCCATACCGACGGCGACATCACCGTGGCCGTGTCCGGCACCCCGGTCCTGTTCGTGGGCGACCTCGTCGAGCAGTCCGGGCCGCCGTCGTTCGGCGTCGACTGCTGGCCGCTGGAGTGGGCGCGGACCCTCGACGCCATCCGTGCCGACCTGCCGCCCGACGCCGTCGTCGTCCCGGGCCACGGGAGCACCGTCGACCCGGGATTCGTCACCCGGCAGCGCGAGGAGCTCGACGCCGTGGCCGACGTCATCCGGCAACGTCGGCTTGCCGGGATGAGCCTGCGCGACGCGTGCCACGAGCCCGACGACCGCCTTCCGTACCCCCTGGAGTCGCTCGCGTCGGCCTTCGCCCGGGGGTGGGAGCAGCTGCCGGCTCCTGGACCGGACGAGGGCTGAGCCCACCTCGGCAACCGCTCGGGCCGGCCGTCCGTGACCGACGTCACTGCGGGCGGGATCGCCGATCGCGCCCGGCGCGCGCGGTGGCGCGGCTACGGTGCCTGCGGCGTCCGCCCTCGGGGACGTCCCGTCGACTGAGGAGGGGCCCCATGCCCGCTGGCCGGACCCGGATCATGGGTGGCCTGAGGGCCGTCGCCGCCGTCGCCGCCATGCTCGCCGCCACGCCGGTCGCCGCCGCCGGGGCGCCTTCCGCCGCGGCTGCGGCTTCCCCCGCAGCGTCCCCCTCCCCCGCCTCGGAGGCGTCCCTGGCTCCGGGCCCGGGCTCGTTCGTGGCGATGACACCGGTCCGGCTGCTCGACACCCGTGCCGGGATCGGTGCCCCTCGTGCCGCCGTCGGCGCCCGCGCGACCGTCCACCTGCAGGTGACCCACACTCGCGGCCTCCCCACCACCGGGGTCTCGGCGGTCGTCCTCAACGTCACGGTGACCGCCCCCACCCGCAGCGGCGTCATCACCGTCTACCCCGACGGCACGGCCCGCCCGACCGCCTCCAACCTCAACTTCGTCGCCGGCCAGAGCGTCCCCAACCTCGTCGTCGCCCCCGTCGGCGCCAACGGCAAGGTCGACCTCTACAACGGCTCCTCCGGCACGACCGCGCTCATCGCCGACGTCTCCGGCTACTTCGTCGCCGGAGCCTCCCCCGGGCCGGGCGGCTTCGCCTCGCTGCACCCGACCCGGCTGCTGGACACCCGCATCGGCCTCGGTGCCGTCAAGCGGCCGGTGTCCGGACGGGAGACGGTGCACCTGCAGGTCACGGCGCACGGGGGCGTGCCCAGCACCGGGGTCTCGGCGGTCGTCCTCAACGTCACGGTGACCGCCCCCACCCGCAGCGGCGTCATCACCGTCTACCCCGACGGCACGGCCCGCCCGACCGCCTCCAACCTCAACTTCGTCGCCGGCCAGAGCGTCCCCAACCTCGTCGTCGCCCCCGTCGGCGCCAACGGCAAGGTCGACCTCTACAACGGCTCCTCCGGCACGACCGCGCTCATCGCCGACGTCTCCGGCTACTTCGTCGCCGGAGCCTCCCCCGGGCCGGGCGGCTTCACCTCGCTGCGCCCCACCCGGCTGCTCGACACCCGCATCGGCCTCGGCGTCCCCACCGCGGCGGCCGTCCCCGCCAATGGGACCGTTCACCTGCGGGTCACCGGACGTGGCGGCATACCGCTGTCCATGGTCGGCGCCGTGGTCCTCAACGTCACGGTCACCGGACCCGCGAAGGACGGGTACGCCACCGTCTACGCCGACGGGACCACCCGGCCGGTCGCGTCCAACCTCAACTTCGTGAAGGGCCAGACGGTGCCGAACCTGGTCGTCGCTCCGGTCGGGGCCGGCGGCAGGGTCGCCTTGACGAACGTCTCCAGCGGCACCGTGTCGCTCGTCGCCGACGTCTCCGGCTACCTCCTCGCCCAGCCGGCGCTGCGGTGGACCCCTCCGGTGGCGGTCGACCCCGTGACCGGGTACGGCAACCTCGTGTCGGTCTCCTGCCCCGCGGCGACGTTCTGCGCGGCGGTCGACCTCAGCGGCAACGTCACGATGTGGGACGGCTCGAAGTGGTCGGCACCGACTCCGCTCGCCGTCGGCGCCGCACTCCTCAGCGCGGTGTCGTGCGCGTCCGTGACCACGTGCATGGCCGTCGACGAGGACGGCGGTTCGTACACTTTCGACGGCACCCGCTGGAGCGGCCCGGCGATGATGCACCCGGTGTCCTGGATCACCGCCGTGTCGTGCCCGACCACCACCTTCTGCGTGGCAGTGGACGCCGCGGGCTACGCCCTCGTCCACAGCGGGTCGGGCTGGCGTGCACCTGCGCAGATCGGCATGAACGCATCGGTCTCCTCCGTCTCCTGCGCATCGCCGACGTTCTGCGTCGCCGTCAATGACCAGGGACTGGCGTCGGTCTTCCGTGGCAGCGGCTGGACGGCCGCCCGGGCGGTCGATGCGCGCCATGACCTCGCCTCGGTCTCCTGCCCCACGCCGACCTTCTGCGCGGCCGTCGGCTCCCTCGGTGACGCCGTGACGTTCGACGGGACCACCTGGGGCTCGCCGGCTCGCGTCCTGGCGGACGGCTGGATGACCGGGGTGTCCTGTGACTCGGCCACCTCCTGTGTGGCGGTCGACCAGACCGGCCAGAGCGCCGCCTTCGACGGGACGGCCTGGGGCCCGGCAGAGAAGGCCGACACGATCGGTGGTGGCCTCACCTCGGTGTCCTGCGCCGGTGGGGCGCACTGCGTTGCCGTCGACGTCCTGGGCTACGCCATGACGTGGAGCTCGGGGACCTGGTCGGACCGGGCTCCGGTCGACGTGGACAACCGCGTCGTCTCCGTCTCGTGCGCCTCGGACACCTTCTGCGCGGCGGTGGACCAGGCCGGGCAGGCGCTCCTCTTCGACGGCACGACCTGGGGAGCCCCGACGACGATCGACACGTCGGCACCCATGCAGTCGGTGTCCTGCCCGACCGACACCTTCTGTGCGGCGGTCGACGCGCTCGGCTCGCTCGCCACCTACGACGGCTCGGGATGGGGCCCACTGGTCGACCTCGCCCCGGGCGACCTGCTGACCTCGCTGTCGTGCAGCTCGCCGGCCTTCTGCGCGGCGGTCGGCCTGCGGCTGACCGGGCCCGACATCGGCGGCCTCGCGGCAACCTACGACGGGACGAGCTGGACGACGGTGCAGAACCCCACGGATGCCGCGCCGACCTCGGTCTCCTGCCCGAGCGACGGCTTCTGCATGGCCGTCGACGGGTTCGCGAACGAGGTGGTGACCTTCGACGGCACGATGTGGTCCGGCCCGGTCACTCTCACGAACAGCGACTTCCCCGGCGCGGTCAGCTGCTCCTCGGCGACGTTCTGTGTCCTCGGGGCCGACACCGGCACCGGTACGGGCACGGTCCAGGTCTTCGACGGCACCGGATGGGGCGACAGCATGGCGGTCACGGACGACAGCCCGTCCGCCCTGGAGTGCGCCTCCTCGCAGGAGTGCCTGCTGGGGACGCAGAGCGGCACCGTCGTCACCTATGACGGCCGCGGGTGGACGCGCACCACACCGATCGCGGCTGGCGCTGTCACGGCCCTGTCCTGCGCGGGCGAGGCGTTCTGCGTGGGCTTCGACGAGTACGGGAACGCGACGACCGGCCGGATGGGCTGAGGCGTCCGGGCGGTCAGGCAGGCTTGACCGCCCGGACGAAGGCGCTGGCGAACGCCCCCTCGAGACGGTCGACGGCACCGGCGAGGTCCAGGCCGTCCGGCAGGTCGTCGGGGCTCAGTGTCTCGGCGAGGTCCACCAGCTCGCCGCGTGAGAACGTCCGGGTGAGCTGGAGCGATGCCTCGGCGAACCCCGCCGACCGCAGTCTCGCCACGTAGTCGCCGGCCACCAGGGCTCCGGCGATGCACCCGGTCCACAGCTTGACGACCCGGTCCAGGCTCGGCGGCAGGTCGCGGAGCAGCACCATGTCGGAGACGGCGAGCCGGCCGCCCGGGCGCAGCACCCGGAACGCCTCGCGCAGCACCTTGTCCTTGTCGGTCGACAGGTTGATGACGCAGTTGGAGATGACGACATCGACCGAGGCGTCGGGCAGCGGCACCTCTTCGATGCCGCCCTGGAGGAAGTGCGCGTTGCCGACGCCTGCCTCGGCCTGGTTGCGCCGGGCGAGCTCCACCATCTCCGGCGTCATGTCGAGGCCGTATGCGGTGCCGTCCGGCCCCACCCGGCGCGCCGACAGCAGCACGTCCAGCCCGCCTCCGGACCCGAGGTCGAGGACCACCTCGCCCGGGTGCAGGTCGGCCAGGGCGGTCGGGTTTCCGCAACCCAGCGAGGCGGCGAGCGCTCCGGCGGACGGTGCCTCGTCCGCGGCATACAGCCCGACGCTGATGGGGTCCCTGTCCTGGTCGACGGAACCGCAGCCGCAGCCGCAGCCCGGCTCGCCGTCGGCGAGGCCCAGCGAGGTGCGGGCGGAGGAGGCATAGCGCTCGCGGACGGCCGCACGGATCTGCGCGTCGCTCGCAGCCGCGGAGGAAGAGTCGGTGGTCATCGTCGCTCCTGATGTGATCGACATCGAATCAACGCCCACTATGGGAGATGATTCGACATCTGTCAAGATAGGTCCATGTCGGACACCCTCGAGCTCGGCTCGCCCTGCTGCGCCCTGGCCGCTCCACCGCTGACCGAGGCCGAAGCCGAAGCGGTGGCGGCCCAGTTCAAGGCCCTCGGGGACCCGGTGCGGCTGCGCCTCGTCGCGCTCATCGCGGCCCGGCCCGAGGCCTGCGTCTGCGACCTCACCGGGGCGTTCCGGATCGGCGCACCGACCATCTCGCACCACCTGCGGGTCCTGCGCGAGGCCGGCCTGGTCGAGTCCGAGCGCCGGGGCACCTGGGTCTACTACCGGGTCGTGCCCGCAACGATGTCGCGGCTCGCGACCCTGCTCGGCCGGCCCTGAGACTTCGGCCGCCGCTGAGGCCTCGGCCGCGCGTGCCGCAAGGTCCCGGTTGCGGCTCAGCCGACCACCGGCAGGGCGACGAAGTCCCGGCAGCGGATCGGCCAACGCAACATCGATCGCTGCGGCTGGGGGATCCGCCCCAGCCCCTCCGCGGTGTCGAGCAGCACCGGTGCTCCGAGGCGTACCCAGGTGTCCCCGAACCGCATCCGCGCGCCGCCCGCGGCCCGCACGTTCGACAGCCACTGCACGCGCGGCCCGTAGGTCAGGGCGACGGTCACCTGGTCCCCCGACCGGAACGCCATCATCGGGGTATGCCGCAGGCGGCCGGTCTTGCGGCCGACGTGCTCGAGCTCGACGAGGTCGAAGTGCCCCACCAGGTGGATCATCCCCTTGTTGAGCATCGCGGCGTTGAACCGGGTGATCGCGAGCGGCATCGGCATGGCGGTCCTCTCTCCTCGTCGCCACCCACCCTGCCAGTCGGCAGCCGGTACACCCAAGGGGTGGTGTCGCTGAGCCGGAACGCCGCGTCCGGTCGGACCCTGGCACGACGCATCCGACGCGGCGGCCTGGCCCCCGGTGTATGGACAAGGAGCCGACGTGAGCCGTACCTTACTTCTCGCAGGCCCGGCACCATCACTGCACAGGGGGGTACGACAGCGGTCACCCCCGTGTGCCGAGCACAGAGGGAGTGTTCGATGTCGGTCAAACAACACAAGTCTGCCGTCCTTGCCCTGGCCGCCGTGACGGCGCTCGGCGTGGGCACGGCCCCGAGCGCCTCGGCGGCGCATCCGCACCACTGGACCCGCACCCTGACGATGGATGCCGCCGCGCCGTTCAGCGTGGCACTGTCCCACGGCAGGGTGTACTTCGCCGACGGCATTGCCAGCACCGTCAACAAGATCACCGCCTCGGGTACCGAGGTGGTCGCCTCGAAGCCACCGGGCACGGACGTCTCGGGGCTCGACTTCGCACCCGACGGGACCATGGCGTTCACGTCGACCGACTTCTCCACCGGGATGGCGCTGCTGACGATCCGCAAGGCGGGTCACCCCGACGTCGTCGCCGACCTCGGCGCCTACGAGGCGGCCAACAACCCTGACAGCGCGCAGACCTACGGCATCGTGGCCGGCGGGAACCCCTGTGCCGAGGAGGTGCTGGCGGGGCTCACCGGTCTGCCCGCCACCTATACCGGCATCGTCGACTCGCACCCCTACGCCGTCACCTCGCTGCCCGACGGAGCCTGGGCCGTCGCTGATGCCGGCGGAAACGACATCCTGCGGGTCAGCGCGACGGGGCACATCTCGACGATCGGCCTGCTGCCTCCGCAGCCGATCACCCTGACTGCGGACCAGGTTGCGGCACTCGGCGCCCCGGAGTGCCTCGCCGGCGTCACCTACGCCTTCGAGCCGGTGCCGACCGACGTCGAGCGTGACAGCCACGGCACGCTGTGGGTCTCGACCCTGCCGGGCGGCCCCGAGGACCCGAGCCTGGGTGCCCGCGGCTCGGTCTACCGGATGGACCGGCGCGGCATGGCGCACCAGCGCGCCACCGGCTTCCTCGGCGCCACGGACCTCGCGGTGGCCCCCAACGGCACGGTCTACGTGGCCGAGCTGTTCGCGGGTCAGGTCACCCGTCTCGACGGCCGCCACCGCAGCGTGCTCAAGAGCCTCGACTCGCCACTGTCGGTCGAGGTCAGGGGCGACGCTGTCTACGTCGGGACGCTGGGGGTCATCGACGAGAACACCGGCCAGGTTCTCTCGCCTGGCTCGGTGGTCAAGATCAAGCGCTGACGCCGGGCCGACCGCACCGCGGCATCCCCCGCGGCATCCCGCCCCGTTCCCGGCTACCGGGAGCGGGGTGGGATGCTGCAGGGACACCCAGACCGAGGAGGCGGCCGTGAGCGCCCACGACACGATGCGCGCCTGGGTCGTCGACGGTCCACGGCCGGTCGACGAGAGGCCGTTGCGCCTGACCGGCCGTCCGGTGCCCCAGCCGGCGCCGGACGAGGTGCTCGTCCGGGTCAGCGCCTGCGGGGTGTGCCGCACCGACCTGCACGTCGCCGAGGGTGACCTCGCCCCCCACCGGACGGAGGTCGTCCCGGGCCACGAGGTGGTCGGGACCGTCGTCCGGCTGGGCTCGGACGCCCGGCGTCTCGCCGAGGGCGACCGGGTCGGCGTCGCCTGGCTGCGGCATACCTGCGGGGTGTGCCGGTGGTGCCGCTCGGGACGGGAGAACCTCTGCGAGCGGTCCAGGTACACGGGCTGGGACGACGACGGCGGCTACGCCGAGTACACCACCGTGCCGGAGGCGTTCGCGTACCCGGTCCCGGACGCCTTCGACGACGTGACGGCGGCGCCGCTGCTGTGCGCCGGCATCATCGGCTACCGCTCGCTCCGGCGGGCGCAGGTCCCGCCGGGCGGCCGGCTGGGGATCTACGGGTTCGGCGCCAGCGCGCACATCACCGCGCAGATCGCCATCGCCCAGGGAGCCGAGGTGCATGTGCTCACCCGCGGCGCCGGTGCCCGCCGGCTCGCCCTCGAGCTCGGCGCCGCCTCGGCCGGTGAGGCGTACGCCGCGCCGCCGGTCGGGCTCGACTCGGCCATCGTCTTCGCCCCGGTGGGCGACCTCGTGCCGGTGGCACTGGAGGCCCTGCACCCCGGCGGGACACTGGCGCTGGCCGGTATCCACCTGTCCGACGTGCCGGCCCTGCACTACCAGCGGCACCTGTTCCGGGAGCGCACCCTGACCAGCGTCACGAGCAACACCCGGCGCGACGGCGAGGAGCTGCTGCTGCTCGCCGCGCGGCTCGGTGTGCGCCCGACGACCACGGCCTACCCCCTGGAGCGGGCCGACGAGGCGCTGCGCGACCTCGCCCACGGCGAGGTGACCGGGGCGGCCGTCCTCACGGTGGGCTGAGGGCGCCGCCTTCTCGATGCCCTGGCAGCCCGAGCAGAGCAGGGCGGGCGACGGGGCGGGCCCGGCCAGGATGCGCGGGACGGCCGGGTATGGTGCCGGGCTCCGCTGCCCGGATCACCCCGCCGAGGCGCCCGCCTGCACCGCCGTGAGGGCGATCGTGTAGACGATGTCCTCGACGAGCGCGCCCCGGCTGAGGTCGTTGACCGGCCTGGCCAGACCCTGCAGCATCGGTCCGATGCTGATGACGTCGGCGCTGCGCTGGACCGCCTTGTACGTCGTGTTACCCGTATCGAGGTCGGGGAAGACGAACACCGTCGCCCGCCCCGCGACCGAGCTGCCGGGCCGCTTGCTCTTGCCGACGGAGGTGCTGGCAGCGGCGTCGTACTGCAGCGGCCCGTCGACGGCGAGGTCGGGAGCCCGCTCGCGGACGATCCGGGTGGCCTCGACGACCTTCTCCACGTCGCTGCCCCTCCCGGACTCGCCGGTGCTGAAGCTGATCATGGCCACTCGCGGCTCGATCCCGAATGCCGCGGCCGACCGGGCGCTCGAGATGGCGATGTCGGCGAGCTGGTCGGCGGTGGGGCTGGGGTTGATCGCGCAGTCCCCGTAGACGAGGACCTCGTCGGGCAGGCACATGAAGAACACCGAGGACACCAGCGAGGAGCCGGGCGCGGTGCCGAGGATCTGCAGCGCCGGCCGGACGGTGTGGGCCGTCGTGTGCTCGGCGCCCGAGACCAGCCCGGCGACCTCGCCCTGCTGCAGCATCATCGTGCCGACGGTGATGGGGTCGGACAGCAGCCGCTCCCGGGCCACGTTCTCGGTCCAGCCCTTGTGCGCGCGCAGGGCTGCGAGTGGCGCGACATACCGTTCGGCGACCTCCTCGGGGTCGACGATCTCCAGGTGCGCGGGCAGCTCGAGCCCGAGGTGGGCGATGCGCTGGCGGACCGCGTCAGGGCTGCCGAGGAGCACCGGGCGGGCGATCCCGCGGTGCGCGCACTCGACGGCCGCCCGCAGGGTCCGCGGCTCGAGGCCCTCGGGGAGCACGATGCGGGCGTCGGCGCGGCGGGCCAGCTCGACCAGGCGGTGGCGGAAGGCCGCGGGGCTGAGCCGGCGGGCGTCCGGCGCTGACAGCACCCCCTCGACGACCTCGTCGTCGAAGGAGGCGGCACCGTGCGCCATCACGGCCTCGCCGCGGGGGAGGTCGTCGGCGGTGAGCTCGATGTCGATGTCCTGTACGAGGGTCACGGCGTCGTACGTCATGACGTCGGTGACGAGCACGGGCAGTCCGGTGGCCACCGCGGCCCGGCACAGCTCCCAGATCGTGGGGTCGGGCTCGACCCCGGCGCTGAGCAGCAGCGCGGCGAGCGGGGTACCGCCCAGCGCCGCGAGGCTGGCGGCCATGAGAACCTCGTGACGGTCGCCGGGGACGACGATGAGCTCCCCCTCGGTGAGCACCCGCAGGCCGCCGGGGACGGCCTGGGCGAACACCGAGGTCCCCTTGATCCGGCGGTCGAGGTCGCCCTCGTTGACGACGCGGCAGCCGGTCTCGCGGACCAGGTCGCGGACCCGGGGCTGGGCCAGCTCGGCGCGGTAGGGGATGGCGGCCAGCAGCCGCAGGCCGCGCCGGTCGAGGGCGGCGGTGAGCAGGTCCATCGTGTCCGGGTCCTCGGTGGGCACCCGGGTGACGATGCAGCCGACCACGCGTGAGGTCTCACCGGTGGCGTAGGTCGCCTTGGTGATGGAGAGGATCTCGGCGAGATGGTCGACGGCCTCGGCCCGGACCGCCGCGACGGCCCCGCCCGGGGCACTGGACGCACCGCCCTCGTCGGCCGGCGGGAACGCCCCGACGAGGACGACGTCGGCGTTGAGCGCGCGGGCCATCGCCTGGTTGACCCGCCCGGAGTAGATCTGGGTCGGGCCCGGGTTGAGGCCCTCGGTGACGACGACGTCGTGGTCGTATGCCGCCGGCTGCCACCGCGTGACGACCTCCTCGAGGACGGCGTCGATCCCGCCGGAGCTGAGCAGCTCCTCCATCTGCTGCGCGGGCATGGCGTCCTCCACGTGCAGCGCGGTGAGGCCGCGGACGAGCTGGGGGGAGACGTCCGGGCTGCCGTCGCCGCGGGGCTGACCCAGCGGCTTGAAGAACCCGACGTGCACGCCGCGCTCGTCGAGCGCCCGGAGCAGCCCGAGGCAGGCGCTCGTCAGGCCCACCCGGGGACCGCTCGGTACGACCATCAGCGTCTTGGCCACGTCGGCCTCACTCCTTCTCGGCGATCGGCCTGGTCAGCCGGATGGTGTCGAGGGCGATCATCAGCTCCTCGTCGGTGGGGACGACGAGCACCTCGGGCCCGTCACCGGCGCCGATCCGGCCGTGCGAGGACCGGCCGTGCTCGGTGTTGCGGGCCTCGTCGATGGTCAACCCGAGGAAGCCCAACGCCCGCACGGTCTCCGCCCGCATCCGGCCGTCGTGCTCGCCGATCCCGCCGGTGAACACGAGGGCGTCGAGACCGCCCAGTCCGACGACCAGCCCGGCGATCGACTTCGCGAGCCGGTAGACGAAGACCTCGACGGCCAGCCGGGCGCCGGCATGTCCCTCGTCGACGGCCAGCCATATCTCGCGCATGTCGTTGGTCAGTCCGGACAGCCCGAGCAGACCGCTCTCCTTGTTGAGGCTGTTCGTGACGGCGTGCGCCGACATGCCCCACTGGTCGTCGAGGTAGGCGAACACCCCTGGGTCGACGTCGCCGGACCGGGTCCCCATGACGAGCCCCTCGAGGGGGGTCAGGCCCATGGTCGTGTCGACCGAGCGGCCGCCGAGGACCGCGGTCGCACTGCACCCGTTGCCGAGGTGGGCGACGACCAGCGCGAGGTCGTCGGGGTGGCGGCCGAGCAGGTCGGCGGCGCGGGCGCTGACATAGCGGTGGCTCGTCCCGTGGAAGCCGTAGCGCCGCACGCCCTGCTGCTCGTACCAGGCGGCCGGCACGGCATACCGGTACGCCCGGGGCGGCATCGTCTGGTGGAACGCCGTGTCGAAGACGGCGACCTGGGGCATGTCGGGCCAGGCGGCGAGGACGGCCTTGATCCCGAGCAGGCCGGGCGGGTTGTGCAACGGCGCGAGCGGGGAGAACTCCTGGACCGCGTCGATGACGTCCTCGGTGATGACCACCGAGTCCGCGAACCGCTCCCCGCCGTGGACGACGCGGTGGCCCACGCCGACGGGTTGGAGGGAGGTGCCGAGCCTGCGGACCTCGGCGATGATCGCGGCGACCGCGGCGCGGTGGTCGGTGCCGTCGAGCGCACCGCGGGTCCCGCCGTCCGGTCCGTCGACCCGCAGGGCGGCGTCGTCGGTCCCGAGGCGCTCGGCGAGCCCGGACAGGACCCGGTCCCCGCTGCCCGAGTCGACGAGCGCGAACTTCAGCGAGGAGCTGCCCGCATTGATGACGAGCACCGTCGAGGACGGCGGCGTCGTGGGTGCCATGGTGGTCCTCGCTTCGTCTGGTCCGTGGTGACGGCGAGCGTGGCCCGGCCGGGGACGGCGGCGCGTTCACGCTGGTCAACCGTGAACGCAGCCTACCGCCGGGATGTCGCCCGGTCGCCCGGCCGGGCGGGCGCCCCGGCCGCCCCGCAGTGTGCCCCCCGCAGCGTCCGAGGAAGTGGCTGCCATGGCAACCACGCCCTCGGACCTACCCACCCCGGGTGGGCCGCCGGGGCTCACACGTGGTCCAGGACACCGGCCAGCGGGCGCGGCACGACGGCGAGGTCGAGTGCCTCGACGAGCAGGGCGGCATACCGGATCTTGCGCATCGACCGAGTGCCCATGAACCGCCGCAGCTGCTCGGTCACGGGTCGCTCCCGCTGGGCGGGCTGGCCCTGGAAGAGCCGCAGCGAGCCGAGCTCGCCCTGGTCCTCGATGACCCGCTGTACCTCTCCCGGCCCCAGTGCCCGGATGAGCTCGTCCTCGAGGTCGGCGACGCAGACGAAGAACCCGAGCGCCTCGAGGTCCGCCCGGTCGAGGTGGCGGCCGAAGCCCGCCCGTTCGAGCCCGGCGGCGAAGTAGCGCTCCTCTGCCTCGTCGCACAGTCCGCAGAGCGTCACCCGATGGGCCTGCGGGCCCAGCAGAGCGAGGAAGCGACCGATGTTGGTGGCACCGCCGATGGCCACGACGACCACGCCCTCGGCGGCGAGGTCCCGGCCCCGGCGGCGGGCCAGGGCCTCGAGCGCGGCACGGTCGCTCGGGCCTTCGACGAGGACGGCCGCCCGGGCGTCGTCGGCCGCGACCAGCGCCCGCTCGACCGAGGCGGCGAGCGCGTCGCCGCCTCCGCGCCGTCCCGGCCAGTCGGACGCCGGAGTCATCGGCTCCGCACCGCCAACGTGCCGTCACCAGATCCCGGAGTCCGTCGTGCGCCGTGCCCGGCACACTGCCGCAGTGAGCTCGTCGCCGTGGACGATCGCGGCGAGCTCGATCCGGTCGTGCACCGGACAGCGGTGGATCCGCCACGGGCCGGGCCGGATGGCCTTGACCGAGACCAGGGGCACCCAGATGGTCGAGAAGTCGAGCACCGGGCTCCCCGGCGGCACCGCACGATCGCCCGGTTCATCGGCGCGCACCTCCCTTGCCGGCTCTGCCCTTCCTCGCCGGCGAGGCTAGCTGCTTCTCCTCGGAGCCGGTGCCGCCGGCCCGTCCTGGCGGCGCAGGACACCTCAGCCCGCCGGCGGCGTGGCCCCGCGGCGAGCGAGGGCCCGCCGGCGAGCACAATGGCCGCATGCAACGGTTGAGCCCGCTCGACGCGTCGTTCCTCCACCTCGAGCGCGATGTCCAGCAGCTCAACGTGGGCTCGGCCATGGTCTTCGACGGGCCGGCCCCGTCACACGCGGCGGTGTGCGGCGCCGTCGAAGGGGTTCTGCCGACGTTCCCGCGCTACCGCCAGCGGATCCGGCGCGCCCCACTCGACCTCGGCCGCCCGGTGTGGGTCGACGCTGCGGACTTCCGGGTCGAGGACCACGTGCGGGAGCGTCGCCTGCCCGGCGCCGGAACCGATGACGACCTGCGCGAGCTCGCCGTGGACCTCATCGCCACGCCGCTGGACCTGGCGCGGCCGCTGTGGCGGACCTGGCTGGTGACCGGGTTGGCGCAGTCGCGCTGGGCGCTGGTCAACGTCGACCACCACGCGATGATCGACGGCATCTCGGGCACCGACATCGTCGGCGCCCTCCTGCAGCCGACGCCGGAGTCGCCGGCCAGCACCGCCGAGCCGTGGGTCCCCCAGCCGGGACCCTCCGCGGCGGCCCTGGCGGTGTCCGGGGCGGTCGACCTGGCCGCCGCCCCGCTGCGGGCGGTCCGTTCGATCGCCCGGGCCGTCCGTCCCGGCACCGTTCCCGGGACACTGTCCGGCGCGTATGGGGTTGCCCGGCTCGGCGAGCAGATGGTGCGGCCGCAGTTCGGCCTGACCGGCTCGCTCGGTCCCCGCCGCACGTGGGGATGGGCCGACGCCGACCTCGACGACGTCAAGGCGGTCAAGAACGCGTACGGCGCGACGGTCAACGACGTGGTCCTGGCGGCGACGGCGGGCGGGTTCCGTCGGCTCCTCGTCGCGCGGGGCCAGCAGGTAAGTGGTCGCACGGTCCGCACCATGGTCCCGGTCTCGATGCGGCATACCGACGAGCACGGCACCCTCGGCAACCGGGTCTCCGCCGTCTTCACCGACCTGCCGGTCGGCGTCGCGGACCCGGTGGACCGGCTGCATGCGGTGATGGCGTCGATGGGCTCGCTGAAGACCGGCGGGACGGCGCTCGGCATCGACGCCCTCATGGGTGCTGCCGACCTGGTGCCCGCGGGGCTCTTCGCCCTCGGGGTCCGCGCCTGGGCCCGGATCCCGCAGCGCTCGATCAGCACCGTGGTGACGAACGTCCCGGGACCCCAGCTGCCCCTCTACCTGCTGGGCCGGCGGTTGCGCACGATGCACCCGTACATCCCGCTGGCCGTCGAGATCCGGATCGTCGTCGGCGTCATGTCGTACGCCGGCCGCCTCGCCTGGGGGGTCACCGGTGACCACGACTCGGTGCCCGACGTGGGGGTGCTCTGCACGGGGATCGAGGACAGCGTCGCCGAGCTGCTGGCCACGGTCCGCTGACCGCTCAGCCGGCGTCGGCGGCGGCCTCCGGGCCCGGCGGGCGGGTCGCCCGCACCGCGTCCGCCCCCTCGTGGGCCAGCCAGCTGCGGATCTCGGCGACGGTCCACTCGGGGTCCTCGAGCTGCGGCACATGGCCGATGTCGTGGGCGACCTCGAAGCGCCAGCCCGGGTTGGCGGCCGCGACCTCCCGCGCCGCCGCGATGGGCACGAGCCGGTCCCGGTCGCCGTGCAGGAGCATGACCGGGGCGCTGATGGCCGCCATCCGCTGGAACAGCCAGCGGCGCCGCGAGATCACCAGGAGCAGCGACCGGGCCGCCCCCACGAGCTCGGCGTCGACGTCCGGGTACCCCTCCCGCTCCTGGGCCAGCGCCAGGTGCTGGCGCAGGACCGGGCGAGGGACCCGGCGTGGGTCGACGGTGCACAGCCGCAGCACGGCGAGCGCCTGCTGCTCGGCCGAGAGGATGGTGCGCCGCCGGGACAGGGCGATCCGGCCGACCGCCGGCACGGCATACAGGCCGAAGATCGCGGTGACGAGCGGATCGGGCCGGGCCCGCAGCCCGAGCGGCACCGCCGGGTCGACGAGCACCAGGCCGGCAACGAGGTCGGGACGGGCCGCGGTGAGCAGGATGGAGATGAGCCCACCCATCGAGTTGCCGACGAGGATGACCGGCTGCCCGCAGACCTCCTCGATGAAGCGCCCGAGCAGCCGGCTGTTCTCACGCACCTGCGGCGAGCGGCCGTGCGGGCGGGTCCGACCGAACCCGGCGAGGTCGAGGGCGAGCACCCGGCAGCTCTGGCTCAGCTCGGGGGCGACGGCGGCCCAGTTGACCGCCGAGCCGCCGAGACCGTGGACGAGCAGCAGCAGGGGGCCGTCGGCCGGGCCGCCGTAGTCGAGGTAGTGCACCGGCCCGTCGAGGTCGACCCAGCGCGAGACGGCATCGCCCCAGGCGGCGTCCTTCGCCGCGTCGCCGGCCTCGGGTGACGCCGTCATGGCTGACCTCCGTGTGCTCACGGCCCGCTGCGCGCGGGCCTACTGGGAGTATGCCCGTGCACCGCCCCCGAGACACCCCTCTCCACCTCACCCCGAGACACCCCTCTCCACCTCACCCCGAGACACCCCCCACCCACCGCGCCCCGAGACATCCCCCGCCCACCGCGCCCAGCGCCCCGCGCGCGAGTGCCGGTGGACCCCCTGCCGGTGTTGAGCAAGTTCCCAGGGTGGTCACCGAGGCTGTCCCCGTGTCGGAGCAGCGCAGCCCGGCGGGTGAGCTCGCCTCCCGACCGAGGGACCCGGTACCTTCCGCGTCCGCCGGCCCGGTCGGCGAGACCGCGCCTGCAGCGACCGGAGCGTGGCACCGGCGTCGTCCGCTGGCTGCCGGCCACCGGCGCGCGCTGGCGATGCTCGGTCGGCTCACCGCCCTGGGGGCGGTCCTGTGGTGGTTCGTCCTGCCGCAGCTGCGGGGCAGCGACCCGTGGTCCCAGCTCCTCCCCCACCTGCGCAGCCCGTGGGTGATGCTCGCCGTCGCCGCCGAGATCGGTTCGCTGGTGCTCTACACGCTCGCCACCCGGACGCTGCTGGCACCGGCGACCCGCCCGCCCTACGCGCGGGTCGCCCGGATCGACCTCAGCGCCATCGCCCTCGGCCACTGCCTCCCCGACGGAGGGGCCGCGGGTACCGCGCTGTGCTGGCGGCTGCTCGTGGCCGACGGCGTCTCCGCGGCGGACGCCGCTCTGACCAAGGTCGCGCAGGGGCTCGCCTCGGCCGTCGTGCTGCTGACGCTCGTCCTCGCCGGGCTGGCCGGCGGCGCGGTGCTGACCGGTGGGCTGTCGCCCTGGGCGTTCGCACCAGGTGCCATCGCGGTCGCCGTCCTCACCCTGGTGGCGCTGGCCGTGCGCACGCTGGCCGACGACGCCGGTCGGCGCCGGCTGTTCGCCCGGGTGGCGCACCTCCCGCTCGCCGGCCCACGGCTGACGGCCGCCCTGGCCCGGCCGCACCACCAGGACGTGCTCACGCACCTGCGCACCCTGGCCACCCACCGGCCGACGACCGCCACCGCGCTGGCCCTCTCGGCCGGCAACTGGGCGCTCGACGCGTTCGCCCTGTGGGCGGCCCTGCACGCGTTCGGCCGCGGGGTCGGCCTCCAGGGGCTCGCCGTCATCTACGCCATCGCGGCCATCGGGACCTGGCTGCCGATCACCCCGAGCGGTCTGGGCCTGTCCGAGAGCGTGATGATCCCGGCCCTGCTCGCCTTCGGCGCTCCCCGGGTCGACGCCGTCCTCGGCCTGCTCACCTGGCGGCTGCTCGCCTACTGGCTTCCCATCCCCTTCGGCGCCGTGGCCTACGCGACGCTCGGTCGGCGGCGGGCGACCGAGCGCGGACGCTGACCTGGTCGGGGCGGACGGCTGCCGCCGCGCCCGCGGGGCCGGTGGCCCGGCACGTGCGGGGCCGGTGGCCCGACGAGGTGTGCCGCGGCCGGTGGCCCGGCCGGTGCGGAACCGGTGGCCCGACGAGGTATGCCGCCACCGGGCCGGCTCAGGGACTCACGACGAGCACGCCATGGGCACCCCGTTCCGCATCCACCATCACGTGCGACACGAAGGGGTAGTGCCCGGCCTGGCCGAAGGTCATCTCGACGAAGCCGCCCTGGGCGACCTGCAGACCGAGCACCTGGCTCGCGCCGGCGCCCCCGCGCCGCAGGAGGTAGGCGCCCTCGGCGTACACCGTGTCGAACTGCGCCCCGACCACATGGAAGGCCGTGGCCCGGTCGGGCCCGGCATCGAGGACCCACACCCGCACCCGCTCGCCCACCGTGGCCGTCAGCGGCCGGGCGTCGTACTGGTCGGCATACCCGTTGAAGACCACGGCGTCCGGTCGCTCGGCGGCCACCTTGGCGGCATCGGCGGTGCCCCCCTGGGGGCCCAGGTAGAGCTCGGACTGGAGCACCACGTACTCCCGGTCGGCGTGAGCCAGCCCCGGCGGGTCGATGACGACGGCCCCGAACATGCCGTTGGCGATGTGGAGGGACATCGGCACGGTGGAACAGTGGTACATCCAGATGCCGGCATGGGTGGCTGTGAACCGGTAGGTCAGCGTGCCACCCGGCGGGATGGCCCGCATGGTGTCGTCCGGAGCCACCTGGCCGGCGTGGAAGTCGACCGAATGCGCCATCGACGCCCGGTTGACCAGGGTCACCTCGAACACGTCGCCGATCCGACCGTGCAACACCGGACCCGGCATCGCGCCGTTGTAGGTCCACAACCGCTGGGTGACGCCGGGAGCCACCTCGCGCAGCACCTCCTCGATGGTCAGCGTGACGCGGTGCACCGTGCCCGCACCCACCGGTGGCAGGACCGCGGGGTGGGGGGCGAAGCCGGCCGGCGGCGGGGCGAGGAAGTCGAGGTGAGTGGCTGCAGTGGCTGCACCCGCACCGTCGGCGGCCGAGCCCGACCCGGCACCGACGGCCGCACCGGGTGCCCCCCGGACGGCACCGGTGACCCGCACGTGGAGCACCATCCCCAGCTGCCGATGGCCGGGCACGGAGCACCACCCGTCCTCGTCGGCGTCGACCACGCCGGCGTCGACCCGTGCGCTCGCGCCCGGCAGGACCCGGCCTGTGGTGGCACCGGAAGCGAAGGTGAGGTCATGAGGCATCGCCTCGTCCTCGTCCCGCAGCGTGACCACGAGGCGGTTGCCGGCCGGGACCGCCACCGACGCCGGGGTGAAGCGCATGCCGGCTGCGCTGACGCTCACCTGGGTGGTTCGGCCGGTCGCCACCACGCCCTGCGCCAGGCCGGCGCGGGCAAGCGGGCTGCTGGACGACGCCCCCACCCCCACGGCCACGGCGAGGACCACGACCGCCAGGCCGGTCACGGCCGAGGCTCGGGTGCGCTGCGCTGAGCCGGTCCCGGACCCCGGCGCGGACCCCGACCCGGACCCGGACCCCGAGCCCGACCCGGGCCGCGTGGCGTCGAGCCCGGACGGGCGCGGCGGGTCGCCCGACCCGGTCGCCCTGGCGCGGCGAGCGACCCGGGAGACGTCGACGACCAGGACCAGGAACGCGGCGCCCGCCACGGCGACCAGCCCGAGCCCGAGGCGGCGCACGAGTGACGGCGTGGGCAGGACGACCAGCGCCAGGCCACCGTTGAGCATGGTCAGCCGCGGCGCGCCGGCCCGGTTCATCGCCTGGTGGGTGAGCCGCGCCACGCTGGGGCCGCCCCCGAGGGCGACCGGAAGGAGGTAGGACAGCGCACCGAGCAGGACCTGGCCGGCGAACCCGACGGCAAGGGCAGGGGTCACCCACAGCAGGCGGTCCTCCGCAGCGGCCCAGTCGGGAGCCGTGGCGAGTGCGGTGACGGCGACGGCCAGAGCGCAGAGCAGCCAGGCCAGGGCGGCCAGCACCGACCACGTCGCGAACACCGTGGCCGGTTTGGCCCGCACCGTCTGCAGGACCGGCACCGCGAGCGTTGCCACGCCGACCAGGTAGACGCCCACGCCGAGAGCGGTGGCGCCGAGCACACCGGCGAGCGCGCCGGTCAGCGCGACGAGGATGCCGGTGACGAGGATCGGCCGGGCGCGCCGGGCCGCTCGCTCCGCCCCCTCGACCAGCCTGGTCCGCAGCATGGTGGGCCACAGGGTCACCACCGTGCCGAGGACGGTGATGCCGACCCAGCCGAAGACGTTGACGACGACGTGCGCCACGACCAGCCGCTCCGGCGCCACCCATCGCGATCCGGTGGCCACCAGGACCCCGAGCAGGGCGCCGACCGGCAGCAGGGCGCCCGCCGCGGCGTAGTACCGCACGACGATGCCGAAGCGTGCCGGCAGGGCCCCCCGCAGCTGGCGCACCAGCGAGACCGCGTGCCAGGCCGCGGCATACCCGACCAGCGTGGCGCCGACCAGGGTGACCGGCGCCCAGGAGCCCAGGACGCCCACCATGACGAGGGCGGCGCCCCCGTTGAGCTGGACGAGCCGGACCGACTGGTGCCGGCGAGCGTGCGGGCGCGGCGGCGTGTGCAGGAGGGTGTCGGCGAAGTGCTGGCTCCAGACGAGAATCGAGTGGCTCACCGCGCCGAGGACGACGAGGTGGATGAGCAGCCACCTCGGGACGTGCAGCGGCGACGCGGTGACGGTGGCGACGACGGCGGCCAGCAGCCACGCCGCTGCCGGAAGGTCGCGCAGGGGCGAGAACCGGCGCGATGGTGCGCGGGTCGGGCGGTCCACGGAGCCGGTCATGATGCCGTCCGGCGACTGGCCGCCCACCCGGCGACGACGACGAAGCCGAGCACCGCGGTGATGTTGAGAGCGCCGCCGACCTGCCAGGCCGCCGGCCAGCCCAACCCGTCGCCGAACCACAGGCGCACGGCGAGGCTGGCGTTGAGCAGGACGGCCGGACCCATCATCACCGGGTGGTACGGCAACGGGCGACGCAGCAGCGCGGGGAGGATGACGGGCGCGTGGGCGAGGATCATCGAGACGGTGAACCCGAGGAAGGCGGCGTGGACGACCGCGTCATACCGGGGGCCGTCCAGGGCGACGCCGGTGCCGAGCCAGAGCGCGCCGGTGACCGCGAGCCAGCCGTAGCCCGCGAGCAGGCAGCCGGCGGTGAACCTGGGCAGCCCGGTGGCGTGGACGGTGCGGCGGGCGATGTCGCGGCTGAACAGCCACCACACCAGGGCGAGCAGCGTGAGCCCGAGCACCGCGTACCCGGCCGGCCACAGGGCGGTCCCGGCCACGGCGAGCGCGAACGCAGCGCTCAGCCAGACCAGGCGGCCGCCGTCGGCGGCTCCGATCTGGATCCTGGCGAGGTCGAGGCGCTCGCCGCCGATGGTGAGGACGACGAACCCGACGAGCCACGGGATCAGCCGCGGTACGTCGGTCCCGCCCAGCCAGAGAACCGTCCCGCCCACCGCCAGCACCGCGCCGAGCGCCTGGACGAGGGTCGCGTCGTCGGGCCGGCGACGCCACAACGGCACGTAGACGGCGACCAGGGCCAGGGCGCCGCCGACGAGCAGCGTCTGGCCGGCCGGCAGCGGGGCGGAGGAGACGAGGAGCAGGCCCCCGAGGCCGAGCAGTCCCGGGGCGGCGAACGCCCACGCCCGGCGCAGCGCCACGGCACGCTCGAGAGCGACCAGCGTGCCGACGAAGCCGATGACCATGACCGGCCCGTGGACGAGCGGGAGCCGCTGCGTCGACACCGGGGCCGGCAGGCCCAGCAGGAGGGTGGCCGCGTCGAGCCCGGCGAGCAGCGCCGCCAGGCCCAGCGCCAGGAAGGGTAGCCGGCGCCAGGGGAAGGGCACCGGGGAGCGGGGCGGCACGGCTCGCGACGGAGCGGTCCCCACCGCGGGATCGACGACGCCGGTGCTGCCGGTGCTCACGAGCGCCCGCCGGCGCTCTCGCGCTCGCCAGCCCCGGGCGCGGACAGCCGCAGCAGGCAGGCGCCCGGCTCGGCGAACGGCTCGAGCCAGACCCCCGTCGTGGTGTCACCCCAGTGCCGCAGCGCGCCCTCGACGATGCCGGCATGGACGCCGCACACGACATCCGGGTCCCGCTCGGCGGCGTCGAGCATCGGACAGCGGGTCAGCCGGACGGCCCGCGCCTGCGGGTCGCTCTCCGGCGCGAAGTGCAGCCCGTCGAGGAGCTCCACCACGGCCGTGCGGCGCGACACGCCCCCCTGGCCGGGCGCCTTCGCGGACCGCGCCAGGTCGCGCCCCCACTCGCGGCCGGCCAGGACGGCGTCCTGCACCGGCCGGCGGCTGTGCCGGCGCAGCGCGGCGACCAGAGTGGCGACGAGGCCGGCGTACTCCCCGGCGCCGGCGCTAGTGGTGGCCCTGGTGGCGGAGTAGAGCCAGGCCGGACGGCCGCGCCCCACGGGTTCGGTCCTGGTCCTCCGGACGAGCCGGTCGGCCTCGAGCGCGGTCAGGTGCTCGCGCACCGTGTTGGGGTGCAGCGACATCGCCGTGCTCAGCTCTGCCAGGCTCACCGGCGCGGCATACGTCCGCAGCGCGTCGAGAACCGCCTGCCGGGCGACCGAGGCCGGCGAGCCATGGCTACCAGGCCCGAGCGCCCGAGCCCCGAAACCAGCCGGGTGCGTCCGACGGAGGCGATTGTTTTTCACGGATCAAAGTGTAGTTTAATATGGAGGTGACGCCAAGCCGGCGTCGATCCGACCCCGGGAGACCACCATGAGCATCACCGTCATCGCGTCCTCACCAGCCGACTCCGCGGCCGCCGCCGCGATCCGCGCGCACCATGCCGAGATGGCCGGGGCCCTGCGGCTGCGGGTGGCATCCGTCATCCGGAGCAGCGCGCACGGCACGCCGGCCGGGGCGGCGGACGCGGTCGCCGAGCTGGTGGCCTGGTGCCGATCCGACCTGCTGCCGCACGCCCTGGCCGAGGAGCGCACCCTGTATGCCGCGGCGCGGGCGCACGACGCCGCCGCGCTCCTCGTCACGGCGATGACCGCCGAGCACCAGGTGATCCTCGCCCTGGTGAGCGAGCTGGCGGCCACCTCGGGCCCGGTGCAGGCTGCGGGCACGGCCCGCGCCCTCGAGGTCCTCTTCGAGAGCCATCTCGAGAAGGAGAACGAGCTGGTGGTTCCGCTCCTGGAGTCGGCACCGGACGTGGCGCTGGCCGACCTGCTGGACGGGATGCACCACCTCGTCGGCGACCCTGCCGGCCAGCACGCCGTGGACGGGGCCGGCGGCGAGGCGTCCGCCGCGGGCACGGGACACACCTGCGACTGCGGTCACGCCGAGGAGGCCGGCTATCCCGAGCTCGACGCCCGGGCCATCCCGCACGCCATCCGGCACGCCACGATCTTCGGGGCGCTCGCCGGCGTCCGGCCCGGTGGCGGCCTGGTGCTGGTCGCACCCCACGACCCGATCCCGCTGTTGGCCCAGATCGAGCAGGCTCACCCCGGCCGCTTCGCGGTGGAGTACCTCGAGCGTGGTCCCGAGGCCTGGCGCCTCGCGTTCGTCGTCCCGGCCGCCTGACCGCCCCGGCGTGCCGCGGCGGGCCGGCATCCCGGTTGGCCGGCATCCCGCTTGGCGGCATCCCGGTTGGCCGGCATCCCGCGCGAGGGGTCAGTGTGCCGGGCATGAGCACCGGCGCCGCGCCCCAGGACTCCCTGGAGTCGCCGCCTCGGCCGCCTCGGCCCGCTGCCGTGAGGTCGAGATGATCGCCCTCGTG
This sequence comes from uncultured Actinomycetota bacterium, assembly GCA_963763315.1. Classification (GTDB taxonomy): domain Bacteria; phylum Actinomycetota; class Actinomycetes; order Actinomycetales; family Dermatophilaceae; genus CAVSJJ01. Next base: position 168,392 of record CAVXOC010000002.1, read on the forward strand.
GGGGCGGGTCGAGGCGGTCCGGACGGGTGGGCGCGGCAGGCGGTGCTTCGACGAGGTGCGCGCGAGGGGGGTGGCCGCAGCCCAGGACCTGCCAGCCGAGCTCGTCTACGGCGGCTTCTCCCTGGGCGCGATGCCCGCCCAGCAGCTCGCCCAGACGCGGCCCGGCGCGCTCGGCAGCCCGTTCTACCACTCGTTCGCGGACCGTCGTTCTTCGGGGAGTGGCCGGCCGGGGTGCCTGCCCAGATCCACGCGATCGACGCGGACCCCTTCCTCGTCGACGAGGGGGACATCGACGGCGCTGGTCCTCGAACGGTCCCTGGCCCTGCTGCACCGGCTCGGACGGTGAGCGCGGTCCGGCGGTCTGTGCCCGCCGGCGAACCGGACCTGCCAGGGCGGGGCGCGGTCGAGCCGCACCCGGCATACCCGGGCATGGTCTGCGACCGGCGCGACCCCTGGCCGGCCGGCCGCGGCGAGGTGGCGCGCCGGACCAGGACCGGGCAGCGGTCAGGGATGGTCGCGCAGGTAGCGGCCGAAGTGCGGCACGGTGAAGGCGATGCGTCCGCGCTCGCCGGAGTAGATGAGCCCCTTCTTGAGCAGCGCGTCCCGGGCGGGCGAGAGGGACTGCGGCTTGCGTCCCAGGTATGCCGCGACGTCGGCGGTGGAGACCGACTCCGGCTCGCCCGATCCGGTGCCGCTTGCCGGGCCGGTCGGTCCTGGCGCGAGCGCGGGTCCGCCGGTGCCGTTCTGCTGGGCGGCCACCGCAGCGGCCTCCACCTCGGCCATGGCGCGCAGGTACTCGCGCTCACCCGGCGTGGCCCGCTCGAACCGGCTGCCGAAGAACCCGACCGCCAGCTCCGCCTCCGCCTCCGGGAACGCCACCGCCACATCGGCTCCCGTCACCGGGGACCGCGGGGCGAGGTCCCAGACGGCCTTCCCGTAGGCCTGCACGAAGTACGGGTACCCGCCGGTCGCGGCGTACATCGCCTCCAGGGCCTCCGGCTCGTACGCCGCCCCCTCCTCCTCGGCCGGCACCACGAGGGCCAGGTCCGCCGCCGCGCGGTCGAGCCGGTCGATCCGGATGTAGCGGAAGAGCCTCTCGGAGTAAGACTTCGCCGCCGCGAGCAACGACGGGAGGTGCGGGAGCCCCGCCCCCACGACGATGACCGGCAGCCGCGACTGGGAGATCTCATGGGTCGCCGCGCACAGTGCCGACACGTCGTCGGGCCGGAGGTCCTGCATCTCGTCGATGAACACGGCGACCCCGCGGGCGGCATCCGCGGCGAGGCCGCCCAGGTCGGTCAGCAGCTCGACGAGGTCGATCTCGATGTCGCCCGAGTCCGCCCTGCCCACCAGCGCCGGCACCGAGATCCCCGGGTTCCACCGGTCGCGGAAGGTGGCCGACCGTCCGGCGGGCCCGCGCTGGGCGAAGGCCTTGAGCATCCCCAGCGCGTGGTCGCCCACCTCGCCTGCGGGCAGCCCCAGCTCGCGGACCGCCTGGTGCAGGGCAGAGGCGAGAGGCCGGCGCAGGGAGGTGTCCGGCCGGGCCTCGAGCTTGCCGGTCCCCCACCCGGCGCGGACGGCCGACGAGCGCAGCGCGTTGAGCAGCACTGTCTTGCCGACGCCCCGCAGGCCGGTGAGCACGACGGAGCGCTCCGGCCGGCCGCGGGCGACCCGCTCGAGGACGACGTCGAACGCATCGAGCTGCTCGTCGCGTCCGGCGAGCTCGGGTGGCCGCTGCCCGGCCCCGGGCGCGTAGGGGTTCCGGATCGGGTCCATGATCGGAGGGTATCCGGCTCTCTAGCGTGAACGGCATACACCCGAAGAGAGCGGTATGCCGTGTCGCCGGTCCGCGGCCGCCGCACCAAGGCCGGTGCGGCGGGTGACCGGCCGGTTCACCGGTGTCGGTCCCGGGTAACCGGCTGTCCAGGAGACGGCCGGCGGAGGTGCGAGATGGCGGAAGAGGTCGAGGACGGCCTGTGGGAGGAGTTCCACCGGGTGGTCAACATGTCCTCGCGGGAGCTGTCCGACTGGCTGCGGACGGCATCCGCGGACCCCGACGTCGAGGACCTACCGGACCAGGCCGGCTCCCCCACCGGGCAGCATGTGCTGCACATCCTGGGCAAGCGACGCACCGACCTCACCGCGGACGACGTCGCCGCGATGCGGTGGGCGGTCGACCTGATCCACGAGATGCGCCGCGACGACCTCGAGCCGACCGCCGGGACGGCTCACTGGCGGCGTCGCCTGATGTCCATCGGCCACGACCCCCTCAAGCCTGCCCCGTAGGTGTATCCGGCCCTCGGTGTACGCGGCCGGGGACCGGCTGACGTGGGCGCGCGCCTGCTGGTCGGGCTTCCGGCCAGGGCGCCAGCCCAGGCGTCCGGCCCAGGGCGCGCCCCCCCGGCCGCCGGTGGCTCAGTAGCGCCTCACGAGTCCCGGGGGTCCGGTCGACGAGTCCCCCCGGCTGCGGGCGGTCTCCCGGTCCGACGCCTTGCGCAGCGCCTCGACCAGCTCGCCCTTGTTCATCTTCGACCGGCCGGGGATGTCGAGCCGCCGGGCCAGATCCTGCAGGTGCGCCTTCGAGGCGTTCGCGTCCACCCCTCCGGCGGTGGGCCGGTCGGTGTCCCGGCCGCCCTCGGCCTGGGCGTCCGAGGGGCCGGACTGGTCCTTCGGCTCCCAGTGGTCGCCCACCTTCTCGTGGGTGTGCTTGAGCGCGGAGTAGGCGGTCTGGTGGGCTCGCCTGCCCTCGCCGTACTCCTCGGCCGCAGAGTCGTGCGCCTTCGCGAAGGTGCGCTGGGCCTTGGCGTCCGAGCGTTCCAGGGTGCTTGGCAGCTCGTCCTTGCTGGGCTGGCCGTCGGATCCGGTCTTCGGCATCGAGGTCCTCCTCTCGGGGCCGCTCGCAGCGGCGGCGGGTCCGATGACCTCTACCCGCTGGGCGCCGCCGGATGCATCGGGGCGTGGAGCGCTCCGCACGGCCGGCCGATGCAGCGGCCGCGGCACGTTCGAGCCCGCGGTACCCGGTCGAACCGGCCCTCGCGGCACCACCGGCTCAGGGCCGGCGGGTCCGGATCGCGACGAGGTGGGCGACCACGCCCGGAACCCAGCCGGTCTCGCCGCGCATCCAGCGCGCGGCCACCAGGTTGCCCGGGACGACGCTGAACGAGCCGCTGAAACCGCCCGCCACGGCGAGGTCGGTGCCGAAGACGTCCGTGACGATCTGCCAGTCGAGGTCGGTGTGCCGGTTCAGGTGCTCGCCGATACCCAGGGCGAACCGGTCGACGATCACCGCGTGGTCCGGTCGGGAGTCCTCGGGCGCTCCCTCCCACTCGCGGTAGGCCCGGTCGTAGGCGGCCCCCAGGGACCTGGGGTCGTCGATGTCGACGCCCGCGGCCTCGAGCTCGCCGACGGCGGCCGCGATCCGAGACGCCTCCGTCGGGGTCACCTCGGCGACCTGGGGCCGAAGGGTGCGGCCGTCGTCGTCCTCGATGCCCTCGAAGGCGTCGGCGAGGGGGTCCTCGACGGCCGGCGGCGGCGACGCGTCGTCGTTGCCGCGGCGGTCACGTCCGAACCAGGCCACGGCATACTCCCCTCTGTCGGGCGCGACCCGGCGGTGTGCCGTGCCGCTGTGCGCCATCCTGGCACCGTCGTCCGCAGCTGCACCAGCCGCCGGCGAAGCGGTGGCCGACCCGGCGGGCTCACCTCACGGGGTCACCGCCGCGACGAACCCGGCGACGATCTCGGCGAAGCGTTCCGGCTGGTCCTCCTGGACGAAGTGGCCCGCTCCCTCGATGACGGCGTGCGCCTGGCCCCGCGCCCCGGGGATCCGCTCGCGCATCCACCGGTCGCCTCCTCCGGTGATGGGATCTCCGTCGCTGAAGGCGGTGAGGAACGGTGTCTCGAGCCTCGCGAGCCGCTCCCAGGCCGCCCGGTTCGCGGGCGCGGCCGGATCGTCCGGCGTGTTGGGGACGAGGTCGGGGAAGGCTCGGATGCCGGCACAGTGCTCCTCGTCCGGGAACGGCGCCGCGTACGCCGCCCGCTCGCCCTCGCCGAGGTCGCGCCGGCAGCCCGAGTCGACCATCCGCCCGACGTCGAGCCGCGGAGCCGTCCGGACCATCTCCCGGAAGCGCTGCCACGCGTGGGGCATGGGGACCTCACCCGTCGGCAGGCCGGTGTTGGACATGACGACACCGGCGAACCGGCCGGGGTGCTCGGCCAGCAGCCGCATGCCGAGCAGGCCGCCCCAGTCCTGTCCGACATAGACGATGTCGCGCAGGTCGAGGGCGTCGAAGAGCCCGGCTCGCAGCCACTCCACGTGGGCGGCGTACGAGTAGGCGTTCCGGTCGACGGGCTTGTCCGACCGGCCGCAGCCGATGAGGTCCGGGACGACGACACGCATCCCGGCGGCGACCAGCGGCGGCAGCATCCGCCGGTACAGGTAGCCCCAGGTGGGCTCGCCATGGACGAGGACGACGACCGGGGCCCTCGGCGACCCGGCGGCGACATACGCCATGCGGAGCTCGGCGGCCCGGTCGGCGACCACCCAGCCGGGCTGGTGGGCGAACCCCTCCACCACGTCGAAGCGTTCGGCCGGCGTCCGCACGATCTCCATCCGCCGAGTATGCCGCCCGCCCCGCGGCGGCTCGCCCCCGAGCCCGCAGTGCGCCTCACCACCGACCCCCCCGACGCACCACCTCCCCCACCCTCCCTCGGACGACCCTGACCTCGACTTTCCCGCCCCATCGGGGAAACCTGAGGTTCGCCGGTGTAGATAACCCCGGCGGACCTGGAGCTTCCCTGATGGGGCGGGAAAGTCGAGGGCGGGGGAGGGCGCGTGTCGAGGCCGGGGAACGGGCCGGTCACGGGCCGAACGAGGGCTACTACTTGAGGAACTTGCTCGTCCGGCGGTCGGCCAGCGGCCTGCCACCGGTCTGGCAGGTCGCGCAGTACTGGAGGGAGGAGTCGGCGAACGACACCTCGCGCACGATGTCGCCGCACACCGGGCACACCTCGCCGGTCCGCCCGTGCACCTGCATCCCGGACCGCTTGGCGTCCTTGAGCTCCTTGGCCGGCTTGCCGGAGGCGGCCAGCACAGCGGCAGCCAGCGTGCCGCGCAGGGCGGCGTACAGGTGGGCAACGACCTCGGGGTCGAGCTTGTCCGCGATGGCGAACGGCGAGAGCCGGGCGGCGTGCAGGATCTCGTCGGAGTAGGCGTTGCCGATCCCCGCGATGGTCGACTGGTCGCGCAGCACGCCCTTGAGCTGGGCCCGGCGCCCGGCCAGGATCGCGGCGAACACCTCCAGGGTGAAGTCGTCGGCGAGCGGGTCCGGGCCGAGGGAGGCGATGCCCGGGACCTCCTGCGGGTCCGCCACGAGGTATGCCGCGAGCCGCTTCTTCGTGCCCGCCTCGGTGAGGTCGAACCCGGACCCGTCCGAGAACCGGACCCGCAGCGCGATGGGTGACTTGCCCGGCCGGAGCGGCGCCGTGGTGAGCGCGTCGGTCCAGCGCAACCAGCCGGCGCGGGCCAGGTGGAACACCAGATGCGTCCCGCCACAGGCGAGGTCGACGAACTTCCCGTGTCGGCGGACCGACTCCACCGGAGCACCCACCAGCGCCTGCGGAGGCGGGGCGAACGTCTTGAGCACCGAGATCGACCCGACCTCGACGCCGGTGACGGCCAGTCCCGCGGTCCGCTCGGCGAGGAAGTCGACGAGGGCCTGCACCTCGGGCAGCTCCGGCATGACCTCAGTGTGCCGTGGCCCGCTCGGCCAGGACAGGGCGCAGCAGCCGGGCGAGCTCGTACCCGTCGCCGCCGCGCAGCACGGGGACGGACAGTCCCGCCGTGCCGGGCGGGGCAAGCTCGTCGGGCCCGACCGGGAGGCCGTTGGACAGCACCTGCTCCCCCACCGTGAGCTCGCGCAGGGCGATCGCGCGCACGTGGTCCGGCCGGGCCGCGGCGAACTCGGCATAGATCCGCGGGTCGTGCTGGCCGTCGTCGCCGACCAGCAGCCACTGGATGTGAGGCAGCTCGCGAGCAAGCCGGTGCAGGGCCGCCCGCTTGTGCGCCGAGCCCGACCGGAACCAGCCGGTGCTCGTCGGGCCCCAGTCGGTCAGCAGCAAAGGCCCGATGGGAAAGCCGTTCCGGCGCAGGAAGCGGTCGATCGCCGGGGCGGTGTTCCACGCGCCGGTCGAGAGGTAGATCACCGGGGCACCGGGGTGGGCCGCGACGAGCTCGCGGTACAGGGTCGCCATGCCGGGGACGGCCCGCCGGGTGCCCTCGGAGCGGACGAACGTGTTCCAGGCGGCCACCATCGGCCGCGGCAGCGAGGTGCTGAGCACCGTGTCGTCGATGTCGCTGACGATCCCGAGCCGCTGTGTCGTCCCGGCCACGAGCACGCGGGCCTCGACCGGGTCGGCGTCCGGCGAGGTGAGGGTCACCGAGTGCCAGCCGTGGCCGAACCCGTGACCACGTACCGTCACGTCGACGAGCCCGGCGCGGTCGGTCGTCGTGGTGATGGTGCGGTCGTTGACCACGACCGAGACGGGGACGTCGACGGCGGGCGCGGTGACGAAGGCGCGCCAGCCGCGCTGGACCTCCTCGGCCGTGCGCAGCCGCGCGGACACCGGCTTCTCGGCGCCGCCGGAGCCCTGCTGGCGGCTCATGAGGACCCGGCCGAGCACCCGGACGAACCCGGTCGTCCCGTACCCCGGGTGCGGCACGATCCGCGTCCCCCAGCCCCGGTCACGCAGCGACCCGGCGACGCGCCGGTTGAGCGCGTCCTCCACGATCGCAGCGGCGTGAGGGCGGGCCATATCGGCACTCTAGACAATCGCCCGATGAGCCACCTCGCATACTGACCTGCCAGAGTGACGCGTATGCCGCCCACTCACCACAAGCGCTCGGCACACGCGCCGGCCGGCTACTTCGCCTGGGAGGCCGCCGGCCTGGCCTGGCTGCGGGCCGCCGGCGGAGCGCCCGTCGCGGACGTCCTCGGCGTCGGCGAGGACCACCTCGACCTCGTACTGCTGGAGTCCGACGGCCTGACCGCGCAGGCCGCGGAGGAGCTCGGGCGCGGGCTCGCCCGCACCCACCGGGCCGGTGCCGAGGCGTACGGCTCGCCCCCGGACGGCTGGCAGGGCGACGGCTTCCTCGGCCCGCTGAGCGAGCCGCTGCCGCTGCGGCTCGAGCCGGTCCAGTCCTGGGGACCGTTCTTCGCCGAGCAGCGGGTGCGGGCGACGTTGCGGATGGGGCGGGATCGGGGGGTGTACGACTGGGCCGACGCCCAGGTCTTCGAGGCCCTGGCCGGCCGGCTCGAGCGCGGTGAGCTCGACGACCCCGAGCCCCCGTCCCGGCTGCACGGCGACCTCTGGTCCGGCAACATCATGTGGACCCGGGCGGGGGCGGTCCTCATCGACCCGGCCGCCCACGGCGGGCACCGCGAGACCGACCTCGGGATGCTCGCCCTGTTCGGGTGCTCCCATCTCGACCGGATCCTCGGCGGCTACGACGAGGTGCACCCGCTCGCGGCGGGCTGGCCCGAGCGGGTCCGGCTGCACCAGCTGCACCCGCTGATGGTGCACTCCGTGCTGTTCGGCGGCGGGTACATCGGCCAGAGCATCGCGGTGGCCAACCACTACCGGTGAGCGCGCCGCGCGGGAGGGCGCCGGGCCAGGGCAAGGGCGCCGGGCCAGGGCCAGGGCGCCGGGCCAGGGCCAGGGCGCCGGGCCCCAGGGCGCCCGTCGGTGACCGGTGACAGACTTGCCGGATGCTGCTCGCCGACCTCGTCACGGCGACGACCGCCCTCTCCGCGACCCGCTCCAGGACGGCGAAGGCCACCGTGCTGGCCGATCTCATCTCCGCCATGGCGCCCGACGAGGCCGAGGCCGCCGTCGGCATCCTGCTCGGCCGCCCGCGCCAGGGGCGCATCGGCGTGGGATGGCGGCGGCTCGTCGCCGTCCGCGAGTCCGGCGACGCCCCGCCCGCGGCGTCCGCGTCGCTCACCGTGGAGGACGTCGACGTGGCCCTCGGCCGCCTCGCGACCGCCGCCGGCGCCGGGTCGGCGCGCACCCGGCATACCGAGCTCGTCGCCCTCCTCGCCCGGGCGACCGAGCCGGAGCAGGAGCTGCTGTGGCGGGCGCTCACCGGCGAGGTGCGCACCGGGGCCCTCGACGGCCTGCTGACCGACGCACTGGCCCGGGCCGTGGGCCGCCCGGTCGACGAGGTCCGCCGGGCGGTCATGCTCAGCGGGTCGCTGCCGGGCACCGTGCGGTCCGCCCTGGTCGACCCCACGGCCCTGGCGGCGGTGGGGCTCGCCGTGGGGACGCCCGTCCTGCCGATGCTCGCGTCGAGCGCGGCCGACGTGGCGGCGGCCGTGGCCGCCGCCGGGACGGCATCGGTGGAGTACAAGCTCGACGGCGCCCGGATCCAGGTCCACCGGCGCGGCGACGACGTCGCCGTCTACACGCGCAGCCTCGCCGAGATCACCGCCCGGGTACCCGAGATCGTCGCGGTGACCCGGTCGCTGCCCGTCACCGAGGTCATCCTCGACGGGGAGACCCTCTCGCTCGACGACTCGGGGGCGCCGCGGCCGTTCCAGGAGACCATGAGCCGGTTCGGTGCGGACGGCCTTCGGGAGGCCGTGCTCGCCCCCTGGTTCTTCGACGTCCTGCACCTCGACGGGCGCGACCTGCTCGACGAGCCGCTGTCGACGCGTCTGACGGTGCTCGGGCGGATCGCCGCCGACCACCGCATCCCCGGCGAGGTCACCGCGGACCCCGCGGTCGCCCGGCGGGTCCTCGACGACGCGCTGGCCGCGGGCCACGAGGGCGTGGTCGTCAAGGCGATCGGGTCGCCGTATGCCGCGGGCCGCCGGGGGAAGAGCTGGGTCAAGGTCAAGCCGGTGCACACCTACGACCTCGTCGTGCTGGCCGCCGAATGGGGCTACGGCCGGCGCGAGGGCCGGCTGTCCAACCTGCACCTGGGCGCCTACGACCCGGACGGGGTGGCCGGGGACCCCGGCGGTTTCGTCATGGTCGGCAAGACCTTCAAGGGCCTGACCGACGAGCTGCTGCGCTGGCAGACCGAGACCTTCCCGCGCTACGCGGTGCGCCGCACGCAGGGCACGGTGTTCCTGCGGCCCGAGATCGTCGTCGAGATCGCCCTCGACGGGGTGCAGCGCTCCCCGCGCTACCCCGGCGGCCTGGCGCTGCGGTTCGCCCGGGTCAAGCGCTACCGGCCTGACAAGTCCGCCGCCGAGGCGGACCGGATCGAGACCCTCCAGGCGATGGTCCGCTGACGGCCGGGGCCGCGGGTGATACTGGCCGGATGAGCGAGCCGACCACGGTCCCCACATCCGACGGCGCGATGCCGGCGCTGCTGTTCCGTCCCGAGGCCGGGACGGGTCCAGGCGTCCTGCTGGTCCAGGAGATCTTCGGGGTGAGCGCCTACATCCGGCGCCGCGCCGCCGACCTCGCCGGGCTGGGCTACGTCGTGCTCGTCCCCGAGCTGTTCTGGCGGCTGGGGGCCACCGAGGTCGCCGACGGCCCGGACATGCTGCAGGAGGGGATGGCGCTGGCCGGACGGTTCGACTGGCCCGCCGGCCTGGACGACGGCGTCGCGGCGCTGCGGGCCCTGCGCGCGCGCCCCGAGGTCACCGGTGGGGTCGGCATCGTCGGCTTCTGCTTCGGTGGCGGGCTCGGCTTCTCGATCGCCTCGGTGGACCGGCCGGAGGTCCTCGTCAGCTACTACGGATCCGCGCTGCCCGGGCTGCTCGACCTCGCGCCGCAGGTGACGGCGCCGTCGCTGCACCACTTCGGCGAGGCCGACGCCTATCTGGACCACGAGAAGGTCGAGGCGATCACGGCCGCCGTCACCGCGCAGGGTGCCGTCGTGCACACCTATCCGGGCGCCGACCACGCGTTCGACAACCCCGACTTCGTCAACCACCACCCGGCGGCCTCGGCGCTCGCCTGGCAGCGCACCGTCGACTTCCTCTCCCAGCACCTCGTGGTGGCCTGACCCCGGAAGCGCCAGCCCGACCGCGGCCGCGGCGAGACCGGCTCAGAGCAGGGAACGCATCGCGGCGATCGCCCCGCGGAGGTAGCCGGTGACGACGGCCCGCTCCGACTCGGTGAGGCCGGCGTCGAGCTCGGCGAGGGAGGCGAACATCGGCATGAGGTAGCCGATGACCTCCTCGCGCCCGGAGTCGGTGATGACCACCTGGGTGCGCCGGCCGTCGCTCGCGTGCGGCCGCCGCACGACATGTCCTCGCGCGGCCAGCCGGTCGACGATGCCGGATGCGGCGGCCGAGGTGACCCCGAGCTCCTTGGCGATCTCGACGGGTCCGGCGGCGTGCTCCATGACCACCTCGAGCGCGTGCAGCTCGGAGTGCGTCAGTTCCGCCCGGCGCGCGACCGCCGGTGCGACCTGGCTGCCGACGTCGATGAGCTCGCGCAGCGCCTGGAGCGAGGGGGTCTGCTCCCAGGAGTCGGCGAAGGCCGAGTTCGGGCCCGCGGTTGAGTCGGCCCCCGGGTTTCGCCTACGATCACTCATCTACTTAGCAACCTACTTAGTTACCTGCTGACTGACCTGTCCACTCTACTCGGGAGAGAGCGATGCCGGACCTGCCCGCGATGTACCTGCGCCGACGCCGCGCCTGGGCGGTCGCCGCCCTGACCGTCCTGTTCGGCGTGCTCGTCATCGCGCTGGTGGGCCAGGCTGAGCGCACCCCGTCCCCCACCGACACCCTGGCCAAGGGGTCGGACAGCGCGACGGTGGCCCAGCTCGAGCAGCGGCTGCCGCAGGGCTCCGGGTCGACGGCCCTCGTCCTCTATACCGCGGACCGGGGGACGCTGTCCCCGGACACGGTCGCCGCGCTGCGCCGGGCCTTCGCCGACCGGCTGGCCGCGGCGACCCGCGGCCCCGCTCCGTCGGGAGCCGCCCCGGGCGCCGCCCGGGGCTCGACCTCGGGCTCGACCTCGGGCTCGACCTCCGGCGTGACCTCGGGCGCGACGGGCGGCACGAGCGGCCCCGCCGGACCGCCCGCGCTCGTCGTCAGCGACGACCGGACGGCCGCCCTCGGCATCGTCCCGATCTCGGCCGAGGGCAACGCCGCCAACTCCGCCGCCATCGCCGACCTGCGGCACGGCGTGACGAGCACCGCACCGCCGGGCGTGACGGCCCAGGTCACCGGCCCCGCCGCGGTCCAGGCCGACCTCGGGGCGGTCTTCGACGGCGCGAACACCAAGCTGCTCATCGCCACGTCCTCGGTCGTCGCGCTCCTGCTGCTCATCACCTACCGCAGCCCGCTGCTCTGGGTGGTCCCGCTGGTCGTCGTCGGCATCGCCGACCGGCTGGCCGCGGTCCTCGCGACCCATCTGCTCAACGCACTCGGGGTCGCCTGGGACGAGTCGACCGTCGGCATCCTGTCCGTCCTGGTGTTCGGGGCCGGGACGGACTACGCGCTGCTCCTCATCTCGCGGTACCGCGACGAGCTGCGGCTCACCGAGGACCGGTATGCCGCGATGGCCCAGGCCCTGCGGCGCACCGGCGAGGCGGTCCTCGCCAGCGCGACGACCGTCGTCCTCGGGGTGCTCACCCTGCTGCTGTCGCTCATCCCGACGACCCGCGGCCTGGGCGTCGCCAGCGCCGTCGGGATCCTCGTGGCGGCGGGGTACGCCCTGGTCGTCCTGCCCACGGTGCTCGTGCTGTTCGGGCGCTGGGTCTTCTGGCCGGTCGTGCCGAGCGTCGGCCAGGCCCGGCTCGCCGACACCCGGTCGCCGTGGCGCCGGGTCGGCGACGTCGTGGCGCGGCGGCCCACCGCGTTCGTCGCCGGCAGCCTCGCCCTGCTGGCCGGGCTCTCCCTGGGCATCACCGCGATCGGCTCCGGGCTCAGCACCGCCGACCAGTTCATCCGCAAGCCCGAGGCCATCGCCGCCGCCGAGCGGCTGGCCAGGTCGTTCCCGGCCGGCAGCTCCGACCCCGTCGTCGTCATCACCGGCGCGAACGGCGACATGGTGGCCACCGCGGCGAAGGAGGTCCCGGGCGTCGCCTCCGCCACGGTCACGCACAGCGGGGGCGGGCTCACCCAGGTCGACGTCGTGCTGCAGGCCGCACCCGGCAGCGAGGCGACCCGGCAGGGGGTCCGGGACCTGCGCGACGCACTGGCGGCCACGCCGGCGACCTACGTGGGCGGGAGCGAGGCCCAGGCCATCGACGCGGCCGACGCCGCGAGCCACGACCGGCTCGTCATCCTCCCGCTCATCCTCGGGCTCGTCCTCGTGGCCCTGGTCCTGCTGCTGCGCTCGCTCGTCGCGCCGGTGATCCTCGTCCTCACCGTCGTGGCGACCTATCTCGCCGCGCTCGGAGCCTCCTGGTGGGTGTTCACCGGCATCCTCGGCTTCTCGGCCCTCGACGTGACGGCACCGCTGACCGCGTTCCTCTTCCTCGTCGCGCTCGGCGTCGACTACAACATCTTCCTGGTCACCCGGGCGCGCGAGGAGTCCGCGGGGCGGGGCACCCGCGAGGGCATGCTGCGCTCCCTGGCCGCGACCGGCGGCGTCATCACCAGTGCCGGGATCCTGCTCGCCGCCGTCTTCGCCGTGCTCGGCGTCCTGCCCCTGGTGGTGCTCGCCCAGGTCGGCGGGATCATCTGCATCGGCGTCCTGCTCGACACCCTGCTCGTCCGCACGGTCCTGGTGCCGGCCATCGCCGAGCTGCTCGGCGACCGGTTCTGGTGGCCGCGCCGGGTCGGCTGACCCTGGGCGGCTGACCCTGGGCGGCTGACGCGCCGGGCGGGCGGGGGGTATGCCGTGCGCGCACGGGGCAGCCGCTCGCCCGGTGCCGCCCCGGCCACCGATGCGAGGTTTCCGGCCATCTCCCGGTATCCTGATGGCCAGCGGCCCGCCCCGTTCTGCCTCGGGCCCCTGTCTTTGCTGTCGAAGCCCCCGCGCCGCGACCCACGAGAGCTCGCGCCGGGCAGAACGACCCATCCTGATCATCGGAGTACCACACCCGTGTCCACTGACACCACCTTCGGCACGCTCGGCGTGCCCGCCCAGCTCACCGCGGTCCTCGCCGCGCGCGGGATCGTCGTCCCCACCCCCATCCAGGCCGCCACCCTGCCCGACTCGCTGGCCGGTCGCGATGTCCTCGGCCGCGGCCGCACCGGCTCCGGCAAGACGTACGCCTTCCTGCTGCCCGTGCTCGCCCGCCTGGCGCAGAGCGGCACCCGGCGCCAGCCCAAACGGCCCCGTGCCCTCATCCTCGCCCCCACCCGCGAGCTCGCCACCCAGATCGACGACGCCCTGGCACCGCTCGCCGCCCCGCTGGGCATGCGCTCCCGCACCGTCTTCGGCGGCGTCGGCCAGGGCCCGCAGGTCTCCGCGTTGCGGGCCGGCGTCGACATCGTCGTCGCCTGCCCCGGCCGGCTCGAGGACCTCATCGCCCAGGGCCACGTCTCACTGGAGGCCGTCGAGGTCACCGTGCTCGACGAGGCGGACCACATGGCCGACCTCGGGTTCCTGCCGGCGGTCCGGCGGCTGCTCGACCGCACCCCCGAGCGGGGCCAGCGGATGCTGTTCTCCGCCACGTTGGACAACGCGGTCGGGGTCATCGTCAGGCGCTACCTCAACCGACCGGTGACCCACGAGGCCGACTCGGCGCAGTCCCCGATCGGCGCGATGAGCCACCACGTGCTCCACGTGAGCCACGACGCTCACCTCTCCGTGCTGCTCGACCTCTCGGCCGCACCGGGCCGCACCATGGTCTTCACGCGGACCAAGCATCGCGCCAAGAAGATCGCCCGCCAGCTCAACGCCTCGGGGGTGTCGGCGGTCGAGCTGCACGGCAACCTCAGCCAGGGTGCCCGCACCCGCACCATGGACGCCTTCCACAGCGGGGCCGCCCAGACCCTCGTCGCGACGGACATCGCCGCCCGCGGCATCCACGTCGACGATGTGGGGCTGGTCATCCACGCGGACCCGCCGGTCGAGCACAAGGCCTACCTGCACCGCTCGGGCCGCACCGCGCGGGCCGGCGCTACCGGGACCGTCATCACGCTGATGACCGACGACCAGGTGCGCGACGTCCGGGACCTCGCCCGCAAGGCCGGGATCACGCCCACCACCACCCGGGTCACCGCCGAGCACCCGCTGCTGCGCGAGCTCGCCCCCGGCGAGCGCGTCTTCACCGGCGGGTATGCCGACTCCTCGGCACCGTCGGCCCCCTCCGGGCGGCGGGGGGCCCCCTCCGGCGCCCGCACGTCGGGGCGGACCGGCTCGGGCCGCGGGCGGGGCCGGGCCACCACCGCCGCCGCGGGGCCGGGGCCGGCCGCGCGGCGCGGCAACGACTCCCAGCGCCGGCCGGGGACCGGCTCGACCCGCACGACGCCGTCCGGGGGGGCCGCGGCCTTCTCCGCCGGCTCCCTTGCGGGCTCGCGGGGAGGTCGCTGACCCCGGTCAGCTCAGGGCGGCGCCGCCGGGATCCGGGTCCCGCGGCAGGGCGTGGAACTGGGCGATGAGCGCGGTCTCCCGGCGCAGGATCGAGAGCACCGTCCGCAGTCGCGCGGGCAGGTCGGGCGCCTCCAGCACCCGCTGCCGGTCGGCCAGCTCGAGCACGGTCTCGTCCACGACGCGGTAGGGCAGCTCGGTCGGCGTGGCCGAGACCGTGGACGGCACGGCCCCGAGGGCCGCCCGGTAGGCCGCATGTGCCTGGGTGACCCGCTGGATGAGCCCGGGCGTCTCCGGGTCCTGCGCCCCGGCCTCGGCGAGCCAGGTCACCCGGCCGGTGAGGTACGGGGTTCCGGCGGTCTCGTCCAGCGCGTCCACGCTGAACCGACGGGTTCCGGTGGCCACCAGCGGGTAGCGGGGGCCATCCGCGGACGCGGCGGCCGCGAGGGCGTCGATACGCGCCTCGCAGCCCACGCCATACAGGTCGGGCGCGCTGTCCTCGCCGACCTCGTGGCCGCGGCGGATCGCGACCACGCCGAACCGCCGCTCGTCCTCGGCGCGCTCGAGCAGGTCGCGGAGCATCGCGACGTAGCGTGGCTCGAAGATCTGCAGCGGCAGCCGGGCGCCCGGCAGGAGCACGGTGCCCAGCGGGAACAGCGGCAGCGACGGCATACGACCGACCATACGAGCCCCGTGGGTCGGCGCGCCTCCCCGGGGCCACCGGCCGGGACCACCCGCCGGGCGCCGGCCCGGGTCACTCCCCGGTGATGTGCCCCCGGTCACCCGGCCCGTCGCCCGGCTGGAACCGGTAGCCCATGCCTGGTTCGGTCAACAGGTAGCGGGGCCGGGTCGGGTCGGGCTCGAGCTTGCGGCGAAGCTGGGCCATGTACAGGCGCAGGTTCGCGGGCTGGTTGACGTATGCCGCCCCCCAGACCTCGGCGAGGAGGTGCCGCTGGCTGAGCAGCTTCCCCGGCTGGCGGACCATGACCTCGAGGAGATGCCACTCGGTGGGGGTGAGGTGCACCGGCTCGGGCGGGCCGTCGCCGGTCCGGACGACGAGGTGGTCCGCCAGGTCGACGCTCACCTGGCCGAAGGCCACCCGGGGGAGGTCGGCCTGGTCGGCGGCTCCCAGGCGGCGGGTGACGGCGCGCATCCGGGCCAGCAGCTCCTCCATCCCGAACGGCTTGGTGACGTAGTCGTCGGCGCCGGCGTCCAGGGCCGCCACCTTGTCGCCCCCGCTGGTGCGCCCGGACAGGACGATGATGGGCACCTCGGTCCAGCCCCGCAGCCCGTGGATGACCTCCACCCCGTCGAGGTCGGGCAGGCCGAGGTCGAGGATGACCAGGTCGGGCGGGTGGGCGGCGGCCAGCCGCAGGGCCTCGGCGCCGGTGGCGGCCACGTCGACGTCGTACTGGCGGGCGCGCAGGTTGATCCGCAGGGCCCGGAGGATCTGCGGCTCGTCGTCGACGACGAGCACGGTCGTCATGCGTGCTCCTGCCGCTCCCGCTGCCCGGGCTCCGGCAGCGGGGTGGCGGTGGTCACCGGCGCGGCCGGCAGCCGGAGGACCATCGTCAGGCCGCCGCCCGGCGTCTCCTCGGGGGTGAGGGAGCCCCCCATCGCCTCGACCAGCCCGCGGGAGAGCGCCAGTCCGAGACCGAGGCCGGCCCGGTTGTCGGTGTCGCCGAACCGCTGGAACGGCACGAAGACCCGCTCGGTGTCCTCGCTCGGTATGCCGGGCCCGGTGTCGACCACGCGGACCTCCACCCGGCCCGCGGCTGCGCTCGCCGTGACGACGGGCGCCTGCGCCGGTGGGGCGTAACGCAGGGCGTTGCCGATGACGTTGACCAGGGCCCGGGTGAGCAGCGCAGGGTCCGCCAGGGCCGGCGGCAGGTCATCGGGTACCCGCAGGCCGACCCGGCGGCCCGCCTCCCCGAGCTCGTCGAGGGCGGGCGGGAGGATCTCGTCGACCCAGACCGGCACGCACTCGACCGCGATCACACCGGCCCGCAGGCGCGACAGGTCGAGCAGGTCGGCGACCAGCCGGCCCAGGCGGAGCAGCGACTCCTCCGCGGTCTCGAGGAGCTCCTCCCGCTCGTCCTGCGACCAGGCGACGTCATGGCTGCGCAGGCTGCTCACCGCGGCGGTCGCCGAGGCCAGCGGGGTCCGCAGGTCGTGACCGACGGCGGCGAGCAGGGCGTCGCGCAGCCGTTCGGTGGCTTCCAGGCGGGTGGCGACCGCCGCCGACCGGGCGAGGGCGTCGCGCTCGATGAGCCCCTGGGCCTGCGCCGCGAACGCCTGGAGCACCCGGCGGTCGGCGGCGGCCAGGGTCCGGCCGCACATCGCCAGGACGAGGTCCGTCCCGGCGGCCACCTGGACGTCGGCCTCGGCCGGGGTGGTCGGTGCCTCCGGGCCGCGGGCGAGGACGACGGCCCACTCCCCCCGGCCCGGGGGGCCCGGCCCGGTGGCGCGGGACAGCAGCGCCGCGGACGTCATCGCGAAGGAGGACCGGAGCTGGTCGAGGAGCGCGGCCAGGGCGTCCTCGCCATGCAGGGCGCTGCTGGCGACGGCCGACAACGTCCGGGACTCGGCCGAGGCCCGGGCGGCCTGCGCGGAGGTCGCCGCCGCCCGGTGGACGACGGCGCTGACCAGGACGGCGACGACGACGAACACGACGATCGTCATGACGTTGTGCGCCTCGGCCACCCGGAAGGTCCGCACCGGGGGGATGAAGAAGTAGTTGAGCATGGTCGAGCCGACGACGGCGCCGAGGACGGCCGGCCACAGCCCGCCGACGAGCGAGGTGACGACCACCCCGAGCAGCAGCAGGAGGCTGTCACCGGGCAGGCCCACGCGGGTCCCGGCGGCCAGCAGGAGCCAGGTCAGCACGGCCGGCAGGGCCGCTGAGAGGGCGAACCCCGCCGCGCGCCGGGTCCGGGACAGGCTGCGGGACAGTGCGGGCATCGACGCGCCGGGGCGCTCGGCCGTCGCGGCGGGGACCACATGCACGTCGAGACCGTCACCGGCCAGCTCGACGAGACGGGCGACGACGCCTGCCCTCCCGGTTCGCCGGCCCCAGCCGGACCACCGGGAGGGCCGACGGGGATGTGCGGCGCCGGCGACGACCTGGGTCGCGCCCTCGGCCCGGGCGACCTCGACCAGGGCCAGGCCCACATCGTCACCGACGACCTGCTGGAAGCCGACGCCCACGCCCTCGGCCAGCTCGCGCAGCGCCCGGGGGTCGATGCCCGCCCGGCCGGGCTCCGGGGCGGAGAGCACGTGCACGGCGAGCAGCTCGGCCCCCGGGATGCCGGCCGCCAGGCGGGCTGCCCGGTGGAGTACCGCACCGGTCTCCGGCCCCCCGGACAGCGCCGCCAGCAGCCGCTCGCCCACCTCGACGGCGGGGACGGCGGCCTGGGCCTCCCCGAGGCTGCGGGCCCAGGCCTCGTGCTGGCGCGGCACGGTCCCGGCGACCCACAGCAGGGCCAGCTCCCGCAGCGCACCGAGCGCGCCCGGGCGGAACCCCGCCGAGCGGGCGGCGTCGATGTCCTCCGGGCCGTAGAGGCCACCGTGCGCGAGCCGGCGGCGCAGGGCCTGCGGTGCCATGTCGACCAGCTCGAGCTGGTCGGCCTCCCGCAGGGTCCGGTCCGGCACCGTATGCCGCGGCCGGCTCCCGGTCACCCGCTCGACGACCTCGCCGAGAGAAAGGATGGCGGACACCTCCGTCGTGGCGACGACATCGATGCCGGCGGCGAGGATCTGCTCGACCTCGGCCCACCGGGGGCGGCCCGAGGTGCCAGGATCGTCCGGGTCCGCGGGGTCGGCGAGGTTGTCGACGAGGACGACGGAGGGCCGACGACGGATCACGGCCTCGGCATCGAGCCGGTGGCCGTCGCCCACCCGCTCCAGGGCATCCCCCAACCGGCGCAGCGGCGCCCGGCCGCGCTCGTCCACGACACCGACGACGACATCGGTCCCCCGGGCCCGGCGACGCACCCCCTCGTCGAGGAGGGCATGGGTCACCCCCACCCCCGGCGCCACGCCGAGGTAGACCCGCAGGCGGCCACGCGGCATACCTCATCCTCTCTCGCCGCCACCCTGCCACGTCGGGGCGCGGCCGAGCACGCGAACCCTTGCGAGATCCTTACGCCCACCCCCGGCTTCCTTGCACCGTCCGTGTGCCCGCCACCGTAGCGTCGAAGCCGTGATCCAGAACGTGTCCGCAGCCAAGCGGCTCCTCGTCGGCCGGCCGATGCGCAGCGAACGGCTCGAGGAGACCCTGCTGCGGAAGCGGATCGCGCTCCCGGTGTTCGCCTCGGACCCGCTGTCCTCGGTGGCATACGCCACCGAGGAGATCCTCAAGGTGCTCACCCTCGGGGGGCTGGCGTACCTGTACCTCACGCCGTGGGTCGGCGCAGCGGTCGTCCTGCTCCTCGGCGTCGTCGTCCTGTCCTACCGGCAGGTCATCCACGCCTACCCCGGCGGGGGCGGGTCGTACGAGGTCGTGACCCAGAACCTGGGACGGCGGGCCGGGATGGTCGTCGCGGCGGCCCTGCTCGTCGACTACATCATGACGGTGGCCGTCTCGGTGGCCGCGGGCGTCGACAACATCATCTCGGCGCTGCCCGGCCTGAACACCCATCGGGTGGTCCTCGCGGTGGGGTTCGTGGCCCTGCTGACGGTGATGAACCTGCGAGGGGTGCGGGAGTCGGGAAAGACCTTCGCCGTCCCGACCTACCTGTTCGTCACCGGGATCCTCCTGATGATCGGCACCGGCCTGGTCCGGGCCTTCCTCGGCCACCCGCCGGTCGCCCAGAGCGCGGGCTACACCGTGCGCGCCGAGCAGAGCGGCCTCACCGCCCTGGCCCTGTTGTTCCTCACCCTCCGGGCGTTCTCGTCCGGGTGCACCGCGCTCACCGGCGTCGAGGCGATCAGCAACGGGGTGCCCGCCTTCCGGCCGCCCAAGGCGCGCAACGCGGCCCGCACCCTGACGGCGATGGGCACCATCGCGATCACCATGTTCGCCGGGATCACCGTCCTGGCCGTCGTCGCCCGCGTGCGGGTGACCGAGAACGCCTGCGACCTCGTGGGCTTCCAGGGCGACTGCACGACCACCCCGCAGCGCACCGTCATCGCGCAGCTCGCGGCGGCCGTCTTCGGCGGCACGTCGAGCCCGCTGTTCTACTACATCCAGGCCACGACGGCCCTGGTCCTCATCCTGGCGGCGAACACCGCATACAACGGCTTCCCCATGCTGGCCTCGATCCTGGCCCGGCACCGCCTCATGCCCACCCAGCTCGACACCCGGGGTGACCGGCTCGCCTACAGCAACGGGATCGTCGCGCTGGCGGGCGTGGCGGGGCTGCTGCTCGTCGCGTACCAGGCCTCGGTGACCCGGCTCATCCAGCTCTACATCCTCGGGGTGTTCACCTCCTTCACCCTGAGCCAGATCGGCATGGTGAAGCACTGGAACGGCGAGCTGCGCCGGGTCGTGGCGGCTGGGGTGCGGCGCCGGATCCACGCCTCCCGGGTCATCAACGCCGTCGGGGCCACCCTCACCGGCCTCGTCCTGCTCATCGTCCTCGTCACCAAGTTCACCCATGGCGCCTATCTCGTCGTCATCGCGGTGCCCGTCCTCGTCGCCCTCATGGGGTCGGTGTCCCGCCACTACCAGCGGGTGAGCGTCGAGCTGCGCCCGACGCCGCGGGCCAGGACACTGCCGAGCCGGGTCCACGCCGTCGTGCTCGTCTCGCACCTGCACGAGCCGGCCCTGCGGGCGGTCTCCTACGCCCGGGCCACCCGGCCGTCGACGCTGACGGCGCTGACCGTGCAGGTCGACAAGTCCGAGACCGACGACCTCCAGGCGGCCTGGTCCAGGGCGGATGTCCCCGTCTCGCTGACGATCCTGCACTCGCCGTACCGGGACATCACCGGCCCGATCATCGGGTACATCTCCCGGATCCGCCGCGACACCCCGGACGACCTCGTCGCCGTCTTCGTGCCCGAGTACGTCGTAGGGCACTGGTGGGAGTCGCTGCTGCACAACCAGAGTGCGCTGCGCCTCAAGCTGCGGCTGCGGCTGCTGGGGAACGTCATGGTCACCAGCGTCCCGTACCAGCTCGCCGGCGCCTCACGCGAGATCGCGGCGGAGGAGGCCGCCGAGTCCCGCATCGAGGACCTGACCGCCGACCTCACCCTGGCCGCCCGGTCCGCCGCCCGGTCCGCCGCCCGGTCCGGCACCCGGACGCCACAGTGGGAGCCCGGGCCGCCGGCTGAGCAGGGGCGTCAGCCGGAGCGGGAGCCGGTGGCCGGCCCTCCCCGCGGCCGGTCCCAGTAGCGGCGCCCGGCGTCGGCTCCGCCGGCGCTCAGCTCCGCCGGCGCTCGACGAGCCCCCGGACATAGGCGGCCTGCCCGAGGTGCTGGGTGATGTCGCCGATGACCGAGACGATCCGCACCGCGGCCGTGACCGGCGGGTCCCAGCGGTCGTCGACGACCCGGTGCAGGTCCTCCACCGAGAGCGTGCGCACGACGCCGGCCGTGACGTTGTAGACCGCCTCCTGGTACCCGACGAGCAGCTGCGGGTCGGCGAGCCGGAACGCCGCGACGTCGGCCGCGCTCTGTCCGAACCCGACTGCCTCGGGGTCATACGGCAGGTCGAACCGACCGACCCAGCCCTGCTCGAACCACACCTGCTCCTCGTCGGCGAGCTCGCTGATGTGGTCGTCCTGGATCCGGCTGAGGTGCCACAGCAGCCAGGCGGCCGAGTTCGACCCCGGGTCGGGGCGCCACAGCAGCTCCTCCGTGGTGAGGCCGTCGACGACACGCGGGACGGCCTCGCGCACCCGGGCGAAGGCGTCCATGACGATGTCCCGGACCAGCTCGAGGGCGGGGTCGGCGATGAAGTGCGCATCACTGGTCATTCCCTCACGATGGCACGAGTTCCCCGTCGCGTCGACGCCGGCTGCCCTCTCGGCCGGCCCGCCGCCAGGCGCCGGGCAGCGGGACCCGGGCGACGCCGCGAGCGGCGTCAGGCCAGGGTGAAGTACCGCAGCACGACATACGGGATCGCCACCAGGATGGTCACCGAGGTCATGACGAGGCCGTACTTGGTGAAGGTCCAGAACGAGATCGCATGCCCGTTGCGCTTGGCGATGCCGGTGATGACGACGTTGGCGCTGGCGCCGACGGCGGTGGCGTTGCCGCCGAGGTCCGCCCCGAGGGCGAGGACCCACCACAGCGACTGCTGCGGCGGCGGCAGGCCCTGCGCGGGACCGGCGAGGTCGAGGACGAGCGGCGACATGGTGGCGACGTACGGGATGTTGTCGACGAGCCCCGAGAGCGCCGCCGACCCGACGAGGATGACGTTGGCGGCGAGCAGATGGCGGTCGCCGAGCGCCGAGGTCACCGTCGAGGCGAGCTCACCGATGACGCCCTCGTTGACGAGCGAGCCCACCATGACGAACAGCCCGCCGAAGAAGACCAGCGTCTCCCACTCGACGTCCTCGAGGTAGGCGGCGTGCTCCATCCGCGAGACGAGCACCGCGGTGCCGGCGCCGAGGAGCGCGATGAGCGAGGGCTCGATGTGGTGCAGCGAGTGGGTGACGAAGCCGAGGAGCACGAGGCCGAGGACGGCGAGGAGCCGGTAGAGCAGGGCGGGGTCGGTGATCGCGTCGCGGCCACGCAGGGCCATCAGGGCGGTGGCCTTGGTGGGGTCGTAGCGCAGGTTTCGCCCCCAGAAGAACCACACGACGACGAGGAAGACCCCCATCAGGACGATGACGATGGGCAGCAGGTTGATGAGGAAGTCGTTGAAGGTCAGGCCTGCTCGGCTCGCGATGATGATGTTCGGCGGGTCGCCGACGAGGGTGGCCGTCCCACCGATGTTGCTCGCCATCGCCTCGGCGATGAGGTAGGGGATGGGGTCGAGCGCGAGCCGGTCCGTGACGAGGAGGGTGACCGGCGCGATGAGCAGGACCGTCGTCACGTTGTCCAGCAGTGCCGACGCCCCGGCCGTGATGAGGCACAGCAGCACCATCATCCGGAACGGCCGGGCGCCCGAGCGCTGGGCCGCCCAGATCGCGAGGAACTCGAAGACACCCGTCCCGCGCAGGACCCCGACGAGGATCATCATCCCGAGGAGCAGGAAGATGACGTTCCAGTCGATCCCGGTCTCCTGGGAGAAGAACGCGCTGTGCCCTCGTGCCGCACCGATGACCACCATGGCCGCGGCGCCGCCCAGGGCGGCCGCGACCCGGTGGATCCGCTCAGTGGCGATGAGGATGTAGGTGAGCACGAACACGGCCACTGCGAGGTATGCCGTCACGCTCACCGGCGGTCGTCCTCCGCGGCGCTCGAGGTCGCAGCGGCGGGGCCCTCGCCGGGGGTACCCCCGGCACCGACGGCGCCCGAGAGTCCCGTCCCTGGCGGCGGGATGAGGTCACGCTCGAGGCGGTGCCGCATGAGCACGCTGTCCTGGCCGGCGCGGATGGCGATGGCGGCGAGCGCCCGGGAGAGCATGACGGCGCCGTGGTAGGTGCCGTGGTGGTCCCGGACGACGATGAGCGGGGCGCGGTCGGCGACCATGACCGCCGCCACCTCGATGACGGTCGCGTCGGGCTCGACGGCCGGCAGGGTCTTGGCCACCAGCCGCTGGGCGTCGAGGAGCTCGCCGATGGTCGTGTTGTTGAGCTTGGCACACAGCTCGTCGGCGTCCTCCTCGTCGAAGACGTGCGCCAGGTGCGGGTCGTCGCGCACGTACTGCGGCAGGATGACCGACAGCAGCTGGCTGCCCGGCACCACGGCGATGGGGACCCCGGCGTCGTCGGCCACCACCAGGCCCGGGAGCCGGTACTCGGCGATGACGCGGGCCGCCTCGGCCCCCAGCGTGTGCCGCGAGACGGTCGGGACGGCCTCGGCGAGGTCAGCGGCGATCATGTCTCACTCTGGCACAGCGCGGTCCCCGACGACGCGCGGTGTGGCGCGTCGGGGCCGCCGGCCGCGGCGGGCAGCCCGGGTACCCGCAGCGGGCAGGCAGGTGGGCGGCGTCCGGACGTCGAGACCAGGACCGCCCGCCGGCCGTCCCCGCCGGCGCAGACCCCCGGTGCGCCCCGCCGACCGTTACGCTGAGTCGTCGGGGCGGGGGAGAGGGGACGCTCATGCCCAGCGGGAGCATCTACAGCCATGCCTACGTCGCCGCCACGCGCACCACCCTGCGGACCGCCGTGACCGGCTACCGCAGGCTCGCCAAGTCCGGGACCCCCGACGCCGGCTTCGAGCGCGCCCTGTTCCACCATCTCGTGCTCGCTCTCGAGCTGTACTTCGTGGATCGGCCGCGGGCGCTGGAAGGCGAGGACGGCAACCCGCTCAACGAGGTCCGGCTGCTCGCGACCTCCATCATGGAGAACGACGGCCGGCTGGTCGCGGACCCGAGGACCCGGCTCGAACCCGAGCGGTCCGTGCTCGGGTATGCCGTCGGCGACGAGATCGTCCTCGACCCCGACAGCTTCACCCGGCTCAGCGAGGCCTTCCTCGACGAGGTCGAGAAGCGCTACGTGTAGCGGTTCGTCGCGCGCCGGACGAGCTTGCCCAGCTCGACCGCCCACAGCACCACGGAGCCCATCGCCACGCACAGGGCCCACTGCCCGAGCGACAGCGGCGCGGTGCCGAAGGCCGCCTGGAGCACCGGCAGGTGGACGACGAGCACCTGGAGGGCGGCGGCGCCGACGATCGACGCCCAGAGCCACGGGTTGACGAACAGGTGGCGGAAGGCGCTCGAGGTGGCCGAGCGGGACGCGAGCACGTTGAACAGCTGCGCCAGGACGAGCGTCGTGAACCCGGCCGTGCGCGCCGTCGCCAGGCTGCTCGACCCCTCCACCAGGCCGCCGGGCAGCAGCACATCGACCGTGAGGAGGGTGACCGTGCCCATGAGCAGCCCCACGGCGAGGACCACCGCCCACATCGCCCGGTCGAGGATCCGCGCGTCCGTTCGGCGCGGGGGGCGGCTCATCACGTCGTCGGTCTCCGGGTCGACGCCCAGTGCCAGCGCCGGGCCGGAGTCGGTGACCAGGTTGATCCACAGGATCTGCGTCGCGAGCAGAGGGACGACCAGGACCCCGTCACCGCTCGCCCGGGTGAGGCCGAGGGCCTCGGCGAGGACCACACCGAAGAAGACGGTCGCCACCTCGCCCATGTTCGAGGAGAGCAGGTAGCGCAAGAAGGTGGTGATGTTCCGGAAGATCGTCCGCCCCTGGCGCACGGCCGCGACGATCGTGGCGAAGTCGTCGTCGCCGAGCACCATCGAGCTCGCCTCCTTGGTCACCTCGGTGCCGTTCAGGCCCATCGCGACGCCGATCGCGGCTGCCTTCAACGCCGGGGCGTCGTTGACGCCGTCCCCGGTCATCGCGACGACCTGGCCGCGCGCCTGCAGGGCGTCGACGATCCTCAGCTTGTGGGCCGGTTCCACCCGGGCGAAGACGTCGACGGTGCCGACGGCCTCCTCGAGCTCGGCGCGGGACAGGGCGTCCAGCTCGGCGCCGGTCAGGACCGACCCCCCGTCCCGGGCGATCCCCACGTCCCTCGCCACGGACAGCGCGGTCCGGGGGTGGTCGCCGGTGATCATGACAACCCGGATGCCGGCGCGCCGGGCCTGCGCGACCGCCCGGGCCGCCCCGTCGCGGGGCGGGTCGATGATCCCCACGACGCCGAGATAGACCAGCTCGCTCTCCACCGTGGCGTCGATCCGACCGTCCTCGCCCGCCCCCGGACCAAGGTCCCGATAGGCGACGCCGATGGTGCGGAACCCCCTGTCGGACAGCCGGTCCACATCGGCGAGCACCAGCCGCCGGTCCTCCTCGCCGAGCGGGCGGACCTGACCGCCCGCGCGCACGGCGGTGCAGCGGGTGAGCAGCACGTCGGGGGCACCCTTGGTGAACAGGCGCGCCCCGCCCCGCCCGGTGTCCTGTGCCAGCACCGACATCAGCTTCCGCTCGGAGGTGAAGGGCACCTCCGCAACGCGCCGGTACCGCCCGATGCGTTCGGCCGTCGCTGCCAGCTTGGGTGCGGCGACCAGGAACGCCCCCTCGGTCGGGTCGCCCCGGATCTGCCAGCCCTCCGGCCCCTGGTCGAGCTGGGCGTCGTTGGCCACCGCGCCCCCCACCAGGACCAGCCGGGCCGCCTCGAGCAGGTCCCCCTCCGGCGCGCCCTGCTCGCCGAGCAGCGGCTGGCTCCCTGCCTCGGTGGCGGGCACCGCATACGCGGCGCCCTCCGGCCGGTAGCCGACGCCGGACAGCCGCACCGCGCCCTGGGGGGTGAGGACCATGCCCAGGGTCATCTCGCCGCGGGTGAGGGTCCCGGTCTTGTCCGAGCAGATCACGCTCGCGCAGCCGAGCGTCTCGACCGAGTGCAGGTGCTTGACGACCGCGTGGCGCCGAGCCATCGCGCGGACGCCGATGGCCAGGACGAGCGAGAGCACCGCGGGTAGACCCTCGGGCACCGCCGCGACGGCCAGCGACACCCCGAGCAGCAGGATGACGACGAGGTCGCCGACCGACCGGACCGGGTTGACCATGGCGGTGGCACCCATGACGACCAGGGCGATCGCGACCACGGCGACGCCGAGGGCCCTGGAGACGGCCGCGACCTCCCGCTCCAGCGGCGAGGGCTCGGCCTGCGCCTGCTCGAGGAGTCGCGCGATCGACCCCATCTGGGTGGCCATCCCGGTGGCGACGACCACCGCGGCTCCCACACCCTGGGCGACGGCGGTCCCCTTGTAGACCATGTTCGTCCGGTCCGCCACGGGGAGCACCCGGTCCAGCGCGGCCGCGGACTTGGCCACCGCCGCCGACTCACCGGTCAGCGCCGCCTCCTGGACGCGCAGGCCGGCAGTGGTGAGCAGCCGGGCATCGGCGCCGACGGCATCCCCTTCGGCGAGCCTGAGGATGTCGCCCACCACGAGCCCCGCGGACGGAACCGTGACGAGGCGTGCGTCGCGCAGCACCGTCGAGGCCGCGGCCGTGAGCCGGGCCAGCGCCGCCACCGCGTCCGCCGCCCTGGCCTCCTGCACGTAGCCGATGGCCGCGTTGGCGACCACGATCAGGGCGATGACGACGGCGTCGACGGGGGGCCCAGGCCTCCCCTCGGCGAGCCAGGCGGCCAGCGCGACGAGCACGGCGGCCAGGAGGAGATAGACCAGCGGATCCTGGAACTGGCGAAGCACGGCGTGCCACCACGGCTCGGGTGGAGCCTGGCGCACCTCGTTCGGACCACCGAGGAGGAGGCGGCGCTGCGCCTCCGCGGTGGTCAGGCCCACTGCGGGGTCGACCCCGCAGGCCGCAGCCGTCTCCTGCGGGTCGGCCACGCTGGGGTCGACGCCGGGCAGACACCGCGAGCCGGCCGCGGTCACACCTCATCGTCCCGCCTTCGCGCCGCCGGCGCCATGACCCGGGACTCACTCACCGGCCCACCGCGCGGACGCGCTGCGGAGCGGCCGGCACCGCCGGGCCACGGTCCGGCTCGTGGGTGCCCGCTGGCCGCTCCCGCGGCGGGTGGCTCGGGGCGGCGACCTATCCGGCACCGGCCGCGTCGCGGTCCCCGAGGCGGCTCAGGGCGTCGGCGTCCAACGCGATCGCGGCCGCCGGGAAGAGGCCGTTCTCCTCCCGGTCGATGTGCCGTCGGAGGCGGAGCAGGAAGGGGTCGACGCGGCCGAGGTCGCCCGCGCCGATCTGGGCGAGGTCGGCATCGAGGTCGGTGTGCTCGGCGCACAGCGACTCCACGTGCTCGGCGAACCCCTCGACGCCGGACAGCTCGGCGAACAGTCCCGCCTCCTCCTCCCGCGTATGGGGTGTCAGCAGGGCCCCGAGCGCTTCCACCGCCCGGCGCGCCGCCGGGCCGTCCCCGGCCTCGCCGGCGCGCCGGAGGTCGCCGCTCTGCTCGATGAGCGCGTCGTGCTCCGCCGCGAGCCTGCCGATGAAGGTCAGCTCGTGGCACCCGCAGTACGTGCACATCTCAGCCCTCCTCGGGTGTGGCCTCGGAGCCCGCTGCCGAGCCGGTGTCGGGGGCGTCGAGCAGGACCGAGCACAGGATCGGCTCGTCCTCGCGGAAGGGCTCGAGGCGCTGCACCCCCACCGCGGCGCCCAGCTGGTCGAAGGTGCCCTCGAGCAAGCCCAGATGGACGCCGCACACGACGGCCCGGCTCTCCCGGGCGACCTCCTCGAAGGGGCAGCGCCGCAGCAGGATCTCGTTGCCGTCCGCGTCGTGGGCCGGCTCGAACCCGAGCTCGTCCATGAGCCGCACCACCTCGGCGACGGCCTCGCCCGCGGGCCGGCCGGCGGCGGCGCCACCGTCCCGGGCGTCGCCCGGCGGTGCGGCGCCCGAGGCGCCCTCCTGGGCCCGCGCCCACCGGTGGCCGGCCTCGATCGCCGCCCGGCGCGCGTCGGGGGCCGCCCCCATCTCGCGGGCGAGCAGCGAGGCGAGCGCCTTGTAGTCCTCGCCCTCGCCCGGGCCATCGGCGACGGAGGAGGACCCGGTGGCCAGGCTCGCGGCATACAAGGTCCGGGGCCGTCCCGGCTGGTCGCGGCTCTCGCGGTGCCGGTCGGCGAGCCCGACCTCGACGAGCCGCTCGAGGTGCACCCGGGCGGTGTTCGGGTGCAGCCCGACGAGCCGGGCGGCCTCGGGGACGGCGAGCGGATGCCCGGCGGTGCGCAGCGCCTCGAGGAGGTCGACCCGGCTCTGGGTGGACAGCGCCCGGTGGCGGCGGGTGTCGGGCTGCGGAGTGGTCACGGGTTGAATATTACTCCTGTTTCATGTAAAAACTACATCGACGGTGAAAAACACCGGGGACCACCACACGAAGACAGGTACGCCAACAATGACCAGGACAGCAGACCCCGCGGGGCGCCCCCCGTCCACGACCACGGAGCACGATGTGACGACACCGGATCTCTCCCGCGCCGCCGGCCTGGTCCGCGGCTCGCGCTCGCAGGCCATGTGGATGGCCACGTTCGGGTTCTTCGGCGGCTTCGCCGGGGTGTCCATCTTCGGCCCGCTGGTTCCCAAGTTCACCGACCTGCTCGGGCTCTCGCCCTTCGCCGCCGGCATCCTCGCGGCGATCCCCAGCCTCACCGGGTCGCTGCTGCGCATCCCGTTCGGTGCCGCCGTCGACAAGATGGGGGGCAAGCGCCCGTTCCTCACCCTCCTCGCGGTGACCAACGTCGGTGTCCTGGCGCTGCTCGGCCTGCTCGCCACCCGGTACCCCGACAACATGGGTGGCACCTACCCCCTGCTGTTGCTCCTCGGGGTCCTCATCGGCTGCGGGATCGCGACCTTCTCGGTGGGCATCGGCCAGGTGTCCTACTGGTACCCCCAGAAGGACCAGGGCGGCGCGCTCGGCGTCTACGCCGGGCTCGGCAACACCAGCCCCGGACTGTCGACCTTCTTCCTGCCGCTGGCCGTCGGCGCCCTCGGCATGCTCGGCGCCTACAGCATCTGGTTCGCGATCCTGCTCGCCATCACCATCGCCTACGGCGTCTTCGTCAAGGACGCTCCGTGGTTCCAGCTGAAGCGGCACGGCATCGACGTCCCGGCCGAGCAGCTCCCCGCGCTCGGCGGCGGCGAGCGCCGGCCCAGCGGGTCCGCCGTGCAGGGGCTCAAGCACGCCGCCTCCATCCCGGCCACCTGGATGCTCGTCTTCTTCTACTTCCTCTCCTTCGGCGGCTTCCTCGCCTTCACGTCGTGGCTGCCGACCTACTGGCACGGCATGTACGGTTCCACCCTGCGTGAGGCGGGCCTGCTCACCGCGGCCTTCTCGCTCGTGTCGGCGCTCGTGCGGGTGCCCGGCGGCCTGCTCTCGGACCGGATCTCGATCCGGTGGGCCCTGCACGGGAACTTCGTGCTGATGCTCGTGGGCGTGCTGGCGCTGTCGTTCTCGCGGACGTTCGGGCTGTCCCTCACCGCCACCATCCTCGTCGCGGTGGGGATGGGGCTGCAGAACGCCATCGTGTTCAAGCTGCTGCCCCGCTACGTGCCCGACGCCGTCGGCGGCGCCTCGGGCTGGATCGGCGGACTCGGCGCCCTCGGCGGGTTCGTCCTCCCGCCGGTCATCGGTGCGGTCACCGGGGCCGTCGGCGGCAGCGCCGGCTACGCCCGCGGCTTCCTGCCCGTCGCCGGTCTCCTCCTCATCGCCCTCCCGGTGGTGACCTGGCTGCAGCGGTGGACCGCTCGGCAGCCCGCCACCGCCGTCTGACCAGCGCTCCTCCCGCGCCTCGCCCGGCTCAGCGGCCGGGTGGCGCCGGGTCCGCCATCGCGGCGATGGCCGCCGGGTCCGCCATCGCGGCGATGGCCGCCGGGTCCGCGGTGGCGGCGATGGCCGCCCGCAGCAGCGCCGGGTCCATGCTCGGGTTCGTGGCCGGTGCCGCGATGCCCTGGCCGAGCGCGACGCCCCAGATGAAGGCAGCCACCGGCGCCATGGGGCGCGAGAACCCGTGCGCGATGTCCCGGGTCAGCTCGTGGACCGCGCTCACGTCGACCACGTCGGGGTCGACGCCCACGGCGGCACAGGCCTGCGCGATCCAGCCGGTCCACTCGTGATCGGCCGCGGTGAGGTCGGTCATCGGCGTCCCTTCGTCAGCGTGGGGCGCTCCCAGCCGCGCGCCGGCGCCCGGCTGCCCGGCGCGTAGCCGGAGCGCACGTCCGCGGAGCGGTAGACGATGTACGGCCGGGTGAGGTACCCCACCGGAGCGCTGAACACGTGGACGAGCCGGGTGAACGGCCACATCGCGAACAGCAGGCAGGCCACCAGGGCGTGCACCTGGAACCCGAGCGGCGCGGAGGCCATCAGAGACGGGTCGGGGTGGAACGTCCAGATCCCCCGGAACCACAACGAGACGCCCTCCCGGTAGTTGTACTCACCGCCGTAGTGCAGCAGCCCCGAGATCACCGTGTTCCACATGCCGAGAAGGATGACGACGCCCAGCACGGCGTACATCGCCTTGTCCATCACCGTCGTCGCGCTGAACACCGGCCCGACGGTCCGCCTCCGGTAGATGAGGATGCCCAGCCCCACGACCGTCATCAGCCCGGTGACGATGCCGCCGGTCAGCGCGACGGCGTGGTAGGCGTCGTTGCCGATCCCGACCGCGTCCGTCCAGCTCTTCGGCACCAGCAGCCCGACGACGTGACCGGCGATGACCCCGAGCAGCCCGACATGGAACAGCGGGCTGCCCCACCTGAGCAGCCGGGCCTCGTAGAGCTGGGAGGACCGGGTGGTCCAGCCGAACTTGTCGTAGCGGTAGCGCCAGTAGTGCCCGACGACGAAGACCGCCAGGCACACGTAGGGGACGATCACCCACCAGAAGACGTTCACCGTCGCCCCCGCCCGTCGAGTCCCGCCGGCACGGCCAGGTCGCCGTCGAACGGCTCCGGCCGCGGGTTGAGGCGAGGGTCCACGGCATACGGCGAGCTGTCCAGGCCCACCTCCTCCTGGGGCGGCCCCGCCGCGAGCAGGCGCGCCAGTGCCTCCTCCCCCTCGCCGTCGAGGGTGGGCAGGCTCGCCCGCACGGCGTCGAGGACGGGCAGCCAGCGCGAGGCGCGCCAATCCAGCCCGAGGCGCAACATCTCGATCCCGACCCGGTGCTCCTCGAGGATGCGCCAGGCACCGTCCAGGTCGTACAGGGCGCCGAACTCCAGGACGACCGGCAGGTAGTCGGGCAGCTCGGCGTCACCGAGCTCGGCCCCGGCCCGCCGGTAGCGCTGTTTGATCCGGACCAGGGCGACACCGCGCTTGCGGGTGTCGCCGTGGGTGAAGTACGTGAGGTGCAGGGCGCACTTGCGGGTGACGTCGAAGGTGTCGACGTAGTCCCGTTGCAGCTGCCCGAGGTCGGTGCCCGCCAGGGTGTCGAGGTATGCGGCGAGCCCGCGACCGACGTGCGCCGGCAGCGCCGCCACCGAATCGCGCAGCAGCGGCACGCGCGAGACGAGCTCGGCGGTGGGGTACTCGAGCAGCAGCGAGGCCACCTGCCATGCCGTGGCGAGCGGGCGGTCCTCGAGCCTGGCGCCCCCGCGGCGCCGGGGCCATCGCGGGCTCATCACTGGACCTCCTCGTCGTCACGGCCGGGGAACAGGCCGTCCGGCACGCCCTTGCCGTCCCAGTTGAGCAGGTTCACCCTGCTGCGCTTGCTGCCGCCGCCGACGAGGTCGTCACTGGTCTGGCGCTCCCGGAGCATCCGGAAGTTCTCGACGGCGACCGGCGTCAGCTCGCCGGAGCTCTCCCCGAACGGCCCGGCACCGCCCATACCGGGGCCGCCCTCGTAGTCGAGCGAGCAGTCCGTCGCCAGCTCCTCCAGCGCGTGGGCCTGCTCGGCGTGGGCGACCGGGATGACGTAGCGCTCGTCGTACTTGGCGATGGCGAGCAGACGGAACATCTCGTAGATCTGCTCGCCGGTCATGCCGACGGCCTGCGCGATCGACTCGTCGGGGTCCCGGTCGAGGTTGAGGTCGCGCATGAACGACCGCATCGCCGCCAGCTTCTTGAGCACCGCGTCCACGGGCCGGGTGTCGCCGGCGGTGAACAGGTTGGCGAGGTAGCCGACCGGGATGCGCAAGGCGTCGATGGCCGCGAACAGGTTGTCCGGGTCCTCCCCGTCGTGGCCGGTGCTCGTCACGACGTCGACGACCGGCGACAGGGGCGGGATGTACCAGACCATCGGCATGGTGCGGTACTCCGGGTGGAGCGGCAGCGCCACCCGGTAGTCCATGATGAGCCGCCGCACCGGCGAGCGTTGTGCCGCCTGCACCCAGTCCGCCGGTATGCCGGCCCGCTCGGCCTCGCGCTGGACGTCGGCGTCGAAGGGGTCGAGGAACACCGACCGCTGGGCCTCGTAGAGGTCGTGGTCGTCCTCGACCGAGGCCGCCGCCAGCACCTGGTCGGCGTCGTAGAGCATGAGCCCGATGTAGCGCAGGCGTCCGACACACGTCTCCGAGCACACCGTCGGGATCCCGACCTCGATCCGCGGGTAGCAGAAGGTGCACTTCTCGGCCTTGCCCGTCTTGTGGTTGAAGTAGACCTTCTTGTAAGGGCAGCCGGAGATGCACATCCGCCAGCCGCGGCACCGGTCCTGGTCGACGAGGACGATCCCGTCCTCCGACCGCTTGTAGATCGCCCCGCTCGGGCAGGAGGCCGCGCAGCTCGGGTTGAGGCAGTGCTCACAGATCCGGGGGAGGTAGAACATGAACGTGCGCTCGAACTCCAGCGTGACGCTGTCCTCGATGCCCTTGAGCATCTCGTCCTTGACCGCATGCTCCGGTGACCCGCCGAGGTCGTCGTCCCAGTTGGCCGACCAGCTGACGTTCATCGGCTTGCCGGACAGGAGGGAGTGCGGGCGGGCCACGGGGAAGTGCTTCTGCACCGGGGCGTTGAGCAGCGTCTCGTAGTCGTAGGTCCACGGCTCGTAGTAGTCCCCGATGCTCGGCATCTTCGGGTTGGAGAAGATCGTCGCGAGCTTGTGGAACCGGCCGCCGCCTCGCAGGGCCAGCCTGCCGTTGCCCTTGCGGACCCAGCCTCCGCGCCACTTGTCCTGGTCCTCGTAGCCGCGGGGGTACCCCAGCCCGGGGCGCGTCTCGACGTTGTTGAACCACACGTACTCGGTCCCGGTGCGGTTGGTCCAGGCCTGTTTGCAGGTGACCGAGCAGGTATGGCACCCGATGCACTTGTCCAGGTTCATGACCATCGCCATCTGGGCCATGACTCGCATGTCGCTTCCTCTCCCCGCGTGCCTGCGTCGCCGGCTCAGTACTCGACGTCCTGGCCGCGGCGCCGGATCATCGTGACCTCGTCGCGGTTGTTGCCGGTCGGCCCCAGGTAGTTGAAGGCGAAGGCCAGCTGGGCGTAGCCGCCGATGAGGTGGCTCGGCTTCATCAGGATCCGGGTCATCGAGTTGTGGATGCCGCCGCGCCGCCCGTTGGTCTCGGTGAGCGGCACGTCGATGAGGCGGTCCTGGGCGTGGTGCATGTAGACGGTCCCCTCGGGCATCCGATGGCTGACGATCGCCCGGGCCACGACCACCCCGTTGCGGTTCACCGCCTCGATCCAGTCGTTGTCGCGGACCCCGATCTTGGCGGCGTCCCGGTCGGACATCCAGACCGCCTGGCCACCCCGGGACAGCGACAGCATGAAGAGGTTGTCCTGGTACTCGGAGTGGATCGACCACTTGCTGTGCGGGGTGAGGTAGCGGACCGAGACGCCGAGCTCGTTGGTCTCGCCCAGGGCCGTCTCGCCAAACAGCTCGGTCATGTTCAGCGGCGGGCGGTAGGTCGGGAGCGTCTCACCGAGCTCGATCATCCAGTCGTGGTCGAGGTAGAAGTGCTGGCGCCCGGTGAGCGTGTGCCATGGCTTGAGACGCTCGACGTTGATGGTGAACGGGCTGTACCGGCGGCCGCCGGTCTCCGAGCCGGACCACTCGGGCGAGGTGATGACCGGGACCGGTGCGGCAACGGTGTCCGCGAAGGTGATCCGCTTGCCCTCGTGCTCCGCGGCGAGGTCGTGCAGCTGCCGGCCGGTGCGCTTCTCGAGGGTCTTGAACCCCTGGGTGGCCAGATGCCCGTTCGTGGTGCCGGCCAGCGCCATGATCGTCTCGGCCACCTGGATGCCGGTGTGCAGGGCCGGGCGCCCGTCGCCCACCCCGCCCCGGACGACCCCGTTCTTGCCCTTGAGGTACTCGACCTCGCGGCTGACGTCCACGGTGATGGCCTTGTGCGTCGTGCCGAGGGTGTCCATCAGTGGGCCGAGCGCGCCCATCTTCTCGGCGACCGCCGCGTAGTCCCGCTCGACGATGACGAGCTTGGGCATCGTCCGTCCCGGGACCGGCTCGCACTCCCCCCGCTTCCAGTCCAGGACCCTGCCGTGCGGGGTCGCCATCGCATCGGGGGTGTCGTGCAGGAGCGGGACGGCGACGACGTCCTCGCGGGCGCCGAGGTGGGTGGCGGCGAGCTCGGAGAAGGCCCGGGCGATGTCCGCGAAGGCGTCCCAGTCGGTCTTGCTCTGCCAGGGCGGCGCGATGGCCGGGTTGAACGAGTGGATGAACGGATGCATGTCCGTCGTGTTGATGTCGTGCTTCTCGTACCACGTGGCCGCCGGCAGCACGACGTCGGAGAAGATCGTCGAGCTCGTCATCCGGAAGTCCAGGGTGAGCAGCAGGTCGAGCTTGCCCTGCGGCGCCTCCTCCCGCCAGACCAGGTCGCGGGGGCGCAGATGCTCCGGGGTCTCAGACGCCGTCACGGCGTGGTCGGTGCCCAGCAGGTGCTTGAGGAAGTACTCGTCCCCCTTGGCGGAGGAGCCGAGCAGGTTCGCCCGCCACATCATCAGCACCCGGGGCCAGTTCTCCTCGGCGTCGGGGTCCTCGACGGCGAACCGCAGGCGGCCGCTCTTCAGCTCGTCGACCACGTACTCGCCCACCGGCCGCCCGGAGGCCCGCGCGTCGTCGGCGAGGGTCATCGGGTTGCGGTCGAACGTCGGGTAGGACGGCATCCAGCCCAGGCGGGCCGACTGCGCCCAGAGGTCGGCCGTCGTCCGCCCGGCGAAGGCGCCGGTCCCGGGGGCTCCGCCGGCCAGGGCATCCGCGGCATACGTGTCGTAGCGCCACTGGTCGGTGCCGGTGTACCAGTAGCCGGTCTGGACCATCTGGCGTGGCGGCCGCGACCAGTCCAGCCCGAAGGCGACCTGGGCCCACCCGGTGATGGGGCGCGCCTTCTCCTGCCCGACGTAGTGCGCCCAGCCGCCGCCGTTGCGCCCCTGGCACCCGGTGATGGTCGTGAGCATGAGCATGGTCCGGTAGATGAGGTCGGAGTGGTACCAGTGGTTGGTCCCGGCCCCCATGAGGATCATCGAGCGGCCCCGGGTGTCGGCCGCGTTCTGGGCGAACTCGCGGGCGATCCGGGCGACCCGCTCGGCCGGGACCGACGTGATCTCCTCCTGCCAGGCCGGCGTGTAGGGCACCTCGGCATCGTCGTAGCCGCCGGCCCACACCCCCGGCAGCCCGTCCCGGCCGACCCCGTACTGGGCCAGCATGAGGTCGAACACCGTCGTCACGAGGTGGGTCCCGATGCGCCGTACCGGGACGCCTCGCTCGATGAGGCCCGGCTGGGAGGTCGCGAGGTCGAACCGCGGGAGCTGGACCGGCACCGACTCCCCGGACGCGCCGGCATACATGCTGAGCGCCGGGTCCACCTCGCCGAGGTCGAGGTTCCACCTGCCGACGCCCTCGTCGCCGAAGCGGTGCCCGAGCGAGCCGTTGGGCACGGCGTGGGTGCCGGTCGCCGCATCCCACAGGACGGGCTGGAACATCGCATTCTCGACCCTCGCCTGCGGGCCGTCGAGGTCGCCGGCCACGAGGAACTTGCCCGGGCGGTGGCTGCCGTCGGCGGTCGGCTCGAGCGCGACGAGGTAGGGCAGGTCGGTGAAGGTCCGCACGTAGTGCTCGAAGTACTCGACCTGCCGGTCGACGAAGAACTCCTTGAGGACGACGTGGCCCATCGCCATCCCGAGCGCCGCGTCGGTGCCGGGCGCGACCGGCAGCCACTCGTCGGCGAACTTGACGTTCTCGGCGTAGTCCGGGCTCATGACGACGACCTTCTGCCCGCGGTAGCGCGCCTCGGTCATCCAGTGGGCGTCGGGGGTCCGGGTGAGCGGGACGTTGCTGCCCCACATGATGAGGTATGCCGCGTCCCACCAGTCCCCCGACTCCGGCACGTCGGTCTGGTCCCCGAACACCTGCGGCGAGGCGACCGGCAGGTCGGCGTACCAGTCGTAGAAGCTGAGCATGCACGCGCCGATGAGGCTGACGAAGCGCGACCCGGCGGCATGGCTGACCATCGACATGGCGGGGATGGGCGAGAAGCCGGCGATCCGGTCCGGTCCCCAGCGCTTGATCGTGTAGACCTGTGCGGCCGCGATGATCTCGGTGGCCTCGGCCCAGCTGGCCCGGACGAGGCCGCCCTTGCCGCGGGCGCTCTTGTACCGGCGCGCCTTCTGCGGGTCCTGGACGATCTCCGCCCAGGCGAGGACCGGGTCGCCGAGCCGCTGCTTGGCCTCCCGGTACATCTCGACGAGGACGCCGCGCACGTAGGGGTAGCGCACCCGGGTCGGCGAGTAGGTGTACCAGGAGAAGGCGGCGCCGCGGGGGCAGCCCCGAGGCTCGTAGTCCGGGCGGTCGGGGCCGGCCGAGGGGTAGTCGGTCTGCTGCGCCTCCCAGGTGATGATCCCGTCCTTGACGTAGACCTTCCACGAGCACGACCCGGTGCAGTTGACCCCGTGCGTGGAGCGCACCACCTTGTCGTGGCTCCACCGGTCGCGGTAGAAGGAGTCGCCGGACCGACCGCCCGCACGGTGGAGGGTGCGCCGGTCGGCCGAGACCTCCGCGCGGGTGAAGAAGCGACGGGTTCCGACGAGCGCCTCGGCCAGCGGGCCGTCGAGCCCGGCCGGTCCTGGGGTCGCGACCCGCTCGGTCATGAGGCCTCCTCGAAGGGCGCCGTCCGCTGTAGCAGGACCCGGCACAGATGCTCGCCGACGAAGGGCTCGAGGACGACCCGGGCCTCCCGCTCGCCCGCCGCCTCGAGGGCGCCCCGGACCAGGCCGCGGTGGATGCCGCAGACGACGGCCTCCCGGCTCCGCGCCAGCTCCAGGAACGGGCAGTGGGCGAGGTCGAGCCGGACCAGCCGCCCGCCGTCGGTCATCGCGACCTCCGGGTCGTAGCCCCAGTGCCGCAGGTGGTCCACGACGACACCGACCCTGCCCATCCACTCGCCCACCGAGGGAGCTCTCGAGGCCGGCGGGGCGACGGGGCGGACGTGTCGCTCCGCCCACCGCCGGCCGGCCTCCTCCGGGGCCAGCGGGCCGGGCGGCCCAGCGGCCGACGTGCAGGAGTCCGCGAGGAGCTCGGCGAGCAGGCGGTAGCTCTGGTCATCCCCGGCCCGGCCGGCCCGGCCGGCGACATACCGCTTGGCCGGCCGGCCGCGACGGCCGCGCTCGGACTCGGCCGGGGGGCCCTCGTGCACCAGACCCGCGGCGAGCAGGTGGTCCAGGTGGAAGCGCACGGTGCTCACATGCAGGCCCAGCGAAGCGGCGAGCTCGGGCGCGGTGAGCCCCAACGCCGGCTCAGGCCCGGTGGCGAGGTCCTGCCCGGTGGCGCGGTCGCCGCTGAGCGTGGCGAGGATGTCGCGGCGGGCGCCGGACGAGCGAGCCGGGGCGCCCGGGGCGGGCGTGAGCTGGGGCATGGAGGCTCCTCGGGCAGGATTTCAGAGGATTTGTGCGCGCTACTCTAGCGGTGCCTCGCCGGCCTGTCCTGCCGGTGGCCTGCGGAGATGTCCTGCCCAGCCGCAGCGCCAGGGTGGCCGCCCGGACTTCGGCGGATTGTGCCAGGCCGGGCGCGCCCCGGGCCGAGCCCACCGGTCCCGGCCCGTGTTCGGCTCAGGGCAGGAAGAGGCAGGAGTCGCCGAACTCGTGCCAGAGGTAGCCCCCGGCCACGGCCCCGTCGTACGCCTGCTGGGCGAGCGCGGGACCGGCGACGGCCTCGACGAGGTGCAGGTGCGAGGCCTGCGGGTCGTGCAGCCCGGTCACCAGCCCGGTGACCACCGCGGGACGGTGCTCCGGCCCCAGCACCAGGTCGGTCCAGCCCCCGGCCGGGACGGCCCGGCCGGCGTCGACCGCCGACTCCAGGGCCCGGGTCACCGTCGTGCCCACCGCGACGACCCGGTGGCCGGCGGCCCGGCTCGCGTTGACGAGGTCGGCCGTGGCCCGGGGGACGTGGAAGCGCTCGGCCTGCGGCGGCTCGCCGGTCTCCTGCGAGGAGACGCCGGTGTGCAGGGTGATCGGCGCGATGCGCACGCCACGGGTGACCAGGTCCACGACGACCTCGTGGGTGAACGGCCTCCCGGCGCTCGGCATCTCGGCGCTGCCGGGGTCGCGGGCGAAGATCGTCTGGTAGGCCGAGAGCGGGAGCCGGTGCCCCAGGTAGCCGTAGGCGATCGGCCGGCCGCGGCGGTGCAGCGTGCGTCCCAGGGCGGCCGGGTCGGCCACCTGCGCGACCCACAGCCGGTTGCCCGCTGTCGTCGGGGAGGCCGCCCGCCCGGCATACGGGCCCAGGAGGGCCACCTTGTGCCGCCCGACCCGCAGCACGTCGCCGGCCGCGTGGTCGAGCACGGCGCGACGTCCGTCGGGTGCGGTCCGGACCTCGAGGACCCACCGGGCCGCGGACAGCCGGCCCGCGAGGTGGAGCACCCGCGGGCGGCCGCCGGAGGTCTTGGCATCGATCTCCGCGGCGACCGTCGCCGAGGTGTTGACGACGACGAGGTCGCCGGGCGCGAGGTGCTCCGCGAGGTGGCCGAACCGGGTGTGCGTGATCCCGCGGTCAGCGGACGCGACGAGCAGGCGCACCTGGTCCCGGCGCAGCCCGCGCTCCTCGGGCGGCAGGCTGGCGGTGCGCTCCGGCGGCAGGGCGAACCGGGTACGGGGCGCGGCGACGGTCATGCCGGCACCTCGGCGGACCGGGGGGTCGGACGGCCGGGGTCGCGGCTCGGGGCGGCGGGGGCGGTCCCGGTCGCCAGGTCCTCGGCCCGGTAGCGGCCGCTCGCCGGACGGGTCTCGACGAGGCCGAGGACCGGCCCGACCACCGTCTCCGGCAGCGGGCGGTCGCTGATGTCCTCGCCCGGGAAGGCGGCCTGGTGCAGGGCGGTGCGCATGTCGCCCGGGTCGACGGCGTAGACGGCGATCTCCGGGTGCTCGGCCGCGAGGGTCCCGGCGACGTGGTCGAGGGCGGCCTTGCTGGCGCCGTAGCCGCCCCACGTCCGGTAGTGCTCCACCGCGGCGTCGGAGCTGATCGTGAGGACGACCCCGCCCGCACGGCATAGGGCCGGCAGCAGTAGTGCGGTGAGCGCCACGGGGGCCACGACGTTGGTCTCGAGGATGTCGCGCAGGTCGGCGGCCGGCAGCTCGGCCAGCCCGCGCAGCCCGCCGGGCCCCAGGGTGCTGGCGTTGTGGACCAGCAGGTCCAGCCGGCCCCCGCCCACGAGGTCGGCCAGGTGCCGGCGGTGCCCCGGGTCGGTCACGTCTCCGGGGACGGCCACGATGTCGGCGTCCCGGCCCTCGCGGCGGAGGTCGGAGACGGCTGCGGTCAGGGCGTCTGCGCCGCGGGCGTCGACGACGACGCGCCAGCCGCGGCGGGCCAGCTCGGTGGCGAGCGCCCGGCCGAGGCCGGCGGATGCGCCCGTGACGAGAGCGGTGTGCATGGTGCTTCCTTCGGTCGCTGGGTGTTGGCCCTTCCCATGCTTCAAGTTAAAGTGGACTTGAAGTCAAGGGAGATCGCATGCGGACCACCGACCTGCTCACCGTCACCGAGGTCGCCCGCCGCAGCGGCTTCGCGGCCTCGGCCCTGCGGTACTACGAGGACCAGGGCCTCATCCGCGCCGAGCGCAGCGGCGGGAACCAGCGTCGCTACCGGCGAGAGGTCCTCCGCCGGCTGGCCTTCGTCAGGGCGGCCCGCAACATCGGCCTCTCCCTCGACGAGGTGCGCGCGGAGCTCGACCTGCTGCCGCGCAACCGGACCCCCACCAGGCGGGACTGGCAGCGCATCTCCCGGGACTGGCGCGCCCGCCTCGACGAGCAGATCGCGGCACTCGAGCAGCTGCGCGACGGACTCGACTCCTGCATCGGCTGCGGCTGCCTGTCGCTGCAGCGGTGCCTCATCTCGAACCCCGACGACACGGCGGCCGCCGCACGGCCGGCGGGCGCGGCATACCTGCGGCCGAGCCTGCGCCGCGCCGTCGGTCGACCTCAAGCCCGTCCTCGGACCCTCCGGGACCCGCTGACCGCGGTCGGGCCGGGAACCGCTGACCGCGGTCGGGCCGGGGATCGGTCGGGCGCCGAGCCGCTCCGGGCGGCCGGCGCTGGCTAGGGTTGGGGTCGGTGACGAGAGTGAGGTGGCCGGCATGACGGCTGAGCAGGGCCCCTGGCTGGCGAGCCTGTCGGACGGCACGGGCTTCGACGCGGCGCTGTTCGACCTCGACGGCGTCCTCACTCCGACGGCGGAGCTCCACATGCGGGCCTGGCAGGCGATGTTCGACGGGTACTTCACCTCGCACGGCATCGCCCCTGCGTACACGTCGGAGGACTACTTCGCCTATGTCGACGGCAAGCCGCGCTACGACGGGGTGCGCTCCTGCCTCGCCTCGCGCAGCGTGACCATCCCCTACGGCGACCCCGGCGACCCCCCGGGCACCGAGAGCGTGTGCGGGCTCGGGAACACCAAGAACGAGATGTTCGACCGGTTGTTGCACGACGACGGCGTCACGGCCTACCCCGGCAGCCGGGCTCTGCTGGACGCGCTCGTCGCGCGTGGCCTGAAGATGGCCGTCGTCTCCAGCTCCCGCAACGCCCCCGACGTCCTGGCCGCGGCGGGGATCGCCGACCTGTTCCCCGTCGTCGTCGACGGGACGGTGGCCGGCACCGAGGGCCTGCGGGGGAAGCCGGCCGGCGACACCTTCGTGTATGCCGCGGAGCAGCTCGGCGTGCCCGTCGGGCGGGCCGTCGTGGTCGAGGACGCGGTGTCGGGGGTCGCGGCCGGGCGCGACGGCGGCTTCGGGCTGGTCGTCGGGGTCGACCGCGGCGCCGGCGCCGACGCCCTCATCGCAGCCGGGGCGACGGTCGTCGTCGCCGACCTCGCCGAGCTGGTCGGCCGATGAAGGCCACCCGCAACCGCTCGGGCCCCGGTCTCGGGGCGATGCCGGTGTTCCTCGACCGCTCGCGCTTCCCGGTGGACCCGTGGCGGCTCACCGAGCGGCAGTACAGCTCGCGGGACCTCGGCGTCACCGAGACCCTGTTCGCCACCGGCAACGGCTACCTCGGCCTGCGCGGAAACGTCGAGGAGGGTCGGGAAACTCACCGGCACGGGACGTTCGTCAACGGCTTCCACGAGACCTGGTCGATCCACCACGCCGAGGAGGCCTACGGCTTCGCCCGCATCGGGCAGACGATCGCCGATGTCCCCGACGCGAAGGTCATCCGCCTCTATGTCGACGACGAGCCGCTCCTGCTCTCGGTGGCTGACCTGCCGTCCTACCGGCGCACCCTCGACTTCTCGACCGGGGTGCTCACCCGGGACCTCGTGTGGCTGACGCCGGCCGGCAACCGGGTCCGCGTGCAGTCCCAGCGGATGGTGTCCATGACCCAGCGCCACCTCGCGGTGATGACCTTCGAGGTCACGCTGCTGGACCGGGCCGCTCCCGTCGTCATCTCCTCCCAGGTGCTCAACCGCGAGGCCGGGATCGACGAGTACGACACGAGCACCGCCCACTCGGCCGACACCGCCGACCCGCGCCGGGCGGAGGCGTTCTCGGCCCGGGTGCTGGAGCCCCAGGTGCACTGGGCCGACGACCACCGGGCGTTCCTCGGTTACCGGTGCAAGAACTCCCGGATGACCCAGGCCATGGCGGTCGACCACACCATGGAGACCGAGAACGAGTACCGCACGTTCTCGGAGGCGGCGGAGGACTACACCAAGCACGTCTTCCGGGTGAGCGCCAAGCCGGGCCGGCCCATCCGGGTGACCAAGATTGTCAGCTACCACACGTCCCGGTCGGTCCCGTCGAGCGAGCTCGTCAACCGGTGCCGCCGCACCCTCGACCGCGTCCGGCAGGAGGGTGTCGAGCGCCAGTTCACCGACCAGAAAGCCTGGCTCGACGGCTTCTGGGAGCGGTCCGACGTCGAGCTCGACGGCCAGCCGGCGGCCCAGCAGGCCGTACGGTTCAACCTCTTCCAGCTCGCCCAGGCGGCCGTGCGGGCCGAGGGCAACGGGATCGCGGCGAAGGGGGTGACCGGCAACGGCTACAGCGGGCACTACTTCTGGGACAGCGAGATCTACGTCGTCCCGTTCTTCATCTACACCACCCCGCAGATCGCCCGCAATGCGCTCCGCTTCCGCTACACGATGCTGCCCGAGGCCGAGCAGCGAGCCGAGGACCTCACGACCAACGGGGTGCTCTTCCCGTGGCGGACCATCAACGGGAAGGAGGCCTCGGCCTTCTACGCGGCCGGGACCGCGCAGTACCACATCAACGCCGACATCTCGTTCGCCATCGACAAGTACGTCCGGGCCACGAGCGACGACGACTTCCTCGCGCGGGCCGGGATCGACATCCTCGTCCAGACCGCCCGGATGTGGGTCGACCTCGGGTTCTGGCGGGGCGACGGCGAGGCGTCGTTCCGGATCCACGGCGTGACCGGCCCGGACGAGTACACGACGGTGGTCAACGACAACCTCTACACGAACGTCATGGCGCGCTTCAACCTGCGCTGCGCGGCCCAGGCCGTCCGCGAGCTCGATGCGACGCGGCATGACGCCCACGCCCAGATGGTCGCCCGGCTCGGACTGCGCGCCGACGAGGTCGTGGAGTGGGAGCGGGCGGCGGACGCGATCGCCGTCCCGTGGGACGAGAGCCTGGGGATCCACCCCCAGGACAGCCAGTTCCACGAGCGTGAGGTGTGGGACCTGCCCAACACCCCGCCGGAGAAGCGGCCCCTCCTGCTGCACTACCACCCGCTGGTCATCTACCGGTTCCAGGTCCTCAAGCAGGCCGACGTCGTCCTCGCGCTCTTCCTGCAGGGCAACGAGTTCACCCTGGCCCAGAAGAAGGCCGACTTCGAGTACTACGACCCGATCACCACCGGCGACTCCACCCTCTCCGGGGTGGTCCAGTCGATCATCGCGGCGGAGGTCGGCTACCACGAGCTCGCGATCACCTA
Organism: uncultured Actinomycetota bacterium; assembly: GCA_963763315.1. Taxonomy (GTDB): domain Bacteria; phylum Actinomycetota; class Actinomycetes; order Actinomycetales; family Dermatophilaceae; genus CAVSJJ01. Next base: position 211,614 of record CAVXOC010000002.1, read on the forward strand.
CTTCTGGGAGTCCCTCTACACCGACCTCGGGAACCTACACGACAACACCGCCGACGGGATCCACGTGGCCTCGGCGGGCGGCGTCTGGGCCGCGCTCGTCTACGGCTTCGGGGGCATGCGCGACGTCGGCGGCCAGCTCACCTTCGACCCCCGGCTGCCGGTGTCCTGGGGACCGCTGCGCTTCCGGGTGACGATCCGCGGGACCAGGCTGCTCATCACGCTCGAGCAGGACGCGATCACCTTCGCCGTCGACACCGGCATGGGGGCGCGGGTCAGTGTCCGCGGCCGGGCCGTCGACGTGACGCCGTCCGGCCCGGTGCGCGTCCCCCTCGACGACCAGGGCCCGCGTATCGACGGCGAGCCCGAGCCCATCGCGCTGCGCCCGCACCAGCGCGCCGACGGGACGGTCATCACCGCCTCGGTGCCGCATCACTCGGGGCTGAACAAGTGACGGCTGCCCGCCGGCATACCTGGGTATGCCGCGCGCCGGCGGGTCAGCCGGGCGGAAGCTGAGCCGTCTTGGGGCTCAGCGCGTTCGCCGCCTCCTCGGCCACTCGGCCCAGGTCGGCGCCCACCCCGGCCTGGACGGCGGCGGCGACCAGCCCTTCCACGAACGGCGCCGGGCTGAGCCGGACCTCGTAGTCGACCTCGCCGAGGAGCTCGACGGCGAGCTCGGCGCTGAGCAGAGCGCTGCCGAGGTCCATGAGGACCAGCACGCCGTCCGGTGACGCGACGTCCGCGATCGCCTCGGCCACCGTCGTGGCGTCCGTCCCGGTCGCGCCGCCGGCCGTCCCGGCCGCCACGGCGATCCGGACGCCGGTCCCGGGGAGCATCTCCGAGGCCAGGTCGATGGCCGCTGCGGCGAGCGCGGGGGAGTGCGAGACGACGACGATGCCGATCATCTGGCTCAGCCCTCGCCGTCGGGCGCCCCGGAGGGCGCCTGCGCGCCGGACCCCTCGGCGCGAGTACCGGCCAGGGTCTCGGCCAGGGCCCTGACGAGCAGGGCCGACGAGGCCGCCCCCGGGTCGAGGTGGCCCACGCTGCGCTCGCCCAGGTAGCTGGCCCGCCCCTTGCGGGCGAGCATCGCCGTGGTGGCGTCCCGGCCCCGGTCCGCCGCCGTGGCGGCCGCCCACGCGGCCGCGGCGGCACCCGAGCCGGCGGCCTCCTCGAAGGCCGAGACGGCCGGCGCCAGGGCATCGACCATCGTCTTGTCGCCCGGCTGGGCCTTGCCCCGAGCGGTCACCCCGTCGAGACCGGCCCGCAGCGCCGCCGCCAGGGCGGCGGCGTCGAGAGCGTCCACCGGACCGGCAGCGGTGGCCATCCGCAGGAGGAGCGTGCCGTAGAGCGGCCCGCTCGCCCCGCCCACCGAGGCGACCAGCGCCATCCCGGCGGTGGTGAGCAGTGACTCGGCCGTCGCCGGCGGGTCCGCCGTGACCTTCTCGACCACGGCGGTCATCCCCCGGTCGAGGTTGGTGCCATGGTCGGCGTCGCCGATGGCGGAGTCCAGCTCGGTGAGGTACTCGCAGCGCTCGGCGACGAGGTCGGCGAACCGGTGCAGCCAGCGGACCAGCGCGCCCAGCGGGACCGGGTCGTCCATGGCTCAGGCCCGCCAGCGCAGCCCGGGCGTGTCGACCGGGGCGTCCCACAGGGCCAGCAGCTCCTCGTCGGCGCGGAGCAGGGTGAGCGAGCAGCCGGCCATCTCGAGGGAGGTGATGTAGTTGCCCACCAGGGTGCGGGCGACGGTGATGCCCCGGGCTCGCAGCAGGGCGGCCACCTCGCCGTACATCACATGGAGCTCGATGAGGGGGGTGCCGCCCATCCCGTTGAGCATGGCGATGACCGGGGCTGCGGTGAAGTCGAGGTCGTCGGTGACCGGCACGACGAGCTGCTCGGCGACCTCGGCGGCCGTCCCGAGCGGGACCCGCCGGCGACCGGGCTCCCCGTGGATGCCGATGCCGATCTCCATCTCGTCCTCGGGCAGGTCGAACGTCGGCTTCCCGGCGGCGGGCACGGCGCACGACGTCAGGGCCATGCCCATGCTGCGGCCGCTCGCGTTGACCCGGCGGGCGACCGCGGCGACCTGGGCCAGGTCGCGACCCTGGTCGGCTGCCGCACCGGCGATCTTCTCCACGAGCACCGTCACCCCGACGCCCCGGCGACCCGCGGTGTACAGGCTGTCCTGGACGGCGACGTCGTCGTCGGTCACGACGGACTCGACGGCGAGGTCGCCGGCGGCGGCCATCTCGGCGGCCATCTCGAAGTTCATCACGTCGCCCGTGTAGTTCTTGACGATGTGCAGGACGCCGGCACCGCCGTCGATGCCCGCACTCGCGGCGAGCACCTGGTCGGGCGTGGGGGAGGTGAACACCTCGCCGGCGCAGGCGGCGTCGAGCATCCCGGGCCCGACGTACCCCCCGTGCAGGGGCTCGTGGCCCGACCCGCCACCGGAGAGCAGGCCCACCTTGCCCCGCACCGGGGCGTCGGCGCGGTAGACGACCCGGTGCTCGTGGTCGACGCGGAGCCGTCCCGGGTAGGCCGCCGCCACCCCGACGAGCGCGTCGGCGACGACCCGGTGCGGGTCGTTGATGAGCTTCTTCATCGGCTGCTCCTCCTCGCGAGAACGGGCGCTGCGTCGATCATCCACCTGGCCGGCGGCCGGCGGCATCCGCGCACCGGCGGTCCCGGCCGGGTCAGGCGCCCTCGCGCCACTTGATGGAGCAGCCCATGCTCGGCCGGTGCGGCTCCGGCACGCTCTGGCCGGCGGCCACCGCGGTCATCGCCGCGTCGAGCAGGTGCCCGGTGACCGGGACGCCGTTCCCGGGGGTCGACTCGTCCATGGCGCCGCGGTACGCCAGGGTGCCGTCGGCGGCATAGAGGAAGAAGTCCGGCGTGCAGGCCGCGCCGAACGCCCGGCCGACGGCCTGGTCACCGTCGACGAGGTAGGGGAAGGCCCACCCGGCGCGTTCGGCCTGCTCGGCCAGATGCTCGGGGGCGTCGTCCGGGTAGGCAGCGGCGTCGTTCGTGCAGACGGCCACCACCCGCGTCTCGGGATGCCGCGCGACGATCTCGCCGAGTACCCGTTCGACGTGCTTGACGTACGGGCAGTGGTTACAGACGAAGGCCACCAGCGCGGGCGCTCCCGGCCAGGTCGGCGCTGCGCACCGGCGCGCCGGCCAGGTCGGGCAGCTCGAAGGTCGGCATCACGGTGCCGAGGGCGATCATCTGCGAATGGACGGCCATGCTGCTCTCCTGGTGTCCGGCTGCCTGCGGGGTACCGGCGGTGACCGCACGCCCCGGCTCCAACCGTAGCCCGGCCGGCCGGGCGGACCCGCGCGCCGTCCGTGCCCCGCCCCGGGCGAGGAAGCTCCCCGGCCCTGCCGGCCGGGGAGCCCGGGCATGCTGGGACACCACCTGGTGCGAGAGGGGGTTTGAACCAGTGGGATTCGTGCCTCAGCCAGGCGATTTCGCCCGGTTTGAGCACGAATCTGAGGTTGCGTTGCCTCCCTTTGGACACCGTTTCCGGGGGGTCGTGCTACACGGGGTAGCACCAGCGCTATTTGCCAGTTTCGTCCGACGGGAACCCGCTGGACCACCTCCAGACTACCGATTCCGGCCGAGAACCGGGCGAGGGGGATGTGGTCCGCCCCGACGCTTCTCCCAGGAGCTCAGTGCCATGAGCGGTCACCTGGGAGTCTGAACCCAACGGGCGGCTGCGTCGAACGTGTCCATGGGGGTGCTGTTGAATGCGATCGCTGCATCTGGAGCGTGTCGACGCACCAGATTGACCACTCGCTCGAACAGCTCGAGCTGATCGTCGGGCTTGCGCACCCCGCCACCAACGACGACGCACTCCCACGGCCGGGCTCGCAGGGCAGCGGAGACCACCGCCTCCACGTCGTCGCTGCCGTCGAGGCCGAACAGGCAGGACTCAGCACCAACGCCGTGGTCGGCGAACCGGGTCATTCCCACTTCAATGGCATCTGCCACCGGCTTGGGGTCCCACGGTCCGGGCACCCGATACGGATCGAGCCCGATCACGAGCACGCGAGGCGTGGGGGCCGTTGTGTCCACTGCTGAAGGCTACGTTGCCAAGGAGTCCATCATCGGCAGTACCGCCCGCTCGGTCCGCTGATGAGCGTACGGTCGCGACAGCGGCATGAGTCGTACGCCACCGCGTCGACAGCGGCAGCGTGCGGCCGCTCCGCGGCATGAGAGGACGGGTCCTACAGACGCCCATCCGCGGCCGAGAGTGCGGCAGGCAGGGCCCTGGGCTACTACGGTCGCCGGAAGACGTAAAGGCCCTCGGCAGTCGTGGCGAGAAGAACCCAGCCGTCCTTCTCCAGCACTTCGAGACACAGAGCCAAGCGAACCCCCTTCACTCCTGGACCCATCGACTTCTCGTTGAGGAGTTCGGCCTCCGTCAAGACCCGGTATGCCATCGAGGGGACTCCCTTCGCGTGCGTCCTAACCCCGACGTACGTCGAGATTGACAGTGTTGCTGCCTGCGGCCAGACGTCAAACGGAACAGCCGGCTTTCGCAGCCCCTGGCGCCGGATGACCTCGACTGGGCCGCCCATCAGCATGGTGGCCACTCACTGTCCGCCGTAGGAGAAGATGTCCGCATGACCAGACTCGTCATGTGGTGGATCGGCTTGGCAGGCTCGGTCGTCTTGGTCATCGCCGCCCTAGCGAGCCAGTCCGGCACCTGCGTCGACTCTGCCGATGGCGCCGCCTCATTCTGCAGAAGTGGTGGGTCGGGCGGGCTACTTGTATTCGGGCTGGTTGCCATGGTGCTGTCGGTTTGGATGTTGAGGCGCACCTACAAGACCCAGCGTGTCAGCGGGCCGCGGCGGTAACGCAGCTCCGAGCAACGTGCGCGATCCGCGGCAGATGCGGGCGAGCGTAGCCGCCTTGGAAGATGGCCGTGCGGGGACGATCAGGGCTGGATGTTCTCCAGGTCGGCGAGCAGCCTGGGGTGCGTCGGCTCCCAGCCGAGTTCGTGCCGGGTGATCGTGCTCGACGAGGGCTGGTCGGTCGCGAAGATCGGGCCGAGGGGCCCGAACGCCTCCATGGGTCGCGGCTCGACCGGTAGACCGAGGCGTCGTCCGATGACCTCAGCGATGTCCCGTACCGCGTCGCCCTCGTCGTCGACCGCATGCCACGAGCTGCCGGCCGGAGCCGATTCCACGGCCAGCCGGAAGAGCACGGCCGCGTCGAGCGCGTGCACGGCCGGCCAGCGCTGGGTGCCGTCGCCCGGGTAGCCGGACACCCCGCTCGCGCGTGCGATGCCGGTCAGCAAGCCGGCGAACCCGCCGTGGCCGTCCAGGTGAACAGTCCGTGGCAGCCGCACCGCGGAGCTCCGCACGCCGCGCGAGGCCAGCTCCACGATCGCCGTCACCGTGCGGCCGCGGCCGCCGACCGGACCGTCGGTGGGCAAGGGGTCCTTCTCGGTGGAGGCTCGGCCCGGCACCCCGGGGGTGCCGGAGACCGCGACCAACGGACGGTCGCTCCCGACGAGTGCCTCGCCCAGGGCGGTGAGCGCCGAGGTCTCTTCGGCGATCGCCCGCGCGAGCGCCTCGGAGCTGGAGAAGTCGTTGGCAAAGGCAAGGTGGATGACGCCGTCGACCTGCCTGGCTCCGGCGCGCAGGACGTCCAGGTCGGCGAGGGCTCCGTGGAGCGCGGCGCCGCCGGCCGCCTCGACTGCCTGCGCGGACGCGTCGGAGCGGGCCAGTGCCAGGACGGTGTGACCGTTGGCGAGGAGTTCGGCGACGACAGCCGTGCCGATCAGACCGGTCGCGCCGGTGACGAAGACTCGCATAGGACCCTCGATAAGTGATGGGATAGTTGTCCCATCACTGTAGCAGAGTGATGGGACAACTATCCCATCGCGTAGGATGACAGTCATGGCACGGTGGCAACCAGGGGCACGCGAGCGGATCGTCCTCGCGGCTCTCGACCTGTTCACCGAGCAGGGGTACGACGCCACGACGGTCGCCCAGATCGCCGAGCGCGCCGGGATCACCAGCAGCACGTTCTTCCGGCACTTCCCCGACAAGCGCGAGCTCCTCGCCGCCGGCCAAGAGACGTTGTGTCGGCTGCTGGCCGAGGGGGTCGCCGCAGCGCCCGAGGGGGCCAGCCCGCTGGAGGCAGTCGCGGCCGGCCTCGAGCACGCGTCCAAGGAGATGGGCCCGACGAACCGCGAGCTCGGACCTCGCATCAAGGCGGCCGTCGCCGCCAGCGCCGAGCTCCAAGAACGAGCCGTCCTGAAGAACGTCGGCCTCGCCACCGCAATGAGCCACGCGCTGGTAGCCCGCGGCGTGCCTGACCTGGTCGCGCACCTCGCCGCTGAGCTCGGCGTCCTCGCGTTCAAACGCGGGTTCGCCGAGTGGTCCGACAACGACCGGGACGCCACCGACGCCTTGACGCCGTACACGCTCGCTGCTCTCGCCGAGCTGCGAGCAGCAGGCGCGTCACTGGGCTAGGCGCCCGGCGCCGCGCGCTCAGCCATCGTCGGACGCTAGCGCGCCGACATGCGGCAAGAGCGTACGGCCGCGACAGCGGCAGATCAGGGTTGTGTGGGGGTGAGGGTGACTGGGGACCAGAGCCGGTCGATGGGCATGACGTGCAGACGGTCGGCGTAGGTGTAGGAGCGGCGTCCGGTGGTCAGGACGATCCCGGCGGTGAATCGGGGGCCGAGGGCGTCGCGGAGTTGTTCCAGGCCGCGGAACGCGGCGGCGGGGGCGCGTTCGCTGGCCTTGACCTCGAGGGCGATGACGGTGCCGTCGTCGTGCTCGATGACCAGGTCGACCTCGGCTCCGTCGCTGGTGCGCCAGTGTCCGAGGGCGACCGGCTCGGCCAGCCAGGAGGCCTGCTTGCGGATCTCGCCGATGACGAAGGTCTCCAGGAGGTGCCCGAAGTCGGTCAGGGCTGCCGGGTCGAGGCCGGCGAGCTTGTCGGGGCTGAGCCGCAGTAGGCGGGCGGCGAGGCCGGAGTCGACGAGGTGGGCCTTGGGTTTGGCGTTGACCCGGGAGCGGAGGGTTCTGCCCCAGGCGGGCAGCCGCACGACCAGGAACAGGTCTTCCAGCAGCCGCAGGTGGCCTTCGGCGGTGGGCCGGCTGACCCCGACGGCCTGGGCGGCGTTGGAGACATTGAGCAGCTGACCGGTCCTGGCGGCCAGGTGTGCCAGCAGGTCGGCCATCGCTTGCCGCTCCCGGACCCGGCTCAGCTCCAGGGCGTCGCGTTCGACCGAGGCCCGGACGAAGTCGTCGAACCAGCGCGCCCGAGCCGCACCGGTGCGGCGCAGCGCCAGCGGTAGGCCCCCCACGCACACGCGCTCGACGTACCCCGCGCGGCTCGTACTCGAGGATGGCACCTGGGCGATGGTCCCGGCCGGGTCCGCCCGCAGCGCCTCGAGCAGGTTCTCCCGCACCCCGGCGAGCTCGCCCTGGGACAACGGCCAGATGGTCACCGAGTGCAGCCGTCCGGTCAGCGCCTGCGCCGTGGTCGGCAGCGCGTCCTGGCGGGTCGACCCGGTGATCACCGCCGTGCCGGGCAGGCTGCCCTCCCGGTTCAGCCGGGCCTTGATCGCATCGAGGATGTCCGGCACCCGCTGGTACTCGTCCACACACAGCGGGGCGGCGCCATCGACGACCGCGGTCAGGTTGCCCGCCACGGCCTCCCGAACCTCGACATCATCCAGATCCACCACCGAGCCACCGGCCCCGGCCGCGAAGGCCCGCAGCACCGTCGACTTCCCGACAGAGCGAGGGCCATGCAACGCAATGACCGGCTCCACTGCCACGAGATCGAGCAACAGCTCGCTCACCCGACGCTCGACCAGCCGATCCAGGACCACCCCCTCAACATAACAGACCCACGGCCATTAACCTTACAAACACGAGCCGCATACCTTCACGAACATGAGCGCGCTAGCTACATAAACATGAACGTCACCACATCGGCATGAGCGTGAACATCGTGGCCTACCGTGCGAGGTCCTCCGCCACGATTCCCTCGGCGTCCGTCGAGCTCCCGCCACCGCCTCGTCCTCACCGAGTCCGGACCCGCGTCGACCACGCTCGACGGTTTCGTTGATGTCGAAGATCTGTCACCGCCAACGCCCATCACCGGTTTGACCACCGATCCGGACCAGGCTCTGTGACGTCGAGTGACGAGTCCGGAAACCCACACGCTGACCGACGCCCTGAAGGCTCCAAATCAAGCGGCACGCATGCTACGAAGGTTCGTAGATCGGTCCGCCCGTCAGGGCGGGCCGAGTGTCGTTTCCAGGGTAGTTGACGAGCGGTGACGGGCGGTGGGGCCGGGTGCATGGTGGGGTGAAGTTCTACCGGGGGTCCGCCGCCGCGGCGCGGTCGTACGTCGAGGCGGACCGGTCCCGGGCCGATGACTACTACCTCGCCGAGGGCACCGGCCTGGCCCCCCGGTACGTCGCCACAAGCCGGGGGGACGTGGATGGGGACGTTCCCGGGGACGTCCCCCCCAACGTCCCCCCCGTCGTGACGGTGGCGGGGATGTCGGACGGGCCGGCCTACGAGGCATGGGTCGCCGGGTACGACGTGGAGACAGGGGCGGCGAAGGGGCGGCTGCGGACCGACGCGCGGGGGCTGCGGTTCGTCGAGGTCGTGGTCAACGGTCCGAAGACCTGGTCGCTGGCCGCGTCCCTGCACCCGCAGGTCGCCGAGGCGTACGACGGGGCGCAGGAGCGGGCCGCGACGGAGGTCATCGGGTGGCTCGCCGCGCATGCGACGACGCGGGTGGGGCCGCGGGGCCGGCAGGTGCAGGTGCCGGTGGACCGGTTGGAGGCGGTGGTGGTGCGGCACTACACCTCGCGGGCCGGGGACCCGCACCGGCACCTGCACCTCCAAGTCAACGCCCGGGTGTGGGCCGCAGGGCGGTGGCGGGGGCTGCACTCGGTGGGGGTGGTGGACAGCATCGAGGCGGTCAACGGGATGGGGCACGCCGCCGTGGCCTGCGACCCCGACTTCCGGGAGGTGTTGGCCGGGCACGGGTGGGTACACCCTGGACCCCGACACCAGCGAGATCGCCGAGCTCGCCCCCTATGTGGGGGCGTTCAGTGCCCGCGCCGCGCAGATCACCCGCAACACCGACCGGTACGAGGCCGCCTGGCGGCGTGAGCATCCCGGCCAGGAACCCGGCCCCAAGCTCCGGCAAGGATGGGACCGGCGGGCTTGGGCGCAGGCCCGCCCGGACAAGGTCACCCCCACCAGCGGGGCCGACCTCGCCGGAAGGTGGCGGCAGGAGCTGCGCGACCTGGGCTTCACCCCACCGGTCCCGGACCCTGCTCTTGGCACCGGGCTGGCGGGGACGGCGATCGGGCGGGTCAACCGGGACGCCGTCGCCGACCTGGTCCTGACCCGGTTGGGTGGTCGCCGGTCGGCCTGGAACGGCGCCGACATCCGCGGGGAGGTCGAGCGGATCGTCGCCGGGGTGGGCGTCATCGCCGCCGCCGGGGTGCGGGGCGAGCTGGTCGAGGACCTGGTCGCCCGCACCATCGACCGCTGCGTGCCGCTGCTGCAGCGCGGCGACGTCCCGGCCCATGTCCGGGCGCTGACCTCGGCCCGGGTCCTGGACGTCGAGGCCGACCTGGTCGCCCGCCCGGGCCGAGCACCCCGCCATCCCCGACCCGGTCGGGGAGCGAGTCGGCGCCCGGAGGCTGGACCCGGCCCAGCGGCGGGTCGTCGCCGCCCTGACCGGCACCGCAGGTCCGCTGGTCATCGAAGGAGCCGCCGGCGCCGGGAAGACCACCACCCTGGCCGCCGCCGCTGACCTCCTCCAGTGGCGGGATCGCCGGATGCTCGTCGTCACCCCCACCCTGAAGGCCGCCCAGGTGGCGCAGGCCGAGACCGGCGCCGACGCGTACTCGGCCGCCTGGCTGGTCCACCAGCACGGGTACCGCTGGGACACCGACGGGCACCGGTAGCGGGTCCCCACCGGACAGCTCAACCCGCTGGCCCGGCTGCCCGGCGACCTGCTCGTCGTCGACGAGGCCGGGATGCTCGACCAGGACACCGCCCACGCCCTGCTGGCCATCGCCGACGCCGCCCGCTGGGCACCACCCGACGCGCACCTCGTCCTCGACGCCATCCACGGTTCGCCGACCCCGACTACGCCGCCCTGACCCTGCTCATGCGCACCGGCCAGCACCCCGAACGGGTCTTCGACGCCCTGTGCGCCCGCGGGCAGGTCGTCATCCACCCCAGCGACATCGAACGGGTCGCCGCCCTCGCCGCCGCCGACGGCCTGGTCATCGCCGACACCCGCGAACAGGTCGCCACCCGCCGCAACAACCCCGACCTCGACGTCGCCAACCGCGACCGGTGGAGCATCACCAGCATCCGCAGTGACGGCGCCCTCACCGTCCACGGCCAACGCGGCACCCGACACCTCCCAGCCGGGTACGTCCACGACCACGTCGAGCTCGCCTACGCCACCACCGTCCACGGCGCCCAAGGCGACACCGTCGACCAGGCACACCTCCTCCTCGGCCAGAGCACCGGCGCGCCGCCGCGTACGTCGCCATGACCCGCGGCCGGCAGCACAACACCGCCCACCTGGTCGCCGACACCATCCAGGACGCCCGCACCCAGTGGGTCGACACCTTCGCCCGGGACCGCGCCGACCTCGGCCCCGCCCACGCCGCCCACCACGCACTCCAGGACATCGACCGCTACGGACCACAACCCCGGACCCGGTCCACCGACCGGCACATCCCAGCCACCCCCCGGCCCCCGCGTCGCCCGGACGACACCCCGCGGCGGACGAGGTCCCCGGACCGCTCCCCCGGCATCGGCCGGTGACGATCTGTGACGAGTTCGCCGGTCCGTGACCACCAGGGGCCGGTTCTCGGCTTTAGGAGGGTGAGAGCACTCCACCGCGTAGGAGGCCGAGCCCATGGAACCCATCCACGTCCCCACCCACTGGGACGACACCGCCCTGCTCACCTTCGAACAGTTCTGCAGCCTGATCCACACCCCGCAACGCACCGTCCGCGACTGGCGCCGCCGCGGCACCGGCCCCCGCTGGTCGCGGTTCAACGGCACCGGCCGCCTCTACACCACCGTCGCCGAAACCCGCCACTGGCTCGGCATCGGACGTCGATGAGCAGCCCCTCCAGCCGATCAGCCGAAGGAGGACGGCGCTCATGTCCGACACCGCCACCGGCCGCTGCCTGCTGACCATCGACGAGGCAGCCGCCTACCTCAACGTCCCCGCCCGCTGGGTCGCCGACGCCGTCCGACAACACAAGATCCGCTGCACCCGCATCGGCAAACACGTCCGCTTCCGCCTCGAACACCTCGACGAGCTCATCGCCGCCTGCGAACAACCCGTCACCACACCAGCCCGGCCCCGGCCCCTCGCCCTGCAGCCAGGCAGGCGAGGCGGCCGCTCCCGGCTATGACCGCCCTACCCGCCGTGAGCCACGTACTCCGCCACATCGTGCGCACGCTGCTCCAGCTCGCGGGCGAGCTCGCCCAACGCGGCACGGTCGACCGGACTGGTCGCCTCCAAGGCAGCCGCACGGATGAACGAGGTGACCTTCACACCGGACTGCTCGGCCCGCTCCCGGAGCTGCGCGATCTCCTCCTCGGAGAACCGCACCGAGATCGTCACCGACCGCCTGACCGAGATCGGCTCGCCGTTCTCCAGGTCGAACCCGGACAGGTCCCTGGTCTGGTTGTAGTGGGCCGCCAGGTCCGCCTCGGACATCGACTCGCTCATTGCTACGCCTCCCATCCGGTGATCGGTCGTACCCCGTCGTGGACGACCTGAACGATGACCACCACCGACTTCCCGCCGTTGGTCCTCGACAGGATGACTCTGCGGTCAGCATGCGTCCGGTGACCGAACCATCGGTCCGCGTTCCAGATCGCCTGCTCGATCTCCGCAGCGGTGAGCCTCTTCGTTGCGTGGTCGAGGTTGTCCTCGTCCCACTCGATCCGGTCGACGATCATCGCCGCACTCCCAGTGTGTTGCATATGATCACCAGAAGCAACACGTCAACTGCCCGTTCTCGTCGGGCGGATCGTCCCACCGGTCAGGGCGGTGTCGATGATCCCGGAGATCAGCTCGTCGCCCGCCGGCAGCAGGTGCCCGTAGGTGTCGATCGTCGTCGTGATCGACTCATGACCGAGCCGGGCCTGGATGTGCGGCAGCGGCGCGCCACCGGCGACCAGCCAGGCCACATGGGTATGCCGCAGGTCGTGGAACCGGAACGGCGCGATCCCCTCGGCCGCCAGCGACCTCAGCAGCTTGCGCCACACGTGGGTGTAGAAGGTGCCGTTGTGCAGCGGCCGGCCGGTGCGGGTGGTGAAGACGAAGTCGTCAACAGCCTTGCCCGCCATGCGTCCGGCGAGCACCTCGGCGACGGCCGGCGAGACCGTGATGGTGCGCCGCGACCTCGGGGTCTTCGGGTTTCCTAGGTGGTGGTCGTGCATCGCGTGCTTCGGCCGCAGCTGCTTGGCCAGCCAGCCCGGGGTGTCGGCCTCGCCGTTCTCACCGTCGCGCTTCCAGGCCTTGTTGACCCGCACCGTGCCGTGCTCGAGGTCGACGTCGCCGACCCACAAGGCGGTGAGCTCACCGAACCGCAGCCCCGTCCCCACCGCCACGACCAGCAGGTCGCCGTACGCGCCGGCCAGCCGCGCCGCAGTCTCCAGCTCGGCCTCGGTGAGGAACCGCAGCTCGGGCCGGGACTGCCGCACCCGGGACTGCTTCGGCGCCGTCCCCACCGCCGGGCTCGACGCCAGGTACCCCCGCTTCACCGCATGGGCGAAGACCCCGTGGACCAGGCCGTGGTAGTTGGCCTTGGTCTTCAGCGACCGGTCCCAGTCGATCAGCCAGTCCTTGATGTCGGACTCGTGGATCGAGGTCACCGGCCGGGTGAAGACCAGCGACCCGCGCACCCGGGTCCCGGCCAGGACGTGGATCTGCCCGAGATAGCGCTTCCGCTGACCCGGCGAAAGGTCGACGATCTGGCGGACATACTCCTCGCCGATCTCGTCGAACCGCGGCGGGGCCGTCAGCGGGTCGGTCCCCGGCGGGCGCACGAACCCCTCTCCCTGACCCAGCCGTCCGGCCAGTGCTGGCCCGCCGCATCGACCATCTTCTTGAAGCCATCCGCGCGCGCCAGGTTCTGGGCGTCGGTGCCCGCGCTGAAGGTTTCCGCCTGGTACGCACCGTCCCGAGCTGCCTCCAAGGCGCCAGACAACCCGCGCAGAGCCGCCCCCGTCGCCTCGGGTGCGCTTCTCGATCCACGCCATGAACTGCCCCTTCCGAGTGGGGCTGGTGCTACCACCGTGCTACCCGGAGAGGCCAGGCTATGCCTGACACGGGCGAAACCCCAGGTCAAACCCGGGGTTTCTGAGTGCGAGAGGGGGGATTTGAACCCCCACGCCCATAAGGACACTGCCACCTGAAGACAGCGCGTCTGCCGTTCCGCCACTCTCGCGCGAGCCGTCCCAGTGTGCCGCAAGACCCCCTCGGACTTCAAAGCGGCCCGCCAGGACCGCCGAGCACCGTGACCCGCGGCCACCCGCCGCATCCCCGGCCGCTCGACCGGCCGCCACGCGGGGCCGCCACACCGGCCGCCACACCGCGCACGTGCCCTCGTCCGAACGGCCGGAATTCCGGGCCGGGCGTCGCGCCGGAGCGCCCGGCCCGGCTAGCCTGTGCCCGGACGTCGCGCACTCCCGAGAGGCTCCCATGCGTCAACGCATCCTGGCTGCGCTCGGTGCAGCCGGACTGGCCGCGGGCACCGGGCTGCTCGCCGGCGCCGGCCTGGTCATCGCGGCCGCGTCCGCGCAGGCCGGGACCACCGGGAGCTACTACTACCTGCAGTCCACGATCACCTCGGCCACAGTCGGCTCGAGCGCACGCTACGGAACCGCCACCGACCAGGTCGTCACCGGCGACTGGAACGGCGACCACAAGGACACCCTCGGGGTCCGGCGCGGCAACCAGTTCCTGCTGACCAACTCCCCGACCGGTGGCGCGGCCGCCATCTCCTTCCACTACGGCCGGAGTACCGACGTCGTCCTCATCGGCGACTGGAACGGGGACGGCAAGGACACTCTCGCCGTGCGGCGCGGCAACACCTACTACCTCACCAACGGCACCACCGGCGGTCCCGCCGACATCGTCTTCCACTACGGCCGGAGCACCGACGTCGTCCTGGTCGGCGACTGGAACGGCGACCACAAGGACACCCTCGCCGTCCGGCGCGGCAACACGTACTACCTCACCAACGGCACCACCGGCGGTCCCGCCGACATCGTCTTCCGGTACGGCACCAGCAGCGACGTCGTCGTCAAGGGCGACTGGAACGGCGACCACAAGGACACCCTCGGCGTGCGGCGCGGCAACGCCTACTACCTCACCAACGGCACCACCGGGGGTCCCGCCGACATCGTCACGGCCTTCGGCGAGGCCGACGACAGCCTCATCGTCGGAGACTGGAACGGCAACGGCAAGGACACCCTCGGCGTCCGGCGTGCCATCCCGCCGCGCAGGACCATCGCCGGCACCACGGGCCCGGTGGCCGCCGCGGCGGGCCTCTACACCACGACGGCCGCCCCGGGCTGCTCGTGGACCCGGCAGGACGCCGGCCATGCGGTCATCGGCGGCTACGAGTGGCCCGACGGCGCGGCTCACGTGTACGCCGAGATCAAGGACACCGACGCCTTCTTCACCAGCACGGGTTGCGGCACCTGGACCGAGGTGCGCGCCGCCGACCCGCCGAGCCCGCTCACCGTGGACAGCGGTCAGTACCGCATCGGGTTCGACATGGGGGGCGGCCGGTACACCGCGCCCGGCGGGACGGCCTGCTACTGGGAACGCGACCTCAACTTCGGCAGTGAGCCGGCCTCGGTGCTCGACTACTCCTACGGCGACACCGCCCCCGTCGTCGACCTCGCGCCGACGGACGTGGGCTTCACGAGCGAGGGTTGCGGCACCTGGACTGCGGCCCCCACGGCCCCGACCGGCCCCTGACCCGCACCCGGCGGCCCGCGCCCGTCGGCCAGGCGACCGCGCCCGGCGGCCCGGCGGCTGTCCCGGCCCGCCGCGTGCCGGTGGGCGTGCTCGACCACCGAGTGATGCCGGATACCATCGCCGGAAGGGAGTGTGCCCTGGCCGTCCGACATGACCCCTGGGAGGTGAGCCACATGGGCCTGTTCGACCGTGTCGAGGCTCGCCTCGAGCGCGCCGTCAACGGCGTCTTCGCCAAGGCGTTCCGCGCCGAGGTCCAGCCGGTGGAGATCGCCAGCGCGATCCGGCGTGCGATGGACGACCGGGCCGCCGGCATCGGCAAGGGCCGGTCACTGGTCCCCAACCTCTTCCAGATCGACCTCAGCCCGACCGACTTCGACCGACTGAGCGACTTCGAGGACGACCTCAAGGACGAGCTCGTGGCGGCGGCCATGGAGCACGCCGACAGCCAGCACTACCAGCCCGGCGGACCGGTCTCGATCGAGTTCGACCGCGACGGCGACCTCGAGACCGGGGTGTTCCGGGTCCGCCCGGCCACCGCCAAGCGACCGGACGCCTCCGGCAGCACCGGGCAGTCCCCGGCAGTGCCGGCTCCAGCCGGTCCTCCCGCCCCCGGGGCACCGCCCCACCCGGCCGCACCGCCCCACCCGGCCGCACCGGGCGGCCCGGCCGGCCCGGTCGGCGAGGCGCCCCCCCTGCCGCGTACCCGGCCCGCGGGCCAACCCCTGCCGTCCGGGGCGGGTGCGCCGCCCCGGACGGCCAGGGTCAACCCGGCCGACCGCCCGTGGCTCGACATCGACGGCGAGCGCTACCCCCTCATGGGCGCGATGACGATCCTCGGCCGCGACGACAGCGCCGACATCGTCCTCGACGACCCGGGCATCTCCCGGCGGCACAGCGAGATCAGGGTGACGACCGACGGGCCGCACTTCGTCACGACGATCCGCGACCTCGGCTCCACCAACGGCACGTTCGTCAACGGCGACCGGATCACCTCCGAGCACCTCGGCGACGGCGACCGGATCACGGTCGGGCGTACCTCGGTGACCTACCGCGCCGGTCGTCGGTGAGCGGGACCGGCCCGGACGATGAGTGAGCTCACCCTGACCATCATGCGTCTGGCGATGCTCGTGCTCCTGTGGGCCTTCGTCTTCTCCATCGTCGGCGTGCTGCGCGGCGACCTCTACGGCACCCAGGTGTCCCGGCGCGGGTCACGCGGGGCGGCGCCCAGGCGAACAGCACATCGCCCGGCCGGCGGTCCCCCGCGCGGGCGGGCGGGGCGGACCGCACCGACCAAGCTCACCGTCACCGCCGGGCCGCTGGCGGGGACGAGCCTGCCGCTGCGCGAGTCCGGGATGCTCATCGGCCGCAGCCCCGAGTGCGCGCTCGTCCTCGACGACGACTTCGCCTCCGGGCGGCATGCCCGGATCTTCTTCGACGGCACGCAGTGGCTCGTCGAGGACCTCCGCTCGACGAACGGCACCTACCTCGGCACCATGCGGCTCACCGAGCCCGAGCCCATCCGCCTCGGCAGCGTCCTGCGCATCGGCAGGACGACCGTGGAACTGCAGAGGTAGCCGATGCCGTTCGCGTTCCGCTTCGCTGCCCGCTCCGACGTCGGCATGGTCAGGTCCAACAACCAGGACTCCGGGTATGCCGGTCCGCACCTGCTCGCGATGGCCGACGGGATGGGCGGTCACGCCGGCGGTGACATCGCCTCGTCGACGGTCATCGCGGCGCTCGTCGACCTCGACGGCGAGGCCCTCAGCGGCGCCGAGGCGGGGCGCGCGCTCGCCGGCCGGATCGCGAGCGCCAACGCCGAGCTCGGCGACCGGGTCAGGGCCGAGCCACAGCTCGACGGCATGGGCACGACCCTCATCGCCATCCTCCGCTCCCGCGACAAGCTCGTCCTCGCCCATATCGGCGACTCCCGCGCGTTCCTCGTCCGCGACGGCGAGGTCACCCAGATCACCAAGGACCACTCGTTCGTCCAGAGCCTCGTCGACGAGGGCCGGATCACCGTGGACGAGGCCTCGGTCCACCCACAACGCTCGTTGGTGACCCGGGTGCTGACCGGGCAGAGCACCGACGAGCCCGACCTCGTCGTCCGCCAGGCCAGGGTGGGCGACCGCTACCTCATCGCCTCCGACGGCCTCACGGACTATGTCAGCGCCGAGACCGTGACGAGCGTGCTCACCGAGACGGCCGACCCCGACGAGTGCTGCGAGCGGCTCGTCGCGCTCGCCCTGCGGGCGGGGGCACCCGACAACGTCACCGTCGTCATCGGCGACGTCGTCGACCTCACCAAGACCGAGCCCCCGTCGACCCAGCCCCTCGTCGTCGGAGCGGCGGCAGCCCACCAGCGCGGCACCCAGCCGATGCCGGTGACCCCCGCCTCCAAGGCGGCCGCGCTGACCAAGGGGTCCGGCGACGACGTCACCCTCGCCGAGGAGGGCCCGCGCTCCGCGGCCGGCCGGGTCGGGCGCATCCTCGGCGTCATCGCCCTCGTCGTCGTCATCGTCGTCGGCGGGTCCTACGCCGCCTACGCCTGGACCCAGCAGCAGTACTACGTCGCCGACCATCTCGGCCAGGTCACCGTGTTCCGCGGCGTGCAGCAGAGCCTCGGCCCGGTCTCGCTCTCCACCCCCATCGCGACCTCGGACGTCGCCGTGAGCGACCTGCCCAGCATCTACCAGACCCAGCTCGCCCAGGGAGCGGATGTCGCGGACCGCGCCGCGGCCGACGAGCTCGTCGCGCAGCTGCGCGTCCAGGCCGCCGCCTGTCGCTATGCCCGCTCGCAGGGCAACGAGTGCCAGCGGGTGCCCGACACCTGGATCCTCCCCACGCCGACCCCGTCCGGTTCCTCGACGGCCTCGCCGAGCCGGTCGGCGTCGCCGAGCCGTTCCGCCTCGCCGGTGACGGGCGGCTGACCCCATGAGCGTGGTGTCCCCCCTGCAGCCCCGGCGCGGCCGGACCATCGAGCTGGTCCTCGTCGTCTTCGCGGTCGTCATCGTCACCGTCGCGTACGCCGACGTGGGCATGGCCGTCAACGGCGGCGTGCCGCCCAGCCTGCTGACCTACGCGCTCGGGTTCCTCGGGATGGCCGTCGCGATCCACCTCGTGCTGCGGTGGCGGGCCCCGTACGCCGATCCCATCCTGCTGCCCATCGTCACGCTGCTCAACGGCCTCGGCCTGGTGATGATCTACCGGCTGGACCTCGCCCACGGGCGCACCTTCGGCAAGGGGTTCGCGTTCCACCAGCTGATGTGGAGCGCCCTCGCCGTCGCCATCGCCGCGGGGGTGCTCATCGTCCTGCGCGACCACCGGATCCTGCGCCGGTACACCTTCACGGCCGCGGTGGTCGGCTTCGGCCTGCTCCTGCTGCCGCTGCTGCCGATCCTCGGGCAGCAGATCAACGGGTCCCGGATCTGGATCAACCTGGGCGGGTTCTCGTTCCAGCCGAGCGAGATCGCCAAGATCATCCTCACCGTCTTCTTCGCCGGGTACCTCGTCCAGACCCGCGACGCCCTCTCGGTCGCCGGGCGCAAGGTCCTCGGCGTCACGTTCCCGCGAGCCCGCGACCTCGGCCCCATCCTCGTCGCGTGGCTGCTCAGCCTCGGCGTCCTCGTCTTCGAGAAGGACCTCGGCACCTCGCTGCTGTTCTTCGGCCTGTTCGTCGCCATGCTCTACGTCGCGACCGAGCGGGTGTCCTGGGTCGCCATCGGCATGCTGCTGTTCTGCGTCGGGGCGTATGTCGCCTACCTCCTGTTCGGGCACGTGCAGGAACGCGTGCTGCTCTGGCTGCACACGTTCACCCCCCAGGCCCTCAAGACCTCGAGCCAGCTCGCCGACGGGCTCATGGGCATGGCCGCGGGCGGGATGGTCGGCACGGGGCTCGGCCAAGGGCGGCCCGACCTCACCCCGTTCGCCGAGTCCGACTTCATCGTGCCGAGCTTCGGCGAGGAGCTCGGTCTCGTGGGGCTGTTCGCCCTGCTGGTCCTCTACGCCCTGCTCGTCGAGCGCGGGCTGCGCACCGCCATCGGCGCGCGGGACGGGTTCGGCAAGCTGCTCGCCGGGGGGCTGGCGTTCTCGCTCGGCCTGCAGTGCTTCGTCGTCGTCGGCGGCGTGACGCGGGTCATCCCGCTCACCGGCCTCACGATGCCGTTCCTGTCCTCGGGCGGGTCCTCGCTGCTCGCGAACTGGACCCTCGTGGCGATCCTCCTGCGGATCAGCGACAACGCGCGCCGTCCGCTGCCCGACCCGTCGGTGCCGAGTCCCACCGGCGACGCCAAGACGGAGGCGGTGAGGCTGCGGTGAACGCCCCCATCCGGCGGATCGCCACCCTCGTGGCCGTCCTGTTCGTCTCGCTGCTGGTGTCGACGACGGTCATCCAGTTCGTCGAGGCGAAGTCGCTCAACGCCCGGCCCGACAACCGGCGCACGCTGCTGTCGGCCTACGGGCGCGAGCGCGGGCAGATCCTGGTCGGCGACACGGCCATCGCCAAGTCGGTCCCGACCAAGGACCAGTTCAAGTGGCAGCGGGTCTACCCCAAGGGCACCGCCTACGCCCACATCACCGGCTCCTACTCGTTCTTCGGCGCCTCCGGTGGTCTCGAGCTGGCCGACCAGTCGCTGCTCGACGGCTCCAGCGACAAGCTGTTCTACCGCCGGGTGTCCGACCTGTTCACCGGACGCAAGCCCGCGGGGGCCAGCCTGCAGCTGACGATCGACCCGGCCGTCCAGAGCGCCGCCATCAAGGCGTTCGGCAACCAGCATGGTGCGGCCGTCGCCCTCGACCCGAGCACCGGCGCCATCCTGGCGATGGTGAGCCGGCCCTCATACGACCCCAACGTCCTGGCCACCCACGATCTCGCGGCGGTGATCAAGGCCTCGGACCGGCTGGGCAAGGACCCCGGCCGGCCGCTGGTGAACCGGGCCATCGCCGGCGACCTCTACCCACCCGGCTCGACGTTCAAGATCGTCACCGCCGCCGCGGCGCTGTCCTCCGGCTCCTACACCCCCGAGTCCTCGATCCCCGGGCCCGCCGTCCTCGACCTGCCGCAGACCTCCGCCACCCTGCCCAACGACTTCGCCGGCCCGTGCGGGCCGAACGGGAAGACGACCCTGCTCAACGCGCTGGTCATCTCGTGCAACACGGCGTTCGGCTGGCTCGGCATGCAGGTCGGGGCGGACGCCATGCAGACCCAGGCGGCCAAGTTCGGGTTCGGCGACGCGCTCGACATCCCGATGAACGTGACCCCGAGCCAGTTCCCCGCGAACCCCGACAAGCCCCAGCTGGCACAGTCCTCCATCGGCCAGTTCGACGTGCGCGTCACGCCGCTCCAGATGGCGATGGTCTCGGCGGGCATCGCCAACCGGGGCACCGTCATGAAGCCCTACCTCGTCCAGTCCGTGCTCGGCTCCGACCTCACCGTCATCGACAGCGCCAAGCCCGAGCAGCTGTCCGACGCCGTCAGCCCCGAGGTGGCGGCGCAGCTCACCACGATGATGGAGGGCGTCGTCCAGCGCGGGACCGGGACCGCCGCGCAGATGCCGGGCGTCGCTGTGGCCGGAAAGACCGGGACGGCCCAGCACGGCACCGGGCTGCCGCCCCACGCCTGGTTCACCTGCTTCGCGCCGGCGGACAACCCGACGATCGCCGTCGCTGTCGTCGTCGAGAACGGTGGCAACGCCGGCAACGAGGCGGTGGGCGGTCGAGTGGCGGCCCCGATCGCGAAGGCCATGATGGAAGCACGGCTGACGAAGTCATGAGGAGTAGTCCACGATGAGTGAGGTCCCAAAGCTGCTGGGCGGCCGGTACGAGGTCGGCAGCCTCATCGGTCGCGGCGGCATGGCCGAGGTCCATGTCGGGCACGACATGCGCCTCGACCGTCAGGTCGCCATCAAGATGCTGCGCTCGGACCTCGCGCGTGACCCGTCCTTCCTCACCCGGTTCCGCCGCGAGGCCACCTCCGCCGCGGGCCTCAACCATGCCGCGATCGTCGCCGTCTACGACTCCGGCGAGGACCACTCCACCGGGTCCGGCGCCGGGTCCGTCGACATCCCCTACATCGTCATGGAGTACGTGGAGGGCCACACGCTGCGCGAGGTCCTCACCCGGGACGGCCGGCTGGACCCGGCCGAGGCGGCCCGGGTCACCGAGGGCGTCCTGGACGCGCTGGCCTACAGCCACCGCAAGGGCATCGTGCACCGCGACATCAAGCCGGCCAACGTCATGATCGGCACCGACGGCTCGGTCAAGGTGATGGACTTCGGGATCGCCCGCGCCATCGCCGACTCCAACGCGACGATGACCCAGACCCAGGCCGTCATCGGCACCGCCCAGTACCTCTCGCCGGAGCAGGCTCAGGGACAGACCGTCGACGCCCGGTCCGACCTCTACTCGACGGGCTGCATGCTGTTCGAGCTGCTCACCGGGCGCCCGCCGTTCGTCGGCGACTCCCCGGTGTCTATCGCCTACCAGCACGTCGGCGAGCCGCCCATCCCA
The DNA here is from genome assembly GCA_963763315.1 of uncultured Actinomycetota bacterium. GTDB lineage: Bacteria > Actinomycetota > Actinomycetes > Actinomycetales > Dermatophilaceae > CAVSJJ01. Next base: position 233,145 of record CAVXOC010000002.1, read on the forward strand.
CCGTCCCGGCTCACCCCCGGCATCTCCGCCGATCTCGACGCCGTCGTCCTGCACTCCCTCGGCAAGGACCGCGAGGCCCGCTACCAGGACGCGACGTCGTTCCGTGCCGACCTGCGCTCGGTCCGGCTCGGCTGGCCGATCAGCGCCGAGGCCCACGGGGTCGCGGCGGACGCCGTCGGCGCCGTGGCCGGCGGCGCGGCCGCTGCGGTCGCCGGCGCAGCCGCCGCCGGCGCGATGACCGAGGCCATCGGCACCATCGGCACCGAGCCGACCGAGGTCTACACCCCGGTGACCTCGCCGCCGGACCCGGTCGTCGACGACCAGCCGCCCCCGGCGCCGCCCCCCGTCGAGCCCCGCGGGCGCTCGGGGGCGTCGCGACGCGGGGTCTGGATCTCCGTCGCGGTCGTGCTCGTGCTCGCCCTGCTGGGGTTCGGGCTGAAGACCTACCTCGACCACCAGCACACCCTGGCCAACTCGGTGGAGATCCCCGACGTGACCGGCAAGCCGCAGGAGACGGCCCGGTCCGAGCTGCTGCAGGCCGGGCTCCGGGTGGCGGTGAGCCAAGAGGCGAGCGACACCGCCGACGCCGGCACCGTCATCAGCCAGGACCCGGCCGCCCATACGACGGCCACCAAGAACGACGTCGTGACCATCACGGTCTCGACCGGGCCCAACGCGGTCAAGGTGCCCGACCTCGAGGGGAAGACCGTCGACCAGGCGACCCAGATCCTCCGGGACGCGAAGCTGACCGTGGGCAAGACGACGCTGGTCGACGACTCCAAGCTCGACAAGGGGCAGGTCATCTCGACGAGCCCGGCCGCCGACTCCCTCGTCCAGCCCGGCACGACGATCGCGCTCAACGTCGCCTCCGGCAAGGTCACCGTCCCGAACGTCACCGGGATGAGCCAGAACGACGCGCTGTCCGCGTTGGCGCAGGCCAGCCTCGTCCCCAAGACGGAGTACCAGGACAGCGACACGGTCACCCCCGGGTCGGTCATCTCGCAGAAGCCGACCAAGGGCAAGGTGGACTCCGGCTCGACGGTGACGATCGTCGTGGCCCAGGCGCCGCCGACGCCGACCCCCACGCCGACCCCCACGCCGAGCCCCACCCCGACGGACACCGCGACACCGACGAGCTCCCCCACGACGTCGTAGGTTCGCTGCTAGCCGACGGCCGGTATGCCGGCCGGCCCGCGCGGGTCGTGGACGAGCGGGCTGAGGCCTCTTGCCCGCTCCACCGCCCCGACGAGCCCGCACATCTCGAGCCAGTTGGCGAGGATGCGGTGACCGCCCTCGGTGAGCACGCTCTCGGGATGGAACTGGACACCGTGCAGCGGGAGGTCCCGGTGCCGCACGGCCATGATGATCCCGGAGGCCGTGTGGCCGGTGGCGATCAAGGTCTCGGGCACGGTCGTCGGGTCGATGGCCAGCGAGTGGTAGCGGGTGGCGGTGAACGGGTCGGCGAGACCCGCCAGCACTCCGGTGCCGTCGTGGTGGATCTTCGAGGTCTTGCCGTGAAGCAGCTCCGGGGCCCGGCCGACCGTCGCACCGCACACCGCGCCGAGCGCCTGGTGGCCGAGGCAGACACCGAGCATGGGCTGGGCGCGCCGGGCGCAGGCGTCGATCATGGCCATCGACACCCCGGCCTCCTCGGGCGTTCCCGGACCGGGCGAGACGAGCACGCCGGCGAAGCCCGCGCCGTCCGCGGCGCGGAGCGCATCGTTGCGCACGACGTCACACTCGGCACCGAGCTGCTCGAGGTAGCCGACGATGGTGAAGACGAAGCTGTCGTAGTTGTCGATGACCAGGATGCGCGTCATGCCGCCTGGCCTCCGCTGCCCAGGATCCGCAGACCCGTCTCGACCGTGGTGTCGTTGAACGGCATGTACGGCGAGACCCAGGGGAACACCCAGCGGAACAGCGCCGCCACGACGAGCAGCACCAGCACGAGCGCCTCGAGGGCCCTGACGGCCGTGGGGCCGGGCAGCAGGCGCCACAACGCGGCATACACGGCTCAGGCCTTCCCGGGGACGGCGAGCACGCCGGCCGGCAGCCCGGCGGCCCGCGGATACGCCTTGGCGAGCACGGCGTGCACGATGTAGCGCTGCTGCGCGGAGTACTCGGGGTGGCAGGTCGTCAGGGTGAGATAGGCCCGGCTCGCCGTCGCGCCCGGCTCGTCCGGGACCGGCGCGATGACCGCGATGTCGCTCGGTGCGACGATCTCGTGGGAGACGACGGTGTAGACGACATACTCGGTGCTCGTCTCGACGAGGACCGTGTCGCCGTTGCGCAGCCGCTGCACGTCGCGCAGCGGCCGACCGTATGTCGTGCGGTGCCCGGCGAGCGAGAAGTTGCCCACCGCGCCCGGCGCGGCCGTCCCGGTGTACTGCCCGAAGCCCTCGGTGAGGGTCTGGCTGGTCGTGCCCTTGTAGACCGGCCGCGCGTAGTCCGCGCCGAAGCGCGGGATCCGGATGATCGCGAAGGCGTCACCGGGCGGGGCGTCGCCCGGCTTGACCGTGCCGGGCCGGGCGGTGCCGGGCTCGACGGTACCCGGCCCCGAGCCGAACTCGGTGGCCAGCCGGTGCACGGTCGCGTTCTGCGCCCGGGTGGCCGTGACGTCGGTCCACCAGAGCTGCCAGCCGACGAACAGCAGGACAAGGACCCCCGCGGTGATGAACAGCTCTCCGACGGCGGAGAGCACCCGGGGTGCCCTCATCGGCCGGCCACGCTCGCGTACTTCAGCACGGTGCTCCCCCTGAAGGCGGGGAAGGTCGCGCTGGCCATGGTCGTCACGGTGTAGCCGAGCCCGACGGCCGCGACGTACTCCTGGTAGATCCTGACCTCCGGGCTGAGGGCGAGGGCGGTCTCCATCCGGCCGGTGTCCCCGATCGCCTTGACGACGTAGGGCGGCGAGTAGACCCGCCCCTGGAGGATGAGGGTGTTGCCGACGCACCGGACGGCGCTCGTGCTGACGACCCGCTGGTCCTGCAGCATCATCGCCTCGGCCCCGCCCGCCCACAGGGCGTTGACGACGGCCTGCACGTCCTGTTGGTGCACGACGATGTCGTCGACGCCGAACCCGGCGGGGATCTGGTCGCCGCGCAGCGGCGAGTCGTCGAGGCTGACCTCGATCATCGGCCCGCGGACCGCGGTCCGCCCGGCTGGGATGGCCAGGGCCGCGGCGCGCTCGGTCACCGAGGCCGTGGTGTTGCTGCCGGGAGCCTCCTTGGCGGTCAGCGCGTCGACCTCGCCCTGCAGGGTGGTGAGCTGGCCGGTGAGCCGGGCGTTCAGAGCGGTCTGGCTGCGGATGAGGTCCGGAAGGCCCTGCGCCGTGCTCCGCAGGGCGCCGCGCTGCGACGCCTGGCTGCTCGTCGCGAAGAGCGCTCCGGCGAGGATCCCGACCACCGGGACCAGGACCGACCACCGGGTCGGGCGGCGGGTGAGCAGGGCTTGGCGCCGCATCGACACGGGGGGCACCTCCTTCGACCAGAGACTGCCTCTACGCTAGGGCACACGCACAACGTGCAAGGAGAGGTGTCCGTGCCCGAGTCCAAGGGACGCTCGAAGTCCAGCTACACCCCGCCACCGCGGCGCGCCCAGAAGGTGACGACGGGCAACCCGCCGTGGTTCGCGCCCGTCATGGTAGGCCTCATGGTCGTCGGCCTGCTGTGGGTCGTGACGTTCTACATCTCGGGCCAGCGGTTGCCCGTGGAGGCCCTCGGCCGGTGGAACCTCGGGGTCGGGTTCGGCCTCATGGTCGCCGGCTTCGCCATGACGACCAGGTGGCGCTGAGCCGTACCGCAGTTGTCCACAGGGGTTGTCCACACTGGGGACAAATGACACCTGTGTAAGTCCTGAACGTTGCCCGGCGGCTCACCGGAGGGCACCGTCACGGCCGGGTGTCCGGCTCAGACGGGGGAGGACGTCACGGCATACTTCGCCACGGCGAGCAGGACGAGCACGACGGCGATCGCCGACAGCCCGGCCCAGTGCACGCGCCAGCTGCCGGCGCGGCCGGACTCGCGCCGCCCGGTGAACGCGATGACCGCGCCGCAGGCCAGCCCGGTGAGGAACCCGCCGAGGTGGCCCTGCCAGGCGATGTTGGGGATGACGAAGCCGAGGACGGCGTTGATGGCGATCGTGGCGTACATCCACGCCGAGGACCGGCCGAGCCGCTTCTGGAGGAACAGGAACGCGCCGAACAGCCCGAACACCGCCCCCGACGCCCCGACGACGGGCGTCTCCCACGCCCCGAAGTTGCCTCGGTTGAGCTCGGCGACCGAGTGCGGGAAGGCCAGCACCAGGTAGCCCACCGAGCCGCCCAGCGCACTGATGAGGTAGGTCGCGACGAAGCGGACCCGGCCCATCAGCGGCTCGAGGTAGGAGCCCATGATCCACAAGGCGTACATGTTGAACAGGATGTGGAAGTACGACCCGGGGCTGTGGGCGAACGCGGAGGTGAGGAAGCGCCACGGCTCGGTGTCGCCGAGGTAGGGGACGAAGGCGATCTGGTCGGTGAGGCCCCGCGAGGTCAGCTGGCCGACATAGACGACGACGCAGATCGCGACGAGCACCTGGGTAGCCCGCGGTCGGCCGTCGGTCACCCCTCCGCCGAACACGGTGGTACCGCGCCGGGCGCTCTTCTGCCCCTCGCGCACGCAGTCCACGCACTGGATCCCCACGGCCGCGGGTCGCTGGCACTCCGGGCAGGTCGGGCGGTTGCAGCGCTGGCAGCGAACGTAGGAGACCCGGTCGGGGTGCCGCGGGCAGACGGGGGCCTGCTCGACCGGCTGCTCGGATGTCATGGGCTCACTCACCGGGTCGCCTCGGAGGTCGCGGATCTCTCGTCATGCGGGGAGCTCGGACGCTCGTGGTGGGCGGGCTCAGTCCTCGATCTCCACGCGCTCGATGACCACGTCCTCGACGGGACGGTCCATCCCACCGGTCGCCACCGCCGCGACCTCGTCGACGACCTGCCGGCTGGCGGCGTCGGCGACCTCGCCGAAGATGGTGTGCTTACCGGTGAGCCAGGCGGTCGGGGTGACGGTGATGAAGAACTGCGACCCGTTGGTGCCCTTGCCCATCCGCTTGCCGGCGTTGGCCATGGCGAGCAGGTAGGGGCGGTCGAACCGCAGGTCCGGGTGGATCTCGTCGTCGAAGGCGTAGCCGGGGCCGCCGGTGCCCTGACCGATGGGGCAGCCGCCCTGGATCATGAAGTTGGGGATGATCCGGTGGAAGACCAGGCCGTCGTAGTACCTCGTCGGGTTGGTGCGCCCGGCGTCGTCGCGGTACTCCCGCTCGCCGGTGGCGAGGCCGACGAAGTTCTTGACCGTCTTCGGGGCCTGGTCGGGGAAGAGGGTGATCGCGATGGGGCCGTGGTTGGTGTGGAGTGTCGCCTTCATGGCCGAGATTCTGTCATGGGTCTGCCCCGAGCCGTCGTGGGCACCCGGCGCCCGGCAACCCGCACCCGGCACCCGGCGCCCCGGCACCCCGCGCCCGGCCACCGGCGCCCCGCCCCCGGCGCCCCGCCCCCGGCGCCCCGCCCCCGGCGCCGGCGCCCGCGACCCCGCGGCCGGCGGAACATCGCCGTGAGGAACTCCCGCCGGGCCGTTCCGCTGGTTTCCGGGCGGGCAAAGGGGGCAGGATGGAACGAGAACAGGACGGAAGGCCGACCAAGGAGGACCTGTGTTCCGGACCGAAAGCAAGACGACGCAGGTGAGCGATGCCGCGCAGTCGGGAGCCGAAGACGCCGCCGAGGCCATGAAGGCCCGGGCGCAGGAGGCTGCCGCCACGATCCGCACCGGCGTGCAGGACGTCGCCGCGACCGCAGCCGCCCACGCACCGGAGTACGCCGCCATGCTGAAGTCGACGGCGCAGGATGTCGCGCAGACTCTCTCGACCGGCGCCAAGGTGGCCGCCGAGAGCATCGCCGCCGGGGCCAGGGAGGCCGTCGAGACGGCCCGGGTCAGCGCGGCACACGCCTCCGAGACCGCCAAGGGCAACCTCGAGGACGCCACCAGGACCGCTGCCGCCGCGGCGGAGGAGCGGGCCGTGAGCGCCGCCGAGGACGCGCGCTCGCAGGCGCGGCGGGTCGCCGCCGAGGCTCGGCTACGGGCCCAGAAGGGGTTCGCCGAGGCATCCGCGTCGACCAAGAAGGCCACCAAGGGGTCGCGCAAGCACGCGAGGAAGGCGATCAAGGAGGCCCGCTCCGCCGCCAAGGAGGCACAGGCCGCCGCCGAGCAGCTCGCCAAGGAGGCCAGGAAGGCTCGCCGCGGCAGCAAGAGCAAGAGCCGGCGGGGGCGGCTGCTCTTCATCTTCGGGGCGCTGGCCGCCGGCGTGGCGGCGTTCGTCTACCGGCGGAGCACCGAGAAGGCTGACCCCTGGGCGAAGGCCGGGGCGTACACCCCTGCGGCCTCGGGTCGCGCGTCGTCGGTGAGCGACCTGGCCAGCGCCGCCCAGGAGAAGGCCGATGCCGCCAAGGAGGCCGCCACCGAACGGGCGTCGGAGGTCACCGAGGAGGCCGCGGAGGAAGCCGCCGAGGCGACGGAGGCCGCCGAGGACAGGAGCGAGGCGACGCGCGAGGCCCTTGCCGAGGCCCTCGACGAGGCCGAGTCCAGCCCGTCCGAGCAGGGCTAGCCAGCCGGGCGGCCGCTTCTTCGACGTCTGGCCCAGGTAATCGCCTCGACACCTGGTCCGGTGGACTCCTCGACATCTGGCTCGGGCTCGGGTCCCGGACGTCACCCGAGCGGCTGCCTCCCCAGGCGAGCACGAGCAGCGACAGGTAGGGGGAGCGAAGGGGACTCGAGCCCCTAACCCCTGCTTGCAAGACGATATTCCGGTACCACAACAGTGTGTTTTCGCAGGTCAGGCGCTATGCGGTCGCCCCGGGATCGGCCAGTACCCCACTCGGTTGCCGTACTTCTCTGGGGTACCACTTGTGCCAAGCAGTCCTTCGCCCCCGGCGGGACCCCTACCGCAGGCGGCGGTCCACGCCCAGGACGAGCGGCGCACACGTTCGAAGAGATCGAGTCTGTTCTCGGGCTTCCGCTCCCGGACTCGTGCCGTGCCCACCTGACGCACTGGTCCGGGTACGACGGCTCGGCTGTGGCACGCGCCATCGCGGATGCTCGCTGGAGGGCTTCGTGCGCCAATCTCACGGCGTAGGTGTTGACGCTTCAGCGGCAGTGACGCGTCCTGCGGTCCATCGAGGATTGACTTCGACCCTGGCGGGCGAAATGCCCGCGCGGTGTTGACGACGCCACCCGGGACGAGCCGCGCTGTTGCGGCGCCGGCCACTGCTGCCACGAGCTCGCCTCCGAGTGGACTGTCCGCCAGGCGTGGCGGGTCCTGCGTGGCGCACTGACCCAGGCGATGCGCGAGGACCTGGTCATGCGCAACGTCGCCGCGCTGGTCAAGGTGCCGGTGCCGCGGACCAAGCGGTCGGTGGTGTGGACCGTCGAGCAGGCGCGCCAGTTTCTCGAGTCCGCCCGGGAAGCCAACGACCCGCTGTATGCCGCCTACGTCCTGCTCCTCGTCCTCGGCCTGCGGCGGGGCGAGGTGCTGGGGCTGGCGTGGGAGGACGTCGATCTCGACGGCCAGGAGGCATACATCGCCTGGCAGCTGCAGCGGATCGGGCCTGAACTCAGCCGGCGCCGGACAAAGACGCCCTCATCGGATGCGCCGCTGCCTTTGCCGGACATCTGTGTGCGGGCGCTCGAGCAGCGGCGGGCCATGCAGAACCGCCAGCGGCTCGCGGCCGGCGACACATGGGGCGACTGCGGGCTCGTCCTCACCACGAAGTACGGCGATCCGCTCGACCCCCGCAACTTCCATCTCTACTTCAAGGAGAGGTGCGACGCGGCCGGGGTGCCGGTCATCTCCGTGCACTCGACCAGGCGCACCTGTGCCAGCCTGCTCGTCGCGTTGGACGTCCACCCTCGCGTCGCGATGGCCGTGCTGCGGCACAGCAAGATCGCTCTGACGATGGAGATCTACTCCCAGGTGTCCTCCGCCTCCACCCGCGAAGCCCTTAAACGCCTCGGCATCGAGCTGACCAGCACGTCCTGAGGCGGTCGCTTGAGCCCGCAGCGTCGCCGCCGCACGTGGTCCGGCTCAACGGCGTCTCTGTCCCTTGATCTTCTTGTACCGGTCGACAGCCTTGCGAGAGCTGCGCCAGACTCCGTCGGATCCCTGGACAGCGTCAAGCCGCCCGCGCTGTGCGGCCTGCCGGAGAGCAGCGAGGCTGAACTCTTCGTTGACCAGGGCGGCCAGCGGGACGAGCCGAGCCGGGCCGGCGAGGTTCGGAACGATGAACCGGTTGAGGTTGTCGTACATGGCCCGGGCGAGGAGCTCCCCGAGCGGTCCGACGTCACCGGCGTCCGCCCTCTGCAGGGCCGCCAGATACGGGGACCTCTGCCGCTTCAGGACGACGATCGGTGGGTATCCCAGGCGCACCAGGAGGAGGTTGAGGACCAGTCGGCCCGTCCGTCCGTTGCCGTCGATGAACGGGTGGATCCGCTCGAAGTGGTCGTGGATCAGGGCAAGTCTCTCCGGCATGGGTGTCGCCTGGTCGTGCGCGAGCAAACCGACCGCCTCGTCATTCACGGCGTCGACCCACCCGCGGACCTGGGCGTCGACCAATGGCCAGGCAGGAGGCGTCATCCCCCCGCCGAACGGCCGGATGTCGTGTTCTCGGAAGTTGCCGGGGCCCTCGCGGTCGGTGGCGTCGGGGTGCGGTGCGACCTGCCACACCGGGTCCATGGCGACCTTATGGATGTGCCGGAGCTCCTGGGTGGTGATCAGGCCTCCGTCGTGCCAGTCGCCGGGTTCGAGAGCCTGCGCGTACACCCACTGGGCCGCGTCGGCGTACCCCTTGACCTCCATGTACTCCTTGAGCGGCTTGGCACCGACGGCCTTGCCTCGCTCCAGGAGGAGCTCGACCTCGCGCAGGACCAGGGTGTTGCCCTCGAGTGCTGTGGAGTGGTGAGCCTCGAGGTGCCAGATGTCTGACCAGATGGCCTCTGACTCCTTCGGCGAGGGCAGACCGCCCAGGCGATCCCGCAGCTCGGCGAGGGCTGCTTCCAACCGGGCGTAGACGGTTGCCCGCGATGGCCGTCCGCGAGGCATCACACCTCCAGTTGATAAGGGCTCTGGCTTGCCAATTGATCTTATCAATATGAGTTGATCACCCTTGGCCCGACCCAAAAGATCTGATCAACCGCGGGCTGGGCGCAGTTGCCGTACTTCGCTGGGGTACTGGCCCGACTTCGAGGTCGGCCAGAGGCCCCTCTGCCGGCTATCTGCGTTCGCCCGCTCGAGCAGCGCCGGGCCCTGCAGAACCGGCAGCGGCTTGCCGCCGGCGACGCCTCGGGTGGGACCTCGGCTGGTGACTGGCACCTTGGCATCCCGGCTTGACAGTTCTGAATACGTTCAGAACAATGGCTGGCATGAGCCTCACGATGCCGCGCGTAGTCCAGTCCTCGGCCCTGTCCCGCAACTCGGCCGAGGTGTTCCAGGCTGCCGACCAGGGGGCTGTTGAGATCACTCGGCGCGATGGGGAGACGCTCGTCCTCACTCGAAAGAGCGAAATTGAGCGACAGAGCACCGTGCTCCGCATGGCCGCAGATCTCATTGCGGCCTCGCTGGGGCCCGAGACTGAGCCATTCGTGCAGCGGCTTCAGGACCGGTTTCCTTGGATGCGTTTCCTGAGCGAGTCGGAGAGGGAGATGTTCGCGAAGGAGATCGTCGAGAGCGCCCGCGGATGCGCAGCTGTGCAGGACTTCGGACCGTTCCTCGTTGACCTACAGGAGTGGTACAGCACCGCACAGGCGAAGGCTGCTGGCTTCACCCCGGATGACGAGCTTGATTGGTACGAGGACCTGCCCGTGGCGACCGACCCGCGTCAGGCCTGATGGCGACGCGGCACGAGGTCCCCCGGCCCATCAAGAAGGCTGAGTACACCATCGTCTTCGGCACAAGCCAAGCCGAGAAGGGGTGGACGGACCTCAAAGCAACGCAACGCAACGCCCTGGTGGACGCCTGGGACTTCCTGACCAGGACCCCACACGAGCGGCTCCCCAATAACCACCCCCTCAAGGGAGACCTGGCCGCCGTGACCCATGTGGGGTAACACCCATGAACGCTGGCAACACGAGCTCAGCAATGGGGCTCGCATCTGGTTCTACGTTGATGGTCAGACCGTGGTCTTGATCGACTGTCACACCAGGCACCCCAACGAGACGAAGTAGGGCCGGCGCGCGGTGCTGGTCATCCCAAGCGATCCCCGAGCTGGCTGCCGAGGCGCTTGAGGGCCCCGCGGGTGGAGGCGGAGGAGACCTGGGAGTAGATCTCCATGGTGAGGGCGATCTTGCTGTGGCGCAGGACGGCCATCGCGACGCGGGGGTGGACGTCGAGGGCGACGAGCAGGCTTGCGCAGGTTCGCCGGGTCGAGTGCACGGAGATGATCGGCACGCCGGCGGCTTCGCACCGCTCCTTGAAGTAGCGGTGGAAGTTGCGGGGATCGACCGGGTCGCCGAACTTGGTGGTCAGGACGAGCCCGCAGTCACGACTGCGGTACTTTGCTGGGGTACTGGCCCGATTTCGAGGTCGGCCAGAGACCTGAAACAGCCTCTGATGCGATGTAGGAGCGGGGCCTCCGCTCCTCGTGGGTTACCTTCCAGCGGGGTCGTGTTCATGCTGGGAGTGCTCATGTAATCCATCGGATTCGAGGAGGCCCCTCATGTCTGAGTATGACGGTCGGCAGTTCGTTGGGATGGATCTGCACCGCAGGAGATCGGTGGTCGTGCGGACTACCGGCGCCGGTGAGGCGTTGGAGGTGGTGCGGATCAACAACGACCTGGAGTCTCTCGCTGCGGTGATGTCCCGGGCGGGTGAGGCGCCGGAGGTGGTGCTGGAGGCGGCGTACGGCTGGTACTGGGCGGTCGACGCCCTGCAGGCGGGCGGCGCGCAGGTGCACCTGGCGCACCCGCTCGGGGTGAAGATGTTCGAGCATCGTCGGGTCAAGAACGATGTGCGGGACGCGTCCGATCTGGCTGACCTGCTGCGGATGGGCCGCCTGCCGCAGGCGTGGATCGCGCCGCCGGCCACGCGGGAGCTGCGCGAGCTGGTGCGGCACCGGGCCAAGCTGGTCGCGCTGCGTTCGGGGTGTAAGTGCGAGGTGCACGCGGTGCTGGCCAAGCTCGGCGTCCAGGTCCCGATGAGCGACCTGTTCACCGACCGGGGTCTGGACCTGCTCGCGCACGTGCACGCACCCGCGCCGTACGTGGCGCGGATCCAGTCGCTGCAACGGCTGATCGACGATCTGGACGTCGAGGTCGACCTGTTCGCCCGGCTCGCCAAGGGCAGGCTCGTCGCCGATCCTGGCTACCGCGCCTGTCAGAGCATTCCCGGGATCGGGCCCATCCTGGCTGCCGTGTTCGTCGCCGAGATCGGCGACGTGCACCGGTTCCCGACCGCCGCGCACCTGACATCGTGGGCCGGGCTGACCCCGAGGCACCACGAGTCGGACACCCACGTCCGCCGGGGCCGGATCACCACGCAGGGCTCCAGGCTGGTGCGGTGGGCCGCGATCGAGTCGGTCAAGCAGGTCGGCCCGCACACCGGCGTCGGACCGCTGCGCGAACGGGTCGCCGCCCGCCGGAACAGCCGGAACATCGGCGCGGTCGCCGCCGCCCGCCGCCAGGTCGAGCACGTCTACTACGCCCTACGCGACGGGCACGTGCGCGCCCTGAGCCACCGGCGCGTCGCATGACACGCCGAAAGCCTCTTGGTCGGTGCTCGGTCGTGCAGGTCATGACCCCCGGGCTTCGACGCGGTCGACCGTTCTGATTGACCACACCGGCCAAGACACCACGCACCACGTCATGCCACCCACCGGTGGCGAAGGGATGACTGACACCCACCAGGGCTGGTCCACCCCGCACCGCATCAGCACTGACGAGGAAACACCAACCCATCCGCTACCCACCCCCCGCGAGGTGCCCCCGAACCCCAGACCCACAGACCACGCCAGCCCGCCGGCCCACATCGTCGACCCGCCCGGCGCCCGCCTCAAGGCCCTCCAGCCGCTCCGCGGTCGAGTGGCAATCCGCTCGAGCCTTGACCCCGACGCCCATCGAGCCATGCCCAGCAACGGCCCGGGCCGGGTCAAAACGACCCCCGAACACTCTTGACCCGCCCCCCTCCTACAGGGATGACCTGCGGTGGAGCCAAGGGGACTCGAACCCCCAACCCCCTGCTTGCAAAGACCCCTGAAAGGGCCTCTGACCTGCGGTTACGCACGAATCTGGGCTCTCAGGATCGCCGAATACCCCAGTTTGGCGTGCCTACTGCTGCAATTTGCTGCTGCACTCTGCTGCACCGTGTCCGAAGGCACTTTGTCGAACCGCGCGCGATCCGTCAGGCGAGTCGCCCGTACCCGAAGACGTGGCAGGTGAGCACGTCGATCTCGCGACGGGGGTCGCCGAAGAACGCACCCATGCGGTGGGTGACGCGGACGTAGGGTCGCTCGCGAGACTGTCCGTCCTCTCGCCAGTTGGAGTTGGGGACGATGAGGAACAGGTGCTGGGCGTCCGGGGCGATGTGCGCCTTCCAGATGTCCTTGAGGTCGTGGTTGTTCGTGACGGTGCCGCCTCGTTCGACCTCGGCGATCACCCCTTCATCTGGCCCGAGTCGGTAGAAGAAGTCCGGCCGGGGCCGGGAGACGATCCCGGTCTCGGGGGTCAACACGACCTCCTCGTCGAAGCCCAGGTGGTCCTTGAGGATCGACGAGACGATGTGTTGGACGGCCGAGCTGCTGGCGCCATGGATATGGGCGGCGTCGATCGAAACGGACTCGAGCTCGAGGGCCGCGCGGAGCTGGCCAGCCAACCGGTCCACCGACCGGATCGACTCGGTGTAGCGGGCCTCGAGCTGTGAGCGCTGGAAGCGCTCGTACTCGATGGCCACGCCCAGCAGCTTCGCAGCTGATGGACCAGGAAGCTAGTCGAGCCCCTGCCGGACGGGCCCTGCGAACAGACAGGGCAAGCCGTGTCAAAGAAAGGCAGCTTGGGCGATGGTCGCGCCTAGTGCGCGACCAAGCGCAAGCGGGACCGCGTTGCCGATCTGGCGGGCGATCTCCACCTTTGAACCGACCCACAGATAGTCGTCGGGAAAGCCCTGAAGACGGGCAGCCTCGAAGTGGGTCAGGGCGCGGTGTTCGGTTGGGTGCAGGTAGCGACCCTTCTCGGGCTTGAAGAACTCGGTTCTGATGGTGACGGACGGCTTGTCCCAGACCAGGCGTCCCATCACGTCACCGGAACCCGAGGTGTGGGCCTTCCAGCACGGAGTCTTGAGGTTGTCGGGAAGATTGAAGCGATTTCCGCCCTCAGGGATGGCGCGGAAGCGTCGCTTGGAGATGGGCTCGTAGTGGCGGGTCAGGTGCAGCTCGTCGCTGCGGAAGGGGCCGGGCAGATCGCGACCAGCGAAATGGATCGGCGCCCTTCCGGGGAGCTCGGCCGCCGTCACCGCCCTTCTGACGTCCACCAGTGCCTCCCCCACGGTCATGTGTGACTCGCGGGGGTGAGTTACCCGAGGGAAACCTGGGGCAACCACATCGCGGCGGTGGCCCATGACCACGGTTCGACGCCTCCGCTGGGGCGCTCCGTAGTCAGCGGCCAACAGCACCCGGGCGTCCACCTCCCAGTCGGCGAGCATGCCGCCCCGCGCGGTCCAGCCCCTCAGTTGCTGGAACTCGGGGGCCTTGAGGAAGGTCGACACGTTCTCCATGAGGAACCACTTCGGCTGTGCCCTGGAGATGGCCCTCGCGTAGTGCTCCCATAGCGAGTTCCGTTCCAGACCTACCCTGTTCCGGTTTAGCTGGGAGAAGCCCTGGCATGGAGGTCCACCGACGACAAGGTCGACCTCTGGCACCGTCTCCTCGGAGAGCCACTCCTCGATCCCACCCACGTACACCAGGCCCGCGCCGTGGTTGGCCGCGAATGTCGCTGCCGCGGCGACGTCGTGCTCGACCGCACGCACCGTGAGAATGCGACTGCTGCCAGCATGGAGACCAGCGGTGAGTCCACCCGCGCCCGCGAAGAGATCGATGCTGGTGACCGTCTCCGTCCCCTCCTCCCTCGCGGAAAACGGGGGCAGCAGGTCGTCGACGCGCGGGAGTCGCTTCACGACGTACCCGAACGAGATTGTGAGGCGACCATGCCGGCGAGTCTAGCCGGCGGACGGGGCCCTCGATTGCGACACACAGGCCGGTGGGACGATGTCAATATGCCCGCCATCGAAGCCGCATCGGTCGGCGCCCGGATGAGTCGGCAGCGTCGACGTGACACGGCACCGGAGCTGGCGCTCCGCCGGGCTCTGCACGCACGAGGACTGCGGTTCCGCGTGGACGCCCCGCTGCCAGGTATGCCGAGAAGGCGAGCGGACATCTTGTTCTCGCGCTCCAAGGTCGCTGTCTTCGTCGACGGCTGCTTTTGGCACTGCTGCCCGGAGCACGCCACCCAGCCGGTCACCAACGCTGACTGGTGGTCCAAGAAGCTGAGGAGCAACATGGGCCGAGACCGCGACACCGATCGTCACCTCGACACCCTCGGTTGGATCTCGATTCGAGTCTGGGAGCATGAGAACGTCGTGGAAGCAGCCGATCGGGTGCAGGCGGCCCTGGGCCGTGGTGTAGTGCCGGAGGGCAGACCGTAGCCCGGCCTCGGTCCGGACCCCGGCCGCTCCGGCTCCGTCACCACCGTGAGGTAGAGCGGAGGCGGCTCCACGATTCTGTACGTCCTCCGCTCACGACTGCTGCGTCCGACGTGCAGCGATAACTGTCAGGGAACGACCTTCGGGGACTGTCAGCGTCGAATGGCTCTCCATGATATGGAGGAGGAGTAGCTTCCCTTGGTCGGCGACCAAAGAATCTGACCCAGTTGGCCGATAGGACCACAACGGGAGAGCTGTAGGCACAGGCGAAGGAGCCTCGTTGGGAATGGCGTCGAAGTGGGAGGGCCTGGAGGGAGAGGTCGCGGCAGCGGTCGATGAGCAGAGCCGGACCGCTCTGGGGACCTACAAGCATGAGCCCCGGCGAATGGGGCAGGACGCCAACATCGAGCGATCCATTTCCGAGGGGGCGTACGCAAAGCGTCAGCTCTTCGAGCTGATCCAGAATGCGGCAGATGCGATGCGCGAAGGGGCCGGCCGATGCGAGGTCGTGCTGACCTCCGACTCACTGTATGTAGCCAACTCGGGTGAGCCGTTCACTGTCGACGGAGTTGTTGCGCTCATGGGAACGCACGACTCCGTGAAACGGGATGATCAGATCGGCCGGTTCGGCCTTGGCTTCAAGTCGTTGTTGGCCGTGACGGACAGCCCAAGGGTGTTCAGCCGGTCGGGCTCCTTCGTCTTCGATAGGCGAGAGTCGGAGCGCTGGCTCTCGCACATCGTGCCCGGCCTGCCCCACTACCCGGTCATGCGCTGGGCGCGGGCGGTCGACCCGACGGACGCGAGTCGAGACGACCTCGTGCTCATGTCCCTGATGAAGTGGGCCACCACCGTGATCGTTGCGCCCGTCCATCGACGTCGTGACGTCCTAGCCGAGAGCCTCCGCAAGTTTCCGGCCGAGTTCCTCCTGTTCTCGCAGCATGTCGAGCGGCTCGGGCTGGAGGACCGAGACGCTTCAGGCGCCGCCCGGACCATCACCCTCGACAGGGACGACGAGGGCGCCCTGGTGCTCGACGACGCCGGCCGTCGATCTGTCTGGGTAGTGCGATCCCTGCGGCACCAGCCGAGCAAGGAGGCGCTGCAGGACGGTGGGTATGCCGCGGCGAGAGAGAGTGTCGAAGTTACGTGGGCTGCGCCGCTGCAGGGCGCACCCAAGGGCGTCGGCACCTTCTGGGCGTACTTCCCCACGGCGTCGGGCACCACGCTTTCCGGCATCGTCAACGCGCCGTGGAAGCTCGCCGACGACCGGGAGTCCCTGCTCGCGGGCCCCTTCAACGACGAGATCCTCACGCAGGTGCTGCCGAGGCTCGTCGGTGACGCCCTGCCCGGCCTGCACCGACCCGATCGCCCGAGCGTCGTGTTGGACGTCCTTCCCGCACGTGGCAAGGAAGCCCGGAACCACGCGGACGACGTACTCAATGAACCGGTGATGCGGGCTGTCTCCGCGCGCCAATGCATCCCGACCCTCGGGGGAGGCCTGCGTCATCCGACTCGAGTCAGACTGCATCCCGACGGGTTGACGCCTGACGAGTTGGCCATCTGGGCGTCGGCATGTCCTGACCCCGACAACTGGACGAGCCATTCCGTGATGAGCAACGAGCACCGCTCGAAGGTGACTCGCCTCATGGGCTACCACGGGCGGGGGGCAGTCACGCTTCGCGAGTGGATCGAGCATCTCGTGAAGGAGCCGACCGTCGAGGGCTCCGCCGCTGCGGTCAAGCTGGTGGCCGCGCTCTTCGCGCGCCTTCCGGAGCAGCGCCAGGAGCTCACCAGAGCGCGAGTCCTGCTGCTCGACGACGGATCGGTCGGCGGCTGCCGACGGGGCCAGGTGTTCCTGCCCGGAGGTGGCGATCAGAACGACAGGCTGACGATCGATCCCGTCCTGGCAGCGGACCCCGGCGTGGTCAATGCCCTGGGCAGCCTTGGTATCGAGATCTTCGACAGCGCGGGCGAGCTCCGAAGCGAGCTGACCCAGGACCCGATCCGCTGGGAGCGCGTGTGGGGCGCCTCGCGGAAGAACTCCATCGACGAGGCCGAGACGATCTTCCGAGATGTGCTCGGTGACCGGCTCTTCGACCGTCTGCGCGTGCGCACGTACTCGGGCAAATGGGCGCGGCCGGGGGTCGTCTTCCTGTCGGGGGAGGTCATCCCGGTCGACGGGTCGCGGGACGGGGACTTCCTCGTGGATCCGCGCTTCCATCAGCAGGACAGGGACCTGCTCTCGCGTCTCGGGCTGGTCTCGACGCCGCGCCGGCTTGCGTCGCCGCCCATGGAACCGTGGCGAGAAGCCCGGCTGGATCACGTTCGCGACAAGTTCCGGAGCCAGGCGGGACAACCGAAGTTGCCGGACTCGTCGATCGACATCGACGAGGGGCGAGTGCTGTGGCCGTTGGATGGTCTATCTCGGCTGTCCGACTCCGGGCGGTGTGCACTCACCGAGCAGGTGATGCTGCAGCTCGTGGGTGACGAACGCTGGCACATCACACGCAGCGGCGGAGGATCGCGACAGAAGTCAGTGCCCGACATGACGTGGTTCCACCTACGCGATCACGGGCGCTTGGAGACCCAGATCGGAATCCAGCCGATCTCTCGTTGCCTGCGCTGGAACGAGGCGTTGGTCGAGATCGACGGGGTGGAGCAGCCCCTCCCGTTTGTTCGGCCGACGGTCACCGACGAGCAGGCGGACGCGCTCGGGCTCAAGCGCGAGCCCGAGGAGCTCCGCGCCGCGGACTGGTCAGCGATCCTGGAGGACGCCAAGGCCTGGGCGGCCGAACGCCGTTTCCTGGCATACGCATGGGCCGCGTTCGTGGGGCAGCCCCCACCCGAACGCATCCGGGTGCAGCGAGGGCCCGGTTTCGTCGAGGTCCCGGCCGACCAAGCGGCCATTACCTGGCGACGCGACGTGTTCGACTCTCTCGTGGCCGCGCAGGTGCCGTCGGTCCTCGCGGTCTCCGAGGGTGACTTCCAGGCCCTTCGTGACAGCTGGAAAATGCCTGACGGCGAGGACATGCTCACCGAGACGGTGGACTACGAGCTCGCCGGTGAGGCGTACCCGCTGCTGGACCGCTTCCCGCCCCTGCGGCTGTCCCTCGAGCCGACCCAACAGGACGTCATGGTCCAGCCCTGCAAGCGGCTCGAGGTGCTGACCTCCACCCCCGGCGGGCAACAGTCACGCCCGCTCCCGCAGTACCTCGACGAGCGGACGATCTTCGTCACCGCCGAGGACGAGCGGGCGGTGCTCGGTCAGGTCGCGCGGGCTCTCGAGGCGACGTTCAAGCCGGACGTGATCCTGCGACGGATGGAGGAACAGCGCCGCAACCAGCTGAGGCAGGACCTTGCCGCCACGCCGGACATGCTCGACAAGCTGCTGCTCGCCGTCGGCGTCGAGGATCTCCGCGCTGCGGTCCCGGCGGCGGCCCTCGCCGGCCTAAGGCACGATGCGGACCGCGAGCTGGGGGAACGGGAGATCGCCCAGCTCGCGCTGGCCGTGGAGGGATACGGAATCCTGCAGGCTCATACGGCCAGCCTGAAGCGCAAGGGTCTCGACCCACCGTCAACCTGGGCCGGCAAGCGCAATGCGCGCGAGTGGGTTCGGGAGCTCGGCTTCCCGGTGGAGCTCGCAGGCTTCTCGGGGAGAAGCCGCGAGGCCGAGATGGAGGTCGAGGGACCGCCTGTGCTCGGCGGCCTCCACGATTACCAGCGCGTCATCGCCGATCGGGTCCAAGCACTCCTGGATCCCGTGGGCGAGATGCGTCGAGGTCTCCTCGCGCTCCCGACCGGCGCCGGCAAGACTCGTGTCGCCGTGCAGGCTCTCGTCGAACACATGTCTCGGTGCGAGAAGGACATTCGGGTTCTGTGGCTGGCCGAGACCGATGAGCTGTGCGAGCAGGCAACCCAGACCTGGTCCCAGGTGTGGAGAGCCATGGGCAAGGCCGGCGCGCCGATGACCCTGAGCCGCCTATGGGCCAGCAACGAGCCGAACGAACGCGATGGCCATCAGGTCGTCGTCGCCTCTCTGGCGAAGCTCGACTCGGTCGTCCAGCGCAACAACGGCGATTGGCAGGAGTCCTATGGCTGGCTCATGAACCCGGCGATCATCGTCGTCGACGAGGCGCACCGGTCCATCGGCCAGCAGTACACGCGAACGCTGAGCGCCCTGGGCGGCACCAGGAATGTGGCCGAGATGACGATTCCACTGCTCGGCCTAACCGCGACCCCGTTCCGTGGCTTCAACGACAGGGAGACCGAGCAACTTGCCGGCCGCTACCACCGCAACCTGCTCGACGAGGGTGTCTTCCCCGGCGACGACGTCTATGGGTATCTACAGGATCACCAGGTGCTGGCCCGCGTGACGCATCGTGAACTGCGGGGGGCCGACCTCGAGCTCACCGACGAAGAGATCGCGCACGCAACCCAGATGCGCCGGCTTCCGGAGTCGGTCGAGAGCCGACTGGGAAAGGACGACCAGCGGAACAACGAGATCGTCCACTCGGTCCTCGAGATGCCGGAGGACGACACGGCGCTGCTCTTCGCGACGTCGGTGGAGAACGCCAAGGTCCTCGCTGCACTGCTCACCTACCACGGGGTGGAGGCGAGGGCTGTTGCGGGCACGACGGATGCGCACGCACGCCGACGGTACGTCGACGACTTCAAGGCCAAGCGGGTCCGCGTGCTGACGAACTACAACGTCTTCACCGAAGGCTTCGACGTCCCCAAGGTCGACGCGGTCTTCATCACGCGTCCGACCTTCAGTCCGAACATCTATCAGCAGATGATCGGGCGCGGTCTGCGAGGGCCGCTCAACGGAGGCAAGGAGAATGTCCTCATCGTCAACGTCGCGGACAACCTCACCAACTTCGGTGAGACGCTCGCCTTCCGACACTTCGAGCACATCTGGGGCCGGGGATCCGAGCGATGACAGGTGGTCCGATCCTCGACACCGACCAGCAGCGGGTAGCTTCCGCGCCCGCCGACGCCCTCCAGATCGTCATCGCAGGCCCTGGAGCGGGGAAGTCCGAGGTCGTCGGTGCGCGCTGTCGCGAGCTGCTCACCCACGACGTCTATCCGGAGGAGATACTGGTCATCTCCTTCTCCAACGCCGCCGTGGACGTCGTCCGAGCGCGGACGGTGGACGTCGTCGACGAGGGACGAGGAGTCGACTGCGCCACTATCGACTCCCTGGCCGCGCGTGTGCGCCTCGAGCTCGAGGACGTCGAGCCGCGTGTCCAGGGCTTCGACCGCGCCGTCGAGCGGGCGACGCGCCTCATGGAGGATGCCGACGAGCCCGTATTCCCGGACGTGCGCCACGTCATCGTCGACGAGGTGCAGGACGTGGTGGGCGTTCGCTCACGTTTCGTTCTCACGCTCCTGGAGAGGGGCGTCCACGGTGGTGTCGGGTTCACCCTGCTGGGCGACCCCATGCAGAGCCTCTTCGACTTCCAGGAAGACCCGAGTGGCGGTGCGCCGGCCGAGCCGTTCCTGGATCTCATCCGAGAACGGTTCGATGTCGAGACCGTCTTCCTCGCGGGTGAGTACAGAGCCAGGACACGCGAGGCGCGCGCGGTCGCGGACGAACGTGTGCACCTCGAGGGTCTTGCCGACTCGGACCGTCTGATGCTGCTCCGGAGCCTGAGTGCGGATCTCCCTCCGTTGGGAGAACTGGACGAGGATGCCGTCGAAGATGTTTCGGCGTGGTCCGGTTCGACGGCGCTGCTGTGTGACACCAATGCCCGCGCGGGCCTCGTCGCCGCTCGATTCGCGGAGTACGGATTGCCCGTCGAGCTCGCCGCTGCAGCCACGGACCCGAGCGTGACACCGTGGGTGGGTGCGCTCCTCGGGGTTCACGAGTCGTCGACGGTGGCCTTCGACGAATTCGAGGCCATGGCCGACCGCGCCGACGTCCGAGACCCTCATGGGATGTGGCGCATCCTCATGCGGATCGCCCGCTCGTCACGCGATCTCGACCTTCGAGCCCTGGCGACAGGTCTGGGGGCCCGGAGGATCCCGGCGGAACTCCTGCGGGCACCGGCAGGCGCCGTCGTCGCGTCGACCGTGCATCGGGCCAAGGGGAGGGAGTTCGACAACGTCGTTCTCGTCGACCCGGAGTCCTGGTTCTCGGAACGCGACGACGACGGACCTTCTGCCCGACGTCTCTTCGTCGCGATGTCGCGCGCCCGCTCGCGCATCACCACGTGGCCGAGGCGTCTAGACCAAGTACTGGCGGAAGGACGGCCGCTGGGGCCTGTGGCGCCAGACCTCGTTCCGCGGGCGCGGAACGCTCGGTGTGATCCTCGAGCCCCGCCACGCACGGCACCTGGGTCCTGTCGAACACGACGTGACCGCCGTCGGGCGTGCCGCCGTGGAATGGTCGCGCGCGGATGACATCATCACGGTCGACTCGGACGCCTCCCTTCGTGGACCGCCACCGTTGACGGCGTACGGTCGCACGAACGGGGGAGGAGTTCGGCAGGATGGTCCGCTCCCTGAGCTTCGGCGACCGTGTCCCGCACCTGGTCGGGGGCCGCGTAGAGGGGACGGAGACGGTGGTCGGAACGGCCCGTGGTGACGGACCGGGGCGGCACGGCCTGTGGGTCGGCGCCCGGGTCAGTGGTCCTGTGGTGTTCGAATGGGAGTGAGAGCATGAGTGGCCTGACAGACGCCTACGAGACGCGTGACGTTCGTGCTCGACGCGACTGAGCGAGGACCTTCTCGGCGGCGATGGCGGACGCACGGCTCACAGAGGCGCCGCTTACCCGATTCGTCATGGGAATCCTCTACCCGGACGTCGAGATCCGACGACCCGCGCTCCGGCGTCGGTCGAGGACGAGGTCGAGAACGACGTCGAGGCGGAGGCGGGCAACGGTGCGCCGGACGATGTCGTCGACCCCGGCGTGTCGATGTCGCGGGTCCGCTACCCGCGGTCCATGGGGATGACGCTCGCCGATCGCCGACACCCCGGGTGCGGGACTCGAGGTCACCGTCTGGGCGACCCGGTACAGCCCGGACGGCGAACGGAATGGCGCGCCGTCGACGTGCCGGCGGACCCGCTGCACGTGGCGGCGTCACCCGCCGACTACAGCGATCTACCCGGTCGCCGACGGTCTCGAGCTCGTCGTCATCACGCGCGATGCGCACCAAGGACGCCGTCGCCGTCACCCTCACTCTCGTCAACACCCAGTCCGCGCGCCCGGGCGAGAAGGACGCGTTCGCGTGGTTCCGCCCGTCCGTCACCGCACGAGCCGTCGGTTCGACGCCTCGTGGAACGCCCTCCCGCGGCGCTCGCCGGCGTCGACGAGCTCGAGATCGCGCAGCCAGAAGCTGCTCTTCCGGGACGTGCGGTCCTTCGCCGTCGGTCACGGTTGTGCGGTGGCCTGGAGCGGCGACGCCCCGGACGAGGTCTCCACGACCTACCTCCCGCGACACGAGCTTCTGCTCAGCGAGGCGGCGGGGGGCGACGATCTCGACCTGTCGATGACGCGGCTGGCAGAGGATGAGCAGTTCGACGGTCCTCGACGAGCTCGTCGGTCGCTATCGACACTGGATCGGCGGCCTGCCTGCCACGGCAGGGCAGCCCTCGAGGACGACGAGGCGCGAGACTCTGCGGCGTCACATGGCCGATGCCGCTGCGGCCGCCGACCGGATGGAAGCGGGCATCCGGCTGCTGCGCGCTGACGAGGACGTCCGACGCGCCTTCCAGATGACGAACCGCGCGATGGCCCAGCAGCGAAGCCGTCAGGAGCACCACCGCTCGGGCGCTGTCGGCAACCCGCCCTCGACCGACGGCGCGCGGTGGCGGCCGTTCCAGATCGCGTTCATCCTGCTCAACCTCGCCGGCCTGGCCGACGCCGACCACCCGGACCGGGAGATGGCGGACCTGCTGTGGTTCCCGACGGGTGGCGGGAAGACCGAGGCGTACCTCGGGATCATCGGCATCGCCGATCCTGCTGCGGCGTCTCCGCGACCCGCGTGCGGCGGGCGTCTCGGTGCTCATGCGCTACACGCTGCGGCTGCTCACCCTCCAGCAGTACCAGCGGGCCACCGGGCTCATCTGCGCGCTGGAGATCGAGCGCCAGACCCACCTCCCGGACACGGCGCCGATCTCGATCGGCCTGTGGGTCGGTCAGGGCGTCGACACCCAACAAGGTCGACGAGGCCCGACGAGCGCTGGACAAGGCGCGAAAGCCGGGGGCCCGGGACCTCGACGACGACGAGAGCGACCCGGTGCAGCTCCGCCGGTGCCCCTGGTGCGGTACCGCGATGGACCACGAGAACTACGAGATCGTCGACCGGCGCTGGATGCGGGTCGCCTGCGGCAGGGACGACTGCGCCTTCCGCAACGGACTGCCCGTCCACATCATCGACGATGACGTCTACTCCAATCGGCCTTCCCTCGTCATCGGCACCGTCGACAAGTTCGCGATGATGCCGTGGAAGCGGGAGGTCGGGGCGCTTCTCGGCAACGGCGGACCGTCCCCGACCCGACCTACCACGACCTTCCGCCCGACCTCGTCGTGCAGGACGAGCTCCACCTCATCAGCGGGCCGCTCGGCACCATGGTCGGCCTGTACGAGACCGCCGTCGACGCGATCGTCGGTCGGGATGCTCGTCCGAAGATCGTCGCGTCGACCGCGACCATCCGTCGGGCGACGGACCAGGTGCGGGCGGTCTTCGCCAGGTACGCTGCCCAGTTTCCGCCGCCCGGGCTGACGCACCGCGACTCGTTCTTCGCGGTGGAGTCGCCTCGCGACGTGAAGGCCAGCCGCGAGTACGTCGGGCGTCATGGCACCGGGCGCGAGCCAGACCACACTGATGGTCCGCGTGTACGCATCCCTACTCCAGTCCGCCGCGATGGTCGCGGAGTCGGACGAGTCCGCCGACCTCTACTGGACCCTCGTCGGGTACTTCAACAGCCTGCGGATCCTCGGCGGCGCGTACATCCAGGTCATGGACGACGTCCCGGACCAGATGAAGGTCGTGGCCCGCGCGTCGCGGCGAGGAGCCGCGCGACCCCAGGGCCATCCGGGAGATGACCTCCCGCAAGCGCTCGTCCGAGATCCCGAAGGAACTCGAGATCCTGGAGCTGCCGCGCGGCAGGGACGCGGCCGACGTCGTCCTGGCCACCAACATGATCTCGGTCGGCGTCGACGTCGACCGGCTCGGGCCTCATGGTCGTCATGGGTCAGCCGCAGACGAGCTCGGAGTACATCCAGGCCACGTCTCGCGTCGGACGTCGGATGCCCGGTCTGGTCGTCACCGTCTACAACTCCGGGCGTAGCCGGGACCTGTCCCACTACGAGAACTTCGCGGCCTACCACCGAATGCTCTACCGGCACGTCGAGGCGACCGGAGCGACGCCATTCGCCCCCAGAGCGCGGGACCGAGCCTTGCACGCCGTGCTCGTCTCGATGGCCCGTCATCGCATCGCCGCCGCGGCCCCCAGTGGAGCGGCGTCGAACGTGGAGGACTGGGAGGACGAACTGGAGAAGCTGGTCGAACTCATCGTGGCTCGTAGCGAAGTCACGCGCCCGGAGAGCCAAGAGCCGACGAAGGACGAACTTCCGGAACTCATTCGTGCGGAGCTGAAGGCACTCGTCGATCACTGGCTCAACGCGCGGGTGCAGCGCTACGAGGGCTGGTTCGGCAAGCACCAGGGCGCCCTCCTCGTCGAGGCGTCGCGAGTGCTCAGCCGCCGGGACGAGGACCCGCCGGTCGCCTTTCCACCGGCCGAGCCGGCCTGGCCGACCCTGACGAGCATGCGGGACGTGGACGCCGAGTCCTCCGTCTTCCTCGTCCGACGCAGGAGGAGCCGCCGTGAGCGCTGAGATCGTCGCCAAGACCCGACGGACGTCCCTCGTCTCGACGTTCGGTGTCGGGGGGCTTCTGCCTGCTCAGGACGACAGCGTCATGATCCGTGGGCTCGACGACTGGCCGAAGGGAGACCTCGTCGCCGAGCCGCGGCTCGCCCGCAGCCTGGGTGTGACGGAGTTCCGCAGCCCGTCCACGTGGCGCGGCGCCCGTGGAGACGTACCGGCCGTCCGCTTCCCCGAGTGGGCGTTCTGCACCGACTGCCGCCGGCTCGGGCCGTTCTGGGACATCACTGACCGAGGCACCAAGCTGTGCCGGACGTGCAACCACATGACGTCGCCGTCGCGCTTCGTGTCGTGCTGTCTGAAGGGCCACATCGAGGACTTCCCTTACCGGGCCTGGGTGCACGAGGACGCCAGTGTGCAGAGCGAGGGTCACCAGCTGTGGTTGCGCGCTGAGGGCCACACGTCGGCCCTGTCCGACCTCGTAGTCACGTGCGAGTGCGGGAAGAAGCGGTCGATGGCCGGTGCCTTCGACCTGGGCGCACTGCGAGGCGTCAAGCGTTGCTCCGGCTCACGGCCCTGGCTCGACACGTCGGAGCCCGCCTGCGCCGAGGAACTCCGGACCCTTCAGCGCGGTTCGTCCAACGTCTGGTTCGGGGTGCAGCGTTCGGCCATCTCCATCCCGTCCGTGCCCAATACCGCCGACGTGTTCATCGCTCAGCGGATGCAGGACGTCAACCCCGAGCTGTCCGATGAGGAAATCGCTCGGAGCTTCCGACCGCCGCAGGGCTGTACGACGGACGATCTGGTGCGAGCCGTCCGGCGGTACCGGAATCCGGCAGCGAGCGAGGATCGACCCTCGGACCGCGAGCTCCGGGCGGAGGAGTACCAGGCGCTGGTGCAGGGAAAGACTGACGGAGCGGGGACGGATCAGTTCCTCTGCGAAGAGGTCGACCTCGTCGACAGCGACGTCCCGGAACTCGTCGCCCAGGTGTCGCGGGTGAGCAGGCTTCGCGAGGTGCGGGCGCTCGTCGGTTTCACCCGCGTGGTCCCGTCGACCGACGAGGCGCCGGTCGCCCTGGCGCCGCTCGTCGACTCCGGACGCCCCACGTGGTACCCCGCGATCGAGGTGCTGGGCGAGGGGGTCTTCGTCCGTCTCGACGAGACCATCCTCGACGGCTGGGCGGAAAGCGAGTTCGCCGCGGGCCGGACGAGGTTGCTCCTGCGGTCACAGGCCGCGGTCGGCGCGCAGTCCCTGACCTCCGGCCTCGACGTCTCGCCGAGAGTCCTGGCGCTGCATTCGCTCGCCCACGTCCTCGTGGACGAGATGGCACTCACGTCCGGCTACCCGGCGGCGTCCCTGCGCGAGCGGGTCTACGACCAGCCCGGTCAGACCGGGATTCTCGTCTACACCGCGAGCGCCGACAGCGCCGGCAGCCTCGGCGGGCTCGCCGCCCTCAGCGACAAGCACCGCTTCTTCCAGACTCTGGCCAACGGTGTCCGCCGTGCCCGATGGTGCACCTCCGACCCGGTGTGCATCGAGTCGACTGGATCAGGGGTCAACGGGATGAACCTGGCCGCCTGCCATGCATGTCTGCTCGTCCCGGAGACGAGCTGCGAGCGGTTCAACCTCACCCTCGACCGGGCCGCGCTCGTCGGGACCCCCCAGCAACCCACGCTCGGTCTGTTCGGAGGCCTTTTCGCGTGAGGCGCACCCGATGAGCATCGACACCGGCAGAGCACCCAAGGTGGATGTCGCCCCCGGGTGGTCTTGGTCGATTGCAGCGCAGCCCCTGGGGCCGTGGCCCTGACGCGGCGGTATGCAGCAGGTCTCACGGACCGAAGATCTGCTCGGAACACCGATGTCCGACGTTGCGCGGCGACACACGGGTGGAGGTAATGCCTTCGGGCCGCTAGTCCTTTGCTGGGGAGCGTCGAGCGGCCGACGTCCGGAGGTGGCGCACATCCGCGGGCGGCCTAGTGCCTGCCGATCCGCGACATCGCCGAACCTGGCCACCCGTCAGTGGACGGTCTCGTGGTTGTGGTACATCTCGACGAACTTCGCGATGCGCGCGACCCGGGTCCCCGGCTTCTTCGCATCGTTGACGCGGTAGAGGTTCGCATAGCGGTTGGCGCCCCTAAGGGTCTCGAAGAATGCCTTGGCCTGCGGGTCGGCCGCGAGCGCGGCAGCCAAGTCGTCGGGGACTGTCGCGCGCTTCTGCCCGGCGTAGGCCGCCGCCCACCTGCCGTCGGCCCTCGCCGCGTCGACCTGCGCCTGCCCCGCCGGGCGCATGCGACCGGCCTCGATCAGCCCCTCGGCCTTGTCCCGGTTGATCGACCACTTGCTCCGCGGCCCGCGCGGGGTGAAGCGCTGCAACCAGTAGTTCTCGTCGTATCCCCGCTTCTGCCCGTCGATCCAGCCGTGACAGAGAGCGACCTCGAGGGCCTCGACGCAGTTGACCGTCTCGGCCGCGCCCATCTTCCCAATCCTGAGCCAGAAGCCGCCGTGGTCGGCGTCGTGCTCGGCGAACCATGCTTCGCAGTCGGGCACAGTGACGAATGAGATCACCGACTGGCCGGCCAGCTCCTCGGGCATCTCCTCGTCCGACATGCGGGCATCCTGTCACCGCTCACCGACAGGATCCGCAGCTCCGCGGCTGGCGGGTGCGGCGGATGATCTCGCACGACGCCGCGATCGGGCGGTCGACAGGCCGCGCAATGACGCGTCTGAGAAACCGGAGACATCTGTGCCTGTTCCGACCGCACTGTAGGTGCGCGTCGCGCCATTCCGACCCATCGCGGCGAGGTCACGTGCGACAGTCCCTACATGAAGACCCTCCTGAACGTCTTGTGGTTCGTGCTCGCCGGCTTCTGGCTGTTCCTGGGGTACGTCTTCGTTGCTGCGCTGTGGTGCGCGACGGTAGTGGGTATCCCGTTCGGGGTCGCGTCCTTCCGGGTGGGTATGTATGCCGTGTGGCCGTTCGGCCGCGAGTTGGTGAAGAAACCTGGCGCCGGCGTAACCAGTGGCTTGGGCAACTTCTTCTGGTTCATCTTGTCGGGTTTCTGGCTTGCGGTTGCTCACGCGATCACGGGTGTTCTGCTGTGCATCACAGTCATCGGGATCCCGCTGGGCGTGGCCAATTTCAAGCTCGTCCCGGTCGCCTTGATGCCATTGGGCCGGGAGATCGTGGCGTCGTGAGAGTGGCGGCTGCGTTCGCCGCAGCGTGAGCAAACTGGGCGGCCTGTCCGGTCTGCTTCTTGCGGCTCGGCAAGGTCCACGGATGTCCGCAAAGGATCGGTCACCGGTCACCGGTCCTGTCGCGGCTATTGCTGGCGTGCCGTCGTCGGCCATCGCGCGCCCCAGCGACTGCTGCTCATCCGGGGAATCGTGGCGAGCCAAGTTATCTCTTGACTGGCGGGGCGAACGCGGCCAGCCAGCCTCCAGAGCGTGCCTGGTGACGGCTGGCTGGCAGTGCCTGACAACCCGATTCAGGCAAACCCCTCATCTGACCCCGAATGAGGCGATATGTTGCAGTCAGCATTGGGAATAGAAGGACGAAAGAAGGGGATCGTGAGCACTCCAGCAGGTTGGTATCCGCAGCCTGACGGCCGGCAGAGGTACTGGGATGGCGAGTTGTGGACCGAGCACTTCGCATCCGAACAACTCCGACAGCCGGGAGTGGCTGATGCGACCAGCGCCGCGAGCTCGAGCGCACAGAAGGAGGGCGCGTTCTCCAAGCTCAGGAAGGCCGCAGCGGACAAGCAGGCAGAGAGGCGGTCAGCGAGAGAAGAACTCGACCGGAAGCAAGCCGAATACGCGCAAGGTGCTGGCGCCCTCGTCACGAGTGGAGTCTTCGGAACCTCAACGGTCGAGATTTACGACGGCGGCTACGTCCGCGTCGCAGCGGGGGAGAGTAATGACACGGTGGCTGAGCGGATCACCAAGAAGACGCCGTACGAGAAGTTGCGCTCGATCAAGTTCACCCAGTCGGGCCAGGACAACACTTCCGGCATGAGCTCCGCGATGGAAGGAGCGGTCGGGCCCGCGATGGCGCGCCTCGCTAAGGGAGGAGCGGGCCTCATGAAGGTCAGTACGGGCCTCATGAAAGCCAGTGTGCCGGGCCTCGCGGTCGCAGGCGTCGCTCACTTCGTCGGCGCCGAGGGTCGGAAATCTTTCCTGACCATTGCCACCGACAAAGAGA
This sequence comes from uncultured Actinomycetota bacterium, assembly GCA_963763315.1. GTDB lineage: Bacteria > Actinomycetota > Actinomycetes > Actinomycetales > Dermatophilaceae > CAVSJJ01. Next base: position 261,880 of record CAVXOC010000002.1, read on the forward strand.
TCCACACTCTCAATAACCAGAGCAGCAATGGCTTCGTTTCCAAGAGCAACAAAGGTCATATCGAGGTTGGCCTCGCGCTGGAAGCTGCAGGGAATTCCGTGCTCGGCGTAGTCAGGGGGGCGGCACAAGAGTCCGTGTCAGAGCCTCGGCCCGCGGTGGTCGGTCCGGCTGCCGCCGAGCCGACCCTCTCAGAAAGGCTTCGCGAGTTGGCGGACCTACACAAGGACGGCATTCTTTCCGACGACGAGTTTGCTGCCGCAAAGGCTAAGTTGCTCGCCGGGCTCTGATTCCTGCCCTCTCCCGCTGCTGACGCAGCATGCCCCGTCGGCCGACCACCCGCGCGGACGTCGGCGTCACCTCACGCTCCCGTGCCGGCCGCAGCGGGTCGATCGGCTTCAGAATCAACTCCTGCGGCTCAATAGCCTGAAGCCTGCGTCCTAGTGGGCGGAATGCAGCACCTCAGGATCCACTCCACCGAGCGGAGGAGATTGGTTCCCCGGTTCGTCACAGCTCGTGGTCCTGGCGTGCCGTGGTCAGCCCCAGCGGCGGAAGCTCCGGTGGTGGGGTCGGGCCATGTGAGGGGTCGAAGGGCCGTGGTACGGGAGGCATGAGTGGCTCTCGACCGGTCGCACCCGTCTCGCCGAGCGCTTGTCGACCCCATTCTTGGGCGAGCACGGTGGATGCGGCCCGGTCGACCCCGTCGCGGGCCAGGACCTCGAGGAGGACGTCGCGAGGATCGGTCTCGGGGGGGTCGTCGTGGCGGGAGGCAGGGTCGGGGTCGGGGCTGGTGTCGACGTAGAGCGTTGTTGCCCTGCACTCCGCGGGAGGCCATCACGTAGAGCGTCTGACGGGTCGCGGTGGGTGAGACGTAGGCGTGGGCGCGGTCGACGGTGCGGCCTTGCGCGCGTTGGGCGGTGGTCGCATAGCCGAGCTCGACGTGCTGTCGGGCGTATGCCGCGGGCAGGCGCACCGGCGCTCCGCCGCTGAGGCGCTGGACGGTCATGGCTCCCGTCCTCGCCGGTGTCGAGGACGGTCCACCGGTCGCCGTTCTTGACATACCCGCCGGGCGGCGGCGAGTCGTCGGTCGTTGCGGCGGGTGACGATGACATCGCCGACGCCGGCGGCGGCGCCGTCGGCGAGCGGACACCTTCGGCGGCGGACTTCGCCGGCACGGATGCGGTCGGCGCGGGCGCGGCGGTTGAGGTCGAGGACGGTTTCGGTGTCGGCGGCGACCATCAGCGAGGTCAAGCCCGGCGTCGGTGTCGTTCCGCCAGGCCTCGTAGAGCAGGTCGAGCATGGACTCCCGGTCACCGCCGTCGACGCGGCCGTGGGCGAGGTAGTCGTCGACGACCGCGGGGTCGCCGTCGCGGAGCCGGAGTGATGCGTCTCGTTCCCAGGCGTGGGCGAAGCGGCGGATCTCGTGCAGGGTGGCGATGTCGTCGCGGTCGTGGGCGAGGAGGTGGAACGCGCCGCCGGCGCTGACGGGGGCGAGCTGGGCCCAGTCCCCCACCAGGAGCACCTTCGCCCCGACCTGTTGGGCGTGGGTGGCGATGGCGTCGAGGTCGAGGGTGGCGGCCATGGAGGCCTCGTCGATGATGACGAGCTGGCCGGGCCGGAGCTGCCATCGGTCGATCTCGGCCGACACAGACCGCGCAGTCTCCAGCAGACGTCGGGTGGTCAGGGATGGGCTGGCCCGCAGCAGCCGGGCGCTCAGGGCGTCGAGGGTGGCGTGGCGTTCGGCCTGGCGGTGTTGTTCGGTGAGCCACTTGGCGGTGTTCTCGGTCGGGATGCCGACCGCCTCGGCGAGGACCTCGGCCGCCGCCGCGGACGGCGCCAGCCCGACGACGGAGCCGACCCCGTGCTGGGCCTCCCACGCCGACCGGACCCCGGCCATGGCGGTGGACTTCCCGCTCCCCGCCGGGCCGACCAGCACGTCGAGCGGTCGACCCGAGGTCACCACCTGGACGACGGCGGCGGCCTGCTCGGCCGACAGCACCCGCCCGGTCTCGTCCAGCGGCGCGGCGCACATGCGGCCCGAGCAAGGCGGGCGTCGACGCCGGCGGCCATCGGTGCGTCGGCCCGCGTCGACGAGCCTGGTCTCGGCATCGAGGATCTCGAGCGGTGGAGTAGACCTCGCTGTCCCGAGGGCGCAGCCGCGACGTCCCGTCCGGGCGTCGCAGCCGCGCGGGCAGCACCTCGAGGTCGGGTGGGGTGAGCCGCAGCGCCTGGCCCATCGCCAGGTCGGTCACCCGCTCCGCCACGGCGATCCGCTCGGCTCGGTCCGGCGAACCGGACCCCGTGCAGCTGACGTAACGCCTCGGCATACACGTTGGGTCGGGTGAACGTGGCCCGATGCCCCGCCACGACCCCGAGAGCGAGGCCGGGCGACCTCGGCCAGCATCTCGTCCGCGACCAGGTCCGACCGCAGCGGCTGCACCGGTTCGCGGGCGGCGAGCCCTGCCACCCACTCGATCTGCTCGGTCGCCGATGAACCGGTCGGCCCGCGCCCGCCACCCCTGAACCATCTCTGCCAGCGGCTTGAGTTCTTCTCGGGGCGGGTCTGCAGGGTGGCCTGCTGCCGCATCCGGATGACCTCCCGGGCGGTCGGCTGCCGGCCGTGGGCGGTGACGAACTCGGCCACCATCTTGTCCTTGGCCTGCTCGATCACCGACGAGCGTTGGGAGAACTCGTCCATCAGCGGCTGCGGCACCCCGGCCACCTCCCACTGCGGGACCGGTGAGTGGGCCCGCTCCCGCGGCTCCCACCCCCACCCCAGGGACTCGGTGAGGCAGTCGGAGAGCAGCCCCTGGTACAGCTCCGACAGCCCGACGGTCCACCGGAACAGGGCCTTGGAGTCGATCGTGCGCCACACCCCGTCCAGGGTCTGAACCCGGTTCATCACCACGACGTGGGTGTGCAGCTGCGGGTCCCCGGCCCGGGAGTCCCAGTGGTCGAACGCGGCCGCCACCACCCCGCGCACGTCCTCCTGCACGCACCCGCCCTTCCCAGACCGGGAGGCGAACACCCGCTCCTCGGCGTAGCTCGATCACCAGCCGCAGCGCCCGCCGGTGTGCGGCGTGGATGACCTCCCGGGTGGCGGGGTCGGCCAGCGCCCACGCCGTCGACACCGACTTCGGCGCGCGAGAAGGTCAGGTCGAAACCCGCCACCGGCCGCCGCGACCTCCCCTGCCCGTCGCGGTCGGCGTATGCGGTGTGCCCGCCGACCGGGGACCGGCCGAGCTGGGCGCCGGTGACCGGGTCCTGGAGCATCCCGAGCATCCGCCACAGATGCTCCTCGGTGACCTGGGTGCCTTCGGGGATGCCGCGGCCGCCGTCCAGGCCGGCCAGGCCGGACCCGAGGAACCAGCCGGGCGGAGTCCCCGTCGCCGCGTAGTAGGCCGTCAAGCCCGACGCGCCGCGGGCGGCGTCGCCCCGGGCCACCGAGGACATCAGGTACCGGTACCCGGCGCCGAGGGTCATCCGCCGGATCGACATCGTCACCGCCCACCACACCCCGTCCGATCGAGCCCACTGACGGTCGGTCAAGGGGCGTTGCGGGGGCACCATCGCGGGCCACCTCGGAGACGAGGTGCCAGACGTGTGGAGCGAGTGGGAGGGGCGATGTCGGATGAGGCGGCAGTGTGGCGGGCCGGCGCTTGGGGTGGAGCAGCGAGCGGGGCGAGTCAGGGCCGAGGCGGCATGCCTGGGGAGGGGCCTGGGCGAGGAGGGGATCCGGCGGCGGCGTCAGTGTGGCCGGCGGACGCCGCGTCGGTGCTCGGCGCGCAGGACGACGAGCCACGTGCGCCGCGTCGTTGACCCGGTAGACGGCGCGGTAGGTCCCACGACGGGCCGCCCAGATCCCGGCGAGGTCACCTCGCAACTGCTTGCCGACCCGGCACGGGTTCTCCACCAGCGCGACGGTGAGGAACTCGACGACGGCGGCCGCCACCGGCTCTGGCACGCCGTCGCGGATGGAACGGGTGGCGCGCGGGGTCAGGACGAGCTCGAACGGATGCGGGTCTGTCACGCGCGCAGCGTGCCGGACTGCGTCCACCCCGCGGACGACGTCGCCGCGCGCGTAGGCCGCGTCGGCCTCGCGGATGTCTGCCAGCGCCTCGGGGTCGCTCAGCACGTCGAGGGTCTCCTCGAGCTCGGCCAGGTCCTCGGGGCTGATGAGCACCGCGGCCGGGTGACCGTTGCGGGTCACGACGACCCGCTCGTGCTGGAGCTCCACCCGGTCGAGCACCTCGCTGAAGTGGTCACGGACGGACCTCAGGGACTCGGTGCTCATGCCCACCATCGTGGCGCTCGGCGTCCCGGTGGTCTATCCGGACGCCAAGAGGGTCGGGACCGCGCGACTGATGGTGACCCCGGCCGCGGGTAGGCGACGGGTAATCCACAGATCGGCCGACCGGCCTTCCGCGACCGGCACGGCCCGCCGTAGAAGGAGACACCGCTCATGAGTGAGGAAGAGATCCGCTTGTTCCCGAAGTGGTACACCGTCGCCGACGTCGCCGTGCTGCTCGGCTACGGCGAGACGAAGGTCCGCATGCTCATCGCCCAGGGCGACCTGAAGTCGGTCAAGGACGGCCACGCCCGCCGGGTCCTGCCGCGCTGGGTCGACGAGTACATCGAGCGACGCTGCGCCGAGTCCGACGCGATCGCATGACCGCGCGGCGCCGGCTCAACGGGGAGGGGTCGTTCTACCGGACCAAGAGCGGCGGCTACCGGGCCTACGTGTGGGTCACCCTCCCCGACGGCCGGCGCCGCCGGAAGTACGTCTACGGCCAGACCCGCGAGGAGGTCCAGGCCACGTGGACCGCCCTGCAGGAGAAGGCCCGGCGCGGGCCCGTCGTCCCCAAGTCCCCGACCGTGCAGTCCTACATGACGAGCTGGCTCGACAACGTCGTCCGACCGGGCCTCGCCCCGAGCACGACCCAGGCCTACGAGATGTGCCTGCGGCTCTACATCGCCCCGCTCATCGGGACCCGCCGGCTCGACCGGCTCACCGTCAGCGACGTCCAGGGCTGGGTCAACAAGCTCCGCCGCACCTGCCAGTGCTGCTCCCAGGGCAAGGACGCCAGGCGCGCCCACCCCGAGTGCTGCGCCATGGGCAAGTGCTGCGGGCAGCTGCCCAGCGACTCGACGGTCCACCAGGCCTGGCGGGTCCTGCGGGCCGCCCTCAGCTCCGCCCAGCGCGACGAGCTCGTCCACCGCAACGTCGCCTCGCTGGTCCGGATGCCGATGCCGCGGTCCCCGCGGGCCAAGATCTGGACCGCCGCCGAGGCCGCCCGGTTCCTCCAGTCCGCCTCGACCGACCACGACCCGATGTATGCCGCCTACGTCCTCCTCCTCGTCCTCGGTCTGCGCCGCGGCGAGGTCCTCGGCATCGCCTGGGACGACGTCGACCTCGAGAAGGGACAGGCCCGCATCGCCTGGCAGCTGCAGCGGGTCGGCCACGAGCTGCGGCGGACCAGGACCAAGACCCGCTCCTCCGAGGCCGTCCTCCCGCTGCCGGACGTCTGCCTCGACGCGCTGCGCCGGCGCCGCGAGGAGCAGCAAGCGGCGGCCAAGGCGGCCGGCGAGGTCTGGCACGACTCCGGTCTCGTCTTCACCTCCTCGCATCGGCACCCCGATGGACCCGCGCAACTTCCACCGCTTCTTCAAGGAGCGCGCCGCGGCCGCCGGCGTCCCGGTGATCCCGGTCCACTCGACCCGGCGCACCTGCGCCTCCCTGCTCGTCGAGCTCGACGTCCACCCGCGCGTGACGATGCAGATCCTCCGGCACAGCCAGATCGCCGTGACCATGGACATCTACGCCCAGGTCGCCCCCGCCAGCACCCGCGCCGCCCTGGCCAAGCTCGGCAAGGCCTTCGTGCCGTCGAGCGACACCCAGACAGGACCCCGCGCTGCTGCAAAATGCTGCTGCAAACAACGATCAGAGGCCCTTCCCAGAGCTGGAAATGGGCCTCTGACCTGCGGTGGAGCCAAGGGGACTCGAACCCCTAACCCCCTGCTTGCAAAGCAGGTGCGCTACCAGTTGCGCCATGGCCCCCAACCCGTGCCGGAGCATGGGGTGGCGCTGCGAAGTGTCGACGCAGCCGCTCGGACCGGCCGAGCCGGGCCGAGACCGACCGAGCCTCAGTCCTTCGAGGTGTCCGTCGCCTCGGCCCACAGGCGGCTCTCGGCCTGTTGGGTCTTGAGCTTCCTCTGGATCAGGACCGCGCCGGTGGCGGTCAGGACGAGCGCCAGGATCTTCTTCATGGCCACTTCCTTAGCGGGGACGAGGACCGGTGGTGGGCCTAACAGGACTTGAACCTGTGACCTCTTCCTTATCAGGGAAGCGCTCTAACCGTCTGAGCTATAGGCCCGTTCGCCGATCCGGGTGCGCCTCCACCGGGGCAGCGGCGCGAGAACCGAGGTTACCCCACCGGCATACCCGCCAACAAAACGGCCCACCCCCGCCGGCCGCCTGGCCCGCACACCACGGAGCCGAGGTATGCCGAGCCTCAGCCGCCGCCCATGGCAGGGCGCGGGCCCCTTGCGCCGGCCCCCTTGCGGACCGGCCGCAGACCCCTGGGTCAGTCGTCGGTGAGGGTGAGGTGCAGGCCGCCGACGAGGTTGGCGCTGACGTTGTAGATGAACGCCCCGAGGGTGGCGATCGCCGTCATGAGGACGATGTCGATGACGGAGAACACGATCGCCAGGGACACCACCCGGTCGAAGCCGACGTAGTCGAGGATGTCGAACGGCCTGCCGTTGTTCTGGATGATGTCGCCGACGATGCCGTTGACCTTGTCAAAGGTCCCCATTCCCGCCAGGACCATCCACAGAGCGGCGGTCATGACGACGAAGGCGATGCCGAGAGCCACCGAGACCAGGAACGACAGCTTCATCGCCGACCACGGGTCGACCCGGGAGATGCTGAGCCGCACCCTGCGGGCTGCCGGCACCCTGGCCTTGGCCGGCCGGTTGGCGGTCTGGCCCAGAGCGACCTGGCCGGTGCCGTTCGGGTTGGGGCGCGGCCCGTCGGCGTGCGGCGCACCACCACCGGGGGCCGGGCGGGCCGTCGTGCCGCCCGCAGCGGCGGGAGCGCCGCGCGTCACCGTGCCGGGGTTCTTCGCCGCACTCACGGGCTGTCCTCCTGCGTGGGGCTCGACTGCACAGGCTCCGACGGTACGGCATCGGGCTGAGAGTCGGCAGTATCTGTCCTGAGTACGGGCACCGCGTCGGCGCCGACGTCCCCGCCCTCGACGTCGACCTCGGGGTCGACCTCGTCACCGGGCTCGGCGCCCTCCTCGACCACGTCGACCTCTCGCTCGACGTTGCGGGTGAGGGCGACGATGGCGTCGTTCCTGCCCGGCTTGGCGAAGCTGACACCCATCGTGTTGCGGCCGGTGAGGCGCACCTCGTCGACCCGGGAGCGGACGATGTTGCCCTTCTCGAAGACGAGCAGCACCTCCTCCTCGTCGTCGACGGTGAGTGCGCCCACGAGGTCGCCCCCCTTGTCGGAGAGCTTCGCGACGGCCACACCGTAGATGGCGCGGCCCTTGACGTTCCACTCCGAGGCCTTGCTCCGCTTGGCGAGCCCGGACTCGAACACGACGAACACGTCGGGGTCCGTACCCTCCTCGACCACGCTCATCGACAGCAGCGAGTCGCCGGGGCGGAACTTCATCCCGGTGACGCCCGAGGTCGGGCGGCCCATCGGCCGCAGCGTCGAGTCATCGGCGTGGAAGCGCACCGACTGGCCCTTGCGCGAGACCAGGAGCAGGTCGTCGGCGGCACTGGCCAGGCCGACGCCGACGAGCTCGTCCCCGTCGCGCAGGTTGATCGCGATGAGGCCGCCGGTCCGCGGCGAGTCATACTCCGGCAGCCGGGTCTTCTTCACCAGGCCGTCGCGGGTGGCCAGCACCAGGTAGGGCGCCGACGCGTAGTCGTGCAGGGCGAGCACCTGGGCGATCTGCTCGCCGGGCTGGAACGCCATGATGTTGGCGACGTGCTGGCCCTTGGCGTCGCGCCCGGCGTCCGGCAGCTCGTAGGCCTTGGCCCGGTAGACCCGTCCGAGGTTGGTGAAGAACAGCAGCCAGTGGTGCGAGGTGGTCGTGAAGAAGTGCTCGACCATGTCCTCGCCACGCAGCTGCGCGCCCTTGACGCCCTTGCCGCCGCGTCGCTGCGAACGGTAGAGGTCGACCCGGGTGCGCTTGGCGTACCCGCCCCGGGTGATCGTCACGACGACGTCCTCCTCGGGGATGAGGTCCTCCATCGACATGTCGCCGTCGAACGGCATGATCGACGTGCGCCGCACGTCGCCGAACCGCTTGACGATCTCGGCGAGCTCCTCGGAGATGATCGAGCGCTGCCGCTCCGGCTTGGCGAGGATGTCCTCGTAGTCGACGATCATCGACTCGAGCCGGTTGTGCTCGTCGATGGTCTTCTGCCGCTCCAGGGCGGCCAGCCGGCGCAGCTGCAGGTTGAGGATGGCCGTCGCCTGGATCTCGTCGATCTCGAGCAGCGCGATCAGCCCCTCCCGGGCCTCCTCGACCGTCGACGACCGCCGGATGAGCGCGATGACCTCGTCGAGCTGGTCCAGCGCCTTGAGGTAGCCGCGCAGGATGTGGATCTCTTCCTCGGCCTTGCGCAGCCGGTAGTCCGTGCGGCGCTGGATGACGTCGACCTGGTGCTCGACCCAGTGCCGGACGAACGCGTCGATCGGCAGCGTGCGGGGCACCCCGTCGACCAGGGCGAGCATGTTCGCCCCGAAGGTCGTCTGGAGCTGGGTGTGCTTGAAGAGGTTGTTGAGGACGACCTTGGCGACGGCGTCCTTCTTCAGCACGATGACGAGCCGCTGCCCGGTGCGGCCGGAGGTCTCGTCGCGGATGTCGGCGATCCCGCCCAGCCGGCCGTCCTTGACCAGTTCGGCGATCTTCTGGGCCAGGCTGTCGGGGTTGACCTGGTAGGGCAGCTCGGTGACGACGAGGCACTGGCGGTTCTGGATCTCCTCGACCTCGACGACCGACCGCATGATGATCGAGCCGCGGCCCGTGCGGTAGGCGTCCTCGATCCCCTTGTGGCCCATGATCAGGGCGCCGGACGGGAAGTCCGGGCCCTTGATGAGGCCGAGGATCGCCTCGAGCGCCTCCTCGCGGCCGGCCTGTGGGTGGTCGAGCATCCACTGCGCCGCCGAGGCCACCTCGCCGAGGTGGTGCGGCGGGATGAGGGTCGCCATGCCGACGGCGATGCCGGCCGACCCGTTGACGAGCAGGTTGGGGAACCGGCTGGGCAGCACCGACGGCTCGAGGGTCTTGCCGTCGTAGTTCGGCGTGAAGTCGACCGTCTCCTGGTCGATGTCGCGCACCATCTCCATCGACAGCGGCGCCATCCGGCACTCGGTGTAGCGGGGTGCGGCGGCCGGGTCGTCGCCCGGGCTGCCGAAGTTGCCCTGCCCCTGCACCAGCGGGTAGCGCATCGACCAGTCCTGCACGAGCCGCACCAGGGCGTCGTAGATCGCCTGGTCGCCGTGCGGGTGGTACTGCCCCATGACGTCGCCGACGACCCGGCTGCACTTGTTGAACCCGCGGTCGGGCCGGTAGCCGCCGTCGTACATGGCGTAGAGGACCCGGCGGTGCACCGGCTTGAGCCCGTCGCGCACGTCGGGCAGCGCCCGGCTCACGATGACGCTCATGGCGTACTCGATGTACGACCGCTGCATCTCCGTGTTGAGGTCGATCGCCTCGATCCGGTCGGTCTCGATCGGCGGTTGCTCGCTCATCAGTTCCCTTGTCGCTTCGTCGGGTTCGTCGTCGGGGGTCGGTCAGTCGCTGTCACGGGCGCGGGGTATGCCGCGCAGCGAGCGGCGCCATCGGGCCTTCGCCGGCGCGGGTCCGCACGTCAGATGTCCAGGAAGCGCACGTCGCGGGCGTTGCGCTGGATGAACGAGCGCCGGGACTCCACGTCCTCGCCCATGAGGATGGAGAAGATCTCGTCGGCCGCCGCGGCGTCGTCCAGCGTCACCTGGAGCAGGACCCGGTGGTCCGGGTCCATCGTCGTCTCCCACAGCTCCTGGTAGTCCATCTCGCCCAGGCCCTTGTAGCGCTGGATCGCGTTGTCCTTCGGCAGCCGACGGCCCTTCCCCCGGCCCTCGGCGACCAGGGCGTCGCGCTCCCGGTCGGTGAAGGCGAACTCGTGGGTCGCGTTGCTCCACTTGATCCGGTACAGCGGCGGCTGGGCCAGGTAGACGTAGCCCGCCTCGATCAGCGGCTTCATGAACCGGAACAGCAAGGTCAGCAGCAGCGTGCGGATGTGCATGCCGTCGACGTCGGCGTCGGCCATCAGCACGATCTTGTGGTACCGGGCCTTCTCGATGTCGAAGTCCTCGCCGATGCCGGTGCCGAACGCCGAGATGAGCGCCTGCACCTCGTTGTTGGCGAGCGCCTTGTCGAGCCGGGCGCGCTCGACGTTGAGGATCTTGCCGCGGATCGGCAGGATCGCCTGGGTGTGCGGGTTGCGGCCCCGCACGGCCGAGCCACCCGCCGAGTCGCCCTCGACGATGAACACCTCGGAGACGGAGGGGTCGCGGGCCTGGCAGTCGCGCAGCTTGCCCGGCAGGCCACCGGACTCGAGGACCCGCTTGCGGGTGGCCTCGCGCGCCTTGCGGGCCGCCATCCGGGCGGTCGCGGCCTGGATCGCCTTGCGGACGATGTCCTTGCCCTCGTTCGGGTGGGCCTCGAGCCAGTGGCCGAACTCGTCGGTCATCGCCCGCTGGACGAAGCCCTTGACCTCCGAGTTGCCGAGCTTGGTCTTGGTCTGGCCCTCGAACTGCGGCTCGGCGAGCTTGACCGACACCACGGCGGTGAGCCCCTCCCGGACGTCGTCGCCGGTGAGGTTCTCCTCCTTCTCCTTGAGCTGGTTCTGCTTGCGGGCGAAGTCGTTGACCAGCTTGGTCAGCGCCGCCCGGAAGCCCTCCTCGTGGGTGCCGCCCTCGTGGGTGTTGATCGTGTTGGCGTAGGTGTGGACGGACTCGCTGTAGGCGGTCGTCCACTGCATGGCGAGCTCGAGCGACAGCGAGCGTCTCTCGTCCTCGACCTCGATCGAGATGACCTCGGGGTGGACCGGCTCGGACCGCTTCGACCCGACCAGGTGGTGCACGTAGTCGACGAGGCCGCCGTCGTAGCGGTAGGTGACCTTCTTGGCGGTCGTCGTGCGCGGCGCCGCACCGGTCCCCTGCTCGTCCTCGCTGGCCTCGACCTCGGCGATGTCGGCCTCGAGGTCGTCGAGGTCGATGTCCTTGGTGTCGGTCGACGTCGGCTCCGGGATCCGCTCGTCGACAAGGTTGATGGTCAGGCCCTTGTTGAGGAAGGCCATCTGCTGGAACCGGGCCCGGATCGTCTCCCAGTCGTAGTCGACGGCGTCGAAGATCGCCTCGTTCGCCCAGAAGGTGACCGTCGTGCCGGTGGCCGTGGTCTGCTCCATCATGGTCAGCGGCCCGGTGGGCACGCCGTGGTCGAACGACATCCGGAACGCGTGGCCCTTCTGGCGCACGCACACGTCGAGCCGGCGGGAGAGGGCGTTGACGACCGAGGAGCCGACGCCGTGCAGCCCGCCGGACACCTTGTACCCGCCGCCACCGAACTTGCCGCCGGCGTGCAGCTGGGTGAGGACGAGCTCGACCGCGCTGACGCCCTCCTGCGGGTGGATGTCGGTGGGGATGCCACGGCCGTTGTCCTTGACCCGCACCCCCCCGTCGGCGAGGAGGGTGACGTCGATGGTGTCGGCGTACCCGGCGAGCGCCTCGTCGACCGAGTTGTCGACGATCTCCCAGACCAGGTGATGCAGCCCGCGCTCGCCGGTGGAGCCGATGTACATCCCCGGGCGCTTGCGCACCGCCTCGAGGCCCTCGAGGACGGTGATGGCCGATGCGTCGTAGGCGGCGTCGTCCTGACCGACGTGTCCCTCGGGCCGGGCGAGCATGCGGCCCGGCTCGGCGACGATGTCCGGGACGGCCTCGAGCGGCTGGGGCGGCTGCGGGATGCTCTGGTCAGGGCTGTCGTCGCGCGGTGCGTCGGCCACGGTGCTCCTTCGTCGGTGAGGCTCCGGGCGGGAGGTGCCGGTGGCGGCATACCTGCTGGCGTGCCGCTGCCGAGCGTCCGCCGGTGGCGCTCATGGCACGCGCCCAGAGTGATCAACGCTCTGGGCGCGGGGTTCGGTTCCATTCTACCGGTCAGCCGCGCTCCACCACGCCATCTGCGGGCCGTGGAGGCCGATTCCTGGCAAAGACCGAGGGTGTCACGACTCCCCACACGCGCCCCGCCCTCTCAGCGTCCCTGACGCGGCTTCCCGGGTATGCCGCGGGGCGCCGTCCGTGCCGGGCGGCGGGCCGCGCGCGGCGACCGCCCCGCGTGCGCCGCCTCAGCCGGTCCGGCGGCCCGCGGCGGCGTCCTCGAGCATGGTCCGAACCGGCCCCGGGATCTCGGTCGCGGCGCGGGACCGCCGGTCGATGTAGACGTGCACCCACCGTCCGTATGCCGCGATCTCCGGCTCGCCCGCGGCGAACAGGCCGAGCTCGTAGGTGATGGAGGACCGCCCCAGCCGGGCGGTCCGGACAGCCACGTCGACCGGCTCCGGGTAGGCGAGCTCGCGCAGGAAGCGGCAGCCCGACTCGGCGACGACGCCGATCTGCCGGGAGGAGGTCTCGTCGACGCCGGCCGCACGGATCACCCACGCGTTGATCGCGGAGTCGAACAGCTCGTAGTACACGGCGTTGTTGAGGTGACCGAACATGTCGTTGTCGGACCAGCGGGTGCTCACCCGGCTCACCTCGTCGAAGTCGTCGCGTCGCAGGGTGCGCGGGTCAGGGGTCTGCGCCTCGGGCATGAGCCGATCGTAGGCCGGGCTCCGTGGCGGCGCGGCTAGGCTCCTGGGGTGACCGCCCGCGTCCTCGCCTGGCTCTCGCGGCTGTCGTGGCGCTCCTGGACCGCCCTGGGGATCGTCATCGCCGCGTTCGTCGTCATGATGGGGATCCGGCTCGCGACCGCGCCGAAGACCTCGGGTGCGGCGCCGGGGATGCAGTGGGTCACCGCGGACGCGGCGGACCTGGAGTTCCAGGTCCCGGTGCGGTGGACCGTCGTCGGGGCCACCGGGACCGCCGCCACCGCCTGGGACGCCGTGTGGCAGCAGCTGCGCGAGATCACCGGTGAGGCCGCCACCGCCGGCATACCGCCCCGCAGCACCATCGAGCTGCTCGTGCGCGACTCCGACCTCAGCGCCATCCGGGCGGTCGGGGTGACCTCGGTGCCGTTGACGGCCGTGCCCACCCCCGGGCAGGTCGCCCGGGCGCTCACCGCGGCCGGAGTCGCCCACGGCACGCCCACGGCGGTGTCGACGCCCATCGGGCCCGCGGTCGGCTACACCACCAGCGAGCACACGTCGACCTCCGGGGCGGGGGCCGGCTCCACCGCCGCTCCGGGCCCGAGCCCGAGTCCCACCGACGGGCCACTCACGGCCTACTACCACCACCTGCTCGTGCCGACCTCCGACGGCGTGGCCGACATCGCCGCGGTGTCGCTGGCGCCGGCCAGCACCGAGCAGATCTACGCCCAGGTCCTCGCCACCTTGCGCCACCCGCAGTAGCGGCGGAGCGGGACACCGCACCGGACCGGCCGTGCTCAGCCCTCGAGGGTCCGCTCGAAGAGCAGCCGGACCTCGTCGGGTATCCCCGGCTCCGGGAGGGACAGCCGCACGCGCGGCTCGCTGCACTCGACGTCGTAGGAGAAGGCGTCGGGATGGGTCTGGGCCCGGGCCATCTCATGCAGCCGCTCGCCGGCGAACAGCTCCCGCCAGTGCCGCAGGTCGTGGCTGGGGAGCTCGCCGAGGGTGACGGTCCGCTCCAGCACGAGCCCGGCGAACCCGCCCGTGCGCCGGACCTTGAGCCGGGCGGTGGCCGGTGCGGGGGTGCCCGGCCCCCGGCCGGCGCCCGCGGAGGTCGAGGACCGCGCGGGCACGGCGGCGCTCCCGGCGCCGGCCCCGGCCGGTGCCACCGGCGCGCCGGGAACCGGCAGGCCGACCTGCGCCCAGGCCGCCGCGACGGCCCCGGCCTGGGCGGACCCGGCGCCGAACCGGGTCACCGCCGCGGCATACGTCAGCCGGGCGAACGTCGCGAAGTCGCACTCGGTGGTGATGTCCGGTCCGGTCAGCACGTCGTACCAGACCTGGCCCGGGGCCTCCCAGGCGTTGCCGCCGATCCCGGTGGCGACGAGGTAGAAGGCGTGGTTGGGGATCCCGGAGTTGGTGTGCACCCCCCCGCTGTCCGAGGTGGTGCTCACATAGCCGCTCATCGTCGCCGGCTGCGGGTCCTTGCCCAGCCGCGGGTCGTCGTACGCGGTGCCGGGTGCCTTCATCGACCGCAGGGCCACCCCGTTGACCCCCGGCGCGAGCAGCTCCGCCCCGATGAGCCAGTCGGCCTGCTCGGCGCTCTGACCGAGGTGACGCTGCTTGACCAGACTGCCGAACACGTCGGAGATGGACTCGTTGAGCGCCCCGGGCTGGTCCTGGTACGTGAGGTTCGCGGTGTACTGGGTGACCCCGTGGGTGAGCTCGTGGCCGATGACGTCGATGCTCCGGGTGAACCCGAGGAACACCGTGCCGTCGCCGTCGCCGAAGACCATCTGGGAGCCGTCCCAGAAGGCGTTGTCGTAGTTGGTGGAGTAGTGCACGCTCGCGAGGAGGGGTAGGCCCTTGCCGTCCAGTGAGCGCCGCCCGTAGGCGGACCGGTAGAGGTCGAAGGTGTCGCCGAGCCCGTCGTAGGCCTGGTCGACCGCGAGGTCGCCGGTCGCGGCGTCGCCCTCGCCGCGCACCCGGGTGCCGGGAAGCGTCGAGCCGTGGTGTGCGTCGTACACGGTCCGGTCGGGCCCGGGGCCGGTCCCCGGCGCGGGTGACGGGGCCGCCGGGACGGACGTCGTGGCGGCCGGCGCATGGGACGGCGGCGCCACGGGCGGGGTCACGCCCGGGACCGGGCGCCCGGCGGGGTGCGGCGCCGCCGGGCTCGTCTCGCCGGCGGAGGTCGGCCAGGACCGGCGCTGGCTGCGGATCTCGGCGTCCAGGGAGAGGGTGCGTCTCGCGTGGGCCTGAAGCTGCGGGTCACCGGAGGCCAGCAGCGCCTCGAGCACGTAGGGCGGCACGATGCTGCACCGGTGCCGGCTGAGCGCGGCGGCGTTCGGCGCCGTCTCGCAGGTGGGCGGGGACGTGGACCGTCGCGACGAGCGGCTCATCGGCACAGTCTGCGCCCCCGGTCTGAGCGCCGCATCTCCAGCGGCCCGGCCCCGGCTGCCGCCGGGGTTCGCCCGGCTGCGGCCGGGGTTCCCCCGGCCGGCCCGGCAGGCTCCGGCGGCGCAGGGAGGTCAGGCCTGGTCGATCTGCATGACGATGGCCTTCGGCTCGGTGAAGAACTCCCGGCTGAAGTTGCCGCCCTCGCGGCCGACACCGGAGTCACCCACCCCGCCGAACGGGGTCCGCAGGTCGCGGATGAAGAAGCAGTTGACCCATACCGTCCCGGCCTTGAGCTGGGCCGAGACCCGGTGCGCCCGCGAGAGGTTCTCGGTGAACAGCATGGCGTTGAGACCGTACGAGGTGTCGTTGGCGAGCGCCACGACCTCGGCCTCGTCGTCGAAACGGTTGACGACGACGACCGGCCCGAAGATCTCCTGGCAGTACTGGCTCGCCTCGTAGGGCAGGTCGACGATGATGGTCGGCCGCACCACCCACGAGCCGTCGTCCGCGACGCCGCCGGTGAGGATCTTCCCAGCCTGCTGCTCGACCGTGTCGACGTAGGACTTCACCTTGAGGAAGTGCTCCTCGCTCGCCAGGCAGGAGAAGGTCGTCGCCGGGTCGAACGGGTCGCCGAGGACCATCGCCTCGGCCCGATCCTTGAACCGCTCGATGAACTCGTCGTAGATGTCGGCCTGGACGAACAGCCGCGACCCGGCGAGACACACCTGGCCGGCGTTGCGGAAGATCGCCTCGACCGCCCAGTAGAGGGCGTTGTCGATGTCGGCGTCGGAGAAGACGATGTTGGCGCCCTTGCCGCCGAGCTCCAGGCTCACCGGCGCGAGGTGGCTCGCGGCAGCGCCCATGATGATCCGGCCGGTGCCCGACTCGCCGGTGAACGTGATCCGGTCGACGCGGTGGTCGCCGGTCAGCGAGGCACCGGCGGGGACGCCATACCCGTGCAGGACGTTGAGCACGCCCGGCGGGAAGCCGGCCTCGATGGCGAGCCGCCCGAGCAGGGTGACCGACGCGGGGGTGTCCTCGGCCGGCTTGATGATGCACGTGTTGCCCCAGGCGATGGCCGGTGCGATCTTCCAGGTCGCCATCATGAGCGGGAAGTTCCACGGCGAGATGGCGGCGACGACCCCGGCCGGCTCGTACCGGGTGTAGGTGTGGTGACCGCTGTCCATCGGCATGACCTCGCCGACGTGGTCGCGCTGGTGGTCGGCGAAGAACCGGAAGTTCCAGACCGAGCGGGCCACGTCGTGTCTGGCCTGGGCGAACGGCTTGCCCATGTCCTTGCTGTCCAGGGCCGCGAGGTCGTCGGCGCGCTCCTCCATGAGGTCGGCCAGCCGGTGGATGAGCCTGGCGCGCTCGGTGCGGCCCATCCGGGGCCACGGCCCCTCGTCGAACGCCCTGCGCGCGCTGGCGATGGCCCGGTCCGCGTCCGCGGCGCTGCCCTCGGCGACCTCCCCCCACGTGGTGCGCGTCCACGGGTTGACGGTGGCGAACCTCTTGCCGTCGAGGGACTCCACCTCCTCGCCGTCGATGATGTGCCCGAAGAACTCGATGTCGGTCATCGCTGGACCTTTCGCTGCGGATGAGGGCGCCGGTGGGGCCGCCCGGGGAGGGGTCGGGGCACTACTGCCCCGGGACGGGGTCCGGGAACGCGTCGCCGGTATGCGGCGCGGCCGGCTCGGCGGGTGCGGCCGGCGCGGCGGGCGGGCCCGCCGCCGCGGCGGCGCGTCGCTCGGCAAGGGTCACGTCCCCGGCGGCCCAGTGGGTCGGCGGGACCTCCCGCAGCACCACCCGGATGCTCTCGACCGGGGCGGCCACCGACTCGCTGACCGCGGCCGTCACGGCCGACAGCAGGCTCCGCAGCTGCTCGGGGGTGCGGCCCTCGGCGAGGGTGATCTCGACCAGGGGCATCAGGCACCCCCGTTGACGAACACCGAGCCGAGGTTCGTGAAGTGCATGGCGACCGAGGTGCCGGGCGGCGCGAACACGGCGTCGGTCATCCCTCCGGTCAGCACCACCCAGCCGGCCTCGATGGCGTGGCCCCGGGCGGCCAGGTCGTTGGCGGCCAGGGCGAGGGCCTCCCCGGGGTGGCCCTGGACCGCCGCGCCGGTGGCCGAGTCGACGATGACCCCGTCGACCTCGACGAGCACCCCCTCGAGGGTGAGGTCGAGCTCGCCGGGCGGCAGCCCGACCGGGCCGGTGACGAACGCGCCGGACGAGGCGTTGTCCGCCGCGACGTCCCCGGCGGTGAACCGGAAGTCGCGGTAGCGGCTGTCGATGACCTCCGCGCCGGCGTGCACGCTCTGCACGGCCGCCATCGCCTGGGCCGAGGTGACCCCTGGGCCGGCGAGCCGGTCGCCCATGACGAACACGATCTCCGGTTCGAGGCGGGGGTGGATGAGCCGGTCCTGGGGGACCGGGTCGCCGGCCGGCAGGATCATCGCATCGGTGAGCCAGGCGACGAACGGGACGTGCACCCCCATCCGCTGCTGCTTGGCGCGGCTGGTGAGTCCCAGCTTGACCCCGACGAGGGTCTCCCCGCGCTCGAGTCGCAGCTGCAGCGTGCGGTCCTGGACCTGGTAGCCGGTGGCCAGGTCGAGGCCGGC
Source organism: uncultured Actinomycetota bacterium (assembly GCA_963763315.1). Classification (GTDB taxonomy): domain Bacteria; phylum Actinomycetota; class Actinomycetes; order Actinomycetales; family Dermatophilaceae; genus CAVSJJ01. The sequence goes on from CAVXOC010000002.1 coordinate 279,765, forward strand.
CCACTCGTCGGTGAACGGCTCGCGCTCGCGGCGCTCGTCCTCGCAGGCGAGCAGCTCGTGGGCGACCGACTCGACGTCCCAGGTCGCCGGCCGCTTGGCGCGGGTGCGGGTCGCCGCCATCAGCGCACGCCCATCCCGGCCAGGTCCCCCAGGGCGAGCTCCTGCTCGCGCTCCTCGGCGAGCTGGAGGGCGATGTCGATGATCATGTCCTCCTGGCCGCCGACGTAGCCGGCCTCACCGACCTTGGCCAGGATCCGGTGCGCCGGGACGCCGTAGCGGGACGCCGCCCGCTCGGCGTGCAGCAGGAACGAGCTGTAGACACCGGCATACCCCTGGGTGATCGACGCGCGGTCCATCCAGGGCAGCCGCGGGATGAACGGCCGGACGACGTCCTCGGCGGCCGAGAGCACCTCACCCAGGTCGATCCCGGTGCGGATCTGCATCCGCTCGAACGTCGCGGCGAGCACCTCGGTCGGGCTGTTGCCGGCGCCGGCGCCGAGGGCGCACAGCGCGCCGTCGATCTGCTTGGCCCCGGCCTGGTAGGCGAGCACCGAGTTGGCGATGCCGAGGCTGAGGTTCTGGTGGCCGTGGAAGCCCACCTGCGCCTCCTGGCCGATCTCGGCAATGAGGGACTCGACCCGCTCCTGCGCGTCGGACAGGAGCAGGGCGCCGGCGCTGTCGACGACGTAGACGCACTGCGCGCCGGCGTCGACCATGATGCGGGCCTGTGCCGCCAGCGTCTGCGGCGAGGCCTTGTGGCTCAGCATGAGGAACCCGACGGTCTCCATCCCCAGCCGGCGCGCCTCGCCGAAGTGCTGGATCGAGACGTCGGCCTCGGTGCAGTGCGTCGCGATGCGGGCCACCGAGGCGCCGGCGTCGTGGGCCGCCCGCAGGTCGTGCACGGTGCCGAGACCGGGAAGCATGAGGACGGCGATCTTCGCCTGGGTCGCCTCGTCGACGGCGGCTCGGATCAGCCGGAGCTCGTCGACCAGGCTGAAGCCGTAGTTGAAGCTGGAACCGCCGAGACCGTCGCCGTGCGAGACCTCGATGACCTGCACCCCGGCCGCATCGAGGGCGTGCACGACGCCGCGGACCTGCTCCTCGGTGTACTGGTGCTGCATCGCGTGCGAGCCGTCCCGCAGCGTCGAGTCGGTGATCCGCAGGTCGCGCTCGCCCCCGCCGCTCGGCGTGTGGGCCAGCACCTCGGACTCGGTGACCTGCTCGGTGACGATGGGGGCGTCGGTGAACGACATGTCGCCCATGGCTCAGACTCCTGCCTTCTCGTGGACACCCGCGACGGCGGCGCCCGGCTCCTCGCCGAGCTCGCTCGAGGACTTCCAGGTCGATGCCACCCCGAGGCGGTGGGCCATCATGATGTCGCCGACCCGTGCGGCGGCCGAGGTGATGATGTCGAGGTTTCCGGCGTAGTCCGGCAGGTAGTCGCCGCGGCCCTTGACCTCGATGGGGACGAAGACCCGCGCCATGCCCTTCCACAGGTCACGGGCGTGGTCGAACTGGGGGTCGGTGCGCAGGTGGTACCCGGGCACGTAGTCCTGGATGGTCGTGACCATTGCGTGGATCGACGCGAGGATCCGGTCCTGGAGGTCGCCCGGCTCGCCCGCCTCGGGCGGGATCGCGCAGAACACCGTGTTGCGCATCATCAGCGGCGGCTCGACCGGGTTGAGGATGATGATCGCCTTGCCGGTCTCGGCGCCGCCGACCTTGACCACCGCGTCGGCCGTCGTCTCGGTGAACTCGTCGATGTTCGCCCGGGTGCCCGGGCCCGCGGACTTGCTGGAGACCGAGGCGACGATCTCGGCGTACGGCACCGGGACGACGCTGGAGACCGCGTTGACCATGGGGATGGTCGCCTGGCCGCCGCAGGTGATCATGTTGACGTTGGTCGCGTCGAGGTTGAACTCGAGGTTGACCGCCGGGCACAGGTAGGGACCGATCGCCGCCGGGGTGAGGTCGACGGCGAGAATGCCGGCCTCGGCGTAGCGCGGGGCGTTGGCCTGGTGGGCCTTGGCCGAGGTCGCCTCGAAGACGATGTCCGGGAGCTCGTCCTGGGCGAGCAGCCAGTCGACACCCTCGTGCGAGGCCTCGAGACCGAGCGTGCGGGCCCGGCGCAGGCCGTCCGAGGTCGGGTCGACGCCGATCATGTAGCGCGGCTCGATGATGTCGCTGCGGCGCATCAGCTTGAACATCAGGTCGGTGCCGATGTTGCCGGGGCCGACGATCGCCGCGGTTGCCTTCGTGGGGGTGGGGGTCGCGCTCATCTGGTTACTCCTTGACGAATCGGGCGGTGACGCTGCCGAGGCCGGCGAAGGTGGCCGTGAAGGTGTCCCCTGCGGCGACGGGCACCATGGCGCACACCGCGCCGGGTAGGACGACGTGGCCGGCCTCGAGGGTGATGCCCCGCGCGCCGACGGTGTTGGCCAGCCAGACCAGCGAGTTGAGCGGGGAGCCGAGGACCGCTCCGCCGGCGCCGGTGCCGACGATCTGGCCGTTGCGGTGGAAGGTCGCACCCGCCAGCCGCAGGTCCACCGCGCCGACGTCGGTCGGCGTGGAGCCGAGGACGACCGCCCCGGAGGAGGCGTTGTCGGCGATGGTGTCGAACAGGCCGATCTTCCAGTCCCGGATCCGGCTGTCGACGATCTCCAGCGCCGGCAGGACGAAGTCGACCGCCTGGAGCGCCTCGTGCACCGTGACGCCCGGGCCCTTGAGCGGCTTCTTGAGGACGAACGCGACCTCCGGCTCGACGCGGGCCTGGATGAACCGCGACACCGGGATCGGCAGGTGCTCGAGGTAGAAGAAGTCGTCGAGCAGGTGGCCGTAGTCCGGCTCGGCGACCCCGAGCAGCCGCTGCATCGCAGCCGAGGTCAAGCCGACCTTGTGGCCCTTGACCGCTCGGCCCGCCGTCGTCAGCTCGTGCATCTGGAGGAGCTGGATGGCGTACGCGTCCTCGAGGGTCATGCCCTCGTAGGTCGCGGTCAGCGGGGCGATCGGCTTGCGCGACTCGTATGCCGCCAGCAGCCGCCCCGCGGCCTTGGACCGGGACAACGGGTCCACGGTGGCTCCCTTCGGTCAGCGCCGCCGCCTGGCGGGCGTCTCGCACGTTACGACCGTCGGTGGGCGCGCCGCTCCCGATGTTCCGCTCCCGGGAACGGGGCGGGTCTGGAGTCTCAGGCCGTGAGGGCCTTGCTGATCCGGCTCGCGGCGGCGATGAGCAGCGGCACCAGCTTGTCCACCTGCGGCGCGATCTCGCCCGTGGGCCCGAAGACCGAGATGGAGGCGACCGCGACGCGGCGGACGATGATCGGCACGGCCACCGAGGAGGCCTCGTCGAAGGACTCGCTGTGTGAGGCGGCATACCCGTCCTTGCGGACCTGGGCGACGACACGCTGCCAGTCGCCCTCGGTGCGCACCGTCCTGCTGACCCGCGGGGGGAAGCCCGCCTCCACCCGGGCCAGGTAGGCCTCGGGGTTGAAGGCGGCGATGGCCTTGCCCGAGCTCGTGCAGTGGGCGGGGAGGCGGCGCCCGACGTGCCCGAGGATGTGCACGCCGGCGACGTTCTCCATCCGCTCGACGAACACGACATCGCCGCCGTCGGGGACGGCGAAGTTCACCGTGTGCCCGGTGGCTCTGGCGACCTGGCGCAGCGTCGGCAGTGCGGCGTGCCGGACCTCGTTGCGGGCCTGGGCCAGCTGACCGAGGTCGTACAGGTGGATGCCGAGGCGGTAGGTCCCGGCGACCCGGTCCTGTTGGATGAACCCGCGCGACAGCAGGGTCTGCAGGAGCCGGTGCGCCGTGCTCTTGGCGACGCCGAGCCGCCGGGCGACGTCGGAGACGCCGAGCTCACCGTCGGTGGCGAAGCACTCGAGGACATCGAGCGCGGTGCCCACCGACTTCAGGCTGGACCCGTGGCCGGGCAGCTCGGCCACGCCGAAGCGCTTGGGGGTGGAGGAACACCAGGCGTTCTCGTGCTGGACGATCGACATTGACCATTTCCTGTTGTCGGGGGGACGCGGTGACCGGGTACGGCGTCGCTAGTGACAGTCCTCCTCGGATGCCGTTGAATCAACGCATGCGTTCCACTGAGCGGAACGATGTGACCAGCGTCCTGTCCAGGGTGCTGGCCGTGCTGGGTGCGTTCGACGACGCCAGCCCGCTCCTCGGCCTTGCCGAGATGACCCGGCGTTCCCGCCTGCCGAAGTCGACGGTGCACCGCCTGGTGGCCGAGATGGTGGTCCACCGGCTGCTCGAGCGCGCCGAGGACGGGCAGTACCGGCTGGGGCTGCGCCTGTTCGAGCTGGGCGAGCTCGTCCCGCAGCACCGGTCGCTGTCCGAGGCGGCCCTGCCGTTCATGGAGGACCTGCATGCCGCGACCCATCACCGGGTCCACCTGGCCGTCCTCGACGGGATCGACGTCGTCTACGTCGAGATCCTCGGCTCCGCCGGCAAGGCCATCGCGTCGCGCCCCGGCGGGCGGCTGCCCGCCCATGCCACCGGGCTCGGCAAGGCGATGCTGGCCTACTCGCCGGCCGCGGTGGTCAAGGCCCGGATCGACGCGGGGTTGCCTCGCCTCACCCCGCGCACGATCGCCACTCCGGGCGCGCTCATGCGCGACCTGCGGGACATCCGCACCGAGGGCACGGCATACGACCGCGAGGAGTCCCATCTCGGGATCTCGTGCGTCGCGGCACCGGTGTTCGGGCATAACCGCAGGATCAGGGCCGGGCTGTCGGTGACCGGACCCACCGCGACGATCGACCCCGTGCGCCTCGGCGTCGCGGTGCGCACGGCAGCGCTCTCGCTCAGCCGTGTGCTGCGCGAGTCGGGGCTGTAAGGGCCGCGAGAGGCCGGCCGGTGGGCCTCAGCGCTTGATCAGCGGCGACCGCACCCCGCCGTTGGCCTTGTCGGCCTCGTTGAAGAAGTCCTCGCGGTAGATGTCGCGGGGAAAGAGCCGCCTGGACATCAGCGTCTTCAGGGCGGCCTCGACCATCGGCGGCGGTCCGCAGAGGTAGCCGGCGCACCCCGACAGGCCGGGGTGGTCCGCGGCGATGACGTCGGTCACCATGCCGTAGGCGTAGGCGTCCGGGTCGTCTCCGGCCGCGGCGACCTCCTCGGCGCTCTCCTCGGACAGGCACGGGCGGTAGGTGAACCGGGGGTACTGCGCGGCCAGCGCGCGGAACGTCTCGACGTCGTAGAGCCACTCGCGGGTGCGGGCGCCCGCATAGAGGGTGAGCTCGCCCTCGTACCGGTCGTTCTCCAGGGCGTGGCGGACCATCGCCTTGAGCGGGGCCACCCCGGTGCCACCCCCGACGAGGATGGCGTGCCGGTCGTCGTCGACCTTGAGCACGAAGCGGCCGTAGGGGCCGGAGACCTGCACGGCGTCGCCGACGCCGAGGTCGGCGAAGACCCACCCCTGCGTCCCCAGCCCGCCCGGGACGAGCCGGATGTGGAACTCGAGGCGGCGGGTCTGGGTGGGCGGCGAGGCGATCGACCAGGTCCGGTCGACGCCCGCCCGGCCGTCCCGCGCGGGGACGGTGAACTTGAGGTACTGCCCGGCGTTGAACCCGATCTCGCGGTCGAGCTCGATGACGAGGCGCCTGGTGTCCCGGGCGATGTCCTCGAGCGCGACGACCGTGCCGGTGAAGTCCTGCACCGGGAAGACCTCCGTCGACTCGTCGACGTCGATGTCGGCCTCGATGGTCACGTCGGAGCGGGGGGTCGCGCAGCACGGCAGCACCATCCCCTCCTCCCGCTCGAAGTCCATGAGGGCGAACGAGCTGCTGGCGCCGTGGTCGACGTCGCCGTCGAGCACCTCCGCCTTGCAGGTCGCGCACGTGCCGTGGGTGCACGAGTGCGGGAGCCAGACCCCGTTGCGCAGGCAGGCGTCGAGGATCGTCTGGTCCTCTCGGCACTCGACCTCGCGGCCGAGCGGCTCGACGGTGACGGTGTACGAGGTCATGGCGAGGGCTCCTTGTCGAGAGATGTCCGTGCCCGGGGGTCCTGGAGGGATCCGCCGGCCCGGCCGTCGGCTTCGGCCTCCGAGGCGCCGGCCGGCACTGGTTGGGCGCCGAAGGGGGCGGGTATGGGCTGCCTGGGAAGTAGCAGGGACCGGGAGGGGGTGGGGTATGCCGCGCGCCGGGGCGCGGCATACCCCACCTGGGGGGGCCGCGGCTCCCGAGTGGGGGAGCCGCGGCGCCCTGGTGAGGCGCGCAGGCGCCGGCCTGAGCCGACGCTCAGGCCGCCGAGGCCATCGAGATGACGCACTTGTGGGTGACGCCCAGCGCCTCCAGCGACGCCGCCGGGTCCGGGGTGAAGGCCGTGCCCTCGAGGGCCCAGACGAACGGGTGGTTCGGGTCGAAGTCCGGGTCCTCCTCCATGAACGGGACGACCAGGGCGGTCCAGAAGTCGCCCCAGGTCATGGCCTTGGGTGCCCGGAAGCAGGCCGCGGCGCAGAACCACGGGTTGTCCTTCCACCACACGTGGACGAGCTGGTCGTCCCCGTAGAGCTCCTGCCGCGACCGCGACGGGAACTTGTACTCGCCGATGCTCTTGACCGCCATCTCAGTTGCCTCCCGTCTGCTCGGCCATGTCGTGCCAGGCCTTCCAGTTCTCGTTGTCGGGCGAGCCCAGGTACTCCCCGCCGTCGCCCGGCGCCATCTTGTACCAGCTGATGACGTCCGGCAGGGTGGGCCCACCACAGGCGCCCTGGTAGATCTGGTGCACCGGCAGCCAGGCCTGGACGTACTTCTCCGGCTCGTGGTCGAAGATGCTCTTGCACCCGTCGGAGCAGAAGTTGTAGTGCTCGCCCTCGAAGTCGCTGGAGCGCTGGCAGATCGTCGTGGGGTCACCCGGCTCGGTGAAGCCCATGGGGATCTGACACACCTGGCACAGCTCGGGCAGGCCACGGGCGAAGTGCCGCCCGCCGGCCGCGATGTTCCGCTTCTCCTTCTCCCACAGGGGCCGGTAGTACTTGTCGAACGTGTCGGGATAGGTCGCGGACAGCCAGTCCAGGTGCTCATCGCTCGGCACCGAGGTGGTGAACGACGCGGCGTGGCTGAACTGGTAGAGGATCCAGTAGACCTGGTGGGACAGGATCTCCTTCTCCTCGATGGCCTGCTCGACGCCCAGCGGGGGCCGGATGCCGTAGAACGCGAGGTCCTGGAACAGGCCGTTCATCATCTGCTCCTCGAAGTAGAGCTCGAAGGCCTCCTTCCAGCTCATCACCTTGCGGGGCAGCATGTAGTCGAGCATCTGGGCGACCAGGGCGGTGACCCGGTAGCCGCGCCAGAACCACTTGTCGAGCCACTGCTGGACGATCGGCACGTTCGCCTCGTCCTGCTCGAGGAGGAACTTGATCGCCTCGAGGCCGAGGGTCATGTGCCGCGACTCGTCGGACTGCGCCGAGAACCCGAAGGTCATCGTCGGCAGGTCGCCGTTGAACGAGGCACCCGACATGAACGGCACGAACAGCAGGTTGGTCAGCAGGTACTCGAAGGAGAACCCGATGGCGATGAGGAACTCGAACGGCCCGGCCGTCATGGCGTCGTCGAAGAACGACTTGGGCACCGAGAGGTACCAGACGCGGTCGTGCTGGTGGAGGTAGTTCGAGAACCCGGTGTAGTACTTGTTGTAGTTCGACAGGGTGTGCACCTCGGTCTGGAGGTGGCGCATCTCGTCCAGGCTCTGGCACAGCGACGCGAACCGGGGCCCCGGTCCGTTGAGGTGCCGGGCGAGGAACGCGAAGTTGCGGTGCGCCTGGTACTCCAGCGGTGAGACGCCCTGCAGGAACAGCTTCATGGCGTTGAGGTAGCTGGCGTCGGTGAGCGAGAGGTGGCCCTGACTCTGGGCGAAGCCGTCGAGCACGGCGTACAACCGCTTGTCCTTCTCCGCCTGGTACTTCGTGTACGCGTCGACGGTGAGCCGGAAGGGGTCCTCCCACTTGCTCCAGTCGTGGATGGTGATCCCCTCGAACTTCGTGTAGGGGAACATCTCCTCGTTCGAGACGTAGGTCGGCTCCCAGTCCAGGTCGCGGGTGAGCGCCGAGTAGCGCTGCTTCATCGACAGCTTCTTGGGGGCCTTCGGTGCGATGGTCATCGTCAGGTGCTCCTTAGTGGTCCCAGGCGATGACGATCTCGTCGTCATCCCATTCCTTGATGTGTCCGAAGTAGGAGATGATCGCGAGCTGGAACTCGTGGGTCTCCCAGTCACGACCGAGGCGTGCGGTGACGCTCTCGGCGTTGATGACCAGCCGGCCGGGGGCCTGCACCCGGACCATGCCGGGCATGTGCCGGACGGTGCAGTCCGCGTTGTCCGCCTCGATGGCCTCGATGACCGCGCGGTTGGCCTCGCTCTCCTGGATGTCGACGCCCACTGGGCGGTCGGTGGCCGGGATGGTGGTCATGGCTCAGCCCTCCTTCACGACGGCGCCGGCTGCGGCGAGGGCCGAGCGGACGGCTGCCACGCTCTCGTCCAGCGCGGCGGTGCAGCCGGCGCCGACGAGCTCGTCGGCGCGGGCGGCGATGGGGGTGACGGCGGCGGTCGCCGACGCCAACGCCTGCTCGACGACCTCACCGAGCAGCTTGGCGTTCGCCTCGCCGTGGGTGGGGTCCGCGCACCAGGCCTTGTAGAGGGCGTCGACCCAGCGACGCTGGTCGGCGAACCAGCCGGCCAGGTGCTGGGCGAGCAGGCTGTAGGACCCCGCGCCACCCATCAGGGCCGCCTCGTCGAGGTAGATGTACAGCAGGCCGTAGATGAGCTGGTCGGTGATGTCGAGGGTGACGAGCGCGACCGCCCAGTCCTTCTCGACCAGCATCTGCTCGGACAGCTTGCGCAGCGGCTGCATGGCCGCGTCCTCGAGCCAGTCCCGTTTGGCGATCTCCAGGGGCTCGGCGGTGCCGCCGCCGAACGAGATCCCCGCCCGGCTCAGCATCTGGGCGTTGCCGATCCGGTCGAACGCGGCATACCCGGCGCACTGGGTGATCGACGTGCCGTAGCCGAACCGGCAGGCGTTCGCGAGGTTCATCTGCCCGGCCGCCTCGTAGTGCCGCAGCGGGAGGACGACCTCCTGGAGCAGCCGCGCCCAGGCCTCCGGCAGGCGGTCGAGCAGGCCGCGGCGCTCGAGGTAGTCCAGCGTGGAGCCGAAGGCCTCGTGCATGTCGGCGCGGCTGGTGACGTAGGGCGCGTAGTAGAACTGGCGCGGGTCGGTGAAGGAGTACGGGTCGGCGAGCAGGAAGGCGCTGTAGGCCGCGTCGTAGATCTCCTTGTCCGGCGCCCAGAGCGGTCGGTAGTGGAAGTTCGCCGTCGCCTGGACGTCGATGGTGCCCTCCTCGTACCTCGACGCCGGACGGTCGCCGTAGCGGTCGACGAGGTGCTGGAAGGTCTTCCGTGGAGGTTCGATGACCTGTGTTCTCAGTTCGAACTGCATGACTGGGTCTCCTGGGAACCGGGGATGGGACGTGGTGCCTGGATCGGTGCGGGTGGGGTGCTGGTGTGCCGGTCGGGTGCCCGGCGGGAGCTGAGGTCGGGCGCGTCGGACGCGGGGTCAGACGTGCATGTCGTGGTGGGTGACGCCGGACTCGACGAGCAGCCTGATGAGCAGGTCGGGTAGGGCGTCCGGGCCGTCGAGCTCGTGGGGCAGCTCGGACTCGAACCCGTCGCCGACCAGGCGGCCGACGGCCGTCCCGTCCTCGAACGTGGTGGAGACCCGGGCCGCACGGCCGCGATAGCCGACGGAGAAGGCGAGCTCGCTGGGGAGCGGCTCGTCGGTGAGGGAGAGGTGGTCGTCGGCATGGCCGAGGACGGCGTTGGCCTCGCAGACGAGCTGCTCGGCGAGGGAGCGGATGGCGACCTGGCGGTCGGCGCCCGTGCCGGTGGCGATGCGCCGGCTGATCCGCGTCATCGGCATGGGCGCCACCGTGTCGAGCTCGGCGCCGGCGAGGTCCTGCTCCGACGCGCCGACGATCTCGGCGACGCGCTGCATGAACGGCGTCATGTCGAGCCTCCCTGCTCTGACGGAACGGGTCCGAGGACCGCCCCGATGGGCCAGATGGCGGCGGCCGCCGCCTCGGCGACGGCGCGGTCCTGCTCCGCGCTGCCACCTGACACGCCGACCGCGCCCACGAGGACGCCGTCGACCCGGATGGGGACCCCGCCGCCGAACACGACGAGCCGGTCCCGATGGACGATCCCCTCGCGCAGCGCCGGCTCGCCCTCGATGAGGCCGAACCAGTCGTGCGTGGGGACGCCGTTGAACGCCGCGACGGTCCAGGCCTTGTCCTGGGCGATCGAGGTGGACAGCAGGGGTGCGCCGTCCATCCGTGCGAAGGCGAGCAGGTTGCCTGCCGGGTCGCTCACCGCGATGTTGGCCGTGACGCCGGTCTGCGCAGCGTGCGCGAGGCCGGACTGCAGCACGGCCGCGGCCCCGGCATACGTCAGGGTCGTCGTCGAGGTGACCAGGTCGGACACGGCGCTCCTTCGCTACGAACGGGTGGGGCTGCGGGGTGGGGTGGTGGTGGTCACCGGCGGCGAGCGACGTGGCCCGCCGCCGGTGGACCCGGTCAGGTGAGGACGTGGAGCCGGCCTCCGCTGAGACGGCGGAGCCGGATCAGGTGAGGACGTGGAGCCGGCCTCCGCTGAGACGGCGGAGCCGGATCAGGTGAGGACGTGGAGCCGGCCTCCGCTGAGACGGCGGAGCCGGATCAGGTGAGGACGGAGGTGAACCGCTCGTTGAGCTCGCGGGCGTGGTAGAAGATGCCCTTGCCCAGCTGCTCGGGGGTCCAGATGTTGACCGGGCGGTCCGGGTAGGCCGCGTACCCGCCGGCGAAGACCTCGTTGCGGTTGCCCGCCGGGTCGAAGAAGTAGATGGTCTGGCCGCGGGTGATCCCGTGCCGGGTCGGGCCGATGTCGATCGGCACGTCGTCCATCGTCATCAGGTCGGCGGCCCGGCCCACCTCGGTCCAGTCGCCGAGCTTGAACGCGAAGTGGTGCAGCTTGGACTGCGGCCCCTCGATGAGCGCCAGCTGGTGGATCTGGTTGTTGTTGGTCAGCCAGGTGGCGATGAGGTGCGCGTCGTCGTCGAGCGAGGTCTGGATGCGCTCGGTGGCGAAGTAGCCGAAGACGTCGCCGAGGAACTGCTGCATGGTCGCGACGTCCTCGCAGGTCACCAGGGCGTGGTCGAGGGCGGGGACGCCGACGCCGACGAGGTGCCGGGGGAAGGACTCCGGGTTGTGCGTGCCCACCTCGGTGCCGACCAGCGTCTGCGCGTGGTAGACCTCGAACACGTGGTCGGAGGGGGTGAAGATCCGCAGGCCGTCGGAGACCTCGGGGTTCTCGCCCGCGCTCATCCGCTCGGTGGTCACGCCGAAGGCCGCGCACTTCTTCTCGATGTCGTCGATGTCCTCGGCATACTGCGCCTTGAACCCGAACTTCACCAGGCCGACGCCGCCCTCCTCGAGGACGACCGAGTGGTGGTCCCACTCGTCCCAGCCCTTGTAGTACGTGCGCCCGTCCTGCTCGAGGGTCTGGTACAGGCCCATCGTGTTGGCGTAGTGCTCCTTGGCCTCGGCCATGTCCGTGACCCGGACATGCGCGTAGCCCAACCTCATGATGCCCATCTGGTTACTCCTTGGGGGTGCTGCCGGCGGCCAGCTTCTCGGCGCGCTCTCGGGCGCGCTCGTTGATCTGGCGCAGGAGGGTGTTGACGAGATGCAGATGCTCATCGCGCATCTCGATGGTGATGTCGGACTGCGGGACGGCCCGGCAGGTCAGACAGACTCCGCCGGCGCGCTCGTCCTCGGTGAGAACGCCGTCGGCGATCGGGCGGTTGTAGGTGACCGTGCCGGAGTGCAGGTCCACCTTGCAGATGGCGCAGCCGCCGCGGCGGCAGCCGACCGTGTATGCGTACCCCGCCTTGTAGAGACCACCGAGGATGGTCTCGTCCGGCTCGAGGTAGATCACCTCACCTGAGGGGTGGATGGTCACGGTGGGCACTGGCGCGCTCCTTTGCGAAACAGTGAGGCGACACCGGGATGGTCGCTCACCCCGAGGGTCCCTTCCGCCGCGGTCCACCGACTACGGACGTTCCTCGATACGGAACGGCGGGGCGGGACCTCACAGGTCGGGCGGCGCGCAGGGGTGGGCAGCCGGCGACGATGTCGTCCGACGCCGGACCGCGCGGCCGCGGTGCGGCCCGGCCCCCGCGGCTCAGGAGCTCAGGTCAGGACGGTCGTGAACCGCTCGTTGAGCTCGCGGGCGTGGTAGAAGATGCCCTTGCCCAGCTGCTCGGGGGTCCAGATGTTGGCCGGCCGGTCCGGGTAGGCGAGGTAGCCGCCGGCGAAGACCTCGTTGCGGTTGCCCGCCGGGTCGAAGAAGTACACCGTCTGGCCGCGGGTGATCCCGTGCCGGGTCGGGCCGATGTCGATCGGCACGTCGTCCATCGTCATCAGGTCGGCGGCCCGGCCCACCTCGGTCCAGTCGCCGAGCTTGAACGCGAAGTGGTGCAGCTTGGACTGCGGCCCCTCGATGAGGGCGAACTGGTGGATCTGGTTGTTGTTCGTCATCCAGGTGGCGATGAGGTGCGCGTCGTCGTCGAGCGAGGTCTGGACCCGCTCGGTGGCATAGAACCCGAAGACGTCGCCGAGGAAGCGCTGCATGGTCGCGACGTCCTCGCAGGTCACCAGGGCGTGGTCGAGGGCGGGGACGCCGACGCCGACGAGGTGCCGGGGGAAGGACTCCGGGTTGTGCGTGCCCACCTCGGTGCCGACCAGCGTCTGCGCGTGGTAGACCTCGAAGACATGTCCCGACGGGGTCGAGATGCGGACCCCGTCCGAGACCTCGGGGTTCTCGCCCGCGCTCATCCGCTCGGTGCTCACCCCGAACGCCTGGGCCCTGCGCTCGATGTCGTCGATGTCGTCGGCATACTGCGCCTTGAACCCGAACTTCACCACGCCGACGCCGCCCTCCTCGAGGACGACCGAGTGGTGGTCCCACTCGTCCCAGCCCTTGTAGTACACCCGGCCGTCCTGCGCCAGGGTCTCGTACAGCCCCAGGGTGTTGGCGTAGTGCTGCTTCGCGTCGGCCAGGTCGGTGACCCTGACGTGCGCGTAGCCCATCCTCATGATGCCCATCTGGTCCCACCTTCTCGTCATGCCGGCGGCCTGCTGCCCCGGGTCGGGCTCCGGGCTCCACGTCGGTCCGGACAAGATGAGGCTGTCCTAACCTTCCCCGGTGATCGCCGGTGGTTCCTCGCTGCGGAACGGCGGCGTATGCCGCTCTCAGCCCCTGCGCAGGAACGCAGCCATCCGCTCCTGGGCGACGTCGGTGCCGAAGAGCAGCCCGGAGAGCCGGGCCATCTCCTCCCCGTGGGTGTCGAGCGCCGCGACGAGCTCCGTGCCCAGCAGCCGTTTGGCCTCGCTGAGCCCCTGGCGCGTCGAGGTCCGCAGCTCCCCGAGCAGCGCGTCGACCGCGTCGTCCATCCCGGCCGGCGGGGCCACCGTCGTCACGAGGCCTCCCGCCCGGGCCTCCTCGGCGCCGAAGGTGCGCCCGGTGAGGAACCAGTCGCTGGCCACCCGGGGGGCCAGCCGGATCCGCAGCGGGATGGCGATCACGGCCGCCGCCAGGCCCAGCTTGACCTCGGTGAGCGCGAAGGTCACCTCGCTCGAGGTCACGACGAGGTCGGCGCTGGCCACGAGGCCGAGACCGCCCGCCCGGACCGGGCCGTCGACCCGGCATACCACCGGGACGGGAACCGCGGCGATGAGCCGCTGGAGGGCCACGATCCGGCGGGCCCCGTCGGCCATGTCGCCGCCGACCGCCTCACGCAGGTCGGCCCCGGAGCAGAAGACCCGGTGCGACGAGCGCAGCAGGATGCCGTGCAGGGACTCGTCACCACCGGCCTCGGACAGGTGGCGCCCGAGGTCCCCGACGAGCCGCCGGGACAGGGCGTTGCGGTTGGCGGGCGAGTCGAGGGTGAGAACCGCGATCCCCGCCTCGTCGGTGCGGTGCACGAGGGGGGCGTCGGCGCTCATGGCCTCATCCTGCCGCGCCGGTGCGCCGGGCGGCCAGGGCGCGGCACGGGTCGGGCGGTGGCGCAGCCGAGCGGACCGGTCAGCTGCCGGCCGGCTCGACGTGGAAGACCGGCATCCCGGGCGCGACGGACGCCAGCTCGGCGTCGGTCGACCGCCTGGTCAGGCCCTCGACGAACCGGCCGACCTCCCAGCCCCAGCGGGCGAGGTAGGCCCGTAGCACCGGGACCCGCTCCGCCGCGGGGACCTCGACGAGCCGGACCGTCTCGGTGCGCCTGCCGACACGGAGCTCGGCAGTGTCGGCAGCCCTGACGTTGCGCACCCACTGCGTGGTGCCGCGGGGGGCGACGAGGTAGCGCTCGCCGTCGAGCACGAGCAGGTTGACCGGCACGCTGCGCGGGGTGCCCGTGCGGCGCCCCCGGACCGTGAGGACGCGCGAGCCGAGCAAGCTGACGCCGTGCTCGGTGAGCCAGCGCACGGCCGTCATGCTCCAGGCGTCCAGCCGGCCGCCGGGGCGCACGTAGCGGTCGGGGGACACCGGCGGGAGGGCGGCGCCGACCGAGGCCGGGGCGGCCGGCTGGGCACCGGTGTCGGGGCCGCCCGGCGCGGCGACGTCGGCCGACCGGCTGGGCTCGCTCGGGTCGCTCGGGTCGCCCGGTTCTGACGCGGGGAGTGGGGTTGCGGTCATCGGGGTCCTTCGGCTGGTGGGTCAGAGAGCACTGCTCTCCACTGGTGCCCAGTGTGCCGGGCGGCCGGCCCCACGTCAAGAGCAGTGCTCTCGGTTGTGTCAGGATGGGGACATGCCACCGCAGAGCCGCGCCGCGCGACGCGAGGACCTCACCGCCAGGGTCGTGGCCGTCGGGCGGCGCCATCTCGGCGAGCACGGGGCGGCGGCCCTGTCGCTGCGCGCGGTGACCCGGGAGCTCGGGATGGTGTCCTCGGCGGTCTACCGGTACGTCGCGAACCGGGACGAGCTGCTGACCCTGCTCGTGGTCGACGCCTACACCGAGCAGGCTGATGGCGTCGACGCGGCGGTGGCGCAGGCCGGCGACCGGCCGTGGGACCAGCGGCTGCTCGCCGGGGCCTTGGCCTTCCGGGCCTGGGGGGTGGCCGAGCCGGCCCGGTACGCCCTGCTGTACGGAAGCCCCGTCCCCGGGTATGCCGCCCCGCCCGAGATCACGATCGCGCCCGGGACCCGCGTCCTCACCACCCTCCTCGCGCTGGTCGCCGAGGGGGTGGCCTCGGCCGAGGTGGTCGACGGGCCGTCCGGTGTCGCCCTGACCGGGCCGCTGGCGGCCGACCTCGCCAGGGTGGCGCACGACGTCGGGCTCCCCGCCGGTCCCGACGTGCTCGCCCGGGCGGTCAGCCTGTGGGCCTGCCTCGTCGGAAGCGTCAGCCTCGAGGTCTTCGGCCAGTACGGCACCGAGACCTTCACCGAAGCGGCGGCGCTCTTCGAGCACCACGTCTGCGGGGCCATCGCGCACCTGCGCGGCGTCGCGGGGCCGTGACGTCGGCCGGCGGGGCGCAGCAGGTGGCGGGCGCTCAGCCGTAGGTGTCCCGGGGCCCGAGGCCGTCGGAGACCCGGCGCTGGCCATGCGACCACGACGGGCCGCCCGGCCCGAGCACCCGCAGCTCGCTCACCGTCCCCTCGCCGACGTCGTCGGCCAGCCGGCCCATGAGGGTCGACCCGAGCAGCCTCAGCTGCGTCGCCCACGCCGTGGAGTCCGCCCGGATCGTCAGCACGCCGTCCTGGAACGCCACCGGGGCGCAGTGCTGGGCGATCTCCGAGCCGACGATCTGCGGCCACCGGCCGATGACCGAGCCCACGGCGACGTCGATCTTCCAGCCCCGCTCGGCGACGAACGCCTCGAGCTGGTCGCCCAGCAGGTGGGGGTCACGGGAGTCGGTCGCCGAGCGCTGGGAGGCCGGCACGTCCTTGCGGCGGCGGCGTGGGGTCACTCCCGGCCGCAAGCCCTTGGCACGGGCGGCGGCCCGGGCCCGGGCCAGGGCGGCGGCCGCAGCGGCGGCCCCGTCCTCCAGCGGGTCGGGCCCGTCCGTCCCGGGATCCTGCTCATCCGGGCCGGCAGGGTCCGCACGGCCGGCAGGGTCCGCACGGCCGGCAGGTTCACCCGTCGGCCGACCACGGCCGCCGGGCGGGTCCGCGCGGGTCATGCCGGTCTCACCTCACCCATCGTCACGGCATACCGCTTCCCTGACAACGCCTCGGGGATGTCCTCGGGCACCGCGGCGGTGATGAGCACCTGTTCGCAGTCGGCGACGAGCCCGGCGAGCCGCTCGCGGCGGCCCGAGTCGAGCTCGGCGAAGACGTCGTCGAGGACGAGCACCGGGTCGTCGCGCAGGTCATGGCGCAGCAGCCGGTAGGCCGCGAGCTTGAGTCCCAGCGCGACCGACCAGGACTCGCCGTGGCTGGCGTACCCCTTGGCCGGCAGCTCCCCGAGGGTGAGGACGACGTCGTCGCGGTGCGGCCCGACCAGGCTGACCCCTCGCTCGACCTCCTGGTCGCGCACCTCGTCCAGGCTGGCGAGGATCTCGGCGTGCAGCGCCTGGACGTCGGGAACCTCGCCGGCGCCGAGCGCGGCGGCGGCGGCCTGGCGCAGCGAGGACCGGTAGCTCGCATCGGCACCGGACGTGGCGGCGCTCACCGCGGCGTAGGCGTCGGCCAGGTGGGGGCGCAGGTCGCGCAGCAGCCGCAGCCGCGCGTAGAGCAGGCTGGCGCCCACCTGAGCGAGCTGCGCGTTCCACACCTCGAGGGTGTGCAGCGCGCGCTCGCGCGACTCCACCTCGTCGACGCCCTCCGGCGCCCGGACCCGGCGAGCCGCCCGCCCCCCGCGCCGCAGCGCGGGCGCGGCGGACTTCAGCAGTGCGCCGCGCTGCTTGAGGATCTTGTCGTAGTCGGCGCGAACCCCGGCCCAGCGCGGCTGGCGGGCCACCAGCAGGTCGTCCAGGAAACGCCGGCGCTCACCCGGGTCGCCCTTGACCAGGGCGAGGTCCTCCGGGGCGAACAGCACCGTGCGCAGCGACCCGAGGATGTCCCGGGGCCGGGTCTGGGCCGACCTGTTCAGCCGCGCCCGGTTGCTGCGCCCGGGGTTGATCTCGAGCTCGACCAGGGTCTCACGGCCGTCCCGGACCACCGCCGCACGGATCACCGCCTGGTCGGCACCGGCCCGCACGAGCGGCGCGTCGGTGGCCACCCGGTGGCTGGCCAGCGAGGCGAGGTAGCCGATGGCCTCGACGAGGTTGGTCTTGCCCTGGCCGTTGAGGCCGACCAGGGTGCTGACGCCCGGCTCCAGGGCGAGGTCGGCGCAGACGTAGCTGCGGAAGTCCGCGACCGTGAGGTGCCGGACGTACACCGGCTAGCGCTTCGCGGTGCGGCCGCCCCGCCCCGCCGAGGAGGTGGCCTTGGCCGCCGCCTTGGCGGTGGTCCGCTTCGCCGCCTTCGCGGGTCCGGACGGCGGGGTCTCTCCCCGCCGCAGGGCATCGCCCTCGCCGACGGTCATGACCTCGTGGCCGCCGAACTGGCCGCGCAGCGCCGCGACCGCCTGCAGCGCCGGGGAGCGCTGCTGGCGGGAGGCGAAGCGGGCGAACAGCGCCGCCGAGATGACCGGCATGGGGACCGCCTCGGCGACCGCCTCCTCGACGGTCCACCGGCCCTCGCCGGAGTCGACGGTGTAGTCGGAGACGTCGTCGAGCTCGGGGTTGGCCTCGAGGGCCGTCACCATGAGGTCGAGGAGCCAGGACCGCACGACCGTCCCGCGGCTCCAGGCCTTGAACGCCCCCGGCACGTTCTCGACGATGTCCTTCTTGGCGAGCAGCTCGTACCCCTCGGCGTACGCCTGCATGAGCCCGTACTCGATGCCGTTGTGCACCATCTTCGTGTAGTGGCCGGCACCCACCTTGCCGGCGTGGACGAACCCCTCGTCGCGCGGCCCCTCCGGGCGGAGGGCGTCGAAGATGGGCATCGCCTTGCGGACGTTCGCCGCCGAGCCGCCGACCATCAGGCCGTAGCCGTTCTCCAGGCCCCAGATGCCGCCGGACACCCCACAGTCGAGGTAGCCGACACCGCGGGAGCGGAGCAGCTTGTCGTTGATGGCGTCGTCGGTGAACCGGCTGTTGCCGCCGTCGATGACCAGGTCGCCCTTCTCGAGCAGGTCACCGAGCTTGGCCACGGTGTCGCGGGTGGGGGCGCCGGACGGCACCATGACCCACACCACGCGGGGAGCGGAGAGCCTCCTGACCAGGTCGGCGAGCGACCGGGCATCCGAGACGTCGGGGCTGCGGTCGTAGCCGACGACCTCGTGGCCGGCGCGGCGCAGCCGCTCGCGCATGTTGGCGCCCATCTTGCCCAGACCGACCAGACCCAGCTGCATGGTGCATCCCCTCGTGCGGTAGGAAGTGAGGCGGTTCACAGGCTACGCCGCGGCGTGCCCGCGGCGGGTCGGGCCAGGGTCAGGAGGCGAACCGGATCGGCATGATCACGTAGCGGTAGCTGGGGTCAGCCTCGCCGTCGAGCTCCTGCTGGCCCATCAGCATGGCCGGCCGGGTCGGCTGGGTGAACGACAGCCGCGTGAAGGGGGTCCCGACCGCACCCAGCCCGTCGAGCAGGAAGTGCGGGTTGAAGGCGATCTCGATCTCGGGCCCGGTCAGGGTGGACTCGACGGCCTCCGAGGCCTGGGCGTCCTCGCCGGTGCCGGCCTCGATGATCACCTGCCCGTCGGTGAACCGCAGCCGCACGGGGGTGTTGCGCTCGGCCACGAGGGCGACCCGCTTGACCGCCTCGATGAGCGCACCGGTCGCGGCGACCGCCTCGGAGTCGCTGCTCGTCGGGAAGATCGAGCTGACCTTCGGGTACTCCCCGTCGAGCAGCCGGGTCGTCGTGCGCCGCTGACCCGCCTCGAACCCGATGAGGCCGTCGCCCCCGGCGGCACCGCCGAGGGCCACCTGGATGGAGCCGGCGGCGCCCAGCGACTTCGCCGTCTCGGAGAGGGTGCGGGCGGGGACCAGCGCGAGGTGGCTGACGTCGGTGCGGCCGGGGTTCCAGGTGAGCTCGCGGGTGGCCAGCCGGTAGCGGTCTGTCGCGAGCAGGGTGACCTTCTCGCCCTCGATCTCGACCCGGACGCCGGTGAGGATGGGCAGGGTGTCGCCACGGTCGGCCGCGACCGAGACCTGGGCCACCGCCTCGGTGAACAGCTGCCCGTCGACGGTGCCGGTCGGCTCCGGCGAGGTCGGCAGGGTCGGGTAGTCGTCGGCCGGCATCTGGAGCAGGGCGAAGCGCGAGGAGCCGCAGGTGACCTGCACCTTGCCGCCGTCGGTGCCCACATCGACGGGTCGGTCGGGCAGGTTGCGGGAGATGTCGGCGAGCAGCCGACCGAGCACGAGGACGGTGCCATCCTCGGCCACGTCGGCCGGCACGGTGATCCGCGCCGACACCTCGTAGTCGAAGGCGGAGAGGGTCAGCGTGCCCTCGGTGTCGGCGGCGATGAGGATGCCGGCCAGGACCGGCACCGGGGGGCGGGCCGGCAGGCCACGCGCCACCCACGTCACGGCGTCGGCAAAGGTGTCACGCTCGACCCGGAACTTCACGGCATACCGTCCTTCACCTGCACGGGCGCGGCCGTGCCACCACGCGAGGGGCGCGTACCGGCCACGCCCTCGCTCGCTTGCACCGAATGTCCAGAGGCCGAGCGGGCTGCGACACGCTCGGGGGAACGACACTAGTGCCACCGGCATCGCGGCACCACATCAACGGGGTGTCGGGTGGTTCACGTCACCGGGGTGTCCAGCAGGCCGAGGGTGCCCGGGCTCTCAGGTCGGTCATCGGGGTGGACCCGGTCATGGAGAGGTCTCGTTGTTGTCTTAGGCGTTGTGGACACTGTGGATGTCGGGCCGTCGGTGCAGGTCGGCCGGGCCGGCGGGGGTGTGCACGACCGGTGGACCGTCCGGTGGACGGCGAGCGGCCGCGGTGGACGGGCCCCCGGCGTTCACCGGACGTCCACCGAGGGGCCCCGCGCCGTCCACCACGTTCCGGGCGTTGTCCACAGGCGTCCACAGGCAGTTGTGGATTGTCGATACGGGCAGCCCGGATGGTCCCGTCATGCCCCGGGTTATCCACAGCCCGGTCGCCGGCTCCGTGCTCACGGCGGCCGTCACGGCCGGGGGCCTGTGGATAACCAGCGCGGCATGGATGATCACCCACAACTGTGAACAACGGTGTGGAAGAGAGCGGATTGAGCGGTATGAGCGGCAGGTGACGTGCCGAGATCAGCGGGACTGCTGCTTGATCCGGTTGGTCAGCTCGGTGACCTGGTTGTAGATCGCCCGGCGTTCGGCCATCAGCTGGCGGATCTTCTTGTCGGCGTGCATCACGGTCGTGTGGTCGCGCCCGCCGAACTGCTGGCCGATCTTGGGGAGCGAGAGGTCGGTGAGCTCGCGGCACAGGTACATGGCGATCTGCCGGGCCGTGACGAGGACCCGCGAGCGGGACTGCCCCTGCAGGTCGTCCAGGGTGAGGCCGAAGTACGCCGCGGTCTGCGCCATGATCGTCGCGCTGGTGATCTGGCTGCTCGCGTCGTTGGGGATGAGGTCCTTCAGGACGATCTCGGCCAGGCTCATGTCGACGGTCTGCCGGTTGAGGCTGGCGAAGGCGGTGACCCGGATCAGGGCGCCCTCCAGCTCGCGGATGTTCGTCGAGATGCGCGAGGCGATGAACTCGAGGACGTCGTCGCTGACCGACAGGCGCTCCTGGATGGCCTTCTTGCGCAGGATGGCGATCCGGGTCTCGAGGTCGGGGGGCTGCACGTCGGTCAGCAGACCCCACTCGAACCGGCTGCGCATCCGCTCCTCGAAGCCGGACAGCAGCTTGGGCGGCACGTCGGAGGTGATGACGACCTGCTTGTTCGCGTTGTGGAGGGTGTTGAACGTGTGGAAGAACTCCTCCTGGGTCTGCACCTTGCCCTGGAGGAACTGGATGTCGTCGATGAGCAGCACGTCGACGTCGCGGTAGCGGCGCTGGAAGTTGGCGGCCTTGTCGTCGCGGATGCTGTTGATGAAGTCGTTGGTGAACTCCTCGGAGTTCACGTAGCGCACCTTGACGTGGGGGAACAGGTTGCGGGCGTAGTGCCCGATCGCGTGCAGCAGGTGGGTCTTGCCCAGCCCGGACTCGCCGTAGACGAACAGCGGGTTGTAGGCCTTGGCCGGCGCCTCGGCCACGGCCACGGCGGCCGCGTGGGCGAACCGGTTGCTCGCGCCGGTGACGAACGTGTCGAAGGTGTACTTCGGGTTGAGCCGGGTGTGCTCGATCAGCTCGGGCACCGCGGCGTTGGGGCGCGGGCGCAGCAGGGTGGGCGGGTTCGGCGCCGGGTCGGCGTTGTCGCCGTCGTCCTCGGAGAGGTCGAGGTCGTCGAGCTCGCGGCGCCGGGCGGCGGACCGGCCCTCGTGGTCGAGCACGGGCAGGTCCCAGGGCCGCTCACCGGCCCGGCCGCTGATCCGTCCGATGGTCCACTCCCCCGGTCCCTCGGTCACCCGGTCCAGGGCCGGGGTCGCGGTGGCCCCCGCGGACAGGGCGAGATCATCCTCGGGGGTGGGGTCGCCCAGGCTCGGGTCGACCGTCACGGCCAGCCGCACCTCGTGGCCCAGCTGGCCGCCGAGGGTCTGGGTGACCCGATGGCGTAGCCGGGTCTCGACGATGTCCTTGGTGAAGTCGTTGGGCACGGCGATGAGAGCGGTGTCGTCGAGGAGGCCGACGAGCCGGGCGAGGCTGAGGAAGGCCCGCTGCTGGACGGGGATGCCGTCGGCGTCCAGGGCCTCGAGCGTCGTGCGCCAGATCTGGCTCATGCTGAGGTCAGCCACGTGCTCTCCCGTCGTTCACTGGGCCGTCGCCGCCGGCAGCCGCGTCGTCCACAACCTTTTCCACAGGCTGTGGGTAGGCCGCGCGCCCGGTCGCTGAACCGGGGCCCACGCCGAGTCGGGACAGTGAACGACACAACGCGGTGCTGACCGTAACAACGCCCCTTCCTCTCGGCAAGCCCAGCGCGAGCCGTTCGTGCGGTGGGTCCGTGGCTCCGAACCGGTCCTGATCGGCGTGTCGCACCTTCGGGCGCGACCTGCTCTGGGATCCTAGAGCGTCAGGCCCCCACATGGTCGACTGAGGGTGTCCTGCGGTGCGTGGTTTGACCCGCCTCCCCGGCCTCCCGTACCGTTGACCCGCCTGTCGGGTCGGCTGTTTTCGCCTGCCCGTGACAGCGCCGTTGCTTCGCGTGCCCCGACTCCCTCTCGGCGTCGTCGGCCGCGGTCTCCACTCGAGCCCGGGTCGACGGGGCCCGTCCGAGGGCGCGGCGGGTCACGGACTGCCGATTGCGGCCGACCCGCACAGGCACGAACCGCCTCGACCAGGGCCACGGCCCGCCCACGAAAGAGTGACCACGTGAGCAAGCGCACCTTCCAGCCGAACAACCGCCGCCGGGCCAAGACCCACGGGTTCCGCCTGCGGATGCGCACCCGCGCCGGCCGGGCGATCCTGGCCCACCGCCGCCGCAAGGGCCGTAGCGAGCTGTCCGCCTGAGGCCGCGGTGCTGCCGGCGCCGAACCGACTGCGTGACGGGTCGGACTTCGCGTCGGTGATCCGCGGCTCCGGCGGCGCACGCGCCGGCTCCCGGCTCGTCGTGGTCCATGCCATCGCCACCGACTCGAGGGTGGGGCAGCCTCCCCGGGTCGGTTTCGTCGTGTCCAAGGCCGTGGGGGGCGCTGTCGTGCGCAACCGGGTCAAGCGGCGGCTCCGGGCCGCGCTCGCGGCCCGGCTGACCGGCATACCGGCCGGTGTCGATGTGGTCGTCCGGGCTCAGCCCGCTGCGGGCACGGCCGGCTTCGGGGAACTCGACGCCGACCTGGAACGGTTGTTGGACCGGGTTGTCCAACGGATCGGGGGGCGAGCATGAGCGTGCGACGCCTGTTGGCGCAGCCGCTCATCTGGCTCATCCGCGGCTACCAGCTGCTCATCTCCCCGCTCACCCCGCCGACCTGCCGGTACTACCCGTCATGCTCCGCGTATGCCGTGACCGCGCTCGAGCGGTTCGGGCCCCTCAAGGGCGGCTACCTGGCCGCGTGGCGGCTGCTGCGCTGCAACCCGTGGTCCCCGGGCGGGGTGGACCATGTGCCCCCCGAACGCCAGCATGCCCACCACCAGGCGCCGGCCCGGGGGCCCACGGAGCCCCCTACGTCGACCGGCCCGGGTGACACCGGCGGCACAGACGCGGGGGACCGGCGCCCGGCCAGCACCCCCCAGTAGACCTCGGCAGCCGGCCGCCCACCCGGCATCGCAACCAGTAAGGACGGCATGTCAAACCTCATCAACACCGTGCTCGGGCCGATCGAGTGGCTCGTCGCATGGATCATGTACGGCTTCCACCAGGGGCTGACCGCCATCGGCATGCCGGAGGCCTCGGGCTGGACCTGGGGGCTGTCCATCGTCGGGCTGGTCGTCGTCATGCGGGCGGCGATGATCCCGCTGTTCGTCAAGCAGATCATGGCGTCCCGCAAGATGCAGCTCATCCAGCCCGACCTGCAGAAGATCCAGAAGAAGTACAAGGGCAAGAGCGATCCCGAGTCCCGCCAGGCGATGACCCAGGAGACGATGGAGCTCTACCGGCGGGAGGGGACGAACCCGTTCAGCTCGTGCCTGCCGATCCTCGTGCAGAGCCCCTTCTTCTTCGGGCTGTTCCGGGTCCTCAACGGTCTCAGGGACGTCTCCGCCGGGAAGCGGTCGCCGATCGGGCCGGTCACCCAGGCCGTCGCGGGCCAGGCCGAGAAGGCCCAGATCTTCGGTGCCCAGCTCTCGGACACCTTCACCCATGCGACGTCGACGAACACGCGGATCGTCACCGTCATCCTCATCGTGCTGATGTCGGCGACGACGTTCACCACCCAGCGGCAGCTGATGACCAAGAACATGCCGGCCTCCGCGCTGGACAACCCGTTCGCGAAGCAGCAGAAGGTCCTGCTCTACGTCCTGCCGTTGTTCTTCGCGGTGTCCGGCATCAACTTCCCGATCGGTGTCCTCATCTACTGGTTCACGACGAACCTGTGGTCGATGGCCCAGCAGTTCTACGTCATCCGCCGGATGCCGGCGCCGGGGTCCGCTGCCGAGAAGGCGATGCACGCACGGCTCGAGCGCAAGGGGAAGCAGTCCCCCGCCGGCGCGGTCGTGGGCACGGACGACGCCGACGGCACCGCCGAGGACCGGCCCGAACCCAAGCAGTCCCGGCAGCGCCAGCAGCCGAAGGGCAAGAAGCGCAGCAAGGGGACCGGGCCTCGACAGCGCCCGGTGGACGGGACGTCCGACTCGCCACCGGAGGCACCGCCGGCTAAGAGCTAGGCCTCGCGGCCCGACCAGCAGGGCACGACCACCGCACCCGAGCACCACGCACGACCAGCACGAGCCAAGACCTCATCCGGCCCCAGGGAACCCATCCATGGCGGGGCCGGCCCCCGGGACGGGACGTCCCCATTGCCCAGGAGAAGCAGATGAGCGAGAACACCGAGCCCGTGCCGTCGACCGAGGTCGCCACCGAGGTGGTCCCCGAGGTGGTCCCCGAGGTGGTCCCCGAGGTGGTCCCCGAGGTGGTCCCCGAGGAGCACGGGACCAGCACGGCCGATGGGTCCACCGTCATCGAGCCCGAGCAGGAGCCGGAGCGGATCTCCGCCGAGGTGGAGGCACCGGCCGAGGGCGTCGGGCATGCCGGTGCGGATGACGACGGTGTGGCGGCCGAACCGGACGATGACGACGGTGCCGCGGCCGACCAGGGCGATGGCGACGGTGTGGCGGCCGACGAGGACGACGACCGGGAGCCGGGCGCGGGTGGAGCGGCCGGCTCCGGCCCGCACCGCCGCGCCGAGCTGGAGCGCGAGGGCGAGATCGCGGCGGACTTCCTCGAGACCCTCCTCGACATCTGCGACCTCGACGGGGACCTCGACGTCGACGTCGACGGCGACCGCGCGGCGGTGGCGATCGTCGACTCCGAGGAGGGCCGGGTCCCACGTCGGCTGGTGGGGCAGAACGGCGCCGTGCTGGAGGCGCTCCAAGAGCTGACCCGCCTGGCGGTGCAGTCCGCGACGGGTGTGCGGACCCGGCTCATGCTCGATGTTGCAGGTCACCGCGCCGGCCGCCGGTCCGAGCTGGTGGAGATGGCGAAGACCGCCATCGCCCAGGTCAAGGAGAGTGGCGAGCGCCAGTCCCTGGAGCCCATGAGCGCTTTCGAACGCAAGGTGGTCCACGACGAGGTGCTGGCCGCCGGGCTGGTGTCCGAGTCGGAGGGCGCCGAACCGCGACGGTTCGTCGTCATCCACCCCGCGTGACCGGCACCGCCACGTCCCGGCTCGGGCAGCGCACCATGTTTCACGTGAAACGGGCATGACCACACCACCACAGGGGTCGGCCGAGCCGGTGCCGCTTGCACCCGCGGCCGCAGCTGTGCTGTTCGGCGTCCGGCTCCCCCTCGCGGAGCGCTACGTCGCCCGGCTCGCGGACACCGGGGTCAGTCACGGGCTCATCGGCCCGCGCGAGGTCGCTCGGGTGTGGGAGCGGCACGTCCTCAACTGCGCCGTCATCGAGGACGCCTTCCCCCCCGGCGCAACGGTCATCGACGTGGGGTCGGGCGCGGGGCTGCCCGGGGTGGCGTTGGCCGTGGCGCGCCCCGACCTGGTCCTCCACCTCGTCGAGCCGATGCTGCGCCGGGCGACCTGGCTGACCGAGACCGTCCGGGCGCTCGGGCTGGACCAGGTGCAGGTGCACCGGGCGCGCGCCGAGGAGGTCGCCGGTGCCCTGCGGGCGCCCTGGGTGACCGCCCGGGCGGTGTCCCGCCTGGCCACCCTGGCGACCTGGTGCCGCCCGCTGCTCGAGCCGGGCGGATGCCTGGTCGCGATGAAGGGAACCTCGGCCAGTTCCGAGCTCAGCGAGGACCGCGTCCAGCTGGAAGGCCTGGGCCTGGTGCACGCGGCGGTGACGGCCCACGGCGCAGGGCTCGTCGACCCCCCGACCCTCACCGTCGATCTGCGGTTCGGCCCGGTGGTACCTGCTGGGCCCGCCCGGGCCGGCGCCGGCGACACGCCCCGGCGGGGGCACCGGCACCGCCGGCGCTGAGTCCCGATCGGCCGTCGCGCCTTCTCGGCCGGGCACGCTCGTCCACTCCGCGGACGCGGCATCCTGGGCTGTGGGCCACCGCCCCACCAAGGCGGCGGTGCCTCACCGGCGCGGGTGGCCTGACGGCAGGCTCGGGGTTGGCGTGTCGCGGGCTCGTGGGGTTGGATGGACCCGCGGCGACGGCGCCGGGCCGACAGCGCCCGCGCCACCTTCTCGTCACGGAACCCGGAGAGCTGATGAGGTTGGACCAGTGACCCCCATGGCGGACGCCGCCGAGAGCGCGACATCGCCGGGGTTGGGCTTCCCCCGGCCCACCAGGGCGGCGCTCACCCCGCTGGGCTGGCCCCGGACGCCGGATGTTTCACGTGAAACGCCCCCCGTGCCCGCTGCCCCGTCCGGGCCGGCGGCGAGCACCGCAGGTCCCGAGGCGTCGCCGTCCTCGCCGGCCACCACCGCCGTCATGCCGGCCGCGGCGGCCCCAGTGGCCGTGGCCACGACCGGGCTGGTGCCGCCACCTCCCGAGCCCCCGCAGGACCACGGCTCGCAGGACGCTCCTCCGCTCGCGGAGGAGGTCCCCACAGACTCCGGCCGTCGTGCCGCGCTCAGCGAGCGCAGCCTGCCGCGCCCCGCCCGGACCCGAGTGCTCACGGTGGCGAACCAGAAGGGCGGGGTCGGCAAGACGACGACCACGGTCAACATCGCCGCGGCGCTCGCCCAGTGCGGCGCGGAGGTGCTCGTCATCGACCTGGACCCGCAAGGGAACGCCAGCACCGCCCTCGGCGTGGCCCACCACCCCGATGTCACGAGTATCTACGAGGTCCTTGTCGACGACGTCCCGCTCGGCGAGGTGATCGCCACCTGTCCGGACATTCCCCACCTGCGCTGCGCCCCCGCGACGATCGACCTCGCTGGAGCGGAGATCGAGCTGATCTCCCTCGTCGCCCGGGAGACCCGGCTGCGGCGCGCGGTCACGGCGTATCTGGATGCTCTGGCGGCCACCGGCGACCGGGTCGACTACGTCTTCATCGACTGCCCCCCGAGCCTCGGCCTGCTGACGATCAATGCCTTCGTGGCGGCCGAGGAGGTCTTCATCCCCATCCAGTGCGAGTACTACGCGCTCGAGGGCCTCGCCCAGCTGCTCAAGAGCATCGAGCTCGTCCGCACCCACCTCAACCCGACACTGTACGTCTCGTCGATCCTGTTGACGATGTACGACGGTCGGACGCGGCTCGCGGCGCAGGTCGCCGAGGAGGTGCGCACCCATTTCCCCGGCCAGACCCTGCGCACTGCCGTCCCGCGCTCGGTGCGGATCTCCGAGGCGCCGAGCCACGGCCAGACGGTCATCACCTACGATCCGGGCAGTACCGGCGCCCTGTCCTACCTCGAAGCCGCCGGCGAGCTCGCCGCACGCAGCGTCGAGGCAGGCGCCACCATGAAGGAGCAGGCATGAGCGAGAAGCGGCGCGCCCTCGGCCGGGGCCTCGGAGCCCTCATCCCGAACGGTCCCTCGGGGGGCAGCGGCCGCCCCGTCGACGTGTTCTTCGCCGAGCAGGGCACTGGTGCGGGTCCGTCGCACGACACCCCCGGCGAGAGCGAACCGGGGGTCGGCGAACCCGGGGACCACGGACCGGGGGATCACGGCTCCGGCGTGGATGCCTCCTCGCCGCCCGCCGGCTCCGTGGCTGCGGACCCCGACCCCTCCGGGGCCCCGGAGCTGCTCCCCGTGCCCGGGGTGACCTTCGCCGACATCCCGCTGGATGACATCCGGCCCAACCCACGCCAGCCTCGGACGGTCTTCGACGAGGACGAGCTGGCCGAGCTGGTCAGCTCCATCGCCGAGATCGGGGTCCTTCAGCCGGTGGTGGTGCGTCCCGTCGCCGAGGGCGGCGACGCTCTGGACGGGGTGCACTACGAGCTCATCATGGGCGAGCGGCGATGGCGCGCATCGCGGCTGGCCGGCAAGCAGACCGTTCCGGCCATCGTCAAGGCCACCGACGACGACGTCCTGCTGCGGGATGCGCTCCTCGAGAACCTCCACCGCAGCCAGCTCAACCCGCTGGAGGAGGCAGCGGCCTACCAGCAGCTCCTCGACGACTTCGGCTGCACCCAGGAGGAGCTCGCCGGCCGGATCCACCGGTCGCGGCCCCAGGTCAGCAACACCCTCCGGCTGCTCCGGCTGCCCCCGCCGGTGGCGCGCCGGGTGGCGGCCGGAGTGCTGAGCGCGGGCCACGCCCGGGCCATCCTCGCACTGCCCGACGCCGCCGCCATGGAGCGGCTCGCCCAGCGGGTCGTCGCCGAGGGTCTGTCGGTCCGCAGCGTCGAGGAGATCGTCGCCGTCGGCGGGGACGAGCACGGGACGCCCACCCGGCGCCGGCCACGCGCGGGCGCCCGGCGCCCGCAGCTCGACGACCTGGCGGCCGAGCTGTCAGACCGCCTCGACACCAAGGTCGCCATCACCCTCGGTCAGCGCAAGGGCAAGGTGACGGTCGAGTTCGCCTCGGTGGACGACCTCAACCGGATCCTCGACATCCTGGGTGTCCGGACCACCAGCTCATCGCCAGTACCGTTGTCCCACAACTGAACTGGCCTCATCGGTGGGCTGGCTGGGCAACGACCCAACCAGACCCGGTGGGCATCGTCCGGGCGCCGGGTCGTCGACGAGCGACCTACCGAAGGAACGGCTCCAGCTCGCGGAGCAGCTTCGGCTTCGGCATCGCGCCGATGATCGTCTTGACGATCTCGCCGCCGACGTAGACGTGCATCGTCGGGATGCTCGTGATGCCGAGCCGGCCGGTGATCTGCGGGTTCTGGTCGGTGTTGAGCTTGGCGACGGTGAGCTTGCCGTCGTAGTCGCGGGCGATCTCCTCCAGGACGGGTGCCACCGCCCGGCACGGGCCGCACCAGGGCGCCCAGAAGTCCACGATGACGGGGACGTCACTCTTGATGACGTCGGCCTCGTATGTCGCGTCCGTGGTGATCTTCGGCTCTGCCATGACGGTCGGTGGTCCTTCCGGGTTCGGTCGTGCTGAGGGTGCGGTGGTCGGTCCGCTGCGGCCGGCTCAGTGGGCGAGGAACCGCTCGGCGTCGAGCGAGGCGGCGCAGCCCGACCCGGCTGCGGTGATGGCCTGGCGGTAGGTGTGGTCGACGAGGTCGCCGCAGGCGAAGACACCGTCGATGTTGGTTGCGGTCGTCCGGCCCTGGACGAGGACGTAGCCCTCGGCGTCGAGGTCGACCTGGCCCTTGACGAGCTCGTTGCGCGGGTCGTGCCCGATGGCGATGAACAGCCCGGTCACGGCCAGCTCCCGGGTCTGTCCCGTCACGGTGTCGCGCAGGGTCACCCCGCTCACCCGGTCATCACCGTGGATCTGCGTGACCTCGCTGTTCCAGGCGAACGAGATCTTGTCGTTGGCCAGCGCGCGGTCGGCCATGATCTTGCTGGCCCGCAGGGCCTCGCGGCGGTGGATGAGGGTGACCGACCTGGCGAACTTGGTGAGGAAGGTCGCCTCCTCGATGGCCGAGTCGCCGCCCCCGACGACGGCGATGTCCTGGTCGCGGAAGAAGAAGCCGTCGCAGGTGGCGCACCAGGACACCCCGCGCCCGGACAGTGCCTTCTCGCTCGGCAGCCCGAGCTCGCGGTAGGCCGAACCCATGGCCAGGATGACCGCATGCGCCTGGTAGGTCCTGCCGGCCCCGTCGACCACCGTCTTGACCGGCCCGTCCAGGGTGACGGACGTGACGTCGTCGGTGACGAACTCGCAGCCGAACCGCTCGGCCTGGGCGCGCATCTGCTCCATGAGGTCCGGACCCATGATCCCGTCGCGGAAACCAGGGAAGTTCTCGACCTCGGTGGTGTTCATCAGCGCGCCGCCCGCGGTCACCGCGCCCTCGAGGAGCAACGGCCTGAGGTTGGCCCGGGCGGCATAGACCCCGGCGGTGTAGCCGGCCGGTCCGGACCCGATGATGATGACGTTGCGCACGTCCGTGGACGCGTCGGTGCTCACTACGACAGCCCCTTGTGATCGCGAGGATGACTGACCGCTACCTGCGGTGGTGGTGGAACCGATCCTAGGGCGTGGTTTGTTCCCCGTGCTGCGCGACCCACGGGTTGGGCGGCCCCGACCCGGCCCCGGTCCCGGCCGAGCAGGCTCGACGGCCGGCCGGCATCGGCCGAGGGCGGTCTACGGGATGACCACCGGACCGCTCACGAGGGCGCTCCCGGCGGTCCCGCACGACGCTCCGACGGCGTATGCCGTGAGCGCACCGGACGCGGACCGGGCCACGAGCACTGCGCCCGGCCGACCGTCGACCGTCCCCACGTCGACGACGACGGGCTCGTCCTCCGGGATGTCCAGGGCCAGGGCGCAGGCCCTGGCCCCTGCGGCCGTCCCGACTTCCGGGCCCGCCGCGTCGGCCTGGGCGGAGGCGCGCGGCCCCGGGGCGGGCGTGGCGCCGAAGTGCGCCGCCAGGGCGGCCGCCTGCCGGGCCAGCCGGCCGGCGGCATACGCGGTGCCGCTGTGCAGGACCACCGTCGTGGGGACGGCCTGGGCGTGCATCGGGCTCCTGGCGACCCCCCCGCTCGGGGAGGGGCCGCCCCCGGCGGAGCCGGCCGAGCCGGCGCTGCTGCGGGCCATGGCACCGCTCGAGCCGGCGGTTGCCACCACCGAGCCGGGGATGCCGGAGTGGACGAGCGCTCCCCCCCGAGGACGACCAGGGCGGCGGCGGCCGCCAGGAAGATCCGGGAGGTCCGCCGCCGGCGGCGGGCGAGGTCGTCGACGGCGGGGGCAGACTGCTCGTGCGCCAGGGAGGCGGTGATGCGGGCCACCAGGTCCTCCGGCATGGGCCCGGGGTCGGGCAGCGAGGCCAGCAGCCGGCGCATCCCGGTGGGGTCGTCGTCGACCGGATCGGGCGGGAGCTCGTGCGGGGTGCTCACGGCCGTCGTCCTCTCGCTCGTCGGGCGGTCGCCCTCGGTGAGGGACCCCTGCTCCGGTTCTTCGCCCTGCCCGTGCCGGGCAGCAGGTAGGACGTCATGAGCTGGCCTCGGGTTCCCGCTCGAGGCCGCGGGGGCCCTGGGCCGGGCCGGCCGGCCGCCGGCCCGCGTCGGCCGTCTGCGACCCGACCGGCGCGTCAGGACCGCCGGGGCGGAGCAGCTCGGCGAGGGCGGCCCGGCCCCGGAAGCACCGGGACTTCACGGTGCCCTCGGCCACCTCGAGGATCGCGGCGGCCTCGCTGACGCTCACGCCGTGCATGTCGACGAGGACGAGGGCCATCCGCTGACCCTCGGGCAGCTCGGCGAGGGCAGCCCGGACGTCGAGGCGGGTCTCGGCACTGGCGTGCCGGTCGCGGGGGTCGGGCAGGTCGAGCTCGGCGAGGTCCGCGGCCCGCCGCACCGTGGTGCGCTCGCGGCGCAGCCGGTCCAGACAGGCGTTGACGACGATGCGGTGCAACCAGGTCGTGACCGCGGCGTCGCCCCGGTAGCTGCTCGCGCGTCGGTAGGCGGAGATGAAGGCGTCCTGGACGCAGTCGGCGGCGAGCTCGCGGTCACCGGTGGTGCGGACCGCCACGGCCCACATCCGGTCCCGGTGGCGACGGAAGATCTCGCCGAACGCATCGCCGTCGCCGCCTTGGGCACGGGCCATGAGGTCCCGGTCCTGAAGGGATGCCAGGTCCGTGGCCATCGCCGCGTCGGGCGAGCGGTCAACCACGCGGGATGACCTCGGCGAGGTGGGCGCGGTACTCGCCCTTGCCGTCCAGGGTCAGCTGGGTGAACCACACGATGATGTACTGGCCTCTCACCCCCGGCTTGACCGGGAAGGCGACGGTGCCGTGGGCGCCGGCCTGGGAGCCGATGGAGGTCGCCCCGTCGAGGGAGCGCTGGTCAGCGAGGTAGACGGTGACGTCGGCCGCCACCGGCAGCACCAGATCGACCTCGCGCGCGGTGACGTTGGGGCCGATGTCGACGATGACCCCGACCCCCTTCTTCAGCCCCCCGAGGGCCGCGGTGTTGTAGCGCTCGGAGACCCACTCGGTCGAGGTGTTGCCGTCGAAGACCCGGCCGGCCAGGGCGTTGTTCTCGGACTGGTCCCCGAGCGGGTCGAACCCGTCGGCGCTCAGCACGGCGAGATCCTCCATGGAAGCGCTGGCCGAGCCGGTGGCCGAGCCCGTGGCGGACCCGGTCGGGCTGGCGGCCGTCGAGGAGGGGGCCGTCGAGGAGGTGGTGGGCCGGATGCCCCCGGTGCCCAGGTCGAGGCTGGACTGCGACCCGATCCGCGACACGCCCCAGATCCCGATGATGAAGGCGAGGACGACGAAGGCGGCGACGATCCCGAGAGCGATCCGGGACTCGGACCGGTCCAGCGGCTCGGACGGGACGAGCGGGGCCGGGGACTCCTCGTCGTCCCCGGCACCGATCGTCGCGGCGCGCTGCCCCAGCCGGCGGGCCTGGGCACCCACCTTCTCGCCGGCGCGGCTCATGACGTCGGCGACGGTGGCCCCGGCTCCGGCCATGGCGGCGCCTGCGCCGGCCACCACCGACCCCGCACCCACGAGCAGCCTCTCGGACCCGCCTGCCGGCGCCGCTCCGGTCACTGCCCACGGGTGGGCCGCGTCCGCCGAGGTGCCGTCGGGCGTGTCGCGGTCCCGGCCGTGCGGGGCCGGTCCCTGGACCGGCAGCACGACGGTGGGCTCGCCGGCGGCGTCCTCGGACAGGCGCGCCATGGCCTGGCCCGGATCCTCGGCCACCGGCCGTACCGGGGCGAGCACCTTCGAGGTCCCGCTCGGGCCGGCCGCCGGGGCCCGGCGGGACACGGCGATGGGGACCGACGACCACGGAGCCACCTGCCGCGCGTAGTCGCCGGGGGAGAGCGGGCCCTGGTGGTCGTTCAGGGTGAGCCGGCACAGGGCGTCGAGGTCGCGGGGGACCCCCGAGGCGAGCTCGGAGGGCGCGGCCACCCCGGTGGGCACCCGCGGCGCGCGCGCCAGCCCGCCCGGGTCGCCGGTGCCGGGCCACAGGCCGGTGAGACCGGCATACATCACCGAGACGACACCGACGGCGTCGCGGCGGGAGGCGGCCTCGGACTCCAGGTCGTCGACGCCCGCACAGACGCTCGTCGTCGCGATGCCGCGGAGCTTCACCTCGCCTTCCGGGTCGAGCAGGACGTCGGCCGGAGAGAGGGCCAGGTGGTGCAGCCCCCGCTGGCCGGCGGCGTCCAGGGCCGTGGCGAGCTCGCCGGTGATGCGGCGCACCTCGTCGGCGGGCAGCCCGCCCTCGTGCACCAGGGCCGTGAGGGAGCGGGTGTCGGACAGGTCCTCCTCCACGACGAAGCTCACTCGCGCGTCATGCCCGACGTCGAGGATCCGGACCAGCCGGGGGGAGTCCAGCGCGGCAGCGCGGCGTGCCGCGTCGAGCAGTGGCGCGCTGCGCTCGTCGTCGGTGGGCAGGCAGACGACCTCGACGTGCCGGCCCAGGGTCGCGTCGTGGGCGGTCCAGCGCTCGGTGCCGAGCCGCTGCTCGATGCGCCGGTCGGTCGAGTAGCGGCCGCCGAGCACGGTGCCGGGTCCCACGCCGTCCACCTGGGCTCCTTCCGGTCGGCTCGCGCGCCGGCTCCCGGCCGGCGTGTCGGTCCACGCCCGGCACGGAGTATCGCCGCACGCGCCGGGGTGCCTGCCCATAGTAGGCGGATACCCTTCAGGAGCGCCGCACGCGCCTCAGCACCGGGTCGAGGAGGTCGCGGACCTCCCGTACGCCGAGGAGGTGCGCCACGGTGAGCGTCCCGACGATCTCGATCACCCCCGCCGCCCCGAGGATGCCGAGCCCGAGCAGCCGGCCGGCCGAGGCGTCCGGGAGCAGCCGGTGGGCGGCCACGGCGAGGGCGACGGCCCAGGCGACGGCCGGCACGCCCAGACGCAGGTAGGTCCCGGCGATCCGGCGCAGCCCGAGCCGTCCGACCCGCCGCCGGATCAGGGAGAAGCCGAGGACCGCCCCGGCGAGGTACGCCGCCGACTGCCCGGCGCCGACGACCACCCCGGTGCGCTGCGGGTCGACGGTGGAGGCGGCCAGGGTGACCAGGGTGGCGACGCTCGTGACGAGAAGCTGGACCCGGAACGGGGTGCGGGCGTCCTCGTGGGCGTAGAAGAACCGCTCGGAGAGGTAGAACCAGCCGAACGGGATCACCCCGACCAGCAGGGACGGCAGGAGCACCGCGACCGCCCGGGTCTGGGCCGGGCCGTTGTCGAAGAACAAGGTGGCGGTGATGGTCGGGGCGAACGCGATGGCCACCGCCACGGCCGGCACCAGGAGCACCGCCGGCATCCGCAGCCCGCGCCCGAGGTCGGCGATGAGGGCGGGATGGTCGCGAGCGCGCGCGGCATGCGCCATCCGGGTGAACAGGGCGGTGACCAGCGAGACGGTGATGAGGGAATGCGGGAGCATGAAGATGAGGAAGGCGTTGTCGAACGTCGCCCGCGAGGGCACGACGAGCCCGCGCTGGTGGCCGAGGTCACCGGCCCGGGTCATCACCCACGAGGTGACGATGAAGCCGAGCTGGCTGACGAGCACGGCCGCCAGCGTCCACCGGGCCACGTCGAGGGCCGGCCCGAACCCGAACCCGCGCAGGCCCCATCGGGGCCGGTACCGGAAGCCGGCGCGCCGCAGCGGCGGGACGAGGGCAGCAGCCTGCACGGCGATCGACACGGTGGCCGACCCGGCGAGGATGGCGATCATGGTGGGGGTCCACTGCGGTGCCGGCGCCTGCAGCGGGTAGCTGGCGGCGCGGAACCACAGCAGGCCGGCGATGGCGATGACGTTGGCGAGGACGGGGGCCCACATGTATGCCGCGAACCGGGAGTGGGCGTTGAGGATCTGTCCGAACAGGGTGTAGAGCCCGTAGAAGAAGATCTGCGGCAGGCAGATGACGGCGAAGGTCGTCGCCAGGGCGATGTCCCGGGGGTCGTGGACGTGGTAGTAGAGGCGGACGAGCAACGGGGCGGCGGCCGTCGCGACGATCGCGGCGGACCCGATGAGGACGAGCGCGGCGGTGACCAGCCGGTTGATGAAGTCCTCGCCGCCGTCGTGGTTCGCGGTGGCCCGGATGATCTGCGGGACGAGCACCGCGTTGAGGATCCCGCCGGCGAGGAGCAGGTAGAACTGGTTCGGCAGCGTGTTCGCGGTCTGGAAGGCGTCGGGGATCGGGCCGGCGGCCCCGATCACCCCGGCGAGCAGCGAAGCGCGCAGCACTCCCAGCAGCCGGCTCGACATGGTCCCGGCCGCCATGACCGCGCCCGAGCGGACCACGGACACCGGACCGGGCCCGGGGCCCGTGCCTGCGCGGCCGGCCGGGCCCCCGGGACCCGGAGCCGCCGGCCCGGTCTCGCCGGTCGGCCCCACGCCGGGCGGGCCGCCCGGGTCACCCACGCTCACCGGGACGCCGCCGGCGTCGTGTCGCCGGACTCCGCCGGGACGGCCGCCGCGGGCGTCGCGCGTCGGTGGTGGCGCCGGTTGCGGGCGATGCCGGCCAGGCTGATGAGCAGGGCGATGCCGCCCAGGGACCAGTAGATCCAGCCCCCCGTCGGGGTGACCCGCACCTGGACGACCTCCTCGCGCCCCACCTCCGCCCCGGTGGGTCCGAGCACCCGGGCGGTCAGCCGTACCGGCCCGGCCGCCAGCGCGGTGGCGTCCACGCTGATCGCCGCCCGGCTGCGGGCCCCGATCCGGACCCGGACCGGCGGGCTGTCGATGCGCAGGCGTGGGCTGTCGGGGGTGAGCACGACGGTGAGCTGGTCGACGGCGACCGAGAGGTCGTTGACGACCGTGAGCTGGACCCGGCCGCGGTCGGCGAGGAAGGTGATCGTCTGTGGTGCGACGTGGACGGCCGAGACCGTGGCCCGCACCTCGTCGCCGACCCGCCCGTAGAGACGCTGCCAGCCGTCGACATCGGCGCGCCACCGGGCCGAGAGCAGCTGCTCCAGGGCCGCGTCCCAGCGGGCGCCGACCGAGTCGCCGTCGGCCCGGATCTGGGCGGCGATCTGGGCCTGGGCGCGCAGGGCGGCGTAGGCCGCCGCCCCGGCGGGCACCAGGGGGGACGGTGCGCTCCCGAGCGAGCCCCCGGCAGCGGACACGGTCGGCTGGGCGCGGGCCCGGTCGGCCAGCGCGAGCACCGTCGTCGGGGTGAGCCAGGGAACTGCTCCGAGCGCGCCGAGCAGGCGGGTCAGGCCGTCGGCCGAGGCGTCGACCCCGCGGGGGAGGGTGAGCAGGAGGGATCGGTCCAGTCCGGGACTGTCCCCGAGCACGACCGCGGTCGTGGCGACGAGCTGCTGGATGGCCGCCCCCTCGCTGTCGGCGGAGGCGGGATCGACCGCCCGCGCCGCGGCGGCCTGAGCGGAGTCCTCGCTGACCAGCAGCGGGGTGCCGGCCGCGGACCGGGTCGTCGCGGCGACGCCGGTGGGCAGGCCCGGCAGTGCCGAGCGGTTGACGATGACCGCGCCCGGGGTGCTGCCGTAGGCGGCGGCGAGCAGGCGTTCGGCGGCCGGGTCCCACGTGCCGCCGGCCGGCCAGGCGATGTCCGCCCGGCCACCGACCTGCTGGGCGGGAGGTGCGGCGGCGGCGACGAGGGAGCGGACCGGGCCGGCATACCCGGGGGAACGGCCGGCCGCCATGACGTCGGCGTCGTCGACCGGCAGCACCACGGGGGTATGCCGCGGCGCGAGGGCCGCGAGGCGCCGCGCGGTCTCGGTGCGCAGCCGGGCCTCCTGCGGGCCGGCCGCCATCGCGGGCGGGAGGCCGGCGACGGGCGAGACCGTCGTCCCGGGGGAGGCGCTGGTGGGGGGAGTCGGGGCCGGGCCGGGGGGTGTGGCCGCCGGGGTGAGCAGGACCGGGTCGATCGCCCAGGTGACCGTGGAGGCCTCGGTGCCGGTGATGAGCCGGTCCAGGCGCGAGCCCGGGCCCAGAGCGTGCTGCCACGCGTCCTCCCGGCTGGGGCCCGGGCCGGCCCACAGCGCCGGGTCGGCGTCGAGCGTCAGCGGGACCAGCCAGGCCGTGCGCAGCGGCTGGTACTCCTTGATCCGCTGGTAGCCGAGGAAGGTGTGGACGACCGAGTGGCCGACCTCGACGCTGACCGGGAGCACGCCCCACGACGAGCCGCCGAGCGAGGCCACCGACGCCACCGCGAGCCGGAACGGCGAGGAGCCGCCCGCGGCGACCGGCGAGGAGACCCGGGCGCTGGCGATCAGCGAGCCGTGCCCCGCCGTGGTGCCGGCCGCCCACCTGGTCACGTCGCCGCGGGTGCGCATCGTGCCGACGCCCCGGACCAGGCGCACCCGGCCGACGGCCGCCGGCGTGGCGCCGCCGTTGTGGACCGCCCCGGTGACGACGACCCGCTGGCCGCTCCGGGCGACCGCGGGGGACACCGACGAGACGGTGACGGTGATGCCGAGGGCCACAGGCAGGCCGGGGGCGCGGCCCGACCCCGCGGAGCTCGACCCCGCACCGGTCGCGGACGCCGCCGCACCGGGCGGCACGAGGACCGGCCCAGCGGCGTGGGGGGCGGCCGCGGCATACCCGCCGGTCAGCGTCGTCAGGAGGGCGGCCGCGAGCAGCAGGGGGCCGGGCCGGCCCGCGCGCCGCACGGGTCGGGCCATCAGCCCTCCCCCGCCAGGCGCTGCCAGGCGACCCGCGCGATACGGCGCTCGTTGGGGAAGGTGAGATGACGATGGGCGTCGCGCAGCGGCAGCCAGGCGACGTCGATGGCCTCGTGGTCAGGGTCGTTCTCGATGGTGAGGTAGCCGCCGACGGCTTCGAGGAGGAAGTGGTGGACGAACTTGTGGATCCGCCGCTCGCCCGCGGCGAACCAGTAGTCGATGGTCCCGAGCTCGATGAGCACCTTGCCCTCGATACCGGTCTCCTCGGCCACCTCGCGGGCCGCGGTCTGCGGGAGGGTCTCCTCGCCCTCGATGTGCCCCTTGGGCAGACACCACTCGACCCGTCCGGCCCGGTTGCGGCGGGCGATGACGGCGATCCGCGCCTCGCCGTCCTGGACGTCGACGACCACCCCGCCGGCGGACCGCTCCTCCACTGCCGGCAGCCGACGCGGCACCCGCGGCGGCTCGGCTGCAGGGTGGCTCACACGGCCACTGTAACCATCGGTTCAGCGGCGCCTACTCTTGTTCTCCGTGTCGTCCACCCAGCCCCCGGCCGAGCTCATGAGGCGGGCCGTGGCGCAGCTCACGCCCGTCCTCGGGCTGCTCACCGACCTCGGGCGGCGGTTCACCCGGGACGGCCACGAGCTGTCCCTCGTCGGGGGGCCGGTGCGCGACGCGTTCCTCGGCCGGACCCCACCCGACCTCGACTTCACCACGAGCGCCCGGCCCGACCAGACCGAACGGCTGCTGGCCTCGTGGGGCTCGGCGACCTGGGACATCGGCCGGGAGTTCGGGACCATCGGTGCCCAGCGCGGCCCCCACAAGGTCGAGGTGACGACCTACCGGGCCGACGCCTACGACCATGTCACCCGTAAGCCGGTGGTGGCGTTCGGGGATGCTCTCGAGGACGACCTGCACCGCCGCGACTTCACCATCAACGCCATGGCGTTGCGGCTGCCCGACCTCCTGTTCGTCGACCCGTTCGGCGGGCTCGCCGACCTCGCCGAACGGGTGCTGCGCACGCCGGGCGCCCCCGAGGTGAGCTTCGGCGACGACCCGCTGCGGATGATGCGGGCTGCGCGCTTCGTGGCGCAGCTCGGCGTCGTGCCGGCGCCCGAGGTGTACGCGGCCATGCGGGACATGGCGGCCTCGCTGGCGATGGTGTCCACGGAGCGGGTCCGCGACGAGCTCCAGAAGATGGTGCTGGCGGCTCACCCGCGGGCGGGCCTGTCGCTCCTCGTCGAGTCGGGGCTGGCCGACCTCGTGCTGCCCGAGCTGCCGGCCCTGCGGCTCGAGATCGACGAGCACCACCGGCACAAGGACGTCTACGAGCACACCCTCACCGTGCTCGAGCAGGCGATGGCGCTCGAGGGACCGCCGGGCGGCCCGGCGGAGTCGGTGCCAGGGCCGGATCTGGTGCTGCGCCTGGCCGCCCTCCTGCACGACATCGGCAAGCCGGCGACCCGGCGGTTCGAGGAGGGCGGCGGGGTGAGCTTCCACCACCACGAGGTCGTCGGCGCCAAGCTGGCCTCGCGGCGGCTCAAGGCGCTGCGGTTCGACAAGGAGACCGTGGCGTCGGTGGCGCGGCTCGTCGAGCTCCACCTGCGCTTCCACGGGTACGGCGAGGGCCAGTGGACGGACTCGGCCGTCCGGCGCTACATCACCGATGCGGGGCCGCTCCTGCCCAGGCTGCACCGGCTCACCCGCGCCGACTCGACCACCCGGAACCTGCGCAAGGCGCAGCGGCTGTCGGCGGCCTACGACGCCCTCGAGGCGCGGATCGGCGCGCTGCTCGCCGACGAGGAGCTCAAGGCGGTCCGCCCCGAGCTGGACGGCAACCAGATCGGGGAGGCGCTGGGGGTCCCCCCGGGGCCCGTGGTCGGCCGGGCCTACAAGCACCTGCTCGCGGTGCGCCTGGACGAGGGGCTGATCGGCGAGCAGGCGGCCCGCGAGCGCCTGATGACCTGGTGGGCCGAGCAGCCCGAGTCCCGGGTCTGAGCGGCTGCCCGGCTCAGCCGCTGGTCCCGGCCCGGCGCGGGTGCCGGCCGCGGGTGGGGCCGGCCGCCGCCCGCGAGGCGCGGCGAGGGCCGGAGCTCCTCCGGCGGCGGATCGGGCCGTTCGGGTCCCACCTCAGTCGACGACCGCCAGGATCTCGCCCTCCTGGACGACATCGCCAGGGCGCACCTTGACCTCGGTGACGATTCCGGGGACCTCGGTGAGCACCGGGATCTCCATCTTCATCGACTCCAGCAGCGCGACCTCGTCCCCGGCAGCCACGGTGTCCCCGGCGCGGACCGAGACGGTCAGGACGTTCGCGACGAGGTCGGAGACGACGTGATGGCTCATGGGCGCAGACGCTAGCGGCTACCCCACGGTAGGCCGGTGTCGGCCCGCTCCGGCCGAGGCGGTGCGCCGGCCCGGCAGACGGCGGCGGGCGGCATACCCCGCCGGAGGGGTATGCCGCCCACGTCACCGAGCAGCGGGCGCCGCGTCAGGAGCCGAGGCTCAGCGGGGCTCCTCGCCGCGGATGAAGGCCTCGAGCTTCGCGCGGCCGACGTCGTCGGGGCGCTGCTCGGGCGGGGACTTCATCAGGTAGGCCGCCGGGGAGAGCAGGGGGCCGCCGATGCCGCGGTCCTTGGCGATCTTCGCGGCGCGGATGGCGTCGATGATGATCCCCGCGCTGTTCGGAGAGTCCCAGACCTCGAGCTTGTACTCGAGGTTGAGCGGGACGTCACCGAAGGCGCGACCCTCGAGCCGGACGTAGGCCCACTTACGGTCGTCGAGCCACTGGATGTAGTCCGACGGGCCGATGTGGACGTTCCTCGGCTCGAGCTCGCCGACCATGTTCGAGGTGACCGACTGGGTCTTGGAGATCTTCTTCGACTCCAGCCGCTCGCGTTCGAGCATGTTCTTGAAGTCCATGTTGCCGCCGACGTTGAGCTGGTAGGTGCGGTCCAGCACGACACCGCGGTCCTCGAACAGCTTGGCCATCACCCGGTGGGTGATCGTCGCGCCGACCTGGGACTTGATGTCGTCGCCGATGATCGGCACGCCGGCGTCCTCGAACTTCTTCGCCCACTCGGGGTCGGAGGCGATGAACACCGGGAGCGCGTTGACGAAGGCCACGCCGGCGTCGATGGCGCACTGGGCGTAGAACTTGTCGGCCTCCTCCGAACCCACCGGCAGGTAGGAGACCAGGACGTCGACCTTGCGGTCCTTGAGGACGGAGACGACGTCGACCGGCTGGGCCGGGGACTCGTCGATCGTCATCCGGTAGTACTTGCCGAGCCCGTCGAGGGTGTGGCCGCGCTGGACCTCGACGCCCTTGAAGGGGACCTCACAGATCCGGATCGTGTTGTTCTGCGAGGCGACGGTGGCCTCGGCGAGGTCCTTGCCGACCTTCATGTCGTCGACGTCGAACGCGGCGACGAACTCCACGTCGTGCACGTGGTAGGGCCCGAAGGTGACGTGCATGAGGCCGGGGACGTTCTTGGTCGGGTCGGCGTGCTTGTAGTACTCGACGCCCTGGATGAGCGACGTGGCGCAGTTGCCGACGCCGACGATGGCGACGCGGATGGAGCCCATGGGTTTCTCTCCTGTGTTGGCTACTCGGTGATGGTCGTGCTCGATGCGGTTGTTCGGTTGCTGGGGCGTTCGTGGTGCGGGTGGTGCCACGGCATGCCGCCTGGCCGGCACGGCATACCGCTCGTGCTACGGCATGGGGCCGGGGTCGGTGGGGTGGCGCCGCTCGGCGTCGATGAGCTCGGTGAGCCACCGGACCTCGCGCTCGGTCTTGTCCTCGCCGTGCTGCTGCAGCGCGGCGGTGTAGGCGTCGAGGCGCTCGCGGTTGCGTGCCGCGGTCTCCCGGATCCGGGCGAGGTTGTCCTCGAGCCAGGACCGGCGACCCTCGAGGATCCGAAGGCGGACGTCGGCCTCGGTGCGCCCGAAGAAGTGGAACCGGACGTCGAAGCCGTCGTCGTCGTAGGCGTCGGTACCGACCTTGGCGACGAGCTCGTCGAAGCGCTCCTTGCCGTCGGCCGTGAGCTCGTAGACGATCCGGCCCCGCGAGCTGGACGTGGTGATGGCGGGGGGCACCTCGAGAGCCGGAGCGGTGGTCGTGATGAGGCCGCGCCCGACCAGGGCCTTGAGCGCGGGGTACAGCGTGCCGTAGGACAGCGCGCGAAAGGGGCCGAGGGCCGTGTTGAGCCGGCGGCGTAGCTCGTAGCCGTGGGTGGGGCCCTCGTGGAGCAGGCCGAGGACCGCGAACTCGAGCAGCTGGGACCGGCGGGTCACGGCGACCTCCTCTCGAGCGGCGCTGGCGGACGGCGGTGCGGATGTCGCGAGGCGCCTCACGGGCCGGCCGCGACGGGCGAGGACGAACCTCCCTCTCCGGGACTTTACACCCCGATATATCGGTTCGATACATCGTCCCGGTATGCCGTGGCTCGCCCGGAGCGGGGATCGCGGCCGCCCCGGGAGCGCCGGCCGCGGTCAGTTTCCTCCCAGAACTGCCCCCATACTGGAAACCGGACACCAGCCGCCACCGGTTCCGCCCCTCGCCCCGCCCCTCGCCCCGCCCTGTCGCCCACGCCCGGAAGTACACATGAGTGAACGCCAGCCCAGGACCCGCTCCGCGGCCCAGGCCGCCCCGCCTGGCTCCGCCCGCCCCCGCTCCGGCCCCGGCTCGGGCGGCGGCCCCGGCTCCGGCCAGGGCGGCGGCCAAGGCGGCGGCAAGCGGGGCGGCCGCCGGCGGCTGAGCTGGCCCAAGCGGATCCTGCTGACCCTGCTCGGCCTGTTCGTCCTGGGGGTCGGCGCCGTGGGGGTCGCGTACGCGATGATCAAGACGCCGAAGCCGAACGACTACGCGACGGCCCAGGCGTCGATCATCTACTACGCCGACGGCAAGACCGAGATGTACCGGATCTCCAAGATCAACCGCCAGTCGGTGCCCCTCGCCAAGGTCTCGATTCCGATGCAGCACGCGATCCTCGCGGCCGAGGACCACAGCTTCTACCACGAGAGCGCGATCTCGCCGACGGGCATCGCCCGCGCCGTGTGGGTGGCGGTCAAGGGGGGTCAGGCGACCCAGGGCGGCTCGACCATCACCCAGCAGTACGTCAAGAACTACTTCCTCAGCCAGGACCGCACGCTCAGCCGCAAGGCCAAGGAGCTGCTCATCTCGGTCAAGATCGACCAGCAGCAGTCCAAGGACCAGATCCTGGAGAACTACCTCAACACGATCTACTTCGGGCGCGGGGCCTACGGCATCCAGACCGCCGCACAGGCGTACTTCCACGAGAACGCGACCGAGCTCACGGCGTCGCAGGGAGCCCTGCTCAGCGCCATCGTCCGCGGGCCGTCCTACTACGATCCCGGCCTCGGCGCCCAGCAGACCGCCAACGCCAAGGAGCGCTGGGGCTACATCCTCGACGCCATGGTCAAGAACGGCTGGATGACCGCGGAGCAGCGGGCGGCCGCGACGTTCCCCAAGACCCATCCCTACCGGCCGCCGAGCGTCGCGGGGCCGAACGGGTACCTCATCCCGACCATCAAGGACGAGCTGCGCAACAAGTACAAGCTCACCGACGACGACATCGACCGCGGCGGCCTCAAGATCGTCTCGACCATCGAGAAGCCCAAGCAGCAGGCGGCGATCGCGGCGGTCAAGGACAAGATGCCGAGCGGTGACAAGAAGCTCCATGTCGGGCTCGCCTCGATCAAGCCCGGTGACGGCGCCGTGGTCGCTCTCTACGGCGGGCCGGACTACGCGAAGGTGCAGTTCAGCACGGCCACCGACGCGACGATGCAGGGCGGCTCGACGGCGAAGGTCTTCACCCTCATCGGCGCGCTGCAGAGCGGCAAGGTCAACACCAAGAGCACCTTCCCCGGGAACAGCCCGATCTACTTCCCGGAGTTCAAGGACCCCGCCGCCGCGACGTCGCTCGGCCGGCTGGGAGGCGTGGTCAACTTCGGCAACGCCAACGAGGGCACGCAGACCGTCTGTGGCGCCACGGCCCTGTCGACGAACACGATCTTCGCGCGGCTCAACATCATCGCGACGCCCCAGCGCACGGCCGAGGCCGCGAAGACCGCCGGAATCACGACGCCCTTCGACGCCAACTACAGCAACGTCTTCGGTACCAACAACGTCAAGGTCCTCGACATGGCCAACGCGTACGCGACGATCGCCGCCCAGGGCAAGAAGGCGACCCCATACTTCGTGAAGTCGGTGACCAGCGCCGACAGGACCCTGCAGATCAAGGCCAAACCCAGCACCACCCAGGTCTTCGATCCCGCCGTCATGGCCGACGTCATCGACTGCATGCACCAGGTGACCACGCACGGCACGGCCAGCTACGTCGGCAACACCCTGGGCCGGCCGGCCGCGGGCAAGACCGGGACGACGACCGGCAACTACGCCGCGTGGTTCGACGGCTTCACCCCGCAGCTGGCCACCGCGGTGGGGATCTACAAGGGCGACGGGTCGCTGAAGCCCGCGAACCAGATGAACAACGAGCCGGGCGTGGGCGAGCTGAGCGGGCCCACGGTCCCGGTGTATGTGTGGACCGAGTACATGAAGGCCGCGCTGAGCGGGGCCAAGGTCATCGACTTCCCGGCGCCTGGCCACGTCAACCCGGACGCCCAGTACCAGTCCACCCCGACGTCCTCGCCGCTCCCGCAGACGTCGACGACGACCAGCGCTGCCCCGACGACCTCCGCTCCGCCGACGACGAGCACGCCGACGCCGACCCCGACGCCGACTCCGAGCACGCCGACGCCGACCGCCACACCGTCCGGGCCGCCGTCGACCGGCGGCGGGCGTGCGCATCCTGGACCGACCCCGACGTAGCCGCCCACGGCGCTCCCGTAGCATCCGGTTCGTGGCAGCGCGCGCCCATGCCGAGGACCTGCTCCCCGATGCGGTGATGACCGTCTTCGGCGGGTCCGGTCGCCGCCTGCGGCCGCCCCGACGCAGCGGGTATGCCGTGGCGCCGCTCGCGGCG
This sequence comes from uncultured Actinomycetota bacterium, assembly GCA_963763315.1. Classification (GTDB taxonomy): domain Bacteria; phylum Actinomycetota; class Actinomycetes; order Actinomycetales; family Dermatophilaceae; genus CAVSJJ01. The sequence goes on from CAVXOC010000002.1 coordinate 324,586, forward strand.
CTTGCCGCCGTGCCCGTCGTCGCGGCCGTGCTGCGCCAGGGGTACTGCCTCGAGAACGGCTGGGACGGCGCGGCCCCCCTGTGGCGGATGTGCTACTCCGACCTCGCCACCTCGGTGGAGACCAGCGGGGTCGGCAACGGACTGGCGGCATACCTCTCGCCGGACGGGGGGGTGCACCTGGACCAGCCGGTGCTCTCCGGCGCGGTGATGACCCTGCTCGGGGGGCTGGCTCCCGGGACGGGCCGGGCGCAGCAGCGGTGGTTCGTCGCGCTGTGGGCGGTGCTCGCGGTGCTGCTGCTCGCGGCCACCGTGTGGCTCGTCGCCACGCACCGCGGGGTACGGGCCGACCCGAGCCAGGTCGCCCTCGCTCCGGTCGTCGCGCTGACCGTCCTGCTCGCTCCCGACCTGGTGGGGGTGGCGCTGGCGACGGCCGGCACCTGGGCGTGGACCCGGCGCCGCCCGACCCTGGCGGGGGTGCTGCTCGGCCTGGCGGTGACCGCCCGCACCTACCCGCTCGTCGTGCTGGCGGCCGTGGCGCTGCTCGCCATCCGGGAGCGGCGTACCGGTGACCTTGCGGCGCTCTTCCGTGGGGCGGGGGCGGCGGTGGTGGCCGTCGCGGCGCTCTTCGCGGCCACCGACCCGGCGGCGCTCGGCCGGGCGTACTCGACGTGGTGGTCCTCGGGGGTCGGGATGGGCTCGCCCTGGTACATCCTCACCCTGGCCCGGTCCCCGCTGGGGGCCCAGGCCGGCGCGGTGCTCGCCGTCCTCGGGTGGGTGCTCGCGGTGGTGCTCGTGCTGCTCCTGGCGCTCGGGAGCCGGCGCCGCCCCACCATCGGCCAGCTCGCGCTCGTCGGCGTCGGCGTCGTCCTGCTGACCGGCAAGTCCTTCCCCGTCCAGACCTCGCTCTGGCTCGTCCCGCTCGTCGCGCTGGCCGGCCTGCGCTGGCGGGACCACCTGCTGTGGGCCGGCGCGGAGGCGCTGCACTTCGTCGCCATCTGGCTCTACGTCGGCGGCCTCGGTGCGCCGAGCCGGGCGCTGCCGGGCGGCTGGTACGCGCTGTTCCTCATGCTGCGGCTCATCGCGGTGGGGTACCTCGTCTGGCGGACCTGGTACGACGTGACCGCCCCGCAGCCCGGGCCGGCCGCCGCACCCGCGACGGCACCCGCCAGCACACCCGCCCCCGCGGAGGGCCTTGCGTCCGAGTGAGTGGTCGTCATGGCGACCGGTGCCTCGGACACAACGGGGGTGCGGAGGGCCTTGCGTCCGAGTGAGTGGTCGTCATGGCGACCGGTGCCTCGGACACAACGGGGGTGCGGCGGGCTGCGTCCGAGTGAGTGGTCGTCATGGCGACCGGTTCCTCGGACACAACGGGGGTGCGGCGGGCTGCGTCCGAGTGAGTGGTCGTCATGGCGACCGGTTCCTCGGACACAACGGGACGAGACCCAACGGGAGGGAGCGCGGTGGACGGGGCGATTTCGGAGGTATGCCGCCGGGCGGGTACCCTTGCGAGGTTGCCTGTCGCCTGTGGACAGTTCCACGGGCACCTGGGCCACGCTGCATACCCTCCTGTCACGGAAGGACCGTGACCGCCACAGACCAAAGGAGGCGGGTTAACGCATGCGTCAGTACGAACTCATGGTCATCCTCGACCCCGAGCTCGACGACCGGACCGTCCAGCCATCGCTGGAGAAGTTCCTCGGAGTCGTGACCAAGGACGGCGGCAACGTCGACAAGGTCGACATCTGGGGCCGCCGTCGCCTCGCCTACGAGATCAAGAAGAAGTCCGAGGGCATCTACGCCGTCGTCAACTTCACCTCCGAGCCCGCGACGGCCAAGGAGCTGGACCGCCAGCTCGGCCTCAACGAGTCGGTCATGCGAACCAAGCTCCTGCGCCCCGGCGCCTGAGCCCACGTCGACACCAGCCCGACCACCACGGCCGAAGGGGACCAGAACTCATGGCAGGCGAGACCGTCATCACCCTCATCGGGAACCTCACCGGGGACCCCGAGCTCCGCTTCACCCCCTCGGGGGCCGCCGTCGCGAACTTCACCGTGGCGTCGACGCCGCGCACGTTCGACCGGCAGACCAACGAGTGGAAGGACGGCGAGACCCTGTTCATGCGCTGCTCGATCTGGCGCGACGCGGCCGAGAACGTCGCCGAGTCGCTCCAGCGGGGCACGCGGGTCGTCGTCACCGGCCGCCTGAAGTCTCGCTCGTACGAGACCAAGGAGGGCGAGAAGCGCACCGTCATCGAGCTGGACGTCGACGAGGTCGGCCCGTCGCTGCGCTACGCCACCGCGAAGGTCAACAAGACCCAGCGCGGCGGTGGGGGCGGCGGCTTCGGCGGCGCCTCCGGCGGCGGTCTCGGCGGCGGCCAGGAGGACCCCTGGGCCACCGGTGCCGGCGCCCCCCAGTCCGGTGGCCAGGCGCCGCAGTCCGCGCCACAGGGCGGCCAGCCCGGCCAAGGCGGCGGCCAGGGCGGCTGGGGCAACGCCCCGTCCTACGACGAGCCGCCCTTCTGATCCTCACCCATCACCACCCGGTCAGCCGCCCCGGCGCTGAGCCGAACGGCATACCGAGCACCAGAACCCCATCCCTGGTTCGCCCAGGGCTCATCCGCAAAGGAGAGCACCACGATGGCCAAGCCCGCCATTCGCAAGCCCAAGAAGAAGGCCAACCCGCTCAAGGCGGCGAAGGTCGAGAACATCGACTACAAGGACGCGGCGCTGCTGCGCAAGTTCATCTCCGACCGCGGCAAGATCCGCGCGCGTCGGGTGACCGGCGTGTCGGTCCAGGAGCAGCGGCTCATCGCCAACGCGGTCAAGAACGCCCGCGAGATGGCACTGCTGCCCTACTCCAGCTCGTCCCGTTGACCCGGCCGAGCTGAGACCGAAGGAGCTGACATGAAGGTCATTCTCACCCACGAGGTCACCGGCCTCGGGACCGCGGGCGACGTCGTCGACGTCAAGGACGGCTACGCCCGCAACTTCCTGTTCCGCCGGGGCCTGGCCACCGCCTGGACCAAGGGCGGCCAGAAGCAGGTCGACGCCATCGCCAAGGGTCGCGAGGTCCGCGCCGTGAAGTCCCTCGAAGAGGCCCGGTCGATCAAGGGCAACCTCGAGGCCACGCCGGTCACGCTCACCGCCAACGCCGGCACGTCGGGACGGCTGTTCGGCGCCGTCTCGACCGCCGACATCGCCCAGGCCGTCAAGGCCGCCGGCGGCCCGGAGCTCGACCGCCGCAAGATCGAGGTCCCCACCCCGATCAAGACCACGGGTACCCACCAGGCGCTGGTCCGCCTGCACCCGGAGGTGCAGGCCACGGTGGCGCTCAACGTCATCGCCGGCTGAGCCGCCTCGCACCGCGAAGGGCGCCACCTCCACGGGGGTGGCGCCCTTCGCGGCCCATCCGGCGGGCCGCCCCATGGCCCGCCCGGTGGGCCCTGTGTTGGCCCCCCGTTGGCCGGTCCGGTGCCGGCGCTGGGCCGCCTGTCGGCGGCGGACCCTAGGGTGGCGGCGTGGCGACAGGCGGACGGACGAGCAGAGCGGCGGGCAAGGTGGCGCAGTACCGGTGCTCGGAGTGCGGCTGGGCCACGGTGAAGTGGCTGGGCCGCTGCGGTGAGTGCCAGGCCTGGGGGACGGTCAGCGAGGTGGGTGCGGCGCCGGTGCGGACCACGGCGGCCCGGGTGGTCGACCGTCCGGCGCTGCCCATCGGGGAGGTCGACGTCCGGCGCGCGCAGGCACGCAGCACGGGGGTGCCCGAGTTCGACCGGGTGCTGGGTGGCGGCCTCGTGCCGGGCGCGGTCGTCCTGGTGGCCGGCGAGCCGGGGATCGGCAAGTCGACCCTGCTCCTCGACGTGGCGGCGCGGGCGGCGCGCGACGGTTCAGCGTCCGCCGGTGGGGAGCGCCGCGTCCTCTACGTCACGGGGGAGGAGTCGCCGGCCCAGGTCCGTACCCGGGCCGAGCGGATCGAGGCGATGGCACGCACCCTCTTCCTGGCCGCCGAGACCGACCTCGCCACGGTGCTCGGCCAGATCGACCACCTCGACCCGGAGCTCGTCGTCGTCGACTCCGTCCAGACGATCTCGAGCGGCGACATCGACGGTGCCGCGGGCAACGTCACCCAGGTCCGGGAGGTGGCCGCGGCTCTCATCGAGGTTGCCAAGCGGCGCGGGATCGCCGTCCTGCTCGTCGGGCACGTCACCAAGGACGGCTCGATCGCCGGGCCACGGGTGCTCGAGCACCTCGTCGACGTGGTCGTCGCCTTCGAGGGCGACCGGCACTCCCGGCTGCGGCTGGTCCGCGCCGTGAAGAACCGGTTCGGTCCGACCGACGAGGTGGGCTGCTTCGACCTGTCGGACATCGGCGTCGTCGGGCTCACCGACCCTTCCGGCCTGTTCCTGTCGCACCGCACTGCAGAGGTGGCCGGTACCTGCGTGACGGTCGCGCTCGAGGGCCGCCGGCCGCTCGTCACCGAGGTACAGGCGCTCGTCGCCAAGTCGTCGCTTCCGTCGCCGCGCCGGGCCACCAGCGGCCTGGACGCCGCGCGCGTCGGGATGATCCTCGCGGTCCTCGACCGGCGCGCCCAGGCCCCCATCAAGGATCAGGACGCCTATCTCTCGACGGTCGGCGGGGTGCGGATCACCGAGCCCGCCGCGGACCTGGCCATCGCCCTGGCCCTGGGCAGCGCCATCCTCGACCGCGCTCTGGGCGTGGGCACGATCGCCTTCGGGGAGGTCGGCCTGGCCGGGGAGGTGCGCCCGGTGACCGGCTCGCACCGACGCCTCGCGGAGGCGGCCCGGCTGGGCTTCACGACGGCCGTGGTCCCGCCCGGGGTCCTGGGCGCTGGGCCGGTGCCCGAGGGCCTGCGGGTCCTCGAGGTGGCCACCGTCGCTGACGCGGTACGGGCGGGCGTCCAGCGGCGCGCCTGACCAGGGGTGAACCCACCCGTTCCGGGTAGGATCGCGGCGGTGCCCTGGTTCCGTGCGGACCGGGGCCTGTCGGCCCGGACGAGCCCCACCCGCTCCCCGGCCGGTGACGGGGTCCCGGCAGGGCGGGCCCCCCGGCAGGCAGGAAAGGTGTGACGTGGCGGCGAACGACGAGGAGCTGCTCCGCACCACCTTGGCCGCGGTGGCTCCCGGGACCGAGCTGCGCGACGGCCTCGAGCGCATCCTGCGCGGCCGCACGGGCGCGCTCATCGTCCTCGGCAACGACAAGGTCGTCGAGCACGTCAGCACCGGCGGTTTCCCGCTGGACATCCCCTTCTCGGCGACCCGGCTCCGCGAGCTCGCCAAGATGGACGGGGCCGTCGTGGTGGACCGGGAGGTGACCCGGATCATCCGGGCCGCCACCCAGCTCGTGCCCGACTCCTCCATCGAGACCAGCGAGTCCGGCACGCGACACCGCACCGCCGAGCGCGTGGCCAAGCAGACCGGGTTCCCCGTCGTCTCGGTGAGCCAGTCCATGCGGATCATCGCCTTGTACGTCGCCGGGCGGCGGGTGGTCCTCGAGGACTCCAGCGCGATCCTGTCCCGCGCCAACCAGGCCCTGCAGACCCTCGAGCGCTACAAGTCCCGGCTCGACGAGGTGACCGGAACCCTGTCGGCCCTCGAGATCGAGGACCTCGTCACCGTGCGGGACGTAGCCAACGTCCTCCAGCGCCTCGAGATGGTGCGCCGGATCAAGGACGAGATCGCCGACTACGTCGTCCAGCTCGGGACCGACGGCCGGCTGCTCAGCCTCCAGCTCGAGGAGCTGACCGGCGGCCTGTCCGACGACCTCGACCTCGTCGTGCGCGACTACATCGACGACTCCCGGGCCGGGTACACGCTCGCGGAGGCGATCCACAACCTCCAGTCGATCGAGTCCACCGAGCTCATCGACCCCGCGGCCGGCGCCAAGGCTCTCGGCTTCACGATCGGCGGCGACGCGCTCGACTCCTCGGTGAGCCCGCTCGGCTTCCGCCTGCTCTCCAAGGTGCCGCGTCTGCCGGCCACCATCGTCGAGCGGCTCGTCGAGCACTTCAGCGGCCTCCAGAAGCTCCTCGCGGCCAACATCGACGACCTCATGGACGTCGACGGCGTCGGCGAGGGCCGGGCCCGGCTGGTCCGCGAGGGCCTGTCCCGGCTCGCGGAGAGCAGCATCCTCGAGCGGTACGTCTGAGCGGGGAGCCTCGCATCGTCGTGGCCCTCCCGTCGCCCCCCAGCCTCGCCGTCCTGCACGAGCGAGTGCTGGACTGGTATGCCGTGAACGCCCGCGACCTGCCGTGGCGGCGGCCGGACTGCTCCCCCTGGGGGGTCTTCGTCTCCGAGATCATGGCCCAGCAGACGCCGGTGACCCGGGTCGAGGCACCGTGGCGTGAGTGGCTGGCCTGCTGGCCGACACCGCAGGCCCTCGCGGCGGCCGTCCCGGCGGACGTCGTGCGGGCCTGGGGACGGCTGGGCTACCCCCGGCGCGCGCTGCGCCTGCAGGAGGCCGCCCGAGCGATGCTCGAGCGGCACGGCGGAGCCGTCCCGGCCGACGAGGCGGAGCTCCTCCGGCTGCCCGGGGTGGGCTGCTACACCGCGGCGGCCGTCGCGGCGTTCGCCTTCGGGCGGCGCACCTGCGTCGTCGACACCAATGTCCGGCGGGTGCTCACCCGCGTCGTCGAGGGCCACGCCCAGGCGGCGCCGACCCTCACCCGGGCCGAGCGTGACCTTGCCGCCGCGCTGGTCCCGGCCGACGAGGCGCGCGCGGCCGCCTGGAACGTCGCCGTCATGGAGCTCGGCGCCCTGGTCTGCACCGCGCGCGCCCCGGCCTGCTCGGCGTGCCCCCTCGTCGACCGGTGCGCGTGGGTCGCCGCCGGCCGGCCGGCATACGCCGGTCCCCCGCGCCGGGGCCAGTCGTGGGAGGGCACCGACCGACAGGCCCGGGGCCGGATCATGGCCGTGCTGCGCGAGGCGGCAGGAAGCACGCCGCGTGCCGCGCTCGACGCGACGGCCGCCGACCCCGCCCAGGTCGACCGCTGCCTGGACTCGCTCGTCGCCGACGGGCTGGTCGAGCCCCTTGCGGGTGCCCGGTTCGTGCTGCCCGGCATGGCGGATGCGCGCTGACATGCCCCACGACCCGCGCAGCACCGGGCGACCGACGCCACCCACCCAGCCGCTCCCCACCCCCCGGGCCACCCGGCCGGTCCCTCCACCGACACCCCCGGTCCCCCCGCCGAGCGAGCCGCTGCCCGGCGGTGGCGCGGCACCGGGCGCGACCTCCTACCCACCACCGGCGCCCGTGCCGTCCCGGGGTCGGCGGGCGGCTGCATCCCTGCGGCGGGGCAGCTCGCGGGCCGGTCGGCGGGTGGGCCGGGTGACGATGGCCACCGCGCGGCTGGCCGGACGCGGCGGCCGCGCTGGTGCGCTGCGCGCCCGGGCGTACGTCAGCTCGGCCGGCGCGGGCGAGACCGGCCTCGCCCGGCTCGTCGAGCTGCACTTCGTCAGCATGGTCGGCGACGCCGCGCTCACGGTCTCGCTGGCCGGCACCATCTTCGCGATCCCCACCGACCGGGCGCGAGGGCAGGTCGGTCTCTTCCTGCTGCTCACGATGGCACCCTTCGCCCTGCTCGCCCCGTTCATCGGCCCGCTCCTCGACCGGTTCCGGCATGGGCGGCGCTGGGCGATCGGTACCACGTTCGCGGCGCGGGGGTTCCTCAGCTGGGTGCTGGCCGGGGCCGTGGTCACCGACTCGCCGTGGATCTTCCCGACGGCGCTCGGCTGCCTCGTCGGCTCCAAGGCCTACAACGTCACCCGCGCTGCGGCGGTCCCCCGGCTGCTGCCCACCGGGTTCACCCTCGTCAACGCCAACTCCCGGATCGCGCTCGCCGGCGTGGCCGGGATGGCGGTCGGTGGCGGGTTCGCGGGCGCGCTCGCCCGGCTCGGCCCCGACTGGTCGCTGCGGCTCGCGTTCCTCGTGTACGTCGTCGGCACGGTGCTCGCCATCCGGCTGCCGGCCCGGGTCGACTCCTCGCACGGCGAGCTCGGCGTCGAGGACACCCTCGTCCTGGCCCGGCCCGACCACGACCGCGCGCGGGCACGCGGTCCGCTGGAGCGCCTGCGGGACCGCCTCGGCAGTCTGCCGACCTCCGTCGCCGTCGCCCTCGTCGGGGCCGTCGGGGCGCGTCTGCTCACCGGGTTCCTCACCGTCTTCATGGCGTTCCTCATGCGCGAGCACCCGCTGCCCGGCTGGTCCGGGACGCTCGTGCTGGGCCTGGTCGTCGGCGCTGCCGGTGCGGGGAACGCGCTGGGCACCGCGACCGGCAACGCGCTCCGGGGTCGCCGTCCCGAGGCCATCGTCGCCGCGGCGCTCATCGTCGATGTCGCCATGGCCGGCACCACTGCCGTCCTGTACTCGGTCTGGACCCTGGTCGGGCTCGGGTTCGTCGCCGGCATGGCGGCACAGCTCATCAAGCTCGGTCTCGACGCCACCATCCAGCGGGACATCGACGACGAGGTGCGCACCCGGGTGTTCGGGTGGTCCGAGACGGTCCTGCAGATGGCGTGGGTCATCGGCGGCGGGGTGGGGATCCTCCTCCCCCTGGTGCCGCAGCTGGGGTTCGGGGCAATCTGCGGGCTGCTGGTCCTGGTTCTGCTGGCCTCCGCCCGGGTCCGGGTGCTCCGGGCCAGAGCGGAACGGCCGGTCCCGGGCAGCGCGCCCGGCTGAGTGCGCGGCCGGCCCGCCCGAAGAGCGGCGGCCCCATCTTTGCGGATATCATGAGTCGACATGCGATACCACCATGGAATCCGTAGCCATAGTGGCTTGCGACATACGCAATGATGAATCCTGAGACCCCCAGACCGAGCGCGCGGACCGCCTCCGCGACGAGGAGAGGTAGCACCATGGCCGAGGCAACACAGTCCCAGACCCGCGCAACCTGGCCCGCCCACGACCCGGGCACCCGGCGCTGGCTGCCGACGACCTCCCGGCCGGTCGACCCGGACCGGGTGGAGGCGCTGATGGCGGCCGAGTGGGAACGGTTCACCAGCACGACCGCGGCGTCCGGGGTGCACAACTCGCGCGCGCGGGAGTCGCTGCCGCTGGGCGTCACCTCGTCCTTCCAGCACTGGGAGCCCTACCCCATCTCGATCCAGTCGGCCCGCGGCGCCTGGCTGACCGACCTGGACGGCCGTCGCCTGCTCGACCTGTCGATGGGGTTCGGGGCGATGCTGGTCGGCCACCTCAACCCGGTCGTCGTCGAGCACGTGCAGCGCGCCCTGGCCGACACCGGCACCCTGTTCGTCACCCCGTCGCCCCAGGCGACGGAGATGAGCGAGCGGTTCTGCCGGCGCTTCGGCCTGGACATGGTCCGCTTCACCAACTCCGGCACCGAGTCCTTGATGTATGCCATCCGCGCGGGGCGCGCCTTCACCGGCCGCAAGGGCGTGGTCAAGATCGAGGGCGGCTACCACGGCGGGTACGACGCCCTCCAGGTCTCGGTCAAGCCCGCCCTGGAGGACATCGGCCCGGCCGAGGCGCCCGTACCCGACGTCCCGTTCGACGTGGAGGCCGGAACGGTCTTCGTCGTGCCGTACAACGACCTGCCCTACCTCGAGAGCATCCTCGGCCAGCACGGCTCCGAGATCGCGGTGATGGTGATCGAGCCGGTCATCGAGAACCTCTCCATCGTCGTTCCCGACGAGGGGTACCTCGCCGGCGTCCGGGCGGCCTGCGACAGGCATGGGGTGGTGCTGGTGTTCGACGAGGTCAAGACCGGGCTCACCGCCGGGTATGCCGGGGCCGCCCAGCGTCTTGGCGTCCAGCCCGACCTCATCACCGTGGCCAAGAGCATCGGCGGCGGCCTGCCGTTGGCGGCGTTCGGCGGCAGGCGTGAGGTCATGGAGGTGGTCGTCGACGGGCGGATGGCCCACTTCGGTACCTACAACGGCAACCCGCTGGTGATGGCGGCCGCCCGGGCCGTGGACGAGGTCTGCACCTCCGACGCCTTGGCGGCGGTCGAGGCGGTCAATGAGCGGGCCATGTCGGCGATCGACCAGGTGATCGCCGCCTATGAGCTCCCTGCGCACACGGTCGGGCTCGGGGCGAAGGGGTGTGTCACCTGGTCGACGACCCCGGTGCGCAACTACCGGGACTACAAGGCCACCGACTTCGCGCTGGCGGAGCTGTCCTGGATCTGGGGCGTCAACCGCGGCATCCTCACGCCGCCGGGGCTCGACGAGCAGTGGCTCGTCTCGCTCGCCCACTCCGACGAGGACATGGCCCTGCTGGTCGGCCACTTCGCCGAGCTCGCCGCGGCGCTGCGCCGCTGACCGCCTCCAGCCCCGTCGGCCGGTCGTCGCCACCGGTCGTCGCCACCGGAGCAACCCGGCGTGGGTATCCTGGCCCCGGGTCCGCGACCTCCGCCGACCTCCGCCGCCCTTCGCCGGCCAAACACCTGCTCCGCCGGGCTAGTGTTCCCCGGCGAAGTGCAGGTTTGGGTGATGGGGCGGGAAACGTGGGGCAGCCGGGGCGAGGCGGGGCGCCGGTCGTCGCAAGCGGTCAGAGAACCCGGAGCATCCGGGTGTTGCCGAGGGTGTTCGGCTTGACCCGCTCCAGGTCGAGGAACTCCGCGACGCCCTCGTCGTACGAGCGCAGCAGCTCGGCGTAGACCGCCGGGTCGACCGCTTGGCCCTCGATCGGAGCGAACCCGTGCCGGGCGAAGAACTCGACCTCGAAGGTGAGGCAGAACAGCCGGCTCACCCCGAGCTCGAGCGCCCGCTCGACCAGTCGCCGCAGTACGGCCGACCCCACCCCCTGACCGAGGGCGTGGTCGGCGACGGCCAGGGTGCGCACCTCGGCGAGGTCCTCCCACAGCACGTGCAGTGCCCCGCAGCCGACGATCTCACCCGCACGCTCGGCGACGACGAAGTCGGCGACCGACTCGTAGTAGGCGACGGCCTCCTTGTTGAGGAGCACCCGCCGTTGCGCGAGCGGTGCGACAAGGCTGCGCACGGCGCGGACGTCGCTGGTGCGGGCCATCCGCACGGTCACCGGGGGGTGCGGCGCCGGGGCGGCATCCGCGCCGGTCCGGGCGATGAAGGAGGGCTCGGTCACGTCGCCCAGCCTAGGGCGGCCGGCGGCCACCGCAGTGCCGCCGGTTCGTCGGCACGCGGCAGGGCCGGTATGCCGTCTGCGGCATACCGGCCCTGGTCACCACGTCGGTGGCGAGCGGTCACTCCGCGGCGGTGCCCGAGCCCGCCGGCGGCGCCTCGGTCCCCGCGGTCACGAGCGGTACCTCGATCCCGCGGGCGTGCGGCGTGCCCTCGAAGGTGAAGATCGAGTCCTTGTCCTCGCCGGTGGCATCGACCGCGACGATCTCGCCGGCCTTGAGCTCGCCGAAGAGGATCTTCTCGGACAGCACATCCTCGATCTCACGCTGGATGGTGCGGCGCAGCGGCCGCGCCCCCAGCACCGGGTCGTAGCCGCGCTTGGCGAGCAGTCCCTTGGCCGCGGGCGTGAGCTCCATGCCCATGTCCTTGTCCTTGAGCCGCAGGTCGAGCTTGGCGATCTCGAGGTCGACGATCTGGACGATCTCGGCGCGGGTGAGCTGGGGGAAGACGATGACCTCGTCCACGCGGTTGAGGAACTCGGGCCGGAAGTGCTGCTTGAGCTCGTCGGTGACCTTGGACTTCATCCGGTCGTAGTCGCTGCGGGAGTCGGGACCGGCGCTGAAGCCCAGCGAGCCCTTGGTGATGTCCCGGGTGCCCAGGTTCGTCGTCATGATGATGACGGTGTTCTTGAAGTCGACCATCCGGCCCTGGGAGTCGGTCAGCCGGCCGTCCTCGAGCACCTGCAGGAGGCTGTTGAAGATCTCCGGGTGGGCCTTCTCGACCTCGTCGAACAGGACGACGGAGAACGGACGCCGCCGGACCTTCTCGGTGAGCTGGCCGCCCTCCTCGTAGCCGACGTAGCCGGGCGGGGAGCCGAACAGGCGGCTCACCGTGTGCTTCTCGGAGTACTCCGACATGTCGAGCTGGATGAGGGCGTCCTCGTCGCCGAAGAGGAACTCGGCCAGGGTCTTGGCGAGCTCGGTCTTCCCGACGCCGGTCGGGCCGGCGAAGATGAACGACCCGCCGGGCCGGCGCGGGTCCTTCAGGCCGGCCCGGGTGCGCCGGATCGCCTGGGACAGGGCCTTGATGGCCTCGTTCATGCCGACGACCCGCTTGTGCAGCTCGTCCTCCATGTGGAGCAGTCGGCTGGACTCCTCCTCGGTCAGCTTGAAGACCGGGATGCCGGTGGACGCGGCGAGCACCTCGGCGATGAGCTCCTCGTCGACCTCGGCCACGACGTCCAGGTCACCGGACTTCCACTCGTTCTCGCGGCGGGACTTGTCGGCCCGGAGGTTCTTCTCGTCGTCGCGCAGCCGCGCGGCCTTCTCGAAGTCCTGTCCGTCGATCGCCGACTCCTTCTCGCGCACGACCGCGGCGATCCGCTCGTCGAACTCCCGCAGGACCGGCGGTGCGGTCATCCGGCGGATCCGCAGACGGGCGCCGGCCTCGTCGATGAGGTCGATGGCCTTGTCCGGAAGGAAGCGGTCGTTGACGTACCGGTCGGCCATGTTGGCGGCCGCGACGAGGGCGGCGTCGGTGATCGACACGCGGTGGTGCGCCTCGTAGCGGTCGCGCAGGCCCTTGAGGATCTCGATGGTGTGCGGCAGGGTCGGCTCGGCGACCTGGATCGGCTGGAAGCGCCGCTCGAGGGCCGCGTCCTTCTCGATGTACTTGCGGTACTCGTCCAGGGTCGTCGCGCCGATCACCTGGAGCTCGCCGCGCGCCAGCATCGGCTTGAGGATGCTCGCCGCGTCGATCGCGCCCTCGGCCGCACCCGCCCCGACGAGGGTGTGGATCTCGTCGATGAACAGGACGATGTCACCGCGGGTGCGGATCTCTTTGAGGACCTTCTTCAACCGCTCCTCGAAGTCGCCGCGGTAGCGGCTGCCGGCGACCAGGGCACCGAGGTCGAGGGTGTAGAGGTGCTTGTCCTTGAGCGTCTCGGGGACCTCGCCACGGACGATGTCCTGGGCCAGGCCCTCGACGACCGCGGTCTTGCCGACGCCGGGCTCCCCGATGAGGACCGGGTTGTTCTTGGTGCGGCGGGACAGCACCTGCATCACCCGCTCGATCTCCTTCTCGCGCCCGATGACCGGGTCGAGCTTGCCCTCCCGGGCCGCCTGGGTGAGGCTGCGGCCGAACTGGTCGAGCACGAGCGAGCCGGCGGGGGTGCCCTCGGTCGAGGCCCCCGGGCCGACGCCGGCGGTGGCGCCCTCCTTGCCGCCCTGGTAACCCGAGATGAGCTGGATCACCTGCTGACGCACCCGCGAGAGATCGGCGCCGAGCTTGACCAGCACCTGCGCCGCGACACCCTCGCCCTCGCGGATCAGGCCGAGCAGGATGTGCTCGGTCCCGATGTAGTTGTGGCCCAGCTGTAGCGCCTCGCGGAGGCTCAGCTCGAGGACCTTCTTCGCCCGCGGCGTGAAGGGGATGTGCCCGGTCGGGGCCTGCTGGCCCTGGCCGATGATCTCCTGCACCTGCTCGCGCACGGACTCCAGGGAGATTCCGAGGCTCTCCAGGGCCTTGCTGGCGACACCCTCGCCCTCGTGGATCAGGCCGAGGAGGATGTGCTCGGTCCCGATGTAGTTGTGGTTGAGCATCCGCGCCTCTTCCTGCGCGAGCACGACCACACGACGGGCTCGGTCGGTGAACCGTTCGAACATCTGACAACTCCTCAGCTCGGTCAGTCAGGTCGATGCTAGCCGGGGCACCTGTGTCCGGGTTCGGTTGTTTCGACCACGGGCGCCCTGGCGACGACTGCCCTGCACAACGCGGGGTACCGCGCCCGGTGTTCCGGCGAGTCCCACAACGGACCCATGTTCGCTGTGGGCGCAGCGCAAACCCCGCCGCGCCTCACCCCATGGGGAGGGCTGGCGCCGATGTGACCAGCGTCGCGTGCGGGGCGGCCCGCGGGGTCGTCCACGCGTCCGACAATGGGTGAACAGGTCCGTCCTCGCCGGCGCCGGTCGCCCCGAGCGTCGGCCGGGCCGTCGAGAGCGAGGTCCGTCGTGAACGTCGAACAGTTCGAGAAGCTGAGCAGCGGGAAGGGGTTCGTCGCAGCCCTGGACCAGAGCGGTGGCAGCACCCCGAAGGCGCTGAGGCGCTACGGCCTGGACGCCAGCAGCTACTCCGGCGACGAGGAGATGTTCGACCTCGTCCACCAGATGCGCACCAGGATCATCACCAGCCCGGTCTTCACCGGTGACCGGATCCTGGCCGCGATCCTCTTCGAGATGACGATGGACCGCCAGATCGAGGGCAAGGGCTCGGCAGAGTACCTGTGGGAGAACAAGGCGATCGTCCCCATCCTCAAGGTGGACAAGGGCCTGGCGGAGGAGGTGGACGGCGCCAGTGTCATGAAGCCCATCCCCGATCTGGACGCGCTGCTCGACCGGGCGATCGGCCACGGGGTCTTCGGCACGAAGATGCGCTCGGTGATCCGGCTGGCCGACCCGGCCGGCGTCGACGCCGTCGTGGCCCAGCAGCTCGAGGTGGGGCGGCGGATCCTCGCGGCAGGCCTGGTGCCGATCATCGAACCCGAGATCGACATCCACAGCCCCCAGAAGGCGGCGGCCGAGGACATGTTGAGGACGGCCCTGCTGGCCGCGGCCGACACGCTCGGCGACGAGCAGCACATCATGCTCAAGCTCACCCTCCCGGAGGAGCCGGACTTCTACACCCCGCTGGTCGAGCACCCCCGGGTGCTACGGGTCGTCGCCCTGTCCGGCGGGTACTCCCGCCAGGAGGCCGACCGCCGCCTGAGCGCGAACCACGGCGTCATCGCCAGCTTCTCCAGGGCCCTGACCGAGGGCCTGACGGCCCAGCAGAGCCAGGCTGAGTTCGACGCTGTGCTCGACGCCTCGATCGAGAGCATCTACCGGGCCTCGATCACCTGAGCGCCGGGCGAGCGCGGCTCAGCGGCGGCGCTGGCAGCGGCCGCACCAGAACAGGTTGCGGCCGGCGACGACCTGGGTCCGCACCCGTGAGCCGCAGACCAGGCACGGCATACCCGCTCGCTTGTAGACATAGGACTCCCGCTGGGCGAGGTGGACCGGCCGGCCGGCCGCCTCCGCCACCTCCACCTGTGCGACCTGCTCGGCCACGGTGACGATCCGGCCGGTGGCGACGCCGAAGGGCATCAGCGCGACGAGGTCCGCCCAGATGGCCTGCCAGGTACGCCGGCGGATCTCCCGGCCGGGGCGGAACGGAGCCACCCGCTGTCGGAACAACACCTCGGACCGGTAGACGTTGCCGACCCCGGCGATGACCACCTGGTCCATGAGGAGCTCGGCGATGGGGCGGCTGGACCGCGAGACCCTGGTCCAGCCCAGGCGCTCCTCGGCGTCCGGGCGCAACGGGTCCGGCCCCAGCCGGGCGGTGACGGCGCGCACCTCCTCGGGCGCCACGACGGTGCACAGGGTGGGTCCGCGCAGGTCGGCGACGTGCCGGTCGGTGGCCAGCCGCAGCCGGACCTGACCCACCACGGGCACCTCCCCGGCCCAGTCCCGCCCATCGATGGTGAACGTCCCGATGAGGCCGAGATGGACGTGCAGCACCGCATCCCCGGCGAACTCGACGAACAGGTGCTTGCCCCACGACCGGGCCTGGAGCACCTCGCGGCCGTCGAGCAGGGCAGCCCCGTCGGTGAACCGGCCCTGGGGGCTGCGCGCCGCAGGGGTGGTACCGGCGAAGGCCGCGTCGAGGTCCCGCGCCAGCCGGAAGAGCGTGTGTCCCTCGGGCATGACGGGAGCGTATGCCGTCCCGTCCCCGGTCCGCCGCCTCGCCTCCCGGTCCACCCCAAGGGTGGCTACCGGGGTGCGCCTGTGACGTCGGCCCGGCGGCCGGCTCAGCTCGCCTTCTTCTTCTCGGTCTCCTTCTTCTCCGGGGTCCTCTTCTCCGGGGTCTTCTTCGCGGGCGTCTTCGTGGCGGGGGCCCTCGTGGCGGAGGCCCGCTTGGCGGGAGCGGCCTTCTTCGCCGCCTTGCGGGTGGGGCCCCCGCCCGCCGTCCTCTCCGGCTCGCCGGACTGCCCGGGGCCCTCGCCGCGCGACGCCTTGGCCCGCTCGACCGACTTCGCCAGGGCGGCCAGCAGGTCGACGACCTCGCCGCTCTCCTCGGCGGGCTGCGGCGCGACGGCCACCTCGCCGCCGTCCACCTTGGCCCGGACGACCTGCTCGAGGGCGACGGCGTAGTCGTCCTCGTACTCCGCCGGGTCGTAGTCGCCGGACAGCTGCTCGATGAGCAGGTGGGCCATGTCCAGCTCGCGCTGGGTGGCGTCGGCCGCCTCACCGAGGGTGGCGAACTCGGGGCTGCGGATCTCGTCGGGCCAGAGCATCGTCTGCATCACGATGACGCCGTCGCGGACCCGAAGCACGGCCATCGTCATCCGGGTGCGGATGGACACGGTGACGACGGCCATCCGGTTCTCCGACTCCAGGGCCTCGCGGAGCAGGACGTAGGGCTTGGTCGCGGCCTTGTCGGGCTCGAGGTAGTAGCTCTTGTCGAGGTAGATCGGGTCGATCTGGTCGGCGGGGACGAACTTCTCGACGCAGATCTCCTTGCTGGACTTGCTCGGCAGGTCGGCGAAGTCCTCGTCGGTGAGGACGACCATGTCGCCGTCCTCGGTCTCGTAGCCCTTGGCGATGTCGTCGTAGGACACCTGCTCGCCATCGATGGAGCAGATGCGCTGGTAACGGATCCGGCCACCGTCCTCGCGGTGGACCTGCCGGAACTGGACGTCGTGATTCTCGGTGGCGGAGTAGAGCCGCACCGGCACGTTGACCAGACCGAAGGAGACCGCGCCCTTCCAGATCGCCCGCATGGCTGCCCCTTTCCCTGCCGCCCATGCCCGCATGCCCGCATGCCCGCGTAGCCGCGCGCGGCTGCCGGGCTCGCCGCGGCACCGACGGCCACGCGTAACTGCCGAGTCCCAGCCTACGTGGGTCAGGATGGCCGTATGCGTCCGATGCTCGCCACAGTTGCCGAGGCCGTCCCCGCCGGTCCGGGCTGGGTGCACGAGGTGAAGTGGGACGGGATGCGGCTGCTGGCGGATGTCCACGGCGGCCGGCTCACCCTCACCTCGCGCACGGAGCGCGATGTGACGGCGACCTTCCCGGAGCTGGAGCCGCTCGGCACCGCCTACGAGGACATGCTCCTCGACGGCGAGGTCGTCGCCCTCGACGCCGGGCTCCCGTCGTTCGCGGCGCTCGCCGACCGGATGCACGTCGGGGAGCGGCGCAAGGCCGAGCGGCTCGCCGTGACGCGGCCGGTGACGTTCATGGTGTTCGACCTGCTGCGGCTCTTCGGGTCCGACCTCACCGCACAGCCGTGGGCCGCACGGCGCGAGCTGCTCGAGCGGCTGAGCCTCTCGGGCCCGCACTGGCAGGTGCCGCCGACCTATGACGACGGGGCGGGCCTGGTTGCGGCGACCCGCGAGCGGGGCCTGGAGGGAGTGGTCAGCAAGCGGCGTGCCTCGCCGTACTCCGCCGGCCGGCGCTCGGCCGACTGGCGCAAGCTGCCGCACCGGACGACGGTCTCCGCGGTCGTCGGCGGCTGGCGCCCGGAGAAGGACTCGGCCGGGCGGCTGGGCTCGGTCCTGGTGGGCCTGCCGGACGACTCCGGCGCGTGGGCGTTCGCCGGGCGGGTCGGGTCGGGTCTGGCCGGAGCCGCCGGGGTCGCCCTCGCCCGGCGGCTGGGTCCGCTGCAGCGTGCTGACTCACCGTTCGTCGACCCGGTCCCCGCCATCGACGCCAAAGGCGCGGTCTGGGTCGAGCCCCGGATCGTCGTCGAGGTGCGCACCCTCGGTCAGACCGCCGGCGGACGGCTGCGCCAGCCCTCCTTCCTCGGTGTCCGCCACGACCTGGAGCCGGCCGACCTGCGGGAGGTGGCCGGTGGCTGACCAGCCCGAGGTGTCCCGGGTCGAGGTGGCAGGACGCACCATCAAGGTGAGCAGCCTCGACAAGGTGATGTACCCCTCCACCGAGACCACCAAGGGCGAGGTGCTGAGCTACTACGCGACGGTGGCGTCGATCCTGCTGCCGCACCTGGCTTCCCGCCCGGTGACCCGGGTTCGCTGGCCG
Organism: uncultured Actinomycetota bacterium; assembly: GCA_963763315.1. Classification (GTDB taxonomy): domain Bacteria; phylum Actinomycetota; class Actinomycetes; order Actinomycetales; family Dermatophilaceae; genus CAVSJJ01. The sequence continues at coordinate 342,736 of CAVXOC010000002.1, forward strand.
CACGGTGTCGAGGATGTCAGCTTCTTCGAGAAGAACCTCCCCTCCGGCGCGCCCTCCTGGCTGCCCCGGGTGCAGGTCGAGGACGTCGTGTACCCGATGGTCGACGATCTCGCCCACCTGACCTACCTGGTCAACCTCAACTCTCTCGAGCTCCACGTCCCCCAGTGGACCGTGGATGCCGCCGGGGCCCGGGCCAACCCGGACCGTCTGGTCGTCGATCTCGACCCGGGGTCGCCGGCCGGCCTGCGCGAGTGCGCCCGGGTCGCGCTGCTGGTACGGACCAGGCTCGAGGCCCTCGGCCTCCAGCTCCACCCGGTCACCTCCGGGAGCAAGGGGATGCAGCTGTACGCCCCGCTCGGCGGCGACCTCACCTCGGACCAGGTGCGCGACCTCGCCCAAGAGCTGGCCAAGGAGCTGACGACCAAGCACCCCGACCTCGTGGTGTGGCGGATGACCAAGTCGCTGCGCCCCGGCAAGGTGTTCCTGGACTGGAGCCAGAACGTCGCGGCCAAGACGACGATCTGTCCCTACTCGCTGCGGGGCAGGGAGCTGCCGACCGTCGCCGCCCCCCGGACCTGGGACGAGGTGGAGGCGGGTGCGCAGGACCCGGAGGCTCTGCGGCAGCTGATGTTCGACGAGGTGCTGGAGCGGGTGACGCGTGACGGCGACCTGATCGCCGACCTGCCCTGACGGCATGCCGCCCGCCGCAGGCGTGAGCGGACGGGGTCGGGGACGGCGGTGCTGTCGCCCACGCCGGCAGTTCCCAGAGGATGCCGGCAGCTCGCGCCCGGACATGCCGAGGCCGCGGGATCGTGACGATCCCGCGGCCTCTCCTGCAATTCACTTCACCTAGGAGCCGGCACCCGAAGCCGGTGAGGATGGGTCGATCAGCCGTGCGCCTTGTCGTATGCCGCCTGGATCTCGGAGGAGATACGGCCACGGTCGGAGACCGTGTAGCCGTTCTCGCGAGCCCATTCCCGAATGGCGGAAAGGTTACGACGCTTGCCCCCCGCGGCGCGGGTGACACTGCGACTGGAGGAACGCCGCGCGCCGGAGCGACGGGCGTGCCCGATCCACGGAGCCAGGCTCTCACGGAGCTTGGCGGCATTGCTACTCGTCAGGTCGATCTCGTAGGTCGACCCGTCGAGGGCAAAGCTGACGGTCTCTTCGGCCGGGTTGCCATCGAGATCGTCGACGAGCAGCACGGAAACGCGCTGTGCCATGGACGGTCCTTTCGGGTGTGGTTGGTTCGGTACGGACGAACATACCAATGAACCGACCATGGGCGTCACTTCTTCCGGCTATTCATTGTCAGGTGCTCCGCCGTCTTTACCGGAATGGCCGCCGGTGGATTCCGTCGCCGTACTCGGTGAATTGAGCCGGTCCTGTTCGGCCTCCCAGCGAGACTGGGCCAGCCGCTCCCGGTGGTCGCCGGTGAGGATCGAGCGCATGAGGAAGTAGAACAGCGTCGCCACGACGATCGTGGGGAGAACGGCGGTGAGGTACGGCCAGAGGGTGTCCCACATGTCAGGCCTCCGGCTTCAGGTGGGGGAAGAGGATCGTCTCGCGGATGGACGCGCCGGTGAACAGCATGACGAGCCGGTCGATGCCGAGGCCGAGGCCCCCCATCGGTGGCGCGCCGTACTCCAGGGCACGGAGGAAGTCCTCGTCGAGCTGCATGGCCTCGGGGTCCCCCCCGGCCGCCCGGACCGACTGCTCGGTCAGCACGTCGCGCTGGATCACCGGGTCGACGAGCTCGGAGAACCCCGTGCCGCGCTCGACGCCGGCGATGACGAGGTCCCATGCCTCGATGAGACCCGGCTCGAGGCGGTGTGGCCTGGCCAGGGGCTGCGCGATCGCCGGGTAGTCGCAGAGGAACGTCGGCTGGAGGAGCCGGGGCTCGACGAGCTCGGACAGCAGCTCGAGGAACACCTTGTCCTTGCCCCACGCGGGGTCGACCCGGACGCCACGGGCCGCGGCATACCCACGCAGCGTCGTGACGTCGGTGGCGAGGGTGACCGTCTCGCCGACGGCCTCGCTCACCGCCTCGTAGACCGGCAGCCAGCGCCAGTCGCGGCCGAGGTCGACGGTTCCGCCGGGCGTCTCCACCCGGCGTGAGCCGAGCGCGTCGGCCACGGCGAGGTACAGGTCGCGGATGAGGGCGCCGATGCTGCGCTGGTCACCCCACGCCTGGTACGCCTCGAGCATGGTGAACTCGGGGCTGTGGGTGGAGTCGACGCCCTCGTTGCGGAAGATCCGGCCCATCTCGTAGACGCGGTCGACCCCGCCGACGACGGCCTTCTTCAGGCTCAGCTCGAGAGCGATCCGCAGGGTCATGTCCTGGTCGAACGCGTTGAGATGGGTGTGGAACGGCCGGGCCGCGGCACCTCCGTGGACGAGCTGGAGGACCGGGGTCTCCACCTCGACGTAGCCCTGGTCGTCGAGGGTCCTCCTGATCGCCGCGAGGGCCGTTGCCTTGGTGCGGACCATGTCGCGGGCCTCCTGGCGCACGATGAGGTCGGCGTACCGCTGGCGGACCCGGCTCTCCTCGGAGAGCTCCTTGTGCAGCACCGGCAAGGGACGCAGGGCCTTGGAGGCCATCTCCCAGGACGTCGCCATGACCGAGAGCTCGCCGCGCCTGCTGCTGATGACGCGGCCGCGCACGACGACGTGGTCCCCGAGGTCGACGTCGGCCTTCCACCGCGCCAGCGGCTCCTCCCCGATCTCGGCCAGGCTGAGCATCACCTGGAGCCGGGTGCCGATGCCCTCCTGCAGGGTGGCGAAGGCCAGCTTCCCGGTGTTGCGGACGAAGACGACCCGGCCCGCGACGCTCACGACGTCGTCGGTCTCGTCCCCGGCGCTCAGGTGTCCCCACCGCTCGCGCACCTCGCCGAGCGAGTGGGTCCGGTCGACCGAGACGGGGTATGCCGCACGCCCCTCAGCCAGGATCCGGTCGCGCTTGGCCCGGCGGATCCTCATCTGCTCGGGGAGGTCGGCCTCCGGTGGTGCGGCGGCCGCGGTGGTCCCCGGGGCGATGGAGGTGCTGTCGGTCACGCGGTCCAGCCTACGAGGCGTGGACCGGTGCCCCGGCGCCCGTCCACCGCGTCGTCGTGGGCTACGCCTTCATCGGGGCCACCGGCCTGTGCGACAGTGGTGAGACGGTTATGCGGCCCGACGCCCATGTCGGCATACCTTCGTACCGTAATAGGGTACGGGTGACCGTCCCTGGCGGAGGCGTCGGCGCCGCACCGCCGACCGGCCGGTGACCCAGGTCCGGCCGGTCCATCGAGCGCCTCAGCCCAAGGAGCCGTCGTGAGCACCCCGAGCCGCATCACCCACCTGATCGCCGGTCGGCCGTGGGAGGGGAGGGCGGAGCGGACCGGTCCGGTGTTCAACCCGGCGACGGGCGAGCAGACCGGCGTGGTGGACTTCGCCTCTGCCGAGCTGGTCGGCCAGGTCGTCGCCGGGGCCAAGCGGGCCTGGCAGGACAGCTGGCGCGAGGTCTCGTTGACCCGGCGCGTCCAGGTGCTGTTCAGGTTCCGCGAGCTCCTCGATGCACGCAAGGACGAGATCGCCGCGATCATCACCGCCGAGCACGGCAAGGTGCTCTCGGATGCGTTGGGTGAGGTGACCCGGGGGCTCGAGGTGGCCGAGTTCGCGTGTGGGATCCCGCAGCTGCTCAAGGGGGGGTTCGCCGAGAACGCGTCGACGGGGGTGGATGTGTACTCGATCCGTCAGCCGTTGGGGGTGGTCGCGGTGATCTCGCCGTTCAACTTCCCGGCGATGGTGCCGATGTGGTTCGTCCCGATCGCGATCGCGGCGGGCAACGCGGTGGTCCTCAAGCCGAGTGAGAAGGATCCGAGTGCGGCGCTGGCCGTGGCGGCGTTGTGGACCGAGGCGGGGCTGCCGGACGGGGTGATGAATGTCGTCAACGGTGACAAGGAGGCGGTCGACGCGGTGCTGGCTCATCGTGATGTCGCGTCGGTGTCGTTCGTCGGGTCGACCCCGGTCGCGAGGTATGTGTACGAGACGGGGACGGCGAACGGGAAGCGGGTCCAGGCGTTGGGCGGGGCGAAGAACCACATGTTGGTGCTGCCGGACGCCGACCTGGACCTGGCGGCCGACGCGGCCGTCAACGCCGGGTTCGGCTCGGCAGGTGAGCGGTGTATGGCGATCTCGGTGGTGCTGGCGGTGGACCCGGTCGGCGACGAGCTCGTGCAGAAGATCACCGACCGGATGGGCAAGCTGGTCACCGGAGACGGCACCCGGAGCTGTGACATGGGGCCGCTGGTGACCCGGCAGCACCGGGAGAAGGTGGCGTCCTACCTGGACGCGGGTACCGAGGCGGGGGCGAGCCTGGTCGTCGACGGCCGGGAGGCGGACGTCGACGCCGAGGGGGAGGGTGGGTACTTCCTGGGGCCGAGCCTGTTCGACCACGTCACCGCGCAGATGAGCGTCTACACCGACGAGATCTTCGGCCCGGTGCTGTCCGTGGTCCGGGTGGGGTCCTACGCCGAGGGCCTGGCGTTGGTCAACGCCAACCCGTACGGCAACGGCACGGCGATCTTCACCAACGACGGCGGCGCCGCGCGGCGTTTCCAGCACGAGGTCGAGGTCGGCATGGTCGGGGTCAACGTGCCGATCCCGGTGCCGGTGTCGTACTTCTCCTTCGGCGGGTGGAAGAACAGCCTCTTCGGCGACACCCACGCCCACGGCGTCGAGGGTGTGCACTTCTTCACCCGCGGCAAGGTCGTCACCTCCCGCTGGCTCGACCCCAGCCACGGCGGTCTCAACCTCGGCTTCCCCCAGAACACCTGACCATCCCGTCCAGCCCCGCCTGGCCCGTCACCACCGCCCGCCTGGCCCGTCGGTAGGCCCCGGCATGCCGCCCACCCCCCCGCGGCGGACGGCATACCGGATCCGTCCGTTCGGGCCGGGGCCCGCGCCTTGCTCGGCCGGTCAGTCGATGGCCGGTCGGGGGTCGAGCCCGGCCGCGCGGTATGCGGCATCGACCCGCTCCATGTTGGCGACCGCGAAGTCCGCATCGGTGACCAGGGCCTCGCCGTCGCGGACCGCCCCGCGCAGGGCCTCGAGCTGGTAGATGTAGCTGGACCGGGACCCCAGGTGCTCGATGACGTCCCCCTCGTGCTCCGCCACGAGGCCCGACGCCTCGCCCGGATGGTGCCGCGCCCTCGCGCCCGAGGCGGTGCGCCGCAGGATCAGCCGGTCGTCCTGGTGCGGCAGGACGAAGTCGGGCACGACGATCTCGCCCTCGGTGCCGGTGACCACCAGGGTGAACGACCACCCGTCGGCACTCATGTCCGAGCCGCCGGACCCGGTCGCTCCGGACGGGAAGACGCCTTCGAGGAAGAGGTGCTCGTCGACGCCGGGATGTCCGGCACGCTCCGCGGCGACGGCGCTGGTGAGGGTCAGAGCGCCGCCGCAGAACCGCTGACCGAGAAGGGCCAGGCACGAGATGGAGTAGCAGCCGAGGTCCATCGTGGCCCCGCCGGCCAGGTCGAGGACCCAGCGCGGGTCGTCCGCGCCGGGGTCGGGCATGAGAAGCGGGCAGTCGATGTGCCGGACCTGCCCGATGGCACCCGACCCGATGAGGCTCTCCACCCGGGCGAACAGCGGGTGGTACGGGTAGTGGAACGCCTCCGCAAGGACCACGCCCGCATCCCGGGCCGCGCCGCGGACCCGCTGCGCCTGGGCGGCGTTGGCTGCCGAGGGCTTCTCGCTGAGGACGTGCTTGCCGGCCTCGACGGCTCGGAGGTTCCAGTGTCCGTGCAGCCCGTTGGCGAGCGGGTTGTAGACGACCTCGACCTCGGGGTCGGCCAGCAGCTCCTCGTAGGACGCGTGCACGGCCCCGATGCCATGCTCGGCCGCGAAGGCGGTGGCCCGGTCCCGGGAGCGGGCGGCGACCGCCACGAGCCGGTCGCCGGTCGTCCGGGCCGGACCCACGAGGGACACAGGGGTGATCCGCGCGGCGCCGAGGACGCCGATCCGGAGGGGCTCGGTCATGCGCCGAACCTACCGGCCACGGTGGCCGTCGGTCATGTCCCGACCACCTTCGCCGGGACATCGGCCCGCGGGGCTCACCGGTGCCAGCGGGTGCGCCGACGTTAGGATGCCCCGTGACCCTCAGGACGCTGCCGACGCCCCGCACCCCCGACTCGCTGGCCGCTCCCGCCCTGCGCTGGGGCATCCTGGGGACGGGATGGATCGCCGAGCGGTTCGCCTCGGCGCTGCGCCGGCACACGACCCAGCAGACGTATGCCGTCGGCTCGCGGAGCCCGGAGTCCGCCCAGCGGTTCGGCGCTCAGGTCGGTGCCCGGGCGGCATACGGGTCCTACGAGGAGCTCGTCGCCGACCCGCGGGTCGACGTCGTCTACGTCGCCACCCCGCACAACTACCACCTGCCCAACGCGCTGCTGGCCATCGAGGCGGGCAAGCCCGTCCTCGTCGAGAAGCCGCTGGCGCTCACCGGCGCCGAGGGCCGCGCGATCAGCGAGGCGGCCGAGCGGGCCGGGGTGTTCGCCATGGAGGCGCTGTGGACCCTGTTCCTGCCGCGCTTCGACGTCGTCCGCCAGCTCCTCGACGACGGCGTCCTCGGCCGGGTCGACACGGTGCTGGCCGACCATGGCCAGTTCTTCGCCGACGACCACCGGGTCCTGCGCGCCGACCTCGCGGGCGGCCCGCTGTGGGACCTGCTGACCTACCCGCTGGGCTTGGCGATGTGGGTGATGGGGGAGCCGTCCACGGTCCTGGCGACCGGGAGCGCGGCACCCAACGGCATCAACGGCCAACTCGGTGTCCTGCTGCGCACCGGGACGGGCCAGGTCGCGAGCCTGCACAGCACGATCCTCGGGCTGACGCCCACCGTCGCCGCCATCGCCGGGTCCTCCGCCGTGATCGGTCTGGACACGCCGTTCTACGCCCCCGGAGGCGTCACGCTGACAACGCGGACGGGCGAGGTGCTGAGCTATGACGAGCCCCGGATCGCCCATGAGGGTCTGCACCACCAGGCGGCCGAGGTGGCCCGCCGGGTCGCTGCCGGCGAGACCGGCTCGCCGCTCCGCCCGCTGGCGGACTCCGTCGCCATGCTCGACACGTTCGACGAGGTCCGCCGGCAGGTCGGCATCCCGCTGCCCTAGCCGGCCGCTGGGCGCGCCGGGTGGGTCCGGCTCGCTTCCCGGTCTAGTGGTCGCCGGCCATGAGCCGGCCGATCTCGGTGCGGTCCGCGCCGTCCGCTGCCATCTGCGCGACGACCTTTCCGGCGTGGATGACGGCGATCCGGTCGGCGAGCGAGAGCACCTCGTCGAGCTCGGCGGACACGAGCAGGACGCCCGCGCCGGCGTCGCGGGCCTCGACGATGCGCTGGTGGATGAACTCGATCGAGCCGACGTCGACGCCCCGGGTGGGTTGGGCCGCGACGAGCAGGCGCGGCCTGGCGCTCATCTCGCGGGCGACGACGACCTTCTGCTTGTTCCCGCCGGACAGTGACCCGGCGGTGGCCTGGGGCCCGGAGGTCCGGATGTCGAACTCGGCGATGAGGGTCTCGGCGTTCGACCGGATCGCGTCGGTGTCGCGCAGTCCGGACCTCGAGAACGGCGCCTCGTCGAATCGGTTGAGGACGAGGTTGTCGGCCAGGGTGTAGCTCGACACGAGCCCGTGGCGCTCGCGGTCCTCGGGGATGTGCCCGACGCCGGCGGCGTGGGTCTTGTGGGGGGACGCCTTGGTGATGTCCTCGCCGGCCAGGTCGATGACGCCGCTCACCGGTGGCCGCATCCCGGCGATGCACTCGACGAGCTCGCGCTGCCCGTTGCCCTCGACCCCGGCGACGCCGACGATCTCGCCGGCCCGGACGTCGAGGGTGAAGCCGTCGACCGCGGGCAGGTGCCGATCGTCCCGGACGTGCAGGTCCTCGATCTTGAGGACGACCTCCCCCGGATGGGCCTCGGGCTTGTCGATCTGCAGGACGACCTCCCGGCCGACCATCAAGGTGGCGAGCTGGCGGGCGTCGGTGCCGGCGGTGTCGACCTCGCCGACGACGCCGCCCTGACGCAGGACGTAGACCCGGTCGGCGACGTCGAGGACCTCACGCAGCTTGTGGGTGATGAACACGATCGAGGTGCCCTCGGCCGCCAGCTCCCGCATGACCGACAGCAGCTCGTCGGTCTCCTGGGGGGTGAGCACCGCGGTCGGCTCGTCGAGGATGAGCAGGTCGACCTTCCTCGAGAGTGCCTTGAGGATCTCGACGCGCTGCTGGGTGCCGACCGGCAGGTCCTCGATCTCGGCGTCCGGGTCGACGGCCAGCTTGTGCCGGGCGGAGAGCTCGCGCACCATGCGGCGGGCCCCTTCGAGGTCGAGCATGACCCCCTTCCTGCTCGTCTCGTGTCCGAGGATCATGTTCTCGGCGACCGTCATGACGGGTACCAGCTGGAAGTGCTGGTGGACCATCCCGATGCCCCGCCGGATGGCGTCCTTGGGGTCCCGGATCCGGGCGATGTCGCCCTTGATGGCGATCGTGCCGGCATCGGGCGTCAGCAGGCCGAAGATCTGCTTGACCAGCGTGGACTTGCCGGCCCCGTTCTCACCGAGCAGGGCGACGATCTCGCCGGCGTCGACGTACATGCTGATGTCGCGGTTGGCGTGGACCGCGCCGAAGGACTTGGACAGCCCCTGGATCTCGAGGAGCCGCTCGTGCGCCCCGGCCGCGGTGGTGGTCATGAGCCCTCTCCCTTGACGAACGGCTTGCCCTCGGCCGCCGGTGGTCGCACCCGCCCCGCGGCGGCCGCGAGGACGACGAGGGTGAGGATGTAGGGCAGCATGTTGATGAACTGCTGCGGGATGTGGACGCCGGCGCTCTGCAGCTGGGAGGCGAGCGCCGCCGTGAAGCCGAAGAAGATCGCGGCCGCGCCGGCCCGCAGCGGCCGCCAGGCGCCGAAGATCATGATCGCCAGGGCGAGGAAGCCACGGCCCGACGTCATGCCGCGCTCGAAGCTCGAGGTGGCCTCCATCGACAGGTAGGCCCCGGCGAGACCGGCCAGCATCCCGACCAGGGTGACGTTGACGAGCCGCATCCGGATGACGTTGATGCCGGCGGTGTCCGCGGCACTGGGGTACTCGCCGATGGCACGGGTGCGCAGGCCCCAGCGCGTCCGGAACAGCATGAAGTTGAGCACGAAGACGATGACGATGGTGGCCAGGGCGATGGGCCCGGCCGAGAAGAACACCGGACCGATGAGCGGGATCGAGCGCAGCCCGGGGACCGAGATGTTCGGCATGACCCGGGGCAGCGTGGCGCCCTGCTTGTAGTAGAACGACGTGATGCCCGTGGCGACGATGTTGATCACCACACCGGCGATGATCTGGTCCATCTGCCACTTGACGGTGGTCCAGGCCAGGAAGGCACCCATCAGGGCGCCGGCGAGGATGCCGGCGGCGACGCCGGCCACCAGCGACCTGGTCGCCGCCGCCGTGAAGAACCCGGCGAACGCGGCGACGAGCATCTGGCCCTCGATGCCGATGTTGATGACACCGGAGCGCTCACCGACGACGCCGACCAGGGCGGCCAGCACGAGCGGCACGGCGAAGGACCACGCGAAGGAAAACATCGACACCGCGACGGTCCGGTTGACCCCGAAGAAGCCGTAGGCCCCGACAACGACGACGACGAGCCCGATGACGGTGACCCGGTTGTGGCGGACCCATCCCATGTCAGGACCCCCAGCTCGTCGCCATGCCCGTGCCGCCCGCGGCATACCGCCGGAAGATCAGCTTGGCGAGGATGGGCAGTGACACGAACAGCAGCGTGATCGCCATGATCAGGTCGACGATCTCGGGCTGGATGCCGGTGTTGAACTGCAGGGTCGCCGCCCCGGCCCGCAGCGTGCCGACGAGCAGCGCCGCGGGGATCGTTCCGATCGGGTTCGAGCGGGCCAGCAGGGCGATGGTGATCCCGTCGAACCCGATCGACCCGCCGAACCCGGGCTCGTAGCGGTGGATGACGCCGAGGGCCTGGGTCCCACCCGCCAGCCCGGCGAGGCCGCCCGCGAAGAGCATGGAGAGCAGCACCATCTTGTTCAGGCCGATGCCGGCGTACCGGGCCGCCTCGCGGTTCGCGCCGATCGTGTCGAACTTGAAGCCCAGGGTGGTCCGGCGGAGCATCCACGAGGCGAGCAGGGCCAGGGCGATGGCGATGACGAACCCGACCGGGACCACGCCGAGGTTGTTGAGCACCGCCTGGGGCGCGATGTCCGGGGTGCGCGGGATCGCCTGTCCCGGCTCCTTGAAGGGGTTGTTGACGAGGTAGTCGATGAGGTTGTCGGCGATCGAGTTGAGCATGATCGTCGAGATGACCTCATGCACGCCCCGGGTGGTCTTGAGCAGGCCGGCGATGGACGCCCAGAGTGCACCGGCGAGCACGCCGATGAGCAGGGCGGCGGCGATGAGGACCGGCCCGGGAAGGGAATGGAGCTTGTAGCCGACGACCGCGGTGGCCAGGGCCCCGATGACGACCTGACCCTGGCCGCCGATGTTGAACAGCCCGACGCGGAGCGGGATGGCGACGGCGAGCCCGGCCAGCACGAGCGGCGTGGAGTTCTGCAAGGTGAGCAGGAGCCCGTCGTGGGTGAACAGGGACGACGTGAACAGGGTCGTGTAGGCGTACCCGGGGGCGACCCCCTGGATCCGGATGATGACGGCTCCGATACCGAAGGCGACGGCCAGGGCCAGGATCGGCACGACGAGCGACTGGTTGCGGACCAGCAGCCCCAGGGTCCCGCCGGGTGCTACGGGAGGAGCCGCGGGCTCCACGCGTACCGGTGGCGTCTCGACCGGTGGCGGGGTCTGGGTGTCGGGCATGGCTGACCTGTCGCTCTATCGGGTGGCACAGACGGCACGAGCGGGCACCCGGTGGGGTGCCCGCTCGTGAGACCGCATGATCGGACTGTAGTGGTCAGGCTCGCGGTTTCCTACGCGGCTCAGCCGACCGTGACGCCGGTCTTGAGGCTGCCGTCCTTGAGCTGGCTGACGACGTCGGCAACCTTGGTCTTGACGTCGGCGGGGAGCTTGCTGTCGAAGTCGTGGTACGGGGCCAGACCGGTCTTGCCGGTGTAGTTCCCGCCCTGGATGGTGCCCGCCTTGACCTGCTTGATGAGGTCGACGACCCCGTCGCTGATGAGCTTCTCGGCGGAGGTGACCAGGCACGGCTGCGCCTGGGGGACGGTGTCCCACTGGTCGGTGTCGACGCCGATGCAGTAGACGCTCGTGCCCGCGCCGCTCGCCTTGGCGACCTGGCCGAGAGCGCCGTTGCCGGTGTTGCCGCCGGCGCCGAAGATGACGTCAGCACCCTGAGTGAGCTGGTTCTTGGCCTCGTTCGCGCCCCAAACCGGGTCGGCGAACGCGGTGTCCCCGGCGGGGTGGTAGACCGTCGCGACCTTGATCTTCGGGTTGGCGGCCTTGGCGCCGGCCTCGTAGCCCTTGGCGTAGCGCTCGACCGGCGGGATCTGCATGCCGAGGACCTGGCCGATCTTGTTGGTCTTGGTCAGCAGACCTGCGAGGTAGCCGGCGGCATACCCGGCCTGGTCCTCGGGGAAGACCTCACCGGTGAGGTTGGGGATCGTGTCGCTCTGGGCCTGGTCGACGCCGATGAACTTGATGTCCGGGTTGGCCTTGGCCGCATCGGTCGTCGCCTGCTGGATGTTGAAGCCGACCGTGACGATGACGTCGTACTTGGCGTCGATGAACTGCTTGATGTTGTTGGCGTAGTCGGTCGTCTTCGTCGTCTCGATGTACTTCGTCTGGGCGCCCACGGCGGCCGCGCCCTGCTGGACGCCCTCCCAGGCGGACTGGTTGAACGACTTGTCGTCGATCTTGCCGAGGTCGGTGACGAGACCGATGCACAGGGTGTCTGCGCTCGAGCAGTCACCGCTGGCCGCGGTGTTGGAGCCGGTGCTGCCGCTGGAGCCGGTGCTGCCACCGCAGCCGGCGAGCGCCAGCGCTAGGACGGCAGGAGCCGCGACGAGGTAACGCTTGGCCTTCATATGGGGTTCTCCTTGCAGGGAAACGGGTGGTCGCACTCTATCCCTCGAACCGAGCCGTCCTGCGCGGCCCATGCGGTCTTAACCCGGTCGTTACTGAGGCGTTCACCACCCCGGTGCGGCGGACCATCCGGCGTCGACCACGAGGGTGGTGCCGGTGATGCCGGAAGCGGCACCTGAGGTGAGGAAGACCACCGCCGCCGCCACCTCCGCGGCGGTCACCGGGCGTCCGAGGGCAGCCGTCCGCGACCACCGGGACACGCCGTCGGGCCAGTCCTCGGCGAGGCCCGGACGGTCGATGAGGCCGGGGGCGACCCCCACCACCCGCACGCCCCGCGACCCCAGCTCGTATGCCCCGACGGCGGTGAGGTGGTGTAGCGCGGCCTTGGTCACGGCATAGGGGGCGTGCCCGGGGGCCGGCCGCAGGGCCTCGATCGACCCGACCGTGACGACGACGCCGCCGGGGCGCAGGCGAGCCCCGGCGGCGTGCAGCAGGACGGCGGCCGGGCGCAGCCCGGCCCGGTAGAGCGTGTCCCAGTCGGCGGCGGTGAGGTCGTCCCACGCAGTGAGGTCCTGGGCGGCCGCCGCGAGCACGACCACGTCGACCTGGCCGAGCGCCTCCTCCGCCTCGTCCAGCAGCGCGGCACAGGCGGCGTCCAGGTCGGCGGGGTCCGGCACGGACAGGTCGGCCCGGACGAGGTGGGCCCGCCGCCCGTGCGCCTCGACGCCCCGGGCGGCCGCGCGGCCGCCCGCCGCGTCGGTGCGCCAGTGGACCGCGATGTCGTGCCCGGCCGCCGCCAGGGCCACCGCGACCGCCCGGCCCAGCCCACCGCTCGCGCCGGTGACCAGGGCGGTCACGAGCCCTCCCGGGTGAGGACGGCGATGTCGTCGGCCGCCTCGGGGTAGGCCGCGACCAGAGCGGCCCGGTCACCGAGGAGGAAGTGCTCGGGCTCGAACGCCGGAGCGCACCAACAGGCCACGAGGGTCCAGGACCCCCGGCTGCGCGATCCCTGCCAGGTGCCGTGGGGGACGACCAGCTGGGGGTTGGCCGCGTCCAGGGTCGTCCGGGTGACCGTCCCGTCGGGCGCGAGTCGCAGCATGGTCAGCGGCGCGCCGCGGAGCCACTGCCAGCCCTCGTCGACCCCCAGGCGGTGCATGGCCGAGAAGCCGTCGGCGGTGTCCGCGATGAGGGCGAGGATCGCCGACAGCCCGGCCACCCGCGGGCCCTGGGTGAGCCAGGCGCCCTCCTGGGGGATGGGCTCCATCGCCAGCTCGTCGACGACCTCCTGGGCGGTGCGCATCAGGCGTCCGCCGCCGCGTCGGCCGCGGCCGCGCCGCGCTCGCGGCACCGGGCCAGCAGGGCGGCCTCGTCGACCCGGGTGCTGCGTCGGTCCCGGACCACGACCTCGCCGTCGACCAGGACGTCGGTGACGTCGCCGCGGCCCGCGGCGAACACCAGCAGCGCCGGGACGTCGTGGACCGGCGCCAGGTGCGGCTGCTCCAGGTCGACCAGGGCCAGGTCGGCGCGCTTGCCGACCTCGAGGGAGCCGACGAGGTCGCCGATGCCCAGCGCGCGGGCTCCCTCGATCGTCGCGGCGCGCAGGACCTGCTCGGCGGCTGCGGTATCGGGACGCCCCGAGGTGAGCCGGGCCAGCAGGGCGGCCTGGCGCATGGCCTGCCACATGTCCAGGTCGTTGGACGAGGACGTCCCGTCGGTCCCGATCCCGAGCCGGACGCCGCTGTCCCGCCAGAGCTGCCAGTCCAGGGCGCCGGAGGCGAGCTTGAGGTTGGACCCCGGGCAGTGGGCGACGGCGGCGCCCGCCGCGGCGGCCAGCGCCCGGTCCGCGGCGTCGAGGTGGACGCCGTGGCCGAACACCACGGTCACCGACCCGTCGAGCCAGCCCGCCCGCTCCAGCAGCCCGGTCGGCGAGGCGGCATAGCGCTGGCGCACCTCGGCGTTCTCGGTGGAGTTCTCGGAGACGTGGGTGCAGAGCAGGACCCGGCTGGGGCCGCCCGAAGTATGCCGTCCGGCCGCGATGCCGCGCACCGCCTCGGCGATCTCGCGCAGGTGCTCGGCCGACACGGTGTAGGTGCCGTGGGGCAGACCGGCCGCCGGCACCAATGGACCGCCGATCTCGGCGAGCAGCCATGGCCAGTCGCGCAGCCCGTCCATCCGCTGGGCCCAGGTGAGCCCGTCCGGGCCCGGGAGGTCGAAGAAGACCGGGCCGCCGACATGGCGGCTGCCGACGGCGACGGCTCCGCGGTGGGCGTCCACGTGGTGGAAGTACATGTCGAGCTGGGTCGTGCAGCCGCCGCGCAGCGACTCCAGCGCGCCGAGCCGGGCGCCGAGCTCGACGGTCTCCGGGTCCATCACGGCGGCCTCGGCCGCCCAGACCTTCGCGAGGAAGCCCTGGAGGTCGACGTGCTCGGCGAGGCCGCGCAGGAGGGTCATCGGCAGGTGGGTGTGCAGGTTGACCAGGCCTGGCAGTGCCAGCCGGCCCCGGCCGTCGATCACGACGAGGTCCTCCCCCCCGGCCCGACCACCGTCCGCGGCGGCCCCCTGCGGTCGGCCCGCGACGGACCCGGGGCCCGGCCGCGGCTCCTCGGTCCCGCCGGTCTCGATGGCGGTGATGACGCCGCCGTCGATGGTGACGGTGGCGTCGCGCAGCACGGCGTCGTGCTCGTCGACGGTGACGAGGTAGGTGAGGTGCTCGATGCGGACGCGGGTCATGACGCGGCAGCGTCGTCGGCGACGTCGGAGGCGAGCGTCGCCCGGGTGTGGACGAGCTCGTCGAGGATGGCGAGGACCTTCGCCGTGCTGGCCGCCAGGACCGCCTCGATGTCGGCCATCGTGATGGGCTCGTCGCTGACGCCGGCGGCCGGGTTCACGACCAGGCTGATCGCGGCATACCTCAGTCCGGCCTCGACCGCGAGAGTGACCTCCGGGACCCCGGTCATCCCGGCGACGTCGGCACCGGCCAGCCGGGCCAGGCGGATCTCGGCGGCCGTCTCGAACCGCGGCCCCTCGAAGCAGGCGTACACACCACCGTCGCGGACCGGCTGTCCCGCGGCCGAGGCGGCGGCGAGGATCTCGCGGCGCAGGCCGGGGTGGTAAGCGTGCAGCATGTCGGTGTGGACGACGCCCTCGGGTGTGCTGCCGTCGAAGAACGTGCCGACGCGGCCCCTGGTGAGGTCGAGGAAGTCGTCGAGACAGAGCAGGTCCCCGGGCTCGAGACCGGGGTCGACCGCGCCGGTGACGTTGACCGCGACGACGTCCTGGCAGCCGGTGTCGGCGAGCGCCCGGACGTTCGCGCGGTAGCCCACCAGGTGTGGCGGCACGCGGTGGCCGGGGCCGTGGCGGGGCAGGAAGACGACGGGGTAGCCGTGCCAGGTCCCGCGGGTCAGCAGGGCCGGCCCGTAGGCCGTCTCGCAGGTCTCCGGGTGGCTGTCCTCGAGGTGGGCGAGGGAGTAGAAGCCGGTTCCGGCGATGATGCCCAGGGGGGAGGAGGTCACCCTTCGCACGCTACCGCCGGCCCGGACCCCCGCGAGTCAGCCCCGCCCACCGCCCCCTCCCCCACTTGTGTCCGCCTCCTCCCTCCTGTGTCCGCCTCCTCCCTCCTGTGTCCGAGTGTTCGGTCGCCATGGCGACCGAACACTCGGACACAGGAGCACGGAGGTGCGGGGTGGGAGGATCGGAGCCATGACCAGGAGGGTGGCCATCGCGGCGACGGGGCCCGCCTCGCTCGCGGCCGGGCGGCAGGTCGCCCAGGCGGGCGGCAACGCGGTCGACGCCGCCATCGCCGCAGCCGTCACGACGATGAGCACCGAGCCGGGGATCGTCAGCCTCGGCGGCGGGGCGTTCATCTCGATCTGGGCCCCCGGCGACGAGCCCGTGGTCATCGACGGCAACGTCGAGATGCCGGGTCGCGGCCTGGACCCCGCACGCCTCGGCGGTGGGGTGACCGAGATCCACACGGCGTACGGCGGCGGAGTGACTCTGTATGCCGGCCACGGCTCGGTCGGCGTGCCGGGCGCTCTCCCGGCGTGCCAGCTCGCGGTCGAGGAGCATGGGAGCGGCCGCTGGGCCGACGTCGTGGCGCCCGCCGTGCGGGCCGCCCGCACGGGATACCTCGTGGGACCGGCCACCGCGCACTACCTGGGGTACGTCGCCGACTCGCTGTTCGGCCTCGATGCGGAGGCGCACGGGCTGGTCACCCGTCCGGACGGCACGCCGCTGCGGGCCGGTGACACCGGCTACAACCACCGGCTCGCCGACACCCTGGAGCTGGTCGCCCGGGACGGGTCGTCGGTATCGACGATCGGCGAGGTGGGCCGCGCGCTCGTGGCCGACATGGCGGCGAGGGGCGGTCTGGTCACCCACCAGGATCTTGCCGAGTACGACCCCGTCATCCGCACCCCGACCCGGCGACGGGTGGGCCAGTGGGACCTCGCGTTCAACCCTCCGCCGTCGGTGGGCGGCCCGATGCTCGCGGCGATGATCAGCGAGCTGGGGCAGCGCGGCTTCTGGCACTGGCCCGACGTCATCGAGATCCAGCGGGCCGTCCTGGGCTACCGGGTCCGGGTGCACGACTACTCGACCGACCTCGAGGCGGACGGGCACGAGCTGCTGCTCGCCGTCGACCGGCACGGCCTGGCCGGCCTGCCGACGTCCTCGAGCACGGCCCATGTCTCCGCCGTCGACAGCGATGGGCTCGCCTGCGCCATCACGGTGTCTGCCGGTTACGGCGCCGGGATCGCGATTCCCGGCACCGGCATCCTGCTCAACAACGCCCTCGGCGAGCCCGAGCTGAACAAGCTCGGCCTGCACCACCTGAGGCCCGGGACGCGGTTGGCGTCGAACATGGCGCCGACCACCGGGCGCACCGCCGACGGCCGGGTGCTGGCCATCGGCTCGCCGGGGGCGGACCGGATCACCACGGCGCTGATGCAGGTCCTCGGCCAGGGCTGCCTGCACGAGGCCGACCTCCAGCACGCCATCGCCGCGCCGCGGGTGCACGTGCGGTTCGACGCCTCCGGTGCCCCCGTCGTCGAGCACGAGAGCGACTCGCAGATCGCCGCGGCGGTCGCCGAGCTGGGACTCAGCGGCCACGACCACGGTGACCTGTCGATGTACTTCGGCGGGGTCGGTGCCGCCTACCGTCAGGTCGACGGCGAGCTGCTGGCCGCCGGCGACCCGCGCCGGGAGGCCGCCGTCGGCGTCTGCTGACCCCAGGGACCTCAGCGGGTCGCCCCGACGACCATCCACCGGTCGGTCCGCACCCGCATCCAGAACAGCCCGCCGCGGATCGCCATGAACCCGGTGAACGCCAGCCACAGCCACCTGACCGCATGGGTCGGCCCCAGGACCGGGTCGGCGAGCAGCCGGTCGCCCATCGCGCGCACCGCGAGGACCAGCGGCAGGTAGAGCAGCAATGTGCCGGCCATCGCCCCGGCCAGCCATCGGCCGTCCCCCGCACCGATGAGCACGCCGTCGACGACGAAGACGAACCCGGCCAGCGGCTGCCCGAGGGCGACGACGAGCAGGGCCGCGCTCAGGGCCGCTCGCACCGCCGGGTCGGTGGTGAACAGGTCCGGCAGCACCGGTCGGAGCAGCAGGACGGCACCGGTGAGCACGGACCCGCCGAGCACGCCCCAGCGCACCATCAGGGTGGTCGCGCTCCGGGTACGGATGAGGTCGCCGGCCCCGAGGGTGCGCCCGGTGATGGCCTGTCCGGCGATGGCCAGGGCGTCGAGGGCGAACGCGAGGAAGCTCCAGACCGTCGCTGAGACCTGGTACGCGGCGAGGGGGACATCACCCATCCCCGCCGCGACCCAGGTGGTGACGAGCAGCACGCCGCGCAGGGCGAGGGTGCGCACGAGCAACGGTATGCCGCCCCGCGCGGCGGCCAGGACCCGGCCCGGGTGCGCGCCGAGCGGCACCCCCTCGCGGGCAGCGTGCCGGCCCAGGACCGTCGCCAGGGCGACGGCCATCGCGCTCTGGGCGATGACGGTTCCCCAGGCCGACCCGGCGATGCCCCACCGGAGACCGAAGACGAGCAGCAGGTTGAGGCCGATGTTGGCGGAGAACCCGGCCAGCGCGGCGACCATCGGCGTGCGGGTGTCCTGCAGGCCGCGCAGGACGCCGGTGGTGGCGAGTGCGACGAGCATCCCCGGCAGCCCGAGGGCGGCGACCCGCAGGTAGGTCTCCGCCTGCCCGAGGGCAGCGGCCGAGGCGCCGAAGAGGCGGCACAGCGGTCCGGCTGCCGCCTCGACGGCGAGCAGGGTGGCCGCACCGAGGGCCACCGCCAGCCAGGCACCGTCGACACCGGCGGCCAGCGCGCCGGTGCGCGAGCCGGCGCCGAGCTGTCGGGCGACCACCGCCGTGGTGCCGTAGGCCAGGAAGACGAAGACGTTGGCGGACGTCAGCAGGATGGCGCTGGCGACCCCGAGCCCGGCCAGTGAGGTGGTGCCGAGGTGACCGACGATGGCCGAGTCCGCGAGGAGGAACAGCGGTTCGGCGACGAGGGCGAGGAACGCCGGCAGCGCGAGCCGGACCACCTCACGTGCGTCGTCCGGCTCGGCCGCCCGGCCGGTATGCCGCGGGCTCACCCCAGCAGGCTAGTTCGCGGGCCCCCGCGAGGGGCAGGTCAGGCGAGCCGGTCCCGGTGGTGGCGGACCGGGCGGGGCAGCAGGCCGTGGGCGCCGGCGACCAGTCCCGATCCGAACAGGAGCAACCCGAGGCCGAGGGCGGCCAGCGGGGCCGTTCTGGCGCCGGTGGCGGGGAGCTCGGTGATGTCGAGCCCGGGCACCACGCTGGTCGCGGCGCGGACCGCGGACCCGGCCGGGCGCGCCGGCGAGGCCGAGGACGTGGGCGGCGGTACGGCGGTCCCGGCCGGGGGTGCCCCGGCCACCTGGACGGGTGCGGCGGTGATCGTGTAGTTGCCCGAGCCGGTGCCGGTGGGCATCCCGGCCGAGTCGGCGCAGAACACGACGGCGGTGGAGGGCCCCGCAACGGGGGCCGGGGCCGACGACCCGGGCGGCCGATGGAGGGCGACGGGGAAGGTCGCGGTCAGCACCCCGCGGGAGCCGATCATCGCTGCGGCGGTACCGGCGTAGGGGTCGAAGTCGCCGATGAAGAGGTAGACCCCGCCCGAGGCGGAGCCGGGCGGGCAGGCCGCGGTGACGGTGAGGGTTGCCCCGAGGGCCACCCTGGCCGGGCTGACGGAGACGTTGGCCTTCCCGGGGTCCGGCATCGCGAAGAGCAGCACCGTCTCGGAGGCGGTCGCGAGCGGCGCGTCCCCCGGGCCGAGGCAGCTCACGGTGACCTCGACGTTGCCCATCGGCCCGGTGACCGTGGTCGTGCCGGCCCAGCCGCCGCCGGTGACGGGATACGACGTCGCGAGCAGGCGCACCGAGCCGGCGGTGACCGTGACGGCGGCGGCGGCCGCGGTGTCGGGGCAGGTGCCGCCGAGGTTCGTCGGCTCGCCGGAGGTGACCACGCTGTCCACGGTGATCGTGGCGCTCCCGGCGGCGAGGGCCGGGGGCATGCCGACGAGCCCGAGCCCGGCGCTCAAGACGGCGGCGGACACGAGAGGGGCCGCGTGAGGCAGGTGCATCTCTTCCTCGGTGGCAGGGGCGAGCCTCGTCCGAGTCCAGGTTAGGAAGGGCGGGCGCCGCCCGCATCGGCCGTTCGGACCGGACGCCTCGGGGCCGTCCGGTGCCGGGTGGCTCCGGTCACAGCCGTTTGAGCGCTTCCCGGCGGGACAGCCCGGAGAGGCGGTCGGCCCGCGCGGCGACGAACGCGCGCACCCAGTCCGGCGCGACCCGGGCGTGCTGGCGCAGTGCCCAGCCGATCGCCTTGCGGATGAAGAACTGGGAGCCGTACGGGCTCCCCTCGAGGTTCGCGTCGATGGCGTCGGTGAGCAGTGCCGGGTCGGTTGCCTGCTTGTGCCCGAGCTGGCAGAGGATCGCGCTGCGCCGCAGCCACAGGTCGTCCTCGACCGACCAGGCCCGCATGAGCGGGGTGAGGCTGTGCCGATGGCGGGCGAGGATGCCGCCGACCTGGTCGGCGGCGAGGCCGTCGACGTAGTCCCACCACGCGCCTGTGACGATGAGGTGCCGGTACAGCGGGATGGTCTCGGGGTCCTGCCAGCCGCGGTAGAGGCGGTGGCCGGCGAGGAGGATGGCGGCATACCGCTCCTCGCGGCGCGTGGCGTCGTCCCAGAGCGCCCGCACGGTCGCCTCCCACTCGGCGCGGCCCTCCATGCGGTATGCCGGGTCGGCCAGGACCGGGTGGACGACGGTCCGCAGCCGAGGCAGCGTCACCCCGTAGTACGGCATCGCCGACTTCATGTAGCGCTGCTGCTGGGCGGCACGGGCGGCGTCGGCCTCGGCCGCGAGAACGCGGCACACCTCTGCGCCGAGGTCTCGACGAGGGCTGCTGGACAACGGTTCCGCCTGCCGCAGGGGTCGCCCTCGCTCAGACGAGGCCGAGGTGGGCGGCTTCCTCCCAGAGCTCGTCTCGGACATCGGGGTGGGCGGCGTCGCGGATGATGTGCCGTGCCTGGGCCTTCTCGCTGTAGCCGAACAGCTCGGCGGCGCCGTTCTCGGTGACGATCGCCGTCTGCTGGAACGACGTGACCGGCTCGTCGAGCAGCGGCACGACCGTGGACACGTCGGCCCGGGGGTGCCAGCTGCGCAGGGCGATGAACGACTGCCCGCCGGGTGAGTGGATGGCGCCGACGATGAAGTCGGTCTGGCCGCCGAACCCGGAGAAGATCCGGGCATTGATCCGGGAGGCGTTCGCCTGACCGAACAGGTCGACCTCGAGAGCGGAGTTGACGCTCGTCATCATCCGCTGCTGGGCGATGAGCCCTGGGTCGTTGGTGTGCTCGGTGCGCATCATCCGGACCCGATGGTTGCCGTCGAGCCAGTCGTAGAGGTCGCGCGTGCCGAAGATGAAGGAGGCGGTGAGCGGGTGGTCGGGGTCGAGGGCGCCCTTGCGGTCGAGCTCGAGGACTCCGTCGGAGAACATCTCGGTCCAGATCCGCAGGCCCTTGCGGTCGCCGAGGGCGAGCAGCGTGGCGTCGGGGATGCCGCCGATGCCCATCTGGAGGGTGGCGCCGTCGGGGACCCGGGCGGCGACGATGTCGCCGATGGCCTGGCTGGCGTCGTCGAGGGCGAACGGCTTGGCGGCCGTCAGCGGCGTGGAGACCTCGATGGCGAGATCCACCCAGGACTCGGGGATCTGGGCGTCACCGAAGGTGTAGGGCATCTGGTCATTGATGACGGCGACGATGAGGCCGGACCGGGATCGGGTCCCGGCGATGGCGGCGGGCAGGACGTTGACCTCGATACCGAGGCTGAGCATGCCGTCGCGTGCCGGCGCGCAGTGGACGATGACGACGTCGCCGGGGATGACCCGGTTCAGCAGGACCGGGACGAGCGAGAGCCGGCTGGGGACGTAGGAGAGATGGGGGTGCTTGCGCATCCCGGCGCCGACGAAGCAGGTCTCCGCGGTGACGCCGTCGCGGGTGGGGATGCCGGGCGGAGCGTTGAGGGCGTGGAGGATGTACTCGGGGAGCGCCTGGTCCACCGCCGCCACCCCCTCCCAGGGGACCGCCACGTTGCCGCTGACGACCACGCGAGGCGTGCCGGGGATCGTCGAGAGATGCCTGGTGAGTTCCTCGGTGGAGACGATGCGCATGGCGCCTATCGTCCCGTATCCGGGCGGCTGGAGGGGAGCGAGGCCCGCCTAAGTCGCCGAGGCGTCCCGCACGCGCGCCCGGGGCCGGGTGGCATGGCTCACGGGACCCGGCCGGCGGGCGCGCGGCATACCCTGGACCGATGTGCCGGAACATCAGGACGCTGCACAACTTCGCCCCCCCGGCGACGCCCGAGGAGATGCAGGCGGCGGCGCTGCAGTACGTGCGCAAGGTGAGTGGGGCGACCCGACCGTCGCAGGCGAACGCGGCGGCGTTCGACGCGGCCGTGGCCGAGGTCGCCGCGGCGACCCAGCGCCTGCTCGGTGCGCTGGTGACGGCGGCGCCGCCGCGGGACCGCGAGGTCGAGGCCGCCAAGGCCCGCGCTCGCTCCCGGGCCCGGTACGCCGGGTGACCGGCCCGGCGGGAGCCGGGACCGCGTTGGTCGGCGACGATGACGGCCGGCTAGCGGTTCTTCGGGGGCGGCGCATCGGGCGAACGGATGATGGCCTGTGGATGTGACACGCCCGAAAAAAACTTGGCTGCACACCTGGTGGACGACATCTGGGCAGGTCACCGGGGTGGTGTGACGTACATCGCTCCGGGATCCACAGGGTTCTCCACGGGCTGTGCACACACCGTCCCGGCGATTTGCACATGTTGTCCACCGGTGGTCCACACCCCTGGCTGGGCGCCTCCCCCGCCGGGGCCTAGCGTGTGTCGCGGTCACGGTCCGGGACCCCGAGTCGGCTGCTCACCCCCGGGTCTGTCGGTGGGCTCTGCTGCACTGGACGGGACCGGACAAGCAGTCACAGGCGTCACAACGGCCTCAGCGAACGAGGCGCGCGAAGGGATGGGTCGGTGTCGGTCGCGGAGCTCAGCAGTCCGGCATACGGCGGGGGGTTCGATGCCCCGCCGGATGACCGGCTGCCGCCCCAGGACCTCGGCGCCGAGCAGTCCGTCCTGGGCTCGATGCTCATCAACAAGGACGCCATCGCCGACTGTCTCGAGGTCGTGCGCGGCCATGACTTCTACCGCCCCGCCCACGAGCTGATCTACGACGCGGTCCTCGACCTCTACGGGCGGGGCGAGCCCGCCGACGCGATCACGGTCGCCGACGAGCTCGGCAAGCGGGGGGACCTGGTCCGGGTCGGCGGCCAGGCCTACCTCCACCAGCTCATCCAGTCGGTCCCGACCGCGGCGAACGCCGGCTACTACGCCGAGATCGTCCACGAGCGGGCCGTGCTGCGCCGCCTGGTCGAGGCCGGGACGCGCATCGTCCAGATGGGCTACGCCCAGGGCGAGGGCGACGTCGCCGACATCGTCAACCGCGCGCAGGCCGAGGTCTACCAGGTCTTCGAGAAGCGCGGCGGCGAGGACTACATCGTCCTCGGCGACCTCCTCGAGCCGACGATGACCGAGATCGAGGCGGCGGCCGGGCGCACCGACGAGATGATCGGGGTGCCCACCGGCTTCATCGAGCTCGACGAGCTGACCCACGGGCTCCACCCCGGCCAGATGATCGTCGTCGCGGCGAGACCCGCTGTCGGCAAGTCGACGCTGGGGATCGACATCGCCCGGACGGCGGCGATCAAGCACAAGCTGGCGACGGCGGTGTTCTCCCTCGAGATGAGCCGGACCGAGATCACCATGCGCATCCTCTCGGCGGAGGCGACGATCCAGCTGCAGGACCTGCGCAGGGGCCTGAAGGGTCAGGAGCAGTGGACCAAGCTGGCCCGGATCATGGGGAAGATCTCGGACTCCCCCCTGTTCATCGACGACTCGCCCAACATGTCGCTGATGGAGATCCGCGCCAAGTGCCGGCGGCTGAAGCAGCAGCACAACCTCAAGCTGGTCATCATCGACTACCTGCAGCTGATGTCCTCGGGCAAGAAGGTCGAGTCCCGCCAGCAGGAGGTCGCGGAGTTCTCCCGGGCGCTGAAGCTGCTCGCCAAGGAGCTCGAGGTGCCGGTCATCGCGATCAGCCAGCTCAACCGTGGACCCGAGCAGCGCACCGACAAGCGCCCCCAGATGTCCGACCTGCGCGAGAGCGGCTCCATCGAACAGGACGCCGACATCGTCATCCTGCTGCACCGGGACCGCTCCGACCCCGAGCGTGACGGCGAGGCCGACGTCATCGTCGCCAAGCACCGCAACGGGCCCACCAAGGACATCGTCCTGGCCTTCCAGGGTCACTACAGCCGGTTCAACAACATGGCCCGCGACTTCTGATCTGATCCGACCGATCCGCCCGTCCAAGGGGGGCCCGCGCACCGCCCCTGCCGGTCCCCAACGTCCCCCCACCGGTCCCGAACTTCCCCCCACCGGTCCCGAACTTCCCCCACCGGTCCCGAACTTCCCCCACCGGTCCCGAACTTCCCCCCACCGGTCCCGAACTTTCCCGCCGGATCAGGCAAACCCGAGGTCCGCAAGGGCACCCTTGCCATGCGAACCTCCACCTTCCCATGCGAACCGGTCAGCAAGCCGACCTGGCGCCGCCGCGCGACCGGACCCGGTGGCCAGGACGATGCTGGCGCTGCCAAGCTCCTGGTCAGGAGCGGTCGACGCCCGACATCACGACCGCCACCTGCTCCTCGGGTCCGAGGCGGCCGCGGGCGGACAGCAGGCCGGCCAGGCCGGCGGAACCGGTGACGCTCACCGCATACCCGGCTTCGGTGGCGAGGTCGTGGGCGCGCAGGACGTCACGCTCGGCGGCCACCACCGGCTCGCCGTGGCTGACCGTCAGCGACCGGGTCACGGCCACCCAGTCATAGGTCTCGTCGTCGAGGATCCCGTCGGCCGCCGAGTGCGGGTCCGGCCAGGGCCGCATGAGCTCACCCCAGGACCGCTCGGGATGCTCCACCCCCCGCATCCGCTCCCAGGCAGCCGCGAGGGGGGCGCAGCCCTCGGCCTGGACCGCGTCCAGCCGGACGGCCGGACCCAGACCAGCCCCCAGGCAGGCGGCGAGGGCACCGCCGCCCACCTGGACGGCGACCCGGTCGAGCTCGACGCCCACGGCGGCCGCCTGGTCCGCGATCTCCCAGCCGATCGTGCGCCCACCGTCCAGGCAGTAGGCGTTCTCGGGGCCTTGCACGGAGAACGGGATGGCCCCCGCCGCGCAGGCCTCCCGGAACCTCAGCATGGCAGGGTCCCCGGCCGGGTCGTCGCGACGTCGCTCGCAGCGGTGAACCCGAGCCCCCAGCGCGTCGAGGCGGCGCCCGACCGCGTCGTCCATCCACTGCGGGACGAAGACGTCGATCGGCCATCCCGCCCGCTCGGCCAGGGTGGCGGCCGCGATCGCGGCGTTGCCGCACGAGGCGATGGCCAGTGGCGGCCGCTGCTCGAGCAGCCCCAGGGTCTCGGCGGCGCGCAGGTGCAGCAGGATGGAGACGAGGTGGCGGGCCTTGTGCGAGCCGCCGACATTGCCGGTCTCGTCCTTGACCCATACCCGGGCGCCCACGGCGGCGGAGAGCAGGTCCGAGGCGCCGAACGGGGTGAACCGGAAGTCCCCCGCGACCTCCTCGGTGAGCGCCGCGCATTGCGAGTCGGTCATCCCGTGCGCCGTCGCGAACGCCCACCAGGCCAGGCGGGCCCCGTAGACGAGGAAGGGGTTCGCGTCGGGGACGCTCCGGCCCCCGGCAGCGGGGTCCGTCCCGCCGGGCCCACCGTCCTGGAGGAGATGGAGCACGTGGTGTGGGTCGGCCGACGTGGCGTTCGGGCATCGCCAGGCGAGCGGTGTGCCGATATCGAGCACCGTGCCGCACACGGCGCAACGCAGCCCGGTGACCATGAGCCGGTCAGCCGGCCGAGACGCGGGCGTTGAAGTCGCCGATCATCTCGTCCCATACGCCGATGAACCGGTGCAGCCCACGCCAGAAGTCCTGGCTCTTGCGCTGCTCGAACAGCTCGAAGGGCGTGCCCTGCTGCTCCACCCAGGTGTAGTAGCCGAGCTGGAACACCCGGCGGCGGTCGGCCTCGGTCATCTCGATCATGTGCTCGGTGCCCGGGTGGGCGAGGTGCTGGCCGTAGGCCTGCGCGGCATCCCCCGCGGTGAACTCACCGGCATACCGGCCGGCGACCGTCTTGGCACGCTCGCTGGGGTACATCGTCCCGGGATCGGTCGCGACCGTGATGATGGCGTCCTCGGGGCCGAGGTCGAGCAGCCGCGCCGTCTTGATGGCCGCGAGCACGTTGCACGTGGACGAGAAGCCGAAGTGCGCCAGCGCCGCGATGACGTCGGTGGCCACCCCCTTGCGGGCCAGCAGGGCACGCCCCTCGTCGGTGTTCCACAGCACGTCGAGCTCGTCGGTCGCGACGTCGCTGACGGCGCACACCACGTCGGTGTTCATGACGTTGTGGATGAGTGGGACGTGCTTGTCGCCGATGCCCTGGATGTTGTGCTCGCCGTAGCCGTTCTCGAGCATGGTGGGGCACTCGAGGGCCTCGACGGCGACGATCCTCGTGCCGTAGGCGTCCTTGAGCCAGTCGCCCGCGGCGATGGTGCCGGCCGACCCCGTCGCCGAGGTGAACGCCGCGAGGCGCAGGTCGCGGCCGCTCCCTGCGCGCACCGTCTCGTAGACGTGGCCGAGAGCGCGCCCAGTGACCGCGTAGTGCGCGAGATGGTTCCCGAACTCGGCGAACTGGTTGAGGACGAAGTTGCCGGGGTCCTTCGCCAGCTCGTTGCAGGCGTCGTAGATCTCCTTGACGTTCGACTCCGTGCCGCGGGTGCGGATGACGTCCTCGTCGGCGTTCTCGCACCAGCGACCCAGCCAGTCGAAGCGCTCCTGGCTCATCCCCTCGGGCAGGATCGCGACTCCCCGGCTGGCCATGATGCGGCTGATGGCGATGCCGCCTCGGGCGTAGTTGCCGGTGGATGGCCAGATCGCCCGGTGCCGGGTCGCGTCGAACTGCCCGGTCACCACGCGGGGTGCCAGGCAGGCGTATGCCGCGAGCACCTTGTGTGCGGTGATCATCGGGAAGCGGTCGCCGAACACGACGATGACCGGGCTGGGCACGCCGGTCAGCTCGCTCGGCAGCACGATGTGCTCGGGGACCAGGACCCGGCCGCCGTCGAGGTCGTTGTACCAGTGGACCCGCCACAGGTTGCGGGCGTCGGGCCCCTGTGGGTCGGCGTCACCGACGACCCGGTGGTCGAACCTCGACGGCTCGGCGAGCTCGGCGAAGGTCGGTAGCGCGATGCCGCGCTCGCGGAAGCGGTCGACGTTGCGGGCAAGCGAGTCGGGGTCGACGACCCGGTCGGCGAGACCGAACTGGTTCTCGAGGGCGTCGCGGTGCAGATCGGTGGCCGTCACGCCTGCCAGTGTGACAACCCGGCGGGGGCCGGCCGATGACGGGGCGGCGTGAGATTGGCCTCGTTCGGCCGACGCGCGCCCTTCGCCGGCCCACGGCGAGGGGCGCGCGTCGGATCACGGGCTACGACCCCGAGCCGGGGATCGCGTGGTTCGCCAGGAGGATCCCCTCAGGGTCCAGGCGGTCCCGCAACCTGGTCAGCCGGACCCAGGCGTCGTCACCGTAGGCCGTGCGGGGGTCGACCGGGCGCTCGGTGAGGTTGAGGAAGCTCCGGCCCGTGTCCCAGGGGCCGAGCGCCAGCCGGGCGCCCTCAGCATCGGCCCGACCGGCCCGAGCCAGCTCGGGCGTGGGCGCGACGGCCACGAAGAACGCGACGTAGGCAGCCTCCAGGCAGCCGACGACGCCGCCGCCCGGCACGGGGCGGCTCAGCGCCCCGCCGAGCTGACGGAGCTCGGCTGCGAGCAGCCCGGTCCGCGCCTGCGGGCCGACGGCGCCCAGGAACGCGGTGATGCCGGCCTCGTCGAGCTCCCCGATGAGGGCCCCGCAGCCGACCGACGGTGTCGGGCCCTCGGGATCCAGGTGCAGCCGGCTGAGCGCGGCCGCCGGCATGCGTCCCCAGGTGTCCATCTCGGGCTCCAGCCACCGGAACCCGGCGACCAGTTCGGCACCGCGGGCGTCGTCGGCCAGCACCGCCCCGTCGAGCACGACGACCTCGCGCCCCCGCAGGACGGGCGGCAGCTCCGGCAGCGGCGGGAAGCGCATGACCCGCAGCGACGTCGTCACCTCGTCGGGCGCCTGCGCCGCCCATGCCACCCACTGCCGCAGCACGGGCTCCAGGTGCGCGATGTCCCACAGGAACGACCCGGCGTACACGTCCGCGATGGGGTGCAGCCGCAGCTCGAAGCCGGTGACGACGCCGAAGTTGCCGCCGCCGCCCCGCAGCGCCCAGAACAGCTCCTCGTGCTCGTGCTCGCTGGCGCGGACGTGCTCGCCGTCGGGCGTGACGAGCTCGACGGCGAGCACGTCGTTGGCGGCCAGGCCGAGCGACCGGGCGTACCAGCTGAGACCGCCGCCGAGCAGGTAGCCGGCGACGCCGACGTCGGGCGAGGAGCCGTGCTGGGCGGCCAGCCCGTATGGCGCGGCCGCCTCGACGACGCTCTGCCAGAGGGCGCCGCCACCGATCCGGGCGGTCCGGGACTCGGCGTCGACCCGGACCTCGGTGAGCGCGGAGGTCCGGAGCAGGACGACGTCGGCGAGGTCGTGCTGGGCCAGGACGGCGGCGGCGTGCCCGGTGCTCTGCGGGGCGACGCGCAGCCCGAGCGCCCCGGCGGCCCGGATGACGCCCTGCACCTCCGCTGTGGTGCGGGCCGTGGCGACGGCTGCCGGGCGCTGGTCGACGGCGACGTTCCAGGGCATCCGCAGCTCGTCGTATGCCGGGTCGCCCGGGACGACGACGATGTCGCCGCAGCGCTCGCGCAGGGCGGTGGCGCGGCCCGAGGCCGCGAGGGTGACCCGGTCGGGGGTGTCGATGGACATGGTGGCTCCTTGTCGTGAGGGACGGTTCGGCTGGTGCCACGGTTCTGGCGCCTGCGTCCACCACAGGGTCGGGGCCCTGGCCGGCCGGGCACCATCCCATGCCCGGGGGGACCTGCGGGCCCAGCGCTGCGGTCCAGGACCGACCCCAGATTTGTGGGATGGCGAGCAGGGGCGGGCGCCCGGCACACTGACGGGGTGAGCCTTAACCTCATGGGGCAGCGGGTGCTGCGCGACGTCGAGGTGGTTGCGCGTGCCGGCCTCGACGTGCCGACGTTCTTCACCGAGGTCGTCGGCTCCGTGGGCCGGGCCATCCCGCATGTCGCCGCCTGCGTGGGCACGTTCGACCCCAGCACCATGCTGCTCACCGGATCGCACAAGTACGGCGACCTGCGCGGGCGCGACGACCACGACCACGAGTGGGGCGCGATCGAGTACGGCTGGGGTGAGGAGACGGCATACACCGAGATGGTCCGGCGGGACGTCACCGCTGTCGGGCTGCATGCCCACACCCACGGCGAGCCGACGCGGTCGCAGCGGATGAGCGACTTCATGGCACCGCACTTCGGCTACGCCGACGAGGCCCGGGTCGTCATGCGCGACCGTGGCGACGCGTGGGGCGGGCTCGCCCTGTTCCGCGAGGACGGGGACCCGCCGTTCACCCAGGGCGAGGTCGACCTGCTGGCCGCTCTGTCACACTCCCTCGCCGTCGGTGCCCGCACCGGGCTGCTCGCCTCGCTCGCGTCGGTGGCCCTGGCCCAGCCCGTCGGCCCCGCCGTGATCATCGTGGGAGGCGACGACACGGTTGCCCAGGTCAGTGCCGGGGCCGAGCAGCGGCTGACCGACCTGCGGGCCAGCGACTCGGTGAGCCGCCCCGACGGCGTCATAGCCGGGCTCGTCGTCGCCGCCCGTCACTTCGCCGCCGGCCACACCGACCGGCCCCCGCGCTGCCGGGTCCGGTCGCGCAGCGGGATGTGGCTCGTCCTGCACGCCACCCCGCTGAGCGCGCGGGGCGACGCCACGGGCGACGTCGTCGTGACGATCGACGAGGCGCGGCCGCCCGAGATCGTGCCCCTCGTCGTCGCCGCGTTCGACCTCACCCCCCGCGAGCGGGCCGTCACCCAGCTCGTGCTGCAGGGCGTGGACACCAAGGAGATGGCCGCCACCTTGCACCTGTCGGCCTACACCGTCCAGGACCACCTCAAGTCGGTGTTCGCCAAGGCCGACGTCGGCAGCCGGCGCGAGCTCATCGCCCGGATCTACTTCGACCAGTACGTCCCCCGCCTGGGCACCGAGGTCGGACCCACGGGGTGGTTCGCCTCGCCGGCGGCGGGCGGGGGCTGAGGCCGACCGGGCGCCGGGCTAGCCCCCGATGGAGATCGGGATCCGGCGGGTGCCGAAGTGTTCCGGCTCGGCGGCGAACCGGCCGGGAACCGGCGTGCCACAGCGGGAGCACCGCCCGTGCGCATCGAGCCGGTAGTGGCGGATCGAGTAGCGGTCGCGCTCGATCAGCGGCGTGCGGCAGGACAGACAGGTCGTGACCTGTCCCGCGGGGTAGTCGACGTTGCCGGTGTAGACGTACCGCAGGCCCTCGGCGAGGGCGATGGCGCGGGCGCGAACCAGGGTCGAGGTCGGTGTCGGTGGTACGTCGCGCATCCGGTGGTCGGGATGGAAGGCCGTCACGTGGTGCGGCACATCGGGCGACAGCTCGCTCGCCACCCACCGGAACATCGCCGTCAGCTCGGCATCGGAGTCGTTGTGGCCGGGGATGAGCAAGGTGGTGATCTCGACCCAGACGTCCGTCTCGTGGAACAGGTAGACCAGCGTGTCGAGCACCGTCCGCAGCCGGGACCCGGTGACCCGCTGGTAGAAGTCGTCGCTGAACCCCTTGAGGTCGACGTTCGCCGCATCCATCACCGAGAACAGGTCGCGACGGCCCTCCTGCCCGACGTACCCCGCCGTCACGGCCACCGTCCGCAGCCCCAGCTCATGACACGCTCGGGCGACGTCGATGGCGTACTCGGCGAAGATCACCGGGTCGTTGTACGTGAACGCCACGCTCCGGCAGCCGTGTTCCTCCGCCGCCCGGGCGATCGCTTCCGGTGAGGCCTGGTCCATGAGGCGGTCCATCTCCCGGGACTTCGAGATGTCCCAGTTCTGGCAGAACCTGCAGCCGAGGTTGCACCCGGCCGTCCCGAACGACAGGACTGAGCTGCCCGGGTAGAAGTGGTTGAGGGGCTTCTTCTCGACGGGGTCGATGCAGAAGCCGGAGGAGCGTCCGTAGGTCGTCAGCACCAGGTGGTCGCCGTCGCGCATCCGGACGAAGCAGAACCCCCGCTGCCCGTCGCGCAGCCGGCACTCGCGCGGGCACAGGTCACATTGGATGCGGCCGTCGGCGAGGGCGTGCCAGTAGCGGGCGGGGTATGCGGCGTTGGCCTCACCCGGCGCGAACGCCGCGAACGTGCCCTCCGTGCCGGGGCTGTCCTGGACCATGTCAACCCTCCTCATGGAACTCGGTGACGATGTAGCGGCTCAGCCGGATCTCCGGGCTCCAGAAGCCGGGGTCGAACCCGGCCTTGGCCTTGAGGCGGGCAAGAAAGTGAGCCGGATCCGGCAGGGTGGCCCACACCGGGGGCAGGAAGGTCGAGCGGCGGCCGCCGCATTCGAGCACCACGCCGTCGACGCCGGGCCGGAGCAGCCGCAACGCGCCCGCCTCGTCGCTCGTGGCCAGCGGCGTGAGGGGGGAGAGCACTGAGACCCCGATCCGCGTGTCGGCCAGCTCTGGCCGGGTGAGCGGGGTGAACCGGCGGTCCTGGAAGGCCGCGGCACGGGCGTTCGCCACGACGTCGGCCAGCAGGCTCCGGCGGGCGACGACCGTGCCGATGCACCCGTGCAGCCGGCCCCGCGTCCGGAGCGTGACGAAGCAGGCGCCGTCCTCCTGCAGCCAGGCCGGCGAGCTGTCGACCTCCTGGACCAGTCCCAGCGCTGCGCCGATGGCCGACCGGGCGATGGGCAGCAGGACGTGGCCGGCCGCCCCCGGGAGAGCGGCTGGTCGCTCCGGCGCCGGGTCAACAGCGGTCGGGCTCACTGAAGGCCACCGCGGCATACCCCACCACCCTTCGTCGGTCACCGGCCGTGTCGCCCGAGTTGCACATGCCCAGCAACCGCGGGTGCAAGCCCCGCCGCCGCGCGGCCACGAGCAGCCCGTTGAGCGGGCTCGCGCCGCACGCCTGGCCGTGGGTGAGCGGCCCCTCCAGGCGGAGCACCTGCTCGACGGTTGCCGCGTCGAGCTCGGCGGCGACCTCGTACGGGTGGTAGTGCGAGAGGTCGGAGCTGACGACGACGAGGGTCTCCGGTCCGCCCCAGAGGGCATGGAGGACCTCCGCGACGCCGCCGGCGGCGGCTCGGCCCACGGCCAGGGGCACCAGCTCGAAGGGGCCGAGCACCGTCTGCAGGAAGGGCAGGTGTACCTCGATCGAATGCTCCTCCTCGTGAGCCGCCGCGCTCTGGACGAGCTGCGGTAAGGCCGCGAGGAGGGCCGGGTCCAGCCGGGCGACCGGCACGACGCCCAACGGCGTCTCGAACGCCGAGGCGCCGGGCAGGGCGAGCCCGTCGACCGCGACCCGGTGGGTGGGACCGAGCAGGACGACCCGGGTGAGCTGGTCGCGCAGCCCGACCAGGGCGGCATACCCGAGGGCCGCGGTCGGGCCGGAGTAGGGGTAGCCGGCGTGGGGGACGAGCAGCGCCTTGGGGGCTGGAAGGCCGGGCTCGAGCCGGGTCAGGGCGTGCTCGACCAGCCCACGGACGTCGCTCTCGAGCGTCGCCCGCCGGCCCGGGTAGAACAGGCCGGCCACCGCGGCCGGACGCACGTCCAGCACACCTCCAGTGTGCGTCTCCGTCGGCCGAGGCGATACCGCTGGGAACCTGCTGGACCTGTCGCCCCCGTCACGTCGCCGCCCGGCCCGTGGCCGCCGGTCGCAGGGCTCGGCGCTCGCGTCGCTGACCGAGAAGCAGCGCACGCAGGGTGCGGCGTAGCATCGACAGGTCATGGAGGAGCGGATCCGTTTCTGTCGGGCCGCCGACGGCACGCGGATCGCCTACGGCGTCAGCGGTAGCGGCCCGGAGCGCCCCCTGGTGCGGGTTGCGACCTGGCTCACCCACCTCCAGTACGACGGGCCGCTGTACGAGCACTGGACGGCGGAGCTCGGCACCGACCGGCCCTTCGTCCGCTACGACCTGCGAGGCTGCGGGCTGTCCGACCGCGACGTGGGCGACTTCTCGCTCGAGGCCAAGCTCGGCGACCTCGAGGCGGTCGTCGACGCGGCCGGCCTGGAGCGGGTCGACCTGCTCGGACTGTCCGGGGGAGGGCCGGTGGCTCTCGGGTATGCCGTGCGCCACCCCCACCGGGTGGCGCACCTGGTGCTCTACGGCAGCTACCTCAGCGGCCGGGCCAAGCGCCGCGACCTCACCCCTCGCCAGCGCGAGGAGCAGGCCCTGCTCGTGTCCCTGACCCGGGTCGGGTGGGGGAGCGACAACCCCGCCTTCCGGCGGGTGTTCTCCACGCTGTTCATGCCCGACGCGCCGCCGGATGCGGTGACCGCCTATGAGCAGGTGCAGCAGCGTTCGTGCACGGGCGACACGGCGGCCCTGATCCGCGAGGCCTCCTACCTGACCGACGTGACGGACCTCGCCGGGCGCGTCACCGTGCCGACCCTCGTGCTGCACCTGCGGGACGACGGCGCCGCGCCGTTCTCCGAGGGCCGCCGGCTCGCGGCGGCGATCCCCGGGGCCGAGTTCGTTCCGCTGACGGGTCGCAACCACATCTTCGGGAAGGAGGACCCCGCCTGGCCGGTCTTCGTCGGCGAGGTGCGGCGGTTCGTGGCCGAGGACCGTAGGCCCGTCCACGACGAGCTGGCCGACCTCACCCACCGGGAACGCGAGATCCTCCGCCTCATCTGCGACGGCCTGGACAACGCGGCCGTCGCCGACGTCCTCCAGCTCAGCGTGCGCACGGTGGAGCGCCATCTGTCCAACATCTACGCCAAGCTCGGTCTGACCGGGCGGGCCGCCCGTGCTGCTGCGGCGGCGCGGTTCGCGCGTCGCGACTGACCGGGCCACGACTGACGCGCCACGACTGACGCGCCGCGACAGAGCGGGCCGTCCGGCCGGGGCGGCGGTCGAGGAGCGGGTCCGGCCCGCGCCGTGCGTGTTGGCCGACAGCCGGCCCAGCCGGAGACCGGGCCGGCTGCGTGTCCGCACCGATGCCGCCGGCCGCCCTCCTGCCTACCGTCGACGAGAAGGAGGTCACCATGGTCACCACCACCACACGGGCGGGTCGCCGGGCGGGCGCAGCGGCACCGTCGCTCGTCCTGTTCGCGGTGCTCCTGGCCGTCCAGTCACCGCAGTTCGTGCTCGCGCCGCTCCTCGCCGACACGGCCGACGCGCTGGGGACCTCGGTGGCGGCCGCCGGCCAGGTGCGCGCGCTGGCCGGCCTCGTCGCGGCCGTCGCCGCGGCCTTCATCGGCCCGATCGCCCGGCGGATGCCGCTGCGCGACCTCGTCGCCCTGTCCGTCGCGCTCGTCGTCGTGGGCTCGGTGGCCGCGGCCCTGGCCACCGGACTGGCCGGGCTGGCGTTCGCCCACCTCTTCCTCGGAGCCGGCCTCGGCATCGGCCTCACGACCGGGCTCACCGGCGCCCGCGTCTGGGCGGGGCCAGGACAGCACCGCCGGGTGCTCTCCCACGCGCTGATGGGACCACCGGCGGCCGCTGTCGTCGGGTCGCTCGTCGCGGGGCTGCTCGGCGGCATCGGCTGGCGGGTGGCCTGGCTCGTCCCGGCGACCGTCGCTCTCCTGGCGCTCGGCGCGGTGTGTTGCCGACCCCGGGAAGGCCGCCCGGCCATCCCCGTCACCGTCACCGGTGGCTGGCGGCTGGCGTCGGTCCCGGGCTGGCTGGTCGGCGAGCTGCTCGCCTACGCGGCGTGGTCGGTCGTCATCGTCTTCAGTGGCGCGCTCCTCGTCCAGAGCTACCGCGCCTCGACGGCCCGGGCGGGACTCGCGATCGCGGCCAGCGCGGCGGCATTCATCGTGGGGAACCGGCTGGTCCGCCGGAGCGGCGGCGACGTCCGGAGCATCCGGCGTCTCCTCGTCCAGCTGGCCCCGGCCCTGGCGCTGAGCGGGCTGCTGTTCGGCGCGGTGCGGCAGGGGTACGCCGCCAGCGCCGGTCTGCTGCTCCTCCTGGGCCTGCTGCAGGGGGCTCGCACGCATCTCGGCAGCGCGTTCGGCCTGCTGGTGTCCGCGGGACGACCGGTGGAGGTGATGGCGCTCCGCACGGCGGCGCAGCAGCTCGGCTACCTCGTCGGCGGCTCGCTCGGCGGCCTGGTGCTCACGACCGCGGGCTACTCCGGTCTCGGTGTCCTCGTCGCGGTTCTCGTCGTCGCCGCCGCGACTCCCCATGCGTGGTCGCTCGTCACGAGGGCGACCGGTGCGCCGCAGGGCGCGGAAAGGAGCACGTCATGACCACGACAGACACGGCGCCCGCGCTCGACGTCGCCCGGGTCGAGGAGTTCGTCGGCCGCGCGGTCAGCGACGCCGGGGCCGCGGTGAGCGTCCTGCTCGCCCACCTGGGGGACCGGCTGGGACTCTATGCCGCCATGGCCGACGGCGCGGCGCTCACCCCGGCCGAGCTCGCCGACCGCGCGGGGACCCACGAGCGGCTGACCGAGGAGTGGCTGAACAACCAGGCGGTCGGCGGCTACGTGCACTGGGACCGGGACACCGGCCGGTTCCGCCTCCCACCGGAACACGCCTTCGCCCTCGCCGAGGAGACCAGCCCCGCGCTCGTCCAGGGGCTGTTCGCCCTGGTGGCGTCCGTCTTCCAGAGCATCGACAAGGAGGAGGAGGTGCTCCGCTCCGGCTCCGGGCTGGCCTGGCGCGACCACCACCCGATGCTCTTCTCCGCCACCGAGCGTTCCTTCCGGCCGGGGTACACCGCACACCTGGTCCAGGAGTGGGTTCCGGCGGTGCCGGGCCTGCACGAGCGGCTCAGCGAGGGGGCCGCGGTCGCCGATGTCGGCTGCGGTTACGGAGCGGCGCTCGTGCTCCTCGCGGCGGCCTACCCCCGCTCGAGGTTCGTCGGGTTCGACTACCACGGACCCTCGCTCGATGCCGCCCGGGCGGCGACGCTGCGGGCCGGGGTGGCCGACCGGGTCGACCTCGTCCAGGCGGACGCCACCGCGGTCACCGGGGACTTCGACCTCGTCACCTTCTTCGACTGCTGGCACGACACCGCCGACCCGCTGGGGGCGGCGCGTGCGGCGCGCCGGTCGCTCACCGACGACGGCCTCGTCCTCGTCGTGGAGCCCCTGGCCGGAGACCGCCTCGAGGACAACATGAACCCGCTCGGCCGCTTCGGCTACGGCATCTCGACGGTCGTCTGCGCGCCGTGCTCGGTCAGTGGCGGCGGCCCCGGTCTGGGAGCGCAGGCGGGCGAGTCCCGGACCAGGGAGCTGTTCACCCGGGCCGGCTTCGCGGGGCTGGACCGGATCGCCGAGACCCCGCTCAACGTCGTGTATGCCGCCCGGCCCTGACCCGCCCGGCCCCGGCCGCCCCGGGTCCAGGTCACGGCGAGCTAGGAGCGCCGCCGCCGCCGCTGCAGGTCGCGGCGGACGGCGTCGCGGATCGGCGGGACCACCACGCCCTCGCTGGCCATCCGCGCCCGGACCGTGCGCCGGGTGCGGAGGAAGCCGACGGTGCCGACGAACCAGACGGCGTACTGCACCGACCACGCGGCCCGGAACCCGCCCAGGGTGTAGGTCGTGGCATGCCCGGTGAGGTCGAGGACGACCCCGATGAGCAGGATGGTGACCGGCGATGCGACGAACCCGCCGACGTTGACGATGCCGGTCGCGGTACCGAACCGGTTGGGCGGGTTGAACGTGCGGGCATAGTCGAAGCCGATCATCGACCCGGGGCCGGCGACGGCCATCGCGACGACGAGGACGACGAGCAGCCAGAGCGGTGCCGGGCCGGGCAGGACGAGGACGGCCGTCCACGAGGTGACGACGGCACCGATGATCCCGAGCACGAGCCACGAGCGGCGCAGCGGGTGGCGGGCGACGAGCTCCCCGAGGAACGGCGCCGCCGCCATCGCCGCCACGACGAACAGCGTCATCAGGGCGCCGGCCGTCGCGACCGACAGGCCCTCTCCCGCCGTGAGGAAGGGGTACCCCCACAGCATGACGAACGCGGTCCCGGAGAACTGGGTGGTGAAGTGCGTCCAGAGCCCGAGCCGGGTGCCGGGGTGCCGCCATGCCGACGCGAGGTCGTCGCGGACCTGGGCGAGGGACGGTGAGTGCACGTCGACCCGCCGGCCGTCCGGCGAGTCGCGCAGCAGCGCCAGGGTGAGGACCGCCGCGAGGACGCTGAGGGCCGCCGCCGAGAGGAACGCCGGGGTCCAGCCCGGCCCGTGGAGCAGCGCGGCGAGCGGGACGGCACTGAGGATCTGTCCCCCCTGGCCGACGATGCCGGTCAGCTGGCTGATCAGCGGCACCTGCCGGGGGGCGAACCAGGCCATGACCACCCGCAGCACGCTGACGAAGGTCATCGCGTCACCGGCTCCCACCAGCACCCGGGCGAGCAGCGCGGTGGGCATCGAGCGTGACTCGGCGAGGGCGGCCTGTCCGAGGGCCATGAGCAGCGCCCCGGAGGCGACCATCGTCCGCGGCCCGACCCGGTCGACGAGCACGCCGACAGGGACCTGGAGCACGGCATACACGAGCAGCTGGAGCAGGGCGAAGGTGCTGAGCGCCGCCGCCGACACCTCGAAGCGCTGGGCCGCGAGCACCCCGGCGACGCCCAGCGACGTGCGCTGGAGGACGGCCACGGTGTATGCCGCGAGCCCGACCCCCCACACGAGCCACACGTTCGAGCCCAGCCGCTTCACCGGCCCATGGTGTCATCGGCCGGCCGGCGGCCCCGCGGGCGTCCAGGTGCGGGTCGTGGCGGCGGAGGCCCCGCGGGCGCCGAGCGTGGCGCCGGCTGTCCCGTCGGGCCGGTCTCGTTCGGGCGCGCCCCCGGGCGGCGCCACGATCGTCGTCGAGCAGGTGCCGAAAGATGGTCGCCGACGGGTCTGCACAGGCAGGCACCTCCCGGTATACAGTGTCCGTGCGTCACGCCGGCCCGGGGGGGTCGTGGGAGGGCAGGCCGTTCACGCCAGATCCTGCGCGGCACCTCGTCACCGGACGGTGACCAGGACGAGCGTGGGGCCCCCGCCCGTCAGTCGTCGGGGAGGTTTTCGGATGCGAATCAGATCTGTTCTCGTGGGCGTCACGGTGTCGGCGTTGCTGGTCGGCGGGGGGGCGCTCGCCCAGGCCTCCGTCGGCACGGCGCCGGTCCTTCCGTGCGCCGAGCCGGACGGACGGGTCACCGCGGTGGCGCTCGACGCCGGGACGCTGTTCGTGGGGGGCTCCTTCACCCACGTCAAGGACGTGGCCGGGGTGTCCCAGCCGAGGGCGCGGCTGGCCGCGATCGACACGGCCACCTGCGACCTGCTGCCGTGGCGGGCGGACGCGGACGCGGACGTCTACGCCTTGGCGGTGGCGAACGGCACGCTCTATGTCGGCGGAGCCTTCGGGCATGTCGGCGGGCTCTCCCGCTCCGGGCTCGCGGCGGTCGACGTCAGCAGTGGCACCGTCCGCGGGTTCAGCCCCGCCGTGGACAAGCCCGTGCTGAGCCTGACGGCATCGTCGACGATGCTGTACGCCGGGGGCACGTTCTCCCGCATCGACGGTGCGGCGCGACACCGGCTGGCCGGGTTCGACCTCGGCACGGAAGCCCTGGACCCCACCTGGACGCCGAAGGCGCGCGGCTCGGTGGACGCCCTGGCGCTGGGGGCCGACGGGCGGGACGTCTACGTCGGCGGCGGCTTCTCCGAGCTCAACGGGGACGCGTCGTTGCCGTATCTCGGTGCGGTGGACGCGGTCAGCGGCGCGACCGACCCGGCATTCGTGCCCAACGCGACCTTCCCGATCCTCGCCCTGGCCGTAGACTCCCGTGGCCTGTATGCCGGCGCCGGCGGCTCCGGTGGCCACCTGGTCGTCTGGAACCTCGACGGCTCCCTCCAGCGGCCGATCTACCAGACCGACGGGGGCGTGCAGACCGTGTCGGTGGACGGGGACTCGCTGTATGCGGGCGGCCACTTCGTGAACTACTGCGACAACAACACGGGGTCGGGACACCCCTTCGCCTGTGACGTGAACATCCCCCGGCCGAAGCTGTTCGAGGTGTCGCTGTCCACCGGGGGGCTGACCGACTGGACACCCGCACCGGACAGCCCACGCGGTGTGTTCGCCTCGGCCGTCGACCCGGCCACCCACGCGCTGTGGATCGGCGGCGACTTCACCCATGTCGGCAGCCAGTCCGTCGACCACCTCGCCCAGCTGCCCGACGCCGCGGCCACGCCCACGCCCACGGCGACGGCCTCGCCCACGGCGACGGCCTCGCCCACCCCCACGGCGACCGCCTCGCCCACCCCCACTGCCTCGTCCACGCCCACGGCGACGGCCTCGCCCACCCCCACCGCCTCGTCGGTGCCCATCCCCATCACGGCACCCTGCGGAGCGCTGCCGGCGAGCAGTGCCCCCGCCACCTACTCGCACGTCGTGCTCATCATGTTCGAGAACAAGCCGCTGAAGCGGATCGTCGGCAACACGACGGACGCGCCGTACCTCAACTCGCTCATCGACGCGTGCAGCTACTCCAAGAACGACCTCTCGCTGTCGACGACCAGCCTGGCGAACTACGTCGCGCTGACCTCGGGCTACACCGGCTGCACCGCCATCGACGCCAACGGGGTGTGCACCCAGCCCACACCGATCACCTCGAACAAGACGCCGGGCACCTGGCCGCAGGCGTCGAAGAGCCTCTTCGAGCTGATGGGCGGCCAGGCCCGGGAGTGGGCGGAGTCGATGCCGAGCCCCTGTGCGATGGCCGGCACGACCGACTTCGTCATCAACCACTCGCCGTACCAGTACTACACGCGCACGCAGGACACGCTCTGCCCGCAGTACGCGCTGCCCTTCCCGGCCGACCCGGCCACCACGGCGTCGGCCACTTTCAACATGATCATCCCGAACAAGACGGACATCATGCACCTGCTGCCGAACACCACGGTGTCGCAGCGGATCCGCAACGGCGACAACTGGGCGAAGACGTTCGTCCCCCAGCTGCTCGGCTCGCCGGAGTACCAGTCCGGCAACACCACGATCATCATCACCTGGGACGAGGGGAACGCGAAGCAGTACCTGGTGCCCCTCATCGTCATCAGCCCGTACACGCGCGTGGGAGGCGTGTCCAGCGTCGCCTACAGCCACTACTCGGTGCTCAAGGGGATCCAGCAGATGGTCGGTTTCGCCTCGCCCCTCCTGGGTCATGCGGCCGACCCCGGCACCGCCTCCATCCGCGACGACCCGGTGTTCGGGCTGCGGCCCTAGCCCGGCTGCCCGGTCGCCGGCCGGATGAGCCGGGGAGGGACGACACGACCGCCGCACGGGCTCCGAGGAGCCGTGCGGCGGTCGTGGTGACGATGCCCTGGGGGCGGCGTCGGAAGGGTCAGCCGATGACCGTGATGTTCGCGGCCTGCAGGCCCTTGGGGCCCTGCTGGGTCTCGAACTCGACCTTGGCGTTCTCCTCCAACGAGCGGAACCCGTTGGAGTTGATCGCCGAGTAGTGGG
Source organism: uncultured Actinomycetota bacterium (assembly GCA_963763315.1). Classification (GTDB taxonomy): domain Bacteria; phylum Actinomycetota; class Actinomycetes; order Actinomycetales; family Dermatophilaceae; genus CAVSJJ01. The sequence continues at coordinate 383,055 of CAVXOC010000002.1, forward strand.
CGAAGACGTCGGCGGAGCCGTCGTCGGGGGCGATGAAGCCGAAGCCCTTCTCGGCGTTGAACCACTTCACGGTGCCAGTAGCCATGGGAGGCCTACTTTCTTCAGAGTTGGAGCGTTCCCCGACCGTCGGGGGCTCCGCGTTGGTGATGCTGCGTGATCCTTGCCCAGAAAACTGCCCAACCCCGGCGGGATCTGCATTCGCTGCAACAACGGAAGAGCTCAACAACTGCCAGGAGTCTACCCGCAAACCTCGCGATGGCACACTCGAGGAGTGCCTGCGATCCCTGCCGGGCCACCGGCGCCCACCGGAGCGGGGCTTCCCGAGGTGGCCGGCTCGCTCGCTGCGGTGTTCCCGGCCGGTGGCTTCTCCGCCGAGGCGGTCGCCGAGCGGGTCCCGGTGAGCGGTCCGCGGACCTGGTGGGCGGGCCCGCTTGACGTCGAGGCGCTGGCAACGGCGAGTGTCCGGGTGGCCCTGGCGGCAGCCACCGAGGTCGCCCGGCTCCGAGGTCTGCGCGTCCGGCTCGGGTCATCCGCCGAGCAGGTCGCGGCCGAGTTCGGGTCGTACCTGCACCTGAGAGTCGATGGGCGGCCGCTGTCGCCCTTCGCGGCATACTCCGGGTTCTTCGAGACCGCAGACGGCTGGATCAGGCTGCATGGCAACTATCCCCACCACGCTCGCGTCCTCGAGCGCGAGCTGGGGGTCGGGGACCGGGAGGCGCTGGCCGCGTCGCTGCGCGGGCTGCCCGCTCTTCAGACGGAGCGGCGGCTGCGCGCCGCAGGTGGCGTCGCCGGTGCCGTTCGGACAGCGGAACAGTGGCGGGCGACCCCCATGGCGGCTGCGGTCGCCGCGGACCCCTGGGTGGCCTGGGAGCTCCCGGACGGTTGGGGGCAGGTCGGCTCCTCGCCCGCCCGCCGCCCGCTCGTCCCGGCGGCGGACCGCCCGCTCGACGGCATCCGCGTCCTCGACCTCACCAGGGTCATCGCCGGGCCGCACGGGTCGCGCCTGCTGGCGCTTCTCGGCGCCGACGTCCTGCGCCTGGACCCGCCGCACCTGCCGGAGCTGCTCGACCAGCACCTCGACACCGGGGCGGGCAAGCGGTCCGCGGTGGCCGACCTGCGGGACCCGGTCGGGCGGGCGCGCGTGCACGAACTGCTCGACGCGGCGGACGTGCTCCTCACCGGTTATCGGCCCGCTGCGCTGGCCGCTGTCGGCCTCGGCGCCGCGGACCTGCGCGACCGCCACCCGCACCTGGTGCACGTCGCCCTGTCGGCGTGGGGAGTGCGCGGCCCCTGGGGCACGGACCGCGGCTTCGACAGCATCGTCCAGGCCTGCAGCGGCATCGCGTCGGGGTACGGGCGCGTCGACGTGGACGGCCGGTGGCGGCCGGGCGCACTCCCGGTGCAGGCGCTGGACCTGGCGACCGGGTATGGGGTCGCCGCGGCCGCACTGGGGCTGCTGGCGCGCCGGCCCGACAGCGGAGGCGCCGCCGCCCGGCTCTCGCTGGCACGAACGGCGCAGGCGCTGCTCGGGGCCCCGACCCCGGCGGGTGCCACCGTGGAGGAGCTCGCCGTGCCGCTGGCCGAGACCAGGTCCCCGCACGGCCGGCTGCTCCACGTGGCCGGCCCGGTCCTGCGGGACGGGGCCGTCGTGCCCCTCGACCCGCCGGGCGCGTACGGCGCTGCCGAGCTGGCCTGGCTCGGCTGAGATCCGGCCGAGCGACCGGTCGGCGAGCCCGTCCAGCCCGAGGCTGCCGCCACCGAGACGGCCGTCGAGACCCACCGGTCGGTCACGGCGTGAGCGAGGCCGCCGCCTCGAACGTGGGCACCGCCTCGTCGGTCAGCTCGTCGGCGAACAGCCGGGCGGCGACCGCCGGCGACATGGTGAACGCATCGACCCCGTGCCTGGACCGCGGTGAGCAGGGTCGGGACGCCCTCCCCGGCGAGCCGTGGGTCACGGTGACCGGGGACCCGCTGCCAGGCGAGCGCCACCTCAACGGGGTAGCACCGCCACGAAGTCGCGGCTGGACGGCTGGAGGTACCGGTAGGGGTTCGGCACCATGGTGGCGATCAGCTTGTGCGGCACGGCCTTCCGCGCCGACGGATGCCCGTAGGTGAGGTAGTTCGTCCAGTCCTTGTTGATATCGAGCTCCATGGCGCGGACCGCGCCGGCGTCCAACAGGACGTTGGCCAGCGTCCGCACGCTCATCGCCGGGCCCACGGCCACGACGACGGACCCGTCGGCTCGCACGCCCACCCCGCTGCGCCAGACGTAGGCCGCGTTGCCGACCGTCTTGCCCCACACCTGCGTCGAGGGGTTGGCGACCAGCGGCGAGAGGCGGCCGTCGTCGATGAGCAGCTGGAGGTTCTGCCGGACCGCACTGACCCCACGCCCGGGCGCGCCCCCGGGCCAGGCCCGGACGTCGAGGCCGCCGGCCTTCGTGAAGACCATCGATGCGGCCCCCGACCGAAGGCGGCGGGCGACGTGCCCGTTCTGCCAGTATCCGCCGTTGGCGTCCTGCATCCGGAAGCCTGCGTTGAACGTCGCGAGGACCGATCCGAGCTCGGAGGAGGGGATCTGGGTCGACACGCCCGGGATGGGGCCGGGCTCGGTGTAGCCCGGGTGCAGCGCGAACCGGAGCAGATGAGGGTCCATCCAGACCAGGCCCACGAGGTAGGCCGTGTGGGTGTGGTCGGGGCGTAGGAAGGCCGCCCGGGCGGCCACCTTGCCGTTGACCGTCAGCAGGGGGTGCCAGACGCCTTCACCGGGGAGCGGAGTGGCCAGCTGGGGCGCCAGGGGTGCCGGGGCTGCGTCGAGGGCAGCCCCGGTCGCGCGCGCCCGCGGCGTCGCTCTCGACCCGGCCGTGGAGCTGGCTCCCCCGTCCACCGTCGCGGTCGGGATGCCCCCGGCGACGGTGCCCCCGGTGGACGGCTGGGTGAGCAGGTACTGGACCTTCTCGAGACCGGTCACGGCCCAGTCCATGCCATGGGACCGCCCCCACTCGGCCAGCCGCGCGGCGACGGTGTCGGTGCCTGGGGCGGCGAGCGCACCGGCGACCGACCAGGCGGGCCAGGCGAGCAGGACCACCAGGGCGAGGGCGACCCAGCCCAGTCGGGCGGTCCGTCGCCGTCGCCACGTCTGCCGGGCGCGCTCGCGGCGCCGTCCACGCCTGGAACCCCCGGCTGCCGGCGGCGCCGGGCGGGCCTCTCTCTCCCCGATCACGGGCACGCGCTGTCCACCTTTCGTCCCTGCGCCCACTGCGGGCCCGTGCCGTCGGCCGGGCCCATGTCCCTCCACGGTGGAGACCGCGGCTGGGTATCGTCTGGGCGTAGCCTCACCGTTCGCCGGGCCACCGGCCGGCATGCCCCGGCCCGCCCGCACGCCCGGCGCACGCCGGGGCCGCGCATAGAGTGGCGCTCGTGCGCGACTGGCTGCAGCGGGTGTTGTGGGAGAAGGTCCCCCGCGACCACCGCGAGACCGAGCGCGAGCTGCGCCGGCGGCAGGCCGTCACGGCCGCCGTGGTCGTCGTGGGAGCCGTGGTGCTCGGGCTCTCCCTGCGGATCCCGCCCGGAAGCGCCTGGTTCTATCCCGCGACGCTGGGGCTCGCGGCGGTGTGGACGGTCGGGGCCGTCGCCTCCGGTCCGCTCCACCTGGGCTACATCGCGTCCGGGTCGGGGCTTGGTCGGCCGGTCGTCACTGCGGTCCTGGTGGCGTTGCTGCTCACCGGGGTGTTCGTGATCGGCGCCCTTGCGGTCCGGGAGGTCCCGGCCCTGGACAGGCAGGTGCGGGACGTTCTCGCCCACGCCGACCAGGGCTTCGGCCCGCTCGTCATCGTCATCACCGTGGTGAACGGGGTCGCGGAGGAACTGTTCTTCCGGGGAGCGGCGTATGCCGCGACCCCTCGCCACCCGGTGCTGGTCACCGGCGCGGCATACGCCGTCGCGACCCTGGCGGCCGGCAACCCCATGCTGGCCTTCGCCGCGGTGGTCCTCGGGCTCGTCGTCGGCCTCGAGCGCCGCGCCTCCGGCGGGGTCCTGGCACCGATTCTCACCCACGTCACCTGGTCGGTCGCGATGCTCGTGGTCCTACCGCTGCTGTTCCACTGACCTCGCCCGATCGTCGAGGGCTCGACGGACAGCCTCGGCGTACCCGAGGGGCTCGCCGGGGACGATGTCGCGGATCGAGGTGTCCGTGACGAGGACCTCGGTACCGATCGAGTCGATGAGGTTGCGACCGGTCGTGGTGTCGATGTCGGTGACGAGGGCGAGCCAGTAGGACGAGAGGCGCGGGGTGAGGACCGGGACCGCGATGATCGGCACCGGGCGGCCGCGGCCGATCTCGGCCGCCAGCTGGAGCATCTGGAGGTAGGTCACCTGGTCGGGGCCGCCGACCTCGAAGACCCGGCCGAGGGCCCGTGGCTCGTCGACCACGCCGGCGAGGTAGCGCACGACGTCGTCGACCGCGATCGGCTGGGTCCGGGTGGACGCCCACTTCGGCACGACCATCGCCGGGAGGTTCTTCACGAGCTGGCGGGTGAGCTCCCAGGAGATGCCGCCGTGCCCGACGACGATGGCGGCCCGCAGCACGGTCACCGGCACGCCGCCCGTCCCCAGCAGGCCCTCCACCTCCCGGCGGCTGCGCAGGTGGGGGGACAGGAGGTCGTCGTCGTCGCGCCCCAGTCCACCGAGATAGACGATCTGACGCACCCCCGCCCGCCCGGCGGCCTCCCCGAACGCCCAGGCCGCGGCGGCGTCCCGACGCTCGAAGTCGCGGCCGCTCAGCGAGTGGACGAGGTAGATGGCGACATCGACGCCGGCCAGCGCCGCCTCGAGGCTCGGCGGGTCGTCGACGTCGGCCTGGACCGGCTCGCCCGGCCCGTCGTAGGTGTCTGCGTGGCGGGTCATGGCACGCACGGCATACCCGCGGTCGACGAGCTCGGGCGCCAGCCGGCCGCCGATGAACCCGGTCGCACCCGTCACCAGGACGGTGCAGTCCGCAGGATCGGTCATGGGGTCAGCCTAGGTCCGGGCGGCGGATGCGGCCCGCACCGTCCGCGCCGCGGTCCCCCGGACCGGTGTCGAGTTGTGTCAGGTGAGCAGCAAGTGATGAAGTGTGATGCCCGCGCCCGCGGGCACCCCGGCCGACGCGGCCGAGGGCAGGGAGGAGAGCGATGAGTGAGCACCACCGGGCGGTCGCGCTGAGCCAGCAGCTCGCGCAGACCCATCGGAGGCTGAGCGGGCGTCTGGCCGTGCTGCGCGACCAGATCGCCGCCGGCACGGACGACGGCGACTTCGTGCCCCGCCTGCCCGAGCCGGAGGCCATCGACGGCGACCTCCTCGTGCACTGCCTGGCGTTCTGCGCCTCCATGCACACCCACCACAGCAGCGAGGACAACCAGCTGCTGCCCGAGCTGCGCGCTGCCGAGCCCCGGCTGGGGGCCGTCCTCGACGGGATCGTCCAGGACCACATCCTGGTCGCCTCGCTCCTGCACCGGGTGTCCGAGCTGTGCCGCCGGGACAACCCTTCGGACCCCGAGAAGATCGTCCGGGAGCTCGACGGCCTGGCCGCCATCCTCGAGACGCATTTCGCCTACGAGGAACAGCGGATCGGGGACGCCCTCGACGAGCTGGGGCCCGGCGAGTGGACGACGGGCGTACTCACGGTCGCCTGAGCCGGATGCCCTCGGGCCGCTCTCGGTGACCGGTCGGGTCGCCGCCGCGGGCAGGGCCATCCGCCGGTCGGCCCGTCCAGGCCGGAAGCGCCGCCGCCAGTCGCTATCGTCTGGGCATGCCGTCCCCCCCTGCACCCGGCGCGCGCCGGCGTCGCGCCGTGGTCGCCTCCGCCGTCCTGCTCGGGCTCCTGGGCGTGGGCGGCTGCTCCACGGACCCGGCCCCGGCGCCGGCGACGACCAGCGCGGCCGCCACGACCCCCACCCCCAGCCCCAGCCCGGGCCCGAGCTCGGCCGGGCTGGCCGGCGGGCCGGTCCTGGCCGTCAAGATCGACCACACCGGCGCCTCGTACCCACGGGTCGGCCTGAGCAAGGCCGACGTGGTCTACGTGGAGCCCGTCGAGGGGGGCCTGACCCGGCTGCTGGCCATCTTCTCCAGCAGCATGCCCGCCAAGGTCGGCCCGGTCCGCAGCGCGCGGGAGAGCGATGTCGACCTCCTGGCCAACTACGGCCGGGTGGCCTTCGCCTTCTCCGGCGGCTCGTCCTACACCCTGCGGCGGATCGTCCGCGGCCACCAGGTCAACCTGTCCAACGACGCCTCGACGCTCGGCTTCGAGCGCGACCACTCCCGGCCCGCGCCCTACAACGTCATCGGCACGACCAGGACACTGCTCCAGCGAGCCGGTGGGTCGGTCAAGCCCCAGGACCCCGGCTTCCGCTACGGCACTCCGGCCACAGGCGGGACCACGGGCGCTCGGCTGAGGACGTCCTGGCAGGCGGCGCGGGTGGAGTTCGCCTACTCGGCCGCCTACCACAAGTACACCGTCACCTCCGACGGCCGCATCGAGAAGGACGCCCTGTACGGGAACAGGAACGTCCTGACCAGCAACGTCCTCGTCCAGTACGTCTCGATGTCCCAGTCCGGCAACCGTGACGTCAACGGCGCCCGCACTCCGCTGGAGAAGGTCATCGGCTCGGGCAGGGCCACCCTGCTGCGCAACGGCAGGAGCTTCCACGGCACCTGGTCCCGTCGCGGCGCGACGTCGCCCACCAGGTTCACCGTCGCCGGCCAGACCATGACGTTCGCGCCCGGGCAGACCTGGGTGCTGCTCGTCCCGCCCACCCAGGCGGTCCGGGTCTCCTGACGTCGTCCGGCGCCCGGCCTCCGGCGTCGATCTCCCAACCCGGGCCCGCGGGTGGCGGCGCGGTGCCCGCCGGCACGTCGGGGCCTCGGTGACCCCCCTCACACGCCGGTTCCCATGGCTGCCCCGCGCGAGAGGATCGGGGCCAGGAGGGAGGCGTCATGACCCCGTCGACCCAGCGTCCCGGCCGTCGAGTGCCGGCAACGGTGGCGCTCATCCTGCTCGTCCTCGTGGCCGTCGCCGCCTGTGCGGCCGGCCCCAACTCGGCCGCCTCGCACGGACCACAGGCCGCCGGCTTCTGGCTGGGCCTGTGGCACGGGTTCATCTCCCCGTGGACCTTCCTCATCTCGTTGTTCAAGGACTCCGTGTCGATCTACGAGGTCCATAACAACGGCGGCTGGTACGACTTCGGCTTCATGATCGGGGTGTCGGCGTTCTTCTCCGGACCGGCGGGCGGCAGCTCGGCCCGGCGCCGTCGGCGGGCCGCGGGTTGAGCGCGCCCGCTCAGACCTGGTCGCTCGGCTCCAGCAGCTCCGGATGCTCCGGAGGCGCGGCGTCGCGGTGCTCGAGCCCCAGGTGCCAGACCCAGAACCCGAAACCGACCACGACCAGGGCGAACGCAGCCAGGGCGAGCGAGCGCACCGACCCGCCGACGAGCGGGACGACGGCGGCGGTCAGCACGGAGTTGAGGAGCAGCTGCAGGAAGCCGCCGAGTGACGCGGCGGCCCCGCGGCGGCCCGGGAACATGTCGAGCATCGTCAGCTGGAGCGTCGGATATGCCGTGGCGGCCCCGAGCGCGATGAGCATCGGCCCGACGACGGCATACGGGACGCTGGCCCCGACCGACGTCCAGGCGATGGCCAGGTTGACCCCCCGGCGACGACCGCGAAACCCGACCCGGCACTGACCAGGTGACGACCCGTCACCCGGCCCGCCGCGCGGGCGCTGAGCCAGGAGCCGGCGACGAAGCCGGTGATCATCGGTACGAAGAACATCCAGAAGTCCAGCTCGCCCTTGGGCAGCAGGTCGACGACGAAGATGGCCGCGGCCCCGAGGTAGAGCAACTGCCCGCCGAAGAAGAAGGACCCTGCCCAGGCGACCCGATGGAAGCTCGGCCTGCGGCCCACCTCGGCGAGCCCGGCGAGGACCGACCGCACGGAGAGCGGCGTCCGGCGTTCCGGCGGGTGGGTCTCGGGCAGCACGGCGGTCACCAGGAGGGCGAGCAGGGCGCCCACCCCGGTGAGGAGGACGAAGATGCCGGGCCACCGGCTGACCTGGAGGATGAGGGCCCCCACGACGGGCGCGACGGCGGGGGCCAGCCCGAAGATCATGGCGACCCGGCTCATCAGTCGCTGCGCCTGCGGCCCCGCGAACATGTCGCGGACGACGGTGCGGCTGACGATGACGCCGCCTCCGGCGCTCAGGCCCTGGACGACCCGGAAGGCGAGCAGCATCGGCAGGCTCGTCGACACGGCGCAGCCCACCGATCCCAGGGCGTAGGCCAGCACCCCGGCGACCATGACCGGCTTGCGGCCCAGTGCGTCGGAGAGCGGGCCGTGCAGGATGCTCATCACGGCGAACGCCAAGAGATGGACGCTGACGACGAGCTGCATGGGATCGGCCCGACACCGAAGTCGCGGCCCATCTGCTGGAACGCCGGGAAGGGGGTGTCGATGCTGAACGGCCCGAGCATGGACAGCGCTGCCAGCACGATGGGGACCGCGATCGTCAGGCGCCGGGAGCGGGTGGCAGGGGACCTCGTTCCCAGGGTCCCACGGGCACCCGCCGGGGGCGTTCCGCGCCGGTCACACCCCCGGGCCGTCGCCCCTCACCGGCTCACCAGCCGAGCCGGCTGGCGTCGTCGACCTCGGCGGCGGGCTCGTCGGCCGCCTCGGCGAATGCCGAGAACGCCCCCAGCGCCTCGAGCAGCTCCAGCCGGCGCGCGCGTGGCATGGCCCGGACGATCTCCTCGATGGCCGTGCGGCGGCGCGCGGTGACCCGCTTGACCAGTCGCCGGCCGGCCGCCGTCAGGTCGATGACGACCTCCCGCCGGTCCTTGTCGTTCTCGCGCCGGTCGACCAGCCCCGAGGCGACGAGCCGGTCCACCGAGCGCTGGGCCGTCGACGCGCCGACGCCCAGGCGGGCCGCAAGCTCGACCAGCCGGGTCGAGCCGTGTGCGGACAGGACGACGAGCGTGCGGAACTGCGTGGGCGTGACCGCGCCCTCGATGTCGGCGAGGGAGCGGGCCGACATTCCCACCAGGACCCGGGAGGCCGTGAGGATACCGGTGATGAGCTCGTCGAGACCCTCCTCGTCGGGGACGGCGTCGCGGCCGGTGCGGACCGGGGGTGTCCGCTCACGGCGTGAGCGCCGTTGGCGTTGCATGGCGCAATCATTGCATAATGCAATTCATGCCCCCTGACTCAGCCGCTGCTCGTCCCGTGCCCACCGACCGGGTCGCGCGGCTGCTACCGGTGTCGCGGGAGCGGTGGGTCGCCTGGGGCGTGCGGTTGCGTGCGTCCCAGAGTGGTCTGGTCGGCATCGCCGTGGTCATCGGCGCCGGTGCTGCCGGTTTCGCGGTGCTGTTCCGGTGGCTCATCCGCGAGTTCACCCTGCTGCTCTCCGGCCACGAGGACTACGCGGCGGTCCCCGGTGCGAGCAACCCGCACCTCCCCTGGGCAGGAAGGTGGTTCGTCCTCTTCGCACCCGTGGTGGCTGGACTGCTGTACGGCCCGCTCGTCCACTTCTTCGCCCGCGAGGCCCGTGGGCACGGCGTCCCCGAGGTCATGTATGCCGTCGCGCGCCGCGGCGGCCGCATCGCCCCCCAGGTCGCCGCGGTCAAGGCGCTCGCCTCCGCCTTGTGCATCGGCGGCGGCGGGTCCGTCGGCCGCGAGGGGCCCATCGTCCAGATCGGCTCCGCCCTGGGCTCCACCATCGGGCGCATCATCCACGCGTCCGAGTCCCGGATGCGGGTCTTCGTCGCGTGCGGGGCGGCGGGCGGCATCGCCGCCACCTTCAACGCCCCGTTGGCCGGGGTGTTCTTCGCCCTCGAGCTCATCCTGATGGACTTCACCTCGCAGGCCTTCAGCATGGTCGTCGTGTCGGGCGTCGTCGCCGCGGCCCTCGGGCGGGCGGCGTTCGGGGACACCCCGTTCCTCGCCCTTCCGGCCTTCTCGGTGCACCACTCGGCGGAGTACCTCCTCTACGCCATGCTCGGCGTCCTCGCCGGCGGTGCGGGCGTGTTGTTCACGAAGGTCCTCTACCGCATCGAGGACATCTGCGATGCGCTCTGGCACGGCCCCGAGTGGCTGCGCCCCGCCGTCGGCGGCCTGGCCCTCGGCGTCGTGCTGCTCGCCATCCCGCAGATGTACGGCGTCGGCTACCCGGTCATCGGAAGCGCGGTCGGCGGCGGCTACACGGTGCGGTTCCTCCTGCTCCTGCTGGTCGCCAAGATGGTCGCCACCTCCTTGACCATCGGTATCGGGGGGTCCGGCGGGGTCTTCGCGCCCAGCCTGTTCGTCGGTGCGATGCTCGGCAGCGCCTTCGGCATCTTCGCCCAGGCGCTCTGGCCCTCCGTCGCCGGGCCGGTCGGCGCCTACGGTCTGATCGGGATGGGTGCGGTCTTCGCGGGCGCCGCGCGGGCTCCCATCACCGCGGTCATCATCATGTTCGAGCTGACGAACGAGTACACGATCATCCTGCCGCTGATGGCCGCCATCGTCCTTGCCGCGGGGATCAGCCACCGGCTCTCGCCGGACACCATCTACACGTTGAAGCTGCGCCGCCGGGGAGTCGACCTGCACGCACCCGTGGCGCCGCCGAAGCCACGGCTCGGCAACGTCGTCACGGTGATGCGCCCGCTGCCCACGGGGATCGACGCCCGCACATCCCTCGTGGCCGCTGCCGCGACGCTGTCGCGGACCCCGTACGGCGTGCTGCCGGTCAAGAACGTGGACGGGAGCTACCTCGGGATCCTCACCGCCCGCGCCGTCGCCGAGGCGCTCGCCGACGGGCACCACGACACCGAGCGGGCTGCCATCATCACCGAGCTGCCCGCACACGTGCATGAGGGTGACACCCTCGAGGAGGCGGTGCACGCCCTCAACCTCAGCGGGTGTGGCGGCATCCCCATCTTCGCCAAGGGCGGCGGCGGGGACCCGGTCGGCTGGGTCACCTACCGTGACGCCCTCGCCGCGCTGCGCGACTGACCCGGGCAGGCCGGCAGGCGGGACCCGCGGGGCCCGCGGGACACCGCACCGGGTGCCGCTGGCCGGCTCCCTCGGCTCAGACGGCTTCCAACAGGGCCTCGACGTCGACGCACGGGTGGTGCTCCCGGCTGGCGAGCTGGACGTAGGTGCGCGCCATCTGGTCCTTGGCAGCGCCGAGCACCGCACCGAGCTGTTCGAGGTTCTCGGCCAGGTCGGCGGCGGGGGTCTCCCGCACGAGGTACCGCCACAGTGATGCCTCGAGCGTGTTGAAGGCCACCTGGATCTCGTCGATGCCGAACCCGGCGTGGAACCGCTCGCGGGCGATGGCGTCCGCATGCTGCAGGATCCGCATGGGAGATGCGTGCTGGAGGCTGTCGAGCACGGCGTCGAGAAGGCCACGCACCCGTTCGCGGGTGACGTCGGCACCGGAGACGGAGTAGTGGGGCAGCCGGGCCTGGTGGAGACCGTCGCTGGCCTCGTCGACGAGTCGGTCGGCCTGGACCTGGACGCGGGCCGCGAGGTTCATCGGGTTCTTCCCTTCGTGGTGTCTCGGCCGTCCGGGGTGGGCGGCCGGTGCAGGGCGCACGGCCCCGAGGCACCTCGCGCCCCCGGCGGCGCGAGCATGCGCTGTCCCGGGGATGTGTCGATGATGAGCACCTCGTCGTGCCACGTCGGTGGCTGTTGGCCCGGCTCGATTCTAGCCGCGCCACGCGGCGCAACCCACCGTGCCCAGCCGGGGGTGGTGCCGCCACGACCGGGCCAGAGTCGTTGCGGGGCAACGCAGCTCGTCATCGCGGTGGCGGGACAGCGGTGGCTCTCCCTGCGGTGTGACGTGGCCTGTCGCAGGTGTGGGATTGGTCACCCACCCGGCTACATGGCCTCCTTGATGCCGCGCCGGATCAGCCAGACGTTCATCGGCCAGGCGGTGACGAAGCCGAGCGCCATGCCGACCTGCATGAGGAACCAGTAGGCCGCCTGGTCGGGCTGAAGCGGCTGGTCGGTGAAGAAGACGAACCGCATGAGCGCCATCCAGCCGAACAGGCCGACCTCGAAGGCAGTCAGCGACAGCACGTCCGCCTTCGCCGCCGCGACCAGCCCGTCGCCGAGGGAGAGCCCGCGCATCGGCGCGATGGCGAAGTACTGGAACACGATCCCGAGACCGAGGGCGAGGACGTAGTCGCCGACCAGCTCGGCGCCGAACGCCGTGCCGAGCAGCTCGAGCCCGAAGAGGAAGACCGCGGTCTCGGCGACGATGTCGCCGAGTGTGCAGCCGCCGCCGCAGTGCGCCACGCCGGAGAAGACCGACTGCCAGGTGGGGCCGACGCCCTCACCGTCCGCGCCAGGCGGGTCGCCCCGGTCCGGGCCACCGTCCGCCCCGCTGTCCGGTTCCGCAGCGTCTGCACCGTCCTGACCAGCCGAGGACGCGCCGGTGGGCTCCGGCTCGCCGCCGGATGCCGCCCGTCCGAACGAGGCGTACGCCCACAGCCCGACCGGACCTAGGTAGAGGGCGGTGATCGGCCAGACGGCCTCCATGATCCACATCCTCTGCCGCCGGCGGCGTCCGAAGATGTCGACGAGGATCGCCGCGGCGCAGCCGAATGCCACGACGAGAGCGACCCATGCGAGAGCGGTGAGCCAGGTGGGAGCCATCGGGCGCCGCATACCCCCTGGGCGGGGTGGGCAACCGACCCGTGTCCCCCTGCCCGGTTGGGACGATCGGCGGCGGTTGCCGGGCGCGGCCACGGGTAGGAACCCGGGGAAGGGGCGCTGTGCCGGATGCCGGACACCCGGCACGTCGGCGCGCCGCCTGGGACCGCGCCCCGACCCCCACAGTGAAAGGACATCCGATGACCCATCACGTCCGAGAGCAGGACAAGTCATGAGCGCCCGCATCCAGCCTGGACAGGTGGTGGTCGTCACCGGGGCGAGCGGCGGCATCGGTCGGGCCAGCGCCGTCGAGCTCGCCAAGCGGGGGGCCCGGGTGGCGCTCATCGCGCGTGGGGAGGCCGGACTGCAGGCGGCCGCCCGCGACGTCGAAGCGGCCGGCGGCACGCCCTTCGTCGTGCCGGCCGATGTCTCCGACAACGAGCAGGTCGTCGCCGCGGTGGACCGCATCGAGAACGAGCTCGGTCCGATCGAGGTCTGGGTCAACGTGGCCTTCACATCGGTCTTCGCGCCGTTCGACGAGATCCATCCCGACGAGTACAAGCGGGTGACCGAGGTCAGCTACCTCGGCTACGTCTACGCCACCATGGCCGTCCTACCCCGGATGAAGGCCCGCGGCCGGGGGACGATCGTGCAGGTCGGGTCCGCCCTGGCCTATCGCGGCATCCCGCTGCAGACCGCCTACTGCGGTGCGAAGCACGCCATCCAGGGCTTCCACGAGGCGCTGCGCTGCGAGCTCCTCCATGAGAAGAGTCCGGTGCGGGTCACCATGGTGCAGATGCCGGGGGTCAACACCCCGCAGTTCTCCTGGGTGCTGTCCCGCCTGCCGCGGCATGCCCAGCCGGTGCCGCCCATCTACCAGCCGGAGGTGGCCGGCCGCGCCGTGCTGTACGCCGCGGAGCACCCGCGCCGCCGGGAGTACTGGGTCGGCGGCAGCACGGTGGGCACCCTGGCGGGCAACGCCATCGCGCCGGGACTGCTGGACCGCTACCTCGCCCGGACCGGCTTCTCCTCGCAGCAGACGGGTGAGGAGCGTGCGCCCGACCAGCCGGTGAACCTGCGCGAACCGGCGGACGAGGACCGCGACTTCGGCGCCCATGGCGCGTTCGACCGCCGGGCCAAGGGCTCATCCAGCCAGCTGTGGTTCTCGCACCACCACGGGTTGCTCGGTGCGCTGGGGGCCGGCGGCGCCGCGCTGGCCGCGGTCGTTGCCGCCCGCGCGTCGTCGTCGGTCAGTGCTGGTACGTCCCGTGGATGATCGCGCGCCCGAGGGTCTTGAACGCCAGGTTGAACGACACCGCCGCCGGTGACGCGCTCGCGTCCACCCCCAGGGTCGGCTCGCTCACCGCATGGACGACGTAGAAGTACCGGTGCGGCATGTCACCCTCCGGCGGGGCGGCCCCCATGAAGCCGTGCTCGCCCCCGTCGTTGCGGCAGTGGAACGCCGTGCCGGGCAGGTCCGCCGAGGCGGCCCCGGTGGGGAGCGACGTGACGTCGGCGGGCAGGTCGACGAGCACCCAGTGCCAGAAGCCCGACGGGGTGGGTGCGTCCGGGTCGAAGCAGGTGACCACGAAGCTCGCGGTACCCTCCGGGGCGCCAGTCCAGCTGAGCTGGGGGGAGGTGTTGCCCTTCGCGGCGACCTGGTCGTCCTTGAGGGGGGCGCCGTCGGTCACGTCGGTGCTGGTGACGGTGAACGACGCCACGGGGGGCAGCAGGTCGTAGGGGTTGGGGGCGAGCGGACGGTCCAGGCTCATGCGTGCCTCCTTCGGAGTGCGACGGTCTACAGAGTGCGACGGGGCATCGGTCCGAGGCTATGCCCCAGGGCCGGGCCGCGCCATGGCCGCCATGGTCGCCATGGCCTGGTGGCCGTCGACCGGCCGGTTCGGCGACCAGGGTCAGAGGCCGACGCTGCCCTGCATGATGCCGCCGTCGACGAAGAGGGTCGTCGCCGTGGCATAGCCCCCGCGGTCGGAGGCGAGGAACACCACGGCGGCGGCGATCTGCTCGGGCTGCGCCATCCGGCCGAGCGGGATCGTCGCCTCGAGCCGGGCGAGCTGCTCGGGGTCGGCCGTCGTCGACTCGTTGATCGGGGTGTCCACCGCGCCCGGGCCCACGCCCACGACGCGGATGCCGTGCACACCGAGCTCGACGCCCGCCGTGCGGGTCAGCATCCGCATCCCGCCCTTGGAGACGCAGTACGGCGCGTTCCCGGGCATCGGCCAGTCCTCGTGGACGGACGAGATGTTGACGACGACCCCGCCACCGCCCTGCGCGATGAACTGCCTGGCGGCCAGCTGGGTCCCGAAGAACGCGCTCTTGAGGTTGACCGCGAGGACCTTGTCGAAGTCCGCCTCCGTGCTGTCGAGCACGGACGTCCGGGTCTCGATCCCGGCGTTGTTGACCATGATGTCGACCCGTCCAAACGCCTGCACGGCGGCGTCGATGAGCCGCCGCAGCTCCTCGACCTTGCTGACGTCGGCGCCGACGCCGACGGCCTCCCCGCCCTCGGCGGTGATCTCCTGGTCGAGCTCGGCGGTGGCCTGGGGGTGGGCCACGTAGTCGATGACGACGTTGGCGCCCTCCGCACCCGCAGCCTTGGCGATCGCCGCCCCGATGCCGCTGTTGCCGCCGGTGACGACGACGGTCTTTCCTTCGAGGAGCATGGTCGGTGCCTTTCGTCGGTGCCAGGTGAGGGTCGGTATGCCGTCAGCCGGCGGGAGCGGCGCCGGGCCGTCCCGGTGTCGTGCAGATCAGATGGGCGACCAGGGCGGTCCAGCCGGTCTGGTGGGACGCCCCCAGACCGGTACCCGTGTCGCCGTGGAAGTACTCGCTGAAGGTGGGGTGCCCCGACCACAGCGGGCCGGTGCCGTGGTCGCGGGGGTCGCTCGGGCGCCGCCCGTCCGGCCCGCGGCGGAACAGGTCGATGAGCCGGGCCTCGAGCTCGGCAGCCAGGGCGCCCAGCGGCATCCGGCATCCCGATCCGGTCGGCACCTCGACGGTGAGCGCGGAACCGGCGCCCGCGGCATACGTCCGGATGGCGTCGACGAGCAGGACGTTGACCGGCATCCAGACCGGGCCCCGCCAGTTGGAGTTCCCGCCGAACAACCCCGAGCTGGACTCGGCGGGGTCGTACCGGATGCTCATCGTCGTCCCGGCCACCTCGGTGGTGTGCCCGTGGCGGTAGGCGGCGGACAGGCTGCGGATACCGTGCGGCGAGAGGAACTCGCCCTCGTCGAGCAGCCGGGTGAGGAGCCGCTCGTACCGCGGAC
The DNA here is from genome assembly GCA_963763315.1 of uncultured Actinomycetota bacterium. Lineage (GTDB taxonomy): Bacteria > Actinomycetota > Actinomycetes > Actinomycetales > Dermatophilaceae > CAVSJJ01. The sequence goes on from CAVXOC010000002.1 coordinate 399,005, forward strand.
GGTCCACCAGGGCGAGCGTCGTGTGCGGCCGTCCCGATCCGTCGGCGTCAGGGGAGACGACCAGGGCCTCCATCTCGCCGGGGTGGTTGCGCTGCAGCCAGCGCAGCCTCTCGGTGAAGTCCGGCAGGTCCGTCTCGACCCACGCCGGCGCGATGGCGACGCCGAGCATCGGCAGCAGTCCGACCAGGGACCGCACCCGCACCGTCTCGGCCGCGCCCTGCGGACCGACCAGGACGTCGTAGAAGAACCCGTCCTGCTCGTCCCACAGCGAGACCTTCTCGCGGCCGAACGACCGCGAGGCGCGGGCGATGGCGAGGAAGCGCTCGAGAAAGGTCGTCGCGAGGTCGTCCCACGCGGCGTCCCGCCGGGCCAGCTCGAGGGCGATCCGCAGCATCGACAGGCAGAAGAACGCCATCCAGCTCGTCGCATCGGACTGCTCCAGCCGCCAGCCGGCCGGCACGTCCCTGGAGCGGTCGAACACGCTGATGTTGTCCATTCCGAGGAACCCGCCCTGGAAGAGGTTCGACCCGTCGGCGTCCTTGCGGTTGACCCACCAGGCGAAGTTGATGAGCAGCTTGCCGAACACCCGGACGAGGAAGTCGCGGTCGCGCGACCCGTCCAGCACGTAGACCTGCCAGGCGGCCCAGGCATGCACCGGCGGGTTGACGTCGCTGAAGGACCACTCGTAGGCCGGGAGCTGGCCGTCGGGGTGCTGCGCCCATTCGCGGCACATCAGGACGAGCTGGCTCTTGGCGAAGGCGGGGTCGACGTGGGCGAGGGCCACACAGTGGAAGGCGAGGTCCCAGGCGGCGAACCACGGGTACTCCCACTCGTCGGGCATCGAGATGACGTCGGCGAGGTAGAGATGACGCCAGTCCGTGTTCCGCCCGGCGGGCTCGGCAGCGCGCCGCTGCGGCGGTGGCGGCGGCCCGGCGGGGTCGCCGAGCAGCCAGGCAGCGACGTTGTACCGGTACAGCTGCCGGCCCCAGAGCAGGCCGGCGTAGGCGCGGCGGGCGATCCGGCGGTCCTCCTCGGTCGTCCGGTCAGGCACGACCGCCGCGTAGAAGTCGTCGGCCTCGGCCTCCCGGTCGGCGAGAACGGCATCGAAGCCAGGACCCAGCGGGTCGGCCGCCCCCACCTCTGCGCTGAGCCGCAGCCGGAGCGTCACCGTCTCGCCGGGAGCGACGCCGTCCCAGTGGTAGTGCAGCGCCACCTTGGTGCCGGTACGCTCGGGGTTCGTCAGCGACGGGTCGGCGTGCACGACCGCCCGATCCACGCCGTTCTTCGGGTATGCGGTGGCGTTGGCGTCGGCGCCCCACAGCTCGACGGCGTCGGTCTCGTTGTCGCAGAAGAGGAGCCCGGGGGAGCCGCCGGCATAGAGGTGGTAGCGGCCGAGGAACCCGTGGCGGGCCTCGACCACGGTGACCCCGGTGGTGCCCGGCTCGGGAGGGGTGACCTGGCGCAGGCCGGGCACCCGGTCGTCGTCGCCCCAGCGCCAGGTGTTGCGGAAGGTCAGCTGCGGCAGGAGGTCGAGCGGCGCCGGGTCCGAGCCGTGGTTGGTGGCGCAGACCGTCAGGCAGATGTCGTCAGGGGCGGCCTTGGCATGGGTGACGACGACGTCGAAGAACCGGTCGCCGCCGAGGACGCCGGTGTCGGCGAGCTCGTACTCGGGCTCGGTCCGGGAGCGTCGGGCGCTCTCGTCACGCAGCGCCTGGTAGGGGTAGGCGGCCTGCGGGTAGCGGTAGAGGAGGCGCGCGAAGGAGTGCGTCGGGGTGGCGTCGAGATGCCACCAGTACTCCTTCACGTCCTCCCCGTGGTTGCCCTGGGCGTTGGTCAGGCCGAACAGCCGCTCCTTGAGGCGGTCGTCGCGGCCGTTCCACAGGGCGAGGGTGAGGTTGAGGAAGCCGTAGCGGTCGCTGATCCCGGCGAGGCCGTCCTCACCCCAGCGGTAGGTGCGCCGATGGGCGTGCTCGAAGGGGAAGAACGCCCAGGCGTCGCCGTCGGGCGAGTAGTCCTCGCGGACGGTGCCCCACTGGCGCCCGGCGACATAGGGCCCCCACAGTCGCCACGGGTCCGCGTCGCCGGGCGACTCCGCCAGGCGGGCGTGCTCAGCGCTGAGATGGCCGGCCTGCCCACGCCGCTCGGTGCTCACGCCGCGAACCTAGGAACCGACCCTGGGAACTGGCTGTACCGCGGCCCCGCGCGTCGGCGCCCGGCAGAGCGGGGCGCCCCGGGGGGCGCCGGGTCAGCCCTCGTCGGCCCACTCGAGGAGGACGTCGCCGCCCTGGACGGAGTCGCCGACCGAGACCATGAGCGCCGCAACGATGCCGTCCTTGGGGGCGGTCACCTCGGTCTCCATCTTCATCGCCTCGAGCACCACCATGGTGTCGCCGGCCTTGACCTGGCCGCCCTCCTCGGCGACGACCCGCAGCACCGTCCCGGCGATGGGTGCGACGAGGGCGTTGGCGTTGGCGCCGGGGGCCCGGGCGACCGTCGGGGTCACGGCATAGGCGGTCTGGCTGGTCGTGATGACCGGGCCGAGGACCGGCACGTGGTCCTCCGCGACCTCGACATCGACGTCGTACTCGATGCCGTTGACCGTCACCTTGAGCTTCATCTTCTGATCCGTCCTTCGTCAGCCGCGGGGGTGGCTGATGGCATGGGAGTACTGGACCTCGGCGCGGCCCTGCTTGGCCCAGGTCGAGTGCCGGCGCAGGTGCACCTGCTTGACGGTCGCGCGCTTGCCCAGGAACGCCGCGCAGGCGGCCGCGATGGCGAGCAGCACGTCGTCGGTCACCTCCCCGGTGGGGTGCACGGCCTCGAGGCGGCCCTCGAGCGAGGCGATCCGGTCGGTCAGGGCCGCCACCGCGTCGGTGAGTGCGCGGAGCTGGCCGGCGAGGTCGTCCTGGCTCGCCTCGGCGGCCGGCCTCGTCCTCGAGGCGGCTGCCGGGGCCGGCGTGGCAGCGGAGCCGGTGGGGGCGCTCACAGTGGGATCAGCCCGTGCTTCTTGGGCGGACGCATGTCGCGCTTGCCGCGGAGGGTCTCCAGCGCCCGCGCGATGATCGCGCGGGTGTCGCCGGGCTCGATGATGTCGTCGACGAGGCCGCGCGAGGCCGCGACATACGGCGTCGAGAAGGCCTCACGGTAGAGCTGGACGAGCTCGGCCCGCTTGGCGTCCGGGTCCTCGGCTGCCGCGATCTCGCGGCGGAAGACGACGCCCGCCGCGCCCTCGGCGCCCATCACGGCGATCTCGGCCGTCGGCCAGGCGTAGACCCGGTCCGCCCCGAGGTCCTTGCCGCACATGGCGAGGTAAGCGCCGCCGTACGCCTTGCGGAGCACGACGGTGATCTTCGGGACCGTCGCCGCCGAGTAGGCGAAGAGCATCTTCGCCCCGTGGCGGATGATCCCGCCGTACTCCTGAGCGACTCCGGGCAGGAAGCCGGGGACGTCGACGAGGGTGACGAGCGGGATGTTGAACGCGTTGCAGAACCGGATGAACCGGGCACCCTTGTTGGAGGCGTCGATGTCGAGCACGCCGGAGAGGTGCTGCGGCTGGTTCGCGACGATGCCGACGGTGTTCCCGGCGATCCGGGCGAACGCGATGACGAGGTTGTCGGCGCGACCGGCCTGGACCTCGAGGTAGTCGCCCAGGTCGACGATGCCGGCGATGACGCGCCGCACGTCGTAGGCCTTCTTCGGGTCCTCGGGGAGGATCGAGCACAGCGCCTCGTTGCGGCTCACCTCCTCGAAGCCCTCGACGTACGGGGGGTCCTCGGTGTTGTTGCTCGGCAGGTAGCCGAGGAGCTTCTTGCAGATGAGCATCGCCTGCTCGTCGTCCTCGGCCACGAAGTGCGTGACGCCGGACAGGCTCATGTGGGTCCCGGGTCCGCCGAGCTCCTCGGGCGTGACGTCCTCACCGGTGACCTGCTTGATGACGTCGGGCCCGGTGATGAACATCCGCGACGCCTTGGTCTGGATGATGAAGTCGGTCAGCGCCGGCGAGTAGGCCGCCCCGCCGGCGCACGGGCCGGCGATCACCGAGATCTGCGGGACCAGGCCCGAGAGGGCGACGTTCTGGAAGAACACCTTGCCGTAGCCGGACAGCGAGTCGATGCCCTCCTGGACGCGGGCCCCGCCGGAGTCGTTGATGAACACGAACGGGGTGCCGTTCTCCAGCGCTCCGTGCAGGGCCTTGGCGACCTTGACCGAGTGCATCTCGCCGGCCGAGCCGCCGGCCACGGTGAAGTCCTGGCTCGCGAGGTGGATCGGCCGGCCGTAGACGGTGCCGGTGCCGGTGACGACCCCGTCGGCGGGCATGACGGCCGTGTCCATCCCGAACAAGGTGGTTCGGTGCTCGGCGAAGAGGCCGACCTCCTCGAAGCTGCCCGGGTCGACGAGGTCGCTGACCCGCTCGCGCGCGGTGCGCTTGCCCTGCGCCCGCTGCCTGGCCAGCCGGTCCTCGCCGCCGCCGGCCTCGACGACGGCCCGGCGCTCGCGCAGCTCGGTGATGCGCTCGCCCATGGTCGGGACCTTGGCGTGCTTCTTGTGCTTCCGGTCCCTCTTCGCGGACTTGTCCTTGACGTGGCCCGTGTGCGGGACGACCTGGTCCGTCTCCGGGACGTCCCCGGCCGGTGTGGTGGTCATCGGTCCTTCCCCTGTCAGGCCGGCGTGACCGCGACCGTGTGGGCGCGGCCGTCGACGGTGATCTCGTACCTGATCGGCATCCGGACCGGGCCGGTGCCGTTGTCCCCGGCGGCGGCGGCCCGCTCGGCCTCGAGCTGGCCCGGGTCCTTGCCGACGTTCTTGGGTCCTTCGCCGCGGGTGGCGAAGAAGCCGGGGGCCACCTTGGGGAACATGGCGTAGGTCAGGACGTCCTCGTCGGTGCCGTCGAAGCCGTCGAGGTCGGCGGCCTGGACGGCGAGGGCATCCCACTCGTTCTGGATCAAATCCGCCGGCCGGCCGGTGATCGGCTCCTTGCCTGCCTGCGCCTGAGCCTTGGCGACGACCTCCGGGTCGCACTCACCGAGGGTGTGCCCATAGTACCCGAGGACGAGGTCCGCGAACTCGGCCGTCATCACCTGGTAGGGGCCCATGAGGACGTTGAAGACGGCCTGGGTCCCGACGATCTGGCTCGACGGCGTGACGAGGGGCGGGTACCCGGCGGCCTTGCGGACCCGGGGCACCTCCTCGAGGACCTCCTGCAGCTTGTCGCCTGCCCCCTGCTGGGTGAGCTGGGACTCCATGTTCGAGATCATCCCGCCCGGGATCTGGCTCTCGAAGATGTCGGTCTCCACGGTGAAGCCGGACAGGAACTCGGCGTAGCGGGGCTTGACGGCCGCGAAGTGGTCCTTGATGGCGTGCAGCCGGACCCGGTCCAGGTCGGCGACGAACCCGGTGCCGTCGAGCATCTCCATCACGGCCTCGGTCGGGTTGTGGCCCGGGCCGAGGCACAGCGACGAGATGGCAGTGTCGACGACGTCGGCCCCCGCCTCGATGGCCTTCATCAGCGACACCTGGGTCACGCCGGTCGTCGCGTGACAGTGCACGTTGACCTGCATGTCGGGCAGGGCACCCTTGATCGCCGTGACGATGTCGTATGCCGGCTGGGGCTTGAGCAGGGCCGCCATGTCCTTCAGGGCGAGGGAGTCGCACCCGAGGTCGGCAAGCTGGCGGGCCAGGGTGACGAACCCGTCGATGGTGTGCAGGGGCGAGGTGGTGTAGCAGATGGTGCCCTGGGCGTGCGCGCCGGCCTTCTTCACCGCCGCGATGGCCCGCTCGACGTTGCGGACGTCGTTGAGCGCGTCGAACACCCGGAAGACGTCCATGCCGTTCGTGGCCGCCTTGTCGACGAACCGGTCGACGACATCGTCGCCGTAGTGCCGGTAGCCGAGGAGGTTCTGGCCGCGCAGCAGCATCTGCAGCCGGCTGTTCGGCATGAGCCGGCGGAACGTCCGCAGCCGCTCCCACGGGTCCTCGTTGAGGAAGCGGATGCACGCGTCGAAGGTCGCGCCACCCCAGCACTCGACGCTCCAGTACCCGGCGGCATCGATGTCGGCACAGGCGTCGACCATGTCCTCCAGGGCCATCCGGGTCGCCATCAGACTCTGGTGGGCGTCCCGCAATGCCAGCTCCGTGATCCCAACCGCTCGCTGCGAGGTCATGACCCAACTCTTCCACTCGTCCGGCACACCGATGAAATCGTCGACGACCCCGTGATACCCCCGGGTGTAAGCGTTTGTGCACGTGCTAGCAGACGGGGGTGACCAACGACACGAGATCGGCGACGGAGTCGACCACCCTGCTCGGCCGGTAGGGGAACTCCTCGACCTGCTCGGCGGTCGTGGACCCGGTCAGGACGAGGATGGTCCGCAGGCCCGCCTCGAGCCCGGAGATGACGTCGGTGTCCATCCGGTCCCCGACCATGACGGTGGTCTCGGAGTGCGCCTCGAGCTGGTTCAGGGCGCTGCGCATCATCAGCGGGTTGGGCTTCCCGATGTAGTACGGGGACCTGCCGGTCGCCGTGGAGATGAGCGCGGCGACCGACCCGGTGGCCGGCAGGGTGCCCTGGGCGCTGGGTCCGCTCGCGTCCGGGTTGGTGGCGATGAACCGGGCCCCGTTCTCGATGAGCCGGATGGCCTGGGTGATCGTCTCGAAGGAGTAGGTCCGGGTCTCGCCGAGGACGACGTAGTCGGGGTTACGCGAGGTGAGGACGTAGCCGACGTCGTGCAGGGCGGTGGTCAGGCCCGACTCGCCCAGGACGAAGGCGGAGCCGGCCGGCTGCTGCTCGCCGAGGAACTTGGCGGTGGCGAGGGCCGAGGTCCAGATGGAGTCCTCGGGCACGTCGATGCCGCTGCCGAGCAGGCGCGCGCGCAGGTCGCGTGGCGTGTAGATCGAGTTGTTGGTCAGGACCATGAACCGGTGTCCGGACCGCTTGAGCGTCTCGATGAAGTCGGCTGCTCCGGGGACGGCCTCCTCCTCGTGGACCAGCACGCCGTCCATGTCGGTGAGCCAGGTCTCGATCCGGCGAGTGTCGGTCACGCGACCCATTGTGGCGGAGTCGCCGTGCCCGGTGTGGCGCCGTGCGGTGAGCGGCGATGCCGGTGGGTTTGTGGGGTCGGCGCGCGGGCATGACCCGGGCATGCCGGACAACGTTGTGATCATCGGGGGCGGCCTTGCCGGAGCGAAGGCCGCCGAGACGCTGCGCGAGCACGAGTTCGGCGGCTCCGTCGTCATCGTGGCGCACGAGGACGAGCTGCCGTACGAGCGTCCACCGCTGTCCAAGGGAGTCCTGCTCGGCGAGAAGGAGCCGGCAACGGCATACGTCCATGACGAGGCGTGGTACGCGGACCATCGGGTGGAGCTGCGCCGGGGCCTGACGGCCACCGGGATCGACCGCGAGGCCCAGCGGGTCCTGCTCGACGACGGGAGCGACCTCGGCTACGACGCCCTGCTCATCGCGACGGGGGCGCGGCCGCGGCCGCTGCGCGTCCCGGGCGGCGACCTGCCCGGCGTCCACCTTCTCCGGACGATGGCGGACTCCCGGTCCCTGTTGGCCCGGTTCCGGGAACAGCCGCGGGTGGCCGTGGTGGGGGCGGGGTGGATCGGCCTGGAGGCGGCCGCTGCCGCGCGCCACCACGGGTGCGAGGTCACCATCATCGAACCGTCCCCGAGCCCGTTGCACGCGGTGATCGGCCCCGGGCTGGGCGCCGTGTTCACCCGGCTCCACGGCGAGCACGGGGTCGCCCTCCTGCTGGAGCAGGGAGTCGAGCGGGTCACCGGCGACGGTGGCGTCACCGGCGTGGTCACCTCGACGGGGGCGGAGGTCGCGGCCGACCTGGTGGTCGTGGGCGTCGGGGTGCGCCCCAACACCGAGATCGCCGATGCCGCCGGGCTCGAGGTCGACGACGGCATCCGTGTCGACGCCGGGATGCGCAGCTCGGACCCGCACGTCTTCGCCGCCGGTGACGTGGCCCGCTGGGACAACCCGACGCTGGGCTACCCGGTGCGGGTGGAGCACTGGGCGACGGCACTCGACACCGGGCCGATCGCGGCTCGGGCCATCCTCGGTGAGCACGTGGACAACGACCTGCTGCCGTTCTTCTTCTCCGACCAGTACGACCTGGGGCTGGAGTACGTCGGCCATGTCCGCCAGGAGAACAGTGCCGACGTCATCGTCCGCGGCGACCTCGACCGGCGGGAGTTCGTGGCCCTGTGGGTGCAGAGCGAGCGGGTTCTCGCCGGCCTCGCCGTCAACGTCTGGGACACCGTCGAGCCGATCAAGGCCCTCATCCGCTCGCGGGCTCACCTGGACCGGTCCCGGCTCGGCGACCCGGATGTCCCGCTGGACGAGCTGGCGGTCGAGGCCACCCGGTCGGGCCCCCGGCATACCTCCTGACCCGGCCCTTCGCAGGGGCGAGGACGGTGCGCACCGGGCCGTGAGCGGACCGAGCCGGCCGGCGTGGCCGGTCAGGCGAGGGCGGCGAGCGCGTCTGCGATGCCCCGGTGGAAGGTGGGGTAGGCCCAGATCGTGTCGCGCAGCACGTCGAGCGGCACCTCGGCCTTGACGGCCACGGTGAGGGCCCCGAGCACCTCGCCGCCGGCTGGGCCCATCGTCGTCGCGCCCACGAGGACGCCGCGCTCGCCGTCCGCGACGACCTTGATGAGGCCCTCGTTGCCGACCTTGTGGATCCACCCGCGGCTGGTCATCGGGACCGGCGTGGACCCGACGAGCACCGAGCCGAGCTGCTCGCGGGCGGCGCTCTCGCTCAGCCCGACCGAGCCGACCTCGGGGTCGGTGAAGGTGACCCGGGGGACCGCGTGGTAGTCGGCCGGGGGCCCGGCCTCGCCGAGGAGGTCGCGGACCACGACCCCCGCCTGGTACATCGACACGTGGGTGAAGCCTCCCTTGCCGGTGATGTCACCGATGGCCCAGACCCCGCCCGCCACCCGGCAGTGCTCGTCGGTGGGAACGACGCGCGCGGCGGGGTCCACGCCGACGACGTGCAGCCCGACCGCCTCCGGGTCGGCCCGGCGCCCGGTGGCCACGACGAGCCGCTGCGCGCGGACCTGCCGGCCGCCGCTGAGCGTGACGACGACCTCGCCCGCGTCGGTGTCCACCTTCTCGGCGGCGGCCCCGAGGTGGACGGTGACGCCTTCGCTGCGGAAGACCTCGGCCAGGATCTCGCCGACCTCGTGGTCCTCCGGTGGCAGGAGGTGGGGGGCCGCCTCGATGACGGTGACCGCTGCCCCGAACCGGGACATCACCTGGGCCATCTCGCAGCCGATGGCACCTCCGCCGAGGATCGCGACCGAGCCGGGCACCTGCCGGGCCTCCATGACGTCGCGGTTGGTCCAGTACGGCGTCTCGGACAGGCCCGGGATCGGTGGGATGGCCGGCGCGGTGCCGGTGTTGACCACGATGCCCCGGCGCACGGCGTAGAGGGTCCCGTCGACCTCGATGCGCTCGCGGCTGACCAGGCGCCCGGTCCCGCGGACGAAGACGCCGCCCTTGCCGGTGAAGCGGTCGACGGCGGCCGTGTCGTCCCAGTCGTCGGTGGCCTCGTCGCGGATGCGCTGGGCCACCATCCCGAAGTCGGGGACCACCTCACCGACCCGGCCGCCGAGCCGCGGCACCCGGCCCGCCTCGGCGAGAGCGTCGGCGGCCCGGACCATCATCTTGCTCGGGACGCAGCCCCAGTAGGGGCACTCGCCGCCGACGAGCCGGTTGTCGACCCCGAGGACCGACAGGCCCGCCTCCGCGAGCCGGCCGGCGGCGTCCTCCCCGCCCGGGCCTATCCCGATGACCGCGACGTCGTAGGTGTCCATTGCCCTGTCCTTTCCCCAGCGGTGGTCCGGCCGCTGCTCCAAACGGTGTCGTGCCCGCGGCCCGACGCGTCCCACTATTCCCCGACCGTCCCCTCGGGCAAACCGGCCGGCGCGGCCCCGCTCCCGGCCGCGGACCCGGCGGACCCGCCGGGTCGGCCCCGGTCGCGCCGACCGTCACCTCGCCGTGCTCGGCCCCGCCCCGCCGACGTAGGCGGCCAGATGCCGGCCGGTGAGGGTGGACCGGGCGGCGACGAGCTGGGCGGGCGTCCCCTCGAACACGACCAGACCACCGTCGTGACCCGCACCGGGGCCGAGGTCGATGATCCAGTCGGCATGGGCCATCACCGCCTGGTGGTGCTCGATGACGATGACGGACTTGCCGGCGTCGACGAGCCGGTCGAGCAGCGCGAGGAGCCGTTCGACGTCGGCGAGGTGGAGGCCGCTGGTCGGCTCGTCGAGCACGTAGATCCCGCCCTTCTCACCCATCCGGGTCGCCAGCTTGAGCCGCTGCCGCTCCCCGCCCGACAGCGTCGTCAGTGGCTGGCCCAGGCTAAGGTAGCCCAGGCCGACGTCGGCGAGCCGCGCGAGGACGGCGTGGGCGGCCGGGGTGCGCGCGTCCCCCACCCCGAAGAACTCCTCCGCCTCGCTGACCGACATCGCCAGCACCTCGCTGATGTCCCGGCCGCCGAGGTGGTACTCCAGCACCGCGGCCTGGTACCGCTTGCCCTCGCACTCCTCACAGGTGCTGGCGACCGTCTCCATGAAGCCCAGCTCGGTGTAGACGACCCCGGCTCCCTTGCAGGCCGGACAGGCGCCGTCGGAGTTGGCACTGAACAGGGCCGGCTTGACCCCGTTGGCCCTCGCGAAGGCGGACCGGATCGGGTCGAGCAGCCCGGTGTAGGTCGCCGGGTTGCTCCGTCTCGACCCCCGGATGGCGCCCTGGTCGACCGACACGACCCCCTCCCCACCGGACACCGAGCCGTCGATGAGCGAGCTCTTGCCGGAGCCCGCCACCCCGGTCACGACGACCAGCACCCCGAGCGGGATGTCGACGTCGACGTCACGCAGGTTGTGCGCGTCGGCTCCCCGTACCTCGAGCGATCCCGAGGGGGTGCGCACCGACGCCTTGACCGACGCCCGGTCGTCCAGGTGCCGCCCGGTGAGCGTCCCGCTGGCCCGCAGCCCGTCGACGCTGCCCTCGAACACCACCGCCCCACCGGCCGCGCCGGCGCCCGGGCCGAGGTCGACGACGTGGTCCGCGTGGACGATCACCTCCGGCTTGTGCTCGACGACGAGCACGGTGTTCCCCTTGTCGCGCAGCTGGCGCAGCAGGTCGTTCATCCGCTGGATGTCGTGCGGGTGCAGGCCGATCGTCGGCTCGTCGAACACATAGGTGACGTCGGTGAGGGAGGAGCCGAGGTGGCGGATCATCTTGACGCGCTGCGCCTCGCCGCCCGACAGGGTGCCGGAGGGCCGGTCGAGGGACAGGTATCCCAGCCCGATCTCCACGAACGAGTCGAAGGTATGCCGCAGGGCCGCGAGCAGCGGTGCCACCGAGGGCTCGTCGAGTCCGGCCACCCACTCGGCGAGGTCGCTGATCTGCATGGCGCAGGCGTCGGCGATGTTCGTCCCGTGGATCCTCGACGACCGCGCGGCCGCGGTGAGCCTGGTGCCCTCGCACGCCGGGCAGGTGGTGAACGTGACCGCCCGCTCGACGAACGCCCGGATGTGCGGCTGCATCGCCTCGACGTCCTTGGACAGCATGGACTTCTGGATCCGCAGCACCAGCCCCTCGTAGGTCATGTTGATGTTCTCGATCTTCATCCGGGTGGGCTCCCGGTAGAGGAAGTCGTGCAGCTGCTTCTTGGTGAAGTCCTGGATGGGCCGGTGCGGGTCGACGAGGCCCGACGAGGCGTAGAGGCGGTGGTTCCAGCCGCCCGGCGTGTAGCCCGGGATGGTGAGCGCGCCGTCGGCGAGGGACTTGGTGGCGTCGTAGAGCTGGGACAGGTCGATGTCGCTCACCGAGCCCATGCCCTCGCAGCGCGGGCACATGCCGCCGAGCCTGGTGAACGACGCCTTCACGGCCTTGGTCCTGCTCTCCCCCCGGTCGACGGTGACCGCGCCGCTCGCCTGCACCGAGGGCACGTTGAAGGCGTAGGCGCTCGGCGAGCCGATGTGCGGTCTGCCCAGGCGGCTGAACAGGATGCGCAGCATGGCGTTGGCGTCCGTCACAGTGCCCACGGTGGAGCGGACGTTGGCGCCCAGACGTTCCTGGTCGACGAGGATCGCGGTCGTCAGGCCCTCCAGGACGTCGACGTCCGGCCGGGCCAGCGTCGGCATGAAGCCCTGGACGAACGCGCTGTAGGTCTCGTTGATCATCCGCTGCGACTCGGCGGCGATCGTGTCGAACACCAGCGAGCTCTTGCCCGACCCGGAGACGCCGGTGAACACCGTCAGCCGGCGCTTGGGGATCTCGACGCTGACGTTGCGCAGGTTGTTCTCCCGGGCCCCGTGCACGCGGATGAGGTCGTGGCTGTCCGCGGCAGGTCGCACCGGCGCCGGGCCCCGCTCCTGCAGCACCTCAGCGCACCTCGGTGACCCGGATCGGATGGGCCGGGTCGCGGACGGCGCGCGGCCGCGCGGCACCGCGCAGCCGCGCCACGCTCGGGGCTGTGGTCGCCATCCTCGGATGCTGCCACCACAGCCTGGGATCGCCAACACCCGCCGGCACCGGCCGGGTGTCGGCACCCCCGGACCCGGGTGGGGCGGCCCGCCGCGGAGGTGACGGCGGTCATGTCGCGGCCGCGCCGGCCGTGCCAGGATCTCGACATGGAACCCACCTCGTCCACCTTCGTCTCCGCCGCCGACGGCACCGAGATCGCGACCTACGCCTGGCCGGACGCCGGCCCGGCCCCCCGGGGCGTCGTGCAGCTCGCCCACGGGCTGGCCGAGCATGCCATGCGTTACGACCGGTTCGCCCGGGCGCTCAACGCGGCCGGGTTCGCGGCCCACGCCTCGGACCATCGCGGCCACGGCCGTACCGGACGCGACGCCCTCGGTGACTTCGGCCCGGCCGGCTGGGACGGCCTGGTCGCCGACGTCGTCCAGCTCGGTGAGGTGCTCGCCGGCGACCATGCGGGGCTGCCGCTGTTCCTCCTCGGCCACTCGATGGGCTCGTTCGCCGCCCAGTCCGTCATCGTCGACCACTCGGCCGCGTATGCCGGTGTCGTCCTCACCGGCTCGACCGCGCTCGACGTCCTGGCCCAGGGCCTGGCGGCCGCCGACCCGGGCGGACCCCAGGGCCTCGAGGCGTTCAACGCCGGGTTCGAGCACCGGACCGGGTTCGAGTGGCTCTCCCGGGACGAGGCGGAGGTCGACAGGTACGTCGCCGATCCCTGGTGCGGCTTCGACACCCCGGCGGACACCCTCCCCATGCTATTCGGCCAGGCGTCCCGGCTCGCTGATCCCGCCGTCCTCGCCGGGATCCGCGCCGAGCTGCCGCTGCTCATCGCGTCGGGGAGCGAGGACCCCCTGGCCGGCGGTGGGCAGCTCGTCGAGCTGCTCGGGCAGCGCTACCGCGAGGCGGGGGTCGCCGATGTCACCGTCACCGTCTACCCCGGCGCCCGGCACGAGATCCTCAACGAGACCAACCGCGACGCCGTCACAGCCGACATCCTCGGCTGGCTGCGGGCCCACTCGACCGGCTGAGCCCGGCGGCCCGCCGCGCGGGCCGGGTCACCGCGCGCGGGTGCGGAGGATCTCGCGGACGGCGGCTCGCCCACCGGAGATGCAGTCCGGCAGCCCGACGCCCCGCAGCGCCGCTCCGGCGACCTGCCAGGTGGGGTGCCCGGCCAGGCCCGACTCGAGCGCGGCCACCCGGTCCAGGTGTCCCACGGTGTACTGCGGCATCACCGCCGTCCAGCGGGCGATGCGGTGCAGGCCGGGGGGCTGCGTGGCGCCGAGCACCTCGGCGAGGTAGGCCGTCACGGCCCCCAGCAGCTCCTCGTCGGGCAGCGCGGCGGCCACGCCGATCTTGTCGGGGACCAGGACCCGGAGCAGGACGACGCCCTCGGGTGCCCGGCCCGGCCACTTGGCCGAGGTGACCGTCACGGCGCTCGCCGGGGCGGCACCGGACTCCAGCCAGCCCTGGAAGGTGGGGGGCGAAGGGAAGGCTGACCCGGCATACGCGAGGGTGAGGACCGTCGTCGACGCGAGGGGGATGGCCCGCAGCGCGGCCGCGGTCCCGCCGGCATGCGGGGCGAGGAGGTCGGCGGTGGCGGCGGGACCGGCGGCGAGGACGACCCCGGCGAAGGTTCCGGCGGTGCCGTCCGTCAGGCCCGCCCCGGTGGCTCCGCCGGCCGTGTGCGACAGGGTCGTGACGCCCGTGCCGAGGCGCAGGTCGGCGCCCGCCTCGGTGAGCGCCTCGACCAGCCGGTCCACGAGGGTCCCCAGGCCCCCTGCCAGGCTGCGGAAGGGTGAGCCCACCCCGCGGGTGATGCCGCCCCTGCGGGCCGCCCGGCCCTGGGCCAGGCTCGCCAGGATCATGCTGCGGTGCCTCGCCTCGCTGTCGCGCAGCATGGGCAGCGCGGCGTCGAGGCTGAGCTCGTCGACCCGGGAGCCGTACACGCCGCCGACCATGGGGTCGGCGAACCGGTCGACGACCCCGTCACCGAGGCGCGCCCGCAGGAAGGCCCCGACCGCGACGTCCTGCTCGCCCAGCCGCCGGGGAATGGCCAGGTCGAGAGCGGCTCGCAGCTTGTGTCCCCAGGTGAGCGTCCGGGTGGTGAGGAAGGGGACGACCCGGGTCGGCAGGACCATGCCCATCCCGGCGGGGATGGGCTGGAGCCGGCCCCCGGCCCGCAGCTGAACGTCGCGGGCACCGCTCATCTCGACCAGCTCGCCGGTCAGGCCGAGCTCGTCGACGAGGTCGAGGGCCGCCGGCTTGTAGGTGATGAAGGCGTCCGGACCGTGGTCGATGACCAGGCCGTCGACGGTCTCGGTGTGGATCTTCCCGCCGAAGCGGTCGGCGGTGTCGACCAGGGTCACCCGCGCTCCGCTGCGGACCCCCTCCCACGCGGCGGCCAGCCCGGTGATGCCGCCGCCGACGACGAGCAGGTGCGGGTCGGTGGTCGGTGGCACGGCGTCCACCCTAGATCGTGCGGCCGACGGCCCGGGTCCCCGCTGTCGACCGGCGGGGAATGGGACCCGGGGATCGAGTTGTTGATCATTCAAACAGTTCCCGTACGCCGCGAAGGAGCACCCCATGCCAGCGGTCACCGCCCCCGACATCCTCGCCCTGCCCCGCATCGGGTCGCCCGCCCCCCAGGCGTCCGACCGCCCCCTGTCCTCGGTCAGCACCGCCCCGTCCGGCTTGGAGGGCGAGGGCTTCCCGGTCCGCCGGGCCTTCGCCGGCGTCGACCTCGCCGCGCTCGACCCGTTCGTGCACATGGACCAGATGGGCGAGGTCGAGTACGCGCCCGGGGAGCCCAAGGGCACCCCGTGGCACCCGCACCGCGGGTTCGAGACGGTCACGTACATCATGGACGGTACCTTCGTGCACCAGGACTCGCATGGTGGCGGCGGCGTCATCACCGACGGCGACACCCAGTGGATGACCGCCGGGTCCGGGCTCCTGCACATCGAGACGCCGCCCGAGTCGCTCGTGGTCTCCGGTGGCCTTTTCCACGGCATCCAGCTGTGGGTCAACCTCCCCCACCGACTCAAGATGACCGACCCGCGCTACCAGGACATCCGCGGCGGCCAGGTGTCCCTGCTCAGCTCGCCGGACGGCGGCGCCCTGCTGCGGGTCATCGCCGGCGACCTGGACGGCCATCCCGGCCCGGGCACCACGCACACCCCCATCTCGCTGGTCCATGCCACGCTGGCGCCGGGTGCGCAGCTGCGCCTTCCGTGGCGTGCCGACTTCAACGCCCTGGTGTACGTCCTCGCGGGGTCCGGCAGCGCCGGCGCCGGCCGGCGGCCGGTCCGGACGGGTCAGCTCGCCGTGTTCGGCCACGGCGACGTCATCACGGTCGCGGCCGGGGAGCACCAGGAGAGCCGCAGCCCCAACCTCGAGCTGCTCGTGCTCGGCGGCCAGCCGATCCGCGAGCCGGTCGCGGCCTACGGCCCGTTCGTCATGAACACGCGCGCCGAGCTGGTCCAGGCGTTCGAGGACTACCAGGCCGGCCTGCTGGGCACCATCCCGGCCGACCCGCAGCCTGGCCACCACGTCCTCGCCTGACGTCCACCGCCCTGCCCGCACCCCCGCCGCCACCCCCGCCGGCGCCGCCACGCCCGCCGGTCCCCTCCACGGCCCCTGTGTCCGAGTGACTGGTCGCCATGGCGACCAGTCACTCGGACACGAGAAGGGGGTGGGCGAGGGCCGGGGCATCTCGCACCACAGGGCGCTGCCCTCGCTGTCGGCCGGCTCACCCCACTCGAGCAGCGTCGCCGGCCGACGCCGGTCCACACCGAGCCGGGCTACGGCACGCCGTCCCCGAGCTCGGCGGCACCGAGCGACCGGACCGCCGAGCCGCCGGGGTGGGCGCCAGGCGGGGCCGTCTCCGGGTGGTGCAGGTCGAAGGCCGGCCGCTCGGACCGGATGCGGGGGATCGAGTCGAAGTTGTGCCGCGGCGGCGGGCACGAGGTGGCCCACTCCAAGGAGGCGCCGCCGCCCCACGGGTCATCGGTGTCGACCATCGGTGCCGTGCGCCAGGTCTTCCACACGTTGTACATGAACGGCAAGGTGGAGGCGCCGAGCAGGAAGGCGCCGATGCTCGAGAGCTGGTTCAGCCCGGTGAAACCGTCCTCCGGGAGGTAGTCGGCGTACCGGCGCGGCATACCCCAGATGCCCAGCAGGTGCTGGACGAAGAACGTGAGGTGGAAGCCGACGAACAGCATCCAGAAATGGATCTTGCCGAGCCGCTCGTTGAGCATCCGACCGGTCAGCTTCGGCCACCAGAAGTAGTAGCCGGCGAACATGGCGAACACGACGGTCCCGAACACCGTGTAGTGGAAGTGGGCCACGACGAAGTAGCTGTCGGTGAGGTGGAAGTCGAGCGCCGGGCTGGCCAGGATGACGCCGGTCAGGCCACCGAACAGGAAGGTCGTGAGGAACCCGATCGCCCACAGCATCGGCGTGTCGAGGGTGATCTTCCCGCGCCACATCGTTCCGATCCAGTTGAAGAACTTGATGCCGGTCGGCACCGCGATGAGCATGCTCATGATGGAGAAGAAGGGCAGGAGCACCTGCCCGGTGGCGAACATGTGGTGCGCCCACACGGACACCGACAGCGCCGCGATGGCGATCGTCGCGTAGACCATCGACCGGTAGCCGAACAACGGCTTGCGGCTGAACACCGAGACGACCTCGCTGATGATGCCGAAGAACGGCAGGGCGATGATGTAGACCTCGGGATGGCCGAAGAACCAGAACACGTGTTGGTAGACCACGGCGTCCCCGCCGGCAGCGGGTTCGAAGAGATGGGTGCCGTACTTGCGGTCGGCGAGCACGCCGAAGAGCAGGGCCGCCAAGGGCGGGAACGCGACGAACACGAGGATGGTGGTGATGACCACCGTCCAGGTGAACAGGGGCATCCGGAACATCGTCATGCCGGGCGCCCGCATGGTGAGGATGGTCGTGAGGATGTTCACCGAGCCGAGGATGGTGCCGAACCCGCTGAGGATCAGTCCTGCGCACCACAGGTCCCCCCCGAGGCCCGGGCTGCGCATGGTGGACAGCGGCGCGTAGGCGGTCCAGCCGAAGTCGGCGGCGCCGTTGGGGGTGAGGAAGCCGGAGACGGCGATGAGGCCGCCGAAGAGGTACAGCCAGTAGGACAGGGCGTTCAGCCGGGGGAACGACACGTCCGGTGCGCCGATCTGGAGCGGGACCAGGGCGTTGGCGAAGCCGGCGAACAGCGGCGTCGCGAACAGCAGCAGCATGATCGTGCCGTGCATGGTGAAGAGCTGGTTGTACTCCTCCGGGTTGTCGACCAGCTGGAGTCCCGGCGCCATCAGCTCGGCGCGGAAGATCATCGCCAGGATGCCGCCGAACAGGAAGAAGCCGAAGGTCGTGGCGAGGTAGAGGTTGCCGATCACCTTGTGGTCGGTGGTCGTGATGATCGACACGACCCTCTTGGCGAAGGACCCCCGGGCGGCTCCGGTCGGGCCGTGCTGGGGCGGCACGCGGTGGAGCTGGGGGGGACGGCCGTTGTCGCCATGGGTACCACCTGGGAGCTCGACGCCAGAGACTACGTCGGCATGTACCCCCGAGCCGCGGGCTCACACCAGGCTCGGACAGGAGTTCACGGCATACCCAGACCACCTCGGGGTATGCCGTGAACCCACGTCACGTGCGCGGCCTCGCCGCGCCGCAGCTCTAGCGGTGGTCGCCCGGTCGGCGAGGGAACCAGGCGGCGGGCTGGGCCGGGGGCGCCGAGCACTCGCAGCGGTTCTCGGGGGCGACGGCGACCATCACCGCCTCGGCGTGCATGCCGCAGCCGCGCCAGGTGACCTTGTTGCAGGAGGGGCAGGTGGCCGGGCTGCACATGGGCGGCTCCTCGTCGTCGGTGCGTTCTCGGTGGACGTCTTGCTCAGATTATACCCTGGGGGGTATATGGGCAAGCGAGGTCGCGGTCCGGCCGCCGGGCCGGCCGGGCGGTGCCGACCGTACAGTGGCGCCATGTCCCGTGCGGTCGTCATCGACGCCCTGTGCCAGGCCGCTCTCGCTCCCGTGGTCGACCTCGTCGTCTGGGTGGAGGACGGCATCGCCCACGCCGCCAACCACCTTGGCCGGGTCGCACTGTCGCTGGACGGCACACGCACGGTGCTCTCCGGCGCGGACCCGATCGGCAGCGAGGACCCGATGGCCTTCCTGCCCTACCAGCGCGAGCTCGAGTGCCCGTCCCCGCGGTGCTCGACCGGCAACGCCTATCCGTATGCCGCACGCCGGGTCCTCTCGCTGTTCGCCGACCCGGACCGCAGCCCCGATCTCGCGGTCGTGCACACTCCGCGGCACTACTTCCCGGACGAGGGGGGCCACGTCGGCGAGCACGGCTCGCTCGACGTCATCCAGTCCCGGGCGCCGCTCCTGCTCAGCGGGGCGGGAGTGCGCCGGCTCGGTCTCGTCGACGACCATGCCCGTCTGGTCGACGTCGGCCCCACCCTGGCCCGGCTGGCGGGCGTCCCCGACGCCGACCTCGTCGACGCCCACGGCGCCCCGCTCGACGGCGCCCCGCTCCGGGCATACCTCGAGCCCGACCTCCCGGCGCCGACGCACGTGGTGGGGATCCTCTGGGACGGGGCGCACTGCGGCGACGTCCTCCACCTCGAGCAGCGCGGCGAGCTGCCGGGCGTGTCGCGGCTGCTGCGGCGGGGAGCGGCGCTGCGCGGCGGGGCGGTGGCCGAGTTTCCCAGCGTGACGCTGACCAACCACGCCTCGATCCTCACCGGGCTGGGCCCGGGCCGGCACGGGGTGCTCGGGAACGTCTACTACGACCGCAGCACCGGCGAGCGGGTCGTGCCCAACGACGTCACGACCTGGCACCGCAGCGCCGAGTGGCTCCGGCCGGCCGCGCGGACCGTCTTCGAGATGGTGGGTGACCACGTCCCGCCGTCCGCCCTCGGCCTCCCGCGGACGGCGGCGGTCGACGAGGCGGTCGAGCGCGGCGCCGACTACTCGACGATGTCCCTGGTCCGGGCCACGGACGGGGACGCCGCGACCGCGATGGAGGACGCCCTCCCGGTGGCCCACGGCTCGGCGTACCTCGCGAACCCCGCCTACCTCGATGACCCCTACTTCCGCTGGGGCGTGCGGGTCGACGACGCCGGCCTGCAGCAGATGCTGCAGCTGTGGGCGGATCCGGCACAGGCGCCCCGGCTGAGCTGGTGGGCCAACGTCGTGACCGACGCCGGCCTGCACGGCGGCGGCCCGCGGTCCGCCATGTCGCGCGACGCGATCCGGCAGAGCGACGCCCGGCTCGGGGCCTTCCTCGACCACCTGGAGCTCCTCGGTGCGCTCGACGACGTGGCCTTCCTGCTCACGGCAGACCACGGCTTCGAGGCGTCCGACCCCTCGGTGACCGGGTCGTGGAGGCCGGCGCTCGACGCGTTGGGGATCCCCTACCGGGACGAGGGTCCGGGCTTCGTCTACCTGCTGTGAGGGTGCGGCCCCGCGGGGCGGGTCAGTGGGTGAGCTCGTCGGCGACGTCGAGGGCCTTGTCGAGGATGTCGAGGCCGAGGGCCATCTCCTCGGCCGTCGTCGTGCACGGCGGCACGACATGGGTGCGGTTGACGTGGACGAACGGCCACAGGCCCTCGGCCTTGCAGGCCGCGGTGAACCGGTTCATCGGCGCCGCGGCCTCGCCCGAGGCGTTGAACGGCACGAGCGGCTCGCGCGTCTCCTTGTCTCGGACCAGCTCGACCGCCCAGAAGAAGCCGAGACCGCGGACCTCGCCCACGCTCGGGTGTTTCGCCTCGATGTCGGCCAGCCGCGGCGCGATGACGGTCGCGGCCACGGTGCGGACGTTCTCGAGGATCCGCTCCTCCTTGAAGATCCCGATCGACGCGACCGCCGACGCGCAGGCCAGCGGGTGGCCCGAGTAGGTCAGCCCGCCGGGGTAGGCGCGCTGCTGGAAGCTCGCGGCGATCGCGTCGGAGATGACGACCCCGCCGATCGGGAGGTAGCCGGAGTTGACCCCCTTGGCGAAGGCGATGAGGTCGGGGGTGACGCCCCAGTGGTCGACGGCGAACCACTCCCCGCACCGACCGAACCCGGCCATCACCTCGTCGGCGATGAAGACGATCCCGTACTCGTCGCAGATCTCCCGTACCCCGGCGAGGTAGCCGTCCGGTGGGACGAGGATGCCGTTGGTGCCGACGACCGTCTCGAGCATGATCGCCGCCACCGTCGTCGGGCCCTCGACCATGATCGTCTCGCGCAGGTGCTGCAGGGCGCGGTCGCGCTCCTCCTCGGGGGTGCTCGCGTGGAACGCCGAGCGGTAGGGGTAGGGGCCCCACATGTGGACGATCCCCGGCATCCCCGGCTCCGAGGGCCACCGGCGCGGGTCGCCGGTCGCGGTGATCGCCCCGTTGGTCGCCCCGTGGTAGCTGCGGTATGCCGTCAGCACCTTGTGCCGGCCTGTGTGCAGCCGGGCCATCCGCATCGCGTTCTCGGTGGCCTCGGCCCCGCCGTTGGTGAAGAACACCCGGTTCAGCGAGCCCGGCGCGAGCTCGGCGATGAGCCGGGCCGCCTCGGAACGCACGTCGACGGCGAAGGTGGGCGCCAGCGTGGTCATCCGCGCCGCCTGCTCCTGGATCGCGGCGACGAGCTTGGGGTGCTGGTAGCCGATGTTGACGTTGACGAGCTGGCTGGAGAAGTCGAGGAACCGGTTGCCCTCGTAGTCCCAGAAGTACGAGCCCTCGGCCCCCGCGATGGGCAGCGGGTTGATCAGGGCCTGGGCGGACCAGGAGTGGAAGACGTGGGCCTTGTCGTCCGCTGCGATGCGGGCGCCGGTCTCGGGATCGGGGACGGGGGTCGTGCTCACGGGAGGGTCCTTCCGGTGTCGGACGCGAGGTGGGTCTGCTGGGAGCCTAGGCCCGGTTGCCGGTGACCCGGTATGCCGTCCTCGCCGGCGCCCACCCGCCGGCGGCAGGGCGAGCACCTCCGGGCCCGCGCCCGGACGTCCTCACCGGGGCAGCCACGCCGACGTCCAGGTCCGAGCCGCTGGGACACCCTGGGTCGACGGGCCGCGGGTCCCCCCCAGTAGGGTCGCTGGGGTCGAAGGAGTATGCCGTGGCCCGTCGCGTCCTCGTCGTCGACGACGAACCCCAGATCCGCACCGTCCTGCGTGCCTACCTCGAGGCCGACGGCTTCATCGTCGCCGAGACCGGCCTCGGCGCCGAGGCACTGCGTCAGGTGTCGGGCGCCACCGGCGACCGGCCGGACCTCGTCCTGCTCGACGTGGGTCTGCCCGACCTGGACGGCATCGAGGTCCTGCGCACCATCAGGTCCGGGCCCGCGGCCGCCCTGTCCGTCATCCTGGTCACCGCCCGCGCCGAGGAGCTGGACACCCTGGTCGGGCTCAGCGTCGGTGCCGACGACTACATCACCAAGCCGTTCAGCCCCCGCGAGGTCGTGGCGCGGGTCAGGACGGTGCTGCGCCGGGCGCACCCCGCCGACACTGCCGGCGACCCGGCGGCCGCCGGCGAGGAGGAGGACGGGGTCCTGCGCTTCGACGGCCTGCTGATCGACGAGCGCCGGCACGAGATCTCGACCGGCGCGGGCTCGGTGACCCTGTCCGCGCTGGAGTTCGAGCTGCTCCTCGCGCTGGCCGCCTCTCCCGGGCGGGTATTCTCCCGGGCCCAGCTGCTCGAGAAGGTCTGGGGTTACGACTTCTACGGTGACGAGCGGGTGGTCGACGTCCACATCCGCAGCATGCGCAAGGCGCTCGGCGACGACGCGAGCAACCCCCGGGTGATCGGGACGGTGCGCGGTGTCGGCTACAAGCTCCTGCTCGCCCCGGCCGGGGCGCCGACGTGAACCGCCTCTCGGTCCGGCTGGTCGTCTCCCATCTCCTGGTCGCCGCCCTCGGGCTCGTCGCCACGTTCCTCATCGTCCGCCAGCTGGCGCCCACCCTCTTCGACCGGATGCAGATGGCCCCGGGGGGCGGGATGGGGCCCGGGATGGGGCAGGGCCAGCAGGGCGCGCTGCGGCAGCAGTTCGCCGACGCCGTCGACCAGGCCCTGCTCGTCGGCGCCCTCGTGGGCGCGGCGGCGGCGGCGGCGTTCGGGGCGCTCGCGGCATACCGGCTCGTCCGTCCGCTCAGCACCGTGCGGGCGGCGACGAAGGCGATGGCGAGCGGGCGGTATGCCGTGCCCGTGCCGGTCCCCCACGAGCGGGAGCTCGCGGACCTGGCGGCCGACGTCAACACGCTGGGCCGCGCCCTGGCCGACACCGAGTCTCGGCGGACCCGGCTGATCGGCGAGGTGGCGCACGAGATGCGCACGCCGCTCACCGTCATCGAGGGCTATGTCGAGGGGATGATCGACGGCGTCATCGCGCCGAGCGCCGGCCAGCTCGGCCACGTCGTCGCGGAGGTGCGCCGGTTGGAGCGGCTGAGCGACGACCTGTCGACGCTCTCCCGGGCGGAGGAGGGCCGCCTCGGGCTGTCGATGACCGGTGTCGACCTGACGGCAGTGGTGTCCGCAGCCGCCGAGCGCCTGCGGCCCCAGGCCGACGACGGTGGCCAGCGGCTGGTGGTGGGCGGCGACAGCGCCGGACTCCCCGTACTCGCCGACGCGGACCGGGTGGCGCAGGTGGTCACGAACCTGGTGGGGAACGCACTGCGGGCCACCCCGGCCGGCGGAGAGGTGGCCGTGTGGTGCGGTCGCGACGGCGATGCCGCGGTCGTCGCCGTCACCGACACCGGCGAGGGGCTGGCGCAGGAGGACCTCGAGCGGGTCTTCGAGCGGTTCTACCGCGTGCCGGGACGCCGCGGAACCGGCCAGGACAGCGGCTCCGGGATCGGCCTGACCATCTCTCGTGGCATCGTCCGCGCCCACGGCGGGGAGCTGTCGGCGACGTCGCCCGGCCGGGGACGCGGGGCGACCTTCACGGCCCGGTTCCCCCTGCGTGCTGCGAGCCAGGGGGCTGCCGGCGGGTAGGGCCGGCGCCGGTGCGCAGCCACTGGATGGGTGCTCTCCCTGGCTGACGACGGGTGGCCAGGGTGGAACGGGGGTGCCCGACCCGCCGGTATGTTCCGACGAGATCGGCCTGCGCCCTCGCTCCGCTGCGCGGTCTCGGACGGTATCCTGATGCTCCCGGGCGCGCGTTGTGATCCCCCTGCTCCGACGCGCGCCCGCGGCCTGCCCTGCGGCCGGGACCCGGATCAGGCCGCGAGGGATCAGGCCGCGAGCGTGAGCCCGCTGCGCACGCCGATGTAGACCGCGATGACGACGAGCGAGGCCGCGAAGACCCTGGTCAGGGTCCGCGGTGAGGCATGGGCGGCCACCCGGGTGCCGAGCAGGCTTCCGGCGACCGCGGTCGCCGTGAAGACGGCGATCACCCGCCAGTCGAGGCTGATCCCCGTCGCCAGCCGGGCGGCCAGCGCGGTGCCCGAGTTGATGGTCACGACCAGGAGTGAGGTCCCGACGGCCACCGGCATCGGGAAGCCGAGGGCCACGACGAGCGCCGGGACGACGGCGAACCCGCCCCCCACCCCGAAGAACCCGGTCAGCAGGCCGACCCCGGTGGCGGTGAGCAGCACCTTGAGGGCCGCCGGGCAGTTGCAGTGGAACGACGGTCGCAGGTGGACGATGTCCGGCGCGTGGTGCTCGCCGGCCGCGTCCCCCCGGTTGCCCTGCCGCGCCGAGCGGCGCCACATCAGCGCCGAGACGACGACCAGGAGGGCCGCGAAGGCCACCAGCAGCACCGTCGCGTCGATGTGCGCGGCGAGCTGGGCGCCGGCCGCGGTTCCGGCGGTCCCCAGCAGGCCGAAGGCCAGTCCCTGGCCCCAGCGCACGCGGTGGGACCGCGCGTGGGCGACGGCCCCGGCCACGGCAGAGACGCCGACGATGACCAACGAGCTCGTCGTGGCCTCGTGAGCGGACTGTCCGAGCCCGTACACCAGGACGGGCACGGTGACGATGGCCCCCCCGCCGCCGAGGGCGCCGAGGGCCAGGCCGGTGACGATCCCGGCGAGGACGGCCACGAGCATCAGAGTGCTCCGGGCGTGACTTCAGCCACGAGTCGTGATCTCCTGGAATGGCAGGGGCTGGCGTTGCGTTAGCACGAAGGTATACCCTAGGGGGTATATCCACCGAATCCCCCGGGCTCATAGACCGCGACACGAAGGAACCCGTTCATGGCCACCGTAGACCTCACGACAGACACGTTCGAACAGACCGTTACGAACAACGACATCGTGCTCATCGACTGGTGGGCCGACTGGTGTCGTCCGTGCAAGATGTTCGCCCCCGTCTACCAGGCGGCGTCCGAGCAGAACGCCGACATCGTCTTCGGGAAGGTCGACACCGAGGCCCAGCCGGAGCTCTCCGGCGCGGCACGGATCACCTCGATCCCCACGCTCATGGCGTTCCGCGAGGGCATCCTCGTCTTCTCCCAGCCCGGCGCCCTTCCGGCCCAAGCGCTCGACCAGGTCATCGAGGGCGTCAAGGCCCTCGACATGGAGGACGTCCGGGCCCAGGTCGCGGCGCACGAGGCCCAGCACGCCCAGTAGGCCCCGGTCCCTGGGATTGCCTCCATTATACCCCCGGGGGTATGGTGGAGGCCATGACCAGCACCGTTGACATCGCCACGTTCATCGCGCGCCACGCCGACGGCGCCCACGTCATCGACGTCCGCGAGCCGCACGAGTACGTGGCCGGCCACGTACCGGGGGCCGCGCCCGCCCCGATGAGCCAGATCGCCCACCACATCGAGTCCATCCCCAAGGACCAGGACGTCTACGTCATCTGCGCGAGCGGCAACCGGAGCATGTCGATGGCCGGGCTGCTCGCCCGGTTCGGCGTCAAGGCGCACTCGGTCAACGGCGGGACCTCCGCCTGGGTCCGGGCGGGTCGGCCGGTCGTCACCGGCCCTAGCGCAGTGTGAGGAGACAGCCATGGCGCGCATCGCAGCGGCCACGGGGCCGGATACGACCCGGGGTATGATGGAGCGATTCGTCACCCTGAACGTCGGAGGCCGGTCCATGGAGCTCAACCCTGACGAGATGCAGGCGGTGTCCAAGCGTCTCAAGCGCGCCCAGGGCCAGATCGGCGGCATCGTCAAGATGATCGAGGAAGGCCGCGACTGTCAGGACATCGTCACCCAGGTGGCGGCCGTGTCCAAGGCGCTCGACCGTGCCGGCTTCGCGATCATCGCCCTCGGTCTGCGCCAGTGCATCGTCGACCCCAACGCCGACACGATGGACGTGGGTTCGATGGAGAAGCTCTTCCTCTCCCTCGCCTGACCGGCCATGGACGCTTCGGACTGGGACGCCCGGTACGCCGCCACCGACCTCGTCTGGTCCTCCACGCCCAACCAGTGGGTCGCCGAGCTGCTCGGGGACCTGCCGCCGGGCCGTGCCGTCGACATCGCGGCGGGTGAGGGCCGCAACGCCATCTGGCTCGCCGAGCAGGGATGGAGCGTGCTGGCGACCGACTTCTCGCCCGTCGCCGTCGAGCGCATCCGCGACATCGCGTCCACCCGGCTCGGTGGGATCGTGGGCCGGCTGACCGCCGCGGTGGCGGACGCGACCGACCCAGTCCCGGGGGACCTGGCCGGCTACGACGTCGTTCTCTTCTCGTACCTGC
Source organism: uncultured Actinomycetota bacterium (assembly GCA_963763315.1). Taxonomy (GTDB): domain Bacteria; phylum Actinomycetota; class Actinomycetes; order Actinomycetales; family Dermatophilaceae; genus CAVSJJ01. Next base: position 425,141 of record CAVXOC010000002.1, read on the forward strand.
AGCTGCCGGCGCCGGCCTGGACCGAGGCCCTGCGCCATGGCATCGAGGCCGCCGCCCCGGGCGGGCGGGTGGTCGTCATCGCCCACGCCGCGAGCAACCTCGCCGCGGGGTGGGGCGGCCCGCAGGACCCCCGGGTGCTCCACGACCCCGACGACGTCGTGGCCCAGGTGGCGGGGATGCCGGTCACGGTCGAGTCGGCCGAGCTGCGCCGGCGCGCCGTCGACACCGCGGAGGGACCCCGTCAGGCCCTGGACACGGTGGTCGTCCTGCGCCGCGACTGACCCCCGTGCTCAGCCGACCGGGGGCGCCCACCCCGGCCGCCGGACCAGGCAGAACGGGTGTCCGGACGGGTCGGCGTAGACGTGGTCCTCGCCGATCCGCCGCGCCCCCAGCTCCTCGACCGCCCGGCCGGCCTCCGCCGGGTCCTCGACCATGACGTCGAGATGCAGCTGCTGCGGGTAGGCCGGGTCCGGCCACCGCGGGGGCTGATGGTCGCCGGCCAGCTGGAACGCCAGCCCGGAGGTCCTCGTGTCGAGCGAGACCACGACGAAGTCGTCGCTCGAGTAGGTGACCGGGAGGCCCAGCAGGCTCGAGTAGAACCCGGCCAGGGCCGCCGGGTCGGTGGTGTCGATGACGACGTGGTGCAGGCGCCCGATCATCCATTCAGTCTGCGCCCCCGGCCGGGGCGGGGAGTGCACCCGCCCGGGACCGGTCTGCCGCTCTCAGGCCGGTGCTGCCGCGGTACCGGCCAGGGGGACCGACCCGGGACCGACGCCCTGCTGGCTGACGCCTGCGGCCCAGGTGCGGTAGCCGCCGTCCAGGTTGCGGACGTCGTCCCAGCCGTGCTGCAGGAGGATCCGGACGGCGGTGTGCCCCCGGACCCCGACCGCGCAGTGCACGACGACCGGTCCGGGCGGGATCTCCGCCAGCCGGTCCCGCAGGTCGTCGACCGGGACGAGGATCGAGTCGGGTATCGAGCCGCGGGCATGCTCGCCCTCGGACCGCACGTCGACGAGGGTGGCACCCTCGGCCATCGCCTCCCCGAGCTCATGCCACTGGATCGTCGGGCTCACGCCGCTGCGGACGTTGGCGGCGACATACCCCAGCATGTTGACGGCATCCTTGGCGGAGCCGTACTGCGGGGCGTACGCCAGCTCGAGGTCCGCGAGCTGGCTGGCCCTGAGGCCACCGGCCATCGCCGTGGCGATGACGTCGATGCGCTTGTCCACGCCGGACTTGCCGGTCCCCTGCGCGCCGAGGATCGCGTCGGTCTCGGGGTCGACGAGGAGCTTGAGCTCCATCCGGTCGGCGCCGGGGTAGTACGTGGCATGCGAGGACGGGTGGGTGTGGATCGCCCGGTACGGGCGGCCCGCGGCCCGCAGGCGCTTCTCGTTCCAGCCGGTGGTGGCGACCTGCATCCCGAACACCGCGACGATCGCGGTGCCGAGGACGGCCTGGTCGGCACCCGGGTGGCCGGTGATGACGTCGGCGACGAACCGGCCCTGCCGGTTCGCGGTGTTCGCCAGCGGGACCAGCGCCGGCGAGCCGTCGAGGCCGTCGCGCTTCTCGACGGCGTCCCCGACGGCGTAGATGTGCGGGTCGGAGGTGCGGAACTGGTCGTCGATGGCGATGCCGCCACGTGGGCCGATCCTCAGCCCGGAGTCGGCCGCCAGGGTGGTCTCCGGACGGACGCCGATGGCGGCGACGACCACGTCGGCCGGCAGGCGCTCGCCCGTCGACAAGGTGACGTCGGCCGGGCCGATGGCGGTCACCGAGGCGTGCAGGTGCAGGCGCACGCCGATCCGGCGGATGTGCTCGTGGACGGGCTCGACCATCTCGGGGTCCAGCGGCCCGATGACCTGGCTGGTGGCCTCCACCAGGGCCGTCTCGACGCCGCGGTGGACGAGGTTCTCGGCCATCTCGACGCCGATGAACCCGCCGCCGACGACGACGGCCGTGGTGGCGCGGCGCAGGCCCTCGACCATGGCGTCGGTGTCCTCGATGTCGCGCAGCGACAGGGCGCGGTCGATCCCCGGGATCGGTGGGCGGACCGGTCTGGCGCCGGGGGAGAGCACGAGGGCGTCGTAGGCCAGCTCCTCCTCGGCGCCGGTCTCGAGCGCGCGGACGACGACGACCTGGCGCTGGCGGTCGATCCGCACCGCCTCGTGCAGCACCCGGACGTCGATGCCGAACCGCGCGCCGATCGAGGCGGGGGTCTGCAGCAGCAAGGCGGAGCGCTGCTCGATGACCCCGCCCACGTGGTAGGGGAGCCCGCAGTTGGCGAAGGACACGTGTCCGCTCCGCTCCAGGACGGTGATTCGGGCTGTCTCGTCCAGCCGACGTAGTCTGGTCGCAGCGGACATCCCGCCGGCGACCCCTCCGATGATGACGATCTTCATGTGCGCCACGATACCCCCTGGGGTATAGTGGCCGGAACGCGCCCACATCGTGGGCGACGAGCGGACCTCAATGACGACAGGAGTCGATCCACCATGTGCAGAGCAGTTCGGTGCCGTCAGTGCGGCAAGACGACGTGGGCCGGTTGCGGGCAGCATGTCGACCAGGTGCTGCGTGGCGTCCCCAGCGCGCAGCGCTGCGACGGTCACGCCAAGGTGCCCAGCCAGGGCGGGTTCCTCGCCAAGATGTTCGGCCGCTGAGCCCCGTTGGGCGCGTCACCGTCGACCGGGCGCGTCGCCGGCGAGCTACCTGCCCGCCGCTCCCGGCGACGCGCGCCCGGTGACGAACCAGCTCCACGGACGGACCGGCCAGGTCCTGATGACGTATGCCGTGTGCAGCGCGTCGACGACCAGGCCGGCCCTCGCCATCTCGGTGGGCAGGTCGCGGTCGAGGTGGCACCCGCCGGACACCACGCCCCAGGCGGGCTGGAGCGCTCGCTGCGCGCGGGCCACGCCGTCGTGCGGGGCGAGCGAGTGCTCGACGAAGTGGACGGTACCGCCCGGACGCAGCACCCGGCGCATCTCGGCGAACGCGCTCGTCAGGTCGGGGATCGTGCACAGGGTCCAGGTCGACACGACCGCGTCCACGCTGTCGTCGGGCAGCGGTAGCTCGGCGGCGTCGAGACCGATGCGGTCGACAGGACGGCCGAACGAGCCCACCCGCTCGGTGGCCCGTTCCCAGGCCAGGTCGGCCGGCTCCACCGCATACACCCGCGTCACCGCCTCCCGGTAGTGCGGGAGGTTGCGGCCGGAGCCGAAACCGATCTCGAGCACGTCCCCGGCGACGTCGGCGCAGGCCCGCTCCCGCCACACGCCGGCGGTGGCCTCGGTGAGGACGAGGTCCATCAGGCGGGGGAGGGCGCGGTCATCCCACCAGTGCTGCAGGTGCATCGGGTCAACCTACGTCGTCGGGCTGCGACGAGACGACGATCCGCCCCGCCGGACGCCGCCGAGGGGCGGGTCCGCCGGTGCCGCGGTGGTCGAGCCACCGAGTCGGCCACCGGTCAGTGGTGGCCCTTGGTGATCATCCGGAGGATGCGCACGTTGAACACGGCGAACCGCAAGGTCTGGAACGGCAGGCTGGTGCGCCGCCTGAGCGTCTTCGCCGTGGGCAGCGGCGCCCCCGAGAGGTCGGCGAACGGCTGTGCAGTGCTGTCACTCATGGCGATCACTCCGGGATGAACTGCCAGAGGGGGCGACCCTTGGCCTTGTAGATGAACAGGTGATGCAGCATGAGCTTGAGCCAGTGGCCGCCGAGCCCGAGCTCCCCGCGGGTGTCCTTGACCTCACGGCCGGTCGCCCACCTGGAGTAGTCGGGGACGATGGGGCTCATCGTCATGGCGGCGGCCGAGCCGTTGGTCAGCCCGGCGCCCGCGGAGGCGACACAGGCTGCGCCCATGCCTGCCATCGAGGCGTTGTGGGCCGGTGCCTGCGGCCCCTTCTCGAGGCGGTCGCGGATGGTCAGGGCCGCGGTCTTGCCCATGACGCCCGACGGCATGCCGGTACGCGGGGGGAGGGGGTGATGACCGTACCGTTGGCGCTCTTGCGGGGTTGCGAGATCTGGTGCGGCGGCGCGAACGCGATGCCGACGGCGAAGATGTTGTCGTAACCCTGCGCGAGGTACGTCTTGGGCCAGTCCGCGGCGCTCCACTGCTCGTACGGCTTCGGTGTGTAGTCGGCGTCGACCTTCATGAAGCCGCTCGGGGCGAATAGCTCGCTCGTGATGTCGTTGCCCGCCCGGTCGTAGGCAGCCATGGCCACCCCGCCGAACGGGGGAAGGAGCATCCCGAAGTCGAAGGGCAGGGTGTGGTGCTCGCCGTCGAGGGTCTCGTAGTGGATGAGGCCGGGCTCGATCCGCTCGACGTGGGCGCCGAGGATCGCCTTGACGTCCCGCTCGCGGTAGAGCGAGCTGGTCCACAGCTCGCTGGTCGTCTGGAACCCCATCTCGGCGAAGGTCATGCCGCCGACCCCGAAGTCGCCCAGGTGAGCCTCGTTGGTCAGGTAGATCAGCGTCGCCTTGTCGCGGACGCCGGCCTCGCGGAGCAGGTGGTCGACGTTGAAGACGTACTCGAACGCCGCGCCCTCGCAGGTGCAGGTGCCGTGGCCCATGCCGACGACGAGCGTCTGCGGGGTTCCGGCCCGCAAGGTGGCGATCGTCTCCTCGAGCTTCTCGCTGGCCTCGATGGCGTGGTCGGCGGTGCAGACGGACACGGTGTTGCCGTGGTCGGGGCCGAGGCCCTGCGTCATGCCGAACTTCAGCTGGGGACCGGTGGCGTTGATGAGGTAGTCGTAGCGGATGCGCTCCGACGTGCCCTCCTTGCCCTGGCCGGTGTAGACGATGTCCACCGCGCCGCGGTCGCTGGCCTCGTCGCCCTGGGGCCGGATGGCGACGGCCTTGGCCTGGCGGTAGGTGATGCGCTTCTTCCGGTAGATCGGTGCGAGCGGGAAGACGACGTCCTTCTTCGACATCTTCCCGACGCCGACCCAGATGTTGGACGGAATCCAGTTCCACTGCGAGTTGGGCGTGACCACCGTGATCGTGTGCTGCTTGCCGAGCAGACGGCTGAGGTGGAGCGCCGCGGTGTGTCCGGAGACTCCGGCTCCGAGAACAACGACGTCAGCCATGCTTTCTCCTTCGAAAAGCCGGTGCGAGCTCATCGGGCTGCCGGACCGGGCTCGTCTCGAGCGTACCCGCGCGATGCCGGCGGTGCCGGGCTCGGCAGCCGGTTCCGACGCGAGATGAATCACTGGAACCTTATACCCCCTGGGGTATAAGGTCCAGAGTGGGCTCGGGGCGGCCGGGCCCGCCCCGAAAGGAGGTCCCATGACCGGTACCTCGACCGAGCTGCCCGCCTGGGCCACGGCACTCGTCGTCGTCGCCCATCCCGACGACGAGTCCTTCGGTCTGGGGGCAGTCCTGGGCCGGCTCTCGGCCGACGGCTGTGCGGTGTCGGTGCTCTGCCTGACGGCCGGTGAAGCCTCGACCCTGGGGGCGGCGGACGACCTCGCCGGTGAACGGGCGCGGGAGCTGTCCGCGGCCGCGGCGGCGCTGGGTCTGGCGTCGACGAGGCTGCTGGCCCATCCCGACGGCGGCCTGGCCGGTCTGGACGCTGACGTGCTGGAGGGGGAGGTGGCCGCCGCCGTCGATCGGTGGGGACCGGACGGGATCGTCGTCTTCGACCCGGAGGCGGGTGTCACGGGCCATCCGGACCATGCCACCGCCTCCCTCGCGGCGCTCGCGGTGGCCCGGGCCCGCGGCATACCGGCTCTCGGTTGGGCGCTGCCCACACAGGTGAGCGAGGCGCTCAACACCGAGTACGGCACCGCGTTCGCCGGGTATGCCGCATCCGAGCTCGACATCACACTTCAGGTGGACCGGACCCGCCAGCGCGCGGCGATCGCCGCGCACGCGAGCCAGGCGGTCCCGGGGAGCGTGCTCTGGCGTCGCCTGGAGCTGCTCGGGGACCGGGAGTACCTCCGCCGGCTGGTTTGAGGCGGCCACCCCGCCCGCCCGGCCACGGCCGGCGCTGGCCACCCGTGGATGGCCGCGCCGGTCAGGACGCCAGGGCGTGCGCTCGCTCCCAGGCGCTGTAGCCGCCGAGCAGGTCGGAGACGTCCCCGAAGCCCCGGGACCGGAGCAGGCTCGCCCCCACCGAGCTGCGCCAGCCTCCGGCGCAGTACAGCAGGACCGGTCGGTGCGGGTCCAGCTCAGCGCTCCGTCTGCCCAGCTCGGCGAGCGGGATGTGCCGGGCGCCGGGCACCATGCCACCGGCGACCTCGCCCGCATTGCGGAGGTCGACGAGCTGGACCTCGGGCCGCTCGCGGACCTGGTCCACCTCGGCGACGGTGAGCCGGCTGGCGCGCTGCACGTCGCCCTGGTGGGCCAGGAAGTAGCTCTCGGGCTCGGCGAGGTAGCCGAGCACGTGGTCGAACCCGATCCGGGCGAACCGGGTGGCGACCTCCTGCTCCCGGCCCTCCGGCGCGATGACGACGACCTTCTGGTGCGGGTCGAACACCATCCCCACGGTCTCGGCCATCCGCCCGTCGGCGGGGACGTTGACCGAGCCGCGCAGATGCGCCAGGGCGAACTCGTGCACCTCCCGGGCGTCGTGGACCGCGGCACCGTCGGCACGGGCCGAAGCGACCTCGGCGTCGCTCAGCGCCGGAACGGTCGCGTCCGGGTCACGGAGGCCGCGCTCCTGGCGGTTGAGCGTCGCGTTGAAGACGAAGTAGGCCGGGGCGGCCGGCTGACCCTCGGTCACGACGGCAAGGAAGTCGTCCTCGCTCATCGGCTGGCAGGCGTAGTTGAGCTTCCGCTGCTCGCCGATGGTGGACTGCCGCTCGGTCGAGAGGCTCTTGCCGCACGCCGAGCCCGCGCCGTGGGCCGGGAACACCCGGACGGCATCGGGAAGGGCCATCAGCCGGTGCTGGATGGAGTGGTAGAGCATCCGGCCGAGCTCCTCGGCGGTGACCCCGATGGAGGCGAGCAGGTCGGGGCGGCCGACGTCGCCGATGAACAGCGCGTCGCCGGTCAGGGCGGCGTAGGGGGCGTCGTCGTCGGCGTGCTCGTAGACGAGGACGGAGATCGACTCGGGAGTGTGGCCCGGCGTCTCCATGATCTCGAGGGTGACCTCGCCGAGGCTGACCCGCTCGCCGTCGGCGAGGTGGCGCACGCCGAAGTCCGCCCTGGCGGCGGCGCCGTAGCCGATCCACGCGCCGGTCGCCTTGGCGAGCTCGAGGTGGCCCGACACGAAGTCGGCGTGGAAGTGGGTGTTGATGACGCCGACGATCCTCAGGCCGTGTGCCGCGGCGTCGTCGAGGTACTCGGCGATGTCTCGCCGCGGGTCGACCACGACGGCCTGGCCGGAGCCCTCGTCGCCGACGAGGTACGAGGCCTGGCTCAGGCAGTCGAGGTAGTACTGGGTGAAGATCATCGGTCCTCCCGGGAACGGGTCAGCGGATCCTGGTGGGCTGGTGGCTTCCAGAACGGATACCCTAGGGGGTATGTCCGCCATACGCAAATATACCCTAGGGGGTATAGTCGAGGCACGACCATCCCAAGGAGCCCTCATGCTGCCCCGCCTGACCCCCCGCCGCCTCGCATCCCTCGCCGTCGTCGCCGTCCTGGCGGCCCTGCCCCTGGCCGGCTGCTCCGGCTCGGGCTCGGTGAGCGTCACCGGCGGTACGGCTGCCGCGAGCGCCCCGGCCGCCGGCGCCCACGTCGACCCGGCCTCCTTCGCGGCCGCGCTCAAACGCCCCAACACCGTCATCCTCGACGTGCGTACCCCGGCGGAGTTCGCGGCCGGCCATCTCCAGAACGCCGAGAACGCCGACATCGAGTCGCCGGGGTTCCTCCAGCAGGTGAGCGCCCTGCCGCGGAGCAAGGCGTATGCGGTCTACTGCCACTCCGGCAACCGCTCGGGCGTCGCGCTGCAGCAGATGCAGCAGCTCGGCTTCGCGCAGGCCTACGACCTGGCCGGTGGCATCACCGCCTGGGAGAACGCGGGCGGGGCGGTCAGCACCGGAAGCTGAGCGTCGGCCGGGGCGGTGGTGTCCGAGGGGGTGGTCGCCATGCCGACCGGTTGCTCGGACCTTGCGGGGGGCGGGGCGGTGGTGTCCGAGGGGGTGGTCGCCATGCCGACCGGTTGCTCGGACCTTGCGGGGGGCGGGGCGGTGGTGTCCGAGGGGGTGGTCGCCATGCCGACCGGTTGCTCGAACCTTGCGGGGGGCGGGGCGGTGGTGTCCGAGGGGGTGGTCGCCATGCCGACCGGTTGCTCGGACCCTACGGGTGCTGTTCGGGCACCGGCCGGGACGGGGTTCCGGTCCGGGCAACACGGCGCCGCCGGCTCGCTGAGCCGGCGGCGGGGCTGGGGTTGTGGTCGGGAGGTCAGCGCTGGCGCAGCTGGGACTGCGACATGGCCATGAGCTCGTCGGACTCGCGGGCGAGGTCGCGGTCGATGGTCGTCGTCCAGCCGCGGCCGTAGTGGGGGTGCAGGCGCAGCGACGAAGCGAGCGCGCGAGCCTTCTGCATGGAGAGCGGGTGTGTTGTTGCCATGCCTCCATGATGCGCCATCGAATACTTCAGCACAAATACAGAATGCTTACTTAGGATTAAGTCCTGCTGTACTATAGTGTGATGCTCGACCCCCACCGCCTCCGGGTGTTCCGGTCCGTCATGGCCAGTGGCTCCGTGCAGGCCGCGGCGGACAACCTGCGGATGACGCCGTCCGGCGTCAGCCAGCATCTCTCCGCCCTCGCCAGGGAGACCGGCCTGGTGCTGTTCGAGCGGGAGGGCCGCGGCATCGCGCCGACCGCCGCCGCCCGCGAGCTCGCCGCGCAGAGCGACGAGCTGATGAGCCAGCTCGGCCGGCTCGACGCCCTCGTGGCCGATCTGCGCGAGGGCCGTTCCGGCCGGCTCAGCATCGGTCACTTCGCCTCCGCCGGCGCCGAATGGATGCCCTCGCTCGTCAAGGCGCTGACCGCCGAGTACCCCGGGCTCGTCGTCGAGCTCGTCCTCACCGAGGGGCCGCCGCGCGGGGTGCCCCTCGACATCGACCTCGTCATCGACGACCCGGAGGCGCCGGTCCGGCCGGGCTACCGGCGCACCGAGCTCATCGACGACCCGTTCGTCGTGGTCGTGCCGGCGGACCACCGGCTCGCCGACCGGGAGTCGGTGGCCATCGGGGACCTGCAGGGCGAGACCTGGGTCAGCAACGAGCTCATCAAGGCACCGTGCCACCGGATCGTGCTGGCCGCCTGCGCCGCTGCCGGCTTCACGCCCCGGTTCACCGTCCAGGCCCAGGACCACTACACGGCCATCGCGTTCGTCGCGGCAGGGGTGGGCATCACCGTCCTCCCGCGCCTGGCGACCGTCTCGCTGCGTCCCGACGTCGCCCGCGTGGCGATCAGCCGACCGGCGCCGGTGCGCCATGTCGCCGCACTCGAGCGCGACCACGGCACCCCGCACCGCGCGGCCGACCGCGCCATCGAGCTCCTCACCGGCCTCATCGCCCAGACCCAGGAGGCGCATGCGGCGGTGAGCGGCGGCTGACCGCGTGCGGCGGCCGGCTCAGCAGAGCAGGGTGGCTGCGGAGTGCGAGGCCGCGTTGACGGCCGCCAGCTGGCTGCGGGTGCCCTCTCGCAGGGCCCGCAGCTGGGTCGGGGTGAGCCGGTCGCAGATCCACTCCCAGTGCAGCGAGACCCAGTCGCCCACGGCGACGTGCGGAGCCAGGGAGAGGCCGCCGACGGCGTGGACGACCTCCTCGTCCTCGTTGGGGCCGAGGACGAGCTCGCGGTCGTCCCAGACCAGGCGCCGGAACCGCACGACGGCTCTGCCCTCGCCAAGCCAGATCACCTTGCCCCACCGGATGCGGCATCGGTCGAGGACGCGCACGGGCTCCTCCACCCAGCCGGTCCGGAGCAGCCCGACCCAGGGGTAGATCGCGAAGACATGGAAGGCGTGGCTGGGGACCGAGTCGAACGGCACGCTCTCACCCATGGCCCCCCACTGGCGGGCGCTGACCCGCGGCCGGAACCGGCTCTCCATCGAGTGCCGCAACGCTCCCGTGCCGACGGCGTCGAGGAGCCGGTTCCCGACCCAGTAGGCCTCGACCACCCCGGCGTCCAGCGGGTCGGCGATCCCGTTGGCGTGGGCGATGAGCTCGAGGTAGGGCCAGGCCCCTTCGAACCCCTGGGCGAGCCGTCTCAGGTCGGGGTCGTCGGCGAGATGTGCCACCTGGTGGAGCAGGTCGCCGGCCCGGTCCGGCCCGCAGTACCCGAGCACGTTCGGCGGGTAGGCGTACCGCGCGAAGAGGACCGGGCCGCTGGTCATGGCGTCGGCGCCGCGGCGAGAGCCCGGTGCGGCGGGCGCACGGTGAGCCAGCCGGCCAGCGCCGAGCCGAGGACGAGAACGCCGAGCCAGGGGGCCTGCGGTGCCAGTGTCGTGCCGTTGACGACGGCGCTGAGACCGGCCGTGATGAGCGCCCCGATGACGAGGACCGCCGTCACGTCGACGGCCTGGGCGCGGGCGAGGGCGGCGAACCAGGTGCCCACGTATGCCGCGAGGAGAGCACCGGTCAGCAGGACCCATCCCCACTGCGCAGCGGAGAGCCCGACCAGGCCCGCGGCGATGCCTCGCACGAGGCACCAGCCGACGAGGACGACCGACCCGAACGTCATCCGGGCGACGCCGACGGTCCAGCTGGACAGGTCGCCGAGCAGCCGCTTGGCGATGAGCACCTCGACGGACCACATGAGGGTGGCGGCCAGGATCATCCACACCCCGGAGTCCCAGGCCGCGGCCACGCCACCGGCGAGGCCGACCTGGCCGACGACGAGGAGGGCGACCGCTACCACGTGCGCCCAGCTGATGCGCTCGCGGAGGAACGCGACCGCGCCGAGGGCGACCCACAGGACGAGGGTCTTGTGCACGAACGCCGCCTGCACCGAGCTGGCCCGCGCCAGCCCCTCGAAGAACAGGACGAACGGGACGCTGCCGCCGATGACGCCGATCACGGCAAGGACGGTCCACTGCCGGGCGCCCCTGGGCCGCACGGGGCGGCTGTCGCGCCGTGCCGCAGCCGAGGCCACCAGCAGGAGGACGGCCGCCGCGACGACATTCTTCGCCGTCGTGTACACCGTGGCGTTGCCGAAGGCCTTGACGCCGTAAGAGTTGAGGAACACGGCCACGCCGCTCACCATCGCGGTGGAGAGGGCGAGCAGGAGGCCGGTGCGGCGGCCGTGGGTCATGGGTCATACCTCCGGGTGGGTGGTCGGTGCGTGGTCGGGGTCATGGTCGTCGAGGTCGAGGTCGAGGTCGAGGTCGAGGTCGAGGTCGAGGTCGGGGTCGGCCCCGGACCGCAGGGCCAGCGCGGCCAGCGCCTCCTCCCGGCCCAGCCGCTCGAGGACGAAGCCGGAGTGGACGACCACCCAGTCCCCGACCTGCACGGGATCCTCCAGGGCCATCAGCGAGACGGTCAGGTCGAGCCCGTCGTGGTCGACGACGGCTCGGCCCCCGGACGCCAGGGATCGCACCTGGCAGATCTGGCCGAGACACATTCAGCGCTCGCCTCCTGCGGTGGGTGCGGTGACGAGACGACGGATGGTCGCGACCGCGGGGCCCACCGATGCGGCCACCTCCGGCGTCATCGGTATGCCGTGGGCGACGGTCGCCACCTGCGTCCCGACGAGGACGACCCGGCGCGGAAGGCGGCCGAGCGCCCGGGACAGCTCGACGGCGGCGGCGAGACCGAAGGCGTGCGTCCCGCCCGTCGGGGTGCGGGCGAAGGACCCGGTGGGCAGGCCGTCCGCGTCCGAGCCCATCTCGCGGACGACGATCCGGCCCGGCTCGGCCCCGACATCGACCGCGTCGACGACCACGGCGAGGTCGGCCGAGCCCCAGGCCTGGACGAGGTCGGTGGGGTCCTCGTGGACCATCACCCGCACCGCCGGGAGACCGAGCGCCCGCACCGCCTCCGCCACCAGCGGCCCCCAGGCGTCGTCGCCCCGGTCGCGGCTGCCGATGCCGACGACGAGGACGACGCCGAGGGCCGTGGGAGCCGGGCTCACGAGCGATGCACCCGCAGGTCGAGGAAGTGGGTCGCGCAGGAGATGCACGGGTCGTAGTTGCGGATCGCCTGCTCGCACCGGTGGGTGAGGGCGCGGTCGTCGAGGTGGACCCACGACTGGGCGACGGTGCGCAGGTCGGCCTCGATGCTCATCTGGTTCTGCGAGGTGGGCGGCACGATCTGCGCGTCCTGGATGGTGCCCTCCTTGTCGATGACGTAACGGTGGAAGATCGTTCCGCGTGGAGCCTCGCTGGCTCCGCAGCCCTCGCCGGCCCGAGCCGGGACCGGTACCGACGGCGCGAGGCCGGCGGACGGCATACCGACCCATCGGTCGATGATCGCCAGGGCCTCCTCCACCGCGTAGGCGAGCTCGACGGCCCGCACGACGATGGAGCGGAACGGGTTACGGCAGGTGGAGCCGAGCCCGGCCGCCAGCGCGGCCCGCTGGGTCTGGGGGGAGAGCAGGTCGAAGCTGTTGGTGTAGCGGGCGAGCGGACCGACCATGTACGGCTTGCCGTCGAGGGTCGCGTGCAGCGCGTTGGAGTGCCGCACATGGTGCTCGGTGATGTGCTGCGGGAACTCCTCGACGGGGAAGGCCAGCCCCGAGGAGGTGACCACGCTGCCGGACTCGATGGCATACCCGTTAGGGGAGTGCAGCGACAGGTAGTCGTAGTCCTGCTCCATCGGCGGGAAGTCGAAGGTCCGCACGAGAGCGATGGTGGCCATGGCGTCCTCGAGGGCCGCGTCGAGCGCGGGCCGGAACGCGAGGAGCTCCGTCGTCGTGGGGAGCCGGTAGAACCCGCCGAGCCGGACGTTGACCGGGTGGATCGCCCGGCCGCCGACGAGGGCCATCAGGTCGTTGCCGGCCTTCTTGAGGCGCAGCCCGCGCTCGACGACGTCGCGGTGGTCCGCGGCCATGTCGATGGCGCCGTCGTAGCCGAGGAAGTCCGGTGTGTGCAGGAGGTAGATGTGCAGGGCGTGGCTCTCGATCCACTCCCCGCAGTAGAGCAGCCGCCGCATGAGACCGATGTGCGCGGGTGGCTCGACGCCGCAGATCTGCTCCATCGCCGCGCAGGAGGCGGTCTGGTAGGCGACCGGGCAGATCCCGCAGATCCGTGCGGTGATGTCCGGCGGCTCGGTGTAGGCGCGCCCGCGCAGGAAGGCCTCGTAGAAGCGCGGCGGTTCGAAGATGTTGAGCTGCACCGACTCCACGCGGCCGTCGGTGATCTCGATGTGCATGCCGCCCTCGCCCTCGACCCGGGCGAGCATGCCGACGCTGAGGATCTGGCCCTGCTCGGGCGCCGGAGTCGTCATCGTGCGGCCCCCTTGCCCGCGGCGGCGACGCGCTCGCTCTCGGCGCGGAACGCCTCGGCCCCGGAGTTGAACGTCCGGTAGATCCGCACGGCGTCCCGCCGGCTCATCCCCTGCTCACGCAGCCGGTCGGTCATCGCCGGCAGGTTCGCACTGTCCTGCGGCCCGAAGCAGCCGTAGCAGCCCCGGGTGACCGACGGGCACAGAGCGCCGCAGCCGGCCTGGGTGACCGGCCCGAGACAGGGTGCGCCGCCGGCGACGGCGACGCAGACGTTGCCGCGGCGCTTGCACTCCACGCACACGCTGTAGGTGGGGATCCGTGGCTTTCGTCCCTGCACGGCCGACGCGAGGACCTCGACGAGCTGGCCCTTGTCGATCGGGCACCCGCGCAGCTGGAGGTCGACGTTGACGTGGGCGGAGATCGGCGTCGACCGGTCGAGGGTCCGCAGGTACTCGGGGTGGGCGTAGACGATGGAGCGGTATGCCGCGACGTCGGCGAAGTTGCGCAGGGCCTGGATGCCGCCGGCCGTGGCGCAGGCGCCGATCGTGATGAGCACGCCGGACTGCTCGCGGATGTCGTGGATGCGCTCGGCGTCGTGCGGCGTCGTGATCGAGCCCTCGACGAGCGAGACGTCGTAGGGCCCGGCGACCACGGCTCGGGTGGCTTCGGGGAAGTACGCGATCCGGACCGCCCCGAGGATGTCGAGGAGCTCGTCCTCGCAGTTGAGCAGGGTGAGCTGGCAGCCGTCGCAGGAGGCGAACTTCCAGACGGCCAGCGTCGGCAGGTCGGTGACGACGGTCATCTCACAGCTCCCATCGCGTCAGGTAGGGCGCCAGCCGCTCGTAGTCGAGCACCGGCCCGTCGACGCAGATGAACAGGTCGCGGAGCTGGCAGTGTCCGCACAGGCCGACGCCGCACTTCATGTTGCGCTCCATAGACAGGCGTAGTCGGTTGGCGGCGACGCCCCTGTCCCGCAGGGCCGTGGCCGCGGCCCGCATCATGACCTCCGGGCCGCAGACCAGGGCGAGGGTGCGCTGGGGGTCGAAGCCGGCTCGGGTGACGAGCTGAGTGACCAGCCCGACCCGCCCGATGTAGTCGTGCGGCGCGTTGTCGACGGTGACCTGGACGTTGATGTCGTTGAGCGAGCCCCAGCGCCGCAGCTCGTTGCTGAACAGCACGTCGTCGGGTGTGCGCGCCCCGTACAGCAGGACGACGCGCAAGTAGTGGTCGCGGCGCGCGACGAGCTCGAGGAGCGCCGGGCGCAGCGGCGCGAGGCCGATACCGCCCGCGACGATGACGACGTCGCCGCCCATGCCGTCGGCGATGCCCCACCCGGTGCCGAAGGGACCCCGCACGCCCAGGACGGTCCCGGGCTCGGCCGCCACCAGGGCCGCCGTGACGCCGCCGACGTTGCGGATGGTGTGCTCGAGCAGGCCCGGCTCGGTCGGGTCCCCGCTGATCGAGATGGGCACCTCGCCCACGCCGAACGCCCCCAGCATGGTGAACTGCCCGGCCGCGAACCGCAGCGCGATGCCGTCGACGGCATCCAGCTCGAGGGTGAAGGTGTCCCGGGTGTCCCGGCGGGTGCGCACGACCCGGAAGGGGCGGGGCACCATCTGGTCCTCGCCGGTGGCCACGGCCGCGGCGAGCGCGCCCGCCGTCTCGGGGATCGTCGTCACCGGGCTCCCACCCCGTACAGGTCGAGCAGGCGCATCCGGGCCGCCTCGAGCCGGGTGAACATCACCTTGTTGACCTGCTGCAGCAGCGCGTACCCGACCGACGGGTCACTGTCGCACTTGCTGCGCAGGCAGGTGGCGTCGAACGCCACCGCGCTCGTGCGCTGAACGGCGCGGGCGTCGAACATCCACCGGTACGGCGGCACGAGCCAGGACCAGCCGACCACCCCACCGGCATCCACCGTGTCCATGACGACCCCACCCAGGCCGGGCTGGTGCGTCGAGATCGAGACCCGGCCCTTGCGGACGAGGTAGAACCGGTCGGCGGCGTCGCCCTCGTGGAACAGCAGCTCCCCCGGCTCGAAGTGGGCGTTCGTGGCGCAGCCGGCGAACAGGTCGATGACCTCCGGCCGCAAGGGAGCGAAGAAGGGGTGCTCCGGCAGGTACTCGGCGACGGTCTTCTTCATGACGGTCCTCTCCTCGCTGCCGCGGCGGCGCCCACCGGGTGGTCACGCAGCGCCGCGACCTCGGCCGTGATGTCGATGCCGGCGGGGCACCAGGTGATGCACCGGCCGCAGCCGACGCAGCCGATCGAGCCGAACTGGTCCTGCCAGTAGCCGAGCTTGTGGCTGATCCACTGCCGGTACCGGGACCGGCCGGACTCGCGGACGCTGCCGCCGTGGATGTAGGAGTACTCGCGGGAGAAGCACGAGTCCCAGACGCGGTGCCGCTCGCCCAGCTCCCCGCTGAGGTCGGTGACGTCGACGACCGAGGTGCAGAAGCAGGTCGGGCACACGAGCGTGCAGTTGGTGCAGGCCAGGCAGCGGGCGGCGACGTCGTCCCAATGGGCCGACTCCACCTGGGCGTCGAACAGCTCACGCAGCCCGTCGGTGTCGAGCCGCCGGCCCATCCGCGACGTGGCCGACTCGATGGCGTCCCGCGCGCCGGTCAGGTCCTCGGCGGACGCCAACGGGGCGCTCGACGTGGCGACGACGTCGGCGATGACGTCGTCGCCCGTCGGGCTCCCGGCCGTGACGACGAAGCGATGCTCTCCCGTGGCGTACACCTCGGTCAGTGCCAGGTCGTAGCCCTCGCCGGGGCTCGGACCGGTGCCGGTGGAGACGCAGAAGCAGGTGCCGGCGGGATCGGTGCAGGCGACCGCGACGACGAACGCCTCGCGCCGCCGGGTGGCGTAGTGGATGTCGGCCGCCTGGCGCTGCAGGAGGACCCGGTCGTGGATCCGGACGGCGGCCAGGTCGCAGGAGCGCACGCCGAGCAGGGCCACCGGCGCGTCCTCGGTTCCGGCTGCGGCGGCGTCGATCTCGGGTGCCTCGCCGTCGCGGTGCCGGCTCCGCCAGAGCAGCTCGTCCGCCGGGAAGAGCAGCGGCTTGGCCGACTGAGCGCTCGCGGCGAAGGCGAAGACGGCCTCGTCGTCGCGCCGGTGCAACCGGTAGGTCGCCCGCTCCTGCTCGTCGGTCCACCCGATCGGCAGGTCGGAGACCAGGCGGACGGGGCCGGTGACGATCGCGCCGTCACGGACGGTGGGTCCGAGCACGGCGTACCCACGACGGCCAAGAACGTCGATCAGGGTCTGGAGCCCGGCAAGGCCCAGGACCCGCGCATCGTGCGGCACGGTTGTCCTCCATCGGATACGCCTCGACAGTATCGACGGGTGTCCGGCACGCGGACGGGGTCACAGCGATCCGTGCGTCACACTTCAGGACCGACCCGGCCCGGGACGATGTCCGGGCCCGGCATGGGCGGGCGCGGTACCCGAACCCCGCTGAGCGGCTCCGTGGAGCGCCTCGCGGATCCGCGCGGCCAGGGCGGGTGGCACCACGGAGTCGGGGTCGCGCAGCCGGCCGAGCGCCTCGGTGACGCCGACGATGCCGGCGTACAGCCCCGGGCACGTCGGACAGCCCTCGAGATGCCGCTCGAGGGCCGACCGCTGCGCGGGGGAGAGCTCGCCGTCGAGGTAGTCGTCCACCTTGGACCGGGCCTGCCAGCAGCGCAGCGGGACACCCGACGCGGCCCGGCGGCGCTGCTCGTCGTCGGCGAGCAGGCTGACCAGCAGCGTCCGGCCGCGGCGCAGCCGCTGCTTGGCGGCGGGCAGGCCCACCCCCTGGATGCCGGCGACCTCCAGGGACGTCAACCCGTCCATGTCGTGGAGCACGACCGCCGAACGCAGGATCGCGGGCAGGTGCGCGAGAGCGTCGAAGAGGTCGTCGCGCTCCTGGGCCCGCTGGACCACCGCCACGGCGTCGACGGTGTAGTCGTCGTCGCGCCACGCCGCCTCCACCTGCGCCAGGAGCGCGTCGTCGGCGGTCGGCTCCGGCGTGCGGGCTCGGGTGAGGTCGACGAAGCGGTGGTGCATGATCGCGTGGAGCCAGGTGGCGGGGGAGGACTCCCCGCGGAAGGTGTCGGCTCGCTCCAGGGCCCGCACCACGACGTCCTGGACCAGGTCCTCGGCCTGGTGGGCGTCGCGGGTCAGCGCCGTGGCGTAGTGCAGCAGCCCGGGTAGCTCCGTGACGAGCTGGTCAGCCGACAACGCCATGGGCCGAGGCTAGAGGGTCCGGGGACCCCGGGAGCGGCGCGCCGTCATGCGGTCAGCTCCTGGCGGTCCTGTTCGTGTTGATCTTGGTCGCCAGCCAGATCGGGCAGGTCCCGGAGACGGCGGTGGCGACCATGATCGCGGCGACGAGGACCAGGAGGATCTTGACGAGCGCGCCCCCCACCAGGAGCGCCGCGATGACCGCCACCACGGCGATGATGTAGCGGGCGATCTTGTCCGTGCTGCCGACGTTCTTGACCATGTCAGGGATGTCCTTCGCTGCGGGGGCCCGCCGGGTGCGAGCCCCTCACCGCATGGACGAGCGGGACGGGCTCAGGGATACATCGGGTATGCCGCGCCGGCCCGTCCCGGCCACCTGGCCGGCCGCTCAGGCGAGGTACAGCGCGCGGGCCGGACACATGGTGACGGCGGTGGCACCCTCGCCCGGGTCCACCGAGGGGTCGGTGACGATGGGGTAGCCCCACTCGTCGAGGCGGACCTGGCGCGGCAGCAGGCTGGCGCACACGCCGTGGGCGGTGCAGGCCACCCGGTCGACGCGCAGCTGCGGAGCGCGGGTGCGGGTCCGGGCGTCAGGCATGGGCGTGGGTCCTTTCGGTGGGGCACCGACCCCGCGCGTGCTCGGCGATGTGCGAGCCGAACACCCGCAGGGCGGAGCGGGTGAACCGACCGACGCCGTCGGGGAACCGGCAGGCGCCGCGGTCCGGGAGCAGGCCGGCGCGAGCCTGCAACCGGTCGTGGCTGCCCTGGCTCGGGTACGCGACGAGCTCACGCCAGCTCGCGGCCACGGCCGGCACTCCGAACATGCAGGGGCCGCACTGGCCGGCGGACTCGCCGGCCGCATACGACAGGAAGCGGTCGACGGTGCCGAGCGGGCACAGGCGGGGGTCGAGGACGTCCACGACACCGGGGCCGACGGACCCGCCGAACGGTGCAAGGCCGCGACCGGACCACTCGGCGCGCCGGGCCTCCGCCATCGTGAGGAAGAACCCGCCGAGCCCGGAGACGAGCACGGTCTCGGCCTGCGGGGTGAACTCGCCGGCGGCGTCGAGCAGGCTCTGCAGGGCCACGCCGGCCTCGGTCTGGACGACCTGCGGCAGCTCGACGTAGCCGGTGACGCTGACCAGCCGGGGCCCCGGCTCGTCGGGCAGGCCGAAGGACCGGAACCAGGCCGCGCCCCGGTCGGCGATCTGAGCGATGCGCCACACCGTCTCGGCGTTGAGGACCACGGTCGGGCGGATCCGCCTGCCCGCCGAGTCGCGACCGCCGATGACGAACGGGGCGCGCTTGGTCATCGGGCGGGCCAGCCCACCGTGGGCCAGCGAGATGAGTGAGGTCTCCTCGGAGGAGACGTACCGGTCGGGCGCCTCGAGGACGTCGAGCCCCGCTGCCCGCAGGCGGTGCGCCGTGTCGCTGTCGCGGTGCGCGGCATACCGGACCCGGCGCCGCTTGCCCGGCGTCACCAGGCGGGCGCCCCGGACCAGCTCCTCGAGGTGCTGGGCGACCACCCAGCCGTCCTTGGCAGCCCCGATCTCGCCGTCGCAGGCGTTGACGATGAGGTCGGCGGCGTTGTCGACGGCGGCGCGCACCTTGACGCCGGTGCTGAAGGCGGCTCCTCCACGGCCGGTCAGGCCGGCGGCGTCCAGGTCGTCGATGAGGCTCATGTCCACTCCTGGGCGGCGATGTCGTTGCGGCGTTCGCGGTCGTGATGGGTGGTGGTGACCCGCCAGCCGATCACGGAGGCGCCGACGACGCCGCACAGCCCGGTGATGGCTCGCAGCAGCGGCTCGTTCGCCGTGCCGAGGACGAACCCGTGCAGGACGGCCATCGGCCACAGCGCGTAGCTCAGCCAGTGCACGGTACGCCAGGCCCGCGCGGAGAGACGGTGCCGGAGCAGGGAGGTGGCCGTCACGGCGACCAGGACGTCGAACGCGAGGGTGCCGAGGCCGACCCAGAAGGTGCGGAAGGGCGAGGTGAACGGCACGACCCACGAGATGAGGTCGATCGAGACGTAGGTCTCGGCGATCGCCGTCGCGATGTGCGTGACGAGGAAGGCCACCATCCCCAGCGACAGCCAGCGGTGCAGCGCCATGACGACGGTGGAGCTGTCGCTGCCGGGCTGCCGCCGGCCGGAGATCACCATGCCGAGGACGACGACGCTGGTGAGGAGCACGATGCTGACGATGCCGGTCGCTCTCGAGAGGTACCACAGGAGCAGGTTCATGACGCGGTGACCTTCCGCGGGGTCGGCCACCCTGAGGTGACGATGACGGTGCCGTCCAGCGCGTCGAGCCGGGCGGGGACGGCGTGGGCCGCCAGCCAGTCGGGAGCCGCCGGGCCGAGGACGATGGCGGCCGTGGAGGCGGCGTTCGCCTCGAGGGCGCTGGCGCCGGCGCAGCTGACCTGCGCCCAGGCGGCCTCGGCGGTGCGTCCGGTGCGGGGGTCGACGATGTGGTGGCGGGTGACGCCGTCGGCCGTCCACGTCCGCAGGCGGGTGGACGACGTCGCGATGCCCTGACCGGTCGTCGTGACGACCTGGACGGTGCGGCCGTCGGCGTCCTCGACCCCGACCCGCCAGCCGCCCGGGGGGACGGTACCGCTGACGGCGATGTCACCGCCGAGGCTGACGAGGAACCCGCCGGGCAGGCGCTCGGCGAGCATCCGGGCGATGGTGTCCGCGGCGTGGCCCTTGGCGCTGGAGCCGAGGTCGAGCAGGCAGCCCTGCGGCACGGTGACCCTGTCGGTCGCCTGGTCCAGGACGATCGACCGCCAGCCCGGCACGCTCACCGGCGTGCTCGGTCCCGGCGCGCGCGACCCGAGCACCGGACCGCGCGCCCGGACCAGGTCCAGGTCGGCGTCATACCCGGTGGCGACGACGGCGGAGCCCACCGTGGGGTCGACGAGGCCGTCGGTCAGTGCGGCGGCGCGCAGGGCCGCCCGCAGGTATGCCGCCAGGACGGGTGAGGCGAACGCCCGGGCCGGTCCGTCGGCGGCCCGCCGCGCCAGGCGGCTCACCTCCGAGTCCTCCCGGAACCGGGAGGCCGCGGCGTCGAGCTCGGCGAGGTGGTCCTGGGCGATGAGCACCGCCGCGGCGATCACGGTCGGCTCGGTGGTCAGCACCCGGTTCGTCGTGCCGAGGGCCGTGAAGGTGCTGGTCCCGACGCCTGCGCCGGCGGCGCCGGCCGTCGCGGCCCAGGCCGCGGGCACCGGGTTCACGACCCGCTCGTGCCGGCCTGGGCGGCGCCCGAGCTCGAGCCGGGGGCCGTGGTGGGACCGAAGGACGACGAGCCGGTGGACCCGGTCGATGACGAGCTGCTGGACCCGGTCGATGACGAGCTGGTGCCCGAGGAGGCGGCCGCGCTCGCCGCCACGGTCTGCGTCGAGGCGTCGGCGAGGTGGTAGCCCAGGGCCGCCGTGCCGACCGAGGCCGCCAGGAGCGTGCTCACGGCCCACGTCTTGGCGCGCCCGAGGGGGTGGCGGGTGCTGCACATGGTGATGCCTTCCGAGGATGTGCTGTCTGTGTCGCTTTCCACAGTCGTGGGTCGCCCTGTGCGGACCCTGTGCGGCGCTGATGGGCGCTATGTGCCGTTTCTGGGAGTTCCATGTGACGCTCCTGCCGGACGGCAGCGGCCTCGCGCGCCCGCCCGGCCCGGCACCGGTCGGGCCGGTCCGGTAGGCCGGCGGGGCCGCCGGGGCCGGCGGGGCCGGTGGGGACGCCTCACGGCTGGGTGATGGTTGTGACGTCAACTATGTGACCCTGGCCACGGCCGGGCCCCCAGCGCGCCTGGGCGGCATACTCTGCCGCCGTGGCTAAGGCTTGCCTGGCTGGTTGTGTCGCCTGCCCGCCGGGGTAGCGTTTTCACATCCGTTGCCACCAGGGTCCGACGGGCCCGGCAGCGGACGCCTGACCAGGCGTCGCGACAGGCCCGACGCGGACCTGCCCCACAGCGGAGAGGATCTCTCGATGGAGTCCGAATGGGCCGTTCTTGACGGCAACGAGGCCGCAGCCCGTGTGGCTCACGCCCTGTCCGAGGTGATCGCGATCTACCCGATCACGCCTGCCTCCTCGATGGGCGAGTTCGCCGACACGTGGAGCGCGCAGGGCCGTACCAACCTGTGGGGCGCCGTCCCCGAGGTGATGGAGATGCAGTCCGAGGCAGGTGCCGCCGGCGCCATGCACGGCGCGGTCACCAAGGGCGCGATGGGGGTGACGTTCACCGCCTCCCAGGGGCTGCTGCTCATGCTCCCCAACATGTACAAGATGGCCGGTGAGCTGACGCCGGGCGTCATCCACGTGGCGGCCCGCACCCTCGCCACCCATGCGCTGAGCATCTTCGGTGACCACTCCGACGTCATGAGCGCGCGGATGACCGGTTTCGCCATGCTGTGCGCGTCCGACGTCCAGGAGGCCCAGGACTTCTCGCTGGTCTCGCACGCCGCCACGCTGCGCTCGCGCATCCCGTTCCTGCACTTCTTCGACGGCTTCCGCACCAGCGCCGAGGTCAACAAGATCCACCTGGTCTCCCGTGAGCAGATGCGCGCGATGGTCCGCGAGGACGACGTCCTCGCCCACCGCATGCGCGGGCTGACCCCCGACGCCCCGGTCATCCGCGGCACGGCCCAGAACCCGGACGTCTTCTTCCAGGCGCGCGAGGCGGCCAACCCGTTCTACGAGGCGGTCCCCGGCATCGTCTCCGAGGTCTTCGCCGAGCTCGAGCAGCTCACCGGCCGCCACTACGACCTCGTGGAGTACCACGGCGCACCCGACGCCGAGCGGGTCGCGGTGATCATGGGCTCCGGCGCGGGCGCCATGCAGGAGACCGTCGACGAGCTGGTCGGCGAGGGCGAGAAGGTCGGCGTGCTCGTCGTCCGCCTGTACCGGCCGTTCCCGTGCGAGGCCTTCGTGGCCGCCCTGCCCACGACCGTGCGAAGCATCGCCGTCCTGGACCGGGTCAAGGAGCCGGGCGCGCCCGCCGAGCCGCTGCACCTCGATGTCCTCACCTCACTGGTCGAGCAGGGTGCCGAGCGCTTCGCGGGCGGCATCCCGCGGGTCATCGGCGGCCGCTACGGCCTGGCCAGCAAGGAGTTCACGCCGGCGATGTGCAAGGCCGTGCTCGACGAGCTCGCGGAGCCGACGCCCAAGAAGCGCTTCACCGTCGGCATCAACGACGACGTCACGCACCTCTCCCTCGACGTCGACCCCGAGTTCCGGCTTCCCACCACGAACCTGTCCTCGCTGTTCTTCGGCCTCGGTTCCGACGGCACCGTCGGCGCCACGAAGTCCTCGGTCAAGATCATCGGCGACGAGGGCCGCTACGCCCAGGGCTACTTCGTCTACGACTCGAAGAAGTCCGGGGCCATCACGGTCTCGCACCTGCGCTTCGGCGCCGAGCCCATCAAGTCGACATACCTCATCGACCGGGCCGACTTCGTGGCGGTCCACCAGTTCGGGATCCTGGACCAGATGAAGGTGCTCGACCTCGCCAACGACGGCGCGACCTTCCTCCTCAACGCGCCCTACCCCGCCGACGAGGTGTGGGACCACCTGCCGGTCGAGGTCCAGCAGCAGATCATCGACAAGAAGCTCTCGACGTGGGTCATCGACGGCTCCAAGGTGGCCCGCGACGCGGGGCTCGGCGCCCGGATCAACACCGTCATGCAGCCCTGCTTCTTCTACCTGTCCGGCGTCGTGCCGCAGGACGAGGCGGTGGGCAAGATCAAGAAGTCGGTCGAGTCGACCTACGGCAAGCGTGGCCGGGTGGTCGTGGAGCGCAACTTCGCGGCCATCGACGCAGCCGTCGCCGCGCTGCACGAGCTGCAGGTCCCCGAGCACGCGACCTCGCTGTCGCACCGCATGCCGCCGCTGCCGGCCCAGGCCCCGGACTTCGTCCAGCAGGTCACCGCCGTCATGATGCGCGGCGAGGGCGACCTGCTCCCGGTCAGCGCGCTGCCGGTCGACGGGACGTTCCCCACCGGGACGACCCGCTGGGAGAAGCGCACCATCGCCCCGGAGATCCCGATCTGGGACCCGAGCATCTGCATCGACTGCGGGAAGTGCGCCATCACCTGCCCGCACTCGGCGATCCGGATCAAGATCTTCCCGGAGTCCGACCTCGAGGGTGCCCCCGAGGGCTTCCAGTCCAAGAAGTACAACGACCGCAACCTCAAGGACCACAAGCTCACCGTCCAGGTGGCGCCGCAGGACTGCACCGGCTGCGGCGTGTGCGTCGACGTGTGCCCCGCCAAGAGCAAGACCGAGGTCAAGCACAAGTCCATCAACATGGAGCCGATCCAGAAGCACCTCGAGGAGGAGAAGGCCAACTTCGACTTCTTCCTCGGGATCCCCGAGATCGGCCGCGCCGACGTCCGTCACGACCAGGTCAAGGGGGTGGCCCAGCTCCAGCCGCTGTTCGAGTTCTCCGGCGCCTGCTCCGGGTGCGGTGAGACCCCGTACCTCAAGACGCTCACCCAGCTGTTCGGCGACCGCATGGTCGTCGCCAACGCGACCGGCTGCTCCTCGATCTACGGGGGCAACCTGCCGAGCACCCCGTGGACCACGAACGAGGCGGGCCGCGGCCCGGCGTGGTCCAACTCCCTGTTCGAGGACAACGCCGAGTTCGGTCTCGGCATGCGGCTCGCCTGGGAGCGCCAGAACGCCGACGCCCGACGGTACGTCGCGGCCCTGCGCGACCAGATCGGCGCGGAGCTGGCCGACGGCATCCTGACCGCCGACCAGGCCAGCGAGGACGGGATCGCTGCTCAGCGCGAGCGGGTGGTCCGGCTGCGGGTGGCCCTGAACAACCTCACACCGAGCCCGGAGGTGACCTCCCTCGCCAGCCTCGCCGACGAGCTGGTCGACAAGAGCTTCTGGATCGTCGGTGGCGACGGCTGGGCCTACGACATCGGCTACGGCGGCCTGGACCACGTCCTCGCCTCGGGACGGAACGTCAACATCATCGTCCTCGACACCGAGGTCTACTCCAACACCGGCGGCCAGGCCTCCAAGGCCACTCCCCGCGCGGCGGCGGCCAAGTTCGCGGCGTCCGGTAAGGACGGCCCGAAGAAGGACCTCGGCCTGCTCGCCCAGGCCTACGGCAACGTCTACGTCGGCCAGATCGCCATCGGCGCCAACGAGCAGCAGACCGTCCGGGCGATGCTCGAGGCGCAGGCGTGGGACGGTCCGTCCATCCTCATCGCCTACAGCACGTGCATCGCCCACGGGATCGAGATGTCGACGTCGATGAGCCACCAGAAGGAGGCCGTGTCGAGCGGGTACTGGCCGCTCTACCGGTTCCGCCCCACCGAGGACGGGGGCAGCCAGCCGCTGCACCTGGACTCCAAGGCGCCGACCACCCCGGTCAAGGACTTCATGATGGAGGAGACCCGGTTCTCGATGCTGACCCGGTCCGACCCGGAGCGGGCCAAGCACCTCATGGCCATGGCCCAGGCGGACGCCGACGAGCGGTGGCACTTCTACTCGCAGTCGGCCGGCATCGAGCGTGCCGTGCCGGCCGAGCACACCGAGCCGGGGCCCGACGGGGCCTCGACCGAGCCAGGGGCCGACGGGGCCTCGACCGAGCCGGCCGGCGCCGGCGCAGCCGAAGGGAACAGCAATGAGTGAGCGCACCACCTCGCGCCCCGTCCTGGCGACCCGCTATCTGGGTCTGGAGCTCAGCGGCCCGGTCATCGCGTCGGCCGGCCCGCTGACCGGCCGCATCGACGAGCTGATGCTCCTCGAGGACGCCGGCGCCGCAGCGGTCGTCCTGCCGTCCCTGTTCGAGGAGGAGGTCATCGCCGAGGAGATGGCGTTCTTCGCGGCGCGCGAGCAGGGTGCCGGCATGGTCGCCGAGTTCGACACGATGATGCCCGAGGTCGACATGCCGGACCTCGGGCCCGAGCGCCACCTGCGCCTGCTCGAGGAGGCCAAGGAGCGGCTGGACGTCCCGGTCATCGCCTCGGTCAACGCCGTGCACACCGGCTCGTGGTCACGCTACACCTCGATGATGGTCGAGGCCGGCGCGGACGCCATCGAGCTCAACCTGTATGCCGTGGCCGCCGACCCGGCCCAGACGGCGCTGGACGTGGAGAACCGCTACCTCGACGTCATCCGCGAGGTCCGCGAGTCGGTCAGCGTCCCGCTGGCCGTGAAGCTGTCGCCGTTCTACTCCTCCCTCTCGCAGTTCGCGATGCAGGTCGTCGACAACGGCGCCGACGGTCTGGTGCTGTTCAACCGGTTCTATGCGCCCGATCTCGACCTCGACACTCTCGAGGTCAGGCCGAAGGTCGCCCTGTCGTCGCCGGCCGAGCTGCGGATGCCGCTGCGCTGGCTCGCCATCCTGCGCAACCAGCTGCCGACGGCCAGCCTCGCCGCCACCTCGGGCGTCCACTCCTCGGCCGACGTGCTCAAGGCGCTGCTGGTCGGCGCTGACGTCGCCTGCACGACCTCGGCGGTGGTGCGCGGCGGAGCGGGTGTCATCCGCCAGATGCTCGACGGCGTCGACTCCTGGATGGCGGAGCGCGAGTACACCGGGGTCGACCAGCTCCGCGGCAGCGTGAGTGCCGGGGCGGTCGAGGACCCGTCCGCGTTCGAGCGCAGCCAGTACATCTCGGTGATCACCTCGCTGTCGCCCAAGGTCTGACCTGGCCGCTGACGACCAGGGGGGCGGTCCGCTCGGGCCGCCCCCCTGGCGCACACCCGAGCCGTCGGCGTCCCCGCGCGGTCCGCGCAGATGGGCGTGGCCCGACCCGGGGCGTGGGACCACCGGGCCGGGCCACGTCACGAGTGGCTACGAGCCCGACGTGCGGGCCTGCGCACCACCCACCCCACCGGCTCCCGGCGGGACTACCTGCTGGAAGGACTGGCCACCAGACTGGCCGGACTGCTGGAGGCCCTGGCTGGTCGAGCCCCCGTCGTCACCTCCACCCTCGGACCCCTCGCCGTCGTCGCGGCGGTGCCTGGTCTGGGAGGGTGCCTGTTGCTGGGACTGCTGGGCCTGCTGGGTGGCCCCGCTCGCCTGGGTCGAGGCATCGTGTGCCTGGGCGAGATGCACTCCGAGCGCAGCCGCTCCGAGCGCTCCCGCCGCGAGGGCCGAGGCGGTCCAGCGGCGTGCCAGCGCGTAGGCGCGGGTGTTCATGACAGGAGGTTCCTTCCGTGCGGACTCCCCCACCATGGGCCGCGGGCCTGTGCACCGCCTGTGTACGACCCCATACGGCCCTGGACGTCCGACGCGGCGCCGGGCGTGCCTCCGGCCGTCCCGGGGGCCCCGCTCCCGGCCCTCCCGCGCCGGGGCGTGGTCCGGGCCAGGACCCGTGACCGGGGTGCGGCGGGCCGGGGCTCACCGCCCCCGGGCGGGGTCAGAGCGGGCTCTGGTAGGGCTGTGGCGCCGCAACGGTCTGCTCCGAGGGCATGAGGATCCACAGGATGGGGTAGGCGAGCAGCTGGCTGCCGGGGATGACCAGCAGCAGGAGGATGAAGAGCAGCCGGGCCGGCCAGGGCGCGATGCCGAAACGCCGGCCGAGCCCCGCACAGACGCCGCCGAAGACGCGGTCCTGCTGCGGGCGGATCAGGCCCTGCTGGGCGAAGCTCCGGTGGATGTCGTTCATGGTGATGCACGTCCTTCGTGGTGGTGTCCCAGGGGTTTCCCGGGGTCACCTCCACTGTGCGCCGAGGGCCGGCCGGGCTGCCATCCGGTGCCTCCCTGAGCCGTCCCCGATCCTTGCCGCGCCTGCTCAGGGTCCGGCCCCCGGGTTCGGTCGCCGGCGCGCCTGTGCGGGGTCAGGTGGAACCCCACCGGCATGAGGGTGAGCCGCTCGCTGACCGTGAGGCGGTAGCCGGGCTCGGCGGTGAGGTCGAAGCGGTGCAGCAGCCTGGCCAGCACGAGGATGGCCTCGTGGAGGGCGAACTGCCGCCCGATGCAGGCACGCTCGCCGGTCCCGAACGGCTGGTAGGAGTGCGCCGGCCGCACCCGGACCCGCTCCGGCAGGAACCGGTCAGGGTCGAACACCTCGGCGTCGGGGCCCCAGACGCTCGGGTCCCGGTGGAGGAGGGGCAGGACGATGAGGGCCCAGTCGTCGGTGCCCATCCGGTAGCCGCCGAGCGTCGTCGCCCGCAGCGGCGCCCGGGCGAACCCGGGGGCCGTCGGCCACAGCCGGAGCGTCTCGTCGAGGACCCGGCGCAGGTAGCGGAAGTGGGCCACCTGCTCGTAGGCCGGGACGGCGTCGAGGTCCGGTCCAAGGATGGCATCGGTCTCGGCCTGGGCGCTCGCCCGGACCTCGGGATGGCGTGCGAGGAAGTGCAGCGCGAAGGACAGCGCCCCGGACGTCGTCTCATGACCGGCGACGAGGAAGGTGAAGATCTGGCGCCGGATGTTGAGGGCGTCGAGCCGCTGGCCGGTCTCCTCGTGTGCGGCGTGCAGCATGAGGCCGAGGACATCGCAGCGCGAGGTGTCGCCGCCGGCCACCCGGTCCGCGATGATCGCGTCGACGATGTCGTCGACGCTCCGCTGACCCGCCAGCGCACGACGGTCCGCCCAGCGGACGAGCAGCCGCCCTCCCGGCATGGACCCGAGCCCGGCGCGCCGCTGCCCGTGCTGGAGGGCGGCCACCATGGCCGGGACGAAGGGGTCGTGGCCCGGCCGGCTGAACGACTCGAAGGTGTGGCCGAAGGAGGTCCGCCCGATCGTCTCGAGGGTGAGCCTGGTAAGGTCGGCCGGGACGTCGACCGGGCCGGTTGCGGTGTCCCAGTGGGCGATGAGCTCGTCCGCCACGGCGTTCATCGTCGCGTGGTATCCCCGCATCGCCGTCCTGGTGAAGGCCGGCTGGAGCAGGTCGTGCGCCAGGCGCCAGTTCGGCTCGTCGTCGTATGCCGTGAACAGCCCGTCCCCGGCGAACATCCGCAGCGCCTCCACGCCGGGCGCGAGGGACTTGTGGAAGCGGGTGTCGTCGCACAGCTCGGCCGCAAGCTCGGCACCCTGGACGAGGACGAACCGCTGCCGGAACACCCTCAGCTCGAAGATCGGCCCGAGGCCGGCCGCGCGGGTCAGCAGGTTCTGGACCGGTGTGCGCGGGTCCTGGCCCCGCGGTATGTCACCGACGATCCAGCGCCGACCCGGCGGGTGCGGGAGCCGCTGGCCGGACCAGCTGTTCCTCAGGTGCGCCATGGTCCCTCCCGGTCAGCTCGTGGGGGTGGTCGCCGGGATCGTCGCGGCGTCCCGGCGTCGGCCGCTGGGCAGCGGCGAGGTGGGCGGTCAGCCCGGTGCCCTCGACGTCGAGGTCGGGGGTCAGGCGGCGCAGGCGCTCCGGCATCCACCAGGCCCGGTGGCCGAGCAGGCGCATGAGCGCCGGGGTCAGCGTCATCCGGACGAGCACCGCGTCGACGAGCACGCCGACGGCCAGGCCCAGCCCGATCGGCCGGATCATCGTCAGGTGGGCGAACACGAAGCCGCCGAAGACCGAGGTCATGATGAGGGCCGCGGCGGTGACGACCTTGGCGCCGTGGACGAACCCCGAGCGCACCGCCGTGCGCGGGTCCTCCCCGTGGGCGTAGGCCTCGTGCATGCCCGAGACGAGGAACATCTGGTAGTCCATGGCCAGGCCGAAGAGCACGCCGATGAGGATGATCGGCATGAACGAGAGGATCGGCCCGGGCGTGTGCACCTGGAGGAGGGAACCGAGCCAGCCCCATTGGTAGACGGCCACCGTCGCGCCGAAGCTCGCCGCGACGGACAGCAGGAACCCGCCGGTCGCGATGAGCGGCACGACGACCGACCGGAACACGACCATGAGGATGAGCAGGGAGAGCCCGACGACGACCGCGAGGTAGCTGGGCAGGGCGCTGCCCAGGCGTTGGGAGATCTCGATGTTGGCCACCGTCTGGCCCGTGACGGAGACGGTCGAGCCGCTGTCCATCCCGATGGCCGGAGCACTGTCCTTGATCATCCGGACGGTGTCGCCGGTCGCCGCGTCGGCCGGTCCGGTGGTGAGGATGAGCTGGAACGCCAGCGTCGTGTGGTCGGCACTCTCCCCGAACGGCACGACACTCCGGACGCCGAGCTGGCGTGACAAGGACGTGCCGATCTCGACCTGCTTCGCGGCGGCCTGGTCGGCGGTCGTGCCCTGCGGCAACGTCGCGACGGCGATGACGGGGCCGTTCATGCCGGGGCCGAAGTGGTCGGCCACCTCCGTGTACGCCGTGTATGCCGTGGAGCCCACCGGCTCCTGGCTCCCGTCGGGCAGCCCGAGCCGCAGGTCGCGTGCGGGCAGGGCGATGATGCCGACGACGACGATGACCCCGAGGATCGTCAGCCAGGGCCGGGCGGTGACCAGGGCGGCATACCAGGCCCCGTGCTCCTCGTCACGGGCCTCGGCGTGACGAGAGCCCCCGTCGCCCGCGGTGGCGAACCCAGCCCTGCGCCAGGCTCGTCGCGAGACCACCCGGCTGCGCATCAGGGCGAGGATCGCCGGGCTGAGGGTGATGGCGACGAGAACGGTGACGGCGACGGTCGCAGCGGCGACGAGCCCCATCTGGGCGAGGATCGGGATGCCGCTCACCACGAGGGCGGTGAGCGCGATGACGACCGTCGTGCCGGCGAAGATCACCGCGTTGCCCGCGGTGCCGACGGCCCGGCCGATCGACTCGTGCAGCCCCATGCCACGCAGCAGCTGGGCGCGGTGCCGGTTGACGATGAACAGCGCGTAGTCGATGCCGACGGCCAGGCCGAGCATGAGGGCCAGGCTGGGGGTCATCGTGTTCATGTCGTAGGCCACCGTCGCGGCGACCGCACCGGCGAGGCCGACTCCCACACCGAGCAGGGCCACCGACAGGGGCAGACCGGCGGCGATGAGGGTGCCGAGCATGATGATGAGGACGATGACCGCGACGACGAGCCCGAGCACCTCGCCGGGGCCGACGAGCTTGGTGTCCTGGGTGATCTCGACGCTGTAGTCGGGATGCACCCCCGCCGAGGCGAGCGAGGCCCCGATCGACGGGATGTCGTCGCGGACGCTCTGCGGCACCGAGTGGACGTTGGTGTCGAACTGGACCTGAGCCACGGCATACCGGCCGTCGGTGGAGACGACGCGCATCCCGTCCAGCATCTGCGACCTGGCGATCCCCTGCCGGTACTGGGTCAGGCCCGCGTCGTAGGCAGCCTTCCCGGCCGCGTAGTCCCTCTCCTTGGCAGCGAGCTGCGCGCTCCCGTCCGCGACCTGGCGGCGGAGCTGGCGGACCCGCGGGTCGTGGGGGTCGGTCCGGGCCAGCTCGGCCAGCCCGGCCCGGGCCGCGGCCAGTCGCCCCTGGGCGGCGTCGAGCTGGGCGCGGGCGTCCTTCAGCCGCGCCGCTGCGGCGTCGAGCTGCTTCCTGGACGTGGCGAGCTGCGTCGCGGCCTTGTCGATCTCCGCCTGGGTCGTGAACGGGTCCTGGACCGCCTTGACGTGCGGAAGGGCCCTCCACCGGGCGAGGACCCCGGCGACGGCCGACTCCTGGGCGGGCGTGAACGCCGCGCTGTCGCTGCGGAGGACCACCGTGCCCACGCCTCCCGCGGCCGCGGGGATCTCCCGGCCGAGCCGGTCGAGGACCTTCTGGAACTGGCTGCTGGGGATGGAGATCTCGCTGGTCGGGGCGCTGCCGAGGCGGGCGGCGCCGGCTCCCACGGCGATGAGGACGACCACCCAGGTGGCGATGACCCGCCAGGCGTGCGCCGCGCACCAGCGGCCGAGGCGGTACACGGCGGTGGCCATGTCAGTCCTTCGAGGGGTGGCTGGGGCGGTGGTCGGAGCGGAGCGGCTCGGCGGGTCCGGTGCGGTCGAACCCGTACCGGACGTACCGGACGCTCTCGCCGAGGGTCGCCTGGAGCTGGGCGACCGACTCGGGGGCCAGCGAGCCGCCGGTCCGCCCGGCCCAGACGAAGAGGGATGCCTGGGCGCAGGCGACGACGGCGGTGGCGAGGTTGACGACGTACAGCTCGTCGGTGCCCTCGGGCAGACGACTGCGCAGGTGGGCGCGGAACCAGCGCAGCCAGTCGTGCAGGAAGCTCTGGATGACGCCACGCGCCTGGGGTGAGCCGAGCCCGACGACGCCGAGCACGCTGATCCGCTCCAGCATCGCCGGGTCGGTCGCCGCCGACAGCAGGCGCTCGAGGGAGTCCATGACCGGCTCGTCGCGGGGGCACTCCTCCAGCCGGTGGCCGAGGGTGGTGAAGAAGTCGCCCGCCCCGTCGACCAGGACCGACTCGACGGAGGGGAAGTAGTTGAAGAACGTCCGCCTCGAGACCCCAGCCCGGTCGGTGACCGCCTCGGCCGTCACCGCCTCCATACCGCCCTCCCGGACCAGGGCGTAGGCCGCCTCGACCAGGTCGGCGCGGGTCCGCGCCTTCTTCTGCTCCCGCAGCCCTGCCGGGTGGGTCGTCGTCACCGTGCCGACGATAGCCAGACATTGCACTGGGGTGCAAATCTGCATTGTCGGGCAACAATAGCGGGTGCCCCCGCCGGCGGCACCACCCCGTCCCGGTCTCGCAGGGTCGGCTGCTACGGTCGCGCCGTGTCGGATGGCCCGCCTGTGGTCATCGAGGCGAACGGGCTGAGCCGCACCTTCGGTGGCATCGTCGCCGTGGAGTCGGTCAGTCTGCGGGTCCGCGAGGGCGAGATCTTCGGGTTGCTCGGGCCGAACGGCGCCGGCAAGACGACGACCATGCGGATGCTGGCCGGCCTGATCTCCCGCTCGGCCGGGACCGCCACCGTCGGCGGTCTCGACATCGCTGACCCGGTCCAGGCACAGCAGATCCGGCACCTCGTGGGGGTGATGCCCGAGGAGGTCGGCCTGTACGCCGATCTCACGGCGACCCAGACCCTGGTCCTCTTCGGTCGCCTCCAGGGCCTCACCAAGGCGGCGGCCCTGAGCCGGGCGCGGGAGCTGCTCGACCGGTTCGAGCTCGGCGCCGCGGCCGACCGTGCGACGGCGACCTACTCCAAGGGCCTGCGCCAGCGGCTGGCGCTGGCGCGTGCCCTCGTCCACGATCCCGCAGTGCTCCTGCTGGACGAGCCGACGGCGAACCTCGACCCCGAGGGCGCCGCGGAGGTCCGCGACCTGCTCCTGGACCTGCGGGCGGACGGCCGGACGGTCGTCGTCAACACCCATCGGCTCGAGGAGGCCGAACGGGTGTGCGACCGGGTCGGCATCCTCGCGACCCGGCTCATCGCGGTCGGCCGACCGGCCGAGCTGCGCGCCGCGCTGGCGGGCACCGAGGTGCGCGTTCGGCTGGCCGCACAGAGCGAGGACGCCGTGCGGACCCTGGCCGCGCAGGGGTACGCCGCCGAGGTCCGGCCCGGCGGCTGGCTCGCGGTCCAGCTCGAGCAGCCCGAGTCGGCGACGCCCGACCTGGTGGCCCGGCTCGTGGCGGCCGGGCTGCGCGTCATCGAGGTCGTCATCCCGACGGCGTCCCTGGAGGACGCCTACCGGCGCGCACTGGGCGAGCGGTCGTGAACCGCGGGAGGCTCCAGGCGATCGCCGGCAAGGACCTGCGGGTCATCCTCCGCCGGCGCAGCATGTGGCTCTCGCTCATCGCCTTCCCGCTTCTCCTCGCGGTCGGCTTCCCGCTCGTCCTGCACCTGGTCAACCGGAGGCACGGCGGCATACCCGCCGACACCCTCCCGCCGCTGCTCGACGCCTTTCTCTTCTTCTTCACCATCCCCGCGGCGGCCCTGCCGACGGCGATCGCGTCGTACAGCCTCGTCGGGGAGAAGATCGAACGCAGCCTGGAGCCGCTCCTCGCGACGCCGGCGTCCGACGGCGAGATCCTCCTCGGCAAGTTCGTCGCGGCCTTCGTCCCCTCGGTCCTGGCCGTCGAGACCGGCGCGGCGGTGTACATGGTCCTCGCCGACCTGGTCACCCGGCCAGCACTGGGTGCGGCGTACTACCCCACCGGCCAGACCCTGGCCGTGCTGCTGCTCGTCGTACCGCTCACCGCCGCGATGGCCGTCGGCGTCAACGTCCTGGTCTCCTCCCGAGTGAGCGAGGTCCGCACCGCCCAGCAGGTCGGAGCCCTGACGTTCCTGCCGTATGCCGCGCTGTACGTCTCGATGGAGGTCAAGGCGGTGACCCTCGGCGCCCCCATGCTGCGAGTGCTGACCGTCGTGCTCCTCGTGGTCGACGTGGTTCTGCTGCGCCTGGCCCGTCGCGTCTTCGGCCGCGACGAGATCCTCACCCGGTGGCGCTGACCGTCCGCCGCACGAAGGCCCCCCGGGCGCCGGCGCCGTGGCGGATGCCGCTGTGCCGCCGGCGAACACGGCCGAGGTCGCTGGCGGTGGGCACCGCTGGGCGTCGGTCGCCGGCACATCGTCGGTCGTGCGGGACGCGGTGGCTAGGGCACGGTGCGGCGCATGACGCAGTTGCCGGTGCCCTTGCGGCGGACGTAGGCGAAGCCCGCTCGCTCGAACAGCGTCCGGCTCCCGTCGTAGAGGACCGACTTCTTCGCACCGCCGGTGTCGTGGGGGTAGCCCTCGACGGTGCCGCCGCCCGCCGCCGCCAGCAGGCCGAGCGCGCCCTGGAGCGCGACCGCCGACAGCCCCCGTCGCCGGTGGCGCTTGTCCACGAAGATGCAGGTGATCCGGAAGTCTGGGAGGACGTCGAGCTCCTGCTCGTACTGCTTGCGGTGGTAGATGTTCGGCAGCTCCGCGGGGGTTCCGTACTGGCACCAGGCCACGGCCTCATCGCCGTCGTACACCAGCGCCGCATGGGCGCGCCGCTGCTCGACCAGCCGTCGCTTGAGGGCTCGGTTGGCGTCGTAGGTGCGCTCCTTCTCCGTACTCGTGGTGTGGAACCAGGTGCACCAGCAGCCGCCGAACACGCCGTTGTGTCGCTCGACCAGCCCCGCGAACCCCTCCCAGGTGTCCGGCCCCAGCGCTCTGACCACGTACTCGGTCAACTCTGCCTCCCTCGGTCGGTCCTCCCGCCGTCAAGGTACCTCGCCGGCTCGGGGGACGGGCATCCTCGGTGACCCGTCGTGACGCGCTCGCTGCTGGGCGCACCGGCGCCGCCGGCGGCCCCGCTGGTGCGGGACCGTCGGCGGCCGGTGAGCCGGCAGCGGCCGGTCGGCTCGTCGCCCTGGTCAGGAGTCCTGCCGGGCCGGGAGGGCGGCGACGGCCGAACGGTCGAAACCCTTGACCGTCATCCAGCAGCCCAACGCGAGCTCCCAGGCCGCGATCGGCAGGGCCAGTACGGACGCGGCGGGTGAGATCTGGTCGAAGGTGCCGAAGAGCGTGGCGATGACCGAGGCAAGCAGCAGCGGGGCGCCGATCAGGCCGACGGTCGGGATGAGGCGCGGCACGAGGCGCGCGCGGCGGAGCATGGTGGCGAGGAGGACGGCGTTGACGGCCGGCATCAGGCCCGGGCCGAGCAGGAAGGTCCAGTTCCGGACGGCGACCAGCGCGTGACCGATGGTGGTGACCGACGTGGCGTCGCCGCCGACGGCGGCGTAGTCCTGCCGCAGGGTGAGCACGGCGAGCAGGCTGACCACGCCGATCATGACCACCGCGCCCTCCATGAGCCGCGAGGTGACGAAGCCGAGGGCCATCGACTCGTTGCGTCGCCTCAGTACCGGGAACAGTGCGACGGCTGAGCCGATGGCGGTCAGGGCGTTGACGACGTCGAGGATGCAGCCCCAGACGACCCGGGTGTCCTGGCCGCTGCTGGTGATGTAGTCCGCGTTGTGCAGGACCGGCCCGAGGAGGAGCAGCGCGGGGATGGACGCGGCGAAGGTGAGCAGGTAGAAGATCCCCGCTGCGCGGGTGTGGCCGCGGGTGGGGTCCGCGGGTACGCCGGAGGGCGCGTCGGGTGCCAGTGGTGTGGCTGGTGCCGATGCTGCGGTGGTGGTCATGTCAGGCTCCTGTGGGTGAGGTGTCGCGGTGGCGGGGTGGACGAGGGGCGTCTGCAGGTTCGACTCGGCTGACCGAGGCCAGCGGCAGACCGATGTCGCGGACCTGCATCAGCAGGCCGTACAGGGCGGCCTGGTCGACGACAAGACCCCTGAGCAGGGTGAAGCCGTCGCCGGTGGTCTGTGTCATGCCCTCGAACCGGGCAGACCACTGGGAGCCGAGGTGCCCGTGGAGGCGGATCTCGTACCAGCCGGACTCGTCCGGGCGGCTGGTCGGTGCGGTGTTCATGCCCGCACGCTAGGAGCCGAGGGGGTGAGCGGACCTCACCTCATCTGGTGAGCGCGGTGGTGATCTTCGAACCGCGGGTCAGTGGGGCCGCGTGAGGAGCCTGAGCTCACCGGCCCGCGTGACGGCGGTCAGGCGGCTGTTGGCGCCGAGCTTGGCGTAGATGCTCTTGGTGTGGCTGCGCACGGTGTTCAGCGAGACGACGAGCTCGCGCGCGATGGCGGGGCCGTCGAGGTCGGTGGCCAGCAGCCGCAGGACGTCGAGCTCGCGCGCGCTGAGGGGGTCGACAAGACCCTGCTCCCGCGCAGCGGCCGGCGAGCTCACCTGACGTAGGCCGTCGAGCAGGCGGCGCGGGTAGGGCCACGAGGGATTCGCGCGGGCCAGGGCCGCGAGCAGCGTGGCCATCGCGGGACCCTCGCCGACGAAGACGCGGGCGTAGCCTTGCCCCTCGCCGAGCCTGAGGGCCGCCTCCAGCGGAACCAGCGCACCGGGCACGTCGTGTCGGCCGTGCCGGCTATGGTGCGCGAGCGCCCGCAGCGCCATGATCTCGATCAGCGTGCCGGTGCGTCCGCCGTCCTCGGCACGCGCCCGGAGACGCTCCAACAAGCCGTCGGCCCGGCGTAACGCCCGGGTGGAGCCCTCGGCGGAGTGCTGGTGCAGCAGGATCCTGGCGAGCGTGACGTACTCGTACTCCCGGACGTACTCGAGCTCGTCGTCCGCCGCGAGCCGCTGGTCCCGCGCCCAGTCCAGCGCCAGTGGCAGACGTCCCTGGGCCAGGAGCACCCGGGCCCGCTGCGCCGGCACCGGGCGCACGTTGGGGGAGAAGTCGCCGACGTAGACCCGGTCCGCCTCCTTCAGGAGGGCGACGGCGCCGGCCATGTCGCCGTGCGCCTCGAGCAGGCGCGCGCGAGCGACCCGCCAGCGGTACGGATGCTGGGGCAGTCCGTTCTGCTCGCCCAGCTCGTCCGCCCGCCGGAGATGGCTCGCCGCGGTCTCGAGGTCCCCGCGCTCGAGCGCGATCTGGCTCAGCCCCACCTCCATGTCCGCCGTGCCACGCAGGGCACCGCCGTGCTCGTGCTCGGCCGCGAGCCGGAGCGCGCTCTCGTAGGTGGCCACCGCGTCGTCGAGCCGGCCCTGGATGGCCTGGAGGTCGGCCAGGGCGATCGAGCACCCCAGCACGTCGGAGAAGCTGCCCGCGCGGCGCAGCCCCGCGATGGCGGTGGCGTAGCTGCGCTGCGCAGCGGCCAGGTCCCCGCCGGCCCAGGCGGCGAGGCCGGACAGGGCGGACGCCGCCGCCACCGTGAGGTCGTCGCCGGGGGCAGCGCAGGCCAGGGCCCGGTCCGCATGGACGACGGTGCCGGCGGGATCGCCCCGGACCAGCGCCAGCGCGGCTCGATAGGTCTCCATCGCGCCCGGCAGGCGCGGGAGCTCGCTGGGCTCCAGCACGACGGTGTCCGCCTGAGGGTCGGCGAGCACGCCGTGCAGGTCGTCGAGCCGCCGCTCGACGCTCTCGAACTGTCCGGAGGCCATCAGCGCCCCGATGAAGCCCACGGCCAGGACCGGCCGTCGGCGCACCACGTCCTCGGGGATGTCGTCGATCCACCGTCGGGCGGAGGCCTCGGCTCTGTCGCGCAGCATCCCGACCACGGAGCGCTCGACCACGTCGGCCGCCAGATCGAGGTCGCCGGCCGCCACGGCGTGCCGGACCGCCGGCACCGGCTCGGCGTTGGCGGCATACCACCGCGCGGCCCGCTGGTGCAGCTCGGCGACGCGGCCGGTCGGCTCGCCGTGGAGGTGGGTTCGCAGCACGTCGGCGAACAGGTGGTGGTAGCGGTACCAGCGGCGGGTGTCGTCGAGCGGGACGACGAACAGGTTCGACCGCTCCATCCGCTCCAGCACCGAGCGACCGCCCTCCTGGAGGGTCACCGCATCGCAGAGCGGGCCGCTGAGCCGGTCCAGGATCGAGGTGTCGAGCAGGAAGCGCCGGACGCCGTCCGGCTGGCGGGCGAGCACCTCCTCGACGAGATAGTCCACGAGGTAGCGGTCGTCACCGGAGAAGCCGGCGATGAAGCGCGCCGCGTCCTCGCGGCCCTGGAGCGAGAGGGCCGCCAGCTGCAGGGCGGCGATCCAGCCCTCCGTCCGGCCCTCGAGGGCGGCGATGTCGGCCGCCCCGAGATCCAGGCCGACGACCTCGTTGAGGTATGCCGCGACCTCCTCGAGCGTGAACCGCAGGTCGGCCGCGCGCACCTCCGTCAGCTCCCCACTGGCCCGCAGCCTGCCCAGGGGCAGGGCGGGGTCGGCGCGCGTGCCGATCATCAGGCGCACCTGGGCCGGCAGGTGCAGCAGCAGGAACGACAGGTCACCCGCGATCCCCGGCCCGTCCGCCAGGTGGTAGTCGTCGAGCACGAGGTCGAGGCCGTGCGGCAGGGCGCTGAGCTCGTTGAGCAGCAGGGTGAGGGCTGGCTCGGTGGACGGGTGAGGGCTCTGGAGGAGGGGCAGAGCACCGTCGCCGAGGCCGGGCACGGCGCCGGCCAGTGCCGTCACCACATAGGTCCAGAACGCGTCGGGGTGCTGCTCGCTCTCCTCCAGAGACACCCAGGCGACCGCCCGACCGGCGGCCGCGGCGGCCTCGGCCCACGACGCCAGCAGCGTCGTCTTGCCGAAGCCCGGTGGCGCGGAGACCAGCGTCAGCCGCGGGCTCGGCGGCCCGTCCGGGCGGTCGACCAGCCGGGGGCGCGACACCATGCCCCGTCGAACCGGGGGGACGTAGAGCTTGGTACGCACCAACGGGCTCGGCATGACCCCCCTCACCACCGCCTGGCGATCCTCAGGACAGTAGAGCACGGGACGCGGCCGCTCGGCGCTCGGGGCGCGGCCGGTCCGTGAGACCCTGGCTGGCATGACGGACGGCACGGGCCGCGAGGCCGGCTCCGGTGGGGCGGCGGGCACCAGCATCAGGCGCGGGCGCGGCCCTGCGCCGACCGCCGACCATCCGCTGCTGCGACGGATCCGCGAGTCGGTCATCGGCGAGGACCACGTCATGACGACCCCGTACGGGCGACGCCGGGTCACCTACGCCGACTACACCGCCTCCGGGCGGGCGCTCAGCTTCATCGAGGACGCGATCCGCGACGTCGTGCTGCCCAGCTACGCCAACACGCACACCGAGTCCAGTGGCACCGGCCTGCAGACCACCCGGCTGCGCGAGGACGCCCGCGCGGAGATCCGCCGCGCGGTCCACGGCGACGACGACACCGTCGTCGTCTTCACCGGCTCCGGCTGCACCGCGGCCATCGACAAGGTCATCGGCATCCTGGGGCTGCGCATCCCCAGCAACCTCGAGGACGCGTACCACCTCGAGCAGCACATCCCCGCGGGCCGGCGGCCGGTCGTGTTCATCGGACCCTACGAGCACCACTCCAACGAGATCCCGTGGCGGGAGTCGATCGCCGACGTCGTGACAATCCGCCAGGACGACGACGGCGGGGTGTGCGCCGACGACCTGCGAGAGAGGCTGGCGGAGTACGCCGGCCGGCCACTGAGGATCGGGTCGTTCTCGGCCGCCTCCAACGTCACCGGGATCGTCTCGGACACGCACGCCATCTCCACCCTGCTGCACGAGCACGGGGCGCTGGCCTTCTGGGACTTCGCCGCCGCCGGGCCCTACGTCGACATCGAGATGAACCCGGCCCGCGGCGCCGGACCCGCGGCATACAAGGACGCCGTCTTCCTCAGCCCGCACAAGTTCATCGGCGGGCCCTCGACCCCCGGGCTGCTCATCGCCCGGCGGCAGCTGTTCACCAACCGGGTGCCCGACGTGCCGGGCGGTGGCACGGTCGCGTACGTCAACGCCGACCACCACCGCTATCTCGACGACCCCTCCCACCGGGAGGAGGGCGGGACGCCGGCCATCGTCGAGGCGGTTCGCGCCGGTCTGGTCTTCCGGCTCAAGGCGGCCGTGGGCGTCGAGACGATCCGCGCCCGGGAGGAGGAGTTCCTCCGGCGGGCGGTGGCGGCCTGGCGCGAGGAGCCCTCCCTGGAGATCCTCGGCGACCTCGAGGCGCCGCGGCTGTCCATCGTGTCCTTCGTCGTGCGGGCGCCGTCGGGGCGCTATCTGCACCACAACTTCGTCGTCGCGGTCCTCAACGACCTGTTCGGCATCCAGTCGCGCGGCGGCTGCTCGTGCGCCGGGCCGTACGGTCACCGCCTGCTGGGGATCGACCTCGAGCGCTCGCACGAGTTCGAGCGGGAGATCGCCCACGGCTGCGAGGGCATCAAGCCGGGCTGGGTGCGGGTGAACTTCAACTACTTCCTCTCCGACACCGTCGCCGACTACGTCATCGAGGCCGTCCGGCTCGTCGCCAGAGACGGCTGGCGGCTGCTCGGCGACTATGTGTTCGACCCCGAGTCGGGGCGGTGGCGGCACAAGGACGGGGTGATCGAGCCGCCGATCCGGTTGTCCGACTTCGGGTATGCCGCGGACGGCACCATCGCGATGCCGCCCCCGACCCCGACGGGCGGGGAGGAGCTGCTGGCCCAGCATCTCCTCGACGGCGCGGCGATCCTCGCCGCGGCCACACCTCCCGACGTCGAGGCCGGGCCGCTGCGCTCGCTCTCGGCCGACTTCGAGCACCTGCGCTGGTTCGACCTCCCCGAGGCCGCAGTGGTCCACTCCACCTCGTCGTAGCGCCCGTTGCGCCGCCGCCGGGCCGGAGCGATGCTCAGCCAGGCTCAGCCGAGCTCAGCCGGTGGTCTCCGGGTGGCAGAGGCTGTTGACCATCTCGTCGAGCGCCCCGATGTCGTTCATGCTCATCGACACGGTGCTCTGGCCCCACGGCCGGGCGACGCGCAGGGTCAGCGGGACGTCCACGCCGAGCGACTGCGAGGGGTCCAGGGCCACCGGAGCGGCGAGGGCGCAGTCCGCCACCCAGTCGAAGGTCAGGGTGCCGGACTCCCCAGGGCCGAGCGTCGAGGGGCTCATCGCGCTCCGGGTGACCCGCAGGCCGGGATGGGTGGTCGTGACGCCGGTGACCTGCGCCGCCACCCAGCCGCCGTTGCGCAGGTCGAGGGTCGTCGTGCCTCGCGGCGTCGCCGACTCGATGCCTGACTGCCCGCCGGACCCCGTCGCCTGCAGATGCGGCGTGACCAGGCCCGACCACCAGACGAGCCCATAGACGACGGCGGCGGTCACGGCGCCGAGGAAGACCCGCCTGGTGACGCGTCGTTCGCGCCGGTCCACGTCGGCTGCGACGGGTGCGAGGTCGTGCCACACCTCGTCCGAGATCTCGAAGTCCGCCCCTCTGGTCATGCGCAGAATGTAGCACTATATCGGTACATTGACACAAGGGTCAGGGATGGGCGATCCTGCATCCATGTCTGTCCTCCCCGTCCTGATGGTGCTGGTCGCCGTGACCGCCGTTCTCGTGGCGCTCGCCACCATGGCGCTGCTGGGCTCGTCCATCAGCAGGGGCCGGGTCGACCATTTCGCCCGTCGACAACGGCTGCGCCTCGGCGCCGTCAACGCCCCCCTCGTGGTCCGCGCCATCGCCATCACGCACCGCTGGCGTAGGGCGGGCCTCGCGCTCGGCTTCCTCGTCGGGTTCGCCGTCGCCGCGACGCAGAGCAGGCTGAGCATCGACTTCGGGGCGATGTTCATCGGGTGGTTCGCGGGAGCGGTCGTCGCCGAGTGGCGGATCAGCGCCCTCCCGGTGGAGGGGCCGCGGCGCTCGGCGGCTCTGGCCAGGCGGGGACTCTCGACCTATGTCACGGCTGCGAACCGGGTGATGGTGGGCGCAGCCGCCGCCCTCCTGACGATCGGGGCGGCCGGCGCCGGGACGCATGCCGTGCGGGACCACGCCCTTCTCGCCACGTGGAGCAGCTGGGTGGGGGTATCCCTGGCAGCTCTTCTCACCCTGGCGCTCACGGTGCGCCGCGTGGTGCGACGTTCCCTGGCCCACCCCGACGACGCCCTACGCCAGGCGGACGACGCCCTGCGGGGGCATGCCCTCACCGTGCTCACCGGGTGTGCGGTCGCCGCCTCCGGACTGCCCCTCAGCGCCTTCCTCGCCATGGTCGGCGACGCCTCCGGCGGGTCGGCCAGTGGCTGGGCGGCCCTGGGCCAGTGGGCGATGATCCTGCTCATGGTGCTCGGCTGGTATGTCGCGTCCCGGTCCCCCTCGGTCCGCTCGCGCCAGCTCCCCGTGTCCGAGCGCGACCCAGTGGGGGCCTGACGTCGTGATCATCGACGTCGACACCGCCAGCGCCGTCCCGGCGTTCGAACAGGTGCGCTCCCAGATCGCCGGGATGATCGCCTCCGGCGTCCTCGCACCGGGACATCGCCTGCCCCCCATCCGCCAGCTGGCTGCGGACCTCGGGCTGGCTCCGGGAACTGTCGCACGGGTCTACCGCGAGCTCGAGTCGGCGCGGTTGGTCAGCAGTCGCGTCCGGCACGGCACGGTCGTCGCGCCCGGCGGGCGGCTGCCGGCGGCCGCGTCTCGGGACCAGCTCGACGTGGCGGCCCGCA
This sequence comes from uncultured Actinomycetota bacterium, assembly GCA_963763315.1. Lineage (GTDB taxonomy): Bacteria > Actinomycetota > Actinomycetes > Actinomycetales > Dermatophilaceae > CAVSJJ01. Next base: position 467,396 of record CAVXOC010000002.1, read on the forward strand.
GCTACGCCGCGAGCGCCCGCCGGCTCGGCCTGCCCTTCGAGGACGCGGTCAGCGCGCTGCGCCGCGGCTGGGACCGACTGCCCGAGGTGTGAACGCCGGCCGGGCCGGGGCGCCGGTACCCGACGTCCCGGCCGGTGGCGTCCACGTCACCGCTCGCCGGGCGCCCACGTCACGGCCCGCCGGGCGACCGGGTCACCGCCCCGCCGGCGACCGGGTCACCGCCCGCCGGGCGCCGCCCGCGGGTAGCCCTGGTCCGCGACATACCGGTCGTACATCTCGGACGTGACGCCCCGCTCGGCGATGACCTCCGCGTAGAACCGGCCGCTGTCCTTGACCGTCCGCACCTGGGTCTCGTAGTCGAGGGTGACCAGCCCGAACCGCGCCACCTCCCCGAGAGCCCACTCCCAGCTGTCCACGAAGCACCAGTGGTAGTACCGCTCGAAGGGCAGCGCGGACAGCGCCACGGCCGCCAGGTGGTCGTGGAGGTAGCGCGCCCGGAACGCGTCGGTCCCGTCGCAGGTGCCGTTCTCGGTGACCCAGATCGGCCCCGGGTAGCGGTCGTGCAGGGACCGGGTGACCGCGACGATGCCCTCCGGGTAGATCTCCCACCCGAGGTCGTTGACGGCGACCCCGGGAAAGGTGCCGTCGGCCAGGCGGGAGGTCGCGGTGCGCGAGTAGTAGTTGACGCCGAGGTAGTCGTAGTGCCGTCCCGGCGTGACAGTGCCGGGCTGGCCGCCCAGCAGCCGGGCGAACCGTCCGCCCAGCGTCGCATCGCTCAGCGCCTCCTGGAAGAGGTAGGCGCCGGCCCGGGCCAGGACCCGGTGGGCGGGGTTGGCCCGGTGCAGCGGGTCGAACACCCGCAGGTGGTGTGCGAAGCCGACCATCGTGCCCGGTCCGGGCTGGAGCTCGTGGATGAGGCGGTACGCCCGGCAGTGCGCGACGGCCAGGTTCCGGAGCACGGCCCGCAGCGTGCGGTAGCTGGTCCGCCCGGGTGGGCCCGCACCGAAGAGGTAGCCGGAGGCGGCGTAGACGTTCGGCTCGTTGATGGTCACCCACTCGTCGACGAGGTCGCCGAGCTGCTCCACGACGACTCGGACGTAGCGCAGGAACGCGTCGACGCTGCGGGGGTCCTCGAAGGCGCCGGTCGCCTCGAACCAGCTCGGGTTCGAGAAGTGGTGGAGCGTGACGAGGGGCGCGACGCCGCGCTCGCGAAGGTAGGCGAGCTCCTCGCGGTAGTGGCGGATCGCCTCGTCGTCGAACTCGCCGGGCGCAGGCTCGATGCGGGCCCACTCGACGCCCATCCGGTAGTCCGCGATGCCGAGCCCGGCCATGAGGTCGGTGTCCTCACGCCACCGGTTCCAGTGGTCGGTGGCCCGCTCCGGCGAGGAGCCGTCGGCGATGTGTCCCGGCGTCCGGGCCCAGTCGTACCAGCTGTTCGCCTGGTTGCCGCCCTCGATCTGGACGGCCGCGGTCGCCACCCCCAGCCGGAGGTCACCGATCGAGAAGCGGCGCGGTGCCTCCGTCATGTCGCACAGCCTGCCACCGCTGCTCGTGGGCCGGGTGGTCCATGGCCCACCGGATCACCGAGGTGGCGAGCCGGCCGGCGTAGCGCCGGACCGTGAGACCGCCGGGGCCCCGCGGCTCCAGCCCCAGCATCTCCCGCGCCCACTGCGGGGTGAGCGCCACCGCCCCGGCGGCGAGGGCGGCGTACGGGCCGCGCGCGGCGAGGGGCAGGGGAGGGTGGTGCAGCAGGAAGTCCGCTGCCTCCAGCGCCGCCGGCGTCGCCGCCAGCTCGGGCCGGTATGCCGCGAGCGTCGCATCGAGCTCGGCCACCGTCTGCGGCGGCTCGAGGACTCCGAGCCGGGCGGACACCGTACCGATCTGGGCGACGTAGGCGTCGGCGTCGTGCGGGCCCAGCGGGGTCGGCGAGTACTCCTGGTAGGCGGTGAGGAAGCTGTCGGCTTCGGCGGCGTGGACCCAGGCGAGCAGGTGCGGGTCGTCGGCGGCATAGGGCCGAGCATCGGGGGCGGTGCCCCGCACCCGACGATGGATGGCGCGCACGGTGCGGATGGCCCGCTCGGCGTCGGGCGCGGTGGCGTACGTGGTCGTCGCCAGGTAGTGGCTCGTGCGCTGCAGCCGCCCCCACGGGTCGCCCTTGAAGCCCGAGTGTCCGGCGACCCCCGCCATGGCCAGCGGGTGCAGGCTCTGCACGAGCAGGGCCCGGATGCCGCCGACGAACATGGCGGACGACGCGTGCACCGACCAGATGGCGTCGTCCGGTCCGAACCAGCGCTCGCCCTCGGTGCGCCAGATGCGGTCGGCGCGCTCGAGGTAGTCCTCGCCCGCCACCCGCGCGCGGACCGCCGCGGCCACGCGCGGACGCAGCTGTCTGGCGACGAGGGCGCTGAGAGCGGAGACCGGCACGAGGCCAAGGATGCCTCAGCCGGCCGGCGGCTCCGGCCGGCGTCGAAGGTTCGTCGGCCCGGGCCGCGAGGCGCCCGGACCACCGGACCGTCGGGCCGGCCGCACCGCGATCCGGCAGCGGTCCCCCGGCCGCAGCTGGGCGGCCACGGCCAGGGCCTCGTCGGTGAGCACGCCCAGCACCGGGTAGCCCCCCGTCACCGGGTGGTCGGCGAGGAAGACGATCGGCGCCCCGCTCGGCGGGACCTGGACCGCGCCGCCGACCATGCCCTCGCTCGGCAGCTCCGCGTGGATGGCCCGCTCGAGAACGGGACCGACGAGCCGGACGCCGACCCGGTTGCTGTCCGGGCTCACCGCCCAGACCGCCTCGGCCACGACCGCACGGGCGGCCTCGGTGAGCCAGTCCTCCCGTGGCCCGAGGGTGAGTGCGAGGACCGGCTCGTCGGGCATGGCCGATACCGGGGCGTGGTCGACCACCGGACGCCACCGGCCGGGGGCCGGGCCCACCTCGAGCGCCGCACCGGCGCTGACCGGGGCAGGTCCGATGCCGGAGAGCAGGTCGCTCGAGCGCGAGCCGAGGACCTCGGCCGCGGCGATCCCGCCGCGGACGGCGAGGTAGGTGCGTAGCCCGCGGGGCGGGACACCGACCGTCAGCATCGTGCCCGCCGGGAGGTAGGCCGGGGTGCCGGCCGGGATGTCGGCATGGTCGCCGCGTGCCGGAGCGGCTGCTCCGGTGAGGGCGATCCAGGCGGGCTGGTCGGTCCGCAGGACGAGGCCGCCGAGGGTCAGCTCGAGGGTCGCGGCCTTCTCGACGTTGCCCACCAGCCGGTTGGCCAGGCGGTGGGCCGGCCGGTCGGCGGCGCCGGAGGACCCGACGCCGAGGTGGGCCAGGCCGGGACGGCCGAGGTCCTGGACGGTGGTGAGCGGCCCCGGCCGGACGATGTGCAGGGTCACCCGGGCACCGCGACGAACCGGACCCGGTCGCCCGGGCGCAGCAGCGAGGGAGGGTCGCGGTCGAGGTCCCACAGGGTCAGGCGCGTCGACCCGATGATCCGCCAGCCGCCCGGGGACTCGGCCGGGTAGACCGCCGAGTAAGGTCCGGCCACCGCGACCGCCCCGGCCGGGACCACGGTGCGCGGGGTGTCGCGGCGGGGGACCTGCAGCGCCGGGTCCAGCCCCGTGAGGTAGGCGAACCCCGGCGCGAACCCGATGAACCCCACCTCGTATCGCGCGTCCCGGTGCCGGCGCCCGACCTCGCCCTCGGCCAGGCCGGTCAGGGCGGCCACCTCGGCGAGGTCCGGTCCGTCGTAGGAGACCGGGATCTCGACGGTCCTGGCGTCGCGGCGCCGCCCCGGCGTCAGCGAGCGCTGAGCCAGGCCCGCGGCGGCGCCGGCCTGGCTCGGTTCGGCGAAGGTGACCAGGACGGTCCGGGCGGCCGGCACGAGGTCGACGACACCGGGGAGGGGCTCCGCGACGAGCGACTCGTAGAGCGCCAGCGCCTCCGCCGTGTCGCGGACCTCGACGAGGACGGCTCGGTCGCCGCACGGGAGCACGCGCGCCGTCATGCGTCCGATTGTGCCGGACGAGTGGTGGCCGTGCCCGTGGTCCGGCGCGGACCCGGTGAAAGTCCGCTCGGCCGCGCGCACGGACGCCGCCCCGCCATGGCGCCGGCCTCTCCTAGGCTCGGCCCATGACCCAGCGTGTCCGCGCGGCGACCCCGGCCGACCTGCCCGACATCCTCCGGCTCGTGCGCGAGCTCGCCGTCTACGAGAAGGAGCCGGACGCCGTCGAGGCCACCGAGGAGCACTTCTCCCGGGTGCTCTTCCCGGCCGTCGGCGAACCGACGGTCTTCTGCCACGTCGCCGAGGTCGGGGCCGGCCCCGAGGGCGGGACCCGTGTCGCCGGCATCGCCGTGTGGTTCCTGTCGTTCTCGACGTGGACCGGCACCACCGGGATCTGGCTCGAGGATCTCTTCGTCGAGCCGGAGCATCGGGGCAGCGGCCTCGGCCAGGAGCTGCTGGCGGCCCTGGCCGTGGTGTGCCTCGAGCGGGGCTACCGGCGCCTGGAGTGGTGGGTGCTGAACTGGAACACCCCGAGCATCGGCTTCTACGAGAGCCTCGGCGCGGTCGGCCAGCCCGAGTGGACGACCTTCCGGCTGGACGGCGACGCCCTCGGCGGGCTCGCGGTCGGCGCCCCCGGGCGACGGCGAGCCGCCAGCGGTGGCGATCCACCCGATCGGCGGGCCTGACCGGGCGGATCGCCGCTCCGGGCGGTCAGGCCGGCGGGACGTTCGCCTCGAGCTCGGCCAGCCAGGCGGTGGCCGAGGCGTCGGACGGCATCCGCCAGTCCCCGCGCGGCGACAGTGAGCCGCCCCCGCTGACCTTCGGCCCGTTGGGGATGGCCGAGCGCTTGAACTGCATGGCGAAGAACCGCCTGACGAAGACCTCCAGCCAGTGCCGGATCGCCGGCAGGTCGTATGCCGTGCGCTCGCCCTCGGGGTATCCCGGGGGCCACCCGCCATCGCCGGCGTCGGACCACGCCTTCTCGGCGAGGAAGGCGATCCGGCTCGGCCGGGCGCCCCGGCGCAGCACATGGAACAGGGTGAAGTCGTGCAGCGGGTACGGGCCGATGGTGCCCTGCGTGGACTGCGGCCGCTCGCCCTCGGCGACCGGCACGAGCTCGGGGCTGATCTCGGTGTCGAGGATGGAGCGCAGCGTCGCGTTGACCGGCTCGGCGAACTGGCCGTCGGCGATGACCCAGCGGATGAGGTGCTGGATGAGCGTCTTGGGGACGCCGGTGTTGACGGCGTAGTGGGACATCTGGTCGCCGACCCCGTAGGTACACCAGCCGAGGGCCAGCTCGGACAGGTCACCCGTGCCGAGGACGATGCCGCCGCGCTGGTTCGCGGCGCGGAAGAGCAGGTCGGTGCGCAGGCCGGCCTGGACGTTCTCGTAGGTGACGTCGTAGGCCGCGTCACCGCCGGCGGCCGCGTGGCCGAGGTCGGTGAGCATCTGGGTGGCGAGCGGCCGAAGGTCGATCTCCTCGAAGGTGACTCCCAGTGCCCGGGCGAGCGCGGTGGCGTTGCCCTTTGTGTGCTCGCTCGTGGCGAACCCGGGCAGGGTGAAGGCGAGGATGTCGCTGCGCGGGCGGTCGAGCCGGTCCATGGCGCGGGCGGCGACGATGAGGGCATGGGTGGAGTCCAGGCCACCGGAGACGCCGATGACGACCCGGGACGACCCGATGGCACGCATCCGCCGCTCCAGGCCGGTGACCTGGATGTGGTAGGCCTCGTAGCAGTCCTGTGCCAGCCGGGCGGGGTCGTCGGGGACGAACGGGAACCGGTCGACCCGGCGGCGCAGGCCGATGTCGCCGGCGGGCGGGTCGAGGTGGATCTCGTAGGTGCGGAAGCCCTCGCCCCGCTCGGCGACGTCGATCCACTCCTCGCCACGGTTGTCGTCGAAGCTCCCCTGCCGGATCCGCTCCTGGCGGAGCCGGTCGAGGTCGACGTCGACGACGCAGCGCCTCGGGCCGTCGGGGAACCGGTCGGTCTCCCCGAGCAGGTCGCCGAGCTCGTAGACCATCGTCGCTCCGTCCCACGACAGGTCGGTGCTCGACTCGGTGCTCGACGCGGCGTACACGTACGCCGCGTTGCAGCGCGCCGACGCCGAGCGGGCCATCAGGTGCCGGTCGTCCGCCCGGCCCACCGTGACCGGCGATGCCGACAGGTTGAGCAGGACGGTGGCCCCGGCCAGGGCGGCCTTGTGGGACGGAGGGATCGGCACCCAGAGGTCCTCGCACACCTCGACGTGCACGGCCAGCCCCGGCACGTCGTCGGCGGCGAGGATGACATCGGGACCGAACGGGACGTCGCCGACCTCGTCGGCCCCCGGCCAGTGCGGGACGTTGACGAACGAGTCCCGCTGGTCGGCCCCCGCGGCGAACCACCGCTTCTCGTAGAACTCGCGGTAGGTCGGAAGGAACGTCTTGGGCACGACCGCCCGCACCGTGCCGCGATGGATGAGCACTGCGCAGTTGTACAGCCGGTTGCGGCGCCGGATCGGTGCCCCGACGACGATCAGGGGCAGCAGGTCGGCGCTCGCCTCGGCCAGGCGCACGACGGCCGCGTCCACCGCCTCGAGCAGGACGTCCTGCAGGAACAGGTCGTCGAGCGCGTAGCCCGACAGCGAGAGCTCGGGGAACACCGCGACGGCGACGCCGTCGTCATGGCACAGGCGTGCCTGCTCGAGGATGCGCTCGGCGTTGGTCGCGGGGTCGGCCAGGGCCACCGGGAAGGTGCAGGCCGCCACCCGGGCGAACCCCTGCCCGTACGCGCTGCGGAACTCCATACCCCGAGCGTAGAGGTCGGGCGCCGGCCCGCCGCTGCGCCGGCCCGCCGCTGCGCCGGCCCGCCGCTGCGCCGGCCCGCCGCTGCGCCGGCCCGCCGCTGCGCCGGCCCGCCGCTGCGGTGCCCGGTCAGCGCGGGGTGAGCAGCACCTTGCCGACCGCCCGGCGCTCGTCGATCGCCAGCAGGGCCTCGGCGGCCAGCTCCAGCGGGTAGGACGCGAGCACGGGCGGCTCGAGCCTGCCCGCGGCGATGAGCGGCAGCAGCGCCTGCCACTGCTCCTGCAGGAACGGCCTCCGGCTCTGCCAGTACGATCCCCACCCGACGCCGACGACCTCGAGGTTGGCCAGGAGCAGCCGGTTGACCCTGACCTCGGGGATCGACCCGCCGGTGAAGCCGATGACGAGCAGCCGGCCGAGCGTGGCCAGGCAGCGGAGGGAGTCGGTGAACCGGTCACCGCCGACCGGGTCGACGACGACGTCGACACCCCGCCCGTCGGTCAGGTCCAGCACCGCGTCCTTGAAACCCTCGGCGAGCACGACCTCTGCGGCGCCCGCCCGCCGGGCGACCGGCGCCTTGTCGATCCTCGAGACCACGGCGATCACCCGGGCGCCGTAGGCCGTGGCCAGCTGGGTGGCCGCCGTTCCGATCCCGCCGGCCGCACCGTGCACGAGCACGGTCTCACCGGGCGCGAGCCGTCCGCGGGTCACCAGCGCGAAGTGGCAGGTCAGGTAGTTCATCGGCAGCGCCGCCCCGGCCTGAAACGACACCCCGTCCGGGAGCGGGAAGACCAGCGCCGGGTCGGTCGCCACGAGCTCGGCGAACCCGCCGAGTACCGGGAAGGCCGCCACCCGGTCGCCCACGGCGAACCCGCTGCCGGCCGGGGCGGAGCGCACGAGGCCGGAGACCTCGGAGCCGGGTACGAACGGCAGGTCGGGCCGCAGCTGGTACAGCCCTCGGGTCAGCAGCAGGTCGGGGAACGCCACCCCGGCCGCCGCGACCTCGATGAGCACCTGGCCGCCGGCGGGCGAGGGGTCGGGGACGTCGGCGATCTCGAGGGCAGACGGCCCGTCGAGACGGGTGATCCGTACCGCGCGCATGCGGTGACCCTACGCTGCGGGTGCCCGCCGGGAACGACCGCTCCGTAGGCTGACGGCATGACCAGCACCGCGGATCCGGCCGCCACGACCAGCTCGTCCGCCGGCGGGCCCCCGGTCACCGTCCTCGTCGACGGCGGCATCGCGCAGGTCCGGCTCAACCGGCCGGACAAGCTCAACGCGCTCACCCTCGACACCCTCGACGCACTCGTCGCGACCGCTCACGACCTCGCCGGGGACCCGACCCTGCGCGGCGTCGTCCTCGGCGGCGAGGGGCGGTCGTTCTGCGCCGGCCTGGACTTCGCCTCGGTGTTCCGCACCCCGAGCCGGATCGCCACCGCGTTCGTGCCTCGGCCCTGGCGCGGCACGAACACCTTCCAGGAGGCCTGCTGGGCCTGGCGCCGCATCCCCGTCCCGGTCGTCGCCGCCGTCCACGGGCACTGCTTCGGCGGGGGCCTGCAGATCGCCCTCGGCGCCGACTTCCGGATCACCACCCCCGACGCCCAGTGGGCGGTGCTCGAGGCGAAGTGGGGGCTCATCCCCGACATGGGCGGCATCCAGGCCCTCTCGCAGCAGGTCGGCATGGATGTCGCCAAGCGGCTGACCATGACCGGCGAGACGGTGAGCGGGGAGCGGGCCGTCGAGCTCGGCCTGGCGACCGAGGCCGCCGACGACCCGTATGCCACGGCCACGGCCCTGCTCGACGTCATCGCCACCCGCTCGCCCGACTCCGTCGCGGCGGCCAAGCGCCTGTTCAACCGGACGTGGACCGCGGGAGAGCGGCGCACCTTCGCGCGGGAGCGGCTCGAGCAGGCCCGGCTCCTGGTCGCCAAGAACACCGCGATCGCCCGCAGGGCCGCCCTGGCCACGGTGCCCGCGACCTACCGGCCGAGGGGCAGGTGAGCCGCGATGGAGCCGAGCGAGCTGCGCTACATCACCTGCCCACTGTGCGAGGCGAGCTGCGGGCTCGAGGTGCGCCTCGAGGGTGAGCAGATCGCCTGGGTGCGTGGGCACGCGGAGGACCCCCTCTCGCGAGGACACATCTGCCCCAAGGCCGTTGCGCTGCAGGATGTCCAGGCCGACCCCGACCGGCTCCGCCGGCCCGTGCGCAAGGTCGGCGGCGAGTGGCAGGAGATCGGCTGGGAGGAGGCGGTCGACCTCGTCGCGCGCAACCTCGTGCAGGTACAGCACGACCATGGCCGCGACGCGGTCGCGGTCTACCTCGGCAACCCCAACGTGCACAGCCTCGGCGCGCTCACCCACGTCGTGAGCCTCGTCCGGCTGCTGCGGACCAAGAACACCTACAGCGCGACCTCGGTGGACCAGCTGCCGCACCAGCTCATGGCCTGGGCCCTCTACGGTCACCAGTTCCTGCTGCCGGTCCCCGACATCGACCGGACCCGCCTGCTCGTCCTGATCGGCACGAACCCGATGGCCTCCAACGGGTCCCTCATGACCGTCCCGGACTTCCCGGGCCGGCTGCGCGAGCTGCGCGCCCGCGGCGGTCGGCTCGTCGTCCTGGACCCGCGGGCGACGGAGACGGCGAGGATCGCCGACGCCCACCACTTCGTCCGACCCGGTACCGACGCCTGGGTGCTCCTCGCGGTGGTCCGCGAGCTGCTCGAGTCGGGGGGCGCCGAGCCGGCCGGCTATGTCGACGGGGTGGAGGCGGTGCGCGAGGCCGTGGCCGGGTTCACCGCGGAGCTGGCCGAGGAGCGCAGCGGTATGCCGGCCGAGGCGGTCCGGGGGCTCGCGCACGACCTGCTGGCGGCCGGGGCCTGCGCCGTCCACGGCCGGATGGGCGTGTCCACCCAACGACACGGCGTGGTGTGCCAGTGGGCGATCCAGGTCATCAACATCCTCACCGGCAGCCTCGACAGCGTCGGAGGGACGATGTTCACCTCTCCGGCCGTCGACATGGTCGGCAAGGGGCTGCTCGGCAGGGGCCATCTCGGGCGGTGGACCTCCCGGGTGCGCGGGCTGCCGGAGTTCGGCGCCGAGCTGCCGGTGTCGGTGCTGGCCGAGGAGATCTCGACGCCGGGGGAGGGACAGGTCAGGGCGCTGCTCACCGTCGCGGGCAACCCGGTCTCGTCCACGCCCGGCGGCCCGCGCCTCGCCGAGGCCCTCGACGGCCTGGAGTTCATGGCCGCCATCGACTTCTACATCAACGAGACCACCTCGCACGCCGACGTCATCCTGCCGCCGACCGGCCCGCTGGAGCGGGAGCACTACGACCTCGTCTTCCACCTGCTGGCGGTGCGGAACACCGCCCGGTTCTCGCCACCGCTGCTCCGGCGCGAGGAGGGCGCACTGCACGACTGGGAGATCGCCCGCGACCTGGCGCTGCGGGTCATGGCTCTGCGGCCGGAGGTGGCCGACCCACCAGAAGGGCTGCGGGACAGGGCCTCTCGCGTAGCCCGTGCCGCCAAGGACCTCCCGCAGGCCGTCGAGGCACAGGCCCGGTTCCGTACCTCGCCGCGCCAGCAGCTCGACCTGCTGCTGCGGACCGGGTCGCAGCACCTGTCGGTCTCCCGGCTCGAGTCGACGCCCGGGGGCGTCGACCTCGGCCCGCTGCGCGAGGGCCAGCTGCCGGACAGGCTGTTCACCGAGGACAAGCGGGTCGACCTGCTCCCGGACGTCGTCCGGCCCGGGCTGGCGGCCCTGACCGGGGCCGGGGCCGACGTCGCCGCCGAGGACGGCCTCCTGCTCATCGGCCGGCGCCACCAACGGGACAACAACTCGTGGCTGCACAACAGCCCACGGCTGACCAGGGGACGCGCCCGGCACCACCTGCTCATGAACCCCGACGACCTGGCGGTCCGCGGCATCCCCGACCGGTCACGGGTACGCGTGACCTCGTCTGCCGGGTCGGTCGAGATCGACGTGCTGGCCAGCGAGGACATCATGCGCGGCGTCGTCAGCCTCCCGCACGGGTACGGCCAGGGCCGGGCCCCCGGAGCCAGGCTGCGCGAGGCCGCCCGGCTCCCGGGGGTCTCGATGAACGACCTCACCGACCCCGCCCAGGTCGAGACGGTCTCGGCCAACGCCGTGCTCAACGGCATACCGGTCCAGGTGGAGCCGGTCGCGTCGGGCCCGCCGCCGTGACCGGCCTCCCGGGTCGGACCTCCCGCCGGCCCGGCGGCGCGCCGGCACGGGTGTGCGGGGCCTGCGGCCCGGCGGGCGCCCGCGCCCCGCCGGCCGGCTCGAGCGGGGCTAGCGGCGGGCCGCGGGCACCGGGCAGGCCCGCTCACCGTCGAGGCGCGCCTTGAGGCCCCAGGCGAGCAGGCCGAGGGCGGCGACCCCGAGGAACGGCTGGATGGGCGCGAACCACTGCAGCGCCCCGGCCGAGCCCAGCGCCAGCAGCGCGATCTTGTTGCACACCGGGCAGCCGACGGCCAGGTAGGTCAGCAGACCCCCGGCCACGCCCGTGCGGTCCAGCCGTGCCTCGCCGGTGGCCGCCACCTCGCCGGATGGGCCGTCGCCCTGACGCAGGTAGCTCGCGAACAGCAGTCCGCTCAGCGCCGCGGTCGCGAGCAGGACCGGCCAGGACCACCACGTCGGTGGGACCGACCGGCCGAACACCGGCGTGGGGATCATGGCGGTGGGCACGGCGATGACCAGGACGGTGGCGAGGGCGGAGCCGGCGGCGGCCCACCGCCGGCGCCGGCCCCACGTCGCCAGGGTGTCGAGCATGTGCGCGAGCATACCCCCGAGGGTATATGTTCGGCCCGGCTCCAGCGGGCTTCCCGGCCGGCCGGCTCCCCGCCGGTCGGGTCAGAGGGTTGTCAGGGCGTGCAGGGCCGCCACGCAGTGGGGGACCAGCCCGGCGGGGACCGGGTCGCCGGCCTGCAGGGCGCGGTCCTCGACGTACGCGACCCAGCCGTGGACCGCGGGCCGGGCCGTGCCGGGCAGCCCGGTGGCGGAGAGGACGAGGGCCGCCAGCTGCTCGCGCAGGGTCGCTGCGGTGCGGGCGGACGCGCCGTCGCGACCGGCCCCCGCAACGGCGTCGGCGACGGCGAACGGACCCTGGCCCTGGACGAGCGCGACGTAGGAGCCCCGCCGGCGGGCGATCTGGGCGACGAACCGGTCGACGATCTGGTCGACCGCCGGCTCCCCGCTCAGGCCGGGGTCCGGGGCGACGTTGCGGAGCACCCGCCGCCCGGCCGCCTCGACGACCGCCCGGTAGAAGTCCGTCTTGGTCGGGAAGTAGTGGAACAGCAGGCCCCGGGACACCCCGGCCTCGGCCGCGACCGCGTCCAGCGAGAGGTCCTGCACGGGCTGCTCGGCGAACTTGCGCAGCCCGATCCCGACGAGCTGGCGCCGCCGGTCGCTGTGTGACATCCGGACGCGAGCCCGCTCCGCACCCGCCTCCGGGACGGCGGAGCCGGGTGCGGAGCGAGCCGTCGCCATGCTGTTGAGCATTGCTCAATATCGGTCTAGGGTCAACTCATGGACTTCGCCCTCTCTCCCCGCGCAGCCGACCTCGCCGCCCGCGTCGCCACGTTCGTCGACACCGAGATCGCACCGGTGGAGGCCCAGGTGGTCGCGGACATCGCCGACCGGCGCAGCCGCGGCGAGGACCCCTGGCCGCCGCACCCCCTCTTCGAGGAGCTCAAGACCAGGGCACGCAGGCAGGGCTTGTGGAACCTCTTCCTCCCGGCCGGGCACGAGGGCCCGTATGCCGCGAAGTTCGGCACCGACGGCGGGACCGGTCTGTCCAACGCCGACTACGCCCCGGTGGCCGAGCAGATGGGCCGCTCGCTCATCGCGCCGCTCGTGTTCAACTGCAACGCCCCCGATACGGGGAACGCCGAGGTCATCCTCAAGTACGGGTCGCAGGAGCAGAAGGACGCCTGGCTGGAGCCCATCCTCGACGGCCGGGTCCGCAGCGCCTTCCTCATGACCGAGCCCCAGGTCGCCTCCTCGGACGCGACGAACATGCAGGCCACGGCCCGCATCGTGGGCGACTGGGCCCGCGGTGACGCCGAGGTCGTCCTGGACGGCCGCAAGTGGTGGTCGACGGGCGCCGGCCACCCCGACTGCAAGGTCGGCATCTTCATGGGGCTGACCGACGAGCGCGCGGACAAGCACCACCGCCACTCGATGGTCCTCGTCCCGATGGACGCCCCGGGCGTCGAGGTCGTCCGCACCGTCACCTCCCTCGGGCAGTACGACGAGCCCCTCGGCCATGGCGAGGTCTCGTTCACCGACGTCCACCTGCCGGCGAGCAGCATCATCGCCGGCCCCGGCAAGGCCTTCGAGATCGCCCAGGGCCGGCTCGGCCCCGGCCGGGTGCACCACTGCATGCGGCTCATCGGCCTCGCCGAGCGATCGCTGGAGATGGCCTGCGAACGGGGGGTCTCCCGGGTCGCCTTCGGCAAGCCGATCGCCAACCTCGGCGGCAACCGCGAACGGCTCGCCCAGGCGCGGATCGCCATCAACCAGGCGCGGCTGCTCGTCCACCACGCCGCGTGGAAGCTCGACACCTTCGGCACGGCGGGAGCGCTGTCCGAGGTGAGCGAGATCAAGGCGGTCGTCCCGAAGATGGCTGCGGAGGTGATCGACATGGCGATCCAGCTGCACGGGGGAGGCGGGATGAGCGAGGACTACCCCCTCGCCGCCGCGTACGCCGGCGCGCGCTCCCTGCGCCTCGCCGACGGCCCCGACGAGGTCCATCTCGGAGTCGTCGCCCGGATCCTGCTGCGGCCCTACCTCGCCGCGGCGGCCGCGACGTGAGCGCCCGCGTCCTGGTCACCGGGGGCGCGTCGGGGCTGGGTCGCGCCCTCGTCCAGCGCTTCCGCGACCGCGGCGACCGGGTCCTCGTGGGCGACCTCGCTCATCAGCGGCCCGACGACCTGCCCGACGGCACGGACTACCTGCGTCTCGACGTCACCGACCAGGCCGACTGGGACCGCGCCCGGTCCTGGGTGGACCGGCACTGGGGGGGCCTCGACATCCTCGTCAACAACGCGGGGGTCGCCACCGGCGGGCGCATCGACGTCGAGAGCATGGAGGACTGGCGCCGGGTCGTCGACGTCAACCTGCTCGGCGTCGTCCGTGGCTGTCGCACGTTCACCCCGATGCTCAAGGCCCAGCGCTCCGGGCACCTGGTCAACATCGCCTCGCTGGCGGGTCTCGTCCACGGCCCGGGGATGGCGTCCTACAACGCGGTCAAGGCGGGGGTCGTCGCCCTCTCCGAGACCCTCTCGTTCGAGCTGGAGCCGTGGGGCATCGCGACCTCCGTGGTCTGTCCGGCGTTCTTCCGGACCAACCTGCACTCCTCGCTGCAGGGCTCGGACGTCGAGATGGAGCGGGCGGCCGAGCGGCTCATCACCGGCGCGACCGCGTCGGCCGACGACATCGCCGCGGTGGTGCTCAAGGGCGTCGACGCCGGCCGCCACCTCATCCTCACCGACTCCCTGGGTCGCCGGGCGTACTGGGCCAAGCGCCTGGCGCGGCCCGCCTACGACCGCATGTTCCGCTCCGGCGCCGCGCGGCTGGCCCGCCGCGCCGAGGTCCGGCCGGAGAAGGGGGACGGGTGAGCGAGGTGCCGGACGGCGCGGGACCGGTCCGCGACGAGGACGCGTTCGACGTCCCGCGCGTCGCGGCGTGGCTGCGGACGCACGCCGGCGACGCGACCGGGCTCGACGGCATGCCGCAGGTCCGGCAGTTCTCCGGTGGAGCCTCCAACCTCACCTACCTGCTGCGGTATGCCGCGTCGCCCGGTGCCCCGCAGGGCCGGGATCTCGTCCTGCGCCGGCCCCCGACGGGGACCAAGGCGCGCGGCGCCCACGACATGGGCCGCGAGTACGGCATCCTCGCGGCGCTGGCACCGGTGTTCCCGAAGGTCCCGCGGACCGTGGCGCGCTGCACCGACGAGTCGGTCATCGGGTCGCCGTTCTACGTCATGGACCGGATCGTCGGGACGATCCTGCGCCGGGACGTCCCGCCGGAGCTGGGGCTGCAGCAGGCGGACGTCCGCGTGCTGTGCACGGCGGCGCTCGACACCCTCGTCGAGCTGCACCAGGTCGATGTCGAGGCCGCCGGGCTGGCGGCGCTCGGCAGGGGGCCCGGGTACGTGGCGCGCCAGGTCGCGGGCTGGTCCGAGCGCTTCCGCCGGGCGCGCACCGAGGACGTCGGCGACCTCGAGGACGTCATGCTCTGGTTGGGCTCGAACCAGGCCGAGGACGTCGACGAGGTCCTCATCCACAACGACTTCCGCTTCGACAACCTCGTCCTCGCCCCCGAGGACCCGACCCGGATCGTCGGCGTCCTCGACTGGGAGATGGCCACCGTCGGGGACCCGCTGATGGACCTCGGCGGCGCCATGGCCTACTGGGTCCAGGCCGACGACGACGAAGCGTTCCGGGAGAGCCGCCTGCAGCCGACCCACGTTCCGGGGATGCTGACCCGGTCGGAGGCGGTCGCCTACTACACCGGCCGGATGGGCCTGACCCTCCGCCCGCGGGACTGGGCGTTCTACGAGGTGTTCGGCCTGTTCCGGCTCGCCGTGATCTGCCAGCAGATCTACTACCGCTACCACCACGGGCAGACGACGAACCCGGCCTATCGGCGTTTCGCCGACGTGGTCGTCTACCTTGAAGGCAGGTGCCGGCGGCTCATCGCGGCCGGGTGAGCGCCGCACCGCACCCGTGGACACCCCACCCACCCGTAGAGAGGCACGACGTGAGCAGGATCCTTCTCGTCCGGCACGGTCAGGCGTCGTGGGGGAAGAAGGACTACGACGTCCTGTCCGAGCTCGGGACCCGCCAGGCCACCATCACCGGCGAGGCGCTCAAGCTCCGGGGGGTCCACCCCGACGTCGTCGTCGTCGGGGCGCTGCGCCGCCAGCAGCTGACCGCGACGGCGCTCATCGACGCCGCAGGGTGGGACCGGCGTCCCGAGATCGACGCCGGCTGGGACGAGTACGACCACATGGCGATCATCACCGGCCACAAGCCCGCCTACCGGTCGATGGCGCTGATGCGCGCCGACCTGGCCCGGACGTTCCGCCCCTACCGGGCGTTCATGATGATGTTCGAGAAGGCGATGATCCGCTGGGCCGAGGGCGAGCACGACCTGGACTACCCGGAGCCGTTCTCGGTGTTCTGCCACCGGGTCGAGGAGGCGCTCGAGCGGGTGATGACGCGGCTCGGCCCGAGCGAGACCGCCGTCGTCTGCTCCTCCGCCGGAGCCATCACCTGGGCCTTGACGACGGTCCTCGACGGCGACCCCTACCTGTGGGGCCGGCTGCAGCGGGTGATGATGAACGCCTCGGTCTCGACGGTCACCGTCGAGACCTCCGGACCGCTCATGCTGACCTTCAACGACCACAGCCACCTCGAGACGGCCGGCCCCGGCCTGCTCACCTCCCGCTGAGAGGCCGCGGATGCCCACCACGCTCATCACCGGAGCGAGCTCCGGGATCGGGGCCGAGATGGCCCGCCAGCTCGCCGGCCGCGGACACGACCTGGCTCTGGCGGCCCGGCGGACGGACCGGCTCGAGGCGTTACGGTCGCAGATCCTCGCCGCCCATCCCGAGCGCCGGGTCGAGGTGCGGGCCCTGGACGTGACCGACGACCCGGCGGTGTTCGAGGTCGTCCACGGCTTCGCCGACGGGTTCGGCGGCCTCGACCGGGTCGTCGTCAACGCGGGGCTCGGCAAGGGCGCCCCGCTCGGGACGGGCCGGCACGACGCCAACCGGGCGACCGCCCTGACCAACTTCGTCGGCGCGCTGGCCCAGGTGGAGGCCGCGATGGAGGTCTTCCGGGACCAGGGCCGGGGGCACCTGGTCGTCATCTCCTCGATGTCGGCCATGCGCGGGATGCCCGGGTCGGCGACGACGTATGCCGCGAGCAAGGCGGGCGTGGCCGCGCTCGCCGAGGGGCTGCGCGCCGAGCTGCTGGCCGCGCCCGGTCACGACATCACCGTGACGACGATCTACCCGGGCTACATCCGCTCCGAGATGAACGAGCGGGTCGCCCACGCGCCGTTCCTGGTCGACACCGTGCCGGGGGTGGCCGCGATCGTCGCGGCGATCGAGAAGGGCGGGGCCCATGCGCGGGTCCCCGCGTGGCCGTGGCGTCCCCTCGGCACGCTCCTGCGGCATGCCCCGCTGTCGGTGGTCCGTCGCCTCACCTGAGGCCGGCACCCCATGCGCCCCGGGCGCGCCGTCCGGGCGAGGTCGCCCGGTGCGGTGCCCGGCGAGAGGTCGGTCACTCCTCCTCGTGGGGGATCATGTGCGTCCATGGCCGGGACAGCTGGAACCGGCGACCGCTCACCTCGTCGGGCTCGACGGAGACGACGTTGAACTTCGCCGAGTCGACCCACGGCCGCAGCGGCAGCGTGTCGGTGGCTGCGGCCTCGCGACCCTCGAGGACCCTGGCCCGGCCGTGGACGACGACGCTGCGCGCGAGGTCGTCGCCGAACTCGTCGATCTCGAACGCGACATCGGCGTTGATGGTCAGTCCGAGGAGCTTGCTGCCCTCGGCGGTCCGGAAGACCAGGTGCCGGTGCTCGTCCACGGCGTAGTTCATCGGGACGATGTGCACCTCGTCCACGAGGTGGAAGGCGAGGCGGCCGAACTCGTTGTCGTGGAGCATGTCCCAGCACTCGGCGCCGGACATGACGCTGACGGGCTCATGGTCGGTCATGGGTCCTCCTGGTCCGTGTTCGTGTCGTCCCCGACCCTATTCCCCCCGGCCGGGCCGTGGCGCGCGGGTCAGGGGACCGCGCCGGCCGCCGCCGGTGTGCGGTCCGCCACCATCGGCGGCGGTCAGAGCCGGGTGGTCTCGAGGGTGAAGCCCTGGGCGCGGAGCCGCTCGACGAGGGGCATGCCGATCCCGGTGGCCGGGGTCAGCACCCCGGCGCCGCCGGGCAGGTCCGCCTCGTCCAGGGCCAGCGCCAGCGCGCTCTGGCCGAGCATGACGGCGGTTCCCGAGTAGCCGGGGTCCCGCTCGGCCGCCACCCGGGTCCGATACCGCGCCCCGGTGGTCGTCGCGGCCTCGACGTCCATGACGAACCGCCCGGCCGCCATGGCCTCCTCGCTCGGGCCCTCGCCGGGCCTCGGCAGCACCCGGGCGAGGACCGCGCGGGTCGGGGCGAGCGACATACCGCCGGCCACCGCCGCGAGGCCCATGGCGAGCCCGGCCGCCGACGCCGCGCCCACCAGCCCGGCGCCGGTGTCGCTGACCTCGCGGTAGCGGAAGTCTCGTCCGTAGGACCAGCCCGTCAGGGCGTTGCTGCGGCGCACCATGCGGGTGTTGAAGGAGGCCATGACGAACGGCGCGGTGAACCGGCCCGACTCGGCGGAACGGCCCACCTGCAGCATGCCGGCGACCCGGTCGAGCAGGCCGGGCCGCACGCTCGGCCGGGTGCGCGCGGGTGGCTCGGCTGCGCGGTCGGGGCTGAGCGCGTAGGGGTCGTTGACGACGGCGCGGGCCGCCGGGGAGCTCGCCGTCTCGATGGCCTGGCGGCGCATCGAGTCGATGGTCCCGCCACTGAGGCCGCCCTTCATCGAACGGACGTACAGCGTCGTCTCGCCGAGGGTTCCCCCGCCGTCCTGCGCGGCGGCCCGGGCGGTGAGCAGGACGCCGAGATCGGAGGGGATGGAGTCGAAGCCACACGAGTGGACGATCCGCGCGCCGGACTGCTCGGCGGCCGTCTCGTTGTCGTCGATGCTGCGCCGGACGAAGAGCACCTCTCCGGTGAGATCGCAGTAGTGGGTGCCGGCGCGGGCACAGGCCCGCACGAGCGGGCGGCCGTAGGCGGCATACGGGCCGACCGTCGTGACGACCACCCGGGTCCGGGCGGCGAGGCCGGCCACCGCGGTCTCGTCGGACGCCTCGACGACGAGCAGCGGCCAGGTGGCCGCCCGCGCACCGAGGTCGAGGCGGACCGCTCGCAGTCGCTCGGCCGAGCGCCCGGCGAGCCCGATGCGCAGCCCCTCCGGTGCCTGCTCGGCCAGGTGGGCCGCGGTCAGCCGGCCGACGAACCCGGTCGCGCCGAACAGGACGACATCGAGGTCACGACCGGTTCCGGTGCTCATCCCCCGAATCTAGGCGATCGTGGCACCGGGGGCGGACCCGGCCTCCCAGACGATGCACACCTTGCCCGACGCGCCGGCGTCGGCCAGGCGGTACGCCTCGTCGGCGCGGGCGAGCGGCAGACGGTCGGTGACGATCGCCTCCGGGTGCACGTCCCAGCGCACCAGCAGGTCGAGCAGGTCGGCCATGTGTCCGATCGAGGTCACCCACGAGCCGTGCAGGGAGACCTGCCGGTGGATGAGCAGCTCGGAGACCGCGAAGCTCACCGTGCCGCCCTCGCCGACGAAGACGCACCGCCCCCAGATCCGGGTGTTGCGCAGGGCGGCTTCGCGGGCGGCCGGGTTGCCGGAGCAGTCGATGGCGACCTCGCAGCCGGCACCGGCGGTACGCCCGTCCACGGCGTCGTCGAGGTCGGCGGGGTCGGTCACGGCGACGTCGACGAGCCCGAGCCGCTCGGCGAGCGCAGCCCGCTCGGGTACCGGGTCCGAGCCGATCACCGTCGTCGCGCCGAGCTGCCGCCCGATCATCGCGGCCGCGAGCCCGACCGGCCCCAGGCCGGTGATGAGCAGCCGGTCCCGTCCGCTCACCCGCCCCCGGAGCAGCCCCTCGTAGGCCGTGCCGAAGCCGCACGAGACGAGTGCGCCGTCGACGAAGCTCAGCTCGTCAGGGAGCCGCAGACACGAGTACTCCTCGGCGAGCATGGCGTCGGCGTGACCGCCGTCGCGCTGCCAGCCGTAGGCCGCGCGGAGCGGGGACCGGCACCCGATGTGGTATCCGGTGCGGCACTCCTCGCACTGGCCGCAGCCGGCGATGTGGTACACGACGACCCGGTCCCCGACGGCCAGGCGGCGCACCCCCGGGCCGACCGCGACGACCTCGCCACACGGCTCATGGCCGGCGATCACCCCCTGGTACGCCTCGGCGCCGCGGCCCAGGTGCTGGCGGTAGATGGCGCGGATGTCGCTGCCGCAGATGGACGAGGCGCGCATCGCGACGAGCACCTGGCCGGGGCCCGGCTCGGGGACCGGGACGGTGACGTGCTCGACCGTGCTGTCGCCCGGTAGGCGGACTCCGGCCATGGTGGTGTCGGTGCGGGCAGCGTCAGACGCGTTCATGGTCGGCCAGAGTAGCCACGGCCCCCTTGGCGTGCAGGTCGTCGAGGAAGCGCAGGTATGCCGTGGTGAACCGCTCGTCGTCGACGAGGCCGCCGAAGAGGTCCCGGTCGCGCAGGAAGGCGAGCGGGTCCTCGTGCCGGCGGGCGGCCGCGGCCAGGACCTGGTCCCTGAGCCGGTCGACGATCTCGATCGGCCGTCCCTGCTCGTCGACCCCTTCGGCGTACCGCGCCCAGGCGGCGACGACGAGGGCCGACCGCTCGATCTCGCCGCCGGAGGCCAGGTTGGCGACGATGACCGGGACGAGCCACTTGGGGATGCGGTCCGAGCTCTCCGCGCACAGCCGGGCCAGCGTGTCGCGGACCTCGGGGTTGGCGAACCGGGCGATGAGCTCGTGCCGGTAGGCGTCGAGGTCGACCCCGGGCACCTCGGGCAGGGTGGGGGTGCCCTCGTCCTGCATGTATCCCAGCAGGAAGGCGACGAACAGCGGGTCATTGCAGACCTCGTGGGCGTACCGGTAGCCCGCCAGGTAGCCGAGATAGCACAGCGCCTGGTGGCTCGCGTTGAGCAGCCTGAGCTTCATCAGCTCGTAGGGCACGACGTCCTCGACGATCTGGACGCCGACGTCCTCGAACGGCGGCCGACCTTGCGGGAAGTCGTCCTGGAGGACCCATTGCGTGAACGGCTCGCAGACGACCGGCCAGGCGTCGGCCACGCCGAACCGCTCGGCCAGCGCGTCGATGTCGGCCTGGGCGGTCACCGGGGTGATGCGGTCCACCATGGCGTTGGGGAAGGCCACCGCCGTGCCCATCCAGTCGGCCAGCCCAGGGTCCTGCAGGCGGGCGAACGCGGTGATCATCGTGCGGGCGACGTCGCCGTTGCCGGGCAGGTTGTCGCAGGACATCACGGTGAACGGCGCGGTCCCGGCCGCCCGGCGGCGGCGCAGGGCCTCCACGACGAGGCCGAAGGCGCTGCCCGGGGGGCCCTCGCCGCGCAGGTCGGCCTGCAGCGACGGGTCGCTCGGGTCGAACTCGCCGGTGACCTGGTTGACGTGGTAGCCGCCCTCGGTGACGGTGAGACTGACGATCCGGGTGCCCGGGTCGGTCATCCGGTCCAGCACGGCCTGCGGGTCGTCCGGGGCGAACAGGTAGTCGACCATCGACCCGATGACCCGAGGCTCGAGGTGGCCGTCGGGGTGCTTGACGACCAGGGTGTAGAGGTGGTCCTGGGCCGCGAGGGCGTCGCGCATCCGTACGTCCTGCGGCATCACCCCGACCCCGACCAGGCCCCAGTCGAGGGCCTTGCCCTGGTTCATCAGGGCATCGAGGTACATCGCCTGGTGGGCGCGGTGGAAACCGCCGACCCCGATGTGCACGATGGCGGGGGTGACCCGCGAGCGGTCGTACGCCGGCCCGGCCACCCCGGGAGGCAGCTCGCCGAGCACCGCGGCGCTCAGCGGCACCGCGGTGCTCACTTCACCGCCCCCATCGACAGGCCCTGCACCAGCTTGTCCTGGGCCGCGAAGCCGGCGACGAGCACCGGGATGGACACGACCACGGACGCGGCGCACACCTTGGCCAGGAACAGTCCCTGGCTGGTGACGAAGCCGGTGAGGAACACCGGGGCGGTCTCGGCGACGGTCGCGGTGAGCACCCGGGCGAACAGCAGCTCGTTCCAGCTGAAGATGAAGCAGATGAGGGCTGCCGCGGCGAGCCCGGGCATGACGACCGGGGCCACGATGGAGCGGAGGGTGCGGACGAGTCCCGCCCCGTCGACCTCCGCCGCCTCGAGCATCTCGACGGGGACCTCGGCGAGGAACGACCGGAGCATCCAGATCGCGATGGGCAGGTTCATCACCGTGTAGAAGAGGGTGAGCAGCCAGATGTTGTCCAGGAGGTGGACCTTCTGCGCGAACAGGTAGATCGGCAGCAGCCCGGCGACGATGGGGAGGAACTTGGTGCTGAGCAGGAAGAACAGCACGTCGGTCCACTTGCGGACGGGCTTGATCGACAGGGCGTAGGCCGCCGGGAAGGCGAGCAGGAGGACGAGGATCGTCGAGCTGATGCTGGCCGTGGCGGAGTTGATCAGGGCGGGCCAGGGGTGGCCGGCGAAGAACTCCCGGTAGCCGGACAGCGTGAGCGGGGCGAAGAACGCCGGGGGGTTCTGGGCGGCGTCGGGCTCGGAGTGCAGGGAGGTGAGGACCATCCAGAGCACCGGCGCGACGAAGAGCAGCCCGAGCACCCAGGCCAGCAGAGACAGCAGCATCTGCGAGCGGGGCGGCTTGCGGTGACGGTAGGCGCGCGGCGCACCGGTGGTCGCCGTCGTGGCGGTAGTGGTGGTGGTCGTCATCGGCTCTGCTCCTTGAACAGGGAGAACACCGTGCGCAGCGCGGCGGTGGAGATGATGATCGTGCCGACGACCACGATGACCCCGGCCGCGGACGCCAGCCCGTAGTCATGGGCGGTGTAGAACGTCTGGTAGATGTAGTAGGGCAGGTTGGCCGTGCCGAGCCCGCCGGAGGTGATGGTGAAGACGTGGTCGAAGTCCTGGACCACGTAGATGGAGCCGAGCAGCGCGGCGAGCTCGATGTACTGCCGTAGGTGGGGCAGCGTCATGTTGACGAAGATCTGCCACGTCGACGCGCCGTCGATGCGGGCGGCCTCGATGACGTCCATCGGCCGGGACTGCAGACCGGCGAGCAGGATGAGCATCATGAACGGGGTCCACTGCCAGACGATGGCGAAGATGACCGCCCACAGCGGGAACCGGCCGATCCAGTCCGGCTGTGGTGCGCCGCGCCCGAAGACCAGCCGCAGCATCCCGTTGAGCAGGCCGTACTCGGGGTTGTAGAGGGCGTGCTTGAACAGCAGCGCGGCCGCGACGGGGACGATGAGGAACGGGGTGATCATCATCGTCCGGACCACCGCCCGCCCGTGGAACGTGCGGTCCAGCAGGAGGGCCACCACCAGCCCGAGCACCAGGGCGATGATGACGACCGCCGCGGTGAGCAGGATGGTCACCCAGATGGCCCGGCGCGCCTGGGGGTCGGACAGGACGGTGCGGAAGTTGGAGATCCCCGTGAACCCCGTCTGGTCCGGGTAGTACGCGTTGTAGCGCATGAACGAGATGATGACGGTGACGACGAACGGCAGCTGGGTGACCACGACCACCAGGAGCAGGGCCGGGAGGAGCGGAACCCGTCGCGCCCAGCCTCCTGAGCGCGACAGGTTCCGACCCGGCGTCCGTCCCGGCGCCGACTCACTCGTGCTGGGAGTGGTGACGTCGGTGGACATGACATGCCCCCTTACTTGTTCTGGTACTTCTTGCCGACGGCCTCGGCGAGGGTCTGCCCCTGGCTGAGCGCACTGTCGACCGACATCTGGCCGGCGATCGCCGAGCTGACGAGCTGGCTCACCTTGGTCCCGAGGTCAGGGAACTCCGGGATGTCGACGAACTGGATGCCAGGCGCCGGGCGGGGCTGGACCCCGGGGTTGTTCGGGTCGACGGACTCGATCGCGCTCTTGGTCTGCTGGGCGAACGCGCTCGCCGCCTTGAGGTAGTCCGGGTTGGAGTAGGTCGAGGCCCGCTTGCCGGCCGGGACCCGCGACCACCCGAGCTGCTTGCCGACGAGCTCCTCGTACTGCTTGCTCGAGGCCCAGGCGATGAACTTCGCAGCGTTGTCCTTGTTGTTGCTCGCCTGCTCGACGGCCCACGCCCACGTGTACAGCCAGCCGGAGCTCTGGGTCTTGACGACCGGGGCGGCCACATAGCCGATCTTGCCCTTGACCGGCGAGTTGTCGGCCTCGATGGACCCGGCGGCCGACGTGGCGTCGTACCACATGGCGACCTTGCCCTGGGTCAGGTTGTTGAGGCACTCGGTGAAGCCGGCCTGGGAGGCGCCGGCCTCGCCGTGCTTGCGCACCAGGTCCACGTAGAAGTTCGTCGCCTCCTTGAACGGCGGCGCGTCGACCTGGGCGTTCCAGTTCTGGTCGAACCACGTGCCGCCGAAGGTGTTGACCACCGTCGTCAGCGGGGCGAAGACCTCGCCCCAGCCCGGCTGGCCACGCAGGCAGATGCCCTTCATCCCCGGCTTGGCGCCGTCGACCTTGGCCGCGATGTCCGCCACCTGCTGCCAGGTCGGCTTGTCCGGCATGGTGATGCCTTTCTGGCTCAGCACGTCCTTGCGGTACATCAGGAACGAGGACTCGCCGTAGAAGGGCTCACCGTAGATCTTCCCGTCGACGGACAGGGCCTCGGTCATCGGCTTGAGGATGTCGCTCTGGTCGAAGCTGGGATCGTTGCCGACCGAGTTGGTGAGGTCGGCGACCCACTTGTTCTTCGCATAGATCGGGATCTCGAAGTTCGACAGCGACGCCACGTCGTACTGGCCCGCCTGGCTCGAGAACTCCTGGCTGGCCTTGTCGCGCAGGTCGTTCTCCGGCAGGACGGTGTAGTCCACCTTGATCCCGGTGTCCTTGGTGAAGTTGTCCGCGGTGAGCTTCTGCAGGTCGACCATCTGGGGGTTGTTCACCATGAGGACCCTGACCGCGCCCCCGGAGCCACCGCTGGAGCCGCCACCTCCCGCCCCAGAACATCCGGTCAAGGCGGCCACGGCTGCAACGCAGACCCCGGCGACCACCACGCGCTTCGTGCCAGACATCGCTTCTCCTTTGAACAACCGACAGGCATGACGCTCAGATGAGCGCTACGATCGCACATATGAGAATCACCCCCCTGACGGCAGTTGTCAACCGGAGCGAGCTGGCGGTGGGATGACACCCGTGAGCCAGAGCCTCGGGCCGAACGAGGCCGTCATGATGGCGTCGGTCGCCCGGCGCTACTACCTCGAGGGCGAGTCCAAGGTTGACATCGGCGACTCCCTGGGGATCAGCCGGTTCAAGGTGGCCCGGCTCCTCGAGACCGCCCGCAGCAGCGGGATGGTGCGCATCGAGGTGCTCGGGCCGCCGGGGATCGACGCCGACCTGTCCGAGGCGCTGCGAGTGCACCTCGGGCTGGACAGTGCGGTCGTGGTCCCCGCCGGCTCGAGCGACCCGGAGGCGCGTGAGCAGGTCGCCGGGGCCGCGGCGGCCCTCCTCACCGAGGTGGTCGGCGACGACGACGTGCTCGGCCTGCCGTGGAGCCGGGCGGTGAACGCGATGGTGAGCGAGCTGCGCTCGCTGCCGTCGGTCCCCGTCGTGCAGCTGAGCGGCGCCCTGGTCACCGAGGGCGAGCAGAGCAGCTCGGTGGACGTCGTCATCCGGGCGGCGCGGATCGCCGGCGGCCGCAGCCACGTGTTCTATGCCCCGCTCATCCTCGAGGACGCGGCCGGAGCCGCGACCCTGCGTCATCACCCCGCAGTGCGGCTGGCCCTCGAGCGGGTGTCCTTGGTGAGCATCGCCGTGGTGGGGGTCGGTGGTTGGCGCCCCGGGGCGTCCTCGATCTACGACGTCGTCAGCGAGCGCACCCGCCGGGCGGTCGCCCGGTCGGGGGCGGTCGGCGAGATCGCCGGGGTGTTCTTCGACGCCGAGGGGAACGTCCTCGACACGGTGCTCACCGAGCGCCTCGTGACGATGTCCGGTCCGCAGCTGGTGAGCATCCCGCGGGTCATCGCCATGGCGTATGGCGAGGACAAGGTCGAGGCTGTCGCCGGCGCCGTCCGCGGCGGCCTGGTGACCAGCCTGGTGACCACCTCCTCGGTCGCCCGCGGCCTGATGTCCGCGCTCCCGTCCCGCGCGAGCACCACCTCGTGACGGTGCGCCCTGGCGGCGCAGCCGGGCGGCTCGGGCGCAGGGAGGCCAGACCCCGCCTACAGCGCCGGCCGGCCGGCCCCGGGCGGCGCGCACCGCGGGCAACGATGTGGCATCTCCGGGACACGATTTGGTCACGAACCTGGCCGGGGCGGCGGCGAGCCATTATGTTCGGGGCGGCAACATAATGGCTCGGTCGTTACGGGCCACTCACTCACCATCAGGAGAGCGCATGACAACGAAGTTCTTGCGTACGGCAGCGGTGGCGGTCACCGGTACCCTCGCCCTCGCCGCGTGCGGTTCGAGCAGCAGCGGTGGCAGCGCGGGCAGCGGCAGTTCCAGCACCTCGGCAGCCGGCGTCCAGGTCGGGGTCATCCTCCCCGACACCCAGTCCTCCGCCCGGTGGGAGGAGTTCGACAAGCCCTACCTCCAGCAGGCGTTCGACACGGCCGGCGTCAAGGCCGACATCCAGAACGCCCTCGGTGACACGAGCAAGATGGCGACCATCGCCGACTCGATGATCCAGGAGGGTGTCAAGGTCCTGCTGATCGTCAACCTCGACAGCGCGTCCGGCGCCCAGATCGAGACCAAGGCCAAGAACGCGGGCATCAAGACGATCGACTACGACCGCCTGACCCTCGGTGGCAGCGCCGACTACTACGTGTCGTTCAACAACGTCACCGTCGGCGAGCTGCAGGGCAAGGGCCTGGTGTCCTGCCTCAAGGCCAAGGGGACGTTCGGCAAGGCCAACCCGATCATCGAGATCAACGGCTCCCCGACCGACAACAACGCGACCCTGTTCAAGCAGGGCTACGACTCGGTCCTCGACCCGCTGTACAAGTCCGGCGACCTGAAGAAGGTCGGCGACCAGTCCGTGCCCAAGTGGGACAACGCCCAGGCGGGCGTCATCTTCCAGCAGCTGCTCACCGCGGCCGGTAACAAGGTCGACGGCGTCATCGGTTCCAACGACGGCATGGCCCAGTCGATCATCACCCGGCTCAAGGCGGTCGGCATCAAGGCTCCGGTGACCGGTCAGGACGCCACCCCCGACGGCCTGCGCAGCATCCTCCTCGGCGACCAGTGCATGACCGTCTACAAGGCCGTCAAGGCCGAGGCCAAGGCCGCCGCTGACGCCGCCATCGCGCTGATCAACGGCAGCTCGGTCAGCACCAGCGGCACCACCAAGGACAGCCAGTCCGGTCGCGACGTCCCGTCGGTGCTGCTCACCCCGGTCGCCATCACCGCGGACACCGTCAAGACGGTCGTGGCGGACGGCTTCGTCAAGGCCTCCGAGATCTGCACCACCGCCGCGGCGCAGGCGGCCTGCACGAAGTACGGCGTCAGCTAGCACCACCGCGCCGGTGACCGCACCGCTAGGGTCACTGGCGTCGCAGGAGGGCCGGCCCCGGTTGGCGGGATCGCCGTACCGGGGCGGGCCCCCTCTTCTGTGACCAGCCGACCCTGCGAGGCAGGCGGCCGTCCTCAGCGTGGAGGAAGAGAGAGGCCTTGTCTGAGAACCCGATCCTGAGTATGACCGGAATCAATAAGAGTTTCGGACCGGTCCACGTCCTTCATGACATCGACTTCGCCGTCTACCCGGGCGAGGTCACCGCGCTGGTCGGGGACAACGGCGCGGGCAAGACGACGTTGATCAAGTGCGTCGCCGGCATCTACACCATCGACAGCGGACAGATCTCGTTCGACGGCGTGCCGGTCGTCATCCACGGGCCGCGCGCGGCCTCGGCCCTCGGCATCGAGGTCGTGTACCAGGACCTCGCCCTGTGCGACAACCTCGATGTCGTCCAGAACATGTTCCTCGGCCGGGAGATCCTCAAGTCGGGCATCCTCGACGAGGGGACCATGGAGGCCCGCTCGCGGGACGTGCTGGCCAGCCTGTCCGTGCGGACGGTCAAGAGCGTCCGCCAGGTCGTGGCCAGCCTCTCCGGCGGCCAGCGGCAGACGGTGGCCATCGCCAAGTCGGTGCTGTGGAACAGCAAGGTCGTCATCCTCGACGAGCCGACAGCGGCCCTCGGCGTCGCCCAGACGGAGCAGGTGCTCGCCCTCGTCCGGCGGCTCGCGGACCAGGGCATCGGAGTGGTGCTCATCTCGCACAACATGAACGACGTCCTCCAGGTCTCGGACCGGGTCGCGACCCTCTACCTGGGCCAGCTCGTCGCCGAGGTCAAGGCCAAGGACGTCACCCACGCGCAGGTGGTCGAGCTCATCACGGCCGGCCGGTCGGGCGATCTGGGGATGCCCTCCGACGCCCCCGCAGACACGTCGATCTGAGAGGACCCGGCTCATGACAACCGACCAGCCCCCCGCCGAGACGAGGCGCTCCGGGCAGACCCCGGCCGATGTGGCGGAGCCCGCGGACGGCACCGGTGCCGGCGCCGACCTGGCGCAGTCGGCCTTCTCCGGCGATGCAGGCTCGACGACCCTCAGCGGGTATGTCACCAGCTACATCAGCCGGGTACGCGGGGGCGAGGTCGGCGCGCTGCCGGCCGTCCTCGGCCTCGTCGTCCTGGCGATCATCTTCTCGCAGGCGAGCAACCGCTTCCTGACGGTCTTCAACCTCGCCAACCTGGTCAGCCAGGCCGGCATCACCGTGCTCATCGCGATGGGCCTGGTGTTCGTCCTGCTCCTTGGTGAGATCGACCTCGCCGCCGGAACGGCCAGCGGCGCGTGTGCGGCCATCATGGGCCTGGCCCTGACCCAGCACGGTGACATGCGCGCGGCGTTCGGCACCGGGACGTTCGTCGTCGTGCTGGCCTTCATGGTCGTGGCCGTGGGTATCGCTGCCATGAGCCGCCTGTGGATCCCGGTCGCGGTCGTGGGCGTGGGTATTCTCATGCTGCTGACCAGCATCGGGACGGACACCCAGATCGGCGCGATCTACCTCGCCGTGGCGGCCGGCGTCTCCATCGGCCTCATCACCGGAATCCTCGTGGCCCGCGTCGGCATCCCCTCGTTCGTTGTCACGCTGGCACTCTTCCTGGGCTGGCAGGGCGTGCTGCTCCAGTTCATCGGCACGGGCGCCGCGATCTCGACCGGCAGCTTCAAGCTGGTCAACTCCATCTCCAACGGCAACCTCCCACCGCTGTACGGCTGGATCTTCTTCGTCGTGATGGTCGGCGGGTACGCCCTCTACACGGTCCAGCGGTCGATCAGCCGCAAGGCGGCCGGGCTGTCCTCCGAGCCGATGATGCTGGTCCTGGTGCGGGCCGGGTCCCTCGCCGTGATCGGCGCAGTCGCACTCGCGCTGCTCAACGAGGAGCGCTCGCCGAACCCTGTGTCGAACTCCATCAAGGGCGCACCTTACGTCCTGCCGCTCATCATCGTCCTGATGCTGGTGTGGACGATCGTGCTGTCCAAGACGCCCTTCGGGCGTTACCTCTACGCGGTAGGCGGGAACGCGGAGGCGGCGCGGCGAGCGGGCATCGACCTACGGCGGATGCGCATCGCCGCGTTCGCCATCGGCTCCGGCATGGCTGCGCTCGCCGGCGTCGTGCAGGCGTCCAGGCTCGGCTCGGTTCCCTCCGACGCCGGTGGCGGCAACACGCTGTTGTATGCCGTGGCCGCGGCCGTCATCGGCGGGACGTCGCTCTTCGGCGGCCGGGGGCGCGCTCGCGACGCCGTCATCGGCGGTCTCGTCATCGCGATGATCCCCAACGGGCTGGGCCTGCTGCCCAACCTGCCGTCCTCGGCCAACTTCATCATCACCATGCTGGTCCTCATGCTGGCCGCGAGCGTCGACGCCCTGTCGCGCAAGAAGGCCAACGCGTCGGCCGGTTGAGCGGTACCTGGTGCACAAGACGACGGCCGCCGGCGTCGACCGCGTCCAGACCGGTCGGCGGTCCGGGGCGACCCAGGACGAGATCCGTCGGCACAACCTGAGCACGCTGCTTCGCACGGTGCACGAGCTCGGGGCGCAGAGCCGAGCCGAGCTGACGGCCCACATGGGCTCCAGCCGGAGCACCATCAAGGACCTCGTCGGCGCCCTGGCCGAGCTCGGCGTCGTCGACGAGGAGCGGCCGGGCAGCGGTGGCGGCGGCGCGGGCCGGCCCTCCCTCGTCGTCCGCGCCCGGACCGACCTGGTCCAGGTGGTGGCGGCGGACGTCGGGGTCGACCGAGTGGACGTGGCGCTGGTCGGCCTGGGCGGGCACGTCGTCGCCCGCCGGCACGCCAACCTGGGGCTCGGCCAGGCCGGCCCGGCCCTGGTGTCGTCCGCGGTGCGCGCCCTCGTCGACGAGCTGCGCGCGGACCCGAGCGCCGCGCCCACCCTGCTCGCCCTCGGGGTCTCGGTGCCCGGGGTCGTGCGCCGCGACGACGGCAGCGTCCGGTTCGCTCCCAACCTGCAGTGGGTCGACGAGCCGTTCGGGCAGCTGCTCGCCGACGATCTCGGCGCCATGCGGGTGCGGGTCGGCAACGACGCGAACCTCGGGGCCCTGGCCGAGCACCGCCGCGGGATCGCCCGGGGGTGCGACGACGTGGTGTTCCTCGCCGGCGAGGTCGGTCTCGGCGCCGGTCTCATCGTCAACGGGCGCCCCATGCTCGGGGCCGGTGGCTATGCCGGCGAGGTCGGGCACATCGTCGTGCGATCTCACGGCCGGGCCTGCCGGTGCGGGGCCAGGGGCTGCTGGGAGACCGAGATCGGGGCCGCGGCGATCGCCCGGGCGCTCGGCATGCCCCGCGCGACCAGCGCCGACCTCGTCCCCGCCATCCGGGCGGCCGCGCAGGCGCAGGACCACACCCTCGACGAGGTCGGGCACTACCTGGGGCTGGGGCTGGCCAGCATCGTCAACGCCTTCAACCCGCGGCTCATCGTCCTCGGTGGTCTCCTGCGCGAGCTGCTGCCGGCCACCGCGGCCGTGGCCCGCGCCACCCTGGTTGCCGCCGCGCTGGCGGCGCCGGCCGAGCAGGTCGAGCTGGTCGTGCCGTCCCTGGAGGGCGACGCCGTGCTCATCGGCGCCGCCGAGATGGCCTGGGAGGACCTGCTGGTCGACCCGGTCGCGCTGCTGCGCCGCGACGCGGACCGGCGTCCGGCGTGACCGGGACGCCTTGACACCGGCGCGCCGCCGGCATTAGTTTTGTCAAACAACAAATTGAGGAGACCCCGATGTCGATCGCGCCGCGCACTCCCGCCCCCGAAGACAAGTTCTCGTTCGGTCTGTGGACCGTGGGCTGGACCGGCGCCGACCCCTTCGGCGTTGCCACCCGCCCGGCGCTCGACCCCTGGGAGTACTCCGACCGGCTCGCCGAGCTCGGCGCCTGGGGCATCACCTTCCACGACAACGACGTCTTCCCGTTCGACGCCGACGACGCGACGCGGCATGCCCGGCTCGGCCAGCTCAAGGACGCCACCGCCAAGGCCGGCCTGGTCATCGAGATGGTGACGACCAACACCTTCAGCCACCCCGTGTTCAAGGACGGCGGACTGACGAGCAACGACCGCGGCGTGCGGCGGTTCGGCCTGCGCAAGGTCCTGCACGCCGTCGACATCGCCGCCGACATGGGGGCGAGCACCTTCGTCATGTGGGGCGGCCGCGAGGGCAGCGAGTACGACGGCTCCAAGGACCTGTATGCCGCGTTCGAGCGCTACAAGGAGGGCCTGGACACCGTTGCGGGCTACATCAAGGAGCAGGGGTACGACCTGCGGATCGGGCTCGAGCCCAAGCCCAACGAGCCGCGCGGCGACATCTTCCTCCCGACCGTCGGGCACGCCCTCGCCCTCATCGCCCAGCTCGAGCACGGCGACATCGTCGGCCTCAACCCCGAGACCGGGCACGAGCAGATGTCCAACCTCAACTACACCCACGCCCTGGGCCAGGCGCTGTGGAGCGGCAAGCTGTTCCACATCGACCTGAACGGGCAGCACGGCCCGAAGTTCGACCAGGACCTGGTGTTCGGCCACGGCGACCTCATGTCGGCCTTCTTCACCGTCGACCTGATCGAGAACGGCTTCCCCGGGTACCCGGACGGTCCGCGCTACACCGGGCCGCGGCACTTCGACTACAAGCCGTCGCGCACCGAGCACATGGACGGCGTCTGGGCCTCGGCCGCCGCCAACATGGCCACCTACCTCCTCCTCGCCGAGAAGGCGAGGGCCTTCCGCGCCGACCCGCGGGTCACGCAGGCCATGGCGTCCGCCGGCGTGCTCGACCTGGCCGTCCCCACCCTTGACGAGGGCGAGACCATCGACGCCTTCCTCAAGGCCGACGACGGCTTCGACCTCGAGGCGGCCGCGCACCGGGACTTCGGGTTCGTACGGCTCAACCAGCTGGCCGTCGAGCACCTGATCGGCTGAGACCCCGTGCCCCTCGTCGCGGGCGTCGACTCGTCGACGCAGTCCTGCAAGGTCGCCATCCACGACGCGCAGACCGGCGAGCTGGTGAGGTCCGGCTCGGCCAAGCACCCGCCGGGCACCGAGGTCGACCCGGAGGCCTGGTGGTCGGCGCTGCTCGACGCGGTCGAGGCCGCCGGTGGCCTGGACGACGTCTCGGCGCTCTCCGTCGGCGGCCAGCAGCACGGCATGGTCTGCCTCGACGCCGAGGGGCGGGTCATCCGGCCGGCGTTGCTGTGGAACGACACCCGCTCGGCACCGGACGCCGCCGACCTCGTCCGTGAGCTCGGTGACGGCGATCCGGTGGCCGGCGCCCAACGGTGGGCGCAGGCCGTGGGCAGCGTCCCCGTCGCATCCATCACCGTGACCAAGCTGCGCTGGCTGGCCCGCAACGAGCCCGAGAACGCCGCCCAGGTCGCGGCCGTCGCCCTCCCGCACGACTGGCTGACCTGGCGGTTCTCCGGGGCTGCGTCGATCGGCACGCTGGCGACCGACCGGTCCGACGCCTCCGGTACCGGGTACTTCGACGCGGTCGCCAACACCTACCGGCGCGACCTGCTCGCTCTCGGTCTGCGGCGCACCGAGGCCCAGGTCGCGTCCATCGTCCTACCCACGGTGGCTGGCCCCGCCGAGCCGGTGGGCCACGGAGACCCGCGGCGTGGCTGGGGGCACATCGTGCTCGGGCCGGGCTGCGGGGACAACGCCGGGGCCGCCCTGGGTCTCGGGCTCGGCGTCGACGGCGCCTGCCTGTCCATCGGGACCTCCGGAGTGATCTCGTCGGTGTCGCAGACCCCGACCGCCGACGCCTCCGGCCTGGTCACCGGGTTCGCCGACGCCACCGGTCGGTTCCTCCCCCTCGCCTGCACGCTCAACGGCTCCCGCGTGCTCGACGCCGTCTGCGCCGTCCTCGGCGTCGAGCACGCGGAGCTCAGCGCGCTCGCCCTGTCGGCCGAGCCCGGGTCGGGTGGGCTGACGCTGGTGCCCTACCTGGAGGGTGAGCGTACGCCCAACCTCCCGACGGCCACGGGATCCCTTCTCGGGCTGACCCTCGAGGACCTGTCACGTCCCAACCTCGCGCGGGCCGCGGTCGAGGGGGTGCTCGGCCTGATGGCCGGCTGCCTCGACGCGATGACCGCCCAAGGGGTGCACATCGAGCGGGTCGCCCTGGTCGGTGGAGGCGCACGGTCGGCGGCCGTCCGCGTTCTGGCGCCGGCCCTGCTCGGCGTGCCGGTCGACGTCCCGGACCCGGGGGAGTGGGTCGCCGTCGGCGCGGCCCGCCAGGCGGCATGGGTGCTCGCGGCGACCGACGAGCCCCCCGTCTGGGACCACCGGTCGGCGACCGTCGAGCCCCAGCCCGACGGGGGGGCCCGGGAACGGTACCGCGAGGCGGCCGCGAAGGTGACCCAGGGTCTGGTCCTCGGCGCACCCTGACCCGGCGCGTGCGCCGGGCCGGCTGCCCAGCCGGAACCCCTGCCACCAGCTGGGCAGCCATGGTCCGCGGCGCGGCGGACCGACGGGGTCGGCGGGTGACCGCCACCGCGCATCGCCGCTCGGTGGCGGCCCGCGAGCGCGGCGAGCCCCGGGCCGGGACCGCACCGGTGGCCCGCCGCCGGCTCCTCCTCGAGCACCCGGGCCCGTGGGGCCGCGACCCGGTCACCACCGCGCCGGGCCGGCCGGGTGGGCGAGCAGCTGCGCGGGGCGACCGGCCTGACCCCCGCGGCGCAGCAACCCCGCCCGCCGGGCCGTCCACAGTGTGGGCCCCGGATCCCTGGCCCGGCGCGGCCACCGGTGCCAGAGTGGAGCGATGACGGCGACAGAGCGCTACCGGCAGGCCCGGGACCACCTTCTCGCCCTGCGGGGCAACCACGAGGTGGCCGTTCGGGAGTTCGTCTGGCCCGACGTCGGGGAGAGGTTCAACTGGGCCGTCGACTGGTTCGACGAGATCGCCCGCGGCAACCGGCGACCGGCCCTCATCCTCGTCGAGGAGAACGGTGAGAGCACCGAGATCCACTTCGACGCCATGGCCGCCCGCTCCGACCGGGTGGCGCACTGGCTCGCCGACCGCGGTGTGCGCAAGGGCGACCCGGTCATCCTCATGCTCGGCAACCAGGTCGAGCTGTGGGACACGATGCTCGGCGTCATGAAGCTCGGCGCGGTCATCATGCCGACGACCACCGCGGTCGGCCCGGCCGACCTGGTCGACCGGATCCAGCGGGGGGGCGCCCGCCATGTCGTCGCGAACGCCTCCGACACGGGCAAGTTCGCCGACGTGCCGGGCGACTACACCCGGATCTCGGTCGGCGCAGCCGAGGGCTGGAGCGACCTCCGGGCCGCCTACTCGCTCGATGTCGGACCCTCGCCGCATCCGGGGACCCGGGCCACCGACCCCCTGCTGCTCTACTTCACCTCCGGCACGACGAGCCGGCCCAAGCTGGTCGAGCACACCCAGGTGTCCTACCCCGTCGGACACCTCACGACCGCGTACTGGCTCGGCCTGCGGCCGGGGGACGTCCATCTCAACATCTCCAGCCCGGGGTGGGCCAAGCACGCCTGGTCGTGCTTCTTCGCTCCCTGGATCGCCGAGTCGACCGTCTTCGTCTACAACTACGCCCGGTTCGACGCCGGCCGGCTGCTCGAGGTGCTGCGCGACTGGCAGGTGACCTCCTTCTGCGCCCCGCCGACCGTGTGGCGCATGCTCATCAACGCCGACCTCTCCGGCGGCTCGGGGTCACTGCGCGAGGTGGTCGGCGCCGGGGAGCCGCTCAACCCCGAGGTCATCGCGCAGGTCGACCGGGCCTGGGGACTGCGGCTGCGGGACGGGTACGGACAGACCGAGACGACGGCGTCGGTGGGGAACACCCCCGGCTCGCTGGTCAAGCCCGGGTCGATGGGGCGGCCACTGCCCGGGATGCCGGTCGTCATCGTCGACCCCCTGACCGGCGAGCGCGCCGCGGTGGGGGAGGACGGGGAGATCTGCCTCGACCTCTCGCAGCATCCGCTCGCGCTGATGACGGGATACCAGGGCGACGACGCCCGCAACGACGAGGCCATGCGGGGCGGCTACTACCACACCGGCGACGTCGCGACCCTGGACGCCGACGGCTACATCACCTACGTCGGCCGGACCGACGACGTCTTCAAGGCGAGCGACTACAAGATCAGCCCGTTCGAGGTGGAGTCGGTGCTCATCGAGCACCCGGCCGTGGCCGAGGCGGCCGTCGTGCCGGCCCCCGACGAGGTGCGGCTCGCCGTCCCCAAGGCGTATGTCGTTCTCGCGCCGGACTTCGAGCCCGACGAAGCCACCGCGCGCTCGATCTTCGCGTACTCCCGCGGCCACCTGGCCCCCTGGCAGCGGGTGCGGCGCCTGGAGTTCGCCGAGCTGCCCAAGACGATCTCGGGGAAGATCAGGCGGGTCGAGCTGCGGGCCCGGGAGGAGCAGCTGGCCGCCGGCGAGATCACCGGCGAGGGCCGCGAATGGCGCGAGGACGAGTTCCCCGACCTGCGCGGCTGAGCCCACCTTCCCTGGCGGACCGCCGCCCCAGCGGGCCGGGCCGCTCGGGTGCCCGTCACGGCACCGCCGAGACGGACTGGACGCTGTGGCTGCCGTCGGAGACGCACCGGCGCTGCGGGTCGGCGCGCCGGGTGTCGATGCGAGTGCCGTTGATGAGGGCGACATCGTCGTAGACCGGGTGTCCCTCGATGATGTTGTGGAAGCGGAACCGGGTGAGCGAGGTGAGCCGGCAGTCGGTCCCGTACGTGACGATGTCGAAGGCCGAGGGCTGCCCCACGAGCTCCGAGCCGTCGGCTGCGGCGACGTAGTGGCTGAGCGGGCCGCCACCGGTGAAGGTCCCGACCTGGATACGGTTGCCCTCGAGGTCGGGGGTGTGCATGTGGCCGTTGGCGACGACCGCCCCGAGACCGAGCCCCTCGACGGCCCAGGGCTCGTGGCTGATGACCAGATCGAGTGGTGACCGGTCGGCGTAGGCCTTCTGGAAGGCCTCCTTGGCCGGCTTCTCCTTCTGCGGAGAGTTCCTGGCGTCGTCCCCGAACCAGCGGGGGTCGTTGAACCCGGCGATCCGCACCCCGTGCAGGGTGAGCTCGGTGTAGCTGTCGGCGGTGGGCTGCAGCAGGATGACGTTGGTGATCTCACGCATCCGCTCGAGCAGCGCGGTGTCCGTCGCCGACGAGGCGTCGTGGTTGCCGCGCACGAAGATGTACGGCACGCCGAGCGAGGCGATCCCGCTGAACATCCCGGCGGCCTCGGCCTCCTGCGCGGTCCCGAAGTCGACGAGGTCGCCCAGGTCGACGACGGCGTCGATCTTGTCATCGCTGACGATGGTCTTCATCAGGGAGTACTGGTTGCCGTCGTGCAGGTCCGAGACGAACAGCAGCCGCAAGGCGACCGGCTGGTCCAGCGCCGTGGGCGTGTAGTTCTGCTGCAGGGCCGTCGACAGGGCGATGAGGTTGCGCAGGTAGGGGGCGACCTGGGTCGAGCGGGTGGCGACGTCGGAGAGCAGCGACTCGTTCTGCTGGACGACCCCGAGGATGCCGGTCCCGGTGAACGAGGCCTGCTGGGAGGGCCGGTACGTGTGGGTGAGGCAGGCCGCCATGGCGAGCGCGGCGAGCGACCAGGCCGCGGCCGCGAGGGCGAGCAGCCGGAACCACGGGCGGCGGCGGACCACCGCGGCGTACCCGAGGACGCCGAGGAGGGCCACGATCGCCGACCCGAGCGCGAACCGGACTCCCAGTCCCACGGCCGCGGTGTGGATGGCCGCCCCGAGCTCGGCCGGGCTGGGCTCGAGCGACCTCAGTGCGAGGCTGGGCCGGCCGAGCAGGGTGGCGATGTCGGCCTTGACCTGGGGGGCGACGTTGACGCCGGGAGCGATCCCCGAGAAGCCCATCTCGATGTCCCCGAAGACGGTGCTCGCCTGGAGGCGGGAGTGGTCGAGGACGTCGGGGCTCAGGCTGAGCGAGGCCTGGTAGTACGTCGTATGGGTCGTCACGGGGGCGACGGCGGTGGCGACGACCCCGCCGGCCGTGCAGGCCAGGGCGAGCCCCAGCACGGCGAGCGTCCGCCGGGCCCACGGCCGCCCGAGATCGTGCCCGGCGGCATACCAGACCTCGACG
This sequence comes from uncultured Actinomycetota bacterium, assembly GCA_963763315.1. Lineage (GTDB taxonomy): Bacteria > Actinomycetota > Actinomycetes > Actinomycetales > Dermatophilaceae > CAVSJJ01. The sequence continues at coordinate 504,630 of CAVXOC010000002.1, forward strand.
GCCACGACCACCGGCCAGAGCACCAGCGCCGCCGCCACCAGCCTCTCGAGCAGCCCGAAGCGGGACCAGCCGGTCAGCATCGCCAGCGGCAGCGTCAGCACGGCCGACCCGAGGACGGCCGAGGCGGCCCGCGAGACGCGCGGCCGCAGCGGCGGGGCGGAGTCGCGCTGGGCGGCGAACCAGGGCCAGGCGGCCAGGAGGGCGAAGGACGCCCCGGCCAGCGCCACGTGAGCGGCCGAGGAGTCCAAGCGGGACGGCTGGGGCACGGCGGCCACCCCGAGCGTCGCCCCCCCGGCGAGGGCGAGCAGGCGGCGCCCCCAGGCCCGCGCGGCCGGGCCGAGAGCCCACGCGGTGACCAGGTGGGCGACCCCGGTGACCACCAGCGCCGCTGTCATCGTGCTGCGGTGCGGGGTGTCGATCGCGGCGAGAGCGCTGATCGAGTCGCGCGTCGCGTCGAAGCCCGCGGTCTGCATCCCCGCCGCGAGAGTCCACCCACCGATGAGCGCCACGGCGGCCACCGTGGCGCTCACTGGCGCGAGGCGCACCGACCCCGCGACAGCACGACTCATGCCCCCACCCTAGGCTCACCCGCTGTCCGGCCTTCGCCGGCCTGCGAGTGCCTAGAGATACTGCCCGGTGCCCTCCGGAGGGCCCCCGACCCCCGGCCGCGACAGGTGCCCGCCGCTCGGGGAGGCGGCCGGGCCGGCCCCCGGGCGCACGGCCCCCGGGGGCAGCGCGCGCATCTGCTGCAGCTGCGCCTGTGCGGCCATCTGCTGGGCGACCAGGGCGGTCTGGATCCCGTGGAACAGGCCCTCGAGCCACCCGACCAGCTGGGCCTGGGCGATCCGCAGCTCGGCATCGCTCGGCGCGTCGTCGGAGAACGGCAAGGTGATCCGCTCGAGCTCGTGGACGAGCTCGGGGGCCAGGCCGTCCTTGAGCTCGGCGATCGACCGGTCGTGGATCTCGGCCAGCCGGGCGCGGCCCTTCTCGTCGAGCGGCGCGCTGCGGACCTCGTCGAGGAGCTGCTTGATCATCGACCCGATGCGCATGACCTTCGCCGGCTGTTCGACGAGGTCGGCCGGGTTGTCGGAGTCCTCGTCGCCGGAGGGCGGGTCGGACACGCCCATGCCCTCCGGGGTCACCACGACGACCCGGTCACCGCCGGACCGCCCGGCGGTCGCCGGCTGCTCGTCGTCGATCTCATGCGGGTGCTCGCTGGGTCCGTCGGTCATGGCCCCATCCTGCCAGCACCGGGAGCCGAGTACGCGAGGGCGAGAACTCCGGGAAGGTCCAGGCCGAGGCGACCCCACCCCGCCCCACCCCCGCCCCGCTGGCCACATCTTTTCCGCCCCATCGGGCCAACCCCCGCTCAGCATGGGAAGCCTTCCCCTGCGAAGCCGACGTTTGTCGTGCGAAGGCGGCTCGCCGCGCTGGTGCCCGTCTCAGGCCGTCAGCAGCACCTTGCCCACCTGCGCGCCGGCCTCGATCTCGGCGTGGGCGCGCGCGGCGTCGGCGAGTGGGTAGCGGGCGTGGACGACCGGCCGGACGTCCTTGCTCTCGAGGAGCGGCCACACATGCTCGCGCACCGCCGCGACGATCGTCGCCTTCTCGGCCACCGGCCGACCGCGCAGGTTGGTGGCGACGACGGCGCCGCGCTTACGCAGCAGCGCGCCGATGTCTAGCTCGGCCTTGGTCCCCCCCTGCATCCCGATGATGACGAGGCGGCCGTTGGTCGCGAGCGCGGCGACGTTGCGGGACAGGTACTTCGCGCCGATGATGTCGAGGATGACATCGGCACCGGCTCCGTCCGTGGCGGCCAGGACGCGCTCGACGAAGTCCTCGTCGCGGTAGTTGACGAGGATCTCGGCGCCGAGCCCACGGCATACCTCGAGCTTGCGCGCCGACCCGGCGGTGACGGCCACCCGGGCGCCCAGCACCCTCCCCAGCTGGATCGCCATGGTCCCGATCCCCGAGCCCCCGCCGTGGACGAGCAGAGTCTGCCCGCGCTGGAGGTCGGCCGTGAGGAAGACGTTGGACCAGACGGTGCAGACCACCTCGGGGAGCGCGGCCGCATCGACGACGGAGACGCCGTGCGGGACGGGCAGGACCTGCGCGCCGGGCACGCACACCTTCTCGGCGTAGCCCCCTCCGGCCAGCAGGGCACAGACGTCGTCGCCCACCGCCCAGGCGGTGACGCCGTCGCCGACGGCGTCGACGGTCCCGCTCACCTCCATGCCGGGGATCTCGGACTCACCGGGGGGCGGCGGGTACAGGCCCTGACGTTGCAGAAGGTCGGCCCGGTTGACCCCCGCGGCCGCCACGGCGATCCGCACCTCGCCAGGCGCCGGGTGCGGGTCGCCGACGTCGGCGAGGACGAGTGCGTCGAGGCCGCCGAACCGGGGGAGAGTGATCGCGCGCATGAGTCCAACCTAGGCGGACCGCAGCCGATGGTGGCCCGGTGTCCCCGCCGGGCCGCCGGGGGCCGCACCCGGCCCGCACGGCGGGTGGCCGCCGCCCGGCGCCCCGAGCCAGGCTCGGGCCGGCCCCTCGAGCGTCGACGGCCGGGCGCTCGGTGACCGGATCGCGAGACGTATCTTCATGCGGTTTGGTGATGGATCCGATAAGCGACCATTATGTGTCCCATGAGCAGCCCACGCCGCAACTGTCTCTGCGGGCCCGTTCGCCCGGAGCGAATGCCGGCTCCGATGCTCGGTGCGGGCCTGCCCGGTTGTCGACGCTGACCTGACGCGGCCCGCCGCCGGGCGGCCCTGAGCAGCCCCTGAGCCGCCCCGAGCCGCCCGGTATGGCGCACTGACGGCGCCGGACACCGGCGACCCGGGCCACTGGCCCCACCCTCGCACCCCCCTCGCACCGCCTCGCACCGCACCCGGCGCGCGGCATCGGCCGCGACCGCGGCGGATGCCGCCCGCTGCCCTGTCGACCACCCAGGACCCGAGGACCACCATGACCACCGCTGCCCGCCGCTCCGCCGCATCGCACCCGGCTCACCCCGGCCGCGACCCGCGCCCACCGACCGAGGGCCGCTCCAACGGCCAGTGGGCCGTCGACGGGCCGGCTCCGCTCAACGCCGCCGAGGCGTTCAAGGCGGAGGACAACGGCCTCAACGTCCGCGCCCGGATCGAGGAGGTGTATGCCGTCCAGGGGTTCGACTCGATCAGCGAGGACGACCTGCGCGGCCGGTTCCGCTGGTGGGGCCTGTACACCCAGCGCCGTCCCGGCATCGACGGCGGGCGCACCGCCGCGCTCGAGCCCCATGAGCTCGAGGACCGCTACTTCATGCTCCGGGTGCGGATCGACGGCGGGGCCCTGACCACCCACCAGCTGCGTACGGTGGCCGGCATCTCGACGGAGTTCGCTCGCGGTACGGCCGACCTCACCGACCGGCAGAACGTGCAGTACCACTGGATCCGGATCGAGGACGTGCCGGAGATCTGGCGGCGGCTGGAGTCGGTGGGTCTCAGCACGACCGAGGCCTGTGGTGACACCCCGCGCGTCGTCCTGGGCTCGCCCGTCGCCGGGGTCAGCGCCGAGGAGCTCATCGACCCCACCCCGGTGATCGACGAGATCACCGACCGGTTCGTCGGAGACCCCGAGCTGGCCAACCTGCCCCGCAAGCTGAAGACGGCCATCACCGGCCACCCCAGCCTCGACGTGGTCCACGAGATCAACGACATCGCCTTCGTCGCGGTCGAGCACCCCGAGCTCGGCGTCGGGTACGACCTGTGGGTCGGCGGCGGGCTCTCGACAGCGCCGCGGCTCGCCGAGCGGCTCGGCGCCTTCGTCCGCCCCGAGGAGGCCGCCGAGGTGTGGCAGGGCATCGTCATGCTCTTCCGGGACCACGGGTTCCGACGGTTGCGGAGCAAGGCCAGGCTGAAGTTCCTGCTGGCCCAGCTGGGGACCGAGCGGTTCCGTGACCTGCTCGAGCGCGACTACCTCGGCCGGCGCCTTCCCGACGGGCCGCCGCCCGCGCCGGCACGGGGCGCGGCCGACCACGTCGGCGTCCACCCGCAGAAGGACGGCCGGGTGTATGTGGGCGCCGCGCCGACCGTGGGACGGCTGAGCGGGTCCGCACTCCAGCGGGTCGCCGAGCTCGCCGAAGGCGCCGGCTCCGCCCGCGTCCGCCTCACCCCCCACCAGAAGCTCCTCGTCCTCGACGTTGCGCCGGAGGCGGCCGACGCCCTGGTCGCCGGGCTCGAGGTCCTGGGGCTCCGCGTGCGACCCAGCGCGTTCCGCCGCTCGACGATCGCCTGCACCGGGATCGAGTACTGCAAGCTGGCCATCGTCGAGACCAAGGCGGCCGCGGCCCGGGCGGTCACCACCCTCGAGGAGCGGCTCGCCGACGTCACCCTCGACCGGCCGATCAGCCTGCACGTCAACGGGTGCCCCAACTCGTGCGCCCGCATCCAGACCGCCGACATCGGGCTCAAGGGACAGCTCGTGACGACCGACGCCGGCGAGCAGGTGCCCGGCTTCCAGGTCCACCTCGGCGGCGGGCTGGCGAGCAGCGACCGTGACGAGCCGGGTCTGGGCCGGACGGTGCGCGGCCTGCGGGTCGGCTCCGAGCAGATCGCCGAGTATGCCGAGCGCGTCGTCCGCCGGTACCTCGCCACCCGCGAGGACGGCGAGACCTTCGCGACCTGGGCGCACCGGGTGGCCGAGGAGGAGCTGCGATGAGGACCCGGGACGCGGACACCCTCCGCGCTCTGGCCCGGTGGGCCTGCGACGCGCTGGGCGCCGCGGACGCCGACACCGTCCTGGCCTGGGCCGCCGCCGAGTTCGGCCCGCGCCTCGCGGTCACGAGCAGCATGGCCGACGGCGTCCTGCCGCACCTGGTCTCCCAGCACCGGCCCGGAGTCGACGTGCTCTTCCTCGACACCGGCTACCACTTCGCCGAGACGATCGGCACCCGTGACCGGGTGGCCTGGGAGCTCGACGTCCGCGTCGTCAACCTCACGCCGAGCCGTAGCGTCGAGGATCAGGACGCCGTGCTCGGACCCCGCCTGCACGACCGTGACCCGGTGACCTGCTGCCGGCTGCGCAAGGTGGAGCCGCTGGCCCGGGCGCTGGCGGCATACGAGGCCTGGGTCACCGGCGTGCGGCGGCACGAGACGGCGCATCGCGCCGACACCCCGCTCGTCTCGTGGGACGAGCGCAACCAGGTGGTCAAGATCGCGCCGCTGGCCGCGTGGTCCGAGGACGACGTGCTGGATTATGCCGAGCGTCATCAGGTTCCAGCGAACCCGCTTCTCGCGCAGGGTTATCCGAGCATCGGCTGCGCCCCGTGCACCCGGGCGGTCGCGCCCGGGGACGACCCGAGGTCCGGTCGCTGGGCCGGCTTCGCCAAGACCGAGTGCGGGCTGCACCTATGAGCGCGCCCACGCTGCTCGGGCTGCGGCTCACCGGTCGGCTCGTCGTCGCCGTCGGCGGTGGCGTCGTCACCGCCCGCCGGGTCGCCGACCTGGTCGCCGAGGGTGCCGTCGTGCGCCTCCTCTCGCCGCACCTGTGCGAGGACCTGCTCGACCTCGTCGTCGCCGGGGCTGTCGCCTGGGTGGACCGCGACTACCTCGGACCCGAGGACCTCGAGGGCGCCTGGCTGGTCCACACCGCCACGGGCGACCGTCCGGTCGACGCCCGGGTCAGCCGCGACGCCGAGACGCTGCAGATCTGGTGCGTCGACGCGGCCGACGCGGGGCGCGGCAGCGCCGAGGTGCCGGCCCGCGCCCGGGTGAGCACTCCGGACGGTGCCGTGAGCCTGGCCGTGCACGCCGGCGGCGACCCCCGCCGCGCCGTCGCGATCCGCGCGGACCTGGTGTCCCGGGTCGAGAGCGGCTGCGTCGACCTGCGTCCGCGCCGCCGCCGGGGGGGCGCGGGATGGGTGGCCCTGGTCGGCGGCGGTCCGGGGGCCGTCGACCTGGTCACCACCCGGGGGCGGACCCTGCTGGCGGCGGCCGACGTCGTGGTGGCGGACCGGCTCGGCCCGACCGCCCTCCTCGACGACCTGCACCCCGGGGTCCGGGTCGTCCACGTCGGCAAGGCGCCCGGGCACCACCTCGCCACCCAGGAGGAGATCAACGCCCTCCTCGTCGAGGAGGCGCAGCGGGGGCACGGAGTCGTCCGGCTCAAGGGCGGCGACCCCTACGTCCTCGGCCGCGGTGGCGAGGAACGGCTCGCCTGCGAGGCGGCCGGTATCCGCGTCGAGGTGGTGCCCGGTGTCACCAGCGCGATCTCGGTGCCCGGCGCGGCGGGCATCCCGGTCACCCATCGCGGGCTGGCCCGGGGCTTCACGGTCGTCACCGGGCACGACGAGGTCCCTGCCCTGCCCGCGGGGCGCGAGCACACCGTCGTGCTCCTCATGGGCGTCTCGTCCCTGCGCCGGACGGCGGCGCTGCTCGTCGAGCACGGCCGCGACGCACGCTGCCCCGCCGCGGTCGTCGAGCGCGGGTACGCGGCGGACCAGCGGGTGACGACCGCCCCGCTCGAGGAGCTGGCCGACGCCGCGGACGCGGTGGGCGTGCAGGCCCCGGCCGTCGTCGTCATCGGGGACGTCGTCACGCTCAGCCCGCACTGGCGGCCATGAGCCGGGCCGGGGCGGTCCGGCCGCTCGTCCTCGCCGCCCACGGCACCGCCGACCCGGCGGGCCGTCGGGTCGTCGAGTCGGTGCGGCAAGCCGTGGCCGACGCACTGCCCGCCGTGCCGGTCCGCCTCGGCTACCTCGAGCATGCCGAGCCGGTGTTGGAACGGGTCCTCGCTCCGGGGGAGGGCGCCGTCGTCGTCCCGCTGTTCCTGGTGAGCGGGTACCACGTCCGCACCGACCTGCCCGCACGCCTCGCGCGGCACGCACCCGACGCCCACCCCACCGCGGCGCTCGGGTCGGGCGCGGAGGTGAGGGCCGCGCTCGTCGGGCGCCTCGTCCGGCAGCGGGCCTGCGGGGCGGGGACGGGTGTGGTGCTCGCCTCGGCCGGGTCCTCCGACCCGGCGGCGAGGGCCGAGGCGCTCGACCTGGCCGCCGCCCTGCAGGACGAGCTCGGCGCAATCGTGCGCACGGCGTTCCTCGGCGGCACGGCACCCGGGCTGGCCGACGCGGTGACCAGGCTTCGGGCGAAGTCATGCCACCGGATCGTCGCGGCGGCCCACCTCATCGCGCCGGGCCTGTTCTGGGACAGGTTGCGGGCATGGTTGTCGGCGTACGGGATCGAGCGGACCACGGAGCCGATCGGGCCTGACCCCCATCTCGTGGAGGCCGTCGTGGCCCGCTACCGCTCGGTGGCCTGAACGCCGTCAGGGAGCGGCTTGGCGGCGGAGCCGGTCGAGGTCCTCACGGGTGTCGACGTCGGCCGACTGGTGTGGTGCGACGAGCATCCGGTCGTAGCGGAGGTGGAGGAGCGTTCGGGCTGCCCGGCCCCGGGGGTCCGCGGGAATGGCGGCGCGCAGCGAGTCGGTGCGGTATGCCGCCAGCAGGGGGTTCGCGTACCCCTCGTGGTCCGTGCCCACGACGGCGGCCACGTCGAGGGCCGCCGCTTCGAGCGCGGTGGCGAGCCGGTGGAGGGACGGTCCGGCGAACGGCATGTCCCCGGCCACGACCACGGTGAGATGCGTCGCGATGTCGGCCAGGCCGGCGGCGACGGCCGCCAGAGGACCGGAGCCGGCCGGGCGCTCCCGGGTCCAGGACACGGCTCGGGGTGTCTCTCGGTGCGGGCCGACGCAGACGATCGGCCAGCGGGCCGGCATGCCGATGAGCAGGAGGTCGAGGACACTGCGTCCCGCGATCGACGCGCCGAGCTTGTCGCCGCCGAACCGCTGCGACGACCCGCCGCAGAGCACCACCGCGGTCACCTCGCTGGTCATGCCCGTCCCTTCAGCCGACGCGTGAGCTCGCGGGCGGCGGCGGTCACCGCTGCCGCGAGCGTGCTGACCTCGTCCGCAGCGACGCCCGCGTCCGGGTAGGTCACCGCGACCCCGGCAGCAGGGTATCCGTTGTGGTCCAGCACCGCTGCCGCCACGGAGCTCATCCCCGGGGTCACCAGGCCGTCCTCGACGGCATACCCTCGCTGCCGCACCGCCGACAGCCCCTGGCGCAGCGCGCCGACGCTGGTCGGCCCCCGGCCGTCTCGCTGCACCAGTGCCTCCCGTCCGGGGAACAGGGCGCGCACCTGCGCCGGCGGCAGGGCGGCCAGCATCGCCAGCCCTGTCGCGGTGAGGGGCGCCGGCAGGCGGACCCCCACGTCGGTGACGAGCAGGGGCTGCCGGGGTGCGCGTTGCTCGATGACGTAGAGGACGTCTCGGCCGTGCAGCACGGCGAGGTGCGCGTTGTGCCCCGTCGAGTCGACGAGCCGGTCGATGGTGGCCCGGGAGAGCCGCTGGAGCGGTGCCTGCCGCTGGTAGGCACTGCCCAGCTCGTAGGCCGCGACGCCGAGCCCGTAGCGCCGCTCGTCGGGCAGGTGGTGGGCGTACCCGCGGTCGACCAGCACCGCGAGCAGATGGTAGACGCTCGAGCGCGGAAGCTCCAGCTGACGGGCGATCGCGACCGCCGGGACGGGCTCACCGTGCCGGGCCAGGACGGCGAGGATGTCGAGCGCACGTCCCGCCGCGGGGGCCGGCGCCTGCCGCCGCCGCTGGCCGGGCGCGGGAGTCATGGAGTTCACCCTACGGGCCAGGCGGGGGGCCTCCTCCGTTCGGCCCATGCCGCACAGGCAAGGTCGTCCTTACCGTAGGGGCATGCCGCGATTCCCTCGTCGCTGGCCGCTCGTCGTCGCAGGAGCGCTGGCCCTGGTCCTCATCCCCGCATCGGCGGGTGCGGGTCCTCGGGCGGAGCGCCCGCTCACGCCGGTGCTGACGAGCTCGCCCGGACCGAGGACCGCCCAGGCTGCGCCGGTGCCGGTCCCCCGGCCCGTGCCGGGCGGGTACCGGCCGGTCTACCCGTGGTTCATCCAGGGGAACCTCGTCGACCGCGGCCACGCCCCCAGCCTGGGGAACGCCTACAGCGCCGAGGTCATCGACGATGCAGGGTCGGTGGTCTGGTCACGCTGGCCCCACGTCGCCTACATGCCGGCCTCGACGAACAAGCTCATCACGGCATACGTCGCCCTGAAGTCCCTTGGTGGCAGCCACCGCATCGAGACGAGCACCCGCCAGGACCCGGCCGCCCCGTGGTACGTCTACCTCAAGGGCGGCGCAGACCCGAGCCTCAGCTCGGCGCGGCTGCACACGCTGGCGGCCTCGACCGCGGCGGCGCTCCAGGCCCAGGGGCGCACGGCGATGACCCTCCGCTTCGACGACAGCCTCTTCCCGGAGCCGACCAGCTCGGCGGGGTGGAAGTCCGACTACGTCCCCGGCGAGGTGGCACCGGTGCGCGCGCTCGTCGTCGACGGTCATCACGTCATGGACACCGCCGCGGACGCCGCCACGGCCTTCGCGGGGATGCTGGCAGCGCAGGGCATCACGGTCCGCTCGACCTACCGCTCGACCACGCCCGCGTCGGCGACGGTGCTCGCCTCCACGGTGTCGGACAAGCTCCAGGTCATCATCGGCCAGATGCTCAACGTCAGCCAGAACGACTACGCGGAGATCCTGTTCCGCCTCGCCGCGTACGGCCGGGGACGGTCGACCGATTGGGCGGGCGCCCGGCAGAACGCCGAGGAGGTCATCGCCGCGAACGGTATCCCCGCCGCCGGATGGGTCGTGGCGGACGGCTCGGGCCTGTCCCGCTCGGACCGGGTGCCGGCCGACATGCTGGCCCGGTTGCTCCGGACCATCGACGACGACGCGACGGTCTCGGGCGTCTTCTTCGGCAGCGCGTCGCTGCCGATCGCCGGGGTCTCCGGAACGCTGTCCACGCGGTTCCTGACCGCGCCCACCGGGTGCGCCCGCGGGATCGTGCACGCCAAGACCGGCAGCCTCGGTGACGCGACGTCGCTGGCCGGGCTGGCGATCGGACTCGACGGGCGGCATCGCTACTTCGCCGTCGTCGACAACTACACCCCCAACACCTCATCGGTGCGGACGGCCATCGACGTCATCGCGGCGACGTCGACCGGCTGCTTCTGACGTCCCGCTCGGCGGGGGGGCCGGGCGGGCTCGGAGGCGCGCGAGGGGGGCCAGCGGGCGGTGCCCGCCGCATAGTCTCGGATCCGAGACGGTATGCCGGCGGGCACCGTCCGCCGGCGGCGTCGCAGGGGGTGCAATGGAGGGCATGACAGAGCCCACCATCACCGTCGGCACCGGCCCGCTGACGATCGAGCAGGTCGTCGCCGTCGCACGCCATGGGGCCCCGGTCGTCCTGGCTCCCGAGGCCCTCGCGGAGGTCCGGCGCACCCGTGCCGTCGTCGAGTCCCTCGCGGACGACACCATCGCGCACTACGGGGTCTCCACCGGGTTCGGGGCGCTCGCGACGCGGCACATCCCGCTCGAGCGGCGTACCCAGCTCCAGCGCAGCCTCATCCGCAGCCATGCCGCCGGCGCCGGCCCCGAGGTCGAGCGCGAGGTCGTCCGCGGGCTGATGCTGCTGCGGATCTCGACCCTCGCGACCGGCCGGACCGGCGTCCGCGAGCAGACGCTGACCGCCTATGTCGGGATGCTCAACGCGGGAATCGCTCCGGTGGTGCACGAGTACGGCTCGCTCGGGTGCTCCGGAGACCTCGCGCCGCTCGCGCACTGTGCGCTCGCCCTCACGGGCGAGGGCCGGGTGCGGGACCGCACGGGACGGCCGATGGAGTCCTCGACCGCCCTGGCCGAGGCCGGCCTCACCCCCGTCGAGCTGCGGGAGAAGGAGGGCCTGGCCCTGATCAACGGCACCGACGGGATGCTGAGCATGCTGTGCCTGGCCGTGCACGACCTGCGCACCCTGGTCACCACGGCCGACATCAGCGCCGCCATGAGCATCGAGGGACTGCTGGGCACCGACGACGTGCTGGCCGCCGACCTCCAGGCACTCCGCCCGCAGCCCGGCCAGGCCCTGTCCGCGGAGAACATGCGGGCCGTGCTGCGGGACAGCGCCATCCGCGAGTCGCACCGCGACCCGGCGGCGTGCACCCGGGTGCAGGACGCCTACTCGCTGAGGTGCGCCCCCCAGGTCGCCGGAGCGGTGCGCGACACGGTCGACCACGCCGCTCGGGTCGCCGGCTACGAGCTGGCCTCGGCCGTCGACAACCCGGTCGTCACCCACGACGGTCGGGTCGAGTCCAACGGCAACTTCCATGGCGCCCCCATCGCGTACGTCCTCGACTTCCTCGCCATCGCGGCAGCCGACCTCGCCTCGATGTCCGAGCGCCGCACCGACCGCTTCCTCGACGTCGCCCGCAACCACGGCCTCCCGCCGTTCCTCGCCGACGACCCGGGCGTGGACTCGGGGCTGATGATCGCCCAGTACACCCAGGCGGCGATGGTCTCGGAGATGAAGCGCCTCGCTGCGCCGGCATCCGTCGACTCGATCCCCAGCAGTGCGATGCAGGAGGACCACGTGTCCATGGGCTGGTCGGCCGCTCGCAAGCTGCGCCGCGCGGTCGACGCGCTCACCCGGGTGCTGGCCATCGAGCTCGTCGTCGCCGCCAGGGGGATCGCGCTCCGGGCCCCCCTGCGGCCCTCCCCGGTCACCGCCGCGGTCCTGCACGGCCTGGCGTCGGTGAGCCGCATCGAGCCGGGGCCGGACCGCTTCGTCGCCCCCGACCTGGAAGCGGCCTACCAGGCCGTCCACGACCGACGGGTCGTGGCGTATGCCGCGTCCGTCGCCGGCCTGCTCCACTGACCGTCGCCGTCGCGCCCCACCGACGCGCCGGCGAGCCACCCGCCGACCATGGTCCGGCACCCACCGCGGCCCGTACCGGCACCCACCCACCCACCCACCCGACCGACCCCGACCCCGACCCCTCAGGAGACCGACATGGAAGGCGCTCGCCCCGTCCGCGCACCCCGTGGCACCACCCTCACCGCCCGCCAGTGGTCGACCGAGGCGCCGCTGCGGATGCTCATGAACAACCTCGACCCCGAGGTGGCCGAGCGGCCGGACGACCTCGTCGTCTACGGCGGCACCGGCCGGGCCGCCCGCGACTGGCGCTCGTTCGACGCCATGGTCCGCACCCTCACCGACCTGCGCGCCGACGAGACCATGCTCGTGCAGTCGGGGCGGCCGGTCGGCGTGATGCGGACCCACGAATGGGCGCCGCGGGTGCTCATCGCCAACTCCAACCTCGTCGGCGACTGGGCCACCTGGCCCGAGTTCCGCCGCCTCGAGCATCTCGGGCTGACCATGTACGGGCAGATGACGGCCGGCTCGTGGATCTACATCGGTACCCAGGGCATCGTCCAGGGCACCTACGAGACCTTCGCCGCCGTGGCCGACAAGCGGTTCGGCGGGACGCTCGCCGGCACGATCACCCTCACCGGCGGCTGCGGTGGAATGGGCGGGGCGCAGCCCCTGGCCGTCACCCTCAACGACGGCGTCTGCCTCATCGTGGACGTCGACCCCGCACGGCTGCACCGGCGGGTCGAGCACCGGTACCTCGACGAGGTGGCCGACAGCCTCGACGACGCGCTGGAGATCGCCCTGCGGGCCAAGGCGGAGAAGCGGGCCTGGTCGGTCGGCGTCGTCGGCAACGCCGCGACCGTCTTCCCCGAGCTGCTGCGCCGGGGTGCGCCGATCGACATCGTCACCGACCAGACGTCCGCGCACGATCCGCTGTCCTACCTGCCCGAGGGGATCGACCTGGCCGACTGGGGCGAGTACGCGGAGAACAAGCCCGAGGAGTTCACCGACCGGGCCCGGGCCTCGATGGCCAAGCACGTCCAGGCCATGGTCGACTTCCAGGACGGCGGCGCCGAGGTCTTCGACTACGGGAACTCGATCCGGGACGAGGCCCGGCTGGGCGGCTGTGACCGGGCGTTCGACTTCCCGGGGTTCGTCCCGGCCTACATCCGACCGCTGTTCTGCGCGGGGAAGGGCCCGTTCCGCTGGGTCGCGCTGTCGGGAGACCCGAAGGACATCGCGGCCACCGACCGCGCCGTCATGGACCTGTTCCCGGACAACGACCGGCTGCAGAAGTGGATGCGCGGGGCGAGGGACAAGATCGCCTTCCAGGGCCTGCCCGCCCGGATCTGCTGGCTGGGCTACGGCGAGCGGGACAGGGCCGGACTGGCGTTCAACGACCTCGTCGCCAGCGGCGCGGTGAGCGCGCCGATCGTCATCGGCCGCGACCACCTCGACGCGGGGTCCGTCGCCAGCCCCTACCGGGAGACCGAGTCCATGCTCGACGGCTCGGACGCGATCGCCGACTGGCCGCTGCTCAACGCCCTGGTCAACGCCTCCTCGGGCGCCACCTGGGTCTCGATCCACCACGGCGGCGGGGTCGGGATCGGCCGCTCCATCCACGCCGGCCAGGTCTCGGTGGCCGACGGGACGCCGCTGGCCGCCGAGAAGCTCGCCCGGGTCCTCACCAACGACCCCGGGACGGGCGTGATCCGCCACGTCGACGCGGGTTACCCGATCGCCGAGCAGGTCGCGGCCGAGCGCGGCGTCCGGGTGCCGATGCGCGAGGGCTGACGGCCGGCCCCGCCCGGCGCCGGCCGGCGGAGGGTGGCGATCCGCCCCATCGGCGCCACGGACCCCACGGATCCCCGCCCGCGGTGTCCGGGGGCCCGGCCTCCGGGGGCGCGGCCCTTCTCAGACCCCACGAGGCGGCATACCCTCCTGACCAAGGAGTCGCCATGGCAGAGCAGCCCACTCTCATCAACTCGGTGGTGCGCGCCCTCACGCTGCTCGACACGGTGGGGGCCCAGCCGGGGCCGGCGACCGCCAAGCGGCTCGCCCGGCTGGTCGACCTGCCGCTCGCCACGACCTACCACCTCCTGCGGACCCTGGTCCACGAGGGCTACCTCGACCGCGAGGAGGGGGGCTACGTCCTCGGCGACCGGGTGAGCACCCTGGCCGTCCGCCGGCTGGGCGCCGACCCGGGCGGTCGCACCCACCGGGTGCTGCGCGCACTGCACGACGAGCTGGGTGCCGCGGCCTACCTGTCGGTCCTCGACGACGGCTGCATCCGGCTCGTCGACGTCGCCGACAGCCCGGAGGCGCCGCGGACCGACATGTGGGTGGGGTTCCAGGACGCCGCTCACGCGACCGCGCTGGGGAAGGCGGTGCTGGCCGCGCTGCCCGACGACGCGCGCCGGGACTACCTGTCCAGCCACCCGCTCGTCGACCTCACGCCGCGGACCCAGACCAGCAGCCGGCTGCTCCTCGAGGAGCTCGCGCACAGCCCGCAGCTCACGGTCGACCACGAGGAGTATGCCGTCGGCACCGCCTGTCTCGCGGTTCCCGTGCCGTCCCGCAACCTCACGGCGGCCGTGGCCATCTCGGTGCCGGTGGCGAAGGCGGGCACGGTGTCGGGGGGCGGGCACGCCCTGCGGCGGGCGGCCCAGCTCATCGCCCTGTCCACCGACGGCTGAGGGCGCGGGAGGACAGCGGCTCGACCAGCCCAACAGGGTGGCTCCAGCGGAGGGCCTGGTGGCCCGGGAGAAGGGGAAGCGCCGATCGGCACCACGGCATACGGCACCTGGGTCGGCTACAGCGGCGCGGCCCGGCTCTGGCTGGCCCTCGTCCTGGGGGCGGCGGCCGCCGGCACCGGCTACCTCGGGACCCGGCTCGGGCCGCCGCGCCGCCCGCGCCGGCCGGGCCGCACGGTGGCTGCGCTCCTGCTGGTCACCTGGCTGCTGTCGATCATGACCTTCCTGGTGGCGCTGACCGCCTACGCGGAGCAGGAGGTCGAGCAGGGGGTCGCCCAGGCCCCACCACCGGACCCCATCACCGGGATCACCCTCACCGCGGCCGCACTGCTCTTCACCGTCGTGCTGGCGATGGGCCTGGGCGGAGGCGTGCGAACGGCCCTCGGCGGGGCGGTCGTCGGCGCCATGGCGGCCCCGATGGTGTTCGAGCTCCCGTTCGACCTCGTCGTCATGGCCAGGACCTACCCGCCGATCCCACCCGCCCCGGCGCTGTACCGGGCGCTGTTCTTCCTGCCGCTGTTCCTGGTCGAGATCACCACCTTGGCGCTGCTCACCCTGTCCCCGCTGGTGGCCATGACCCGGTGGACCCTGTTCGTCCTCGCCGCGATGCTGCTCGTGTTCGCCGCCTGGGCGGTGGCCGGCTTCGGGTATCCCGCCACCGCCGTCCCCATCGCCTGCAACGTCGGCGCCAAGGTGCTGGCCTTCGTCGCCACCCTCACCCTCTTCGTGCCGCCCGGCGGCTGGGCGGCGCTGCGGAGCGCCGCCCGGGCCGAGCGCGGGCAGCCGGTGTCATAGGCCGCCGGTGCCGTGGGCCGCCGGGTCGCGTGCCTCGCACCGGGGTCGGTTGTCACCATCTGAAATCTGGCCGTGGCCGGGACCACACCGCCGACCCACAGTGGAGGGACCACCGAACGAAGGGAGCCTCGATGTCGACCGACGGAGCGGGTCTGGGCGCCGAGGTGCGCCGCGGGCTCTACGAGACCATGGTCCTCAGCCGGACCTACGAGGAGGCGATCCTGCGCGAGTACCACGCCGACAAGGGGCCCGGCTTCGATATCGGCAAGGGCCTCGTCCCCGGCGAGATGCACCTCTCGGCCGGGCAGGAGCCCGTCGCCGCCGGGGTCTGCGCGCATCTCACCACCGACGACGCGGTGACGGCGACCCACCGCCCGCATCACTTCGCCATCGCCCACGGCATGGACCTGGCCCCGATGACCGCCGAGATCTTCGGCCGCGTGGACGGCCTCGGCAAGGGCCGTGGCGGCCACATGCACCTGTTCGACCCGGCGACCCACTTCTCCTGCTCCGGCATCATCGCCGAGGGCTACCCGCCGGCCCTGGGCGCGGCGTTCGCCTTCCAGCGGCGCGGCACCGACCGGATCGCCGTCGCCGTCACCGGCGAGGGCGCGGCCAACCAGGGGGCGTTCCACGAGAGCCTCAACCTCGCCGCGCTGTGGCGCCTGCCGGTCGTCTTCGTCGTCGAGGACAACGACTGGGGCATCTCGGTGCCCCGGGCGAGGTCCACGGCCATCGCGTCCAACGCCGACCGTGCCGCGGCATACGGCATCCCGGGCGAGCGCGTCGAGGACAACGACGTCGAGGCGGTGTATGCCGCTGCCGAGCGGGCCGTGGCCCGCGCCCGCTCCGGCGCCGGGCCGAGCCTGGTCGAGGTGCACACGCTGCGCCTGTGGGGCCACTTCGAGGGCGACGCCCAGGGCTACCGGCCCGAGCTCGCCGAGGTCTCGGAGCACGACCCGATCCCGCGCTACGCGGCCCTGCTGACCGAGGCGGGCATCCTCGACGACGCCGCGATCGAGCAGACCAAGAAGCTGACGAGCGAGCGGGTCGAGGCGGCCGTCGCGTTCGCCAAGGCCAGCGCCCTTCCCGACCCGGCCGATGCCACGGCCCATGCCTTCGCGTGAGCCGTGACCAGGACCCAGGAGCACTGACATGACCATCACCGACGCACCCGCCCCGCAGGCCACCCGCCGCCTCAACACCTCCAAGGCCATGGTCGAGGCCATCGCCTTGGAGATGGAGGCCAACCCCGAGGTGATCTACCTCGGCGAGGACGTGGGCGCCTACGGCGGCATCTTCTCCTCGACCACCGGGCTGCTCGACCAGTTCGGGCCCAGCCGGGTCATCGACACCCCGATCTCCGAGACGGCGTTCATCGGGCTGGCCATCGGCGCCGCCACCGAGGGCATGCGGCCCATCGCCGAGCTGATGTTCGCCGACTTCCTGGGCGTCTGCTTCGACCAGATCTACAACCACATGGCCAAGATCCACTTCGAGTCCGGCGGCAACGTCACGGTCCCGATGGTGCTGACCACGGCGGTCGGCGGCGGTTACTCCGACGGGGCCCAGCACTCCCAGACGCTGTGGGGCACGTTCGCCCACGTGCCGGGGATGAAGGTCGTCGTGCCGTCCTCGCCCGCGGACGCCAAGGGGCTGATGACCGCGGCGATCCGCGACGACTCGCCCGTCGTCTACCTGTTCCACAAGGGCGTCATGGGCCTGCCGTGGATGGTCAAGAACCCGCGCACGGTCGACGTGGTCCCCGAGGGCGAGTACGTCGTCCCGATCGGCACGGCCCGGGTGGCCCGCGAAGGGACCGACGTCACGATCGTCACCTTGTCGCTCTCGGTCCACCACGCGCTCGACGTCGCCGAGAAGCTCGAGGGCGAGGGGGTCTCGGTCGAGGTCATCGACCTGCGCTCGCTCGTGCCGCTCGACCGTGAGGCGATCATCGCCTCGGTCGCCAAGACCGGGCGGCTCGTCGTGGTCGACGAGGACTACCTGTCCTTCGGGGTCTCCGGCGAGGTCGTCGCGACCGTGGCCGGCGAGGACCCGGGGCTGTTCAGGTCGCCGCCGGTCCGCGTCGCCGTGCCCGACGTCCCCATCCCCTACGCCAGGACGCTCGAGTATGCCGTCCTGCCGCGCCAGGACCGGATCGAGACCGCCGTCCGCCGGGTGCTCGGATGAGCAGGGCCACCGGGGACGGCAGCCTGGTCCGCCCGGCTCGGTGACTCGATGACCGAGGTTCCGTTCCCGGTGATGAGCGAGTCGGACCCGTCCGCCGTCGGCGTCCTGGCCACCTGGTACGTCCAGGACGGCGACGAGGTCGAGCCCGGCCAGCTGCTCGCCGAGGTGCAGATGGACAAGGTCGACATGGAGGTCGTCGCTCCAGCGGGCGGTGCCGTCCGGCTGGCCGCGGCCGAGGGGGCCGAGGTCGCCCAGGGGACGGCGATCGCCTACATCGACTGAGCCGGGCCAGGGCCGCGGGTGTTCGTGGGAACGACCGGGATTCCGGGCGGAACCTCGAGCACCCGTGGCGGACGTCATGGCCGATGCAGCCAGACGGGCGGCCCCACTTGCCCGCCGATGGGGTCCAATGGTGGAGTGCGCACCGTGAGTCCCGACACCAGCACCGCCTTCCGGACCCGGTGGGCCGCCCTCGCACCGGTCGGACGCAACCCCGACACCGGCGGGTACCGGCGCTTCGCCTGGACCGCGGAGGACCGCGCGCTCCGCGAGTGGTTCGCCGCCGAGTGCGCCGCCCTCCGGCTCGAGCTCGCCGAGGACCGGATGGGCAACCAGTGGGCGTGGTGGGGGGACCCGGACGCGGCGGTGGCGGCCGGCCGGCCGGGGGTCGTCGTCGGCTCGCACCTCGACTCGGTGCCCGAGGGTGGCGCGTTCGACGGGCCGCTCGGTGTCGTCAGCGCACTGGCCGCGCTCGAGGCCCTGCAGCGCCGAGGCTTCGAGCCCGCCCGGCCGGTCGGCATCGTCAACTTCGTCGACGAGGAAGGGGCCCGCTTCGGCGTCGCGTGCGCCGGGTCCCGGGTCATCACCGGGGCCCTCAGCCCCGAGCGGGCCCGGTCGCTCACCGACGCCGACGGCGTGTCGATGGCCTCGGCGATGCGGGTGGCCGGCCACGACCCCGACGGCATCGGCCGCGACGACGCGGCGCTGGCCCGGGTCGGCGCCTACGTCGAGCTGCATGTGGAGCAGGGCCGCGGGCTCGTCGACCTCCCTGGTGGCCACGCCGTCGCCGTCGGCAGCGACATCTGGCCGCACGGCCGCTGGCGCGTGGACGTGCCCGGCGAGGCCAACCACGCCGGGACCACCCGGCTGCCGGACCGGCGCGACGCCCTGCTCGGTGCCGCCGCGGTCGTCATCGCGGCGCGCCGGGCCGCCGAGGCCCATGGCTGCGTCTCCACGGTCGGCAAGCTCGCCGTCATCCCGGGCGGCGTCAACGCCGTGCCGAGCGCGGCCACGGCCTGGCTGGACGCCCGCGGCGCCGACGAGGACGCCGTCCGCGCCGTGGTCGCCGAGGTGGCCGAGGTCGCTGCGGGGTTCGGCGGCCTGCTCACCGAGGAGTCGTGGACCCCGCGGACCCCCTTCGACCCCGGGCTCGTGCGCCGTCTCGCGACGCTGCTCGGCGGCATACCCGTGCTGGGCACCGGCGCGGGGCACGACGCGGGCATCCTCGCCAACGCCGGTATCCCGGTCGCCATGCTCTTCGTCCGCAACCGCACCGGCGTCTCGCACTCCCCGGCCGAGCTCGCCGACGAGGCCGACTGCGTCGCCGGGATCGAGGCGCTGACGGCCGTCGTCGCCGACCTCGCCGGGACCGGGTCACCCGCATGACCGGGACGGCCGCCACGACCTACTGGTGCGAGCACGCCCAGCTGCCCACCGGCGTCCAGGCCGGGGTGCGGCTCACGGTCGGCGGCGACCGGATCACCGCCGTCGAGTCCCGCACCAAGGCGCGCCCCGCCGACCTCCGCCTCGGTGGCATCGTCCTGCCCGGGTTCGCCAACGGCCACAGCCACGTCTTCCACCGGGCGCTGCGGGGCCGGACCCATGGTGACGGCGGCAACTTCTGGACCTGGCGGGAGCACATGTATGCCGTCACGGAGCGGCTCACCCCGGACAGCTACCTCGCGCTGGCGAGGGCGGTGTTCGCGGAGATGGTGCTGTCCGGGTACACGGCCGTCGGGGAGTTCCACTACCTCCACCACGGCCCGGGTGGCCGCCGGTACGCCGACCCCAACGCCATGGGCCGGGCCCTGGTCCAGGCGGCGGCGGAGGCGGGCATCCGGCTCACGCTGCTCGACACGCTCTACCTTGCCGGAGGTCTCGCGGGCGACGGGCACGTGCCGCTCTCCGAGGTCCAGCGGCGGTTCGGCGACGGCTCGGTCGAGGCGTGGGGCGCGCGGCACGAGCTCCTGCGCGACGGTCCAGGCCTGCGGGTCGGGTCGGCGGCCCACTCGGTGCGCGCCGTCCCCCGCGAGGACCTGACCGAGCTGGCCAAGGTGGTGGGCGACGGCCCGGTCCACGCGCACGTGTCGGAGCAGATGGCCGAGAACGTTGCGGCTCAGGCGTTCTACGGCCTCACCCCGACCGAGCTGCTGGCCGAGTCCGGCCTGCTGCGGCCGACGGCGACCACGGTGCACTCGACCCACCTCGTCGACACGGACATCGAGACCATGGCGCGGTCGGGCGCGGCCGCCTGCATCTGCTCGACGACCGAACGCGACCTGGCCGACGGGATCGGGCGGTCCCGGGACCTCCACGACCACGGCGTGCCGCTGTGCGTGGGGTCCGACCAGCACGTCACCATCGACCCGTTCGTCGAGGTGCGTGCCGTCGAGGAGGGCGAGCGCATACGGACCAACGAGCGCGGACGCTTCACGCTGCGCGAGCTCGCGGCCTTCGCTTCGGTCAACGGCTACCGGGCGCTCGGGTGGGAGCACGGCGGCTCGCTCGAGCCCGGCTCGTTCGCCGACCTGGTCGCCGTACGACTCGACAGCGTCCGTACCGTGGGCGCCCGCCCGGACCAGGTCGTCTTCGCCGCCGGCGCCGGTGACGTGACCGACGTCGTCATCGGGGGCGTGGAGGTGGTGCGGGGCGGCCGGCACCGGCTGGGGCCGGTCGAGCGGCTGCTCGCCGACGCCATCCGCCCGTTGCGGGAGCCCCGATGACGCAGCGGTGGACCGCGGCGACCACGGCGCCGGCCACGCTGGTCACGGGTATCGGTGAGCTGGCGACCTGCGTCCCGGACGGGGAGGACCTGCTGGGTCTGCGGTACGGCCAGGCCCTCGTCGTGGAGAGCGGGCGCATCGTGTGGATGGGGCCGGCCGTCGAGGCGCCCAGCGCCGACGAGCGGCTCGACCTCGGCGGCCGGGCCGTCCTTCCGGGCTTCGTCGACAGCCACTCCCACCTGGTGTACGCCGGCGACCGGGCCGCCGAGTTCGCCGCTCGGATGGCCGGCCGGCCCTACGACGGGGGAGGGATCGGCGTCACGGTCGCGGCGACCCGGGCGGCCTCGGATGAGGAGCTGCGTGAGCTGCTCGCCGGCCGGCTGGCCGAGATGCGCGCCCAGGGCACGACCACCGTCGAGGTCAAGAGCGGGTACGGCCTCAGCGTCGAGCACGAGGCGCGGCTCCTGCGCCTGGCCCGAGAGGTCACCGGCGAGACGACCTACCTCGGGGCCCACGTGGTGCCGGCCGGTGCCGACCGCGCGGCATACCTCGACCTGGTGACCGGGCCCATGCTCGCCGCGTGCGCGCCGCACGCGCGCTGGGTCGACGTGTTCTGCGAGCCGGCCTCCGCCCACGCGTTCACCGAGGACGAGGCGCGGACGGTCCTGCTCGCCGGTCGCGCCGCGGGGCTCGGCCTGCGGGTCCACGGCAACCAGCTGGGGCACGGTCCGGGTGTCCGGCTGGCCGTCGAGCTCGGCGCCGCCAGCGTCGACCACTGCACCTACCTCGACGACGCCGACGTCGACGCCCTCGCCGGCGGCGACACGGTCGCCACGCTCCTGCCGGCGGTCGAGTTCTCGACGCGCTCGCCCTACCCCGACGCCCGGCGCCTGCTCGCCGCCGGGGTGGGTCTGGCCCTCGCCACCGACTGCAACCCGGGCACCGCCAACACGACGTCCATGCCGTTCGTCGTGGCGCTGGCGGTGCGCGAGCTGCGGATGACCCCCGCCGAGGCGGTGTATGCCGCGACCGCCGGGTCCGCCCGGTCGCTGCGGCGCGATGACATCGGCCGCGTCGCGGTGGGCGCCCACGCCGACCTCTGCGTTCTCGACGCCCCGTCGCACCTCCACCTCGCCTACCGGCCGGGGGTGCCGATCGCCCGCAGCGTCCGGCTGAGCCAGGACTGACCGGGGCGGCTCCGGGCCCGGGCTGGTCGCTCACATGTCCGCGTCGGTGAGCTCCTTGGGCAGGTGCCCCGCGGACTTGGCGTAGTACGCCGCCGCCCTGCGGGTCGCCAGCGTGCGGGCCGTCCCGGCGGCGAGCCCGGTGATCGTCGCGTACGAGAGGGCCCTGACCAAGGGCGTCTCGGGGTTCTTCGGGTCCAGGGTCGTGTCCTGCCCGGCCCGCTCCCAGATCTGGTCGACGAGCTTGGTGGCCAGGACGGCGGCCACGGCTGCCGCCCCTGTGCCGAGGATCTTCCACACCATCTTGCCCATCGTCACTCCGCTTCGCTCGGTCGCCCCGGGTGGCCGGCGCAAGGCCGGTCTCCCCCCGCTACTACCCATCATGCCGCTGAGGTAGCCTGGATGGGCAACGACAGGGGAGCGCTCTGGCGCTGAGAGTGCGGTACCACCCGCAGACCCTCGAACCTGATCCGGTTAGCACCGGCGAAGGAAGTCGGGATCTCAGGTGAGGCTCGCGGCATCCGTCATGCGCTGCCGGGAGCTCGCCTCCTCGAGGTATCCATCGGAGACCACGGGAGATGTACGTCATGGCCAACACGGCAAGCGTCACGTCGGGGACCTCCCGGCGCAGCATCCGCGCCACCGCGCCGCTCGCGCGGTGGCGCACCGTCGACCTGCTGACGGTCGCGTTCCTCGGAGCCGCCTTCGGCATCGCCTACTGGGGCTGGGACATCGCGTACCAGGGCCCGGTCGCCGCGCTCAACATCGCCTACCAGCCGCTTACCGGGATCTTCGCCGGCCCGTGGTTCATGGCGGGGGTCGTCGGAGGGCTCGTCGTGCGGCGGCCCGGGGCCGCCCTCCTCGCCGAGATCGTCGCCGCCCTGATGTCGATGGTGCCCGGGACCCAGTGGGGCGCGACGGTCCTGGTCTCGGGCATCCTCCAGGGGCTCGGCGCCGAGCTGGTGTTCGCCGTCGTCGGCTACTCGGCCTTCGGGGTCGCCGTCGCGGCGCTGGCCGGGGCCGCCTCCGCCCCGCTCGAGTGGCTCTTCGAGACCTTCCAGGTGCCCGACTGGGTGACCCGGATCCCGGGGGTCGCCGACGTCGCCGGGGCGGGCGCGTGGGCGGCGTCCTGGCCGCTCGGCGACAAGCTCGTCTACCTCGCGGCGATGGCCGGGTCCGGCCTGCTGGTGGCCGGGGTCGTCGGCTGGCTGCTCACTCGGGCGCTCGCCCGCGCTGGAGCCCTGCGGGCCTTCCCGTCGGGACAGGAGATCCGGGAGACCCGCGCTGTCTGACCGCTCCGCTCGTCACACCGTGGACCGGACCCCGTCGTCGCGTCCGGTGCGTGGTGGGGAGGTCGTCGTCCGGGGCCTGACCTGGCGGCCCTACGGTCGCCGGGACCCGGTGCTGGCGGGGCTCGACCTCGCCATCCCCGCCGGCCAACGGGTGCTCCTCGCCGGGCCGAGCGGCTCCGGCAAGTCGACGCTGCTGCGTGCGCTGGCCGGGCTGCTGGAGGCCGCTGACGCCGGCGACCTCAGCGGCTCGGTGACCGTCGACGGTGAGGTGCCCGGGTCCCGGCCGGGCGCGGTCGGCATGGTCCTGCAGGAGCCGGGTGCCGGGGTGGTCGCGGCGACGGTCGGGCGCGACGTGGCCTTCGGGATGGAGAACACCGGTATGCCGCCCGCCGCCATGCCCTCCGCCGTGGGCTCGGCACTGGCCGCGGTGCGGTTGCGGATGGCCGCGGACACTCCCACCGGGGCACTCTCCGGCGGCGAGACGCAACGGCTGGCGCTCGCCGGTGCCCTGGCCCTGTCGCCGAGGCTGCTCCTGCTCGACGAGCCGACCGCGATGCTCGACCCGGACAACGCCGCGGCCGTGCGCCGCTCCGTCGCCGGGGTGCTGGCGGCCACCGCGCTGACCACGGTCGTCGTTGAGCACGTCCTGGGACCGTGGGTCGATCTCGTGGACCGGCTGGTCGTGCTGGGTCACGACGGCCGGATCGTCGCGGACGGGCCGGTCCGAGGGGTCCTCGCCACCCAGCGGGACGTGCTGCTCGGTATGGGGATCTGGGTTCCGGGTGCGCCGCCGCCGCGTCCGGTCGCCATCCCGGACACCGTGCTGGGGACCGGTGCACCGGTGGCCCAGCGGACCGGGCTGGCCGCGTCGCCGCTCACCGTGCAGCGGACGATGCGGCTCCTCGACGGCGCGACCCGGACCGTCCCCGCACTGCTGACCGACCGCCCGCTGGCTCCCGAGCCCGGGACGAGCACCGCCGTCGTCGGACCGAGCGGCTCCGGCAAGTCGACGCTGCTGCTCACCCTCGCCGGCTTCCTCAGGCCGGCAGCGGGGTCGGTGCGCGAGGCCGGGCGCCCCGTCACCGACCTGTCCTCGCGCGAGCTGGCGAGTGCGGTGGCGTGGGTCCCGCAGTGGTCGAGCTCCACGCTCGTCGCCCGGACCGTGCTGGACGAGATGCTCGTCAGCACCCGTGCCCTCGGCCGCGACGAGGCCATGGCCATCTCGCGGGCGCGCCGGCTGCTCGTGATCCTCGGCCTCGGGCACCTCGAGCAGGCCGACCCGCGCGAGCTCTCGGGGGGCGAGCAACGACGGCTCGCCCTCGCTGCCGCCGTCGTCCACGGGCCCGGGCTGCTCCTCGCCGACGAGCCCACCGTCGGCCAGGACCGGCACACCTGGGCCGCTGTCATGGGCGTCGTCGACGCTCACCGGCGGGCGGGTGGGAGCAGCGTCATCGCCACGCACGACGTCGCCGCCATCGCCGCCGCCGACGCCCGGCTCGACCTCACCGCGCCACCACCTGCGGCGGTCCAGCCGGACCGCCGCAGACCGCTCGCGGCCCGGGCCGGCCCGCTCTCGCTGCTGGCCGCGGCCTTCCTGGCGATCCCGGCCGGGGTGATGGCGGGGCACTGGCGCACCTCGCTCGTGGTCCTGGGCGGGCAGGCCGTGCTCGTCTGGCTCGCCCTCGCCGCGCCAGGCCGGGGAGCCCGTCCCCAGGGCCGGATGCGGCGCCTCGGCCTGCGCCTGGTCCCCGGCCTGGTTGGGGCGCTCTCGGCGGGCTGGTCGACGTGGCTGCTCGCCGGGCATGACCTGTCGGTCGCGGTCACCGTCGCGCTGCGCGTCGTCATCATCGTGCTGCCCTCGGCGGTGCTCATCCCGCTCATCGACCCCGACCGGCTCGGTGACCACCTCGGCCAGCGGCTCCGCCTTCCGCCGCGTCCGGTGGTCGCCGTCGCCGCGGCGCTCCAGCGGGTCACGACATTCGGCGAGATCTGGGCCGAGATCGGCCGCGCGCGCCGGGTCCGCGGCCTGTCCGTCGACCGGCGCTCGCCGCGGACGATGCTCGCCCACCTGACCGCGCTCACCGTCGGCCTGCTCGTCCGCTCGCTGGCCGCCGCCGCCCAGCTCGCGGTGGCGATGGACGCGCGGGGCTTCGCCACGGCACACCGGCGGACCTGGTACACCCCGGCACCCGTGGGGCGCGCGGACATCCTCGTCGTCGCCCTGTCCGTGGTGCCGCTGGCGCTTGCCCTGACGGTCCGCTGAGCCGCACCGGTCCGCGTGACCGGACCGGCACCGGCCCGCGGACGACCGCGTCGGCACGCCACGGCTCGAGGTCACGAGCGGCCGGACAGCGCAGCCGCGCGGGCGCCGGGTACGCCGCATGCGCCCGCGGAGGCTACCGTCGGCTGATGGGACCCAACGGCCGCGGATCGGTCCGGGTGCGTGCGGCGGCGGCCGTCGCGGTCGCGCTGGTCCTCGCGGCCTGCAGCACGGCCGGGAGCGGGTCCACCGTGACCGGCCCCGGCACCGCGTCCGGGGCGCCGAGCGCCCCCCCGGCCGGCTCCGCAGGGCCCAGCGCCTCCGCGCCGGCCACCACGGCCGGGGACTGGCCGACGTACAACCGCACCCGCGACCGAGCCGGGTACGTCCCCGCGATGCCGGCGGTCACCCGCCTCGCGCCGGCTTGGACCGCCCGGCTGGACGCCGCGGTCTACGCCCAGCCGCTGGCGGTCGGCGACCTCGTCGTGGCGGCGACCGAGGGCGACACCGTCTACGGGCTCGACCGGGCCACCGGCGCGGTGCGCTGGCGTCGTCACCTCGGGACGCCGGCCGGGCGAAGCGACCTGCCGTGCGGCAACATCGACCCGCTCGGCATCACCGGGACCCCGGCCTACGACCCCTCGACCGGCTCGCTCTTCGTCGTCACCGAGACGGCCGGAGCACGGCATACGCTGGTGGCCCTCGATGTCAGGACCGGAGCGGTGCGCTGGGACCGATCGCTCGACGTGACCGAACGCGACCGGCACGCCGAGCAGCAGCGCGGCGCCCTGGCCGTGGCCGACGGCCGGGTCTACGTGCCGTTCGGTGGGCTGTACGGGGACTGCGGCGACTACGTCGGGTACGTCACGGCCACCCCGGCCGGCGGATCGGGGGCCACCACGTGGTATGCCGTCCCGACCGGCCGCCAGGGCGGGATCTGGGCACCGTCCGGCGTCGCCGTCGGCTCCGGCGGAGACATCTGGGTCGCGGTGGGCAACGGCTCGAGCACGGGTGGCGCCTACGACGGGTCGGACTCCGTGCTGCGCCTGTCGGCCGACCTGTCCACCCGCCTCGGCTACTTCGCCCCCTCGGCCTGGGGCTCGCAGAACGCCCGCGACAAGGACCTCGGCAGCACCGGCCCGGTCCTCCTCGGCCGGGGCCGGGTCCTGGTCTCCGGCAAGGACTCCGAGGTCTACCTCCTCGCCAGTGGCCACCTCGGCGGCATCGGCGGCGAGCTCGCCCGGCTGACCGGCTGCGCCGGCTTCGGCGCGACCGCCTGGGACGCCGCGGCCCAGGCGGCGTTCGTGCCCTGCGCCGGCGGCCTGCTCCGCGTCGACGTCGGCTCGGGAACCCTTCGGGGCCGGTGGCGCGCCCCCGCCCCGGTGACCGGGTCGCCGGTCGTGGGCGGCGGCAGGGTGTTCTCGGTCGAGCCGGCGGGCGGCCTGCTGCACGTCCTCGACGAGCGCACCGGCGAGGAGGTGACCTCGGCCCGGACCGGCGTGACAAGCCGGTTCGCCGCCCCCGCGGTGAGCGGAGGAGTGGTCCTCGTGCCCACGCTCGCCGGGATCACCGCCCTCTCGCTCTCCTGAGGCGCCATCGGTCCCGGCCGCCGGGGGCATCGGGTCGTCATCGGTCCGGCGCCCGTGCGGCGCTGTCCTCATCCCCACACCACCGCGCGCCGTGTCCTCATCCCCACACCACCGCGCGCCACATCCGCACACCCCCGGAGTCGCACCGGCCCGGCCCGCCGGACCACCGACGGGAGGCACCCGCCCGACCTCCGCGCGGCGCCGCCGTCACCCGACGACCCGGCATACTCGGGTGGTCATGGCCACCACCGCTGCGCCGGAGCCGCGCGCCCGGATCCCCCGCGAGATCTGGGTCCTCATCGCCGCCGCGTTCGTCATCGCGCTGGGGTTCGGGCTCATCACGCCGGTACTGCCGCAGTTCGCCCAGAGCTTCGGGGTGGGGGCCACGGCGAGCTCGGTGGTCGTCAGCGCGTTCGCGTTCTTCCGGCTCGTGTTCGCGCCCGGCGGCGGCCGGCTCATCGCTCGGATCGGGGAGCGTCCGGTCTACCTCCTCGGGCTGGTCATCGTCGCGATCTCCACGGGCGCCACCGCCTTCGCACAGAGCTACTGGCAGCTGCTGTTGTTCCGGGGCCTGGGCGGCATCGGGTCGACGATGTTCACCGTCTCGGCGGTCGCGCTCATCGTCCGGCTCGCCCCGGCGACGATCCGTGGCCGGGTGTCGTCGGCCTACGGGTCCGCCTTCCTCATCGGCGGCATCGGCGGCCCGGCCGTCGGCGGCACCCTCGGCAGCCTCGGCCTGCGCGTGCCGTTCCTCGGGTATGCCGCGGCGCTGCTCGTCGCCGCCACGCTCGTCGCGGTGTTCATCCGCGGCGACGCGCTACGCCCGCCGGAGGGTGCGCCGGTCCTGCCGGTGATGACGGTCCGAGAAGCGTGGCGGGACAGCGCCTACCGCGCGGCACTGGTTTCCGGGTTCGCCAACGGCTGGACCAACTTCGGCGTCCGAAACGCCATCCTGCCGCTGTTCGCCGCAGCCGTCATCGGCAGGCAGCCCTGGGTGGCCGGGATGGCCCTGGCCGTCTTCGCGGTCGGCAATGCGGTGGGCCTGACCATCTCCGGGCGGCTGACGGACCGCGTGGGCCGGCGGCCGTTCATCATCGGCGGCCTCGCCGTCAGCGGTGTCGCGACGGCCGTCACGGGGTTCGCGGCCAGCCTTCCCACGCTTGTGGCCATCTCCGTCGTGGCGGGGATCGGCGCCGGGACGCTCAACCCGGCCCAGCAGGCGACCGTCGCCGACGTCGTCGGACGCGAGCGCAACGGCGGCCCGGTCCTCGCGGCGTTCCAGATGTCCCAGGACTCCGGCACGATCCTCGGCCCGGTGCTCGCCGGCCTGCTCGTCGACCGGGGCAGCTTCCACCTGGCGTTCGCCGTGACCGGGGCCATCGGGGTTCTCGCCGCCGCGCGCTGGCTCCGGGCCCGCGAGACGCTGCAGGCATACCGGCCACCGGAGTCGGCCCGGCCGGGGCCCGCCCACCGCGCCGGCCGCGAGCCCGACCCCACGGGGGGCACCGAGCCACCGGTCCCCGACATCGGCTGAGACGCCGCCCCGTACCCGCGCCGGCCGCGGGCCCGACCCCACGGGGGGGACCGAGCCACCGGTCCCCGACATCGGCCGAGATACCGCCCCGGACGCTGACGACCCCGGCCGACATGCCTGACGACCCCTGGCCGGCATGCCTGGCGCCCCGGCGACCGGTCTCGTTCGCGGCTATGGTGCCGAGATGGCCGAGTGTCCGTTCTGCGCCGTCGCCGACGCACGCGTCGAGGTGGCCGTCGTCTGGTCCGACGAGCGCTTCCTCGCGTTCCTCGACCACCGCCCGGTCTTCAAGGGGCATGTGCTGCTCATGCCGCGCGAGCACCATGTGACGCTCCCCGACCTGCCGGCCACGCTGCGCGACCCCTTCCTCTCGGCCATGCAGCGACTGGCGGCGGCCATGCTCACCGGTCTTGGCGCCCAGGGATCCTTCGTCGCGATGAACAACACCGTGTCGCAGTCCGTCCCGCACCTGCACTGCCATATCGTCCCGCGCTCGAAGGGCGACGGGTTGCGTGGCTTCTTCTGGCCCCGGACCCGCTACGCGGACGGCGCCGAGCGGGACGCATATGCCCGCCGCCTGGCGGCCGCTCTTCAGCCCTGACCCCCGCCCCAACTTTTCCGCCCCATCAGTCAAACCCGTGCTCCGCCGGGGTTGTCTACCCGTGCGGACCTCCGGTTTCCCTGATGGGGCGGAAAAGTTGGGGCGCGAGCGGCGGCCGTCGCCACCTCCGCCGGGTTCGCCACCTGCGCCCGCCTCGTCCTCGGCACGGGTATGCCGCGGGCGGGCTGCCGCGGGCGTCGCCGGAGGTCGCCGGGACGTCGCCGGGCGTCGCCACGGGATGTCCGGGATGTCCAGGAAGGCGGCATACGGTCCGAGGATGAGCATCCGACTCGGCTACCAGATCCCGAACTTCAGCTACCCCGGCGGCGATCCGGCGCGGATCGTCCCCACTGTCGTCCAGCAGGCGACCGAGGCCGACGCCGCCGGCATCGACGCGGTCTTCGTGATGGACCACTTCTACCAGCTGCCCGGGATCGGCGACCCGGACCAGCCGATGATGGAGGCCTACACCCTGCTCGGCGCACTGGCGACGGCGACGCAGCGGGTCCAGCTCTCGACGCTGGTCACGGGGAACACCTACCGCAAGCCCACCCTGCTGGCGAAGGCCGTCACCACGCTCGACATGGTGAGCGGGGGCCGCGCGGTCCTCGGGATCGGCGCGGGCTGGTACGAGCTGGAGCACACCCAGCTCGGCTTCGAGTTCGGGACCTTCACCGACCGCTTCAACCGCCTCGACGAGGCGCTGCAGATCATCGTCCCGATGCTGCGCGGCGAGCGCCCCACCTTCTCCGGCGACTGGTACCGGGCCGACGGTGCGATGAACGAGCCCCGGCTCCGCGACGACCTGCCCGTCCTCATCGGTGGGGGCGGCGAGCGGAAGACCTTCAAGTACGCCGCCCGGTATGCCGCCCACCTCAACCTCATCTGCAACGCCCGCGACATCCCGCAGAAGCTCGATGCCCTGGCCCAGCGCTGCGCGGAGGAGGGCCGCGACCGGTCCAGCCTCGACACGAGCTACCTGGCGTTCGTCATGATGGACGAGGACGGGGACCGGGCCCGCGCCCTGCAGAAGGACCACCTGCGCTCCCGGGGGGTCGACCTCGACGCGATGGACGACGCGGCCCGGGCGCTGGCCACCGACCGCCAGTTCGCCGGTACCCCGGACGAGGTGGCCGAGCAGCTCCAGGAGCGGGTACTCGACGCCGGGGTGGACGGCATCATCTTCAACATGGTCGGCAACGGCCACGTGCCCGGGGTCGTCGAGATGGCCGCCCGGGCCATCGGGCCGCTGGTCGGCACGGCCTGAGGCGGTCCGCGCCGGCCCACGGGCCGCCCCGCGCGCCGGACTGTGCGCCGGACTGCACGCCGGACTGCACGCCGGCCCGTGGGCCTGCCCGTGCGCCGGCCGGTGCGATGGACTGTGGCGAACGCCATGTCCCCGCGCGGTGTCGTCGGCGACCGGGCTGCGCCAAACTTCAACCGCGGTTGAGTCAATTGCCATTGAGGCAAGCCCTGCGCAGGCCACCGCGGCCGTCGCCCTGCTGTCGGTCGTCGCCGACCCCGTGCGCCACCGCATCGTCAGCCGGCTCGCGGCCGAGGGCACCCGCTGCGTCTGCAACCTCCAGGGGGATCCCGACGTTGCCGGCAACCTGCTCAGCTACCACCTCAAGGTGCTGCGCGACAACGGCCTGGTGACCGCTGCCCGCCGCGGCCGCTGGGTGGACTACACCCTCTCGCCGGACGCCCTCGCCCGGCTGCACGACGCCCTGCCAGCGAGCCGACCGTGACCCTCGCCGGCCGGCTGCACGGACGGCGGGCCCGACGCTCGCCGGCCGCCTACCGGCTCGGCGGCCGGCTCGTCGCTGCCGCGGCTGTCTGGTTCGCCGCGTATGCCGCCAACCGGCCGCTGTGGGACTGGCTCCTCGGAGACGTCGCGAGGCTCGACCTCGGCTCGCGGGTGGGCTCGGGTGTCCACTTCTTCCTCTACGACACCGTCAAGATCGGCCTCCTGCTCACCGGGATCATCTTCGTCGTGACGGTGCTCCGCTCGTTCATGAGCGTCGAGCGCACCCGGGCGCTGCTCGGGGGTCGCCGCGAGGGTGTCGGCAACGTGGTCGCCGCCTCGCTCGGGGTGGTCACCCCGTTCTGCTCGTGCAGCGCCGTGCCGGCGTTCATCGGCTTCGTCGCGTCAGGGGTCCCGCTCGGGGTCACCATGAGCTTCCTCATCGCCAGCCCGATGGTCAACGAGATCGCCATCGGGCTGCTGGGCATGTTCGGCGTCGGCCCCACCGCGCGCTACATCGGCGCCGGGCTGGGCGTCGCGGTCGTCGCGGGGTTCGTGGTGGGCCGGCTCCACCTCGAGCGGTGGGTCGAGCCGTTCGTGTTCGAGACCCGGCTCGGCGGCCAGGTCGTCGACCCCGCGCTCGGCCTCACCTGGGACCAGCGGATCCAGATGGGCGTCGAGGAGGTCCGCGCGATCCTGCGGCGCATCTGGCCCTACCTGGTCGTCGGCATCGGCCTCGGAGCCGTCATCCACGGCTGGGCCCCGGAGGAGCTCTTCACCCGGTATGCCGGGTCGGGCAACCCGTTCGCGGTGCCCGTCGCCGTCCTGCTGGCCGTCCCGCTGTACTCCAACGCCGCGGGCATCATGCCGCTCGTCGAGGCCCTGCACGACAAGGGCCTGCCGATGGGGACGTTGCTCGCCTTCATGATGGCCGTCGTGTCCCTCAGCCTGCCCGAGATGATCCTGCTCCGGCGGGTGCTCAAGCCTCAGCTCATCGTCACCTTCCCCCTCGTCGTCGCGTCCGGCATCGTCGGCGTCGGCTACCTGTTCAACGCAGTCCTGCCCACCTGAGCGCACCGCGGACCGGGCGCCCGGCAGGCACCCACCGCAGAGCGTCGACACCGAACGAAAGGCACCACGATGCACGTCAAGATCCTCGGCTCCGGCTGCGCCAACTGCGTCAACCTCGAGAAGAACACCCGCGCCGCCCTGGCCTCCCTCGGGCTCGATGCCGAGGTCACCAAGGTCACCGACGTCGGCGACATCGTGGCGTACGGGGTCATGCGCACTCCCGGACTCGTCGTCGACGAGCGCGTCCTGGTCTCGGGGCGGGTGCCGCGCTCGGAGGAGCTCGTGGCGCTGCTCGGCGCGCTGGGCTGAGGGCTATCGGTTGGCGGCAGTCCCGGCAGGCGTTCAGGATCCCCCCGTACCGTCGGCGGCGGACCGTGCCGGCGGGTGAGGGAGGCCTGGGTATGAGGTTCGGCGCGCAGCGTCTCGCGGCCGTGCTGGGACTGGTGGCGCTGGGCGGAGCGCTGGCGGGGTGCGCCGGGCCGGCCGGTGGCGGCCCGAGGACCACCGGCGCGGCAGCGGTCGTGGTCGGCGGCTCGGGTGCGGGCACGGCCGGGACCTCGCTCGACATGGCCCTGCCGGACACCGTGCGGTCCATCGTCTTCACCGACGAGCACGGCCGGCACCTGACGCTCGGCTCGCTCGCCGGGACCGACCTGGTCATCACCGACTTCCTCACGGACTGCCAGGAGATCTGTCCGATGACGAGCGTCAACATCCGGGACGCGGCGGCCGCCGCGCGGGCCGCAGGGCTGGGCGCGGACCGGGTCCGCTTCCTCGAGATCACCGTGGACCCGCGGCGGGACACCGTCCGGAAGCTGGCGGCATACCAGCGGCTGTTCGGTGCGCAGCCCGACTGGGACTTCCTCACCGCCTCCCCGGCCGGCATCGCCGCCCTGTGGAAGGGCCTCGGCGTCGCCACCCAGCGGGTGCCGGCCGGCACCCCGGCCACCCGGGACTGGCTGACCGGGGCGCCGCTCACCTACGACATCCAGCACCAGGACGTCGTGTTCCTCGTCGACGGCCGGGGCCACGAGCGATGGCTGGAGGAGGGCACCCCGGCAACCCTGGGGCAGCAGCCGCCCCTCGTGCTGAAGCGGTACCTCAGTGCCCAGGGGCGGGCCAACCTCGCCGCTCCGCAGGGGGCCACCTGGACGGTGGCCGACGTCACCGGCGCCCTGGCCCGGCTCACCGGGACCCCGGTGGGCTGAGCCGGCCTCAGGCGCAGAACTCGTTGCCCTCCGGGTCGCGCAGCACGGCCCAATGCACGCCGAGCGAGGTGTGCTCCGCCACCCGGGTCGCCCCGAGCCCCTCGAGACGGGCGACGGCGGCGGTGACGCGCTCGCGCTGCTCCGCCAGGGGCACCGACGGGCCGCCGCCGGCGAGCAGGTCGATATGGACCCGGTTCTTGGCGGTCTTGGGCTCGGGAACCCGCTGGAAGAAGATTCGCGGGTGGCCCGGCGCCTCGATGGCCGAGGCGTCGCTCCACCGCTCTTCGGGCACTCCGTGGGCGGCCAGGAACGCCGGCCAGTCCGCGAAGCCCGCCGGTGGCCCGGGCACGGCATACCCCCGCTCGGCCAGCGCCGCGGCCCAGAACCGGGCCTGTGCGGCGGGGTCGGCGGCGTCGATGACGACCTGGACGGGGGTGCTCGATCGGTCCATGGGACCGAGTCTGCCCCGCGGCGCGGGGCACCGCTTGACGTGGGCGGGGCGGGGGAACACAATCCGAACTTGAGTCGTTATCACTCATGAATGCCGAGCGATCGACCCGCAGCATGACCGCTCGGCGTGGGGTAGCGACCCGTGACCACCGACCACATCACCCATCCCGTTCACACCCGGAGGTAACCATGGCAACCACGTTCGACCCCTTCCGTGAGATGGACCGCTTCTTCTCGGCGGCCACTCGCACCCCAGCGTCCACGGCGATGCCGATGGACCTCTACCGTGACGGCGAGAGCTTCGTGGCCTGCATCGACCTGCCCGGCGTCGACCCCAGCACGATCGACGTCGACGTCGAGGACCGCACGATGACGGTGCGGGCCGAGCGGCACACCGAGATGGACGGGGACGTCCAGTGGCTCTCGCACGAGCGGCCGAGCGGCACCTTCGCCCGCCAGCTCACCCTCGGCTACGGCGTGGCGCTCGACAAGATCGCGGCCGAGTACGCCGACGGCGTGCTCACCCTCACCATCCCGGTGGCCGAGGAGGCCAAGCCGCGCAAGATCTCGGTGAACCACGGCAGCGACCGCCAGAGCATCGAGTCGACGGTCTCGCCCTGATTCCGGTCGGCGCCGGCCGGCGCTGCGGTCGGCGCCGACCACCGTCGGCCTGGGTTCGGCTCGCAGGGGATGCCGACCGCCGACGGCCCCAGGCGGCCCCGGACGCTCGCCCGTCCGGGGCCGCCGTCGCGTCTCTGGCGTCCCCACCCGTCCTATGCCGTCCACCCCGTCGTATGCCGGCGTCCGCCGCCGTAGGCCGGCGTCCCCGTCCCCGGCCTGCCTGACCGCCCGGCCGGGGGGCGCCGGCGGGGGTCCGGGGGCCGCGCTCTGGGACGCGTCGGCGCCGCTCGGGGGCCGCTCAGGCAGCGCGGACGAGCGCCGCGGCCAGCTCGGCCAGGCGCCCCCGGGGGGCGAGCTCGGCGAGGCGGTCCGGGTCGTCGGGCAGCCCGTGGGACCGGGCGGCCGTCAGGGAGCGCTGGTCGAAGTACGGGGCCACGGCCGGCCAGACGTCCTGGACCTCGCGGCAGAAGATGTCGGCACCGGTCGGCCCGATGCCGGTGAAGCCGGTCAGCGCCTCCCGCAGCGCGGGGACGTCACCGTGGTCCTTCGGGCGGATCCGGCGGAGGTCGCCGCGGTACAGCGACAGGACCCGGTCGGCGAGGTCGCCCAGCTCGCGTGCCGTCCTCTCGTCATAACGGCGGTACCCACCACGGCCGAGGGCGTCCACCCGCTGTTGCCAGGTGCTCTCGGCCATCCTGCGCGGCGTGCGCCACCCGGCCGCCCACAGCTCCCGGGCCGTCGCGACGGCCACGTCGGCGGAGATCCGCGCGGAGGCGAGCAGGCTGAGCACGAGGAGCCGGAAGAGCGGCGCGGGCGTGTCCGTCAAGGTCACGCCCGCCTCCGCCGCATACGTCGTACCGTGGTCCGCGAGCAGGCCGCGGACGTCGTCCTCGCGGCTCATCCGAACTCCGGCGCCGTCGGCGGCTCGCCGAACTCCTCCGCGGTGGGCGACTCACGTGGCTCCTCGTCCTCGCCGGCGTCGCCGACCTCCTGGTACTGCTCCATCACATCGGCCTCGTCGGCCTCCGGCGGCAGTGAGCCCAGGTCATCGGGCAGGACGGCGGCGTCGTCGGCCACGTCGATCCCGGCTTGCTCGGCCCGTTCGAAGGTCCCCGCATCGGTCCAGTCGTCAGGGTCCCGGGCGGACGTCACCCGGTCGGGCCGGCCGGCCCCCGGTGTCGTCGTTCGCGTCATGGCAACCTCCTCGATCCGCACGGCAGCTCGAAGATCTCCTGGTGCCTCGAGTCTACCCGCGCCGGCTCGCGACATGCCTTCTCGCCGACCCAGGCACCGGCCACCCTGCCGTCCGGCGCGGAACGGCGGGCTACCCGACTGTGGCGCACGGCATACCGGCATCCGCCCCGCGGGTGGAAGGATCACGAGCGGAAGAGAGGGGACGTCATGACCACCACCAAGGAGGCGGCGAGGGACTTCCTGGCCAGCCGACGCATCGCCGTGACAGGGGTGTCCCACGCCCCGAAGGGCCACGGGAGCAACGCCGTCTACACGTTCCTGCGCACCAACGGCTACGAGGTGTTCGCCGTCAACCCGAGCGTTGAGTCCGTGGAGGGCGACCCGGCGTACGCGGACCTGCACGCCATCCCCGGCGGTGTGGACGCCGTGGTGATCGCCACGGCGCCACCGCACGCCCAGGGCACGATGCGGGAGGCGGCCGAGCTCGGCATCGACAAGGTGTGGATGCACCGGGCGTTCGGGGCGGGCAGCGTCTCGGCCACCGCGGCCGAGTGGGGGCGCGAGCACGGCATCACCGTCATCGACGGTGGCTGCCCGCTCATGTTCTCCGAAGCCGGCGACCGGGGTCACAAGCTGATGTGCCGGGTGCTCACCTGGACCGGAAAGGTGCCCCGCATCGTCTGAGCGTCTCAGGCGGTGAGCAGCGGCGATCCCCCGGCCGGTGGGTGGCTGCGGGTCGCCACCAGGGGCCGGCTCGCCACCGCGGCGTCAGTCGGCGGGCTCCTGCGCGGTGGCGACCCATGCCGAGAAGACCGGCATGCCGTCCCAGGGGTCCGGCACGCCGGTGTACGGGGCAGCGGGCCGGGCCACCGCCACCACGGCATAGGGGTGAGGGAAGCGCAGGTGCGCGACCCGCAGGGGGACCTCGTGCTGCTCGATGACGGCGGCCACGCGTCCGGCGACGGCCGTCACCGCGGCAGCCTCGAAGCCGACCCGGTGGTAGCGCGCCACGGCGCGCTGTCGGGCGGCGACCGGCATCCCCGGTTCGTCGACGAGCCGGGCGAGGACCTCGCCCGCGGCCGCGAACCCCAGCCTGGGGTCGGCCGTGAGGTCCAGGTCGGTGCGGGCCGACCAGGCGGGGAGGGTGACATCGAGCACCCGCCCGTCGCGCAGCTCGTGGGGCTTGGCGACGTCGACGATCTCGGTGACGGTCCAGGTCGGAGAGTCGCCGAGCGGCAGCGCCCGCAACGGGACCCGCGCGGCGGGAGCGGCGGCGATCTCGTGCGCGGCGGCGACCACGTCCGCAGGTGGGACACCGGCGTCGGCGATCACCGAGAGGACGTCGAGCCCCTCGGCGCGGGCGACGTGCACGGCCACCCGACCCGCCGACGAGTCGGCGACCCATGCGTCGTGGCCGGGGCCGTGGGAGGCCGTGAGGGCGCTGCCGAGGGCGGTCCCGAAGGGCCCCGGGCCCAGCTTCTCGGCGCCGGCGAGCCGGAACGGCACCCGCCACCCGACCTTGCACGCCAGGATGCTGGCCAGGGTGGCCACCAGGGCGGGGTCGTCGACCTCGACGGGGTAGGTCTCGATGAGGCCGAGGGTGCGGGCGCGAGCCCATCCGTCCGCCTCGGCCCGGGTCGGCAGCGGGCCGGACGCCACCTGGCCCGGCAGCGAGGCCGCGAACGCCCGGACCCGGGCGGAGAGCCGGTCCGCGCGGAACCAGGCCGCGAGGGCGCTGAGGACCACGGGATGTGGTGCGGCCACCAGCCGGTCCGCGAGGGCCAGGGCCTCGGCATGCGGCATACCGAGCTGCTCGGCGAGCAGTCGCTCGGTGTCCGGGTCGGTCGCGGCGCGGGCGACGGTGGCGAGCAGCAGCCACACCCCGAGCGGCGAGGTGACCCGGTGCGCCTCGCCCGGCAGGCCGTGCAGCCGCCGGGCCGTCGCGGCCAGCACGGGGAACAGGTCGGGAGTCATCTGCCCAGCGTGCCGCAACGGCGGCTCCCCGCAGCGCCGGGCGCCGAGCGGATGCCCTGCCCGGCACGCCGGGGCCGGGTCGGCCGACGGGAACACCGGCGCCCCCGAAAGAGTTGAGCCAAGAGAACGCAAGTTTTCGGCGGGCGGTTTGCTCACGGCATCCGTCCACCGCTAACTTGAGTCCCAGCAGCTCATCCGGTCGCCACCGGCGCCGGACCCCGAACCACAAGGAGACATCCACCATGGCACGTGCGGTCGGAATCGACCTCGGTACCACCAACTCGGCCGTCGCCGTCCTCGAGGGCGGGGAGCCGACCATCATCGCGAACGCCGAGGGCGGCCGCACCACGCCGTCCGTCGTCGCGTTCTCCAAGAGTGGCGAGGTGCTCGTCGGCGAGATCGCCAAGCGCCAGGCCGTCACCAACGCCGACCGGACCATCCGCTCGGTCAAGCGGCACATGGGGACGGACTGGAAGTCCGAGAACATCGACGGCAAGCGCTACAACGCCCAGGAGATCAGCGCCCGCATCCTGCAGAAGCTCAAGCGCGACGCGGAGTCCTACCTCGGCGAGAGCGTGACCGACGCGGTCATCACCGTGCCGGCGTACTTCGACGACCACGAGCGGCAGGCCACCAAGGAGGCCGGCGAGATCGCGGGCCTGAAGGTGCTGCGCATCATCAACGAGCCGACGGCTGCGGCGCTGGCCTACGGCCTCGACAAGGGCAAGGAGGACGAGCTCATCCTCGTCTTCGACCTCGGTGGGGGCACGTTCGACGTCTCGCTCCTCGAGGTCGGCAAGGACCCCGAGGACGGGTTCAGCACGATCCAGGTGCGGGCGACGAGCGGTGACAACCAGCTCGGCGGCGATGACTGGGACGACCGCATCGTCCAGCACCTGCTGACGACGGTGAAGTCCTCCTCGGGCGTCGACCTCGCCAAGGACAAGATCGCGATGCAGCGACTGCGGGACGCGGCCGAGCAGGCCAAGAAGGAGCTCTCCAGCGCGTCGAACACGAACATCTCGCTGCAGTACCTCTCGATGTCCGAGAACGGCCCGATCCACCTCGACGAGTCGCTCTCGCGCGCCCAGTTCGAGCAGATGACCAAGGACCTGCTCGACCGGACCAAGCAGCCGTTCCAGACCGTCATCAAGGACGCGGGCATCTCCCTCGGCGACATCCACCACGTCGTCCTGGTCGGCGGCTCCACCCGCATGCCGGCCGTGTCCGAGCTCGTCAAGGAGCTCACCGGCGGCAAGGAGCCGAACAAGGGCGTCAACCCGGACGAGGTCGTGGCGCTCGGCGCATCCCTCCAGGCCGGTGTGCTCAAGGGCGAGCGCAAGGACGTCCTGCTCATCGACGTCACCCCGCTCAGCCTGGGCATCGAGACCAAGGGCGGGCTGTTCACCAAGCTCATCGAGCGCAACACGGCCATCCCGACCAAGCGCTCCGAGGTGTTCTCGACGGCCGAGGACAACCAGCCGTCCGTCCTCATCCAGGTCTTCCAGGGCGAGCGCGAGATCGCCCAGCAGAACAAGCCGCTCGGCACCTTCGAGCTGGCCGGCATCGCCCCCGCGCCCCGCGGGATCCCGCAGATCGAGGTGACCTTCGACATCGACGCCAACGGCATCGTGCACGTCACCGCGAAGGACCGGGGCACCGGCAAGGAGCAGAAGATCACCATCTCCGGCGGTTCGGCGCTGTCCAAGGACGAGATCGAGAAGATGGTCAAGGACGCCGAGGCGCACGCCGAGGAGGACCGCAAGCGGCGCGCGGAGACCGAGGCCCGCAACATGGGCGAGTCCTTGGTGTTCTCGACCGAGAAGTTCCTCGACGAGAACAAGGACAAGATCTCCGACGAGTCGCGCGCGCCGGTCGACGAGGCCCTCGCCGCCCTCAAGGAGGCGGTCAAGGCCGACTCCGGAGCCGACACCGAGGACATCAACGCCAAGATCAAGAAGCTCAACGACGAGTCCCAGAAGATGGGGGCGGCGATGTATGCCGCGGCGGCCGACACGGCCTCCGCCGACGCCGGCGCCTCCGGGGAGGGCACCGGCTCCGCCGGTGACGGCTCGTCGGGCGGCAGCGACGATGTCGTCGACGCCGAGGTCGTCGAGGACGACGAGGAGCACAAGTGACCGACACCCCTCGTGACGACGCGTCCGCCGCCCCGGCGGCCGCCGTCGACGCCGGGGCGCTCGAGGCGCCGGAGGCCGGCGCCGTCGAGGCTGACGACGCGGTGAACACCGAGGCGGTCAACGACGAGCGCGGAGCCGCCGCGGGGGCTGCCGCGGCGGCTGCCGCCCCCCAGGCTGCCGCCCCCGCGGCTGCCGCCCCCCCGGCGGGCCCCTCCTCTGCAGTGTCCGAGGATCCGGTTGCCATGGCGACCAGTTCCTCGGACACAACGGGGGGTGGCCACCCCGACACGGTGCTCGCCGCCGAGCGGCTCGCCGATCTGCAGCGCCTCCAGGCCGAGTACGTCAACTACAAGCGCCGGGTGGACCGGGACCGGGGGGCCATGCAGGAGCGCGCCGTCCGCGACGTGCTCGAGTCGGTGCTGCCGGTCCTCGACGACATCCAGGCCGCGCGCGAGCACGGCGACCTCTGCGACGGCCCCTTCGCCGCGATCGCCGACAAGCTCGAGACGACGCTGGGCCGGTTCGGCCTGGCCCGCTACGGCGCGGTGGGCGAGGCCTTCGACCCGATGCAGCACGAGGCGCTGATGCACGTCCAGTGGGACCAGTCGCACCGCGAGAACCCCGACCTGCCCCAGGAGGTGGGCGCCACCCTCGTCGTCCAGGTGCTCCAGCCCGGGTACCGGGTCGCTGAGCAGGTGCTCCGGCCGGCGCGGGTCGCCGTGGCGGACCCCGAGTGAGCGCACACTGACACCCGACCCGCCGCGCCCCGCGGCATACCCCCGAGCCGTCTGAGAGGAGGACGCCGATGGCCCAGCAGGACTGGTTCGAGAAGGACTTCTACGCGATCCTCGGCGTCCCCAAGGACGCCGACCAGGCCACCATCAAGAAGGCGTACCGCCGGCTGGCGCGCAAGCATCACCCGGACCAGAACGCCAACGACCCGACGGCCGAGCAGCGCTTCAAGGACATCGGCGAGGCGCACGCCGTCCTGGCCGACCCCAAGCAGCGCGAGGAGTACGACGCCATCCGCCAGATGGCGCGGGGCGGCGCGCGCTTCACGGCGGGCGGGCCGGGCGGCGGCGGCGGCTTCGAGGACCTCTTCGGCGCGTTCGGCGGCGGCGGCCAGCGGGTCCGGTTCAGCACCGGTGGCGGCCCGGGCTTCGGCGGGTATGCCGGGGGCTCCGGTGGCGGCGACGCCGACATCAACGACCTGCTCTCGCAGATGTTCGGCGGCGGTGGTGGCGGCGGCGGCTTCGGCGGCGGCTTCAACGCGCCGCACGGCCCGCGGCCCGGTCAGGACATCCAGGCCCGCACCTCGCTGAGCTTCCACGACGCCGTCGAGGGCTCGACCGTCACGCTCACGACGGCCGACGGGCACCGGGTCACCACCCGGATCCCGCCCGGCGTGCGGGACGGTCAGAAGATCCGGCTGCGGGGCAAGGGCGCGACCGGCGACCCCGGAGCCGAGCCCGGCGACCTCATTCTCACCGTCACCGTCGAGAAGCACCCGGTCTTCGGCCGGGACGGCAACAACCTCACCGTCGACCTGCCGGTCACCTTCGCGGAGGCGGCCCTCGGGGCCACCGTGCCCGTGCCGACCCTCGACGGCGGCACCGTCAAGGTGAAGGTCGCCCCGGGTACCCCGAGCGGCCGGGTGCTGCGCGTCAAGGGCCGCGGCGTCAAGACCAAGGCGGGGCACGGCGACCTCCTCGTCAAGGTGGTGGTCGTCGTCCCGCACCGGCTCTCGGACGCCGCCCGTGACGCCCTCGAGGTGCTCCGGGCCGAGGACGAGGGGCACGACCCCCGGGCCGACCTGTTCGACCGGGCCCGGACGTGATCGACTTCCGCCGGAAGGAGCTGATGGACATGACCGGCATGGCGGACGCTCCCCGCCTTCGCGTGGAGTTCAGCCCCGACGACGACACCCCGGTGTTCGTCATCTCGGTCGCGGCGGAGCTCGCGGGCATGCACGCCCAGACCCTGCGCCAGTACGACCGACTCGGACTGGTGACCCCCCAGCGCACCCGCGGGGGTGGGCGGCGCTACTCCGCACGCGACGTCGCCCTGCTGCGCGAGGTGCAGCGGCTCTCCCAGGAGGAGGGCATCAGCCTGGCCGGCATCGCCCGGATCCTCGAGCTCGAGGACCAGGTGAGCGCCCTTCAGGCCCAGGTGTCCGACCT
Organism: uncultured Actinomycetota bacterium; assembly: GCA_963763315.1. Classification (GTDB taxonomy): domain Bacteria; phylum Actinomycetota; class Actinomycetes; order Actinomycetales; family Dermatophilaceae; genus CAVSJJ01. The sequence continues at coordinate 546,168 of CAVXOC010000002.1, forward strand.
CGTCGCGGAGCTGGAGCGGACACACCCGCCGAGCGGGCGCGGGTCGCGGATCTTCTCCGTCACCCCCACCGGTGACGTCCTGGCGGGTCGGCTCGGGGAGCGTCCCCGGTATGCCGGCTCGCAGGCCCTCGTGGTCTGGCGCCCCCGGCGCTGACACCCCGGGCCGGGTCGGCGCGGCCTCAGGCCGGCGCGGTCTCGCCGGTGTGCGCGGCCTGTTCCTCCCACAAGGCCCCTGTCTCCAGCATGGTGCGATCCATGATCTGCACCATGGCCTCGCTCGCCTTGTCCCCTTCGCCACGCTGGATCGACTGAGCGACATCGGCGTGGAGCTGCAGGGCGTCGACGTGGGGGTGGTGCGGCATCAGGCCGTAGGCATGGCGCCCGCTGAGGACGACGGCGACCAGCTCGTGGAGCTGGGCGAACATCTCGTTGCCTGAGGCCCTCAGGATGCGCCGGTGAAAGTCGATGTCGTACTCCAAGAACGTGTCCATCTCACCGGCTCGCCCCGCTGCCCACATCTTGGCGGCCAGTCCCACCAACGCGCTCGCCTCCATCGGAGCCGCCCGCAGGGCCGCTAGCCGCGCCGCCGCCGGTTCGACGGCGCTGCGCAGCTCGGTGATCGAGCGCATCTGCCCAAGGCGGTCACGTCCGGCGAGCCGCCAGCCGATCACCTGCGGGTCATAGACGTTCCACGCGCCGGGCGGCCGAATGCTGGTTCCCACCCGCCGGCGAGACTCGACCAGGCCCATGGAGGACAGGACCCGCAACGCCTCGCGGACGACCGGTCGTGAGACGGCATGCTGCTCGGCGAGGTCGTCGATGAAGAGCACTGTTCCCTCACGCAGGTCGCCCCCACAGATGGCGGTGCCGAGCGTGTCGAGCAGCCGAGCGTGCAACCCGGTCAGCACGTCGTCGCCCGCCCCGCGTTCAGTGGCCACGACACAAAGCATACTCATGCGGCCCACTGTCTTGCATAAACCAGAGGAGTGGTTTTACGATCCTCCAATTAGGCAGATGTATTGGCCCGGCGACAGTCCCAACGGCGGGGCGGCCAGCGACAGAAGGAGACGGACGTGTTGCGTCAGTCAGCTATCGGGATATCTCTGGCGGTGGCCGCGGCCCTCGGGCTCAGCGCCTGCGGCGGAGGGAGCAGCGAGGGCTCGGGGTCCACGACGCTGCAGGTCACGCTCGCGAACCACGTGTGGACCGACAACATCAAGAAGGCACTCCCCGACTTCGAGAAGCAGAGCGGCATCAAGGTCGAGCTCACCCAGCTCGGCGAGGACCAGCTCTCGGCCCAGTACAACGTCAAGCTCAACTCCGGCACGAGCGACCTCGACGTCATGATGTACCGCCCACTCCAGGAGGGGAAGCTGTTCGCGAAGAACGGCTACTTCGCCGACCTGACCAAGAAGGTCACCCAGGACCCGAGCTGGAACTGGAGTGACTTCCAGAAGGGCCCGGTCCAGGCGACGACCTACCAGGGCAAGGTCGTCGGCGTCCCGCTCATCACCGAGCAGGAGGTCCTGTACTACCGCAAGGACCTGCTGAGCAAGGCCGGCATCGCCAACCCGCCGGCCACCCTCGACGACCTCAAGGCCGACGCGGCGAAGATCGCCCAGCAGAACCCGGGCACCGCGGGCTTCGTGGCCCGTACCGACAAGTCCGCCGCCGTGACCCAGTTCTCCAGCTTCCTCTACAGCTTCGGTGGCGGCTTCGACGACGGGAACGGCAACGCGACCATCGCTACCCCGGAGGCGAAGCAGGCCTACGCGTTCTATGGAGGGCTGCTTCACGACTACGGTCCCAAGAACGTCAGCACCGACATGAGCTGGCCGCAGTCCATGGCGATCTTCACCCAGGGCAAGGCGGCCTTCTACACGGAGGCAAACTCGCTGTACAAGAACGCCACCGACCCGGCCAAGTCCAAGGTCTCTGACACCGTAGGCTTCGCGCCCTTCCCGGCGGGTCCGGCGGGACGCCGGCCCTACAACGTCGCATCGTGGGCGCTGGGCATCAACTCCGCCTCGAAGCACCAGGACGCGGCATGGAAGTTCATCCAGTGGGCGACGAGCAAGGACCAGGTGCTGACCAACGAGAAGGACGGTGTCCCCGGCGCTCGGACCTCCGTGTCGAGCGACCCCCAGGCCACGGCGACCTACCCCAAGGACCTCATCGCGGCCAATGCCGAGAACGCGAAGAACGGGGTGGGCCATGATCGCCCGCTGGTCATCAACGTGACCCAGGCGCGCGAGATCGTCGGCCAGCCCATCGTGGACGCCATCACCGGGCAGGACTCCTCCGCCGCGGCGGACAAGGCGCAGGCGGCATACCAGCAGCTGCTCGACGACGAGAAGTAGCAGATCGGGCCAGGTCGGGACGGTCGGGACGCGAAGTGACTCGCGTCCCGACCGGCTCGGCCACCCTCCTCGTTCGCCGTCCCACCGCGGACACCGCCCCTTTCCAGTGAGACGCAGCCATGACTTCGGAACCCACCCTCAGCTCCTACTCGAGCAGCACTCCGCCGCTCGCGCGATGGGCCAACGACCACCGCAAATGGCTCTTCGCCGGTCCGGCGATGGTCTTCACGATCGCCCTCATCGCCTTCCCGCTCGGCTGGACGGTCTACCTCAGCTTCACCGACGCCCAGGGCTCGGTCCGGGCGGACAAGAGTGTCGTCGGCCTCGACAACTACTGGAGCGTGCTCACCGACACGGAGCGGTTCTGGCCTGCGGTGTGGCGCACCGCTGAGTTCACCGGCGTCGTCCTCGCCGTCGAGGTCTGCCTCGGCATGGCGATCGCCCTGCTGCTGTGGCGCCCGTTCCGCGGCGAGAAGTGGGTGCGAGTCGCGATCCTCCTTCCGCTCGTCGCCACCCCTGTCGCGGTCGGCATGATGTGGCGCCTCATCTTCGACCCCAACATCGGGGTGGCCAACCAGATACTCAAGGCCGTGGGCATCCCGGCCCAGCCCTGGCTGGCCGGCGAGCATTCGGCCCTGTGGACGACGATGCTCATCGACATCTGGCAGTGGACACCCATGGTCGTCCTCATCCTCCTGGCCGGTCTCACCTCGCTGTCGAACGAGCCGGACGAGGCTGCGCGGATCGACGGTGCGACCTCGTGGCAGCGCTTCTGGTACATCACGTTGCCTCTGCTCCGCTCCACGGTCATCGTGGCGGTCCTGCTGCGGGGGATCGACGCGCTGAAGACCTTCGATATCCTCTACGCCACCAAGGGCAAGGGTGGCGGGTCCTTCCACGAGGTGGAGACCCTCAACGTCTACGCCTACGGCCTCAGCTTCGACTACAACAACTACGGCCTCAGCTCGACCGTGCTCATCCTCTTCTTCCTCATCATCGTCGGCGCCATGTGGGCGCTCACCGCGCGGCGGAAGGAGATCTGATGCCTGCGACGCGCGCCTACCGGGCGTTCCGGACCCTCGCCCTCGTGGCCGTGGTCCTCCTCCTGCTCGCTCCACTGGTGTGGATGGTCTCGGCCTCCCTCAAGACGACGGTCGACATCTTCGACCCCGGCAAGACGGTCTTCTTCCGGCCGACCCTCGCCAACTACTCGGAGGTTCTCAGGCAGGCCAACTACGTCGAGTTCATCCTCAACAGCTTCTGGGTGGCCTTCGCGGCGACCGTCCTGTCGGCTCTGCTCGGCGTGCCGGCCGCCTATGCCATGAGCCGGTTCACCATGCAGCGTTCCGCGTTGGTCGTCCTCATGGCGCGGGTCATCCCCGGGGTCTCGCTGCTCGTCCCGTGGTACTACATCTTCGCGAACCTGCACCTTGTCGGCGGGTTCACCGTGCTCATCCTGAGCCATATGTTCGTCACGCTGCCACTCATCGTCTACATCATGATGGGGTACTTCGACAGCCTGCCGATCGAGCTCGAGGAGAGCGCGCTCGTCGACGGGCTCACCCCCATCGGCGCCTTCCGCAGGATCAGCCTGCCGTTGTCGACGCCGGGCATCGCCACGGCCGGGATCCTCGCGTTCATCTTCTCCTGGAACAACTTCATGTTCGCGCTTGTCCTTTCCGGCGCGAAGACGAAGACCCTGCCCGTCGCCATCTTCGACTTCGTCGGATACGCGAGCATCGACTGGGGTGGCCTCATGGCCGCGGCCACGGTCGTCACGCTGCCGATCATGCTCATTGCGCTGTTCGCGCAGAAGTACGTCGTCTCCGGTCTGACCGCAGGCGCAACGAAGGGATGACGATGTGCACTGTCGACCGGGTCGAGACCTTCCTTGTCGCCCCCCGCTGGCTGTTCGTGCGGGTCGAGACCTCCGACGGCCTCGTCGGATGGGGTGAGGCTACCTGCGAGGGGAGGTCCGAGACGGTGCGTACGGCGGTCCAGCAGCTGGCCGAGCACCTGGTGGGTGCGGACCCTGAGCGGATCGAGGACCACTGGCAGGTGATGACCAAGGGCTCCTTCTACCGGGGCGGGCCGATCCTCGCCAGCGCGGTGAGCGGCTTGGACCAGGCGCTGTGGGACATCAAGGGGAAGCGGTATGCCGCGCCGGTCCACCAGCTGATCGGCGGGGCGGTCCGGGACCGGATCCGCGTCTATGGATGGGTTGGCGGCGACGAGCCGGACGAGGTCCGCGACCACATCTCGGCTCAGCTCGAGGCCGGGCTGACCGCGGTGAAGATGAATGCGAGCGGCCGAATGCGCCCACTAGCCAGCGTCGCCGAGCTCGACGGTGTGGTCGCGCGGGTCGCCGCGGCGCGCGAGGTACTGGGTGACACCCGGGACGTGGCGGTCGACCTGCACGGCCGGTTCACCGTGGCGACCGCCCGCCGGCTCGCCCCGCTGCTGGAGCCCTTTCACCCGATGTTCCTCGAGGAGCCGGTAACCCCGGAGAACTCCCACCTGATCGGGTCGGTCGTCGCGGCGACGACGCTGCCGATCTCCACGGGGGAGCGTCTCTACAGCCGCCAGGAGTTCCTGCCCGTTCTCCAGGCGGGCATTGCCGTGGCACAACCCGACCTGTCGCACGCCGGCGGGATCACCGAGGTGCGCAAGATCGCTGCGCTGGCCGAGACGTTCGACGTGCAGATCGCACCGCACTCCCCGCTCGGGCCCATCGCGTTGGCCGCCTGCCTCCAGGTGGGTTTCGCGACACCGAACTTCCTCATCCAGGAGCAGAGCATCGGCATCCACTACAACACCGGCGCCGAGGTCCTCGACTACGTCGTCGACCCGCAACCGCTCGCCTTCGCTGATGGCCACATCGAGCGGCTGACCGGGGCCGGACTCGGGATCGAGGTCGACGAGGCTGCGGTCCGGGCCGCCGACCGCCGCGGCCACGCGTGGCGTGGGCCCGTGTGGCGGCATGGCGACGGCGGATTCGCAGAGTGGTGAGTGTCATGCCGGACCTGGACCCACAGACCTTCATCGCGGAGCTGACCAGGCGCCGCGTCCTCGCCATCGTGCGGGGGTCCGATCCCCAGGCGGCGCAGCGTGCCGCCCTCGCGGTGCTCGCCGGGGGTATCCGGCTCGTCGAGATCGCCCTGACCACCCCTGATGCGCTCGGCATCATCGAGAGGGTACGAGCCGCACTGCCCACCGGGGCCCGGGTCGGCGCCGGCACCGTGCTCAGCGCCGGCGAGGTCCGCGATGTCATCGCGGCTGGGGCCGAGTTCGTCGTGACCCCCGGTGCGGCCCCGTCGGTGGCCGAAGCGGCCCGGCTCGGCATCCCGACCGCCGTCGGCGCGCTCACGCCATCTGAGGTCTACCGGGCCTGGCAGGATGGCGCGACCGCGGTCAAGCTGTTCCCGGCGTCGGCGATGGGGGCCTCGTACGTGGCGGCGCTGCGTGCCCCGTTCCCCGAGATCCCCCTCGTCGCGGTCGGTGGGGTCGGCATCGACGATGCTGGCGCCTACATCACTGCGGGTGCCGTAGCCATCGGAGTCGGTGGTCCGCTCATGGGCGACTCCGTTCGCGGCGGTGACCTCGACGCCCTGCGCGCCCGCGCTCGTCGGTACGCCGCTCTGTCCGCGAGCCGGTCGTGAGCGGTCCGGTCCTCACGGTGGGGGAGGCGATGGTGTCGTTCCGGTCGGCCGGGCCGATCGCCGCCGGACGGCACATGACGCCAGGTCTGGCGGGTGCCGAGACCAATGTCGCCATCGGGCTGGCCCGACTTGGCCACCCGGTCCAGTGGGTGGGCCGGGTCGGCGGCGACGCCTTCGGGAGCCTTGTCCTGCGCGAGCTCGCCGCTGAAGGCGTCCTCACCGAGCACGCCGTTGTCGAGACCGAAGCGCCGACCGGGTTGATGTTCGTCGAGGAGCGGACGGCAGACGTATGCCGTGTGGAGTACCGCCGAGCGCGGTCGGCGGGGTCGCTGCTCGACGACCGTCAGGCGCTGACCGCCCTCGAGGCGACGGCACCGGCGTGGGTGCATATCACCGGCATCACCCCTTCCCTGTCTGCCAGTGCGCACTCCGCCGTCCGGCGGCTGACGGAAACCGCCGCGGACGCGGGAATCCCGGTCTCGCTCGACGTCAACCATCGCGCCAGACTGTGGACGCGCGACGCCGCGCGCGCGGCGCTCGCTCCGCTCATCCGCCATCTTCGGCTCCTGGTGGCGAGCCAGGACGAGCTCGGCGTCGTCGCGGGCGAGGACGAGCAGGAGGGCGTCGCTGCGCTGCGCGCCGGGGGTGTCGCCGAGGTCGCCGTCAAGCGCGGCCCTGCCGGGGCCTCACTGTGGACCGAGGCCGGCCGTGTCGATCTTCCGGCGGTGCCGGTGACACCCGTCGACCCGCTCGGGGCGGGGGATGCGTTCACTGCGGGCCTCATCTCCGGACACCTCGACGGACTCGGTCCCCCCGAGCGGCTGGCGCGCGCCGTCACACTCGGCGCATGGGCGGTCGCGACCCGCGGCGACTGGCAGGGCCTACCCGTACGGTCCGAGCTCGACCACCTCGTCCGCCGCGGTGACGAACCCACCACCCGCTGACCCCCCAGGAAGGCCGACATGAGGATCGTGTCCCCCGACGTCATGAGCACTTGCCCTGTCCGCAATGTCGACGCACCGAGGCCGACGACGGACGAGGGCCACCACGGGGTGGCGGACGGGAGTCGCAACGGACGGGAGCTCGCCGTCGCGGCCTGCCTCGCCCACCACGTCGCACCGCTGCTCCGTGCGGACCCCCAGCGCCATCGAGGAGACCCGGCACTTCCTCTACGGCTCCGGCTTCCGGCGGCCAGGTCCTGTCACCATGGCGGCGACCGCCGCCGTGGATGTCGCGCCCTGGGACATCATCCATCTGCGCGCGGCTCGTGGCGGTATACCGGTTCATCCGGCCCCACACCTCCGTACCTGGCAGCACCTCGATCCACGGAGTCTCCGCGCGGGCGACTCCCGGCGGCCCCCGGTACGACCACGAGCGGGCTGGGTGGTCGCCCAGCCGGCGGGGGGAGGAGAGGGACACCCGCGCCCAGCCGCGACATGCCCCGGCAGTGTTCGAGATGGTTGGCACCGAGTCCGGGTCTCAGCTGCCCCTCCTGCACCACCGGCAGCACCGGATGACCCGCATCGAGGCTGGCTGGAAGTACGGCAGGCCGGTCGACGAGATGTTCGGACGGTCGTTCACCGTGGACGCCGGGGTGCCTCCACCCGGGAACGGCCCAGGACTCGGGGTAGGGTTTCGACGATCATGGCGGCCGCCCGCCCGCCCTGCGGCGCGGCATACCTCCAGCCGGCCGCCTCACGGATGGGACCGCTCATGACTGGTGACCCGCTCCCCTCGACCAGGCACGTCGTCGTCATGGGGGTCTCGGGCAGCGGGAAGACCACGGTCGCGAGTGGCATCGCGGCCCGGACCGGACTCGTGTTCGCCGAGGCCGACGACTTCCACAGCGCGGCCAACGTCGCCAAGATGCGTGCGGGCCACCCGCTCACCGATGAGGACCGCTGGCCATGGCTGCGGGCGCTCGCCGAGTGGATGGGGGCCGAGGCCGCGGCCGGGCGGTCCACGGTCATCACCTGCTCGGCACTGCGGCGGTCGTACCGCGACGTCCTGCGATCCGGCCCCCCGCACACCCTCGACCTGCTGCTGCTCGACGGCCCCACCGAGGTGATCCGGCGCCGGCTGCTCACCCGTCGCGGGCACTACATGCCCCCGAGCCTGCTCCAGTCGCAGCTCGAGACCCTCGAGCCGCTCGGCCCCGACGAGCACGGCGTCGTCCTCGACCTGCGCATGAGACCCGACGAGCTCGTCGCCGAGGCGGTCGCCCGGCTCGACCTCCCGGTGCTGCTCGATGGCCCGGGTGCGGGCGCCACCTGACGTCCACGCATCGTTCATCACTTTCGCCTCGCCGCACCCCAGGGGTCTCAGTACGATCGAGGCGAAGGCCGCGGCTGCCAGCGGCCCGACCTGCAGACCATTCCGGTGTCAGATGCGCCCGAGAACGGACGCGGACGAGGTGAGCGCGATGCGCGGTCTCATGCTCAAGCGGTGGCGGTCCGAGCCGGTACTCGTGGACCTTCCGGACCCCGGGGCCCGGCTCGGCGAGGTCGTCCTCAAGGTCGGGGGCTGCGGCTGCTGCCGCACCGACGTCCACCTGTTCCGGGACTACGAACGCGGGATGGTCGGCTGGGAGCCCCCCTTCGTCATCGGCCACGAGGTCGCCGGGTGGGCCGTGGCGGTGGGGCCGGACGTGACCGACGTCGAGCTCGGCGCGGCATACCTCGTCTACCACCCGATCGGCTGCGGCACCTGCCGGGCGTGCACCGATGGGATGGTCGCCTACTGTGACCGCCAGGCCGACGGACCCACCGCGATCGGGCTCGGCCGTGACGGGGGCATGGCGGACTACGTCGTCGTCCCGGCGCGCCACCTCGTCGCCCTCGGCCAGTACGAGCCCGCCGCGGCCGCCCCGCTCGCCGACGCGGGCCTCACGCCGTACCACGCCGTCAAGCGGGTGCTTCCCTCGCTCGACAGCGGCAGCCACGCACTCGTCATCGGGCTCGGCGGTCTCGGCTGCAACGCGGTGCAGATCCTCAAGGCCGTCACCGGGGCCGAGGTCATCGGCGTCGACGCCCGGGTCGAGCCGCTGGCCGTCGCCCGGGCCGCCGGCGCGGACCACCTCCTGCGGCTCGGCCCGGACACCGCCGGAGCCGTGCGCGACCTCACCCGGGGCCGCGGCTGCGATGCCGTCTTCGACATGGTCGGGTCGCGCGAGACGATGGCGCTCGGCCTGGCCTGCGGCCGGCCGCGGGCCAGCCTGACGGTCGTCGGCATCACCGCGGAGACCATGCCCTGGGGGTTCGCCACCACCCCGTACGAGATGTGCGTGACGTCGACGCTGTGGGGCAGCCTCCCCGAGCTGCGCGAGGTGGTGGACCTGGCCCGCTGTGGTGCCATCCGCCCCGCGATCGAGCGGTACACCCTGGACGGCGCCATGGATGCTTACAAGCGCCTCGAGCTGGGCGATCTCACCGCTCGTGCCGTCGTCGTCCCCTGACCGCGCCGGTCAGCTCCACCCGCCGGGGTCGCCGGGGTCGCCGGGGAACAGCTCGGGGTATGCCGCGCGCAGGCTCGTGCGCACGGCGTCGTCGACCGGGCGCGGGGTGAGGCCCCACGCCGTGCCGCTGGCCTCGGTGTCGAGGAAGAGGGTGCGACCGAGCAGGTCCCGAGCCATCCGGGCCGGGTCCAGGCCGTAGGCCAGCCCCCGCCGGCGCAGCGCGACCCGCTCCCGCGCCCCTGCGAGGTCCCAGGCGCGCCCCGGCACGGGAACGGCGCGGGCGCGCCGGCCGACCTCGGCGGCGACGAGCCCGGCGAGCCGGCGGTGGCTGAGGTTGTCCGTCGCCACGGGACGGCGGCCGGGGACGGCGGATCCACTGACGAGCGCCGCCACGGCATACCCCACGTCGTCGTGGGTGACCGTCGCGCTGCCGCCGGACGAGGTCAGGGCGAGCGGCCCGCGACGCAGGGCGGCGTCGAAGAGACGCCGGCGCGGGGCCTCCGCGCCGGGCAGCGTCCCGTACACGGACGGCAGCTCGAGCACCGACACGGCCGTGCCGGACCGGGCCGCGGCCTCGGTGGCTCGGCGGGACTGGTCGATCCGGGCCTGGATGTAGGGGTGGTGCGTGGCGAGCCGCCACTCGGGATGCATCCGGTCGAAGGTCGCGTAGGCGGACCCGAGGACGATGACGTGGCCCACGCCCTGGCGCGTCGCCGCCCGGGTGAGCCGGACCGTCGGCTCGACGACGAGGCGCTGGTAGTAGGCCGCCGCCGGAGCCGGCGGCCGGTCCTCGACATCGGGGCCGAGGGTGTGCACCACGGCGTCCGAGCCGTACAGCAGGGCGTCGAGCTCGGTCGCGGTCGAGGCGGTGATGTCCATCGACAGGGAACGGGCCAGTCCCTCGACCGGCACGGTCGGGTTGGGCCGGGCCGCCGGGCCGCCGGGGCGCCCTTCCGCCCCGCCCCCACCGGCCGCTCCGCCGGGTGCCAGGGCCGCCAGGGCCCCGGTCGGTCGGACCCCCACGACGTGGTGGCCCGCCCTGGCGAGCTCGGCGGTGACGGCGCGGCCGAGCAGGCCCGTCACGCCGAGGACGACCACCCGCATGCTTCCCCTTCCCGCGTCAGAGGCCAGCGTAGGACGGGCCCTCGGGTGTCGCGGCAGCGGTCCTTGGCCGGAGCGCGCTCGCGCGTGCATCATGGTGCGCGTGCCGATCCTCCAGCCCGCCGACTCGCAGCGTCCCGCTGCGCGGACGGTACGGCAGCAGTGGGACGCCGCGCGGCGGCGCCGGTTCTACCTCCTCACCGCGCTCAGCACGGTGGTCCCGGGCGCCGGGCTGCTGCTCACCCGGGCACGGGCTCTCGGGGCCGCCCTCGCGGTGCCGAGCGTGCTGGCACTGCTGACCCTGGTGACCCTGTGGGCCCGGGGCGGCCTGCTCAGGGCCGGCCTGGACCTCGCGGTCGACCCCGGTCTGCTCAGCCTGGTCATCGTCGGGGCGGTCCTGCTCGCCCTGGCCTGGGTGACCGGTATCCTCGTCACCGCCGGTCAGACCCGCCCCCGGGACGGCCACGGCCGGCTCCTCCGGCCGGTGTTCGTCGTCGGCTGCTGCGCCGCGGTCGTGGCCCCGGTCGGCGTCGCGACCCGCGACCTCGCGGTCCAGCGCTCGGTCGTGACGACGATCTTCCCGACGACCGTCGCGGCGGGCTCCACCGCCATCGCGACGAGTACGAGCGAGGACCCCTGGGCCGGCACCCCCCGGGTGAACGTGCTGCTTCTCGGCTCGGACGCCGGCACCGACCGGATCGGCGTGCGGACCGACTCCATCATGGTCGCCAGCATCGACACCAGGACCGGCGACACGGTCCTGTTCGGCGTGCCCCGCAATCTCGAGAACGTCCCCATCCCGACGACCAACCCGCTCTCCAGGCTCTACCCCAACGGCTACGACTGCGGGGACCAGTGCCTCCTCAACGGCATCTGGACCCTGGCCACGGACCACCAGGACCTGTTCCCGCAGGATCCCAACCCGGGGCTGACCTCGACCCGACAGGTGCTCTCCGAGATCCTCGACCTGCCGATCCAGCGCTCCGTCGTCATCGACCTGCGCGGCTTCGAGGACCTGGTCAACGCCATGGGCGGCGTCGACATCAACGTCCAGGAACGGGTCTGCGCCGGGTGCAAGTCCGACGGGTACGGCGGGATCATCTGGTCCGGTGGGAAGGTGCAGTGGATCGAGAGGGGCCCGCAGCACCTGACCGGCTACAAGGCCCTGTGGTATGCCCGCTCGCGTGCCACGAGCGACGACTTCAGCCGGATGCGCCGCCAGCGGTGCGTCGCCGGCGCGCTCGTCGACCAGGTCGACCCGGCCAGGATGGTGGCCAACTACCCGGCCCTCGCCGCGGCGCTCAAGCACAACCTCACGACCGACATCACCCAGGGTGAGCTGTCGGCGTGGGTGGAGCTCATCGGCCGGATCCAGCACGGCACGATCCGCAGCCTGCCGATCACCGACAAGGTCGTCACGGTCGGCAACCCCGACTTCGCCAAGATCCGGGCGCTGGTCAGGGACGCCCTCTCCGCCAAGAAGGCTGCGACGACCCCGACCACCCCGACCGCCCGGGCCACGTCGTCGGCCGGGGCCGCGCCCGCACCGACGCCCACCGTCAACGACACCCTGACGAGCCTGGCGGCGAGCTGCTGACGTCGGCGGCCGTGCCGTGCCGAGCAGCTGGTTCTCGGCCCTGCCGTGCCGAGCAGCTGAGGCCGGCGGACGTGCCGCGCCGAGCTCCGCACTCCGGTATGCCGCCCGGCCGGCCCGGCGGCATACCGGCACAATGTTGAGTGGAATACGCTCAACTTAGCCGAGGTTGCACCTCGTGAGCCGGCTTCCGGACCCGGGCCCCGGGCGGTCGGCGCCTCGATCGGACCCGGCCCAGCGAAGGAGCCTTCATGGAGCTACAGCCCACCACCAAGGTGGCTGAGGCGCTGGCCATCGCCCAGCGCGCCGCGCAGAGTGCCGGCCATGCCGAGATCACGCCCGCGCACCTGCTGCTCGCCCTCGCCGAGCAGCCCGACACGACGACGGCGGCGCTGTTGGCCGCCGGGGGGACGTCCGTCGATGCGGTGGCCGCCGCCGCCCGCGACCGGCTGCACGGGATGCCGTCCAGCTCCGGGGCGACCGTGGCCACGCCCGGCCTCGGCCAGGCCGCCCTGTCGGTGCTCCAGCACGCCACGACCTTGATGACCGCCCGCGGCGACACCCATCTCCCGACCGACCTGCTGCTGCTCGCCCTGATCGAGAAGGGCGCCCTGGCCGGGGCCGGCGAGGTCGACGCGCACGCCGTCGAGGCGCAGATCGACGTCCTGCGCGGCGGTCACAAGGTCACGAGCGAGAACCCCGAGGCCACGAGCGAGGCCCTCGACAAGTACGGCACCGATCTCACCCAGGCCGCCCGTGACGGCAAGCTGGACCCGGTCATCGGCCGGGACACGGAGATCCGCCGAGTGGTCCAGGTCCTGTCCCGGCGGACCAAGAACAACCCCGTCCTCATCGGCGAGCCCGGCGTCGGCAAGACCGCCGTCGTCGAGGGACTCGCCCAGCGCATCGTGGACGGCGACGTGCCGGAGTCCCTGCGCGACAAGCGCCTGGTGGCGCTCGACCTTGCGGCGATGGTCGCTGGTGCCAAGTACCGTGGGGAGTTCGAGGAGCGCCTCAAGGCCGTCCTCGAGGAGATCACGTCCTCCAACGGGCAGATCATCACCTTCATCGACGAGCTGCACACCGTCGTCGGTGCCGGTGCCACCGGGGAGTCGTCCATGGACGCGGGCAACATGCTCAAGCCGATGCTGGCCCGCGGCGAGCTCCGCCTCGTCGGCGCCACCACCCTCGACGAGTTCCGCGAGCGCATCGAGAAGGACCCGGCGCTGGAGCGGCGGTTCCAGCAGGTGTTCGTCGGCGAGCCGAGCGTCGAGGACACCATCGCCATCCTGCGCGGGCTCAAGGAACGCTACGAGGCGCACCACAAGGTGGAGATCGAGGACAGCGCCCTGGTCGCCGCCGCCTCGCTGTCCGACCGGTACATCACCGGCCGGCGGCTCCCCGACAAGGCCATCGACCTCGTCGACGAGGCGGCGTCCCGGCTGCGGATGGAGATCGACTCCAGCCCGGTGGAGGTCGACGAGCTGCGTCGCGCCGTCGACCGGCTGAAGATGGAGGAGCTGCACCTGGTCAAGGAGACCGACGAGGCCTCCATCGAACGGCTCGCCCGGCTGCGCGCCGACCTCGCCGACAAGACCGAGGCCCTGGCCGCCCTCACCGCCCGGTGGGAGTCGGAGAAGTCGGGGCTGAACAAGGTCGGTGATCTCAAGGCCCGGCTCGACGACCTGCGGACCCAGGCGGATCGCCTGCAGCGCGAGGGCGACTACGAGAAGGCCTCCCGGCTCCTCTACGGCGACATACCGGCGCTGGAGAAGGACCTCGCCGCCGCGTCAGCGGTGGAGGCGTCCGCCGCGCCGGCCGACCTCATGGTCAAGGAGCGGGTCGGCGCCGACGACATCGCCGAGGTCATCTCGGCCTGGACCGGCATCCCGGCGGGCCGCCTGCTCCAGGGCGAGACCGAGAAGCTGCTGTCCATGGAGTCGATCATCGGCTCCCGGCTCATCGGCCAGGTCGACGCGGTCCGGGCCGTCTCGGACGCGGTCCGCCGGGCGCGGGCGGGGCTGTCCGACCCCGACCGGCCCACCGGGTCCTTCCTCTTCCTCGGCCCGACCGGCGTCGGCAAGACCGAGCTCGCCAAGGCCCTGGCCGACTTCCTCTTCGATGACGAGCGGGCCATGGTCCGCATCGACATGAGCGAGTACTCCGAGCGCCACGCGGTCGCCCGGCTGATCGGCGCTCCGCCGGGTTATGTCGGGTACGAGGAGGGCGGGCAGCTCACCGAGGCGGTGCGCCGGCGGCCCTACTCGGTCGTGCTCCTCGACGAGGTCGAGAAGGCCCACCCGGAGACGTTCGACATCCTGCTGCAGGTGCTCGACGACGGCCGGCTCACCGACGGGCAGGGCCGTACGGTCGACTTCCGCAACGTCATCCTCGTCATGACGTCCAACCTGGGCTCGCAGTACCTCACCGACCCGTCGATGGCCCCGGGCGCCCAGCGCGATGCCGTGCTGGCGCGGGTGCGTGAGTCGTTCAAGCCCGAGTTCCTCAACCGGCTCGACGAGATCGTCGTCTTCGACGCCCTCACGACGGCCGAGCTGAGCCGGATCGTCGACCTCCAGGTCCGTGCCCTGGCAACCCGCCTGCACGAGCGGCGGATCACCCTGTCGGTGACCGAGACGGCCCGCGACTGGCTCGCCATGACCGGCTACGACCCGGCCTACGGTGCGCGGCCGCTGCGCCGCCTCGTCCAGCGCGAGATCGGCGACCGGCTGGCCCGGGCGCTGCTGGCCGGCGAGGTCCGCGACGGCGACACCGTGGTGGTCGACCGGGACCGAGAGGCCGACGCTCTCGTCCTGCGCTGACGGCCCCACCGCGGGGGGCGGCGAGGTGTCCGCTTCGCAAGGGGAACCGGAGGTTCACGGGGGTTGCCAACCCCGGCGAACCCCCGGTTTCCCTGATGGGGCGGAAAAGTCGGGATGGGGGGCGGGAGGGGCAGCGCAGCGCAGCGCGGGCTCCCCGGCGGCCCACGGCATACCAGCGGTTAGGGTGTCGCCCATGCGTCGCGCCCTCCTCGCCACCGTGGTCCTGGCCGCCACGGCCCTGCTCGGCACGGCCGGCTGCTCGGGCGGATCGACCGTCGCGCCACAGCTCTCACCCGCCGAGCGGCTCGCGGCGGCCAAGCGGGTCCTCGACGATGCGCGGTACCTGCAGCTCACCCTGTCGAGCAAGGACGTCCCCGCCGACGTCAACGGCGTGACCGGCGCGACCGGCGTGGGCGTCGTCAGCTCGACCGAGCCCAAGTTCCAGGGCAGCATCACCGGCACCGTCCGGGGCATCTCCGGCACCATCGACCTGATCTGCATCGGCGACACCGCCTACATGAAGTTCTTCACCCCGGACTACGTGCCGACCGACCTCGCCACGCTCAACGCCCCGAACCCCTCGGTGTTCTTCAACCCCGACAAGGGCGTCTCGACGCTGCTCAGCGACGTGTCCGACCCGGCCAAGGGGCAGCAGGTTCGCTCGGGTGACGAGGTCCTCGACCGCTACACCGGCACGGTGCCAGGGACCCGGATCAAGCAGCTGTTCATGCTCGGCGACGGGACCGGGACCTACACCGTGACCTTCGGGATCACCGCCGGGAACCAGCTCCGCTCGGCCGTGATGACCGGCCCCTTCTTCGGCACGTCGACCGCGACCTACACGCTGCGGCTCACCAGCTATGGGACCGCCGTTGAGATCACCCGCCCCTAGGGCGCTGCTCGCCACGGCATCCGTCGCCGTCGCCCTGGCGGCGGCCGACACCTACGTCGTCGTCCTCGCCCTCACCGACATGATGGGCGGCGTCGGGGTCGGCATCGACTCCCTCCAGAGGGCCACGCCGATCATCTCCGGCTTCCTGCTCGGGTATGTCGCAGTGCTCCCGCTGATCGGCCGGCTCGCCGACCTCGTCGAGCGCCGGCTGGTGCTGCTCGGGTGCCTGGCCGTCTTCGTCGTGGGCTCGGGGGTCACCGCCCTCGCCGTCGAGCTGCCCGTCCTCGTGGCCGGCCGCATCGTCCAAGGCGTCGGGGGCGGCGGCCTGGTGCCCGCGACCCTCGCCATCGTCGCCGACCTCTGGCCGGCCGCGCGCAGAGGCACCCCGCTCGGAGTGGTCGGGGCGGTCCAGGAGCTCGGGTCGGTGCTCGGTCCGGTCCTCGGTGGCGTCATCCTCGTCCTCTCCGGGTGGCGCGCCATCTTCTGGGCCAACGCCGGGGCCGGGATCCTGCTGGCGGCCGCCGTCGTCGTCGCCGGGGGAGCCCTGCCGCGCCGGCCCCGGCCGGCGCCCCTCAGCCTGGGGGTGCTGGCCACCCTCGTCGGCTGGCTGGCGCTCGCGGCCCCCGAGCGGCTCGCCACGGACGTCACGCTGGGCATCCCCTTCGTGCCGTTCGGTGCGGCCACGTCCCGGGTCGCGACGCCGATCGGGGCGGTGGCCGGCGCGCTCGCCGTGGCAGCCCTGGCTCTGTGGGTCCGCGGGGCCTGGGACACTCTGCGCCGCGCCGACCTGCTCGGCGCGGCGCTCGTCGCGGTGGTGCTCGGCTGCGTCGTGCTGACCTTCGCCTCCGCCGACCCGGCCACCGAGATCGTCGGGCGCTCGGGGTACGCCCTGCTGCCGGTGGCGGCCCTGGGTGCCGCGCTCTACCTCGTCCACCACCGCCGGACGGCGGCACCCCTGGTGCCCCGCGGGGTGGTCCGCGGGCGGATGCCGTGGGCGCTCGGTGTCAGCCTGCTGGTCGGAGCGGCCCTGGTCGCGGTCGTCGTGGACGTCCCGCTCCTCGCGCGCCTGGTGCTCACCCGCTCGGAGACCGGCGCGGCGCTGGTCCTCGTCCGGTTCCTGCTCGCGGTGCCGGTCGGGGCGCTGCTGGGGGGCTGGTCGCTGCGCCGGCTGGGGGACGGCCTGGTCAGCTGCGCCGGACTCGCCCTGGCCGCTGCCGGCCTTGCCGTCATGTCGACGTGGGGCCGTGGCTCGCTGGAGCGTCCGGCGGCCACGGCCGTGCTCGCCCTCGTCGGCCTGGGCGTCGGGCTTGCCCTGGCGCCCGTCAACAACGCCGCCCTGGCCGACTCACCCCAGGACGCCCACGGCAGCGCCAGCGCCCTCGTCGTCGTCGCCCGGCTGGTCGGCATGGTGGTCGGCCTGGCCCTGCTCACGGCGATCGGCCTGCACGAGTACTACGCCACGGTGGCGGCCCTGCCCGACCACACGGACACGTCAGCCCTGCTCGACGCTGCCATCGTCCAGGTGCGCTGGGTGTTCCGCGGGGCTGCCGTCGCGGCCGGGCTGGGGGCCGTTGCCTCGCCGGCCCTCGGCCTGCGCCGGGGGACCGGATCCGAGCCGCAGGAGCTCACCGTCGGTCTGTGAGCACGGCAGGGCGCCCGGTGAGCACGGCGCCGTCGCGGACGGCCCGCCATCAGCCGGCGACGGTGTCCAGCTCGGAGCCGCCAGGCTGGCCGCCGTCGACCATGGCGACCAGGGCGTCGGCGACGACGTCGGTCGCCTCGTAGGTGAGCATGTGGCCCAGGCCGTCGAGGACGGTCATCTGCGACCCGGGGATCTCGTCGTGCAGCAGCCGCGACCACCGGGCCGGGGTCAACCGGTCCTGGGAGCCGACGACGATGTGGGTCCGTACCGCGTCGAGATGGGCCAGCGAGGCAACCTCGTTGTGCGCGGCGAGGGCGACGAAGTAGCGGCCGATCGTCGGCATCGGGGTCCGCTGGATCTGGCGCACGGCAGCCCTGACGTCCGCGCGGCGGGCGCCCTTCCCGAACGACAGCCGGCGCTGGGCGGCGACGGGCACCAGGGGCCCGGGGGCGATCCCCGGGGCGAGCGAGCAGACGCGCATGACGAGGCGCTCGAACGGGATCGGCTTGCGGCCCTCGATCGAGGCGGCCGTCGAGACGAGGACCACCCCGCGGACCCGGGCCCGCAGCTCGTCCGGGTGCTGACCGGCATACGCCATCACCGCCATGCCGCCCATGGAGTGGCCGCCCAGGACGACCGGCCCGTCGGGGGCCACGGCCGACAGCACCGTGGCGAGGTCCGCACCGAGCATCCGCACGGTGGGGTCCACCTCACCCATGCTCGAGCCGCCGTGGCCGCGCTGGTCGTAGGTGACCACCCGCACCGAGCGGCGCGCGAGCAGCGCCTCGATGACCGGCGACCAGCTGGCGCGGGTGAGCGTCCAGCCGTGCGCGAGGACGACGACCGGGGCACCTCGGGGGACCTCTCCCGCGGGGCGGTGCTCCTCGACGCGCAACCGCGCGCCGTGCGACGCGGGGACGGTCAGCGTGCGGCTCCTCATGGCGCTCACTCCTTCATGGCGCCCGGTCCCGCCGGCCCGGTCGCCGACTCCTCCAGCTCGACGACGACGGGGGCGTGGTCGCTGGCGCCCTTGCCCTTGCGCTCCTCGCGGTCGATGACCGCGCCCGCGACCCGGGCGGCGAAGGCCGGCGAGCCGAGGACGAAGTCGATGCGCATGCCCTGCTTCTTGGGGAAGCGGAGCTGCTGGTAGTCCCAGTAGGTGTAGACGCCCGGCCCCGGCGCGTGCGGGCGCACGACGTCGACGAACCCCGCGTCGAGGAACGCCGCGAACGCCGCCCGCTCCGGTGGGGAGACGTGGCTCTTGTCGGCGTAGAACTCCATGGACCACACATCGTCGTCCTGAGGGGCGATGTTCCAGTCACCGCACAGCGCCACCGGGGTGCCGTCGGCCGCCCACGACGTCGCCTGGTCCCGCAGCTCGGCGAGCCAGCGCAGCTTGTAGGCCATGTGCGGGTCCTCGATGTTCCGGCCGTTGGGCACGTAGACCGACCACACCCGGATGCCGCCACACGTCGCCCCGATGGCCCGGGCCTCCGCGGCCGGCGGGTCGCCCCAGCCCGGGTCCCCCGCGAACCCCACCTGCACGTCGTCCAGCCCCACCCGGGAGAGCAGGGCCACGCCGTTCCACTGGTTGACGCCATGGTGGGCGACCCGGTAGCCCAGCGCCTCGAGCCGCTCGAAGGGGAACTGGTCGTCCCGGGCCTTGGTCTCCTGCAGGGCGAGGATGTCCGGCCCGGCACGCTGCAGCCAGGCCTCCAGCCGGTCGATCCGCGAGCGGATCGAGTTCACGTTCCACGTGGCCAGTCGCACGTCCGTCACCCTACTTTCCGGTAGCCAGTCTTGCCGTCGCCGTTATCGTGACGGCATGACTGTCGCGATGATCACGGGGGCCACCGCCGGGATCGGACGCGAGTTCGCCGAGCAGCTCGCCGACCGCGGTCACGACCTCGTCATCGTGGCACGAGACGCCGACCGCCTGTCTGCCGTGGCCGGCGCGGTCGAGAGCGCCCACGGGGTGCGGGTCGAGGTGCTGGCGGCGGACCTCGCCGACCGGGCGGCCCTGGAGCGGGTCGCCATCCGGGTCGGTGCCCCCGACCGGCCGGTCGGGATCCTGGTCAACAACGCCGGGTACGGACTCGGGCGGCCCTTCCTCGTCAACGAGGTGGCCGCCGAGGAGGCGATGCTCGACGTCCTCGCCCGGGCCGTGCTCGTGCTCTCGCATGCGGCCGGCCGGGCCATGCGCGACCGGGGCACCGGCAGGATCATCAACGTGTCCTCGGTGGCGGGATGGATCGCCGGCGGCACCTACTCGGCGGCCAAGGCGTGGGTGACGACGTTCACCGAGGGACTGGCGGGCGACCTCGCGGGGAGCGGTGTGCAGGTGACGGCCCTGTGCCCGGGCTTTGTCCGTACCGAGTTCCAGCGCCGTGCCGGCCACGACGCCACCAGGATCCCGGGGCCGCTGTGGCTCGAGGCGGGTCCGCTCGTCGCCGCCTGCCTGCGCGACGCCGATCGCGGGCGGGTCATCTCGGTTCCAAGCCTGCGCTACAAGGTCCTGGCGGCCGGGGCCCGGCTGGCGCCGCGCCGGCTGGTGCGCAGCGGTGGGTTCGTCAGCCGGCACCGTCGCTGACCTGGCCGGTGGTCGGGGGCACCGCCTGGACGTAACATCGACAGCGTGACCGAGCCGGTTCTCCCGGTGCCCGAGGTGGCGGAGCCCGAGGTGGTGCGCCGCTACCGGCACCTGCTGCGGACCGCCGCCACCGACTGGCAGGAGGCGGCCCACCGGCACGCACTCGGCCACCTCGGCGCCGCCGACCGAGCGGCGGTGCTCGCCGAGGTCCGCCGCCTGCTGGTCACGGCGACCCGGCTGACCGCCGACGACATCGCGGACCTGGCCCGGATCATGGTCCTCGCCGAGCGGCGCACTCCGCGCGTCCTGCTCGACGGGATGTCTCCTGCGCTGCTCCTCCGCCTGGCCGCCGCGGTGGTCGACAGCCCCACGGGCCGGCTGCTCGAGGTGGGATACGACATCTGGGACGGCACCGACCCTCCGCGCCCGCCCGAGCCGGAGCTTCCCCGGGACGAGCACCTGCGGTGGCAGAACCTGCGCACGGTCAACGGCATACCCGATGGCACCCACTGGTACGAGTCCGGCATCTGCTGAGCTCCCTCCGTCAGCCGTCAGGGACGCCTGCCCCGTCGAACGGCGCGGGGCTACGCACGGGAAACCCGAGGTTCGCCGGGGTACCCAACCCCGGCGAACCTCCGGTTTCCCTGATGGGGCGGAAAAGTTGTGAACAGGGGGTGGGGGTGGGGGGCGCGGGCGGGGTCCGGCGGCGAACGGCATACGGTATGTCGCGTGACCGACCTCGCCGCCGACCGCGCCCGGCTCCTCGAGCTCATCCGCGACCTGGCCATCGTCCATGGCCCGGTGACGCTCAGCTCGGGCCGGCAGGCCGACTACTACGTCGACCTGCGCCGGATCACCCTCGACGGGGAGGCGGCGCCGCTGGTCGGCCGGGTGATGCTCGACCTCGTGGCCGACCTGTCGTTCGACGCCGTCGGGGGACTCACCCTCGGGGCCGACCCCGTCGCGACGGCCATGCTCCATGCGGCCGCGGCGGCCGGCGGCCGGCTCGACGCCTTCGTCGTCCGCAAGTCCGGCAAGGCGCACGGCCTGCAGCAACGCATCGAGGGCCCGTCCATCGCCGGCCGCCGCGTCCTCGTGGTCGAGGACACCTCCACGACCGGGGCCTCGCCGCTCGAGGCGGTCACCGCGGCCCGCGAGGCCGGGGCCGAGGTGGTCGCCGTGGCGACCATCGCCGACCGCGCAACCGGGGCGGCGCAGCGGTTCGCCGACGCGGGCCTGGAGTACCGACACGTCTTCGCCCTCGCCGAGCTCGCGCTGGCCTAGGAGGCCCGGCCGCGCCCGTGGGCAGGGATAGGTCGCCCCCGCGCGGCCGAACCCTCTCGACATCGGACCGGGGACCCCTAGGATCGCCGGTGACAGTCCTCAACAGGTGGAGTAGTGGACATGCTCATCGCCGTCATCGTCATCGTCGTCGTCCTGCTCGCGGTCGTCGGCTGGGTCGTCGGCATCTACAACGGCCTCGTCCGGCTGCGCAACCTGGTCCAGGAGGCGTGGCGGCAGATCGACGTCGAGCTGACCAGACGACACGACCTCATCGGCAACCTCGTCGAGACGGTCAAGGGGTACGCCGCCCACGAGCGGGGCACCCTGAACGCCGTCGTCGAGGCCCGCGGCGCGGCCATGGCGGGCGGGCAGTCACCGGCCCAGCAGGCGGCGAGCGAGAACGCCCTCAGCCAGGCCCTCGGCCGCCTCATCGCCGTCGCCGAGGCCTACCCCGACCTCAAGGCCAACCAGAACTTCATGGCGCTGCAGGGTGAGCTGACCAACACCGAGGACCGCATCGCGTCGGCCCGGCGCTACTACAACGCCAACGTGCGCGAGCTCAACACCAGGGTGGAGACCGTCCCGGGCAACGTCATCGCCGGCACGTTCTCCATCACCCGGGCCGAGTACTTCGAGGCCGAGGGCGAGGACCGTGAGGCGGTCACGGTCGACTTCGGCCAGCGCAGCGCGAGCACCCCGCCTCCGGCGTCGTATGCCGGGTCCGAGCCCGGCGTACCACCCGCGGCACTGCCGACGGCCCCCCCGCAGGCCGCGCAGGGCGAGGCCCCCGAGGTGCCGCCCAGCGGTGGCGCCGAGCCGCCGCTGACCTGACCCCGGCGGCCGCGGACCGGCCGCCGCAGACCCGCAGCACCACCCCAGCATGACTCCAGCAGCACCCGGCACCACCTCGGAAGGCAACCCATGAGCACCGACGACGGCCTGGCGCCCGCCCCGCTCACCCCACCGGACCAGACCCTCACCCTCACCGCGCCGCAGGCCCCGGCGCCGGTCCTGGCGACGCAGGCGCCGCGGATGGCGCCGCAGGTCCAGCCGGACGCCGTTCCCGCCCTCGACGCCAGGGTGGACGCGTTCATGTCTGCGCTGGCCAGCGCCCCCGCACGCAGCCCCGAGTTCGCCCGACAGGCCGACACGGTGCGCACGATGGGCGACGCGGACATCCGCAAGGCCGCCGAGACGTCCAACCGGATGCTCGACAAGCCCGTCCAGGCGCTGCGGGAGGGCGGCCTGTCCGAGGGGTCGACGGTCGGCAGGACCCTGCTCGAGCTGCGCCGCACCGTCGAGGACCTCGACCCGAGCCAGGTGACGGGCGGCCGCCGGATCCTCGGGTTCATCCCGTGGGGCGACACCGTCGTCGACTACTTCCGCCGCTACCAGAGCGCGCAGTCGCAGCTCAACGCCATCCTGCACAGCCTGCGCGGCGGCCAGGACGAGCTGACCCGCGACAACGTCTCGCTCAACCTGGAGAAGACCAACCTGTGGTCGGCGATGGGGCGGCTCAACCAGTACGTATACATCGCCGAGCGGCTCGACGAGAAGATCTCGGCGCGCATCGCCGAGCTCGAGCTGAGCGACCCCGACACCGCCAAGGCGCTCTCCCAGGACGTGCTGTTCTACGTCCGGCAGAAGCACCAGGACCTGCTCACCCAGCTGGCGGTCTCGATCCAGAGCTACCTGGCCATCGACGTCATCATCAAGAACAACATCGAGCTCATCAAGGGGGTCGACCGGGCCTCGACGACGACGGTCGGCGCGCTGCGGACCGCCGTCATCGTGGCCCAGGCCCTGGGGAACCAGAAGCTCGTCCTCGACCAGATCACCGCACTCAACACGACGACCTCCGGACTGATCCAGCGCACCTCCGAGATGCTCCGCGACAACTCGGCGGCGATCCAGGAGCAGGCGGCGTCGGCGACGCTGGGGATGCCCGAGCTGCAGGCGGCGTTCACCAACATCTACGCGACGATGGACTCCATCGACGAGTTCAAGACCAAGGCCCTGGACACCATGGCAACGACGATCGGGGTCCTCGAGACCGAGGTCGACAAGTCCAAGGAGTACCTCGCCCGCGTCCAGGCCCAGGACCAGCGAGGCGCGCAGACCCTCGACCTGGGGAACCCCTCCCAGCACTAGCAGGCATCCGTGGGGCTGAGGGAGTGGCTGGCGCAGCGGGCGAGCGGGGAGGCCGCCGCGGCGTCCCTGCCTGCCCCGCCGGGCGAGGCCGACATCGTCGCCTCCCTCGAGCGGGTTCAGGCCATGCTCGTCCAGGCGCACGCGTCGTCCCTGGTCAGGGCCCGCGTCGTCCGGGTCGACGCGCTCATCCGGGCGATCCTGCCCCGGCTGCCGGACCTCGGCGTCGGCAGCGCCGACGGGTATGCCGTGGTGGCGACGGCGACCGACTACCTCCCCGAGACGGTGGGCGGCTACCTCCGGCTGCCTCGGGAGTGGGCCGACACCCGGCCCATCGAGGGAGGGCGGACCGCGCTGATGGTGCTGGTCGACCAGCTGGAGCTGCTCGCGGCGACGATGGCCCGGATGCTCGACGCGGCCGTCCACGCCGATGCACAGGCCCTCGTCGCTCACGGGCTGTTCCTCGAGAGCCGGTTCGGGGCCGCCGCCTCGGGTGGCCCGCTCGACGTCGGCGCCGGCGTCGGGTCCGTCCCGCCGCCCCCCACCTCGGCTCCGCCGGGTCCGACCGGCGCCGTCCGGGCTCCCGAGACGGCCTCCCCCGGGGGAACCCCCGGCTCGCCCCCACCCGTCCCACCGGGGCCGCCCAACGTCCTGGACCTGGAGCCGTGATGACCGCCCTGCCCGACGCCTCGCTGGCGAGCGCCCTCGCCGCGCTCGTCGCGAGCGCCGAGCGCGCGGGCCTCGACCCGGCCGCGGCCCGCGCCGAGGGCGAGGCGCTGGCCGCCACGGTGGCCGAGTCCGCCCGGGGCGCGTGGGTCGACTGGTCGGAGCAGACCGGCGGAGGCCGGCGGGCCGAGGACTTCACCCGGGCCGCCTCGCGCGGTCGACGGTGGCGGGCGAGCCCGACCCCGACCTTGAGCCTGCTGGTCGGTGCCCACCATCCCGAGACCGTGGGCTACGCCCGGGCCCTCGCCCAGGTGTGCATCGCCGCGACCACGCTCGGGGACCCGGCGCCCCGGGTGATCGGCAACGCCGCCACGGCGACCAGCGCCCAGCTCGGCGTCGTCGACCCCGGCCCGGGGCGGCCGGCCGATCACCAGGGCGGCGTCCCGCCATCGCCGGCCCGGCTGGCCGGAACCTGGGCTGAGGTGATGGGCGAGCTGGCCCGGGTCCGGGCCGGCATGCCGCCCCGGCCCGCCGGGCAGGTGAGCGGGCTCGACCTCGCCGGCGTCGACCCCTCGGCCCCGGGAGCGTTCCCGGGCCTGCTGTCGGCCCCCCCACCGTTACCGTCGACGCCCCCGGCGCCCGGGGCACCGCCGGGGGCCAGCACCGCGAGCGACCCCGTCGCCGGCAGGCCGGGCGCGGCCACCGCGGCGGCCGATCCGCCTCCAGCCGCCCCGGCAGCCGCCTCCGCTGGGCCGGCCAAGAGCCTCGCCGAGCTGCTGGCGGAGCTCGACGCACTCATCGGCCTGGCCGCCGTCAAGGCCGAGGTCCACCGCCAGGTCGCGCTGTTGCGGATCGAGGCGAAGCGGGCGACCGCCGGACTGCGCACCCCGGCCATCACCCGGCACCTGGTCTTCACCGGCAACCCCGGGACGGGGAAGACGACGGTGGCCCGGCTGGTGGCCGGCATCTACCAGGCACTCGGGCTGCTGTCCTCGGGGCAGCTCGTCGAGGTGGACCGCTCCGAGCTGGTCGCCGGGTACCTCGGGCAGACGGCGACCAAGACGGCCGAGGTCGTCGCCCGGGCTGCTGGCGGCGTGCTGTTCATCGACGAGGCGTACTCCCTCGCCGGGGACCAGTACGGCACCGAGGCCGTCGACACCCTCGTCAAGGAGATGGAGGACCGGCGCGAGGACCTTGTCGTCGTCGTCGCGGGCTACCCCGTCCCGATGGAGGTCTTCGTGGCCCAGAACCCGGGGCTCGCCAGCCGCTTCCGGACCACCATCGAGTTCGCCGACTACACCGACGACGAGCTGGTGGCGATCTTCCGCTCGCTCGCCACCGCGGTGGACTACGACGTCAGCGCCGCCGTCGAGCAGCGCTTCCGGGCCCTGCTCGCCGAGGTCCCGCGCGGGTCGGCCTTCGGCAACGGCCGGTTCGCCCGCAACGTCCTCGAGGGCGCGGTCGGCCGACACGCATGGCGGCTGCGGGATGTCGACGGCCCGACGGTGGAGCAGCTGCGGGCGCTCGGGCCGGGGGACCTCGTGGCCTCCGACGACCTCGACCCGGCGGCGCGGGCCGAGCTCGCGGTCCCCGCCGGCGAGGACGTAGCCGGCCAGGACCCCGCCGCCGGCCCGTCGCGCTCACCCGAGCAGGAGTGCTGATGACCAGGACCACGACGCCCGGCGCCACGGCCGCGCCGATCCCGCCCCGGCGGGGGACGAGCACGGCCGCCACGCCGCACCGGACAGCGGGCACGCCGAGGACGGTGGGCGGGCCCAGGGCCGCGAGCCGGCGCCGGGCCCCCGGGCCGCCCGGCCGGGGTGCCGCCGTCATCACCGGTCGCTCGGTCCCCGCGACCCTGGTCCGGCTCCGCGGCGCCGCCGCCGTGCTGTGCGCACTGGTGGGCGCCCTCACTGCGGTGCTGCTGGTACTCGGCTGGCAGGCCAACCGGTCCGCGGCCGGCGACACCGAGCAGCTCATCCGGGCCCAGGGCATCGAGACCAACCTGCTCACCGCCGATGCACTGGCCACCAACGCCTTCCTCGTCGGTGGGCTCGAGCCGGCCGAGCACCGGGCCGCGTACGACGCGGCGCTGGACGCGGTCTCCCGCAGCGTCGCCGACGCCGCCGAGGCCCAGCCCGCCGACCGCCAGGTGCTCGCCGAGCTCAACGCCGTCGTCCTGCGGTACGCCACGACGATGGAGCTCGCGCGGGCCAACAACCGCCAGGGGCTGCCGGTCGGCGCGGCGTACCTCCAGTCAGCGAGCAAGGACCTGCGCGCCACCGCCCTCCCGCTCGTGGTGGCCCTCGTCACGGCCAACTCCGAGCGTGCCGAGGCATCGATGGGCGGCCAGCACCCCTGGCTCATCCTCGTGACGGCGGTGCTCGTCCTCGTCCTGCTCGGGCTGGTCAACCAGTGGGTCGCGCGCCGGTTCCGTCGTCGGGTCAACCTCGGTCTCGCGGGGGCCGCGGGCGCCGTCGCGCTGCTCGCCGTGGCCGCGGTCGCGGCGGCGGCGTCGGTCGCCGGCAGCAACGACTCGGTGCGGGCCACCTCCTACGCCACCGTCGTCAACGGTGCCGCGATCCGTACGGCCGCCAACGACGCGAAGTCCGACGAGAGCCTGCGGCTCATCGCCCGGGGCTCCGGCCAGCCGTTCGAGGACGCCTGGGCGCGCGCCGCCAAGGTCGTCGACGAGCGGCTCGCCCAGCTGGGCACCTCCTCCGCCCCGGCTCTCGCCACGGCCTGGGGACGCTACGCGGCGGACCACGCCTCGATCGTCACCCTCGACAACGGCGGCCAGTGGGACCGCGCGGTCGCCGCGGCCACCGCGACCGGTGACGGATCGGCGTCCGCGCACTTCTCGGCGTTCGACACCGCCGTGACGAAGGTGCTGGACGACGCCGGCGCGACGGCGACCACCGCGCTCCGCGGGGGCACCACCGCCCTGCTGCTCGCCGCCGGGCTCGCCGTGCTCCTCGGGGCGGCCGCGGCCGCGTCCGCCTGGCGAGGGCTGAGCAGCCGGCTCGAGGAGTACGCATGAGACCGGCTCGAGGAGTACGCAGGATGCGCGTCCGCTCCGTCGTGGCCCTGGCCGTCGTCGCGGCCCTCGCCTCGGCGTGCGGCTATGCCCCGACCCCGCTGCCCTCGGCGGCGCCGGCCCCGGCACCCGGCACGTCGACGGCCGCCCCGCCCTCGCCGTCCGCGTGCGCCGACCCCCTGCAGTCCTACGCGCCCCAGGGGGCGCTCCCCGCCCCGAACGCGATGCCCCCCGAATCGACGATGGCTGCCATCCACCGGCGCGACCGGCTCATCGCGGGGGTCTCCGCCGACACCTACCTCCTGGCCTCGCGCAACCCCCTCACCGGCGTCATCGAGGGCTTCGACATCGACATCGTCAGCGCGATCGCGGCGGCGATCTTCGGCGAGGCGAGCGGCCACGTCCAGCTGCGGGTCATCACCGCCGCCGACCGCATCCCCCTGCTGCGCAGCGGTGACGTCGACGTCGTCGTCCGGGCGTTCTCGATCACCTGCGACCGGTGGACCCAGGTCGCCTTCTCGGGCGAGTACTACCGGGCCGGCCAGAAGATCCTCGTGCGGCGGGGATCCGGCATCACCGCGCTGTCCGCCCTGTCCGGCAAGCGGGTCTGCGCTCCCGCGGGCACGTCCAGCATGACGACCCTCGTGCGGGACGAGCCCTCGGCCATCCCGGTGGCGGCGGCCAACCACACCGGCTGCCTGGTGAAGTTCCAGCAGGGCCAGGTCGACGCCATCACCGGTGATGACACCGTCCTCGCCGGCCTCGCGGCGCAGGACCCGTATGCCGTCGTCGCCGGACGGGCGTTCACCGTGGAGCCCTACGGCGTCGGCGTCCCCCAGCGGAACGTCGACATGGTCCGCTTCGTCAACGCGGTGCTGGAGCGGCTGCGGTCCGACGGGGCATGGCTCAAGAGCTACAACCACTGGCTCGCGCCGACGCTCGGCAAGGCGCCCACCCCACCGCCCCTGCAGTACGGCAGGACGCCGTGACGACGCTGACCGCCCCCGCCGCCCCGGGCCGCCTCGGCGAGGCCCTCGACCCGCCGGCCGTCCAGGCCTACCTCGCCGCCCTCGAGTCCTGGCTGCGCGGTCGCCGCACCGAGCTGGACGACCTCGACGCGGCCGCCCAGCGGGCGACGCGCAGCGACCAGCTCACCGCGGACCTGACCCTGTCGATGGCCCTCTGGAAGGCGGCCTCCGACCGCTACCAGCTGCTGTTGGCGACCTGGGACGGCGGCCGGGTGGGCCGCACCGAGCGCGAGCGGCTGTCCGCCCTGGTCTGGGGCCGGCTCGACGCGACCCTCGACCGGTCCGCCCTCCCGGCCCCCCGGCTGACCGGGTCCGGCAGCGGTCTCGCCCTCTCCCTGCCGGAGGCCTGCCGGCTCTCCGACGCCCTCGCCGGCCAGCTGAAGACCCGCCTCGAGCTCGACCCGGCCGCCGACGAGTACGCCCGGCGGGTCAAGGACCTGCGGGCCCAGCTCGAGCGGCTGCGGGACCAGGTCGGGCTCGAGCCGGCGCAGACCCGCCCCGGTGCCCAGCACACCCTCCAGGGACTGGTCACCCGCACCGACGACGTCGCGGCCCGGGTGACCCGCGGCGGCGACGTCGGGGGGCTGCTCGGCCCCCTGGAGAACGACGCCGCCCGGTTCGAGCGCGACCTCATCGTCGGGAACGCCCAGCGCCGGGACACCCGCGACCAGGTGGCAGCCGCCGAGGAGCACCGGGCCGACCTCGAGGCCCGCGAAGGGGCCCTGGAGCGCCTCGCCCGCCAGGCCGTGCGCGCGGTCTCGCCGGCGCCGCGCAACGCCGTGCCCGATGTCTCGGCGCTGGGGCCGGTGCCGTCCACGCCGGCCGAGCTGGCGGCATACCAGCGGCGGCTCGACCGGGTCGGCGCGGCCCTGAGCCTGGCCCAGGAACGGTATGCCGCCGCCCTGGCGGAGCGGGTGGAGCTCGTCGCGCTGGTCGACGCGTATGCCGCCAAGGCCGCTGCCGTCGGGGTGGCCGGGCGAGCCGACGTGGCCGCCGCCGAGGCGCAGGTCCGGGAGGTACTGGCCCGGGAGCCGGCCCCCGTGCCGGTCGCCCGGCGCCTCGTCGCCGCCTACCAGGCCTGGATCGACTGGTCGGCCGCCGAGACCGACGCCCCGGCGCGGACCGGCGCCGCGACCCCCACCCGCGACGAGGAGGCCAGATGAGCAGCTGCGCGCAGCCCGGGTGCACCGGGTCGGTGCTGGACGGCTACTGCGACGTCTGCGGCATGGCCGCCGCCCCCCCGGCGGGCCGGAGCAGCATCTCGCGTGCCGCCCCCGCGCCGGCTCGGGGGCCCAGCACCCCCGCCGCCGACGGCACGCCGTGCGCCCAGCCCGGCTGCGGCGGACACGTCCTCGACGGCTACTGCGACGTCTGCGGAGCCCCCGCGCCCGGCGGTCCGGCGCCCGGCGGGGAAGGGGGCTCCACAGCGCCGGGGTCCGCGCCGGGCTCGCCGGCCGGCGTCGACGCCCCCGGATCGGTCGCGACCGCGTCGCACCGCCTGGGCTCGGCCGCGATCGGCTCGAAGCGGGCCGGCACCTCGGCGACCCACCGCACCCGCACCGGCAGCACCCGGACCCGGGCCGCCCGCCTCGGCGCCGGCCTCACCGTCATCCCCACCGCGCCGCCGGTCGACCCGGCCGCCGCCGTCCTCACCGATCCCCAGGTGAGCGAGGACAAGCGGAGCTGCGCCAGGTGCGGGGGACCCGTCGGCCGCTCGCACGGTGCGCAGGCCGGCCGCCCCGAGGGGTTCTGCCCCTCGTGCGGGACGGCCTACTCCTTCACCCCCAAGCTCAAGGCCGGCGACCTGGTGGCCGGCCAGTACCTCGTCGCCGGGGCCCTCGCCCACGGCGGCCTCGGCTGGATCTACCTCGCCCGCGACCGCAACGTCTCCGACCGGTGGGTCGTCCTCAAGGGCCTGCTCAACTCCGGCGACCCGGAGGCCCTGGCGGCCGCCATCGCCGAGCAGCGCTTCCTCGCCCAGGTCGAGCACCCGCTCATCGTCGAGATCTTCAACTTCGTCACCCACGACAGCGCCGGCTACATCGTCATGGAGTACGTCGGCGGCACCTCGCTCAAGCAGGTCCTCAAGGAGCGGATGCGCCGCAACGGCGGGGTCTACGACCCGCTGCCGGTCGACCAGGCCCTCGCCTACATCATCGAGATCCTGCCGGCGTTCCAGTATCTCCACGACCTCGGTCTGGTCTACTGCGACTTCAAGCCCGACAACCTCATCCAGGTCGGCGACGCGGTCAAGCTCATCGACCTCGGCGGGGTCCGGCGCGAGGACGACGAGGACTCCGCGATCTACGGGACGGTCGGCTACCAGGCGCCCGAGGTGGCCCTGACCGGGCCCAGCGTCGCATCCGACCTCTACACGGTCGGGCGGACCCTGGTGGTCCTGCTCATGGAGTTCCGCGGCTACCAGAGCACGTACCTCACCTCGCTGCCCGACCCGGCGACCACCCCGGTGTTCCAGGCCCACGACTCGCTGTACTGGCTCATCGCCAAGTGCTGCGCCACCGACCCGGCGGACCGGTTCGTCTCCGCCGACGAGCTGCGCGGCCAGGCGCTCGGGGTGCTGCGCGAGATCGTCGCGACGACGACCGAGGGCACCTCGCTCACCTCCTCGGCCTCGACGTTCTTCGCCGCGCCGGCGGTGTCGACCTCCCAGCTCGACTGGTCCCAGCTGCCCAGCCTGCAACGGGACAGCACCGACCCGCAGCTGTCCTGGCTGCTCAGTCTGGGACCCGGGGAGCCGCCCGAGCGTCTCGCCCAGCTCGACCGGGCCCCCGAGGCGAGCGCCGAGGTGTGGCTGTCCCGCGCCACGGAGTCGTTGCGGGCCGGCGACCCGGCGGGGGTGGCGGCGGCGAGCGCCGCCCTCCTGCAGGCCGACCCGTGGGACTGGCGCGCTCTGTGGGTCGCCGGGCTGTCGGCGCTGCGCACCGAGGACTGGACCGGCGCGCAGTCGGCCTTCAACGCCGT
The DNA here is from genome assembly GCA_963763315.1 of uncultured Actinomycetota bacterium. Lineage (GTDB taxonomy): Bacteria > Actinomycetota > Actinomycetes > Actinomycetales > Dermatophilaceae > CAVSJJ01. Next base: position 577,427 of record CAVXOC010000002.1, read on the forward strand.
CTACCAGCAGGTGCCGGGCGAGCTGGCGCCCAAGCTGGCCCTTGCCCTGGCCTGCGAGCGCGGCGGCCGGCTCGACATCGCGGAGGGGCTGTACGCCACCTGCGCGGCCACCGACGCGGCGTATGTGGCGCCGGCGGCGTTCGGCATGGCCCGGGTTCGCCGGGCCCGTGGGGACCAGCGGGCGGCCGTCGAGGCCCTCGACCTGGTGCCCCCGACGAGCAGCGGTTACGTCGAGTCGCGGCGGCTCCGGGCGGAGGCGCTGCTCGGCAGCCCGACCGGGGGCCTGGCCGCCCTCGACGACGCGATGCGCAGCGTCGAGAGCGTGCGGATGCTGGCGGCCGAGCGCGAGGCCATCAGCACCCGGATCCTCGAGCAGTCGCTCGAGGCCGTCCAGCACGGTGGGGCTTCCCCGTCGGGCAAGGTCGGGACGTACGCCGCGACGGAGCCGGCCCTGCGCAGCGCCCTCGAGGAGCATCTGCGGGCGATGGCGAAGACGGAGCAGGACATCGACAAGCGGGTGGCCCTGGTCGACCGTGCCAACGCGGTCCGGAACTGGACACTGACGTGACCGACACCGGCGGCGCACCGGCCAGCTGCCCGTCGTGCGATGCCGAGCTGGGGGAGGGCGCCCGGTTCTGCGAGGCGTGCGGGGCCCCGGTCGGCGCGAGCGGCGCCGTGCAGCCCGGGCCGGTCGCCGACCCGCGGGCCGTCGACGACCGCGCCCCGATCAGCACCCCCACGGTGCGTCGGCCAGGCGCAGCCCCGTCGGCCCGTCCGCCGTGCACCCAGTGCGGCGGGCAGGTGGGCGAGGACCTGTACTGCCTGACCTGCGGCACGAAGGCGCCGAGCGCCCGCGACCACTTCCGCCAGTCCCCGTCCTCCTGGGTCGCCGGGGTCTGTGACCGGGGGGTCCGTCACGCCCGCAACGAGGATGCCATGGCGCTGCTCTCCGACGAGGAGCCCGGCGGGCGGGCGGTGCTCGTCGTGTGTGACGGGGTGTCGTCCTCGACGGACTCGGACCGAGCGGCGATGGCCGCGGTCCGTGCGACGGTCGACGTCCTCTCGCCGCCGCTGCCGCAGGGGCTGGGGGTCGGCGACAGCGTCGACCTCGCAGCGACCCGGGTGCTGGGGCAGGCGGCCGCCGCCGCCAACGCGGCGGTCATCGCCCACACCGACCCGGGCGCGCCGAACCCCGCGTCGTGCACCTGGGCGACCGCCGTCGTCGAGGGTGACCGGGTGCGGTTCGCCAGCATCGGCGACTCCCGGGTCTACCTCCTACCCGACGCCGGCACCGCAGTGCAGCTGACGGTCGACGACTCGATGGCCCAGGCGTTCACCGCCGCGGGCATGCCGCGCGAGCAGGCCGAGGCGAGCCCGAGCGCCCACGCCATCACCCGCTGGCTGGGCCTCGACGCGCCCGACATCGTCCCGGCGACCGGGGTGGTGCGGGCCACCGGCCCCGGCTGGGTGCTCGTGTGCTCCGACGGGCTGTGGAACTACGCGTCCGAGCCGGCCGCCCTGCGGGCCCGGGTCGACGCCGTGGGGTCGACGGACCCGGCCGTCGTCGCCCTGGCCCTGGTGGACTGGGCGACGTCGCAGGGCGGCCACGACAACATCACCGCAGCCCTGGCCCGGCTGGGGAAGAATGCCTCCGACACCGAAGCAAGGGAGCGCCATGGCTGAGTTCACCGCCGCCGTCTACCAGAACGAGTTCCTGCCGTCCGGGGGGACCGACGTCAACGCCATCGTGTCGGTGACGTGCACCGGCGCGGGGACGGCGGGGCAGGGCGGCGCGGGCGACGCGGGGGAGATCATCATCATCGACACCTCCGGCTCGATGGGGGTGCAGTCCATGGAGGCCGCCAAGCGTGCGGCGACCGCCGCCATCGAGCAGATCGTCGACGGCACCTACTTCGCCGTCGTGTCCGGCAACGGCGCCGCCTTCCTCGCCTACCCCCACGTCCGCTCCGGCCCGGGGATGGTCCGCATGGAGCCGCGGACCCGGGCCGAGGCCGCCACCGCCATCCGGGCGCTGCAGTCCGGCGGCGGCACGGTCATCTCGACCTGGCTGGACCTGGCCGGGGTGCTCCTGCAGTCGGTGCCGTCGGTGATCCAGCGGCACGCGATCCTGCTCACCGACGGCGAGAACAACGAGCCCACCGACGTCCTCGACCGGGCCATCGGCCGAGCCGCCGGCTTCTTCCAGTGCGACTGCCGCGGCGTCGGCGTGGAGTGGAAGGTCAGCGAGCTCCGCCGCATCTCCCAGGGGCTGCTCGGGACGGTCGACATCATCCCCGTGCCCGAGCTCATGGCGGCCGAGTTCGCGGCGATGATGCGTACCTCGATGGCGCGCGGCGTCTCGGACGCCCGGCTGCGGCTGTGGACCCCGCTCGGTGCCCAGGTCGTCTTCGTCCGGCAGGTCTCGCCGACGGTCGAGGACCTCACCCCTCGTCGGGCGGCCGTCAACGACCTCACCGGCGACTACCCGACCGGCGCCTGGGCCGACGAGACCCGCGACTACCACGTCAGCGTCCGGCTGGCGGCCAAGGACATCGGCCAGGAGCAGCTCGCCGCCCGGGTCCAGGTCGTCGTGGCCGGGACGACGGCCGCTGCCGGCCTGGTCAAGGCCAAGTGGTCGGACGACTCGGCGCTGACCGCCCGGATCGACGAGCAGGTCGCCCACTACACGGGCCAGACCGAGCTGGCCCAGGCGATCCAGGAGGGACTGGCCGCCCGGGCCGTCGGCGACGAGGACACGGCCACGACCAAGCTCGGGCGCGCAGTCCAGCTCGCGGCCGAGACCGGCAACGACGAGGCGACCTCCAAGCTGCGCAAGGTCGTCGACATCGACGACGAGCGCACCGGGACGGTGCGGCTCAGGCGCGCGGTCGACAAGGCCGACGAGATGGCGCTGGACACGGCGTCGACCAAGACCACCCGGGTGCGCCGGTGACCCGCTGCCCTGCCGGTCACGAGAGCGCCGCGACGGACTACTGCGACGTCTGCGGCGTGGCGATGCCCCCGCCCACCGAGCAGGCGCCCCCACCCCGGAGCGCGCCGGCCGGCACGGCCGGCCACGCCGGTGACCTGCCGTGTCCCAACTGCGGCGCCCCCAACGCCCCGGACGCGCTGTTCTGTGAGGCCTGCGGCTATGACCACACGACGGGCGCCATGCCACGGCGGAGCGTGGCCCCGACGGCGGAGGCCGCCGCCGAGAGCCCGGCCCCGGCGCTCGCCCAGGACTGGGTGGCCGAGGTGTGGGTCGACCCCCAGTGGTATGCCGGCCAGGAGAGTCCCGACCGCCTGCCCTCGCCCGGGCCGCCCCGGGTCGTGCCCCTGCGGCACACCTCGCTGCTGGTCGGCCGGGTGTCGCGCAGCCGCAACATCGCCCCCGACATCGACTGCGGCGCCGACAGCGGCGTGAGCCGCCGCCAGGCCCAGCTGACGACCGACGGCGCCCGATGGTGGGTGGAGGACCTCGACTCCGCCAACGGCACGTTCGTCGGCGACGCCGTGGGCGAGCTGCCCACCCGGCCCATCGCCCGCGGCGTCAAGCATGAGGTCGGTCCGGACGACCGGATCTACGTCGGCTCGTGGACCCGTGTGGTCATCCGCCCCGCCGTCGAGGGCGAGCTCACGCCGTAGGCTCGCCGGCCCGGCAGCGCCGCCCAGGACCCGTGGCGGGCACCACGCAGGACCGCCGCGACCCTGCCCGTCCACCGGTCGGTGGACGGGCGGTCCACCGCTCGGGCGTCCCGCACCGACGCCGAACCGCGGGAGGGTGGACGCATGAGCACAGCCATCACGATCAAGGGCCTCACCAAGGCCTATGGCACCAAGCGCGCCGTCGACGGTGTCGACCTGGAGGTCGAGACCGGGGAGGTGTTCGCCCTGCTCGGTCCGAACGGCGCCGGGAAGACCACCACGGTCGAGATCCTCGAGGGCTTCCGCACCCGGGACGGCGGCGAGGTGAGCGTGCTCGGCGAGGACCCGCGCACGGCGGGGCTGCCCTGGCGCGACCGGATCGGCATCGTCCTGCAGAGCTCCAGCGGGCTGGACCTGCTCACGCCACGCGAGACCGTCGCCAGCACCGCGCGCGCCTACCGCCACCCCCGCGCGGTCGAGGCGGTGCTCGAGTCCGTGGGGCTCACCGACAAGGCCGACAGCCGGATCGCCGGTCTCAGCGGCGGCCAGCGCCGGCGGCTCGATGTCGCACTCGGGATCGTCGGGCGTCCGGAGCTGCTCTTCCTCGACGAGCCGACGACGGGGTTCGACCCCCAGGCCCGCCGGGACTTCTGGGAGCTCATCCGGGCCCTCGCCACCGGGGGCACGACGATCCTGCTCACCACCCACTACCTCGACGAGGCCGAGCAGCTCGCCGACCGGGTCGGCGTCATCGCCGCCGGGCGGATGCTCGCCGTCGACACCCCGGCCAACCTCGACGGCCGCTCGGGCCAGGAGGCCACCGTCATCTGGGCGGAGGGCGGCGAGCGGCACACCCTGCGGACGGCGACACCCACCGATGCGGTGGCCCGGCTCTCGCTCCGGTTCGGCGGCGAGGTCCCCGAGCTGGCCGTGCACCGCCCATCCCTGGAGGAGACCTACCTCTCGCTCATCGGCCCGCACCTCCAGGCCGAGGACGAGCCCGCCGACCCGGCCGGCCGACGACCTCGGCGCGACCGGAGGAAGGTGGCGGCGCGATGACCCAGGCGCTGGCTCTCGGTTGGGACCGGACGGTCCTCGAGCTGAAGATGTACTCCCGGGAGAAGGAGTCGGTCTTCTTCTCCTTCCTCTTCCCGATCATGCTGCTCGCCCTGTTCGCGACGATCTTCTCGGCCCAGTTCAGCGATCCCCAGTCCGTGGCGGACGGGATGACCGCCGGCCGCTACTTCCTGCCCGGGATGATCTCCGCCGGGGTGCTTCTCACCAGCTTCCAGACCATGGCCCTCTCGGTGGCCACCGAGCGGGACGACGGCACCCTCAAGAGGCTGCGGAGCACGCCGATGCCGCCGGTGGCGTACTTCCTCGGCAAGGTCGGCCTCGTCGGTCTCACCTCGCTCGCCCAGATGGCGGTCCTGCTGCTCGTGGCCCGGTTCGGCTACCACGTCCCCATGCCCACCGACGGTGCGCGCTGGTGGACGTTCGCGTGGGTCTTCGTCCTCGGGGTCTTCGGCGGGACGGTCCTTGGGGTGGCGTACTCCTCGCTGGCCTCGGCCCGGTCGGCGGGTGCCGTCGTGATCGGCCCGATCCTCGTCCTGCAGTTCATCTCCGGTGTCTACATCTCGTTCACCGAGATCCCCACCTGGCTCCAGGAGATCGCCTCCGTGTTCCCCCTGAAGTGGATCGCCCAGGGGATGCGCTCGGTGTTCCTGCCCGAGTCGATGGCGGCCCGGGAGATGGCCGGCGGCTGGGAGCACGGCCGCACCGCCCTGGTGCTCGGGCTGTGGGCCGTGGGCGGCCTGGCCCTGTGCATCCGGACCTTCCGCTGGTACAAGCGCGGGACGACGTGAGCCGACCCGTCATGATGGGCATCATGAGCGCCACCGCCGCCTCGTCCCGAGAGGACCTCACGCAGACCTGGCGGCGCCAGCTGGTCTTCTGGCACGCCGTGTTCGCGGTGATCTGGGCGGCGGCCGTCGCCATCGTGGTCGTGGAGCCCCCCGGACCGCACGGCCGGGGTGCCGAGCTCGCCTGTGTGCTCGGGGTGGGCGTCGCGTATGCCGTCCTCGGGCTGCGGGGGCTGGGGCCCAGCCCGGTGGTATGGGGCGCCGCGTACCTCACCATCGCCTGGCTGCTGCTGCTCGGCGTCGTGTGGCTGAACCCGCAGACCCAGTCCTGGGTCCTCTTCTTCGTCCTCTTCCCGCAGATGTGGGCGATGCTGGGGCGTCGGCTCGCCACCTGGGGCACCCTCGTCGTCGTCGGGGCGTACGCGGCCGTGCGATGGGCCGTCTCGGACCGCAGCCATGACACGGCGGTCTCCGTGCTGCTCAGCATGGTCATCTCGATCGGGCTGTCGCTGGCGCTCGGCCTGTTCATCGACCGCATCATGGGCGAGGCGGAGTCGCGCGCGGAGACGATCGACGAGCTGCGTCGCACCCAGGAGCGGCTCTCTGCGGCCGAGCGCGACAGGGGCGTCCACGAGGAGCGGGAGCGGCTGTCCCGCGAGATCCACGACACCCTGGCCCAGGGCTTCACCTCCGTGCTCGCCCTCTCGCGAGCCGTCGACGCCGCCCTGGCGCGCGGCGACATCGGCACCGCCCGCGAGCGGCTGGACCTCGTCGAGCGGACCGCGGCCGACAACCTGCGTGAGGCGCGGCTCATCGTCGCCGAGCTCACCCCCGGCCACCTGCAGTCCCGCACGCTCACCGAGGCGCTCGACCGGCTCGTCGCGGCCGTCGCCCACGAGACGACCATCGACGCCCGGCTCGTCGTCACCGGCGAGCCGGCGGCGCTCGGCGCCACCACCGAGGTCGTGCTGCTGCGAACCGCTCAGGAGGCGCTGTCCAATGTCCGCCGGCACTCCGGCGCGGGGCACGCGACGGTGGAGGTCTCCTACGCCCTCCCCGACCGGGTCACCCTGCGGGTGGCCGACGACGGGCGGGGCTTCTCCGCCGGAGAGCCGCGGCCGGGCTTCGGCCTCGACGGGGTCACCGCCCGGGTCGCCGAGCTGGGCGGCCGGGCCTCGGTCTCCAGCGTCCCCGGCGAGGGCACCCGGCTCGATGTGGAGGTGCCCCGATGATCAGGCTGCTCATCGTCGACGACCACCCGGTGGTGCGCGCGGGCATGGCGGCGATGCTCTCCGAGGAGCCGGACTTCCAGATCGTCGGCGAGGCCGGCAACGGGGCCGAGTGCCTTGCCGTCGCCGCCCGCGAGCGCCCCGACCTCGTCCTCATGGACCTGCGGATGCCGGTCCTGGACGGCGCCGAGGCGACCGCCCGGCTGAGGGCGATCCCCGGCGCCCCCGAGGTGCTCATCCTGACGACCTACGACACCGACGCCGACATCGTCCGGGCCGTGGAGGCCGGCGCCCGGGGCTACCTGCTCAAGGACGCGCCGCCGGCCGTGCTGGCCGACGCCATCCGCCGGGCCGCTCGCGGTGAGACGGTGCTCGCGCCACCGGTGGCGGCCCGTCTGGCGGACCGGCTGCGGGCACCGGCCGGCCCGGACCTCACCTCCCGCGAGCTCGACGTGCTGCGGCTCGTCGCCCGCGGGATGTCCAACCCCCAGATCGGCCGCGAGCTGTTCATCGGCGAGGCCACCGTCAAGACCCACCTGCTGCGCGCCTTCGCCAAGCTGGGCGTGGCCGACCGCACGGCGGCCGTCACCGCCGCATACGCCAAGGGTCTCATCGACCTCGGCTGAGGCGGATGAGGCCCGCACCGGTGGCGCGCTCAGCCCGCCAGGGCGTCGATCAGGGCCCCGCAGAAGGCCGGGAGGTCATCGGGGTTCCGGCTGGTGATCAGCCCGCGGTCCACGACCACCTCCTCGTCGACCCACTCGGCGCCGGCGTTGCGCAGGTCGGTCTGCAGCGAGGGGTACGACGTGAGCCGGCGGCCCTGCGCCAGACCGGCCTCGATGAGGGTCCACGGTCCGTGGCAGATGGCGGCGACCGGCTTGTCCTGGGCCGCGACGCCCTTGACGAAGGAGACGACGGCCGGGTTGGCGCGCAGGGTGTCCGCGCCGACGGCCCCTCCGGGGACGACGACTGCCTCGACATCGTCGGGCGTGATGTCCTCGAAGGTCCGGTCGATGGGGTAGCTCCCACCGGGGTCGAGGTCGTGGTTCTTCGTCTCGGCCCGGCCGGACTCGAAGCTGACGACGACGGGGGTGGCCCCGGCTTCCTCGAGGGCTTTCTTGGGTTCGACGAACTCGGGCTCCTCCGTGCCCCGCGGGGCGATGAGGATCGCGACGAGGCGGCCGCTGAGATCGGTCGGCATGAGGACTCCTTCCTGGGGGGTACCTCGGGGCCCTACCCGGCGCGGCCGGACGGCAACCGGGGCCGGGGCGATCCTCAGTCGGTGGCGCGCTCGCGGCCGGAGGCGCGCCGGTGCCTGAGGTACTCGACCCCCATCGGGATGACCGACACGACGACGATGAGCATCAGCGCCGCCTCGATGTTGTTCTTGATGATCGACACTCCGCCCAGGAAGTAGCCGAGGAGGGTGACGACGATGACCCAGAGGACCGCACCCACGGCGCTCCAGGTGAAGAAGTGCCGGCGGCTCATCTTGCCCGCCCCGGCGACGAGGGTGATGTACGTCCGGACGATGGGCACGAACCGGCCGAGGACGAGCGCTCGGCTGCCGTACTTGTCGAAGAAGTCGTGCGTCTTGTCCAGGTACTCGCGGCGCAGGATCCGTCCGTCGCGGTCGAAGACCGGCGGGCCGATCACCCTGCCGAGCTCGTAGCCGACGACGTTCCCACCGAAGGCCGCGACAGCGAGGATGGCGATGGCCACGAACAGGTTCATGTCCAGGTGCAGCGTCGGGTCCGTGCTGGCGATGAAGACGCCGATGGTGAACAGGAGCGAGTCGCCCGGCAGGAACGGGAAGAGCAGCCCGCACTCGATGAACACGATGAGGACGGCGAGCCACATGCCGTAGGTGTTGAGCAGGTAGTCCGGGTTCAGCCACTGCGGGCCGAGCGAGTGCATCACGGGCACACAGTATGCGGTCGGCATGGCCGGAGCACATCGCGGCCCCCCGTGGCGCACCGTCCTGCGGCCGGCACCACGAGCAGACGGGCGCGCCAGGCGGTGGCTGCCGGGGGATCCACACCTAGGGTGGGACGATGGCCGACGCCCCCCGCAGCCGGGACCAGCGCATCCGCGACACCCTGGCCCACCTCGAGCAGGACGTCGACGCGTGGTTCGCGACCACCGACGGCGACCGCCCCTGGCTCGTTCCGCTCTGCTTCGCCTGGTATGCCGGCCGGATCGTCGCGGCGACCGGGGCCCGGTCCCGGACGGTTCGCAACCTGGCCGAGCACCCCGTCCTGCGGGTCAGCCTCGGCGGCACGCGCGACGTCGTCATGGTGCAAGGCCGTGCCGAGCTCACCACCGTGGCCGCGCTGGAGCCGGACGCCCACGCGCTGCTCACGGCCAAGCTCGAGTCCGACCCGGCGGGATGGGCCGATGCCGTGGTCCGGGTCGTGCCCGAGCGGGTCCAGGCCTGGCGCGAGGAGAACGAGCTGGCGGCCCGCCTCATCATGCGGGACGGCCGCTGGCTCTGAGCGCAGCCGACGTGTGGTGGGATCGGTCCGTGAGCGACGACAACGTGGGCGTGGGCCCGTGGCCCGGCCCCTGGCCCGCGGGTGAGCGATGGGACCGCGGCCTGCTCGAGCACGGTGACCGTCGCAACGTCCTCGACCGCTACCGCTACTGGACCCTGGCGGCGATCGTCGCGGACCTCGACGCCCGGCGGCATCCGTTCCACGTCGCCGTGGAGAACTGGGGGCACGACTTCAACATCGGCTCGGTCATCCGCACCGCCAACGCCATGGGGGCCGCAGCCTTCCACATCGTCGGCCGGCGCCGGTGGAACCGGCGTGGCGCCATGGTCACGGACCGCTACCAGCACGAGCACCACCATGCGAGCGTCGCCGGGCTGGTCCACTGGGCGCGAACGGCCGCGACGGGCGGCCGGCCCCTACCGCTCGTCGGCATCGACAACCTGCCGGGATCGGTGCCGCTGGAGACCTACGACCTGCCGCGCGAGTGCGTGCTGGTGTTCGGTCAGGAGGGGCCGGGGCTCAGCGACGAGATGTGCGCCGCCTGCGCCGTCACCCTGCACATCACCCAGTTCGGCTCGACGCGCTCGCTCAACGCCGGGGCGGCGGCCGCCGTAGCCATGCATGCCTGGGCTCGACGGCACGCGTTCGGCCAGGTTCCCTGAGCCGACCCGTCACGGGCGCCGGGTGCGGAATCCGGGTGCGTCACGGCAGGCCTGTGGTGTTGACTTCGCGCCATGACGGTCCTGTCGACACCCGATGAGCTGCTCGCGGCCTTCCACACCCAGATCCGGCTCACCGACCTCGACGCGCCCCCCGGAGCGGTGGTCGAGCGCGACGGGCCGGTGCACCGCACCTACCCCGCGGACCCGGCCGCGCGCGGCGCCATGATCGAGGCCCCCGGGGGGCTCGGTGACGACCCCGAACGGTGGATCGCCCGGCAGGTCGAGTTCTTCCGTGGCCGCGGGCAGCGGGTGGAGTGGAAGACGTACTCGACCGACCCGCCCCTCGACCTGCCCGACCGGCTGGTCGCCGCCGGGTTCGTCCCGGAGGACGTCGAGGCCGTGGTGCTGGGCTCGGGTGCGGACCTCATCCACGATGCTCCGCTGCCCGACGGGGTGCGGATCCACGAGATCGGCTGCGACGACGACCGGGGCTGGCGCCGCGTCGCCGATCTCATGGACGGCGTCTGGGGGGAGGAGAGCGGCTGGGTCAACGAGCACCTGCGACGGGAGCAGCGGTGGCGGCCCGACCTGCTGCGCGCGTTCGTCATCGAGCAGGGCGACCCGACGGACCCGGCGTCCGCCCCCACCGGCGGGGCGCTGTCCTACGGCCTCCTGCGCCTGACGGAGGGCTCGCAGTTCTGCGGTCTGTGGGGCGGCACGACGGACCCGGCGTGGCGCGGGCGGGGCCTCTACCGCGCCGGAGTGGTCCACCGGGCCCGGCTGGCGCTCGACCTGGGCTACCCCCTCGTGCGGGTCGACTGCTCGCCGGACAGCCGTCCCATCCTCGTGCGCCTGGGCCTGCATGCCGTCGCGACGACGACGCCGTACATCCTCGAGCCGTGAGCCCGGTCAGCGGGTCGTGCTGACGGCCCCCAGGCGGGACCGGACGGCGGCGAGCGGGCGCCATTGGCCGGCGAGCCCCTCACGCAGCGCCAGGAAGTCGTCGAAGAGCTCGTCGTACGCGGCGCTGCGGCCAGGGTCGGGCTCGAACCGGTCACGCAGCGTGACCGTCCGGTCGACGGCGGCCGCCATGTCCTCGCCCGTGACCGTGGTGACGGCGGTGAGGTAGGCGCCCTTCGCACCGATCTCGGAGTCCGTCGACCGCGCGGTCGGAGCGCCCGTCACGTCGGCGAGCAGCTGGCACCAGAAGGCGCTGTTGGCACCGCCGCCGCACAGGCGCAGCTCGGAGACCGACTCCGCGCCGAACCGCAGACAGTCGCGGACGACGTAGCTGAGGCCCTCGAGAGCGGCCCGGGCGACGTCGGACCGGGTGTGCTCGAACGACAGCCCGACCATCGACCCGCGGGCGTGGGTGTCCCGGAAGGGGGCGCGCTCGCCGGCGGGCGAGAGGTAGGGGTGGATGAAGAGCCCGCGCGCCCCGGGAACCGAGGAGGCGGCGAGGTCGGACAGCCAGTTGGGGTTGTCCAGCCCGATGAGCTGCATCGCCCAGGTGACGACACCGACGCCAGCCATGGCGGGGATGGACCGGGTGTAGATGTCGCCGACGCCGATGGGCAGGGTCATCCCGGCGACGACGCCGGAGGTGTCTGCGCCGGCCACCGAGACCTGGGTGGACAGGGTCGTGCCGAGGACGGAGTTGGCCGACCCCGGCCGGACGGCGCCGATGCCGATCGCGGTCGAGGGGATGTCGAACGGCGCCATGACGACGGGCGTGCGCGCGGGCAGCCGCAGCTCGGTGGCCGGGGTGTCGAGCAGGGTGCCCACCCGGGCCGGGCCGGAGAGGACCTCGGGCAGCAGCCGCTGGGCCCACGGCATGTCGAACATCTCGAGGATCGCCGGGGAGTAGGCCCGCTCCGCGAGGTCGAGGAACGGGGAGGCGGCGTCGGACTCCTCGACCGCGAGCCGGCCGGTGAGGCGGTGGTAGAGCCAGCCGTCGCAGTACAGGGCCCGGTGGGAGCGTTCCAGGCGCTCGGGGTCGTGGCGGTGCAGCCAGGTGAGGATGGCGTTCTGGGTACCTGGGAAGGCGAGGTTGCCGTTGACCCGGAACGCATCGGTGAGCCGGCCCTCGGCGTCCCAGGCGTCGACGATCTCGGCTGCCCGGCCGTCGTTCCACAAGATGGCCGGACCGGTGGGGCGCCCGTCCTCCCCGACGAGCCAGCAGCCATCGCCCTGCCCGGTGACCGCGACGATCGACACCTCGACCTCGCCGCCATGGACGACCTGGCGCACCGTGTGCACCACCGCGTCCCAGACCGAGTACATGTCCTGCTCGCTCCACCCCGGTTCCGGGGCGGTGACGCTGGTGGCCTGCCGGGCCACGGCGGCCTCGCGGCCGTCGTCGTCGAACAGCACGGACTTGACCATCGTCGTCCCCGCGTCGATGCACAGCACGCCCATGTGCGTCAGTCTCCTCGCCGGCTCCCTGTCACGACCTCCCGGGTCCGGCGCTCAGCAGCTGCCGGTGAACTCGTAGTCGCTGATGACCTGGACCTTCTCGTGGGACGGCGACGAGGAGTCGAAGGCGTAGCCCAGCCACTCCTTGGCGAGCCGGCGGGCCAGCTCGAGCCCGATGACCCGCTGGCCCATCGTCAGGACCTGGCAGTCGTTGGAGAGGATGGAGCGCTCGACGCTGTAGGAGTCGGAGGCGACGGTGGCCCGGATGCCGGGGACCTTGTTGGCGGCGATCGCCACGCCGATGCCGGTGCCGCAGACGAAGATGCCCCGGTCGGCCGCCCCCTCGCGGATCCGCTCCGCGCCCCGGATGGCCACCGACCCGTAGGACTCCTTCTCGAGTCCGTCGGCGAAGACGCCCAGGTCCTCGACGCTCACGACCCGTGGGTCGTGCTCGAGGTCGGCCTTGATGGCCTCCTTGTAGTCGAAGCCGGCGATGTCACTGCCGACGACGAGACGCAGCTGGTCAGGCATGGGGTGCTCCTCGGTCGTTCCTGCTCGGTCTGGTCGTGGGTTCGCAGGTGGGGTCAGCGGGCCGGCAGATCGGTGGGCTCGGGCCACCGGGACAGGGCCGCGGCGAGCTCGGGGTGCTCGGCGGCGGCGTCGTGGAGGGGCCGGCCGGTCATCGCGGCGTCGACGGCCTGCCGCATCGCCCGGACCCCGGCCGCCGCGCCGTGCGGGTGGCCCTGCACCGCGCCGCCGGCGGCCAGCATGATGTCGGTCCCGAGCTCACGGACGTAGGTACCGACGATCCCCGGATGCACGCCACCGCCGATGATCGGCAGGGCCGGGCGCAGGTGCGGCCGGGTGGCCGCGAGCTGGAGGGCGGTGAGGACGTACTGGTGGCGGCTCATCGGGTAGCCGCCGTAGGGGGTGTTGAGCATGACGAGGTCCGCCCCGGCCAGCCGTGGTAGCACCCCGAGGGCGATCGTGGAGGACATCCCGCTGCGCGCGCCCTCGTAGAACATCCCGGCGGAGGCGTAGTGCCCGAGGATGGGCACGCCGACCGACTCGGCGAGGGCCTCCAGGGCGCCGTACCCGACCGCCGCGAAGTTGACCATGACGACCCGGGCCCCGGCGTCGACGGCCCGGTGGGCGTTCTCGAGCAGGCGGTCGGGGCGGGTGGTGACGTTGGGGGCGTAGACGGTCTCGACGCCGGTCTCGTCGGCCGCCTCCCTGGCCGCGGCCGTGAAGGCCCGGACCCGTTCCTGGACGGGGGAGAAGTCGGGCGAGCCGAGCAGCTCGTCGTCCTTGATCATGTCGATCCCGCCGAGGGCGGTCTGCTTGAAGATGGCGGCGCCCTCGCTCGGGCTGAGCCCGGTGCACGGCTTGATCATGTTGAGCAGCAGGGGGCGGTCATGGACGCCGACGAGCCCGCGCAGCCCGGCGATCCCGAACTGCGGCCCCGGGAAGGCCGCGACGAACGAGTCCGGCAGCTCCAGGTCGATGAGCTTGGCCTGCACCGACGTCGAGGCGTCGTTGCCGAGCAGGGTCGTCAGCATCATCGCCAGCTCGCCGCCGAAGTTGACCGTGGGGAGGGCGACCTGGATGGTGTACGAGCGCGTGGGGCCGCTCTCCTGGGTGGACAGGTCGACCGGCGGCAGGGCCTGCACGCGCACGAGCCGACCCCGGTGGTGGCGGGTCATCTCCGCGGTCACTCCCGGGACCTCGACCCAGGTCCCCAGGGTCTGCCCCACGGCGAAGCCGACGGCCTTGGCGAGGATGTCGACGGCCGGGTCCAGCTCGAGGTAGTAGGTGGCGAGCACGTAGTCCTGGGTCCGGACCTCCTCGATGGTCGCGAAGACCTCACGCGTGGTCGTCATCGACCTCGTTCCTCCGCTCATGCCCCCGGTGCCCCGGAAGCCTCGATCGTGAATCTGAGGTCCTTTATACCATTCAGAATGTTATATGTCACTTGATTTCTGGAGAAGAATGGGCCACTCTCACACTTGAGACTGAACCAGAACGTGACGAAGGAGCCGGTGCCGATGGCGGCCAGGGTGGTCGGGATCAGCCTGAAGATGTACTTCACCCACGCCCGGACCCGGGCGTATGCCGCTGCGCTGCGCGAGGTCGCCGACGCCGACGAGGGGGTGAGCACCGGGCGCACCGAGCTCGTCCTGCTCCCGAGCTTCCCCTCGATCCCCGCCGTCCTCGCGGCGCTTGCCGGCTCACCCGTCCGGGTCGGTGCCCAGGACCTGTGCAGCGAGGACGTCGGCGCCTTCACCGGTGAGGTCTCCGGGGCCGAGCTGGCCGAGCTCGGCTGCACCCACGTCGAGATCGGCCACGCCGAGCGACGCACCCTGTTCGGCGAGAGCGAGGCCCTCGTCCGGGCCAAGACCTCCGCCGCCTGGCGCAACGGGCTGACTCCCCTGCTGTGCGCGGGCGAACGGGTCGAGACCGACCCCGAGACCGCGGCCGGCGTCGTCGTCGGGGAGGTGCGCTCCGCCCTGGCCGATGCGCGCGCCGCGGGGCTCAGCGGGCGGCTCATCGTCGCCTACGAGCCCCACTGGGCCATCGGGCAGCCGCGGCCGGCCTCGGCGGCCCACGTCTCGTCGGTGTGCCGGTCCGTACGGGGGGCGCTGGCCGCCGAGCTCGCCGGCGTCGCCATCGTCTACGGCGGCAGTGCCGGGCCCGGCCTGCTGACCCAGCTCGCTGACTCCGTCGACGGGCTGTTCCTCGGCCGGTTCGCCCACGACCCGGAGGCGGTGCGCAGGGTCCTGCGCGAGGCCGCCACGCTCTGAGCGCACCGCCGGCGCCGCCGGGTGCGCTCGGACCGTGGCCGGGGGCCGGTCCTCGGCGGAGCCCTCAGACGACCTCTCGGGGGACGCCCAGCGCGTCGAGCTCCGCCAGGACGGCTGGGTCGACGCCGCTATCGGTGATGACGAGGTCGAACTCTCCCAGCGGGCTGAGCCGGTGCAGGGCCACCCGGTTGAACTTCGAGTTGTCGACGAGCAGGAAGCGCTTGGTGCAGGCACGCATCATCGCGCGCTTCACCGAGACGATCCGGTCCTCCTGGTGGAAGGCGATCCCGCCCGAGACCGCCGACGTCGACATGAACAGCGCGTCCGCCCGCATGGCCTCGATCTGCTCGACGCACCGGATGCCGACGAACGAGTCGTGCGCGGCGTCGTAGTCCCCCCCGAGCCCGATGATGCGCAGCCCGTCGTGCTCGTTGAGGTCGGCGAGCTGGCGCAGCGCCGCCATGCACGTCGTCGCGACGTGCAGCGGGGACAGCTCGACGAGCCCGGGGACCATCTTGAGGACCGTGGTCGAGTCGTCGAGCATGACCGACATCCCCGGCTCGATGTGCGCCAGCGCCGCCTGCGCGATCGCCGACTTCTCGGCGTCGTTGGCGTTGATCCGGTAGGACATCTGCGACTCGAAGACCGCGGACGGCTGCGCCGTGACGCCGCCGTGGAACTTGCGGACCGCACCCCGGCGCTCGAGCTCGTCGAGGTCCCGGTGGATGGTCATGATGGAGACCGCGAACTCGGATGCCAGCTCCTGGGCGGTGCAGGACCCCGACGAGATGACCTTGTCGAGGATGAGGCGCTGACGGTTGATCGTCTTCTTGGCGCGTGGCTTCGGTGGCACGCGACCATAGTTGCCAACCAGGGCCCCGCTTGTCACGGCGTCTCGTGCTGCGTCATGGCGACTCTCGGGTCGACGACCGTGTCGCGGACCCGGGCCGCCGAGGCGTCGTCGGGCAGCTTCTCGGCCTCCCGCTCGACGCGGACCCGCTCGCGGTAGTGCGCGATCTCGTCCGCCGTGCGTTCGGCGTCCCAGCCGAGCTCTCCGGCCAGCAGGGCGCCGACGGCGTCCACGGAGTCGAGCCCGCGGTGTGGCGTGTCGATGGCGATGTGGGTGCGTCGGGTCAGCACGTCGTCGATGTGCAGCGCGCCCTCGTGGGTCGCGGCATACACGATCTCGGCCAGCAGGTAGCGCTCGGACGCCGGTACCGGACCGGCGAGCTCCGGGCGCTGGCGGACGAGCGCGAGGATGTCGGTGACCATCGACCCGTAGCGGCGCAGGAGGTGCTCGACGTGGTCCTCGCTGATGCCGAGGCCCGGCGCCTCCCGGCGGATCGTCCTGGTGGCGGCGTCCAGACCGATGGCCCCGATCATCCGCACGGTCTCGGTGGTGCACGGCGCGGTGCTGCCCAACGCCGTGGCGGCCTCGTCCATGACGTCCTTGGCCATGACCCGGTACGTCGTGTACTTCCCGCCGGCGACGGTGATCAGGCCGCGCGGAGACGTCTCCACCGCGTGCTCGCGCGAGAGCCTGCTGTTGGTCGCTGCATCGGCCGTGACCAGCGGGCGCAGGCCGGAGAAGATGCCGTCGATGTCGTCCACCGTGAGCTTGTTCTTGAGCACCCGGTTGACGTTGCGCAGGAGGTACTCGACGTCGGTGGCCGTCGCGGCGGGGTGGTCCAGGCTCTGTCTCCACGTCGTGTCGGTGGTCCCGATGAGCCAGTGCTCGCCCCAGATCCGCACGAACAGGACGCTGTCCTCGGCGCGGACGAACAGCGAGATCGTCGAGTCGATCCGGTCGCGCGGCACCATGAGGTGGATGCCCTTGGAGGCGCGCACGGTGAACGAGGGCTTGCCGGGCGCCATCTCCCGGATCCGGTCGCTCCACACGCCCGCCGCGTTGACGACGACGGTGGCGCGGATGGAGACCTCGTCGCCGGTCTCGGCGTCGAGAGCCCTGGCGCCGACAACGGCGCCATCCTCGACGATGAGCTCGGACACGGCGAGCGCCGGCGCGACGTCGGCACCGCGGGAGGCGGCCGTGCGGACGAGCTCCATGGTGTGCCGGGCGTCGTCGATCTGGACGTCGAAGAAGCTGAGGCCGCCGACGAGCGCGTCCTCGTCGAGGCCGGGGGCGATCTCACGGATCCTGGTCATCGTGAGGTGGCCGTGGTGGGGCACCGCGCCGGCGCCGCCCATGGTGTCGTAGAGCAGAAGCCCGGAGCCCATGTAGACCCGTTCCCACACGTGGTGTCTGATCGGGTAGATGAACTGCAGCGGCACCGCGAGGTGCGGCGCAAGGGTCTTGAGGATGAGCCGGCGCTCCTTGAGCGCCTCGTGCACGAGCCGGAAGTTCAGCTGCTCGAGGTAGCGCAGGCCCCCGTGGATGAGCTTGCCCGAGCGGCTGGAGGTGCCGGAGGCCCAGTCCCGCTTCTCGACCAGGGCCACGGCCAGCCCGCGGGTGGCGGCGTCCAGTGCGACCCCTGCCCCGGTCACCCCGCCTCCGACGACCAGCACGTCGTACTGCGTGGCGGCGAGCCGCTGCAGAACCTCGGCGCGAGTCTTCTGGTTGAGCTGCGAGGTGGACATGGAAGGCGGCCTCCTGACCGGGACTGCTGCTGGCGATGGTCTGGGCGACGGGTGCGCGACGCTGGGCGGCAGGAGCCCGGCCCGGCGATGGCGCGCGGGCGCACCGCCCTGCCGGCTGCAGTCTCCGCCGGTGCCCGGCGGCTCGGTCGTCGCCGAGGGGGTCCCCCCGGCCGCCGATGGAGGGCGGCGGCCGGGGGGAGGTGGGTCAGCCGACCGGAACGAAGTTGTTGAACTGGTCCGCGTTGTCCTTGGTGATGAGCGTGCAGTCGAGGGCCTGCTTCTCGGTGTCGACACCGGTCTTGCCGCTCTTGAGGAAGGAGTCGGCCTGCTGCACCGCGAGGGTCGTCCCGTGCACGATGGGCTGGAGGACGGTGGCGACCATCTCGCCGGCCTTCACCGCGTCGACGGCGTCCTGGTTGCCGTCGAAGCCGAGGACCTTGACCTGGGCCAGCTTGCCCGCGTCCTTGAGGGCGGCGATGGCACCGAGGGCCATCTCGTCGTTACCGGAGATGACGCCGGTGATGTCCGGGTGGGCGCGGAGCAGGATCTCCATCTTGGCCTTGCCCTGCTGGCGGTCCCAGTTCGCCGTCTCGGTCTGCACCTTCTTCAGGTCCGGGTACTGCGAGAGCACGGCCTTGTAGCCGTCGGAGCGGACCTGCGCGTTGTTGTCGGTCGGGTTGCCGAAGAGCTCGACGTACGTGCCCTTGCCACCCATCTGCTTGGCCCACTCCTGGGCTCCGAGGGTCGCGCCCTGGGCGTTGTTGGAGACGATCTGGCTCTTGGCGATGCCCTGCTTGCTGATCTCGGCGTTGACGAGGAACACCGGGATGCCCGCGTCGGTCGCCTTCTGCACCGCTCCCACGCTCTCGTCGGCGCCGGCCGGGTCGAGGATGATGGCCTTGACCTTCTTGCTGATCGCGCCGTCGATGAACTGGTTCTGCTTGTCCGGGTCGTTCAGGTGGGCGTCGACCGTCGTCTGGTAGCCGAGCTTCTCGGCCTCCTTCTGGGCGGTGTCGACCTCGGCCTTCCAGTACGGGTTCGAGGGGTCGACGGTGATGATGGCGATGGTTCCGCCACCGCTGCTCCCGGCTGCCGAGGACGAGCCGGAGCCGCCGGAGCTGCTGCTGCCGCACGCGGCCAGCGAGAACGCCATGGCCCCCGCTGCGATCAGCGCACCGATCTTGTAGCGCTTCATAGTTGACCTTTCAGGGTCTCGCTTACCGACTGGATGAGGTTCCTGCCGGGGTCCTGCCCGACGGCGTACCGCCGCGGGAAGCATGGGTGGCGGCGGCGGCGCGGCGGACCGCGGCTCGTGCCTGCAGGCGCTGCTGGCCCTGGTCGAGGGCGACCGCCAGGATGATGACCGCGCCCTTGATGACCTGCTGCCAGAAGACGGACACGCCCACGAGGACGAGACCGTCGACGAGGAAGCCGATGACGAAGGCCCCGATCAGGGTGCCCCGGATCGTCCCGCGTCCGCCGGCGAGCGCCGCGCCACCGATGACGACCGCCGCGATGGCGTTGAGCTCGTACTGCTCACCGGCCCGCGGGGTGGCTGCCGGGAGGTCGGCGGTGAGCAGCAGGCCCACCATGGCGGCGCACAGGCCCGCGATGACATAGATGCGGGTCTCGACCTTGACGGTCGGCACGCCGGAGAGCTGGGCCGCGCGGATGTTGCCACCCATCGCGTAGAGCCACCGGCCGAACGGTGTGCGGGTGAGCACGACGGAGAAGATGACGGCGAAGACGACCATCATCCAGACCGGCATCGGGATGCCGAGCGGCGCACCCGCGAGGACGGTGATGAACCCGGTGTTGCCGAGCTTGGGGCTGCCGCTCAGCTTGGTGAACGTCAGACCGTTCGTGATGAGCAGCGCGATGCCGCGGGCGACATACAGCATGCCGAGGGTCGCGATGAACGGCGCGACCCGCAGCCGGGTGATGATGAAGCCGTTGAGCCAGCCGATGAGCGCGCCCACCAGCATCGACACCACGATGACCACCCACACCGCGGGATAGGCCACCAGGTCCGAGAACGGGACGTGGGCGCCCTTGAGCAGGTAGCCGGCGATGACGCCGGACAGGCCGACGGTCGAGCCGACGGACAGGTCGATGCCGCCGTTGAGGATGACCATGAGCATCCCGATGGCGAGGATCGCGTTCATCGCGACGTGGCGCGTCATCAGCAGCAGGTTCTCGTACTGGAGGAACTTGTCCGAGATCACCGAGAAGATGAGGATGATGAGGGCGAGGGCGATGAGAGCTCGGCCCTCCATGAAGACGGCGTTCCAGTTGACCTTCCGGCCGGCCGGCCCGTTCGCCGCCCTCGCTGTGGTGTCAGCCACGGGGTGCTCCCTCTTCGTGGGTGTCGACGACGGACTCGCCCGAGGCCGCCATGATCTCTTCGCGGGTGGCGGTGCGCGGGTCGAACTCGCGAACGATCCGCCCCTTGTTCATCACGATGACCCGGTGGGACGCGGCGATGGCCTCGCCCACCTCCGAGGTCACGTAGAGGACGGCGACGCCCTCCTTGGCCTGCTCGAACAGCAGGCTGAAGATCTCGCCCTTGGCCCCCACGTCGATGCCGCGGGTCGGCTCGTCGAGGAGGATCACCTTGGGCTCGGCCAGGAGGATCTTGCCGATGACCACCTTCTGCTGGTTGCCGCCGGACAGGGAGGTGATCGGCATGTCGGGCCCCTCGGTCTTCACCTTGACCTCGCTGACCTTGCGGGTCACGCCGGCCTTCTCCATGCTCCGCGAGATGAACATGCCCGTGCGCAGCCTGAGCAGGCTCGCCAGGGAGAGGTTCTCGCCGACCGTCATGAGCTGGACCAGACCGTCGCGCTGGCGGTCCTCCGGCACCAGACCGAGGCCGGCGGCGATGCGCTCCTGGATGTTCAACGAGGTGACGCTGCGCCCCTCGACCCGGATGTCACCGGAGGAGATGTCGTCGCGCCCCGAGAGCGCCTCCATCAGCTCGGTACGACCGGCGCCCATCAGGCCGTAGAGGCAGACGATCTCGCCGTGCCGCACCGTGATGCTCACGTTGTTGACGGCGACCTTGCCGCCGCCCTCGGGGCTGATGACCGTCACGCCGTCGATCTCCAGGGCGACGTCCCCGTAGCTCCGCTCGCTGTCCCGGAAGTCGTACTCCGCCCCGCGACCGACCATCCTGGACACGACCCACGGCAGGTCGATCGCCTTGGCGTCCTCGGTGGCGATGAGGTTGCCGTCCCGGAAGACGACGGCGTAGTCCGAGATCTCGATGGCCTCCTCGAGGTGATGGGAGATGTAGACGATGGCGACGCCCTGGGCGGTCAGCTCGCGGATGACCTTGAACAGCACCTCCACCTCGGGGGCGCTGAGGGCCGACGTGGGCTCATCCATGATGAGGATGCGGGCGTTGGCGGCGAGCGCCCGGGCGATCTCGACGATCTGTTGCTGGCCCAGCCGCAGGGTGGCGACCAGGGTGTTGGGGTCGAGGTTCTCCTCGAGGCGCTCCATGAGGGTCCTCGTCACGTCGCGCTCCGCGGCGAAGTCGACGGCCCCGGTCCGGGTCCGCAGCTCTCGCCCGACGAAGACGTTGTCGCGGATGCTGAGGTTGGGGCTGAGGTTGAGCTCCTGGTGGATGATCGCGATGCCCCGGTCGATGGCGTCGCTCGTCGAGTGCAGCTCGATGGGCTCGCCGTCCAGGAAGAGCCGGCCGCCGGTCGGCTCCTCGACCCCGGCGATGATCTTCATCAGGGTGGACTTTCCCGCCCCGTTCTCGCCGAACAGGACGGTGACCTTCCCACGCCGGACCTCGAAGTTGACGCCCCGCAGGGCGCGGGTGGCGCCGTACGTCTTGGTGATGTCGACCGCCCGCAGGACGACGTCGTCGTCGGAGCCGCCGTCGCCGCCACCGGTGTGGCCGGCCACCGGACCGGCTGCCGCGGACGACCCGAAGGGTCGGCCGTCCGCGACAACCGAGGCAGCCGCCGCTGGTGCGACGGTGCCGTCCGGGGGCTCGGTCGTCTCGGGCATCACTGCACCTCGAGCGTGACCGGCTGGATGATGTACGTGTCGGCAGCGCCGCCGGTGGACCAGGCGCCGACGACGCTCACGGTCTTGCCCTGCAGGCCGGCGGCGTCGACCTTGCCCAGGACGTTCTTCTCCATCAGCAGCTTGAACTCGTTGGCGACCTGCTGGAAGTCGGTCTGGTCGACGAAGTCCCCGAAGGTGATGTCGCCGAGGGCGTCGCGGACCGGGGTGCCGCTGAGGGCGACGCCGCGCGGGATGAGCACCTTGGCGCCCTTGACCGGGGACTCGAGGGTGATGAAGTTCTCGTCGACCGACGTCACCGTCGCGGTGGCCTTCACCGGGAAGGTGTAGTTGCCGCTGCCGGAGTCGGTGCCGTACTGGGTCCCGGCAGCCTTGGCGTCGGCGGACACGGCGGGGATGAGCGTGGCGATGTCGACGGCCTTGGCCGCGATGTCGGTGGCGTGCTTGGGGAACTCGGCCGCCGCGTAGGTCGCCGCGTTGAACGGGGGCGGGTTGAGCTTCGCCTCCTCGGTGGGCGAGACGACCTTGGTCGAGAGGAACATCGCCACCAGCACGAGCGCCCCGGCGAGTGCGGCGACCACGTTCTTGGTCGGTCGTGAGCCCAGCCGGGTCGTTCTCCGCGTCGCCGCAGCTGCCATCGTCGGCGCCCCTTCATGTCTCAGTCCTCGGTGACTGTCCAGGCATTGATATCAGTCAAATTGAGAGATCCGCAAGTCTTTTTGAGAAACTGATCGCCTTGGTCACACTACGGACCGGAAATGATGTGAAAGTGGGTCCTGGGCGTGCCCGAATTGTGATCTTCGAGCTCTTGACGGGCGGGGCCCGGAGGCCGGCCGTGGTGCCGAGCGGCGCTCAGGGCTGCCAGTACGGGGTCAGCGCCCCCACGAGCTCGCGGAACCGGGCGTATGCCGCGTCCAGGGCGCCCGCCCGCCCGCCGGGCTGGTAGGTCTCGCCGACCTCGACGGTGGCGGCCACTGCCGTCGCGACGTCCGGCCACACCCCGGCTGCGACGCCGGCGAGCAGGCAGACGCCCAGGGCGCCGGCCTCCTGTGTCACGGTGACCTCGACCGGCCGGCGCAGGACATCGGCGAAGGTCTGGGTCCACCGGGGGCTGCGCGTCGCACCGCCGGTGAGCCGGACGGCGGTGGTGGGGAAGGCCCGGTCGAGGGCGTCGACGTGCCACCGGTGGGTGAACGCCACACCCTCCTGCACGGCGCGCAGGAGATGCCCCCGCGTGTGCCACCCCCGCAGCCCGACGAACGCGCCGGACGCGTCGCCCTCGAGGGGCGAGCCGTAGAGGAAGGGCAGGTAGACGATCTCCGAGGGGTCTGCGCAGACCTCGCCGACCTCGCGGTCGACGAACCCGAACGGGTCCCCCGCCGCGGCCCCGGCCTCGAGGTCGGCGGCGCAGAGCCGGGTCGCGAACCACTCGAGGTTGGTCGAGCTCGTCGGGCTGACCGCCATGTTGAGCCAGTGGCCGGGCAGGACGAAGCTGCGGGCGCACCAGTCGGGGTCGGTCGTCGGGCGGGTCGACACGGCCTGGTTGATGTTGAACGACCCGGCGATGACCGACAGGGTGCCCGGGGCGATGACACCGGTCCCGACGGCCCCGCAGTCGACGTCGTGGGCACTGCCGGCGACCGGAGTGCCCGCACGCAGACCGAGCGCCTCGGCCGCGTCCGGGGTGAGCCCGGCGGGAGCGTCGGTGCAGCCGACGATGGGGGCGCGCATCCTCCCCAGCTCCTCGAGCCCGAACAGCTCGAGGACCTCGTCGTCGTAGTCCTGGGTCGAGACGTTGGTGAACGACAGGCTGGCCTCGGTGGGCTCGGTCGCCACGAGCCCGGTGAGCCGGAACCGGATCACGTCCTTGGCGGGCAGCGCCCAGCGGCTCGCCGCCACGACGTCCGGCTCGTGGGCGGCGAGCCAGGCGAGCACCGCCGCCGGAGCCGAGGCCCAGGGTCGCTGGCCGGTCAGCGCCAGGGCCCGCTCGCCCACCTCCCCGGCGTTCCAGGCCCGCGCCACCTCGCGGGCCCGGGTGTCGAGCGACATGATGCCGGGTCGGGTGGGCCGCCCCTCGGCGTCCACCAGGTACACGCCGTCACCGTGCGAGGTCATCCCGACGGCGAGGACGTCGGACCCCTGGGCGCCTGCGGAGGACATCGCGTCGCGCACCGTCTCGACGACGCTGGTCCACACGGCGTCCGGGTCCCGCTCGACCTGGTGGGGAGCGGGGTAGGCCAGGGGCACCCGCCGCGACCCGCGGCCCACCTCCCGGCCGTGCAGGTCGAACAGGACCGACTTGGTGACGGTGGTGCCGGCGTCGATCCCGAGCAGGAGCTCCATGCTCACTGCCCGGGTGCCGGCTGCCACGGCGGCTGGAAGCGGCGCAGGTACGAGTCGTATGCCGTGAGCTCGTGGGCGACGTCGCGCTCGGACCAGCCGAGCTCGGGGGCCATCACCTCGGCGGTCGCCGCGGCGACGGAGCGTCCGAGGTCCGGGTGCAGGGCGGCCATCGTGCGTCGCGCCAGCACGTCGGCGAGGTGCAGCGCCTCCTCGTCGCGGACGGCGAGGAGGACCTCGGCGGCCACCGGCTGGCCGTCCGCGGGGGCAGGCAGGCCCGGGGGGGCCTCGCCGAGGGGCGCGAGGAGTGCCGGGTCCCCACCGGCCAGCTCGAGCACCCGGTCGGCCCGGGACCCGTAGATCCGGGTCAGCCGGGCCCGCAGGCCGGCATCGAGGTCAGCGGGCAGTCCGGTCGTCTCGCCCGCGCCGGGGAAGCCCTGGTCCCCGAGCCGGGAGGGGCCGACCGGCATCCGCTTGCGCAGCAGCCGCAGCGCATGCCGGGACAGTGCTCGGAAGGTCGTCAGCTTGCCGCCCACCACGCTGTACAGCCCGTCGAGCTGCGGGGCGTGGTCGTGGATCTCATGGCGTCGGGAGATGTCCGCCGTGCGCTCCGCATCGACATACGGCAGGGGACGCACGCCGGTGTACGCGTAGAGGATCGACGCGTCGGTGAGGTGCGCGGCCGGGAAGAGCATGTTGGTCTCGGCCAGGATGTAGGAGATCTCCTCCTCGTCCGCCGAGACGGTGTCCAGGTCGCCGCTGAACCGCTTGTCGGTGCTGCCGACCAGGTACATCCCCAGCCAGGGGATGACCATCATCGGCCGGCCGTCCGCGGACTCGTAGTACATGGAGTCCTCGGGGGCGCCGTCGAACGGTGCCAGCACGAGGTGGGTGCCCTTGGTCCCACCGATCCACCGCCGCGACGCGGCGCTGGTCCCGGCGAGGATGTCGTCGACCCAGGCCCCGGCGACGTTGACCGTCGCCTCGGCCCGGACCCGGTGCTCCTCGCCGGTGAGCTCGTCCACGACCGTGGCGCCGACGACGCGCGTCCCGTCCACGTCCAGGTGCGCGACCCGGGTGTGGTTGAGCGTCATGGCACCGGCCGCACGCGCCCCGAGCATGAGCTCGACGCACAGCCGCTCCGCATACTCCACCTGGGCGTCGAAGTAGCGCGCCCCGCCCCGCAGCCCGGCCGGTGAGATGCCGGGGAGCCGTTGCTGCATCGCCTCGCGGGAGAAGGTCTCGTGGTGCGGCACCGACTTGTCGAACGAGAGGACGTCGTAGGCGACCATGCCGAGCCGCAGCGTCACCGGGCCGTGCTGGTTGCGGTCGTAGAAGGGCAGTACGAACGGTAGCGGCGTGACCAGGTGCGGCGCCCGGCGCAGCAGCCACTCCCGGTCGCGCAGCGACTCGCGCACGAGGGGCACGTCGTACCTCTCCAGGTACTTCAGCCCGCCATGGATCATCCGGGAGGACCACGACGAGGTCCCGCTGCCCCAGTCGCCCTTGTCGACCACGGCGACCCGCAGACCCGCGAGCGCCGCGTCCCAGGCGACCGCCAGGCCGTTGACGCCGCCGCCGATGACGAGGAGGTCGACGGGCTCGGCGAGCGCGGCGAAGAGCGAGGATCGACGGTCGAGGACGGGCGTGCGGGGGGACATCGGCAACCTCTGTTCGCGGGTCTGAGGCCCTGGTGCCGGGTCTCGGTCCCATCCAACACCCGAGCGCGCGGTGCCTGGCACCGGCACCGGTCGACGGTGAGCAGTATCGCGTCCGCGGGCAGGGGGCGGCCCGGCGCCACCGGGAAACGTGGAAGGATTCCCGCTGTACAGCCAAACGCCGACCCTGAGGGAGAAGTACCGTGCCCATCGCAACACCAGAGGTGTATGCCGAGATGCTCGACCGTGCGAAGGCGGGATCCTTCGCCTACCCGGCGATCAACGTGACGTCGTCCCAGACCCTCAACGCCGCCATCCGCGGCTTCGCCGAAGCCGAGAGCGACGGCATCATCCAGGTGTCCACCGGTGGCGCGGAGTTCCTCTCCGGCGCCACGGTCAAGGACATGGTCGCCGGCTCGCTGGCCTTCTCCGTGTTCGCCCATGAGGTGGCCAAGAACTTCGACGTCAACATCGCCCTGCACACCGACCACTGCCCGGAGCCCAAGCTCGACGGGTTCGTGCGTCCGCTGCTCGCGGCCTCGACCGAGCGGGTCAGGTCGCTCGGCACGCCGTACTTCCAGTCACACATGTGGGACGGGTCGGCGGTGCCGCTGGGCAGGAACCTCGAGATCGCCCAGGAGCTGCTCGAGAAGGCCCAGGCGGCCCGCGCGATCCTCGAGATCGAGGTCGGGGTCGTCGGTGGCGAGGAGGACGGCATCGTCGGGGCGATCGACGACAAGCTGTACTCCACCCCCGAGGATGCCATCGCCACGGTCGACGCTCTCGGCCTGGGCGAGAAGGGGCGGTTCATCACCGCCCTCACCTTCGGCAACGTCCACGGCGTCTACAAGCCCGGCAACGTCAAGCTGCGTCCTGACGTGCTCAAGGCCGCGCAGGAGGCCATCGTCTCGGCCAAGGGCCTGCCCCAGGGCTCCAAGCCCCTCGACCTGGTCTTCCACGGCGGGTCGGGGTCCCTGCCCGAGGAGATCTCGGCCGCCGTCGACTACGGGGTCATCAAGATGAACATCGACACCGACACCCAGTACGCCTTCACGCGGCCGGTGGCGGGCTACATGTTCGCCCACTACGACAAGGTCCTGCGCCTCGACGGTGAGATGGGCAGCAAGAAGCACTACGACCCGCGCGCCTGGGGCAAGGAGGCCGAGGCCCACATGGCGGCTCGCGTCGTCGAGGCGTGCCGGAACCTGCGGTCGGCCGGCACGCACGTCGCCTGAGACCCGGCACGGCACCGCCGCGTCGGCGGGCCGGTGCCCGCCCGGATGGCTCGCCAGGACACGAGAGAGGGGCCCGGACTCGGTCCGGGCCCCTCTCGGCCCCTGCCAGGGAGCCTGCGCCACGCGGGCGCACTCGGTCGCAGTATCGGCGCCCCTGCCGCCACAACCGCGCAGGACCAATGATGCCCGGTACCGGCCCCGCTTGGCGACTCTAAGGTGTCAATGGCATTAACCTGCCAATATCACATTCTGATGGCGTCCTCACCCCCCAGGAGTCCGCGGTGGCCGGTCCCGCCCGTCACCCCCGGCGCCCCGTCGCGCGCACCGACTCTCCGCTGCAGATCCTCGAGCAGCACCTCGAGCGCGAGGCCGCCCGCCTCGACGAACGGCGCCTGGAGCTGGCCGCCATCGCGGAGGCGCTGACGGCGGTCGCCGCGCGCGCCGATGCCGGCATGACGCCCCGCCCGGTGGAGCCGATCCCCGCCGACCTCGCCTCGAGCATGGTCTCGCGGCTGCTCCACGAGACGACGGGCATCATCCGCAGCTGCGTCATGGTCGTCGACGACGGTCCCGCCCTGGACGAGGCCACGATGCGCGACAACCGGAGCCGGATCCGCGACGGCCACGTGCAGCGGGCGATCTACCCGATCTCGGCGCTGGGCACGCCGCACGGCCTGCGCTGGATCCAGGCCTGGAGCGCGATCGGCGAGGAACAGCGCGTCGTGCCCGACGCCGCCACCGAGTTCGCCGTCTTCGGGTCCGAGGCCGTCGTCAGCGTCGCCGAGTGGGGCGACCCGTCGGCGGGCCATGTGCTGAGCCGGGAACCCCTCGTCGTCGCGGCCTTCGCGTCCTACTTCGACATGGTGTGGGCCCGCGCCCTGCCGGTCCCCGTCGGCCCGGAGGGACACGACCGCGACGACCGGCTCGTCCAGCTGCTCGGAATGGGCCTGAAGGACGAGGCGATCGCGCGCTATCTCGGCGTCGGACTGCGGACGGTCCGGCGCCGGGTCTCGCGACTGATGTCCCAGCACGGCGTCAACACGCGCTTCCAGCTGGGCTCGGCCATCGAGCGGGCCCGGCGGGTCCGGCCCGGCGACCGTTAGCATGTGGGGCGCCGGGGTCCCGCCGCGTCATCGAGTCGGCCCCGTGGCGCGTCACCGGTGGGTGCCGTGCCGCAAGGCCGGGCGTGGCCCCGGCCCCGCCACAGCCGACGGAAGGAGCCGGGCATGCCGGCAGTCGTGCTCGTCGGAGCCCAGTGGGGCGACGAGGGCAAGGGGAAGGCGACGGACCTCATGGGCGGGGACGTCGACTTCGTCGTCAAGTTCAACGGGGGCAACAACGCCGGCCACACCGTCGTCATCGAGGGAGCGGACGGCACCTGCGAGAAGTACGCCCTCCACCTGCTGCCGTCGGGCATCCTCACGCCGACGTGCACCCCGGTCATCGGCAACGGCGTCGTCATCGACCTCGAGGTCCTCTTCCAGGAGATCGACGATCTGGAAGCGCGCGGGATCGACACCTCGCGGCTGCTCGTCAGCGCCAACGCCCACGTCATCCCGCCGTACAACCGCACCCTCGACAAGGTGACCGAGCGGTTCCTCGGGGCCCGCAAGATCGGCACGACCGGCCGGGGGATCGGGCCGACCTATGCCGACAAGATGTCGCGGGTCGGGATCCGGGTGCAGGACCTCTTCGACGAGCACATCCTGCGGCAGAAGGTCCAGGCCGCGCTCGAGTTCAAGAACCAGGTCCTCGTCAAGATCTACAACACCAGGGCGGCCGACGCGGACGCGGTGGTCGGCGAGCTGCTCGGGTATGCCGACCGGCTGCGGCCCATGGTGACCGACACCTCGCTCGACCTCGACGCCGCCCTCGCCCGGGGCCAGACCGTGCTGCTGGAGGCCGGCCAGGCCACCCTCCTCGACGTCGACCACGGCACCTACCCCTTCGTCACGTCCTCCAACGCGACCGCCGGGGGCGCCTGCACCGGCTCCGGCATCGCGCCCACCCGGGTCACCCGCGTCATCGCCGTGTTCAAGGCGTACACCACCCGGGTCGGCGAAGGGCCGTTCCCCACCGAGCTCCTCGACGCCATGGGGGAGCACCTGCGCACGTCCGGGGCGGAGTACGGCACGACCACCGGTCGCCCGCGCCGCTGTGGCTGGGCCGATGCGGTCATCGGACGGTATGCCACGAGGATCAACGGGGTGACCGACGTCGTCCTCACCAAGCTCGACGTCCTCACCGGGCTAGAGAAGGTGCCGATCTGCGTCGCCTACGACGTCGACGGTCGCCGGTTCGACGAGATGCCGGTCGGCCAGAGCGACTTCCACCACGCCCGGCCGGTGTACGAGGAGCTGGACGGCTGGCGGGAGGACATCACCGGCGCTCGCGCCTTCGAGGACCTGCCGGCCAACGCCCAGGCGTACGTCCTGCGGCTCGAGGAGCTCATCGGGGCGCGCATCTCGGCGATCGGCGTCGGGCCGGGCCGGCACGAGATCATCGAGCGGCACCCCCTGCTCGGCTGACCGGCACAGCCGGAGCGGGCGCGGTGTGCGGGCCGGGGGGGGCGGTGCTCAGGCCGGTCGCAGGACGGTCATCCGGTGGGCGGCCCGGGTCAGCGTGACGTAGAGGACCCGGACCCCGCCCGGGGACTCCTCGATGATCGTCGAGGGGTCCACGACAACGGTGGCGTCCCACTCCAGGCCCTTGGTCGAGATCGGGTCGATGACGCGGACGCGGCCGTCGCCGGCGCCGTCGAGGTGAGCGAGCCGGTCGGCCCAGCGTCGCGGGGTCACGACCGCGATCGAGCCGTCGACCGCTTCCAGCAGCTCGTCGACCGCCCGGGCCGCCGCCTCGCCGATCGGTCCGTCGACGCGCAGGTCGCGCGGCTCGACGCCGGTCTCGCGCACCGCGCGGGGGATGTCGGCGTCCGGCACCCAGGGCAGGATGACGTCACGGGCGTAGTCGAACACCTCGCGGGCGTTCCGGTAGTTGGTGTCGAGGTGGAACGCCCGGCGCGGCTGGCCGGCGAGGGCGTCGTCGCGGGCCCGGGCCGCCTCCTCCACGTCGGACCAGGAGGCCTGGGCGGCGTCGCCGACGATCGTCCAGGAGGCCGAGCGGCCCCGGCGGCCGAGCATCCGCCACTGCAAGGGCGAGAGGTCCTGGGCCTCGTCGACGAGGATGTGGGCGTAGCCCTGCGGTCGCCCGATCGAGCCGAGCAGCAAGCGTTCCCGGGCGTCCTCCGGCGTGATGACGGCTCCCGTGGCGGCGGCCGACCGCCAGGCCTCGACGCCGGTGCGCGGGCCACCCACACCGTACGCAGACAGGGCGTCGAGCTCCTCGATGTCGTAGAAGCCGACCTCCTCGTCCTGCTCGGCCTGCACCTCCCCGAGGCGCGCGGCGAGATCGTCGATGAGGGCGACGTCGGCGACCGACCAGGTGCCGAGCGAGAGGGCCTCGCGCATCGAGTAGGCGACCGCCGCGGCCTCCTCGTGGGTGAGCGCGCCGTGCGAGACGGCATACACGTGGTCGGTGTCCGCCAGGGTCAGCAGCACCTCGCGGGGGTCCAGCTGGCGCCACCACGCGGCCATGAACTCGTCGACGTCGCGCGAGGAGTCGAACGCGCCGAGGAAGTCGTCCCGGTCCCCGGAGCGGACGGCACGCCAGGCCGCCTCGGCCAGAGCGGACCGGGCGGCGGCGGTGCCGAGGTTGTGCTGGTGGCTGCGGAGCACCGCGCGCCGCACCCGGCGCAGGTCGGTCGCGTCGAGCCGTAGGGCCTGCCCGGCGACGAACGCGCGAAGCATCTGCGGCGCGCCGGGGGGAGGCTCGCTCGCCGCCTGGGACAACACCCGGCGGATCCGCAGCGACCCCTTGACGGCCGCGACCTCGGGCTCGTCCAGCCGCAGCGCGGTGACCCCGTCGACCAGGTCGCCGAGCGCCCGCAGCGACACCGACTCCTCGCCGAGCGAGGGCAGGACCCGCTCGATGTAGGCGGTGTAGGCCGCCGACGGGCCCACGACGAGAACCCCGCCGGTCTCGAAGCGGCGGCGCTCGGAGTAGAGCAGGTAGGCCGCGCGGTGCAGCGCGACGACGGTCTTGCCGGTTCCCGGGCCACCGGTGATCTCGGTCACGCCGCGGGACGGGGCGCGGATCGCCTCGTCCTGGTGCGCCTGGATCGTGGCGACGATGTCGCGCATCTGGCGTCCACGGCTGCGGGTGAGCGCGGCCATGAGGGCGCCGTCGCCCACCACGACGAGGTCGTCCGGCGCCTCGGGGACCATGAGGTCGTCCTCGACCCCGACGACCTGTGACCCCCGGCAGCGCAGCACCCGGCGCCGGATGACGCCGAGCGGGTCGACGGGCGTCGCTCGGTAGAACGGCGCAGCTGCCGGAGCCCGCCAGTCGACGACGAGGGGCTCGTAGTCGTCGTCGCGGACCCCGAGCCGCCCGATGTGCCGGATCTCGCGACCAGCCGGCCCGGCCTGGGACGTCGGCGGTTCGGCGGCCTCGAGGTCGAGCCGCCCGAACACCAGGCCCTCGTACTGCCGGTCGATCGTCGAGCGGCGCCGGGCTGCGGCATACACGAGGGCGTCCCGCTCGAACAGCCCGGTCATCTCCTCGTCGCGGACGTCGCCGACCCGGTCGGTGCGCCCGCGGGCGAGGCCATCGGCCTCGACGTGAGCAGCCCGCTCGCTCGCCTTGGCGAGCTCGGCATAGACCCGGTCGACGTGGGCCTGCTCGAGGCGGATCTCTTCGGTCACCTCCGCCGAGGTGTCGGGAACGCTGGTACGAGCAGTGGTCACGCGGTGGTTCTCCTGGCCGGGCGGGGACCGGGCCGTCCCCGTCGCTGATGTCCCGTCGGCCCGTGCCGGGTGGCAGGGCAACCGCCGAGAACGCATCAGTCTATCCGCCCCACCCGTGGCCCGGTCAGGCGGTGCGTCGCGGGAAGCCACGCCGCGGCGGCACCGTGCTGGCCCGGGGTCAGACCAGGCCGCGTCTGGCCGCCAGCACGCCGGCCTGGAACCGCGTGGTCGCCCCCAGCTCGTCCATGATGCACCGCAGCCGTCGTTCGACCGTGCGTTGCGAGACGCGCACCTGCCGGGCGATCATCGTGTCGGTCGCCCCGGCCGCGATGAGCACGATGATCTGCCGGTCCCGCTCGTCGAGCCAGGGTCGTGGCGTGTCGTCGGCGGGGCCGCGCGGAAGCGGCGATGCGGCGGCGTAGAGGCCCTCTCCGAGCTCGCGGACGACCTCGACGAGGGGACGGTGCCGGATGAGCATCGACCCGTAGCCCGAGCTGTCCAGGTTGGTGAGGTCCGCCAGGGCGGAGTCGTCGACGATGACGGCCGAACAGGGCACCCGCTGGGAGATCCGTACGTCGACCCCGGCATCGAGCAGGCCGTCCAGGGCCTGGAGTGCCCCGTCGACCTCGAGGAACGCCGCGTCGAAGACCGCCCGCCGGTCGGGCACCGATGCGATGGGCCCCGGCGCGGTGGCGGCGAGGGCGAGCTCCGCCGCGTGCCCGAGCGTGCCCTGCCCGTCACCGCGTCCGGGGCAGAAGAAGACGAGGAGGCTGCGCCGGGCCCGGGCGAAGACCTCGAAGCGGGCGCGCTCGAGGTCCTCCGACGAGGTCAGCACGCTGATGCCCACCCCCGTCGGGTTGCCTTCGTGGTGTGCTCGCGCGGCCCGGTAGGCGTGGGTCAGCCCCTGGACCGCGGACCGCGAGCTGGAGGCCTGGCGCTCGAGCGCGTCGGCGTACCGCGGCAGCGCCACATCGGGAGGAGGGACGTCGACGTCGTCGCCGAGCGTGGACACCAGGCCGCGCTGCTGGAGCAGGACGAGCGCCTGGTCGATTTCGGCCCGGGTGAACCCCTCGGCGAGCAGGACCGCCCTGGACGGTGTGGTCTGGCGGACGAGGGAGAGGTAGATCCGGGCCGTCGTGTCGCTGCCGATGGACGTCGGCCAGGCGCCGCCCAGCAGCACCTCCGCGGCCACCAGGGTCGGGTCGGGTTCCCCTCGGGGCGTCACGGGTCGCCCACCATCGTCGGG
This sequence comes from uncultured Actinomycetota bacterium, assembly GCA_963763315.1. Classification (GTDB taxonomy): domain Bacteria; phylum Actinomycetota; class Actinomycetes; order Actinomycetales; family Dermatophilaceae; genus CAVSJJ01. The sequence goes on from CAVXOC010000002.1 coordinate 610,459, forward strand.
TGTGGCCCAGGTCGTCGTCGTCATGTGGCCCCCCGCTCTCCCACCGATGGCGGGTTGCCGTCAATGTCGGCTATCCGACGTGGACCAACTTTACGCGTTGCACCGCCCGGTGGGAGAGTTGTGGGGTCGACCGAGTCGATGTCTGCGGTGTGTCCCGGTTCCCAGCCGTGAGGGCCGCGCGGACGAGCGTGGTGGTCCCGGGGATTACCCCCCTGCTTCCCGGGACCGCCGCGCTCGCACGTCCCGACTGCCACCCTGCCGGCGCCCGGCGTTCCTGGCGACCGGCGGTGCGGCACTCCCGCGACCGGCGGTGCGGCACTCCCGCGACCGGCGGCGCGGCACTCCCGCCACCGGCGGCGCAGCGGCGCAGGTCCGGACATCGCCGAGACCACGCCCCCCAGGGCGCTCCCGGGCGCCTAGGGTGGGCGCCGTGAAGGTCCTCGTCGTGGGTGCTGGCGCGCGGGAGCACGCCCTGGTCCGTAGCCTGTGCGCCGACGTGAGCGTCGACGCCGTCATCGCCGCTCCGGGGAACCCCGGCATCGCGGCGCTCGCCCGCTGCGAGCCGCTGCCCGGCGGGGTGACTGACGCGTCGGCGGTCGTCGATCTGGCCCGGCGGCTCGGCGTCGACCTCGTCGTCGTCGGCCCGGAGGCCCCGCTCGTCGCGGGGGTCGCCGACGCGGTGGTCGCCGCCGGCATCCCCTGTTTCGGGCCCAGCGCCGCGGCGGCGCGGCTCGAGGGCAGCAAGTCCTTCGCCAAGGAGGTCATGTCGGCCGCCGACGTGCCCACCGCCATGGCCCACGTCTGCACGAGCCGGGCGGAGGTCGAGGACGCCCTCGACGCGCTCGGCGCCCCGCACGTCGTCAAGGACGACGGGCTCGCGGGCGGCAAGGGCGTCGTGGTGACCGACGACCGGACCGAGGCGCTCGCGCACGCGCTGCGCTGCCTGGCCAAGCCCGACGGCCGGGTCGTCATCGAGGAGTACCTCGACGGCCCGGAGGTCTCGCTCTTCTGCATCTGCGACGGCGACCGGGTCATGCCCCTGGCACCCGCCCAGGACTTCAAGCGGGTCGGAGACGGGGACAGCGGGCCCAACACCGGTGGGATGGGGGCCTACAGCCCGCTCGACTGGGTCCCCGACGGGCTGGTGGACACCCTCGTCGAGCGCATCGCCCAGCCGACCGTCGACGAGATGCACCTCCGCGGAACGCCGTTCGTCGGCGTGCTCTACATCGGTCTTGCGCTCACCTCACGTGGGCCCCGGGTCATCGAGTTCAACGCCCGCTTCGGCGACCCCGAGACCCAGGTCGTCCTCGCCCGGCTCCTCACGCCCCTCGGGACGCTGCTGCACGCCGCCGCGACCGGTGGCCTGGCCGACACAGCCCCCCTGCGGTGGTCCCCCCAGTACGCCGTCACCGTGGTGGTCGCCGCCGCCGGCTACCCCGGCGACCCCCGGGTCGGCGAGCCCATCCTCGGCCTGGAGAACCTCGGGGACGACCCGCTCGTCTACGTCCTCCATGCCGGGACCGCGCTCGACGCCGAGGGGGCGCTCGCCTCGGCCGGCGGCCGCGTCCTGTCCGTCGTCGCCCTCGGTGACGACCTCGCGGCGGCGCGCCGCCGGGTCTACGCCACGGTCGCTCGGATCGACCTCGACGGATCGCACCACCGTCGGGACATCGCCCTCGCCGCAGAGCGCGGCGAGATCGCCGTGCCCTGACCGGGCGCGGGTCGCCGCACCGGACGACCACCCTCGGACCCGGCGGCCCCAGCCGACTCGGCGGCTCAACGCGACCGAGCCCCAGGAGACGGCGAGCAACGGCAGCACCAGGAGGACGGGCGGATGCGTCAGCTCCCAGCCCATCACGGCCGCGAACCACGGGGCGTCCTGGCTCGCGGCCAGCACCCCCACCGCGGCGACGAGGGCGAAGGACGGCACGGCCGCGCCCGTCCCGTCCACGCGCGCGACGTATGCGGCCGCGGCGCCGAGCGCGGCCCCGGTCGCCATCGAGGGGGTGAGCAGGCCGCCGGTAGCCCCGGTCCGGATGCTGAGGGCCGTGACCGCCGGCTTGAGCAGGAGGAGGAGCGCGAAGGTGCCGGCGGAGCCGGCCCCGATCATCGTCAGCTGGACGACGCCCTTGCCGTTGCCGGGCAGCGCCGGGAACCACACGGACAAGGCACCGAGGGCCAACCCGCCGGCAGCCATGGCGGCGGGCAGGCGCCAGGTCGGCTCGGGCTGGCGGCGGGCCGCGCCGCTGGCCGCCCAGCGGAAGCCGCGCCCCACGACCGCGCACGCCGGGATGGCGACCACGGCCCACACCCAGGTCGACCGCGGCACCCCGAGGGCGCTCGGGTAGGCGTAGATCGGTGCCGAGGTCACCACCGGTCGCGCCACCAGGGTCGCCACGGCGCTGACGGTGAGGGTGGCGACCGCGTGGCGGCGCCGTAGCCCGATCGCCAGGACCTCCAGGGCGTAGACGGCCCCGCTGAGCGGGACGTTGTAGACCGCCGCCAGCCCCGCACCGGCGGCGGCGGCCACGAGCATCCGCCTGGTCTGGGCGGGAAGGGCCAGCGCGGAGGCGACCCGGAAGGTCAGCGCGGCGGCGGCCTGGCGTGGGGCCCCCTCCCGGCCCACCGAGGTGCCGGTCCCGACGGCCAGCATCTGCACCACGGCGTCGAGCAGGGTTCGCCGGGTGGGCATCCGGGCCGGCCGGACGGCCATTCCGTCCGACACCGAGGGCAGCCGGCGACGCCGCAGCCAGGCCCAGACGACCCCGGCCAGCCCGGCGCCGATCGTGGGCGCGAGGACGCGCCGTAGCGGCGCGGCCGTCTCGACGCCGACGATGAAGGGGGAGTCGTGGTAGCCGAAAGCGACGTGCTGGACGGCATGCAACAAGAGGGTGAGGACGGCGGCGGCGGCCCCGGACACCACACCGGCCGCCAGGACCGCCAGGACCAGCCGGGTGCGCCCGGGCCAGCGGCTGCTGCGCCGCCGGACGGCCAGCGCGACGGACCAGGGATCCTTAGCCACGCGGGTGCCGTCCTCCGGCAGGGCTCCGCGGCTGCATGCTGCCAGCCTAGGTCGAGCCCGCGGAGGGCCCGAACCGGGTGGCCGTCACCGGGTCCGGACCGCGCCGGTCGCGTCCGCGATGGGAGGATGGGCGTCATGAGGATCCCCCTGCCGCCGGCGATCCCCGGGTTCGCCCACATCTACTCGGGCAAGGTGCGCGACCTGTACGCCCCGATCGACCCGGCGACCGGCGAGACCACGGCGGACCGGCTGCTCCTCGTCGCCTCGGACCGGATCTCGGCCTATGACTTCGTGCTGTCACCGCCGGTGCCCGACAAGGGCGAGGTGCTGACCCGCTTGTCGCTGTGGTGGTTCGACCGGCTGGCCGACCTCGTCCCCAACCACGTCGTCTCGACCGACGTGCCCGCCGAGGTGGCCGGTCGCGCCGTCCTCGTCGAGCGCCTCGACATGCTGCCGGTGGAGTGCGTCGGCCGCGCGTACCTCACCGGTGGGGGGCTGGGCGAGTACCTCGCCACCGGCAGCGTCAGCGGCATACCGCTGCCGGGCGGCCTCGTGGACGGCTCCCGGCTGCCGGCGCCGATCTTCACCCCGTCCACCAAGGCGCCGATGGGCCGCCACGACGAGCCGATCTCGTATGCCGTGGTCGAGGGCATGCTCGGCGGTCACCTGGCTGCGCGGGTCCGCGAGCTCACCGTCGCGATCCTGGCCCGGGGGAACGAGATCGCCGCCGAGCGGGGCATCCTCCTCGCCGACACGAAGGTCGAGTTCGGGCTGCGCGGGGAACAGCTGCTGCTCGCCGACGAGGTCCTCACACCGGACTCCTCCCGGTTCTGGCCGGCCGAGCAGTGGCAGCCGGGCCACCCGCAGCCGAGCTTCGACAAGCAGTTCGTGCGGGACTGGCTCACCTCGCCGGCGAGCGGCTGGGACAGGGCCTCGGGAGCTGCCCCGCCGTCGCTGCCCGGCGACGTCGTGGCGGCCACCCGGGCCCGCTACGTCGAGGCCTACGAGCGGCTCACCGGCCGGAGCTTCTGAGCCGTTCCGCGAGGCCCGAGCCGCCGACCCGGCGCGGCCCGCACGGGCTGCGTCGGCGAGACCTTGGCGAGACACCGGCGAGCAGGGCGCGGCGGGGGGACCGGCGGGTCGGTGGCTGGTTCAATGGCGCCATGAGCGCTGACCACCCCACCTGGCAGACCGCCGGGTACCCGATGCCGGTCACCACCGCCTTCGACTTCCCGGAGTTCGAGGTCGCCACGACGATCGGTGCCGTCTCCGGCGTCTACGCCACGAGCCTCGGGATCGGTCGCGCCTTCACCGCGGGCTTCTCGGCCCTCGGACGCGGCGAGGTCACGCAGATGACCGAGCTCCTCGCCGAGGCGCGGCACACGGCCCTGCTCCGGTGCGTCGACGCGGCCGGCCGGATCGGCGCCAACGCGGTCCTCGGGGTCCGGTTCGACTCCAACGAGGTCAACGGGCAGATCATCGAGATCCACTGCTACGGGACGGCTGTGGTCGTCCGCGGCAAGTCCGACTGACCGGGGCGGCAGCCACCAGGTGAGCGCCGCGGCTCCGCCCCCGGGGGCCGCCGGTAGCCTGTGACCGACCCCGTAGCCGCCTCGAGGAGCCCCGCTGACATGGCGTCGTCGCCCGGCCTGGTGCTGACCACCCTCGAGGGCGGCAACGCCCTTTCGCCGTTCCGGGCCCGCGGGCTGCTGACCCGTCTGCGGGGCGTCGTCCCGGAGCTGACGGCGGTGTCCGGCCGCTACGTGCACTGGGTCGCGACCGTGGCCGAGCCCGATGCCGCGACCGTCGGCACGGTCCGGAGGCTGCTCACCTACGGTGTGCCGTACCGGGCGCCCACCGGTGGCGTCGGCTCCACGCTGGTCGTCGTCGGGCCCCGCCTGGGCACCGTGTCGCCGTGGGCCTCCAAGGCCACCGACATCGCTCACAACTGCGGGGTCGACATCCGGCGGGTCGAGCGGGTGACCGAGTACCTCCTCGAGGGACCACCTCTCGATGCGGCGCAGTGGGCCGCCTGCGCGGGGCTGCTGCACGACCGGATGACCGAGTCGGCCCTGACGAGCCGCGCGGCCGCCGCCGCCCTGTTCGAGCAGCGCACGCCCGAGCCGATGGTGCGCGTCGACCTGCTCGCCGAGGGTCGGGCCGCGCTGGTGACGGCGAACACGGCATACGGGCTGGCCCTGTCCGAGGACGAGATCGACTACCTCGTCGAGGCGTTCACCGCGATGGACCGCAACCCCACCGATGTCGAGCTGATGATGTTCGCGCAGGCCAACTCCGAGCACTGCCGGCACAAGATCTTCAACGCCGACTTCGTGGTCGACGGCGCGACGCAGGAGCGCTCGCTCTTCGGGATGATCCGCTACACCGAGCAGGTCGCCGGCGCCGGCACCATCCTCGCGTACCGGGACAACGCCTCGGTCATGCGTGGCGGCACGGTGCGCCGCTGGCTGCCCGAGGGTGGCGGCGGGCCGGCCCGGTATGCCGCCCGCACCGGCGAGGTCCATGTCCTGATGAAGGTCGAGACGCACAACCACCCGACCGCCATCTCGCCGTTTCCCGGGGCCGCGACGGGGGCCGGGGGCGAGATCCGCGACGAGGGCGCGACCGGCCGCGGCTCGCAGCCCAAGGCCGGGCTCACCGGGTTCGCCGTGTCCAACCTGCATCTGCCCGGCACTGACGAGCCGTGGGAGCGGGACCCCTACGGCGCGCCGGGTCACATCGCCTCCCCCCTCGACATCATGGTCGAGGGGCCGGTCGGGGCCGCCGCCTTCAACAACGAGTTCGGCCGGCCGGGTCTCGGGGGGTTCTTCCGGGTGTTCGAGCAGACCGTCGCCGGCGTGCGGCGCGGGTACCACAAGCCGATCATGAGCGCCGGCGGTCTGGGCACCATCGGTGCCGAGCAGACCGAGAAGGTCGCCTTTCCCCCGGGCACCCTCCTCGTCCAGCTCGGCGGCCCCGGCATGCGGATCGGGATGGGCGGTGGCGCCGCCTCGTCCCTGGCCGCCGGCGCCAACGCCGCGGACCTCGACTTCGACTCGGTCCAGCGGGGCAACCCCGAGATCGAGCGCCGGGCCCAGGAGGTCATCAACCACTGCTGGGCGCTCGGCCCGGACAACCCCGTGCTCGCCATCCACGACGTCGGGGCGGGCGGTCTCTCCAACGCCTTCCCCGAGCTCGTCGACGGCGCCGGGCTCGGTGCCCGCTTCGACCTCTCGGCGGTGCCCGTCGAGGAGTCGGGCCTGGCTCCGAAGGAGGCGTGGTGCAACGAGAGCCAGGAGCGCTACGTCCTCGCCCTGGCTCCTGAGTCGCTCGGGTCCTTCGCCGCGCTCGCCGACCGCGAGCGGTGCCCGTACGCCATGGTCGGCACCGCCCGCGGCGACGGGCGCCTCGTCCTCGCCGACGGACCCCAGGAGGTGCCGGGGGAGGAGCGTGCCATCGACATGCCGATGGACGTGCTGTTCGGCAAGCCGCCCAGGATGACCCGGGATGTGGCGAGGGTGGCCTGGGCCGAGCCGGACGTCGACCTGTCGCAGGTGTCGCTGCGCGAGGCGGCGTATGCCGTGCTGCGGCACCCGAGCGTGGCGAGCAAGCGGTTCCTCGTGACGATCGGCGACCGGACGGTGGGCGGCCTGTCGCATCGCGACCAGCTCGTGGGCCCGTGGCAGGTGCCGGTGGCCGACGTCGCGGTGACGCTGGCCGACCACCTCGGCTTCGCGGGCGAGGCCATGGCCTCGGGGGAGCGGATGCCGCTGGCGTGCGTCGACCCGCCCGCCTCGGGACGGATGGCCGTCGCAGAGGCCATCACCAACCTGCTGGCCGCGCCCGTCTCGCTGCCCGGCGTCAAGCTGTCGTGCAACTGGATGGCCGCTGCCGGGGAGCCTGGCGAGGACGCCGCGCTGCACGACACCGTGGCGGCCGTCGCGATGGGGCTGTGCCCAGCCATCGGGGTGAGCGTCCCGGTCGGCAAGGACTCGCTGTCCATGCGGACGCGGTGGACCGGTGAGGCGGGCGAGACGCGGCAGGTGACCTCGCCGGTCAGCCTCGTCGTGTCGGCGTTCGCGACCCTGCCCGACGTGCGGGGGACCCTCACCCCCCAGCTGCACGGCGGCGACAGCCGGCTCCTCCTCGTCGACCTCGCAGCCGGCCGGGGCCGGCTGGGCGGGTCCATCCTCGCACAGGTCAGCGGCCAGTTCGGCGGCGACGTCCCCGATCTCGACGACCCCGCGCGGCTCGTGGCGCTCGTCGACGCCGTCAACGAGCTGCGTTCTCGCGGAACGCTGCTCGCCTACCACGACCGGTCGGACGGTGGCCTGTGGGCCGCCGTGTGCGAGATGGCCTTCGCCGGCGGCTGCGGCGTCGACCTCGACCTCTCGCCGATGCTGGCGGACGGCCCGCAGGACGCCGCGGCCATCCCCCGGGCCCTGTTCGCCGAGGAGCTCGGCATCGTGGTGCAGGTGGCGAGTGCGCGGGTCGACGAGGCCCTGGCGACGTTCGCGGCATACGGCCTGGGCGAGCTCGCCCACCTCGTCGGGCAGCCGACCCGCGAGCGGCGGGTCGAGGTCGTGGGTGCGGGGGCGGTCCTGCTGTCAGAGCGGGTGCGTGATCTGGCCCAGGCCTGGGACGAGGTGTCCTGGCGGGTCGCGGCGCTGCGCGACAACCCCGAGTGCGCCGACCAGGAGCACGCCGCGGTCGGGGCCGAGGACGACCCGGGGCTCGAGGTGTCCCCGTCCTTCGACCCGGAAGAGGACGTCGCCGCCCCCTACATCTCGACGGGGGTGCGGCCCAGGGTCGCGATCCTGCGCGAGCAGGGGGTCAACTCCCACGTCGAGACGGCCTTCGCGTTCGACCGGGCCGGTTTCGACACCTACGACGTGCACATGACCGACCTGCAGGCCGGCCGGGCCGAGCTCGCCGACGTGGTGGGGGTGGTGGCGTGCGGCGGGTTCTCCTACGGTGACACGCTGGGTGCCGGTGAGGGCTGGGCGCGCTCGGTGCTGTTCAACCCCCGGCTGGCCGATGCGTTCAGCGAGTTCTTCCACCGGGAGGACACCTTCGGGCTGGGCATCTGCAACGGGGCCCAGATGTTCGCGGCGCTGGCCGGGCTCATCCCGGGTGCGCGGGCGTGGCCCCGGTTCACCCGCAACCGTTCCGAGCAGTTCGAGGCGCGGCTCAGCCTCGTCGAGGTCCTCGACTCGCCGTCGATCTTCATGGCCGGGATGGCCGGCAGCCGGATGCCGATCGCCGTCTCGCACGGGGAGGGGCTGGCCGACTTCTCCGCCCAGGGCGACGCGGGTGCGGTGGCCCGGGCGGCCCGCTTCGTCGACCACCACGGCGCGCCGGCGACGACATACCCGGCGAACCCCAACGGCAGCCCGGGCGGGCTGACCGCCGTGACGACACCCGACGGCCGCTTCACGGCCATGATGCCGCACCCCGAGCGGGTGCAGCGCAACGTGCAGCTGTCCTGGACTCCGGCGGAGCCCGCCGCGCCGAGCCCGTGGCTGCGGATGTTCCGCAACGCCCGGGTCCACGTCGGCTGACCGTCGGCAGGCCGGGAGCCAGGACGGGTCCGATCGCTCGCTCCACCTGGGAAACCCGAGGTTCGCCGGGGTGGACGACCCCGGCGAACCTGCGGTTTCCGGGATGGGGCGGAAAAGGTGTGGCGGGGGGGCGGGGGGGAGGCTGGTCAGGGCAGGACGGCGACGAACACGATGACGGCCGCGGCGACCGCGCCGAGGGCGGGGACCCGTAGCACCCGGCTCTCGGCGGGGTGCCGGCCGCCCAGCAGGTCGGTGACGATCTGGCGATGGCGCCCCCACCCGATGAGCCCGACGGCCGCCGCCACGAGGGCCAGACCGACGCCGGCGACGGTGAGCGCTGGGACGTGGTCGATGATGCCGGACCGGGCCACGAGGGCGGCGTTGGCGGCCGTGGCGAGCGACGTGCGTGCCCAGGCCAGCCCGGTGCGCTCCGACTGCAGCCCCGGGTCGAGCGGCCCGTCCGCGGCGCCGGGGTCGAGCGGGCCGTCCGCCGCGCCCGCAGGGGGCGGGGTGGACCCCGCACCGTCGTCGCGGCTCACAGGGAGCCGGTGAGAACGACGACCACGACGGCGACCGCCGCCACGGCGAGCAGCCCGGAGACCCAGGGCATGAGCATCGAGGTGGGCAGGGTCTCCTGGCGGCGCATCGCCGACTCCACCCCTGCCCAGTGGCGGTAGGCGTTGACGGAGATGGCGAGGCCAAGACCGGCCAGCACGACGCTCAGGCCGGTGCGCAGGCCGGTGATCGCGAACGAGGGGACGAGCTGCTTGAGGGCGACCGCACCGGCGAGCAGGGCCAGCGCGGTACGGATCCAGGCGAGGAAGGTCCGCTCGTTGGCCAGGGAGAACCGGTAGTCGGGATCGACCCCCTCCTCGGACCAGCCGGCCCGCCTGCCCGTGACGCTCTGCCAGAAGGACACCGGTCGCTCAGCCTCTCTGACCGGCGAGGGCGGCACCACATCGCTGGCGCACCTCACCGACACCGCCGGACCCTACGAGGGTAACCGGGATACCCGACGCGTCGAGGAGGCTGGCGGCGATGGCGGCCCGGTGGCCGTTGGAGCAGAGGACCCACACCGGCTCACCGGAGGGTCCGGCCGCCACCTCGTCGATCCGGCCCGGGAGGTCGGCGACGAAGATGGTCTGGCTTCCGGCCAGGGTGCCCCAGCCCCACTCGAGCTCCTGGCGGACGTCGAGGACGCGGTGGGCCCGGCCCGCGTCGATCGCCTCGCAGAGGTCCTCCGGGCCGGCGGTCGGGTAGGACCGGGTCTGGCCACCGGCCGACGACCAGGCCTGCATCCCGCCGGCCAGCACACCGCGCGGCGTCCGCCACCCGATCCGGAGCAGCTGCGTGCTCGCCTCGGCTGCCGACTCCTCGACCGGGTCGGGCAGGACGAGCAGGATGGGCGAGTCGAAGGGCAGCATCCAGCCGACATAGCTGCCGAACCCCGAGTTGAGCTCGATGTTGAGGGCGCCGGGTAGGTGGCTCTCCGCGAAGGCATCGCGGTCTCGGGCGTCGACCACCCGGACGCCGGCCTCCACGGCGGAACGGAAGGCGGCGGCCTCGAGGGCCGGGACAGCGGGAACCCGGCGCAGCACGGGCGCGCCGGCCCGGTTGATCGGCGCCATCCTCGCGTAGTACGCCGGGTACGCCATGAGCTCGCCGCCCAGCTCCGCGGCGAACTCGCCGACGTCGCGGGCGAGAAGCAGGTCGTTGTTCCGGCGCTCGTCCCCCAGCGTGCTCGTCCGCGCCGTGGACGGCATCGCCGAGACGCAGAAGCTGCCGGCGCCATGGGTCGGCAGGAGCCGGGTCGTGTCGGGCAGGCCGGCGAACCGCTGCACGGTCGCGTACTGGGCCGCGGTGAGGGCCGGGGTGTGGTCGGGGCCGAGCAGGTCGGTACGGCCGGTGCTGCCCACCAGGAGGGACCCGCCGCTGAACACCGCGACGGGGACCTCGGCGTCGCCCTCGTAGACGAGCCACGCGATGTGCTCGAACGTGTGGCCCGGGGTGGCCATGGCGACGAGTCTCAGGTCGCCCACCCGGACCTCCTCCCCCTCGCGGGCCCCTCGGTGGGCGAACTCGTAGCCGCCGTCCGCCGGTAGCACGAGCTCGGCGCCGGTGAGGTCGCGGACCTCGTGGGCGCCGGACACGTAGTCGTTGTGGACGTGGGTCTCGAGGACGGCCCGGACCCGCGCCCCGCGCTGCTGCGCGGCCGGCAGGAACCGCCAGGCGTCGCGCTGCGGGTCGACCACCGCGGCTTCGTCGCCGGAGACCACGACGAAGGTGTTGTCCCCGAGCCCCGGGGTGACGAATACCTCGATGTCCATGCTGTGCTCCTTGCCTCGTCCGGGCCGCCCGAGCGGCGCCGGCCGGGTCGGGACCGCCGCGCCGGCCGGGTCGGGGACCGGTGGCGCAGCCGGCGACCCGCCGTCGGCGAGGTCGGGGACCAAGAAATCTTCAATCAATCAATTGAACGAGTGAATTTCATCACATATGGTGCCGTCATGGTAGGTGTGCCGAGGTCGGCGCTGGGCGACGTGGCCCGGCGCTTCGCGCTGCTCGGCGACCCGACGCGGCTGCGGATCCTCGGCGAGCTGCACCAGGCCGGGGAGGCCACGGTCGGCGAGATCGCCGAGGCCGCCGAGGTCAGCGTCGCGAACGCCTCCCAGCATCTCGGCCGGCTCGCGATGGGCGGCATCGTCGGCCGCCGGCCCGAGGGCCGCACCGTCGTCTACCGGATCATCGAGCCGGCCATCGAGCAGCTCTGCGCGATCGTCTGCGCGAGCCTCGAGGTCACCGCCGACACCCGTGCCGAGCCCGGCGCCGACGCCCACGTGAGCTGATGGAGGCCCCCGCGTGACCGCTACCCGCCTGCCCCTGCCGTCGGTGCGTCCCGCGGCCGACCCGGGCGCCCCGGCCGCCCCGGGCGGCGGCGCCGCCCCGGGCCGGATGGTCAAGATCATCGACCAGACCAGGTGCATCGGGTGCCACGCCTGCACGACGGCGTGCAAGTCGGAGAACGACGTCCCCGTCGGTGTGACGAGGACGTATGTCAAGAGCGTCGACGTGGGGACCTTTCCCCAGGCGCGGCGCGCCTTCCAGGTCACCCGGTGCAACCAGTGCGAGGACGCGCCCTGCGTCGCGGCCTGCCCCACCGCCGCGATGCACCTCCGGGCCGACGGGATCGTCGACTTCGACAAGGGCTCCTGCATCGGGTGCAAGGCGTGCATGGCCGCCTGCCCCTACGACGCCATCTTCATCAACCCCGAGGACCACTGCGCCGAGAAGTGCAACTTCTGCGCCCACCGCCTCGACGTGGGGCTCGAGCCGGCCTGCGTCGTCGTCTGCCCGACCGGCGCGATCATGGTCGGCGACGCCGACGACCCCGGCAGCGGCGTCGCCCAGGTCATCAACCGGACGCCCGTGGCGGTCCGGCGCCCGGAGAAGGGCACCCGGCCCAAGCTGTTCTACCGGGGCGCCAGCCAGCACACCCTCGACCCGCTCGCCGCCAGCGCCCCGGACGGCGACGGGTACGCCTGGGCCGAGAAGCCCCGTGGGGTCCACCTCGTCGATCCCGGGCACCCGACCGGCCACAACTCCAGCGCTGCCGCCGTCCTCAGCTACGACATCGCCCACCGGGCGCCGTGGGACTGGCGCGTCAGCCTGTACACCTGGACCAAGGGGATCGGCGCGGGCGCCTATCTCGTAGCGCTTCTCCTGGTGCTGCTCGGCCGGGTCGGCGCCGGCGACCCCCTCTGGGTGTGGACGGCTCCGGTCGTCTCGGCCGTGCTCCTCGCCGCCACGGCGGCCGTGCTCATCTGGGACCTCGAGCATCCGCGGCGGTTCATCTACATCCTCACCCGCCCCCAGTGGCGGTCCTGGCTCGTCCGGGGCGGGGTCATCCTCAGCCTGTATGCCGCGATGCTCGGGCTGCACCTGCTCGCCGGCCTCGTCGGGGCGCCCTGGCTGCGGACGGCTGTCGCCGTCCCCGGCCTGCCGCTGGCGGTCGGGACCGCCGTCTACACGGCATACCTCTTCGCCCAGGCCACCGCCCGCGACCTGTGGCAGAGCCCGCTGCTGGCGCCGCACCTCGTCGTCCAGGCGGTCCTGGCCGGCGCGGCCGCGCTGATCCCGTTCGCCGTCGCCTGGTCGCCCGGCGCGGTCGGCCCGCTCGCCTGGACGGTCGCCGTCGCGGCGGGGGTCCACCTCCTGCTCGTCGGGGGCGAGGTGAGCGTCGCCCACCCCACCGCTCACGCGAGGCTGGCCGCCCACGCGATGACCCGCGGCCGGTATGCCGGGTTCTTCTGGTCCGGTGTCGTCCTCGTCGCCCCCGCCCTGCTCGCCCCGCTCACCGTGCCCGGCTCCGCGTGGCTCGGCCTCGTCGCGCTGGTCGGGCTGCTCGCCCACGAGCACGCCTATGTCCAGGCCGGCCAGGCCGTCCCCCTGGCCTGAAGGGAGTGCAGATGAGCACCAGCGACCGCCCGTCGCTCACCGGGCTCGGCGAGCGGGTCAGCGCCGCCCGGGCCGAGACGACCGCCCGGGGAGAGACCTTCTACCCGGGACCCAGCCGGATCCACCTCGCCGCCTTCCCGCCCAAGGAGCGGTGGGACGACTGGGTCGAGCTGGACTCGCGCGCCTGGCCCGAGCGGGTCGAGCACCGCTCGATGCTCGTTCCGACGACGTGCTTCAACTGCGAGTCCGCCTGCGGGTTGCTCGCCTACGTCGACCGCGAGACCCTCCAGGTCCGCAGGTTCGAGGGCAACCCCGAGCATCCCGGCTCGCGCGGCCGGAACTGCGCGAAGGGGCCGGCCACGCTCAACCAGATCACCGACCCCGACCGCATCCTGCAGCCGATGCGCCGTGCGGGCGAGCGGGGCGAGGGGCGGTGGGAGGAGGTCGACTGGGACACCGCTCTCGACGACATCGCGGCGCGGATCCGGGCCGCGCTGACGCAGGGACGGCCGAACTCCGTGATGTACCACGTCGGCCGGCCCGGCGAGGACGGCTTCACCGAGCGCGTGATGGCCTCCTGGGGGGTCGACGGCCACAACTCGCACACCAACGTCTGCTCCAGCGGCGCACGCTCGGGCTACCACTACTGGACCGGTATCGACCGGCCGAGCCCGGACCACGCCAACGCCCGGGTCATCGTCCTCATCTCGAGCCACCTCGAGACCGGCCACTACTTCAACCCGCACGCGCAGCGGATCATCGAGGCCAAGGCGAACGGCGCCAAGCTCATCGTCCTCGACACCCGCCTGTCGAACACCGCCACCCACGCCGACCACTGGCTCTCGCCCTACCCGGGCTCCGAGGCCGCGATCATGCTCGCCGTGGCCAACAACCTCATCGCGACGCGGCGCTACAACCGCGACTTCGTCCGCCGGTGGTGGAACTGGAAGGAGTACCTGCGCGCGGTCCACCCGCAGGCGCCGGAGACCTTCGCGGCCTTCGAGGAGATCCTCGCGGGCCTGTATGCCGGCTACACCATGGAGCTCGCCGCGGCCGAGTCCGGGGTCGAGGCCGGCGTCATCGCGCAGATCACCGAGGTCATCGCGGGCGCCGGCACCGCCCTCTCGACGCACAACTGGCGCTCGGCGGCGGCCGGCAACCTCGGCGGCTGGCAGGTCTCCCGCACCCTGTTCCTGCTCAACGCCCTGCTCGGCGCCGTCGCCTCACCGGGCGGCACCCACCTCAACGCCTGGAACAAGTTCGTCCCGCGGCCGATGCACGTGCCCGGTCACCCGCCCGTGTGGAACGACCTCACCTGGCCGCTGGAGTTCCCCCTCGCGATGAACGAGCTCTCCTTCCTCCTCCCGCACATGCTGCAGGAGGGCCGCGGCGCCCTCGACGTCTACTTCACCCGGGTCTACAACCCGGTGTGGACCAACCCCGACGGCATGGTGTGGTCCGAGGTGCTGCGCGACCGCGACCTGGTCAAGCTGCATGTCGCGCTGACCCCCACCTGGAACGAGACGGCATACCTCGCCGACTACGTGCTGCCCATGGGCCTGGGCTCGGAACGCCACGACCTGCACTCCTACGAGCAGTACGACGGGCAGTGGATCGGCTTCCGCCAGCCGGTGCTGCGGACCGCCCGCGAGCGGCTCGGCCAGCCGGTCGACGACACCCGGCAGGTCAACCCGGGGGAGGTGTGGGAGGAGAACGAGTTCTGGATGGAGCTGTCCTGGCGGATCGACCCCGACGGCTCGCTCGGCATCCGCCGGTTCTACGAGTCCCTCGAACGGCCCGGCGAGAAGCTCTCCGTCGACGAGTACTACCGGTGGATCTTCGAGAACTCCGTCCCCGGGCTGCCCGAGGCGGCCGCCGCCGAGGGCCTCGACCCGCTCTCCTACATGCGCCGCTACGGGGCCTTCGAGGTGAGCAGCCATGTCGGCCCGGTCTACGAGGAGGCCGTCGAGGAGGGGGCTCTCGAGGGGGCCGTGACGACCGACCTCGGCCGGGTCTACTCGCCGGCGCCGAGACCGGCGGCGGTCAACCTCGCCCCGACCGGCGCCCCGGTACCCGACGCGCAGGGCCGCAACCCGGTCGGGGTCGACATCGACGGAGAGGTGCGGCGTGGCTTCCCGACACCGAGCGGCCTGCTCGAGTTCTACTCCTCGACGCTCGCCGACTGGGGCTGGCCGGAGTACGCCGTCCCGACGTACATCCACAGCCACGTGCACCCGACAGCCATGGCGCCCGACCAGAAGGTGCTCATCTCGACCTTCCGGCTGCCCACCCAGATCCACACCCGGGGCGCCAACGCCAAGTGGCTCAACGAGCTGGCCCAGACCAACCCGCTGTGGCTGCACCCGCGGGACGCCGCGCCCCTCGGGGTCAGCGGCGGGGACCTCGTCCGGGTGAGCACCGACATCGGCTACTTCGTCGTCAAGGCGTGGGTGACCGAGGGCATCCGGCCGGGCGTCGTCGCGTGCAGCCACCACATGGGCCGCTGGCGGCCGAAGGAGCAGCCGGCGCGCAACGGCGGCCAGACGGCCGCCACGGTCGACCTGTCCCGCGACGGCTCGACCTGGACGATGTCCCGCGTCCACGGGGTGGGCCCGTACGAGTCGAGCGACCCCGACACCGCGCGGATCTGGTGGACCGATGTCGGCGTGCACCAGAACATGACCTTCCCGGTGCACCCGGACCCGGTCTCGGGGATGCACTGCTGGCATCAGGCGGTGCGCGTCACGAAGGCGGAGCCGGGCGACGCCTACGGTGACATCAGCGTCGACACCGACAGGTCCCGGGCCATCTACCGGGAGTGGCTGGCCAGGACCCGCGACGCGCGGTCGGTGTCGCCCGACGGGACCCGCCGCCCCTACTGGCTCATGCGCCCGCTCAAGCCCGCGCCCGAGGTCTTCGCCCTGCCGGTGGACGGTGAGGCATGACCGGGGTGCGCGCCGACCGGGGGGCGAGCGCCGGGGCCGGCCGCGAGCTGCTGCTCGCACTGGGGGTGCTGTCCGAGCGCCCGCATCCGACCCATGCCCGGGTCGGCGCGGCCCTCGACCTGGATGCCCTGCCGGGGCCCGCGGAGTACACCCACGTCCTGGGCCTGAGCGTCGTCCCGTACGCGGCGGTCTACCTGGGACCGGAGGGGATGCTCGGCGGGGAGGCCGCCGACCGGGTGGCCGGGTTCTGGCGCGCCGTGGGACACGTCCCGCCGGCCGAGCCGGACCACCTCGCCGCCCTGCTCGGCCTGTATGCCGCGCTCGTCGACGCCGAGGCGGCCGAGACCGACCAGGCCCGGGCGGTGCTGCGGCGCCGCGCGCGCTCGGTGCTGCTGTGGGAGCACCTGCTGAGCTGGGTGCCGGCGTTCGCGCACGCCGTCGCCGGCGCCGGGTCCTGCTTCTACGCCGACTGGGCCGCCCTGCTCGTCGAGGCACTGGTCGCCGAGACCGCGACGGTGCCGTCGCCGGACACCATCCCGCTCCACCTGCGCGAGGCACCTGGCCTGCCCGAGGAGGTCGACGGCGCCCGGGCCCTGGCCCAGGCCCTGCTCACGCCGGTGCGCAGCGGGCTGGTGCTCTCCCGCAGCGACCTCGCCCGGGCCGCCCGGCAGCAGGGCCTCGGCCTGCGGGTCGGGGAGCGCGCCTTCGTCCTCGCCTCGATGCTCGAGCAGGACGCCGTCGCGGCCCTGGACTGGGTGGCCGCCGAGGCCGACCGCTGGGGCGAGCGGCACCGCCACGACCTGTCCATCCTCGGGCCCGTCGCCGCCTTCTGGGCGGACCGGGCCGAGACCACCGCTGCCGTGTGCCGTGCGCGGCAGACCGTCCTGCAGGAGGTGCTTGCCCATGTCGTCTGACGTCGACGCAGCGCGGGCGTCGCTCCCCGACGTGCCGGCCGAGCCGGTCACCGAGGAGGACGTCCGCCGGATCGTCAAGGAGGAGCTGTCCTCGGCGTTCACCAAGGACCCGGGCATGCGCCGTGCGGCCCTGGTGGCCTCCAAGGGAACGCTCGACTGGGCCTATCCGCCCCTCATCCTCGGCAACGCCGCCGCCGCCGTCGGCATGGACGTCGCCATCTTCTTCACGTTCTACGGCCTCAACGTCATCCACAAGGACTTCGAGCGCCGGCTCAAGATCGACCCGGTGGGCAACCCGGCCATGCCGATGCCCATCCCGCTGCCCGACGTCGTCACCGGGATGCCGGGGATGGTCGGCGTCGCATCGCGGATGATGCGCTCCCGGTTCGCCGCGCACAACGTCTCGACGGTCAGGCAGCTGCTCGACACGGCACGGGAGATGGAGGTCCGGCTCATCGCCTGTCAGATGACGGTCGACGTCTTCGGCTACGGCCAGGACGACTTCATCGACGGCGTCGAGTTCGGCGGGGCGGCCGCGTTCATGGCGCACGCCCGCAAGTCACACGTGACGATGTTCATCTGAGAGGACCACGCGATGCAGCAGATCACCGAGGACGTGCTCGTCGACGCCCGTGAGCTCATGTGCCCGATGCCGGTCATGGCCGCCACCAGGGCGATCCGTCGGATGGAGCCAGGCCAGGTGCTCAAGGTCATGGCCACCGACCGGGGCGCGCTAAGCGACATCCCGGCCTGGGCCGAGTCGACGGGCAACGAGCTGGTCGACTCCGGCGAGGTCGACGGTGCCCTCGTCTTCTACGTCCGCAAGGTCGACCAGGGCTGAGGTCCCCCGCCTGGCCCGGGGCACCGACCTCACCGGACGCGCCAGCCCCCGCCGCGGGCCGCCGAGACCGGCGGCACCGGCGAGGGCACCGGGTCGGCGTCGGTCAGCGGGTGCGCGCCCGGCACCTTGCGGCGCAGCTCGGCGTCGCCGAGGACACCGGTCGGGAAGGCCGAACGGGCCGCGTGGCGCCGCAGCTCGTCCTCGTCGACGGGCCGGCGGGCAGCGACCAGGACTCCGTTGCCGAAGCGGCGGCCCTTGATGACCTCGCTCGTCGCGAGGTATGCCGCGTGCCCGAGCGCCGCGCGGGCGCCGGCCGCGACGCGGGCGGCATACCTCAGTCCCGGCTCGTCGGCGAGGTTGGCGAGCAGGAGGCCGTCCGGCGCGAGCACCCGCGCGCAGTCGGTGAGGAACTCGACGGTGCCGAGCTCCGGGGGGACCCGGCCCCCGGCGTACGCGTCGAGGACGATGACGTCGGCGGAGCCGTCCCGCAGAGCAGCGACGCCCGTGCGGCCGTCGACGGGCCGCACCCGGATCCGGTGGCCCCGCGGGAGGGGCAGCTCACGGCGGACCAGGTCGGTCAGCACGGTGTCGGGCTCGAGGACCAGCTGGGGGGACCCGGGCCGCACGTGCTGCACCCACCGGGCCAACGTCATCCCGGCGCCGCCGACATGGGTCACGGCGAGGCGTCCCCGGGTGAGCGCGCCGAGGACGGTGGCGAAGTGCGCCACGTACTCGAAGGCGAGGTCCTCGGGGTCCGCGAGGTCGACGTGTGACTGGGCGAAGCCGTCGACGACGACGACCCACCCGGCCCGCTCGTCGGCCACGAGCCGCGGCTCACCTGCCACGTCCGCAGGGTACCGGGCCGTCGTCACGGGGCCGGCCACCGGCGTGGCACCATCGGGCTATGCCGCCGCGCCGCAGGATCTCCGAGCAGGCCGGCCGGTCGGCCGTCGAGCGCTGGCTCACCGACCCCGGAGCCGCCGACCGGGAGACGGTGGCGGCGGCCGTCCGCTACACCGTCGAGGAGCTGGCGGCGCGCGCCCCGGGACGCAGCGTGGAGGTCCGGGTCCCGCCGTACGCCGCGGCGCAGTGCGTCGCGGGTCCGCGGCACACACGGGGGACGCCGCCCAACGTCGTCGAGACGGACCCGGCGACCTGGCTCGCCCTCGCCACGGGGCGCACGCGCTGGGCCGACGAGGCGGGGAGCGGCCGGCTGCGGGTGAGCGGCACCCGGGCCGACCTGACGGCCTACCTGCCGGTGGTGCAGGAGGACGGGCCGGGCTGACCGGGGCGGCCCGTCAGGGGCGGAGCAGGGCGTCCGCCGCGCCCCCGGCAGCCGCGGTGGCCACCCCGTCCACGTCGACGACGGGCGGGCGCGGGTGACCCGGCGGACCGGGGCGCGAGGCGACGGTCGGGGTGTCGGTGTCGCCGAGGTCGACCGGGAGCTGGAGCTCGAGCACCCCCTTGCCGAGTGCGCGGTCGTCGGCGGGCAGCTCGATGGGGTACGTCCCGGTGAAGCACGCCGTGCAGAGCGCGCCGGCGTCCTGCGCCGTGGCGGCGATCATCCCGGCCTCCGAGATGTAGCCGAGGGAGTCTGCGCCGATCGAGTTGCAGACCTCCTCCACGCCGATGCCGGTGGCGATGAGCTCGGCCCGGGTGGCGAAGTCGATGCCGTAGAAGCACGGCCAGCGCACCGGCGGCGACGAGATCCGCACGTGCACCTCGGCGGCCCCGGCCTCGCGCAGCATCCGGACCAGCGCCCGCTGGGTGTTGCCGCGGACGATCGAGTCGTCGACGACGATGAGCCGTCGGCCGCGGATCACCTCCCGCAGCGGGTTGAGCTTGAGCCGGATGCCCAGCTGGCGGATCGTCTGCGAGGGCTGGATGAAGGTCCGGCCGACGTACGCGTTCTTGACCAGTCCCTGGCCGTACGGGACCCCGGACTCCTGGGCGTAGCCGATGGCGGCGGGTGTCCCCGACTCGGGGGTGGGGATGACCAGGTCGGCGTCGACGGGGTGCTCGCGGGCCAGCGTCCGGCCCATCTCCACCCTCGACTCGTGGACGACCCGGCCGCTGATGGTCGTGTCGGGGCGGGCGAGGTAGACGTACTCGAAGACGCATCCCCTCGGGGTGGCCGGGGCGAAGCGCTGCGAGCGCAGCCCGTCCTCGTCGATGGCCACGAGCTCGCCCGGCTCGACCTCGCGGATGAACGACGCGCCGACGATGTCGAGGCCGGCGGTCTCGGACGCCACGACCCAGCCGCGCTCGAGCCGGCCGATGACCAGGGGCCGGATGCCGTGCGGGTCCCGGGCGGCATACAGCGTGTGCTCGTCCATGAAGACGAAGCTGAACGCGCCCCGCAGCCGCGGCAGCACGTCGAGGGCCGCGCTCTCCAGCGAGCGGTCGGGGTTCTCGGACAGCAGGGCGGTGACCAGTGCCGTGTCGGTGGTGTTGCCGCGGGCCAGCTCGCCACGGTAGCCGTCCTCGGCACGCAGGTCGGCGACCAGGTCGCGCAGCTCGGCGGAGTTGATGAGGTTGCCGTTGTGGGCGAGGGCGACCGTGCCCCCGTCGTGCCCGCCGAGGGTCGGCTGGGCGTTCTCCCACGTCGAGCCGCCCGTCGTGGAGTAGCGGCAGTGGCCGATGGCGAGGTGGCCGGTGAGCAGGGCGAGGGAGCGCTCGTCGAACACCTGGGAGACCAGGCCCATGTCCTTGAAGACCAGCAGGCGGTGCCCGTCGGAGGCCGCGATGCCGGCCGACTCCTGACCGCGATGCTGCAGCGCGTACAACCCGTAGTAGGCGAGCTTGGCGACGTCCTCCCCGGGCGCCCAGACGCCGAAGACCCCGCAGGCATCCTGCGGGCCCTTCTCCCCGGGCAGCAGGTCGTGGGTCAGGTGTCCGTCACCGCGTGGCACGAGGGCCAGTCTCCCACAGCGATCTCGGACCCCGTTCTTCGCACCGGTCAGTTCCGCCGATCGAGCAGCACGGCGAGCACCGCTGCCGCCAGCCCGAACAGCAGGGCCCCGAGCAGGCCGAGGTATCCGACCGCCTGGGTCTGGCTGTAGGTGTACCCGGCCGGGTAGCTGCTGCTGCGGCCCTCGAGCCAGCCCGACATCGCGACCACGCCGCCGAGGACGAAGCCCAGCACGCCTCCGGTGACGATGAACCGGAGGAAGCTGGGACTGCGGCGCGGAGATGACACGATCCTTACCGTACGTCGACGGTGGGGGGTCGAGCACCTCACGACCCTGACAATGGGCGGATGAGCGCGGACACGACTGACCGGGCCGCCGCGGCCCCCGGGGGCGGGCGGGACGCACGCTGGCCGTATGCCGCGAGCGGGGCGCTCGCGGCCGCCGCGGGCGCCGGGATCGGCCATCTCGTCGCCGCTCTCGTCGACCCCGCGGCCTCGCCGGTCACCGCCGTCGGGTCCGTCGTCATCGACGCGACCCCCACCCCGGTCAAGGAGTGGGCCGTCGCGTGGTTCGGCACGGCGGACAAGACCGTCCTGGTCAGCACGGTGTCCGTCGTGACCCTGCTGCTGGCCGGCGCGACGGGGCTGCTGGCCCGGCGCCGGCGGGCCCTCGGGCTGGTCGCCCTCGTCGGGCTTGCCGCCCTCGCCGCCGCGGCCGCGCTCAGCCGACCGGGCGCGGGTGCCGCAGCCCTCCTTCCCGGGCTGGTCACGGGCGTGCTGGGACTCGGGGTCCTCAACGCGCTGGCCGGCCTGCTCGACCGTCTCGACGGGCGTGCGGGCGGTGGCACCGCCGCCGGCGGAGCCGCGGACGCCGTCGCCGCGGACGCCGGCGGGGGTGGTGCGCCGGGGGCGCGGCGGCCGCCGGCCGCCCGGCGCACCGTGCTGGCCGTGGCGTCCGGAGCGGGCTTGGCCGCGGTCGCCGGTGCCGCTGTCGGTCAGGCGCTCATCCGCCGCTCCTCGCCGGCGCAGGTCGCCCTGCCCGCGCCGGCCGCGCCGCTGCCCCCGCTGCCGCCGGGGCTGGAGGGGACCATCGCGGGGATCTCACCGTTCCGGACGCCGGTCGCCGACTTCTACCGGGTCGACACCGCGCTCGTCGTGCCGCGGGTGAGCTCCGGCGACTGGTCCCTGACGGTCGACGGGGAGGTCGAGCACCCGATGACCCTCACGCTGGCCGACGTGCTCGGGATGCCGATGGTCGAGCAGGACATCACCATGCTGTGCGTGTCCAACGAGGTCGGCGGCGACCTCGTCGGCTCGGCGCGGTGGCTCGGCGTGCGCACCGCGGACATCCTCGCCCGGGCCGGGGTCCACCCGAGCGCCGACCAGGTGCTGAGCACGTCGGTCGACGGCATGACGATCTCGACCCCGATCCAGGCGCTCACCGACGACCGCGGGGCGCTGCTGGCCGTGGGGATGGACGGGGCGCCGCTGCCGGCCGAGCACGGCTTCCCGGTGCGGCTGGTGACACCGGGGCTGTACGGGTTCGTCGGTGCGACGAAGTGGCTGGCGCGGATGAGCGTGACGACGTATGCCGCGCGGCGGGCCTACTGGACCCAGCGCGGCTGGGCGACCGTGGCCCCCTGCCTCACCGAGTCGCGCATCGACACCCCCCGCCAGGGCGCCAGCCTTCGGCCGGGTGGCACGCACATCGGTGGGGTGGCCTGGGCCCAGGGGCGCGGCATCACGCAGGTGCAGGTGCGGGTGGACGACGGACCCTGGCAGCGCGCCACGCTCGGCCCGGACGCGGGCATCGACTACTGGCGCCAGTGGTACCTGCCCTGGCAGGCCACCCCCGGCAACCACCGCCTCGTCGTCCGTGCCACCGACGGCCTGGGCGACCTGCAGACCGTCGTGGTCACCGACCCGTTCCCGCGAGGCGCCACGGGCTGGCACACGATCGACGTCAGCGTGGGCTGAGGCCTCCGGCCGGCCCGGCGTGGCTGCCTGCCCACCCGGAGCGAGACGTGGGACGCGGCGCCGCGCCGCGCCGCATACCCTGGTCACCGTGACCGAGCAGCCCATGACGTATGCCGCGGCCGGGGTCGACGTCGAGGCCGGGGACCGGGCCGTCGAGGCGATGAAGGCCAGCGTGCGCCGGGCGACCCGGCCCGAGGTCATCGGCGGTCTCGGCGGGTTCGCCGGGATGTTCGACGCGTCCCGGCTCGCCACCATGCGGCGTCCGGTGCTCGCGACGAGCACCGACGGCGTGGGCACCAAGGTCGCCATCGCCCAGGCCATGGACCGGCACGACACCATCGGCGCCGACCTCGTCGGGATGGTCGTCGACGACATCGTCGTCTGTGGCGCCGAGCCGCTGTTCATGACCGACTACATCGCGACCGGCAAGGTGGTCCCCGAGCGGATCGCCGCCATCGTGTCCGGCATCGCGGGCGCCTGCGCCCGGGCCCGGGTCGCCCTGATCGGCGGCGAGACCGCCGAGCACCCGGGCCTCCTGGCGCCCGACGAGTACGACATCGCAGGCGCGGCCACGGGCGTGGTCGAGCACGCCGCCGTGCTCGGGCCGCGGCGGGTTCAGCCCGGCGACATCGTCCTCGCCCTCGCCTCCAGCGGCCTGCACTCCAACGGCTACTCCCTCGTCCGGCGCGTCGTCGGTGCCGCCGGCTGGGCCCTCGACCGGGACGTCCCCGAGTTCGGCCGCAGCCTGGGCGAGGAGCTGCTCACCCCGACCCGGGTCTACAGCGCCGACCTGCTCGACCTCATCGCCGAGCTCGGCGGCGCCGTCGACTCGGGGCTGCACGCGCTCAGCCACGTCACCGGCGGCGGGCTCGCCGCGAACCTCGCCCGCGTCCTGCCGCCGCACCTGCACGCGCGCCTCGACCGCGCGACCTGGACCCCGCCCGCCGTCTTCACGACGATCGGCGACCTGGGCCGGGTGCCGGCCGCGGACCTCGAGCGCACCCTCAACATGGGCGTCGGCTTCGTCGCCGTCCTGCCCGCCGGCAGCGTCGACCCGGCCGTCACCCATCTGGCCGGCCGGGGCATCTCCGCCTGGGTGCTCGGCGAGGTGCGGGCCGCCCAGGACGCGGTGCTCGAGCCGGGCCACGACGTGGTACGCGGTGCCAAGGGCGTCGAGGGCGGCTCGGTGCAGCTGGTCGGCGAGCACCCCGCCTGACTCCCCGGGCTCCTCGCCGCGGTCCGCGCCGTCATCGAGGGCTGGAACGACCGCTGCCCCCCCTCGGCCCGGACCAAGGCGGCCGGCGAGAGCCTGCCCAACCCCACCGGTCGACGAGACTCAGGCGCGCGACCCTAGGCCGGCCGGTGCGTGCCCCGGGGACTGCGCGGCCCCGCGTCGCCGGAGGGCTCCGGGTCCGCGTCGCCGGGATGGCTCCGGGCCGGCGTCGCCGGGACTCCCCCGAGCCGCGTCACCAGCCTCGGGGGCGCCACCGGTGGCGGATCGCCGGGGGTGTGTCACAACGGATCTGGGCGGGAAGGCGTTGTCGGTGGGCCCGTCTAGCGTGGTGGGTATGACGGAGGGCTGGGGGGCGACGCGGACGCTGCGGGAGCGTCGGGCGGTGGTCGCTGTCGCCGTCTCGGCTCTGAGCGATATCGGCGGCGTGCTGTGGCAGGGTGCCGGTGCCGAGCTGGGCGAGCTGCTGTCGGTCCTCGACACGCTGGTGGCCTGCGGTGAGGCGGCGCGGGTGGCGGTCACCGCCGAGGCCGTCGCCCGCGGCGAGGTCGCCGCGTCCCAGTGCGGGTCGACCCGGCAGTGGGTCCGGGGCCATGCGCGGTCGCTGGCCGCCGGCGGGGCGGCGGTGGTGGCGCGAGCGGCCGAGGAGCTGGCCCGGCCGGAGCACGTCCGGGTGCGCGAGGCCGTGCTCGGCGCGCGGGTCTCGGTGCCGACCGGGGTGTGCGTGGTCGATGAGTACCGCAAGATCCGTCCTCGGCTGGCCGACGGGGCCGATGAGCCGGTCATCGACGGCATGCTCGCGATGGGCGCTGCGGAGGGCCCGGCCGGGGTGCGCCGGCTCCGGGCCGCCCTCGTGGCGCGGTACGGGGCCGCCGGCGAGCTGCAGCGGGAGCAGGACCTGGCGGCCAGGCACGTCGAGCTGTCGGCGGCCAGCGCCGAGGGCGAGGGCATCTTCAGCTACCGGTTCACGGTGGACACCGAGGGCAAGGCGGTCGTCGAGGCCGCCCTCGGCCCGCTCTCCCGTCCCGCGCCCGGACCCGACGGGCAGCACGACCCACGGTGGCCCGCCCAACGCCGCGGCCAGGCCCTGGTGCAGGTATGCCGCCGCGCCGTCGCTGCCGGGAACCGGCCGGGTACCTCCGCCAAGGCGACCCTGTTCCTGACCATGTCCCTCGCGGAGCTGACCGCCCGCCTCGGCGCCGCGAGGACCGTCGGACCGTCGCGGCACGGCGACCTCCTCGCGCCGGAGACCGTCCGGCGGCTGGCCTGCGACGCCGAGGTGATCCCGGCCGTCCTCGGCTCCAGCGCCGAGATCCTCGACGTCGCCCGCCCGGTGCGGCTCTTCAGCCCCGCGCAGAACCGCGCCCTGTGGGTCCGCGACGCCGCCTGCACGTTCCCCGGCTGCGACATCCCCGCTCACTGGTGCGACGCCCACCACATCGTCCACTGGGCCGACGGCGGACCCACAACGCTCGGCAACGCCGCCCTGCTCTGCGGGCGCCACCACACCATCGTGCACCGCGACCGGCTCACCGCCACCGTCACCCCCACCGACGTGTCCTGGGACCTACGCCCCGGCTCCTACCACCGCCGCCGAGACCACGACCCGCCACCGCCCCGCACGGGCTAAGACACCCCCGGGCACCGCACCCACGACAACCCACCACCGAAGCGCCCAGGTCAACCCCGAGCCGCAGCCCGTATGAGACGGCACAGAACTTGGGGCGCTTCACGCGTCCCCGGCTGATCCACCGGCGGCGCGGGTCCTTCGACTCAGTCCACGAGCTCAGCACCGCGATCGGTGCCTTCATCGACGGCCGGCACGAGCGCTGCCACCCCTTCACCGGGACCAAGACCGCCGACGAGATGCTTCCCCACACCACCCGTCACCGCGACTCGGACGCGCGACACTAGATGACCCTGATCTGGGGCGCGAACAGCTCCAGCGCCGCGAGTGCCCGCTCGTGGTTCTCCACGGTGGAGCCGGCGCAGGCGTCCGCCGCCACCCGGACGGTGGCCCCGGCATCGGCCGCCGGGAGAGCGGTGGCGATGACGCAGCAGTCGGTCGACACCCCGGTCAGCGTGATCGTCGGTGTCGGTCCGGTCACCTCCCGCAGCGGCTCCCACTTGCCGAAGGTCGGCGCGGTCACCCGGCGCCCACCGATCCCGGCGAGCTCCGGCACCACGGCATACAGCGGGTCGGTGCCGGGGACCAGGGCGAAGCCCCACCTCTCGTAGTAGGGCACCCAGGAGCCGCCCAGCCCCGGGTCGGCGACGAAGCGGGTGACCACGACCCGGTCGCCGTACGCCGCGGCCAGCCGGCGGATGGGCTCGACGACGTCCGGCCACATCGGCGAGCCCCAGGGGCTGGCCGGGTCGGCGAAGATCCGCTGGGGGTCGACGACGACGAGCCAGCCCGGGGGGTCCGCCCCGGTCACCGGGCCTCCTGGCGGCGCACCGTCCCGGCCCGGAGCACGACGGTGACGAGGAAGGACAGGGCGAGGGCCAGCAGCACCCCGAGGTTGGCGTACGCCCAGGTGCCGTCCTTGCCGCCCAGCCCCAGCGGGCCGAGCAGGTAGCCCTGCCAGTTGTTCCAGGACGCGTCGGAGAAGGTGTTGATGACCAGCCCCCACCCGAGGAACGACGCGACGACCACGGTCCCCACCGAGATCCAGTCGACCGAGCCGTACCGGCCGCGGGCGTCGAACAGGGCGTCCTCGCCCTCGAGGCTCGGGCCCCAGTCGTAGTCACGCCGGCGCAGGGCGATGTCGGCCATCATCACTCCCGCCCACGCCGCCAGCGGCACACCGAGGGTGATGAGGAAGGACTGGAACGGGTTGAGGAAGTTCTCGGCGAAGAAGACGACCCAGATCGTGCCGGCGGTGAGGATGACCCCGTCGACCAGGGCCGCCGTGGGCCGGGGGATGCGCACCCCGAGCGAGAGCAGGGTCAGGCCGGAGGAGTAGATGCCCAGCACGGCGCCGCTCACCAGCGCGAGGATCGCCGCGACGAGGAACGGGACGAGGAACCACGTCGGCAGCAGGGTGGCCAGGGTGCCGATCGGGTCGCTCGAGATGCCGGTCATGAGGGCCTTGTCCGACCCGGCGAGGGCGAGGCCGTACAGGACGAGGAGCACCGGGGCCAGCGCCCCGCCGAAGGTGTTCCAGAAGACGATCGAGCCGCCGGACGCGCTCCGGCGCTGGTAGCGGGACCAGTCGGCGGCGATGTTGATCCAGCCCAGCCCGAACCCCGTCATCACCATGACCAGCGCCCCGATGAGCGACTGCGCCGAGCCAGACGGGACGGCGGCGACGGCCGCCCAGTGGATGTCCTTGACCGTCAGCAGGATGTAGGCCACGGTGACCGCCCCGGTGATCCAGGTCAGCCACGACTGCATTCGCATGATGATGTGGTAGCCCGCGACCGAGGCGAGCACGATGAGCAGCGCCACGACGACCGTTGCACCGATCTTGGTCCGGGTGCCACCGCCCCAGCCGAGCCGGGTGAAGATCGTCGCCGTCGCCAGGGTCGCCAGGATGGCGAGGAAGGTCTCCCAGCCGATCGAGGTGAGCCACGAGATGACGCCGGGCAGTCTCTGGCCGTTCACCCCGAACGCCGCCCGGGACAGGATCATCGTCGGTGCCGAGCCCCGCTTGCCGGCGATGGCGATGACGCCGCACAGGAGGAACGACACGACGATCCCGACGACGGCCACCAGGACGGACTGCCAGAACGAGATGCCGAACGAGAGGATGAAGGCGGCGTACGAGATCCCGAATACCGACACGTTGGCCGCGAACCACGGCCAGAACAGGTCACGGGGCGAGGCGGTGCGCTGGGCCTCGTCGATGATCTCGATGCCGGTCGTCTCGACCCCGAGGCGCCGGGTGGCCTCCGCCGTCTGCGCGTCGCTCATCGTCGCAGCATCTCACCTCGGTCCCGGCCGGTGGCGGGTCCGGGGGAGGCGAGGCGCCGGCAGCTGCCATGGCGTCACCAGCTGCCGTGGCGTCACCAGCTGCCGTGGCGTCACCAACAGCCGCGTCCACCGATGATCGGCGGTCGCGGCTCACGATGAGATGCACGAAGGGCCGGGCGCTCAGCGCTGCCCGGATGCCCACCGTTCGTAGTCGTCGTCCTCGTTCCCCTCGCGCTCGTCGGTCGCCCGACCCGTGCTTGGGGTGTCGCTGTGGAGTTCCCGCTCAAGCGCGCCGAGGTCGGTGTCCGGGCTGTAGTACTTCAGCTCGCGAGCGACCTTGGTCTGCTTGGCTTTGGCTCGGCCGCGCCCCATGGCGTGACCCCCTCGTGCGTCTGCCGGGGCGGCATCGCTTGCGGATGGCCCCAACGGAGTCATCCCACGGCGCGGAGCGGTCCCGGGAATCGTGTGTGTGTCGTGGGGTCAACGCTACAACAGTCCGCCTGCTTCGGCGCACAGGACTCGTTGTTCTGGACGGCGCCCCGCAGGCGGGACGTAGGGTGGAAGACCCGGCCGGGCGGCCGGAGGGGTCCGTGAGCACCACCGAGGAGGTCCCGTGCGGATCGGCTACAAGGCGTCGGCTGAGCAGTTCGGGCCCGGGGAGCTGGCGGCATACGCCCTGCTCGCCGAGGAGCTGGGCCTGGACTCGGTGACGGTCTCGGACCACTTCCAGCCCTGGCGGCTCGCGGGTGGCCATGCCCCGAATGCGGTCGTCTGGCTCGCGCATGTCGCGGCCCGCACCGAGCGGGTCGTGCTCGGAACCTCGGTCATGACCCCGACGTTCCGCTACAACCCGGCCGTCGTCGCGCAGGAGTTCGCCACCCTTGCCTGTCTGGCCCCCGGCCGGGTCATGCTGGGGGTCGGCACCGGCGAGGCGCTCAACGAGATCGCCGTGGGCGCGATCCCGGGGGAGTGGCCGGAGTTCAAGGAGCGGTTCGCCCGGCTGCGTGAGGCCGTCGACCTCATCCGGGCGCTGTGGACCGAGGGCCGGGTCAGCTTCGAGGGCGAGTACTTCCAGACCGACGACGCGGCGATCTACGACCGGCCGCAGACCCCGGTGCCGATCTACGTGGCTGCCGGCGGCCCGATGGTGGCGCGCTATGCCGGCCGGGCCGGTGACGGGTTCATCTGCACCTCGGGCAAGGGACCGGAGCTGTACGCGGACAAGCTCCTCCCAGCGGTGGCCGAAGGCCTCGAGAAGGCCGGACGCAACGCGTCCGACATCGACCGGATGATCGAGATCAAGCTGTCCTTCGACCCCGACCCGGACCTTGCGCTCGAGAACACCCGGTTCTGGGCGCCGCTGTCCCTGACGCCGGAGCAGAAGAACTCCCTGCACTCCCCGATGGCCATGGAGCGGGCCGCCGACGAGCTGCCGATCGAGCAGGTCGCGCAGCGCTGGATCGTCGCGTCCGACCCCGCCGAGGTCGTCGCCGCTGTCAAGGAGTACACCGACCTCGGCTTCGACCACCTGGTCTTCCATGCCCCCGGGCCGGACCAGGAACGGTTCCTGCGGGCGTTCGCCGAGCAGGTGGTCCCGGGGCTGCGCGAGCTGACGCCCGGCTCCTCGGCCTGACCCTGCGCTGAGCATGCGGCGCCGCGGCGCGCCGCAGCGCCACGGGGATGCGGCACCCTACCGGCCACGCTGCGGCGGCGTCCCGGCTCCTGTCGGCGCCTCCCCGGGCAGCCAGAGGTGCCCGAGGCCGCCGGCCATCCGCCGCTCGGCGATCGCGTCGGCCGCCACCGCGGGGCTGACCCCGTCGGCCTGGGCCGTCCGGAGCACCTCGAGGGTGTGCTCGTAGATCGCGGCCGCGCCCGCCCGGGCCCGGTCCAGGTCGAAGCCGTTCAGCTCGTCGCTGACCTGGATGACCCCGCCGGCGTTGACCAGGAAGTCCGGAGCGTAGGTGATGCCCCGGGCCAGGAGCCGGTCGGCCGTCCCGCCCGGCCCGTCGGTCATCAGCTGGTTGTTGGCTCCGCCGCACACGACGCCGGCCGTCAGCGCCTCGACGGTCTCGTCGTCGAGGGCACCGCCCATCGCGCACGGGGAGTAGACGTCGAGGTGGGCACGGACCAGGGCCCGGGCGTCGGGCACCACCTCGACCTGCGGACGAGTCTCGGTCAACCGGGCCAGGGCGCGGCCGTCGACGTCCGTGACGACGACCTCTGCCCCGTCCTGCAGCAGATGGTCGGCGAGCAGCCGCCCGACCTTGCCGACACCGGCGATGCCGACCCGGCGCCCGCGCAGCGTCGGCGCGCCCCACCGGTGCTCGGCGCAGGCCCGCATGCCCTGGAACAGCCCGTATGCCGTGAGCACGGAGGAGTCGCCGGCGCCCCCGCGGTCCTGCGAGCGGCCGGTCGCCCAGCGGGTGGTCTCGGCCACCACGTCCATGTCGGCGACATAGGTGCCGACGTCGCACGCCGTCACGTAACGGCCGCCGAGCGACTCGACGAAGCGTCCGTAGGCGCGCAGCAGGTCGGGCGTCTTGTCGCGGTGGGGGTCGCCGATGATGACGGCCTTCCCGCCGCCGTGCCCGAGACCGGCGAGGGCGTTCTTGTACGACATCGCCCGGGACAGCCGCAGCACGTCGGCTAGCGCCGCGTCGTGTGTCGGGTACGGATGGAACCGGGTGCCGCCCAGGCCCGGGCCGAGGGCGGTGCTGTGCAGCGCGATGATCGCCCGCAGCCCGGTCGCGCGGTCCGAGCAGAAGACGACCTGCTCGTGGCCCGCGGTGTCGGTGGCGGCCGCGGCGGCTGGGGGGTGGGGTGCGCCGGTCATGGCGGCTCCTTCCGGGAGGGACGTGCCGGGGGTGGCGGCACGGGGCGGGTCAGGCGGCGAGGCCGACGACGAGGTTGATCGTCGCGGCGACGATGACGGTCCCGAACAGGTACGACAGCAGGGTGTGCCGCAGGACGAGAGCGCGGATCTCGGGCGTGCGCAAGGCGGTGTCGGACACCTGGTAGGTCATCCCCAGGGTGAAGGCGAGGTAGGCGAAGTCGGAGAACCGCGGGTCGGTGTCGCTGTTGAAGTCGACGCTGCCCGGCTGGGCGTTGAACCAGTGCCGGGCGTACCGCAGCGTGTAGATCGTGTGGATGCTCAGCCACGACGACGCCACCGCGAGCAGGGCGACCAGGGCCTCGATGCTCCCCGTCCCGGAGGTCTTGCGGCCTCCGCCGGCGAGCATGAGAACGACCGCGGCGAGGCTGGCCAGGCTGGCGAGGACGACGACGATGTCGGTCTCGCTGCGGTTGGCATCGGTCCCCTCGACGCGCGTGCGGGTCGCGTCGACGTCCTGCCGGAACAGGTGGACCAGCAGGGGCACCGAGAAGGCGAGCGCGCCGACGACCCAGCCGATCAGCACGCTCATCGCCGCCGCCGCGTCAGCCGGTACGGGCACGAGCACCCCGCTCACGGCCCCGAGCAGGGTCGCCCCCGCCAGACGGGTCCGGGTCCGGTGCACGGACCCACGCTAGCCCTGCCCACGGCGCAGCCGGCGTCGGCGCTCCGCTGGGGCGGCGGCGTCCCGGCACTAGGTGCAGATGCGGAGGTTATGGACAGGTGACACCGCATCTGCGGTTAGGATGCGCCATGGCCGTCTTCCGGATGCGGGATGCAGCCCAGCTGCTCGGGGTGAGCGACGACACCGTGCGCCGCTGGGCCGACGCCGGGCGGCTCGCCACCACGACCGACGCCTCCGGCAAGCGCGTCGTCGAGGGCCCGCGGCTCGCGGCCTTCGCCGAGGAGCTGGCGCGCGAGGCCGGCCGGCCGGCTCCGCGTCCGGTGGTCTGCGAGTCGGCCCGCAACCGCTTCGTCGGCCTGGTCACCCGGGTGGTCCGCGACACCGTGATGGCCCAGGTCGAGATCCAGTCCGGCCCGCACCGGGTGGTCTCGTTGATGAGCCGCGAGGCAGCCGACGACCTGGGGCTCGAGCCGGGCGTCCTCGCGATCGCCGCGGTCAAGTCGACCAACGTCGTCGTCGAGCTCCCGGCCCAGTCCTAGCGCCCCGCCCGAAAGGTCCCGCCATGTCCGTTCTGCCGACCGGGAGGCCTGGGCGGCCCCGGCGTGCGCACCGGATGGTCCTGCCGTTCGCCCTGCGGGTCCTGCCGTTCACCCTGTCCGCCGTGCTGGCCGCCGGCACCCTCGCCGGCTGCGGGTCCTCGGGCGGCGGCCCGGGCGGGTCCGCGGCAGCGCGCAGCGGGACCCTGACGGGAACGGCGACCGTCTTCGCGGCGGCGTCCCTCCAGGGGGCCTTCACCACCTTGGGGAGCCAGTTCGAGAAGACCCACCCCGGGACCAGGATCGTCTTCAGCTTCGGGCCCAGCTCGGGCCTGGCCACCTCCATCATCCAGGGTGCGCCCGCGGACGTCTTCGCCTCCGCCAGCACCGCGAACATGGACCAGGTCGTCAGGGCCGGCGCCGCCTCGTCGCCCACGCCGTTCGCCGCGAACACGATGGAGATCGCCGTCCCGCCCGGCAACCCCGGACAGGTCAGCAGCCTCGCCGACCTCGCCGCGCCGTCGGTCAAGGTCGCCGTCTGCCAGCCGGCCGTCCCCTGCGGCGTCGTCGCGGCCACGGTGTTCGCCAAGGCCGGGCTGCGCGTCAAGGCGGCAACCCAGGAGGCCGACGTCAAGGCCGTCCTGACCAAGGTGATGCTCGGCGAGGTCGACGCCGGGGTCGTCTACGTCACCGACGTGCGGGCGGCAGGCGACCGGGTGACCGGCATCGAGATCCCGGTCGATGTCAACGCCTCGACCGACTATCCCATCGCCGTCCTCAACAGCGCGCCCCACAAGGCGCTCGGCGACGCCTTCGCGGCATACGTCCTCTCCGAGGCGGGCGCGACGGTGCTGGCCGACTCCGGGTTCGCGAAGCCGTAGCCACCGGTGCCGGCACCCCCGCTCGTCGACGACCCACCCACCCGGCCCAGGCCGGGGAAGCGGCGGGTGGCCCGCGGTGCCGTGCCGGCGGACCGGACGGGGCGGCCCATCGCCTGGTCGCTGCGGCTGCCGGCCCTGCTCGGGGCGGCCTTCCTGCTCGTCCCGCTGCTCGCCCTGCTCGTGCGGGCACCGTGGCGCGGGCTGGCCGGGCTGCTGCACGGCGGCGCCGTGCTCGACGCCTTGCGACTCTCGCTGGTGTGCGCGACGAGCGCGGCGGTCCTCTCGCTGGTGCTCGGGGTGCCGCTCGCCTGGCTGCTCGCCCGGTCGACCGGCCGGTTCGTCCCGCTGTTGCGAGCCGTGGTCACCCTGCCGCTGGTCCTGCCACCCGTCGTCGGCGGGGTCGCGCTGCTGCTGGCCTTCGGCCGTAACGGGCTGGTCGGCCGGTGGCTCGACGCGTGGTTCGGGCTGACCCTGCCGTTCACCACGACGGGCGTGGTGATGGCCGAGACCTTCGTCGCCATGCCGTTCCTCGTGCTCACCGTGGAGGGCGCGTTCCGCGCGGCCGACGAGGGGATCGAGGAGGCCGCGGCGACGCTCGGCGCGTCGCGGCTGCTGGTGTTCCGCCGGGTGAGCCTGCCGCTCGTCGGGCCGTCGCTGCTGGCCGGAGCGGTGCTGTCGTGGGCCCGCGCGCTGGGCGAGTTCGGCGCGACGATCACCTTCGCCGGCAACGTGCCCGGCCGGACCCAGACGATGCCGCTGGCGGTGTACCTCGCGATGGAGTCCGACCCGGACGCCGCCATCGCCTTGTCGCTCGTCCTGCTGGTCGTCTCGGTCGCCGTGCTTGCCGGGCTACGCGGACGGTGGTTCCCGGGCGGTGCGCGGTCGTGACCGGTGCGCGGGCCGCGCGCCCGGTGGCGCGAGAGGAACGGCCTCCCCAGGACGCCGACCGGCGCGGGGCCGCCCTGCGCGCCCACGGCTGGGTGGAGCGCGGCGCGTTCCGGCTCGACCTCGACCTCGACGTGGCGCCTGGGGAGGTGCTCGGCATGCTCGGGCCCAACGGAGCCGGCAAGTCGACGGCCCTGCGCGCGCTGGCCGGTCTCGCCCCGCTGTCCGGGGGGTCGGTCGTGCTCGGCGGCCGGGTGCTCGACGACGTCGCCGCGGGGGTCCTCGTCCCGGCGGAGGACCGGGCCGTCGGGGTGGTGTTCCAGAGCTACCGGCTGTTCCCGCACCTCAGCGTCCTCGACAACGTCGGGTTCGGCCCGCGCGCGGCCGGGGCCTCGCGGCATGGGGCCCGAGAGGCAGCGAGGGAGTGGCTCGACCGCCTCGATCTCGGCCACCTCGCCGCCCGCCGCCCGCAGGAGATCTCGGGCGGTCAGGCCCAGCGGGTCGCCCTGGCCCGGGCGCTGGCCACCCGTCCGCGGCTCCTCCTCCTCGACGAGCCGACGGCGGCACTCGACGCGCGGACCCGGGTGGAGGTACGGACCGAGCTGCGCCGGCACCTCGCGGCGTTCGACGGCCCGGTCGTGCTCGTCACCCACGACCCGCTCGAGGCGATGGTCATGGCGGACCGCCTGCTCATCGTCGAGGGCGGCCGGGTGGTCCAGCAGGGGACCCCTGCCGAGGTCGCGCGCCGTCCCCGCACGGACTACGTCGCCCGGCTCGTCGGCCTCAACCTGTATGCCGGCCGGCTCGACCCCGCGACGGCGACGGTGGCCGTCGACGGCGGCGGGAGCCTCGTGGTGCGGCCGGCCGAGCCGGTCGACGGCACCCAGCGCGTCCTCGTCACGCTCCGGCCGTCGGCCGTCACGGTCCACTCCGAGCGACCCGAGCACACGAGCACCCGCAACGTGTGGAGCGGGTCGGTGGCGACCCTGGAGCTGCTGGCCGACCGGGTCCGCGTGGTCGTCGACGCCGAGCCGCCGGTGCTCGTCGACGTCACGCCCGACGCCGTGGCCGACCTCCGGCTGGAGCCGGGCGTGCGGGTGTGGCTCTCGGCCAAGGCGACCGAGACCGAGGCCTATCCGGACGGGACCGCGCGCTGAGCGGCGGTCCGGGTCGGGGGGGGAACCGCGGACACGGGTTGCCCGGGGGGCGGATTCGTACGACGATGCCCGGAGCGTCCCTGACGCCCGCTGGTCCGTGCCGGTCGTCCGAAGCCCGCCCTACCCGAGGAGTGCCCCTTGCGCCGTGCCGTGATCGCTCTTGCCACGGCGTCGCTGGCCCTGGCCGGACTCGTGCCGACGTCCTCCGGTGAGGTACCGACCGTGCAGACCATCCATCCCCCGGCGGCGCGCCTGCACCCCGTTCCCGTGGTCTCGTGCACGACGACCGCCGTGGCCGCCGGTGACTTCGACGGCACCGCCACCGACATCGGCAGGACGGGTTCGGTGGCCGTCGCCCAGCATGCCGACCTGGCCCTGCTGCTCGGCGACATCGCCTACCCGGACGGCACGCTGGCCCAGATCACGTCGGGGATCGGCGCGACGGTGTGGACCTCGCTGTCGGGCATCGCCAAGCCGACCCCGGGCAACCACGACTACCGCACCGCTGGTGCGGCCGCCTACTTCGGCTACTTCGGCAAGCCGGCCACCTACGCCTTCGACATCGGCTGCGGTTGGCGTGGCTACTCCCTCGACTCCGAGATCTCGCTGACGAGCCAGGTCACCTGGCTCAAGAGCGACCTGGCGGCCCACCCGTCCGACCGGGTCCTGGCGATCTGGCACAAGCCGCGGTACTCCTCGGGCAAGCACGGCGACAACACGTCGATGGCCGCCTTGTGGAACGCCCTGGCGGGTCGCCAGGGAATCGTCCTCAACGGGCACGACCACGACTACGAGCGGTTCGCGCCCAAGAGCGGCGTCCGGGAGTTCGTCGTCGGGACCGGTGGGTCGCCGACCTACTCGTTCACGACCGTGTCCTCCGGCAGCCAGGCGCGGATCGCCAACAAGGCCGGGGTCCTGCGGCTGGACCTCGGCTACCTCGACTACCGCTGGTCGTTCATCGGGACCAACGGGTCGTCGCTCGACTCGGGCAGCAGCGCCCTGTCCTGACGTCGGTCCCAGCGGTACGGACGGCGAGACGGTAAGCCCACCCTCACCAGCGTCCGGCATACTGGATGCTCGGGCCCGCACGGGCCGTCGCCTCGCAACGACATGGTCGGGAGACCGGGAGACCCAGGTATGCCGTCACTGCGCTCACGCACATCCACCCACGGTCGCAACATGGCGGGGGCACGTGCCCTGTGGCGGGCGACCGGCATGACGGACGACGACTTCGGCAAGCCGATCGTCGCCGTCGCCAACAGCTTCACGCAGTTCGTGCCGGGGCACGTCCACCTGCGCGACATGGGCAGGCTCGTCGCGGACGCCATCGCCGACGCCGGGGGCGTGGGCCGCGAGTTCAACACCATCGCCGTCGACGACGGCATCGCCATGGGCCACGGCGGCATGCTCTACAGCCTGCCGAGCCGCGAGCTCATCGCCGACTCGGTCGAGTACATGGTCAACGCCCACCGGGCGGACGCCCTCGTGTGCATCAGCAACTGCGACAAGATCACCCCCGGGATGCTGCTGGCCGCACTGCGCCTCAACATCCCGACGGTCTTCGTCAGTGGCGGGCCGATGGAGGCGGGCAAGGCCGTCGTCACCGACGGGGTGGCCCGGCCCGGTCTCGACCTCATCACCGCGATGACGATGTCGGCGGACCCGTCGGTCTCCGACGCCGAGCTCGCCGACGTCGAGCGCTCCGCCTGCCCGACCTGCGGATCCTGCTCGGGCATGTTCACCGCCAACTCGATGAACTGCCTCACCGAGGCGCTGGGGCTCTCGCTGCCGGGCAACGGGTCCACCCTGGCGACGGCCGAGGCCCGGCGGGCCCTGTTCACCGACGCCGGCAAGGTCGTCGTCGACCTGTGCCGCCGCTACTACGGCGAGGACGACGACGCGGTGCTGCCCCGCAACATCGCGACCAAGGAGGCGTTCACCAACGCGATGCGGCTCGACATCGCCATGGGTGGCTCGACCAACACCGTCCTGCACCTGCTGGCCGCCGCCCGCGAGGGGGAGGTCGACTTCGACCTCGACGACATCGACGCACTGAGCCGCAGCACCCCGTGCATCTGCAAGGTCTCGCCGAGCTCGGACTACCACATGGAGGACGTGCACCGGGCGGGCGGCATACCGGCGATCCTCGGCGAGCTGCATCGCGCCGGCCTGGTCGACACCCGCGTGCACACCGTCCACTCGCCCGACGTCGACAGCTGGCTCGCCGAGTGGGACATCCGCTCCGGGACGGCGTCCGAGCGGGCCCACGCGCTCTACGCTGCGGCCCCCGGCGGGGTCCGCACCACCGAGGCGTTCTCCTCCACGGCGACGTGGGAGAGCCCCGACACGGACCCGGTCGACGGCTGCATCCGGGCGGTCGCGACGCCCTACACGCAGGACGGCGGCCTCGCCGTCCTGCGCGGAAACCTCGCCCCCGACGGGGCAATCGTCAAGACCGCCGGCGTCGCCGCCGACAGCCTGACCTTCGAGGGTCCGGCGCGGGTGTCCGAGAGCCAGGAGGCCGCGGTCGACGCCATCCTCGGTGGCCGGATCGTCCCGGGCGACGTGGTCGTCATCCGGTACGAGGGTCCCAAGGGTGGCCCCGGGATGCAGGAGATGCTCTACCCGACGAGCTTCCTCAAGGGCCGAGGGCTGGGACAGGCCTGTGCCCTGGTCACCGACGGCCGGTTCTCCGGCGGCACCTCGGGACTGTCGATCGGTCACGTCTCGCCGGAGGCGGCGTCCGGTGGCCTCATCGGGCTCGTCGAGGACGGCGACCTCATCGCCATCGACATCCCGCGCCGGTCGATGGAGCTCAAGGTCGACGACGAGACCCTCGCGCTGCGACGCAAGAT
Source organism: uncultured Actinomycetota bacterium (assembly GCA_963763315.1). Classification (GTDB taxonomy): domain Bacteria; phylum Actinomycetota; class Actinomycetes; order Actinomycetales; family Dermatophilaceae; genus CAVSJJ01. The sequence goes on from CAVXOC010000002.1 coordinate 648,061, forward strand.
CCGCGACGAGGAGGGCTGGGCCCCGGTCGGGCGCGACCGTCCGGTCTCGGCGGCGTTGCGCGCCTATGCGGCGCTGGCCCTGTCCGCCGACCGCGGTGCGGCCCGCCAGGTCGACTGACCCGGCGGCGGCCCGGCCGCCCGACCGGGCCCGTCGCCGTGGCGACACAGCGGGGTCCCAGCCCACCCTCAGGTTCGTCGGGCCCCGGTAGGGCAGACTGGCGACACGATGGATGCCCTTCTCCTGCAGGTGCTCGACCAGCCCGCGTGGCTGGTCTATGTCGTCGTCGCCGCGCTCGTGTTCGCCGAGGACGCGCTCTTCGTGGGGTTCGTCCTGCCCGGTGAGACGGCCGCCATCCTCGGCGGAGTCACGGCGAGCCTGGGGCACACCTCCGTCGTGTGGGTCGCCGTGGTCGTCGTCCTCGCCGCCATCGTCGGCGACAGTGTCGGGTACGAGGTCGGACGGCTCTACGGAGGCAAGGTCCTCGAGCTCTCGTTCCTGGACAAGCGCCGCCGTCGGCTGGACCAGGCTCAGGACTTCCTCCGCCGCCGCGGTGGCTCGGCGGTCTTCCTCGGCCGGTGGACGGCCTTCTTCCGTGCGGTGATGCCCGCGCTCGCCGGGATGTCGCGGATGCCGTACCGCCGCTTCCTGGCGTGGAACGCGGTCGGCGGGGTCGCCTGGGGCATCGCCAACGTCGTCGCCGGCTACCTTGCCGGCATGTCCTACCAGCAGGTGACGACGTGGCTGGGCGGCGGCGCGGCTGCGGTCGTCGCCGTGGTCGTCGTCGTGGCGCTCATCGTGTGGGCCGTACGGCGCCGGCGGGCCGAGGCGGACCGCGGGCCCGCCGACGAACCGGCCATGGCCGTCGACAGCGAGGGCTGCGCCCGGAACCGCGACTGAGGCGGACGGCGTACCGGCCGGCGCGCTCAGCGACGCGTGCGGTCGAGCAGGCGCAACACCGCCCGCTCGACGGCCACCTGGTTGCCGATGCCCTCGACCTCGCCCCGGGCGAGCCGGGCGCGGTCCCGCGCCCCCAGGGTGCGGCGCAGCGACGGGCGGATCGTCCGACCACGCTCGTGGGCGTCGAGGACGGCCGGGTCGATGTAGGACCGCCGCGCGACGGCCGGGGTGTTGCCGAGCTGCTCAGCGACGGCGGCACAGGCCTCCCGCACCCGGCGCGCACGTTCCCGCTCGGTCGGTGGCGGGTCCGGGTAGGCCGCCAGGGTGAGCGCCGCGATGACCGTGGCCGCCCAGGTGCGCAGGTCCTTGACGCTGTAGTCGTCTCCGACGAGGTCGCGGAAGGCCTCGTTGAGGTCCCGGCCGGTCACGTCGTGCCAGCCGTCGGGGTCGCGGTACCGCAGCAGCCGGTCCTGCCGCCCTCCCGGCGCGCGCTTCAGCGCCGAGACGGCGGCGACCACCGGCGCATGCTCGACGCTCACCTCGCGCAGCTGCGAGGACTTGGCCGGGAAGGTGAAGTGGGCCGTGCCCCCGCTCACCCGCACGTGCGATCGGAGCAGGGTCGAGATGCCGTACGACTCGTTGTCGCGCGCGTACTGCTCGCCGCCGGTCCGGAACAGTCCCTCGTCGAGCAGGGTCAGCGCCAGGGCGATGACCCGCTCGCGCCGGTTGCCCCGAGCAGCGAGGTCGCGGGCCAGTCGGCGCCTGGCCTCCGGGAGCCGCCTGGCCAGCTCGGCGACCCGGGCATGCTTGGCCGCCGACCGGGACTCGGTCCAGGCCTCGTGGTAGATGTACTGTCGCCGGCCGGCGTCGTCGACGCCGACCGCCTGGATGTGGCCGTTCGGATGCGGACAGATCCACACCTCGCGCCACGCCGGCGGGATGACCAGCGCCCTGCAACGCGCCCGCTCCTCGGGTCCGGCCCGCCGGCCGCCGGGCAGGAGATAGGCGAACCCGGTCCCCCGCCGCTGCCGGGTGATGCCGGGGGCGCGCAGATCGCTACGGCGCAGCCGGGCCATCGGCGCTCCTCTCCGGTGCCGGCCCTGCCGCCACGTCCGGGGGCCGCGTTCCGGCCGGCGACTACCCCTGCCCCGCGGTCGACAAACCGGCTCGGAGGGTCAGCGCCAGAACGGGCGCAGCGCCGCCACGTCCTCCCACGCCTGCGCCGCCCCCTCCACGAGGTCGGGCTCGCAGTCGGCCGGGGGCCGGGCACCCAGGGCCGCCAGGAGCTCCCGGGCCGCCCTCAGGTCGTTGAGCTCACCGAGTGCGTCCTGCAGCACGGCGACCGTCTCGGCGAAGGCGAGCGGCTCGGTGCCCGGCGCGGCGGCATACAGGGAGGCGAAGAACTGGGCGCCGTAGCGCAGCTTCTTGGCCTCGATCCGGACACCATGCCGCTCGGCCGGGCTCATCCGCCGCAGCCGTCGGCCGCGGCGGGCCACCCGGTCCCAGCGGCGTTCCAGGGCGGCGCGGGCGACCACCCGGGCCGGCGGGTCCGCGCGCAGGTGCCACGGGGCGCCGCCCAGGAACGCCTCGACCCGCCCCACGAGGCGAAGCCACTCGCTGCCGGTCAGCAGGGAGACGACATCGTCGTACGCCGCGTCGCGCAGCTCACCCAGCCGGCGTGTCTCGGTCCGGCCGAGGTGTGCGGTGAGAGGGCTGTCGATGAGGACGTCGAGGTCGCGGGCCCGGCCGAGTGGCAGCGCCCGGACGCGCAGCTCTGCGGCGGTCGCCACGAACTCCGGCTCCCCGCCCAGCGTGGTCCGGCGGAACAGGGCGTAGGCGGAGCGCAGGCGCCGCACCCCGACCCGCGTCTGGTGCAGCGCCTCGACGTCCCGGGCGTCGATGACCGCCCGCGCGTTGGACCGCCAGTGCTCCATGCACTCACCGGCGACGATGGCGAACGCCGTGCTGGCGCGCGCGGCGGGCGGCAGGACGACCGGGGCGGCCCGGCGGGCGCCGGCGCCGTTCGTCGGCACGGCCATCAGCGACCAGCCGACGTCACGTCGTGGTGGGCGAGGCCGACGTGCTCGGCGACCCGCTGGGCGACCCGGTGGGTGTGCACGTCGGCGTCGGGCTCGCGCTCGGCGCGGGGAGCAGCGAGGTGAACCGGGAGCCGAGCACCAGGTCGACGGTCTGGGTCCTGCGCCTGTCGTTGACCTTCACCACGCCCTTGCCGATGAGGGCGGACACCAGGTCGGCCCGCTTGGCGCCCTTCGGCCCGTACCGGATCTCGGCCGGGGCGGTGACCTTCTTGTGCTTCGGGTCGTTGGCGATGGCGCCGATGACGAAGCCCCGGTCCTGCAGCTGCCGGGCGGTCGACGCCGCGAGTCCGTTGCGCCTGGTCGCGTTGTAGACGTTGACCTTGGTCGTGGACGCGACGACCGAGCCCTTGCTGATGGTCACGCACGGGACGGCCGTCGCCGTCGCACCGGGGGCGGTGGCGGAACGATAGTAGGAGAAGGCGTACCAGAACGCGAAGAAGAGGACCAGCGCGAGGCTCACCAGGGTGATCGTGGCGCGACGACGGCGCCGGTCGACCCGGGCGGTGAGCTCCACCTCCGGCTCGAAGTCGGACATCGCGGTCCTCTCAGGTCAGGACCAGCACGCGGGCGTGCAGGGTCGGTCGCTGGTGCAGGGCCGCCCGGAGTGCCCGGTGCAGGCCGTCCTCGAGGTAGAGGGTCCCCTGCCACTCGACCACGTGGGCGAACAGGTCGCCATAGAAGGTGGAGTCCTCGGACAGCAGCATCCGCAGGTCGAGGGTGCGCTTGGTCGTCACGAGGTCGTCGAGCCGCACCAGCCGCGGAGGCACCCCCGACCACGCCCGCTCGGTGTACCCGTGCTCCGGGTACGGTCGGGAGTCGCCGACTGCCTTGAAGATCACGTCAGCACTGTATGCCGTTCCCGCGGAAGGTCGCCCGCAGCCACGGCCGTTGTTGCCACCGCGTTATGCGGACGCCAGAGGCAGCGGCATCCCCCGCCCGCGGGGTCGGATGGGTAGTTTTCTCCTGTGACCGACACCTCAAGCTCCCACCTCGACGAGATCCGGGCCGGGTACGCCTTCGACGGCGCCGCCCTTTCGCTCGGCGCCACCGTCATCGAGGGCACCGCCCACGCGGACGCCCCGGTGCGCATCCCCCTGGCGGTGCTCAACCGCCACGGGCTCGTCGCCGGCGCCACCGGGACGGGCAAGACCAAGACCCTGCAGCTCATGGCGGAGCAGCTCGCGGCCAACGGGGTCCCGGTATTCCTGGCGGACATCAAGGGGGACCTGTCGGGCATGGCCAGCCCCGGTCGGCCCGGCGACAGGATCACCGAGCGGGCCGGCGACGTCGGGCAGCAGTGGGCGCCCACGGCATACCCGTGCGAGTTCTACGCCCTCGGCGGGCAGGGTACGGGCATCCCGATCCGGTCCAGCATCTCCTCGTTCGGGCCGACGTTGCTCTCCAAAGTGTTGGGGCTCAACGCCACCCAGGAGTCCAGCCTCGGTCTGGTGTTCCACTACGCCGACTCCAAGCAGCTGTGGCTCGACGACCTCAAGGACCTGAGGGCCGTGGTCCAGTTCCTCACCTCCGACGAGGGCAAGGCCGACCTCAAGGATCTCGGCGGCCTGTCGTCCGCGACCGCCGGGGTCATCCTGCGCGAGCTCATCACGTTCGCCGACCAGGGAGCCGACGTCTTCTTCGGCCTGCCGGAGTTCAACACGGCCGACCTGCTGAGGACCAGCTCCGACGGACGGGGCATGGTCTCGGTCCTCGAGCTCGCGTCGGTGCAGGACCGGCCGCAGCTGTTCTCGACGTTCCTGATGTGGCTGCTCGCGGACCTGTTCCACGACCTGCCCGAGGTGGGCGACCCCGACGAGCCGAAGCTCGTCTTCTTCTTCGACGAGGCGCATCTGCTCTTCGACGGGGCGTCCAGGGACTTCCTCGACGCGATCGAGCAGACCGTCCGGCTCATCCGGTCCAAGGGGGTCGGGGTGTTCTTCGTGACCCAGTCGCCCAAGGACGTCCCGGCCGGCGTGCTGGGCCAGCTCGGCAACCGGGTGCAGCACGCGCTGCGGGCGTTCACGCCCGAGGACGCCAAGGCGCTCAAGGCGGCGGTATCGACGTACCCGAAGAGCGGGTACGACCTCGAGGAGCTGCTCACCTCGCTGGGCACCGGCGAGGCGATCGTGACGGTGCTCTCCGAGCGGGGCTCGCCCACTCCCGTCGCCTGGACGCGCATGCAGGCGCCCCAGTCGCTGATGGCGCCCTCTCCCGACCCGACCGTCGACCAGGTCGTCGCGGGCTCGTCCCTGGCGGCGAGCTATGCCCTGGCGACGGACCGGGACTCGGCATTCGAGATGCTGGCCGCGGCCGAGCGGGCGGCGGCCGCCGCGGCCGCCGCTCCGGGCGTGGCGCATCCCGCTCCCGCGGCACCCCTCCCCGCGTCCGCACCCGGCCGCCCCGGGCGCGCCGAGAGGCCGGAGCCCGGGGTGGTGGAGCAGGTCGTCCAGAGCACCGCGTTCAGGTCCATGCTGCGCTCGGCGGGCACCGTCCTGGGCCGCGAGATCACCCGCTCGCTCTTCGGCACCGCCAAGCGCTGAACCGGGCCCGCTCCGGCGGGCTTGCGGCGGCGTGCTGGTCAGCCGGCCGGGGCCCGGGCCGAGCGGCACCCGGGTCCCCTACTGCGGGAGGGGGGTGCGCGGGACGGCGAGCGCCACCAGCGCCATGAGCACCGCCGCCACGGCCACCGCCGCGAACGCCGCCGTCGCGGCGCCGGCGAACCGGTCGGGCTGAGCCGCCGCGCCCGCGCCGCGCATCAGACCGTTGACCAGGGCGCCGAGGGCCGCGACGCCGACCGCGCTGCCCATCGACCGGGCGAACATGTTGGCGCCGGTCACGACGCCTCGCTCTCCCCAGTCGACACTGGACTGGGCCGCGATGAGTGCCGGCGCCGCGACGAACCCGAGCCCGAGGCCCATCACGAAGCAGGCCAGCGCGACGGCCGGCAGCCACGGGTGCAACGAGCTGAGGGCCAGCCCCGCCGTGGCCAGCACCACCACGCTCGCGCCGATGAGGATCGTCGTCCGGAAGCCGACCCGCAGGTAGACCCGGCCGGCCTGGGCAGCCGCGATCGGCCAGCCCATCGTCAGCGTCGCCAGGGTCAGGCCGGAGACCAGCGGTGTCGCGTGCACCAGCGTCTCGAGGAACGTCGGTACGTAGGTGGTCACCCCCATGAGGATGACGCCCACGCCGACGGCGACCAGGGCGGTCGTCCCCAGCAGCCGTCGCCTCAGCACCCACAGCGGCAGCACCGGCTCGACCGCGCGATGCTCGACCACCACGAACACCGCGAGCAGCGCCGCCCCCGCGGCGAACGCGCCGATGCTCGGCGGGGACGCCCACGACCAGGCGTTCCCGCCTTCGAGCAGCGCGAGCACGAGCAGGCTGAGCCCGGCGGTCAGCAGCGTGCCGCCGGTCCAGTCGATCACGTGCGGCGTGTGCTCCACCGACTCATGCAGGTGGCTGACCAGCAGGTATGCCGCGGCGACACAGAGCGGGACGTTGACGTAGAAGATCCACTGCCAGGCGACGAACTCGCTGAACAGCCCACCCAGGGTCGGGCCGACGACGGCCGAGATACCCCACACGCTCGCGATGTACCCCTGGGCCTTGGCCCGCTCGGCGACCGTGTAGATGTCGCCCGCGATGGTGATCGCCATGGGCTGGACCGCCCCGGCCCCCAGCCCCTGGATCGCGCGGAACGCGATGAGCGCGGGCATCGACCAGGCGAGACCGCACAGCACCGAGCCGAGCAGGAACAGCCCGACGCCGAGCAGGACCACCGGCTTGCGGCCGATGGTGTCGGCGAGCTTGGAGTAGATGGGGACGGTGACGGCCTGGGTCAGCAGGTAGATGCTGAACAGCCACGGGAAGCTGGTGAAGCCGCCGAGGTCACCGACGATGGTGGGGACGGCCGTCGCGAGGATCGTGGAGTCGATGGCGACCAGGGCGGTCGTCATCATGATCGCGGCGAGGATCGGCCCGCGCTCGGACCGGAAGCCCACCTGGGCGCGCGTGACGGGTGCGGTGGCCAGGGGGTCCTCCCGTCGCTCAGGGTCTGGTGGGGTGCTCAGGCGGCAACCGCCGCGCACCTCCTGCCCATTCCCGCGGGAGGCACCGGGTCGGACTGTGAGACCCAGGGTATGCCGGCGGGCTCAGCAGGCGTCCAGGAGGGCCCGGGCGTACGCGCACTCGAGGTCCCCGTCGCGGGCCTCGCGGGTCTGGCCGTTGCACCGGGTCCGCACCGACCAGCCGTCGTCGAGCCGCCGGACGTCGACGAGCCGGTCCCCGACGAGCTCGCGCAGCTGGTCCTCGCGCGGCAGCCACAGCGCCTGGTCGAGCCGGACCGAGTCCAGGGCCCACTCGGTGGTCCCGTTGAACCCGAGGACCGAGGTGTTCCCGTAGTGATGGAGCTCGATGGTGAGGTCGCTGATCCAGAACACCTCGCCGGCCAGCAGCTCGGTGTCGATGACGAACCGGTCACCGGCGGTGGGCTGCCACAGCACGCCGTGGGCGAGGAGGGATCGGGCCAGCTCGACGGTGATCACCCGTCCATCGTCCCTCAGCCGGTGGCCGGCGGTCGGCCCCGTCCAGGGTCTGCGGCCAGCCACGGCCCCCAGGTCCCCCAGTGTCCGCAGTGACTGGTCGCCATGGCGACCAGTCACTCGGACACTGCAGGAAAGGGGATGAGGAAAGGGGGCGTTCGTCAGGTGAGCAGCAGGACGGCGAGGGCGATGACCGGGACGGAGCCCAGCGTCGTCACGAGGATCGTGTCGCGGGCCAGGGTGCTCGCCCGGTCGTAGCGGCTGGCGATGATGAAGATGTTCTGGGCCGTCGGCAGGGCCGAGGTGACGACCACCGCGAGCAGGGCGTGCCCGGAGACCCCGAGGACGAGGTGGGCGACGGCATACGCCACGAGGGGCTGGACCGCCAGCTTGAGCAGCGACGTCGTGACGAGCTCGGTGCGCGGCTCGTCCCCACCGAACCCGGGGCCGAGCCGCAGGGCGATCCCGTACGCCACGAGCATGCTGGGCACGGCCATCGCCCCGACGAGCCGGACGGGATCGCCGAGGAGTGCGGGCAGGCGCCACCCGGTCGCCGCGAGGACCACACCGACCAGGGTGCCGAGCGTCAGCGGGTTCGTCAGCGGCCCGCGGAGGGTGGTCCACACCGACGGCGCGCGACCGGCGCGGTGTGCGTCGAGGACGGCGAGCGCGATGGGCTGCAGGACGAGAAGCTGGAGCAGGAGCGTCGGGGCCACGAGGGCGGCGTCACCCAGGACGTAGGCCGCGACCGGCAGACCGAGGTTGCCCGCGTTGACGTAGCTGCTGGCCAGGGTCCCGACCACCACGCTTCCGGCATCCCGGTGCCAGAGCACCCGGGCCGCGACGGCGTAGGTGCCCCCGGCGACGAGCACCCCGGCCCCGGTGGCGACCAGGTTGCGGGACAGGACCCCGTGGACGTCGGAGTCGCCGATCGTGGTGAGCAGCAGGGCGGGGCTGGCGACGTAGAACGCGATCCTGGACAGGATCGCCTGCGCCGAGAGGTCCAGTACCCCCAACTGCCCGAGCAGCGACCCGAGCGCGATGACGAGCCCGATGGTCGCGAACCCCTGGACGACACCGGACACGTGGCCATCCTGCCGGTCCGCGGCCGTGCCGGCCGGTGCGGGGTCAGGTCATCTGGTGGCCGCGGAGCACCGGGCCCAGGGTGTCGAGGACGCCGGCGTCCTCGATGGTGCCGGGGATGCTCGGGACCTTGCCGTCGGCGATCTCCCGCATCGTCTTGCGCAGGATCTTGCCCGAGCGGGTCTTCGGCAGCCCGCCGACGATGTCGATCTGTTTCAGGCTCGCCACGGCGCCGACCTCGTCGCGGACCCGCTGGACCAGCTCGCGGGCGATGCGCTCGCCCTCGGCGGCCGCGTCGACCCCGCCCTTGAGCACGACGAACCCGCGCGGGACCTGGCCCTTGAAGTCGTCGTGGACGCCGATGACCGCACACTCGGCGACGTCGGGGTGGCCGGCGAGGGCCGCCTCGATCGAGCCGGTGGACAGGCGGTGGCCCGCGACGTTGAGGACGTCGTCCGTGCGGCCCATCACCCAGATGTAGCCGTCGGCGTCGATCATCCCGCCGTCGCCGGTGAGGTAGTAGCCGTCGTAGACCGACAGGTACCCCGAGACGTAGCGCTCGTCGTCCTGCCACAGGGTCGGCAGGGTGCCGGGCGGCATGGGCAGCTTGATGGCGATGGCGCCCTCGTTGCCGCGGTCGCACTCGCGCCCCACCTCGTCGAGGACCTGGACGTCATACCCGGGGACCGCCACCGAGGCCGAGCCGGCCTTGATGGGCATCGGCTCGAGGCCGCGCAGGTTGCCCGCGATGGCCCAGCCGGTCTCGGTCTGCCACCAGTGGTCGACGACGGGCACGCCGAGCCGGTCCGTCGCCCACTGGTAGGTGTCCGGGTCGAGGCGCTCGCCGGCGAGGAACACCGTGGACAGGCAGGACAGGTCGTACTCCTTCATCAGCTCACCGGCGGCGTCCTCGCGCTTGATGGCGCGGTATGCCGTGGGGGCGGTGAACATGGCCTTGGCGCCGTACTCGCTGATGATCCGCCAGAAGGCGCCCGCGTCGGGGGTACCCACCGGCTTGCCCTCGTAGAGGATCGTCGTCGCGCCGACGATGAGCGGGGCGTAGACGATGTACGAGTGGCCGACGACCCAGCCCACGTCGGAGGCCGTGAACCAGACGTCACCGGCATGGATGTCGTAGAGGTTCTCCATCGACCAGTGCATGGCGACGGCGTGGCCGCCGTTGTCGCGGACGATGCCCTTGGGGCGCCCGGTCGTGCCGGAGGTGTAGAGGATGTAGAGCGGGTCGGTCGCCTCGACGTCGACGGCCTCGACCGGCTGTGCGGCGTCGGAGGCGGCCAGCTCGGCCCAGTCGAGGTCGTGCTCGCCGAGCTGGGCGGGGCACTGCTCGCGCTGCAGGATGACGCACGTGTCGGGCTTGTGCTCGCTGCGCTCGATGGCGGCGTCGAGCATCGGCTTGTAGGGGATCACCCGGGTGGGCTCGATGCCGCACGAGGCCGACAGGATGACCTTGGGCTTGGCGTCCTCGATGCGGGCAGCCAGCTCAGCGGGGGCGAAGCCGCCGAAGACGACCGAGTGGATGGCGCCGAGCCGGGCACACGCGAGCATGGCGATCGCGGCCTCGGGGACCATCGGCATGTAGACGACGACCCGGTCGCCCTTGGTGACGCCCAGCGAGGACAGGGCGCCCGCGAAGCGGCTCACCCGGTCCAGCAGCTCACGGTAGGTGAACCGGGACCGGGCGCCGGCCACCGGGGAGTCGTAGATGAGGGCATCCTGGTCGCCGCGGCCGTCCCGGACGTGCCGGTCGAGCGCGTTGAAGCAGGTGTTGAGGGTGCCGCCGCGGAACCAGCGGTAGAACGGCGGGTTGCTCGAGTCGAGCACCTGCGCGGGGGGGGTGGTCCACTCGATGGCCTTGGCCGCCTCGCCCCAGAACGCGTCCGGGTCCGAGATGCTCTGCTGGTACGCCGCTGCGTAGGCACCGTTGCTCATGCGCCATATCGTGGCGAAGGGGTCCGGGGCGCGCTACACCGGGGGTGGGCCGCCCGGCCGAGCGGTCATGTGCCGCGACGAGCGGCGGAGCACTCCCACGGCACCCCGGCGGCTACTGACCGGTGGCCCCCGACGTCCCCGACGGGACCACCGCGGCCTGGCGCTGGGTCAGCGTCGTGGCTCCCGCGGAGTAGTACTCCATGGTGCCCGCGACGTCGACGACGACGTCGAGTGAGCCACCGCTGGCGTTGTTGACGTAGAAGTTCCCCGCGGTCCCGAGCTCGGCGATCATCATGTTGGCGACGATCTGCCCGGCGCTGGGGTTGAGGTTGCTCACCAACGGCTTGGCCGTCCCGACGGGCCACACGGTGACGACCGAGGGGCTGGGCGGGGCGACCGCGGTCAGGTTCGCGACGATCGCGGCAGTGTTGGCACCGACGATCGACGGCGGGACGGTCGCGGCCTTGGTCTGCCTCGCACCGATGGTGGAGAAGCCCTGCCCCAGCCGGCTGTCGACGATGCGCTGCGGGGCGGACAGGGCCTTGAACCGGAAGGTGTTGAACCCGGTCGGCTGGTTGTCGTCGAAGATGCCGACCAGGTCGATGACGACGTTGACGGTGGAGCTGGAGCGGTTGACGATGCCGATCTGCGGCACGGAGCGCCCGGTGACGCAGTCGGTGCACTGCGAGACCGGGACGATCGCCATGTTGGGGACGCTCTGGCCGGACGTGAAGTTGAGGTTCGAGGTCGACGGGATGGCGTTCGGGTCGCCGTTCCACGCCGTGAGGTAGCCGGCGCCCTTGGTGTCGGTCACCGTGATGTTGACCGCGAAGGCCTTGACGTGGGCGTTGACCGAGGCGCCCTGGGTGTCGAAGTCGACGCCGATCGTGAAGTAGGTGTTCTTGACCATCGGACCCTGGAGGGGCCCGGGCAGCCGGGTGTCGAGGATCCGCGTGAGCTCGGAGAACTCGTAGTTGCCGTACGTCCCGTTGGTCGCCGGGGCGGCCGAGGCGGTCAGGTAGTAGCCCATGACGTCGGCGACGACGTGGGTGTAGCCGGAGGAGTTGAAGATGTTGATCCTGCCCCCGGTGCCGAGCGGCACGGTGACGAGGTTGGCGCCGATCCAGCCCTTCTTGGACCAGTTGATGCTCGAGGCGGTGGGCCGGCTCTGTCCGTAGGGGTAGGCCGTCAGGTAGCCGCTGCGGGACGTCGGGCTGACCGCGGTGAGGTTGATGACCACCGCGGACACGTTGGCGGCCGTGCTCGGCACGCCCGCGTGCCCGGTGACCTGGACGGTGATCGTCCTGGCGGGGCCGACCGGGCTGGTGCCGGGCACGCCCGTGGCCTTGCGCGTGTCCAGCAGCCGGGCCGGCGTCACCGACGTGTAGCCCCCGGCGGCCGTCTCGGCCGTCACCGCGGCGGCCGTCGAGGCGCCGCTGGCCGCCGAGGTGGCCGCGAGCCCGCCGATCAGGGCGAGCACGGCGGCGAAGACGGTGGTGGACAGGCGCGGGCGCCGGCTCATGGGTTCCCCTCGAGGGAGTGGTGACACGTGGGTGGGGGCCAGCCTAACCGCCTGCCCGGCCGATGTGCCTGCTGTGCGGCGTTTGCGCGCCGAAGTTCGGTCCGCTCACCGGCCGGTCCGTTCACCGGCCGGTGCGCGCGCTCAGGCTTGGGCGCGCTCCTGGACCTTGGCGTGGAACTCGCCGAACGCGGCATACGCCCGCGGTCCGTAGACCGTCGCCGGGCCGCCGCTCATGAGGATCGAGACGCCGATCGCCTCGGCGGCCTCCTCGAGGGAGGCGCCCTTGAGGGCCGCGCCCCGGGCGTGCGAGGCGATGCAGCCGTCGCACTGCTGGCTGACGGCGATCGCGAAGGCGATGAGCTCCTTGGTCTTGGCATCGAGGTAGCCGTCGGCCAGCGCCGCCTTGTAGGTCTGGCTGAACCCGGCGTAGACGTCCGGGATCTGGGCGCGGAGCGCTGCTCCGGGCTCACGAAGCTCGTCGAGCACCTGCTTGCCGTGCGTCACGGGGGTCCTCCTCGTCGAGGTGTCGCCGGCCGGCGGCTGCCCAAAGGGCTGCGCCCGGGGACCGGCCGGCCGGATGCCCCACAGCGTAGAGGCCGCGACGACGGCCCGCCGCCCGGCCCACCGGCGGCCCCGGCCCCCGGCCCGCCACGGCCGCGGCCCCGGGCCCCCCGGCGCGACGCGGGAGAGCCGGTGATGGCCTGGCGCTGCCGGCCGCGCCGGATCCGTGCCCGGCAGCTCCCCGGCCGTCTCGGACGACGGGAGCCCCGCTCGCTCGCGGGGCTCCCGGACCGGCGGAGGATAGGGGATTTGAACCCCTGAGGGTGTTAACCCAACACGATTTCCAATCGTGCGCACTAGGCCACTATGCGAATCCTCCAACGGAGGAGGCTACCGGAGCCCCGCGGGCGCCCGAAATCCGCCCGCGGGGCGGCACGACCCGGTCCCCCGCCACGCACGAGCGCAGTCCCCGCACCGATGGCCCGCCGGCGGTGCGGGGACGAAACCCGGGCGCCGGGCGCGGGCGATGGTCGACCGCCCTGCGCCGACCGCCTACCCTTCGGGGTACTCCTGAGAGGACGGGGCAGATGGTCGAACAGGCGCCCGAGCGGACCGGGGACCCGGGCGAGGACGGCTGGCCGGCCGCCGCCGGGCACGTCGTCGTCATCGGTGACCTGGAGGTCGCCCGCCTGACCTGCTCGCTGTTGACCCGGCAGGGCATGCGCGTCACTCACCTGCTCGCTCCGTCGGAGGTCGAGCTGGCTCCGGCGATGGCCCCAGACGTCTCGGGCGTGGCCGTCCTCGTCCGGCGCGACGTCAACGCGCTGCGTTACGTCCTGCTCACCGAGCACCTCAGCCCCGGGGTGCCCATCACGGCGACGGTCTTCGACCGGACGGTGGCGGGGCAGCTGGCCCGGGCGGTACCCAACTGCGAGGTGACCTCGCCCGCCGACGTCGCGGCCCCGGCGGTCGCCGCCCGCTGCCTCGGCTCGTCGCTCGTGTCGGTGCGGACCCCGACCGCCGACGGCGGCCCGATCGTGTACCGGACGAGCGGGACGGGGGAGCCGGCCGTCGAACCGTGGGTCATGCCGTCCCGCCTGCGCCGGATGCTGCAGCGCCCCCGCGTCGGGCTCGGCGACGCGACCGCCCGGATGATGCTCCTCGGCGCGGGCGGCCTGTCGGCCATCCTCGTGCTCGACTGGGTCATCGGAGTGCTCCTGCTCCACCAGCGCGTCATCGAGACCTTCTTCGCGGCCGCCCGGGTGCTCGCCACGGTGGGACCGGCCGGCACCGACGGACACCTGCCGCAGTGGTATCTCGTCGTCTCCGCCCTCCTCATGCTCCTCGCCGTCGTCTTCACCGCCCTGTTCACCGCCGGCCTGATCGACTGGTTCGCCTCGGCCCGCACGGTCGGCCTCGTCGGGCGGCGCACCCTGCCCCGGCGTCACCACGTCGTCGTCGTCGGGCTCGGCCAGGTCGGCCTGCGGGTCGCCCTCACCCTCAAGGGGCTCGGCGTGCCGCTCGTCGGGATCGAGCGCGACGCCGACGCGGCGAACGTGCGGCTCGCCCGGGACGCCGGCATACCGGTGCTCATCGGGCATGCCGAGGACGAGGCGGTCCACCGCAGGGTCTCCCTGTCGCGGGCGCGGGCCGTGGCGGCCATGGGGTCCGACGACCTCGACAACATCGAGGTGGTCATCGCGGCGCTGGCCACCGCACCGGATGCCCGGATGGTCCTGCGCGCGGGGGAGGGTGACGTCATCGCCGAGACGCGGTCACTGTTCGCCATCGGCGACGTCATCGACGTATCCCTGTTCAGCGCCATCGTCAGCTCGCTGCGTCTGCAGGGCCGGCGGTGCACGCTCATCCACCCACGCGAGACCTACGTCTGCGCCCACCTCGAGGGCGGCGAGAAGGTCCAGACCGTCCGCCCGACGCGCTGCACCTGCTGACCGCCGCCGTCGCGGCGAGGTGGGCCGCTGTGGCGAGGGCCACCCCGGCGGGTGCCCGCGACCCGGCCGGGCGCCCCGCTCAGCGGGCAGACTGGCTGCATGGGTGGTGCGGCCGCACGGCCGGGGAGCGCCCGGGCCGGTGGACCGAGCATCCGGGCCCGGCTCATCGCCACCGTCACCCTCCTCGCGGCGCTCGCGGTCTCGCTCACCGGCGCCACGGCATACCTCCTCGAACGCAGCCGCATCGACCGGTCGGTCACCGACCTGCTGACCCGGGAGGCGGACGAGCTCTCCACGCTGGCCGGCAGCGGGGTCGACCCGCAGACCGGCCGCTCCTTCTCGTCGGCGGGCGACCTGCTGCGGGTGGCCCTGCAACGCCGGGTGCTGTCGGCCTCCGGCGGTGAGCTCGCCGTCGTCGGCGGGCACGTGGAGTGGCTCGCCCCCGACGGGGTGAGCGTCCGGCCCGAGGAGAGCCCCGAGCTCATCTCCGCCGTGCTGCCGCTGACGACGGCGCCGACCGTGACCCTGGGGAGGGTCGACGGCGGCGGCCACGACTACGCGTATGTCGTCGTGCCCGTCCACGCGCCGACCGCCGCGGCCTCCGGCGCCCTCGTCCGCGTCGTGGACCTGGACATCGAGCACGGCATGCTGGCCGACACGTTCCGCAGCTACGCCCTGGTCGGCATCGGGACCGTCCTGGTCATCGGGTGCGTGACCTGGCTCGTCGCCGGCCGGCTGCTCCGCCCGATCGGCTGGGTGCGCCGCACCGCAGAGGGGATCGGGGAGGGCGACCTGGTCACCCGGATCCCGGTGCGCGGGCATGACGACCTGTCCGCGCTCACCGTGACGGTCAACAGCATGCTCGACCGCATCGAACGGGCGGTGGGTGACCAGCGCCGCCTCCTCGACGACGTCGGCCACGAGCTGCGCACCCCGCTCACCGTCGTGCGCGGCCACCTGGAGCTGATGGACGCCGCCGACCCGGACGAGGCGTCGGCGACCCGGTCCCTCGTGCTGGAGGAGGTCGGCCGGATGGGACGGCTCGTCGACGACCTGCTGCTTCTCGCCCGGGCGGAACGCGCCGACTTCGTCCAGCCGGGGCCGGTCGACGTCGGACGGCTGACCGACGAGACCTTCGAGAAGGCGCGGGTGCTCGGGAGCCGGCACTGGCGCCTGGAGGGGCTGGCCGATGCCGAGGTCGTGCTCGACCCCCACCGCATCGCCCAGGCATGGCTCCAGCTCGCGGCCAACGCCGTGAAGTACTCCCCGCCGGGAACCTCGATCGGTCTCGGCAGCCGGCTGGAGGGCGGCGAGCTGTGGCTGTGGGTCCGCGACGAGGGGGTGGGCATCGCGGCCGACCAGCGGGAGCTGGTGCTGCGGCGGTTCGGCCGGTCCGCGTCGGCGTGGGCGGCCGCCGAGGGTGCCGGCCTGGGCCTGGCCATCGTCGACGAGATCGCCCGGGCCCACGGCGGGCGGGTCGACATCGAGTCGGTCCCCGGTGCCGGGAGCACGGTCTCCATCGTGCTACCGGCGGTGCCGGCGGACGGGACGGCGGCGCAGCGCGGCGAGCCGGACCTCGAGGCGACCCGATGAGCAGAGTCCTGGTGGTCGAGGACGAGGCGCGGATCGCGTCGTTCGTCGCCAAGGGGCTGCGGGCAGCGGGGTATGCCTGTGACGTCACCCCCTGCGGCCTGGACGCGGTCGAGATCGCGACCGGCGGGACCGTCGACCTCGTCGTCCTCGACGTCGGGCTGCCCGACATCGACGGGTTCGAGGTGCTCCGCCGACTGCGCGGCTGCGGCTGCGACGTCCCCGTGATCGTCCTGACCGCCCGGGCCAGCGCGGCCGACACCGTCGCGGGCCTCGAGGGCGGGGCCGACGACTACATGGCCAAGCCGTTCAGCTTCTCCGAGCTGCTGGCCCGGGTGCGGCTGCGGATGCGGGTCGGCAGCGGCTCACCCGGGACGAACCGGCTGCAGCGGGGACCGCTCGTGCTCGACCTGGCCACCAGGCGGGCCGAGGTGGCCGGCCGCCGGGTCGAGCTCTCGGCCCGGGAGTTCACCCTGGCCGAGACCTTCCTGCGCCATCCGGGGCAGGTCCTCACCCGGGAGCAGCTGCTCGACAGCGTGTGGGGGTACGACTTCGAGCCGGGCTCGAACGTGGTCGACGTGTACGTCCGGTACCTCCGCACGAAGCTCGGCCCCGAGCTCGTCGAGACGGTCCGGGGGGTCGGCTACCGGCTGGCATGACGTCGCGGCTGGCGCTCAGCCGGCGTGCTTCGGCGGCGGGGCAGGGACCCGGGAACCCTCCTCGGCGCTGCCGGCGGCCTCGCCGGTGCCGGGCTCGGCGCCGGACCGGTGCTGGGGCGAGCCTGCCGCCGCCGGCGGCGAGGACGCGGGCGGGAGCGTCCCCGGCGCGGAGGCGGGCGGCTGTGCGCGCCCCGGCGACTGCGTCGGGGACGGCCTCGCCGGGTCGGTCGAGGTGGGGGTGGCTCCGACGCCCCGGGCCGTCGGAGCCGCGGTGGCAGCTGCGCCCGCCCCGGGCAGGGCGGCGAGGGTGACCGCCGGCCGCGGCGCGGGTGGTTCCTCCTGGACGGACAGCAGGACCAGGCCGCCGGCGCCGAGAGCCGCGAGGCCCAAGCCGGCGCTCACGCCCCACGCGGTGTTCGCCCTGGACATCTGACGTCCCTTCCGCCGGCCCCAGCCCCGACCAGCGGGGCCGCGCCCGGTCCTTCCCCTGACGCTAGGCAGCGGCCACGACCGCGGCAATCCCCTGCCGATGAGAGCCGGCTCACTCGCCGCGGACGAGGGTCGGAGCCCCACCGGACGGGTCAGGGTGTCCGGTGAGGCTCCGGTGGTGTGCGCCGGCATCGGCGGGAAGAGGGCGCCGGTGCCGGCGCACCGCTCGCGGATCCGGGGGGAACGGCCGGCGTGAGCGCCCGGCCGGTCAGTGGCCGGCGGCTCGGGTCCCTGAGTCGGCCGCGTGGTGCCACGCTGCCGCCGGTGACGGGATGCAGGTGGCGCCCGTTCGGTCGCGGGCGCGGTCCGGGCCAGCCGGTACCGAGGCCGGCCCGGCCCCCGTCCCCGGGGCCGCGGTGCGGCCGCCGGCCTGGACGCTCGTCCGGGCAGCGGTGGCGGCCGCGACCTGAGCGGTGCTGCGCGTCTGCACCTGCACCCTCGCCCGGGCGGTCGTGCGCTCCGCTGCCGCGGGCGGTTGGCTCACGTCGGCGGCGTGGGTGCCGGCTGGCGTGGTCAGGGTCGACAGCTGGCACGAGCCGTCGCGGTCCTGGGTGCGGTCGCGGTCCTGGTCGCCGCCGGCGGTCCCGTCGTGCAGGCGGTCCCGGTCGGGGACCTGGTCGCCGGTCGGCTCGCAGGTCGGAGTCGCCGACGGCCCCGGCCCGGCTGCCTGGCCGCCCCAGCCGGCGGCGCTGCCGGCCGCCCCGAGGCCGAGCACCCCGGCCGCGAGCAGGCCGATGACAGGCTTGGTGAGCGTCATGGTCGTCCTTCTCTCGTCGTGCCGTCCGGGCTGGCCGGCCGGCTTCCTCATCGCGTCCTGGGACGAGTCAAGGGCTTTCGGATGAGGCCTCGAGGAGAGCCGGATGAGAGTCCTCTCATCCGGGATTACCGCGCCCGCGAGGTGTCCGCCTAGACTGCGAGGCGGCACCCCGCGTGGTGGTACCTCGCCGAACTCCCCCAGGGCAGGAATGCAGCAAGGGCAGGTGAGCTCTTCCAGGTACGCGGGGTGTCCTCGGCCACGCCGCTGGCCGCTGCGCGGAGGCGGCCGCTACGCGCGGTGCTCGGGTCGGCACTCGCCTGCAGGGCACGTCGGGTGACCGACGCGGTAGCCCACTCCCGGAACGGGCTCACCGAGCTTGGGGCCGCCGGCGGCGAGGACCTTGGCCCGCATCCGGCTCATGTGCACGTCCAGCACGTGCTCCCGGGTCTGGCAGCCTCCCCACACCGTGTCGAGCAGCTCGAGCCGCAGGACCACGCGCCGCTGGTTGGCCACCAGCGTCTCGACGAGGTCGAACTCGGTCCGGGTGAGGTCGACCGGCGCACCCCGCACGCTGACGGTGCGCAGTCGCGGGTCCACCCGCAGGCAGCCGAAGGTCAGGGCCCGTTCCGAGCTGTCCCGGCCGCGGGCGACGAGGGCCGCCAGGCGCGCCCGCAGCACCGGGGGCGAGCACGGGCTCACGATGAAGTCGTCGCAGCCGTTGGCGAAGGCCACCAGCTCGTCGGCCTCGCGGGTGCTCGGGGAGAGCAGGCACAGCGGGACCGACGCCGAGGCGGTACGCACTCCCCGGCACACCCGGTGGCCGGGGTCCGCCTGGCCCCCGGTCAGCACCACGCAGGCCGCCAGGGATGGCAGGAGGTGGTCGGTCAGCAGCGCGTCGTAGTCGGCGTCGCAGGCTCGGACGATGTCCGCGGTGCGGCCCCCGCCCAGCGCGGAGACCAGCGGGGCGGCATCCGGGGCGTCAGGTCCGACGGTGACGACCAGGACGACCATGTCCCCACCCCCCGAAGCCCGACCTCTTTACCAGGGCCTGACCAGCCCCTTGCCCTCGCCTCATGTAAGCACCGCCAGCCCACCGGTCAGGGCGGAACGGTGCACCAGGCGAACCATGTGACGAGGGACACACCCGCGGAGGGTCCGCGTGAGCGAACCGTGAGTGCAACGCGACCGGCGCGCGAGGTCGTCACCGCACACTTGTCATACCAGCGGGGGTAGAGCGGCGTCGGTGCAGCGCAACGGAAGTGGCCGGTGCGCCGCCACCGGTACGGGCTGCTGGAACGGGCCGGGCATCCGCATCGGTCGCACACCAGAGGGGAGAGCGGCATGTCACGCACATCTTCGCGGGGGGCTGGCGAAGGACCTTCGTCGTCCTCGTCGCATCGCTGATGACGGTGTTCACCGCCGGCGTCGCGTCGGCGTACGGCAACAGCGTCACGTTCCGGGGGCAGGGCTTCATCGCGGACGGCTTCGGCGGCTACGACGTGCAGAGCGAGCTGTGCGGGGTCGCCAACGGCGCGGATGCCGACGGCCCGTACCTGCTGTGGGTCCTCACCGCCACCAAGAGCGCGCACGCCGACATCACCGGGCCCTGGGGCACGGCCGAGATGGTCAAGTCCGGCTCCGGCACCTTCAAGTACGTCAGCGGCTGGGCCGACCCCGACGCCCTGGTGGCCCTGCCGGTCAGCGCCACGTACGACGGCACCACCAAGAACGTCCAGCTCGTCGTCAGCCACGGCTGCCGGCCGTACAGCCATGGGGCCTGGTGCTCGCCCGGCTTCTGGAAGAACGCCGAGGACGCCGCCTGGGCACTCATCGGCACGAGCCCGACCGAGACGTTCAACACGACGGTGGTGCCGGACTTCTACGCCACCGCCAGCAGCGAGGACCCGACCCTCCAGACCGTGCTCGGCACCCCCGGCGCGAACACCTACGGGGCCGCGGACGCGCCATACGGCCTGAACGCCTACAACGCGACGGGGGCGTACCTGACCGACAACATCCCGGGCTACCGGTTCGACCCGGCCTTCGTGGGGGACGACGACAGCCAGACCTGCCCGGTCGACCACCACGGCAACCTCAAGCCGACGTCCTGACTCTGGATGCCTGAGGGACCCCTCCCGCACGCACGGGAGGGGCCTCAGGCGCCTACTCCCGGTGCGCGTCCTCGAGGCGGGTCACCCGTGCCAGCCCCCATCGCAGGGTGAGCAGCGCGGCCGCGGCTGCCGCGGCAGCCGTCCCCGCGCCGGGCCCGCGTGAGGAGGCGACGGCGGTCAGCACGGCGCCTGGGACGACGGCGAGCAGGAACGGCCCGGCGAACCACACGGCCATCAGGCCCGGTCCGGCCGTCGGCAGGAACGCCAGGCGCGGCGGCTGGCCGCGGAAGGCCGCCAGGAGCTGTGCGCCGGCGATCCCGACGAGCAGCAGCAGGGTCCAGCCGGCCGGCACCAGCGCTGCCCCGGCGAGCCCGGCACCGGCGCTCCCGGCCAGGACCGCCGCGCCCCCGACGGCCGGCGCCACGACACCGGTGACGACGGTGAACAGCACCGACGGGACGACCAGGTGCGCGAGCGCCTCCCGCCGGCCCCAGACCCCGAGCATCGGCGTCGTGCCGCCGTTGTCACCCTGGAGCCGCAGGCCCTCGGCCCACCAGCCGAACCCGAGGTAGCCCGCCGCCACGGCCGGCCAGGTGAGGGCCGACGGGGCCGCCGGGTCGTCGAGCGCCCAGGTCACCCCCGCCACGGCGAGCGCGGTGACCGCCGCCCCGGCGACGACGCTCCCGGGGCTCCGGCGCAGCCCCAGCACGTCGCGGCGCACGACGGTCCACCAGGGGCCGGCCGAGCGGAGCCGCAGCGAGCGGCCACGGGTCACCGGCGGCGCGACCTCGAGGCGCACGGCGCGCAGGTCCCCGGCGAGGATGCCGCCGCCCACCCGGGTCGACCGCGCGGCATGGCGGCGCAGGTCGTCGACGCCCAGCCGGCGCAGCGCGGCGCCGGGACGCGCCAGCCACCTCAGCGCAGAGCCGCCCGAGGCCCCGCCGCCGAGGGGCCCCGGACCGGCAGCCACCTGGCCGCCGAGCCAGGCGATGACCAGGACCCAGCCGGTCACCGGGCCCGCCAGGACGCCGCCGGCGAGCCAGGCCGGCCCGCCGACACCGTCGGACCAGGCACCGGCACCGAGCGCCGCCCCGAGGACGGTGCCACCGGCCAGGCCGCCGGCCGCGGCATACCGCCACCACTGGCGCAGCGCGAGTGCCCGGTCGAGCGAGGTGGTGACGACGTGGTCGGTCCACGGCAGCGGCGGGACGACCGGCCCGCGGGTGCGCCCGGCCAGGCGGGCCAGGCCGACGAGCACCGCCAGGACCACGACGGCGGTGACGAGCGCCGGAGCCGAGAGCAGCTCGCGGCGCAGCGCCGCGGGCTCCCGCGTCGCGAACAGCGCCCGCGCGAGGGTGAACCCGTAGGTCGCGACGAGCAGGGCCGTGACGTAGACCCCGTAGAGGATCCGCTGGGCGGCGCCGGTCCCGTCCTCGCCGTGCAGGACGTGGACGGTGTCGGCCAGCCGGCTGTGGTCCGTGCTCGATGCCCCGCCGCTCATCGGCCCGGCCGCCGGGCCGGCGCCGGGCCGGTCATGGCCCGGTGGCGGCGTCGAGGTCGAGGACGACGTCGGCGACCGCCGCGGTCAGGCGCGGGTCGTGCGAGGCGAGGACGACGGTGTCGCCGCCGTCACGGCGCGCAGCGAGCAGTGCGGCGACGAGGTCCCGCTTGTCGGTGTCCAGTCGCTGCTCGGGCTCGTCGAGCACCAGCAGGCGCCCGGGCCGGAAGAGGACGAGGGCGAGCCGGAACAGCTGGCCCTGGCCCGAGGACAGCTCGTGCGGGAAGCGCTCGGCCAGCGGAGCGATGCCGAGCCGGTCCAACCCCTGCTCGACCCGGTCGGCGCAGCTCGCCGGGTCGCGTCCCCACGTGGCGTCGACGAGGGTGAGGTGGTCGGCCAGGGTGAGGTCGCGGTATGCCGTGGGCGCGCCGATGAGGGCCGCGACCGACTCCCGGACGCGCGGGTCTCGCTCGTCGCAGGGAACGCCGTCGATGGTGGCGGTGCCGGTGCTCGGGGCGAGGGTCCCGGCGAGGATGCGCAGCAGGGTCGTCTTCCCGATGCCGTTGCGGCCGCGCACGACCAGGGCCGTCCCGGGCGCCACGAGGACGTCCACGCTGGGCAGCAGGACGGTGCCCCCGATCGACTTGGACACCGCGGTGGCGGTGACCCGGGGACCGCGGACCGCCTCGTCCGGCACGGCCAGCACCTCCTCCTCAGGTCCGGGCCACCCTAGTCGCCGAACCCCCGCGGCGAGGGGCCGGGTCGGGTGTGAACACGGCATGCCCGCTGTCGCGCGGCACGACTAGGGTGCGGGGGGTGAGCACCGCCCTGTACCGCCGCTACCGTCCGGAGACCTTCTCCGACGTCATCGGCCAGGACCACGTGACGGGGCCGCTCATGCAGGCGCTGCGCACGGGCCGGGTGGGCCACGCCTACCTCTTCTCGGGGCCGCGCGGCTGCGGCAAGACGACCAGTGCACGCATCCTGGCGCGGTGCCTGAACTGCGAGCAGGGCCCGACCGCCGAGCCGTGCGGGGTCTGCGACTCGTGCGTGGCCCTGGCCCGCGGCGGCGCGGGGACCGTCGACGTCATCGAGATCGACGCGGCCAGCCACGGGGGCGTCGACGACGCCCGTGACCTGCGGGAGCGGGCCAGCTACGGGCCGGCCCAGAGCCGCTACAAGGTCTACATCATCGACGAGGCGCACATGGTGACGCCGCAGGGCTTCAACGCCCTGCTGAAGATCGTCGAGGAGCCGCCCGAGCATGTGAAGTTCGTGTTCGCCACGACCGAGCCGGACAAGGTCATCGGCACGATCCGCTCGCGGACCCACCACTACCCGTTCCGGCTGGTCCCCCCCAGCTCCTCCAGGACTACCTCGCCGAGATCTGCACCCAGGAGGGCGTCGGCGTCGCACCGGGAGTGCTCTCGTTCGTCGTCCGCTCCGGGGGCGGCTCGGTGCGCGACTCCCTGTCGGTGCTCGACCAGCTCATCGCGGGGTCCGGGCCCGAGGGGCTCACCTACGAGTCGGCGGCGGCCCTGCTCGGGTTCACCGACGGCGAGCTGCTCGACGCGGCGGTCGACGCGTTCGCGGCCGGTGACGCGGCCGGCGCGTTCCGGGCCATCGAGAAGGTCATCGAGTCCGGGCTCGACCCGCGTCGGTTCGTCGAGGACCTCCTCGAGCGGTTGCGTGACCTCATCGTCGTCGCGGCGGTGCCCGACGGAGCGTCGGCGGTGCTCCGCGCCCTCCCCGAGGACCAGCTCGACCGGATGCGTCACCAGGCGGCCGCGTTCGGTCCGGGTGCCCTGTCGCGGGCGGCCGACCTGGTCAACGCGGGACTCACCGAGATGACCGGGGCCACCGCGCCGCGCCTGCAGCTCGAGCTCATCGCGGCCCGCATCCTGCTGCCCGCTGCCGCCGGCGAGGCCGGGTATGCCGCACGCCTCGACCGCCTCGAGCGCCGCCTCGACGTCGGCGGGGTCCCCAGCGCCGCCACCCCGGCCCCCGCCACCCCGGCCCCCGCCGCGGACGTCGCGTCACCCCTCCCCGCTGCGCTGGTCCCGGCGCCGGCCGCCCCGGCGTCGGCCGCCACGGGGCACGGCACCGCCGGCCGGACATCGATGGGGGCCACCGGCGTGTCGGCCCCCGCGCCGTCGGCCACCTCCGCCGAGCCTCTCGCCGACTCGGCCGACGCCGGCGAGCCGCTGCCCGCCACCGGGCGTCCACCCGGCGGCATCGACACGGCGGCCATCCGGCGCTCGTGGCCCGACGTGCTCGCCAAGATCTTCGCCCTCAAGCGGGCGACGTGGACCTTCCTGTCCGAGCACGCCCAGGTGGTCGACTACGACGGGGACCGGCTGCTGCTGGGCATCTCGACGGTCGGCCTGGCCAACACCTTCCGGCGCGGGCAGCACGCCGAGTACGTCCGGCAGGCCCTCATCGACGTCCTCGGGCTCGACGTCCGGGTCGAGGGCGTTCCCACCGACGAGGCCCAGGCCTCGGCCGCGGCGGCGGCCGCCCCGCCTCCGGCGCCCCGCCCGGACCCGCGGCCGCTCCGGGCCGCCGGCGACGACTCCTCCGCGGACCACGCGTCCTGGGGATCGCCGAGCGCCGGCCGGGCACAGCCGCCTGCGTGGGCCGGCCGGGGCGCTGACCCCGCTGACCCCGCCCACCGTCCTGGGGCCGGCCGGACCGACCCGACGGCAGCGGCGGCTGAGCATGCCGGCTCCGTGGGCGCCTCGCCCGATGCTGCCTCCGCGGGCGCCCCGCCCGCGGTCGCCCGTCCCGGGACGGCGGGGCCAGGCAGCCCCGCCACGGCGATGCCCGGTCCGGCCCGCCGGCCCGCGCCCCCCGCCGAAGCCCGCGAACCCGGCGACGACCCGCCGTCGGCTGGTGGTCGCGGGCCGCGCGTCGTCGACGACCGCGCCGTCAGCCTCGACGACGAGGACGTCGCGGAGCTCGGTGAGGTGGGGCTCCCGGTCATCCAGCGCATCCTCGGTGCGACGATCATCGACGACGAGGCTCCATGAGCAAGATGGCCTGGGTCACCGGCCGGGTGGTCATCGCCCCGCTGGCCAAGTCCCTGTGGCGACCCACCATCACCGGGGTCGGCAACGTCCCCCGCACCGGCGGCGTCATCCTCGCCAGCAACCACCTCTCCTTCATCGACTCGTTCGCCATCCCCATCTCGGCCCCGAGACCGGTCTCCTTCCTGGCCAAGTCCGACTACTTCACCGGGACCGGCATCGGCGGGGCCATCCGCCGCGGCTTCTTCGAGAGCATCGACGCGATCCCCGTCGACCGGCACTCCTCCCGGGCGGCCCAGGAGTCCCTCGACACCGCGCTCGCCGTCCTGCGGGGTGGCGGCGCGTTCGGCATCTACCCCGAGGGGACCCGCTCGCGGGACGGCCGACTCTTCCGCGGCCGTACCGGCGTGGCCTGGCTCGCCCTGACTGCCCGGGTGCCGGTCGTCCCGGTCGGCCTCATCGGCACCGACGCGGTCCAGCCGGTCGGCGCGAGCGTGCCGCGGCGGGCGAAGGTCACCGTGGCGTTCGGGACGCCGATCCTGCCCGACCGGTATGCCGGCCTGCCCGCCGCCAAGGCCCGGCGCCGGCTCACCGACGACGTCATGGCGGCCATCGCCGCCCTCACCGGGCAGGAGCGGGCCGACGGCTATAACGAGCTGCCCCCCTCGTCTTCCGGGGCGGCCGTCGGTATCTAGCTGCTCGCACGTGCCCGGTCGCGGCCTCGCCGGCCCGTTGCTCCGGGCCCGCGCGGGGGCCGTCGCACCGTCTCGGCCTGGACCCGCTCGCCCGTCCATACCCTGGAGGGGTATGCTGGCGATCGGTACCGACCCGGAAAGGACCCCGATGAGCGACACCCAGACGTTCCAGGCGACCGGCCTGACCTGCGGACACTGCGTCCATGCCGTGACCGAGGAGATCAGCGCCCTCGACGGCGTCAGTGCGGTCGACGTCGACCTCGTCGACGGCGGCGCCTCGACCGTGCGCGTCGCGGCCGACCGCGAGCTCGCAGCCTCCGAGATCGAGGCCGCCCTCGACGAGGCAGGCGGCTACCAGCTCGTCGGCTGACGCTGTCCCCGCCCGCATCCTCGGCCCGTCCCACCCGCCAGAGCCGTCCCCTGGTGCGGTGTCCGAGTGGGTGGCCCGGATGGCGACCCGCTGCTCGGACACGACGGCCGCGGGGCGGGGCGGCGGCCGGGGAGGCGCGGGGCTCGCCGCGCTGGACACCATGGTGCCGTGGTGCGATGCAGGCCGTAGGCTCGCTGTGTGTACGAAGGCGCGGTCCAGGACCTGATCGACGAGCTCGGGAGACTCCCGGGCATCGGTCCCAAGAGTGCCCAGCGCATCGCGTTCCACGTGCTGCAGAGCGACACGGCCGATGTCCAGCGGCTCGCGGTGGCCCTCACGGAGGTCAAGGCCCGGGTCCGGTTCTGCGAGATCTGCTTCAACGTCGCCGAGGGCGAGAAGTGCCGCATCTGCGCCGACCCGCGCCGTGACGACCAGGCGATCTGTGTCGTCGAGGAGCCCAAGGACGTCGTCGCCATCGAGCGGACGCGGGAGTTCCGCGGCCGCTACCACGTGCTCGGTGGCGCGATCAGCCCCATCGACGGCATCGGACCCGACGACCTGCGCTTCCGCGAGCTGATGACCCGCCTGGCCGACGGCGCGGTGACCGAGGTCATCATCGCGACCGACCCCAACCTCGAGGGCGAGGCCACGGCGAGCTACCTCGCCCGCTTCCTCAAGGGGATGGGCCTGACCATCACCCGGCTCGCCTCCGGCCTTCCGGTCGGCGGCGACCTCGAGTACGCCGACGAGGTCACCCTGGGCCGGGCGTTCGAAGGACGGAGGCTGCTCGATGCCTGACATCCAGGCCGACCTGGTCGTGCTCGCCGACGACTGTGCCGCGGAGGCGCGGGTGTTCGTCAGCACGCTCACCGACATCGCCGCGGGGACCGCACCGGAGGCCGCCCTGCCGATGAGCCTGCTCGCCCTGTCCCGGGTGCTCGTCATGGGCGCCCGGCTCGGCGCCATCGAGGACATCGTCCCGGTGGCTCGCTTCGAGGCCGACCCGGGTCCCGACCCCGAGGTCGACCCGCTGCGCGAGAGTCTCGCCAACCTCTTCGAGGGCATCGACGACTACGCCGACGTGGTCGACCCGGTCACCTCCACCGAGGTGACCTCGGGCTCGCTGTCCAACGACCTCGTCGAGACCGTGGCGGCGCTGGCCCATGGCCTCACCCACTTCGAGGCCGGCCGGCCGGTCGAGGCCCTGTGGTGGTGGCAGTTCAGCTACCTCTCCGACTGGGGCGAGCGGGCCGCGATGGCGTTGCGGGTCGTCCAGACCTTGCTTGCCCACGTCCGGCTCGATGCCGACGACGAGATGGTCGCGGAGGCCGAGTTCGACGCCCTGCACCCCTGAGCGGCCGGCCGACCGGCATACGGGCACCGTCCGGGCGGCCAACGCCGCTGGCTAGACTGGCCGGGCCGGTCAGCCACATACCCGGGAGTCCCATCGTGCCGATCGTCGTCCAGAAGTACGGCGGTTCCTCGCTCGCCGACGCCGAGAGCATCAAGCGGGTCGCCCGACGCATCGCCGAGACCAAGAAGGGCGGCAACGACGTGGTCGTCGCCGTGTCCGCGATGGGGGACTCCACCGACGAGCTGCTCGACCTTGCCAAGGAGGTCAGCCCGCTGCCGCCGCCACGCGAGCTCGACATGCTCATGACGGCGGGGGAGCGCATCTCGATGGCGCTCGTGGCGATGGCCATCTCGGACACCGGCTACACCGCACGCTCGTTCACCGGCTCGCAGGCCGGGGTCATCACCGACTCGGTGCACGGGAAGGCGAAGATCATCGACGTCACCCCCGGCCGGATCACCAAGGCCCTCGGTGACGGGCACATCGTCATCGTGGCCGGGTTCCAGGGCGTCAGCCAGGACACCAAGGAGATCACCACGCTCGGTCGCGGCGGCACGGACACGACGGCGGTGGCCCTGGCGGCGGCCCTGGGCGCGGACGTGTGCGAGATCTACACCGACGTCGACGGGGTGTTCACCGCCGACCCGCGGATCGTCGCGAGCGCCCGGAAGATCGACCGCATCTCGAACGAGGAGATGCTCGAGCTCGCCGCCTGCGGTTCCAAGGTGCTGCACCTGCGCAGCGTCGAGTACGCCCGGCGCTTCGGCATCCCGATCCATGTCCGCTCCTCCTTCACCGCCAAGGAGGGCACCCTCGTCACCGACCAGCCCGTTCCCGAAGGAGCCGTTGTGGAAGAGCCGATCATCGCCGGGGTCGCCCACGACCGCAGCGAGGCCAAGATCACCGTCGTCGGCGTCCCGGACATCACCGGCAAGGCGGCCGAGATCTTCACCGCCCTGGCCCGGGCGCAGATCAACATCGACATGATCGTCCAGAACGTCTCGGCCACCGAGACCGGTCTCACCGACATCTCGTTCACCCTGCCGAAGGCCGACGGCCAGTCGGCGCTGGAGTCGCTGCAGCGCATCCAGGCGAGCGTGGGCTTCGCGAACCTCCTCTACGACGACCAGATCGGCAAGCTGTCGCTCATCGGGGCCGGCATGCGGTCCAACCCGGGGGTCTCGGCCACCTTCTTCCAGGCCCTCGCCGACAGCGAGGTCAACATCGAGATGATCTCCACCTCCGAGATCCGGATCTCCGTCATCACCCGCGAGGAGCTCCTCGACGAGGCGGTCCGGGCGGTGCACACCGCCTTCGGGCTGGACTCCAGCGAGGGCGAGGCCGTCGTCTACGCAGGCACCGGGCGCTGATCCCGCTGGCTTCCCTCGGCGAGACGCCCACCCCGCCGGTCCTGGCCGTGGTGGGGGCAACCGGTGCGGTCGGCAAGGTCGTGTGCGAGGTCCTCGCCATGCGTGAGCAGCTGTGGGGCCAGGTGCGGCTGGCAGCCGCCGACGACGAGGTCGGCACCGTATGCCGCCTCGGCCACCAGGAGATCACCGTCGAGCCCTTGCGCCCCGAGTTCTTCGACGGGGTGGACGTGGCCCTGTTCGACATCCCGCCGAGGATCGCGGCCGAGTGGGTGACGCTGGCCGCCGGCAAGGGCGTCGTCGTCATCGACAACAGCCCGACCTTCCGGCTCGACGCCCAGGTCCCGCTCGTCGTCCCCGAGGTCAACCCGCGCCGCGTCCACGACCGGCCCCGCGGGATCATCGCGAACCCCGGCGCCACCGTGATGACGATGATCGACGTCCTCGGCGTGCTGCACTCCGGCTGGCAGCTGACCGAGCTCGTCGTGACGACGTTCCAGTCGGCCTCGGGCCTGGGCCGCAGCGGCATCAACCGGCTCTACGACGAGGTCGCGCTGGTCGCGGGCGACCGGCAGCTCGGCCAGCGTCCCGGCGACGTGCGCCGCCTCATCGAGCACGAGCTCGGGCCCTCGCCGTTCCCGGGACCGCTGGCGCTCAACATCCTGCCGTTCGTCGGCAGCCATGCCGGTGAGGGCTGGACCAGCGAGGAGGTCAAGGTGCGCGCCGAGGTGCGCAAGATCCTCGAGATCCCCGACCTCAAGGTGGCGGTGACCTGCGTGCGGGTGCCGGTCATCTCGACCCACTCGGTGAGCGTCCACGCGACCTTCGCCCGGGACATCGGGCTGGACGAGGCCAAGGACGCCCTCGTCCAGGCCCCGGCGGTCGTGCTGCTCGACGACCCCGACGGCGCCGAGTTCCCGACGCCCTCCGACATCGTGGGCGCCGACCCGCGGTTCGCCGGCCGGGTGCGCCAGGCCAGCGACTTCCCGCGCAGCCTCGAGGTGTTCATCTGCGGTGACAACCTGCGCAAGGGCGCGGCGCTCAACATGCTGCAGACGGCCGAGCTGGTGGCCCGGGAGCGGGCCGGGATGACCCGCTCGCCCTGAGGCGGCCCCGGACCGCCGAGCCGCCCACCTCCTCCTCCAGCGCCGGCGGCGCGAGCCACCGCGGGCGGGGAGGGCGCCCCCCCGGGGCGGCATGGATCGGGTGAGACCGCTTTGTCAGGCCGAGACCGGACACGGCAGAGTTGGCCCATGACCGTTCGCACCGTTGCCATGCTCACTGCCGGGGGCCTCGCCCCGTGCCTGTCCTCCGCGGTCGGGGGCCTCATCGAGCGATACTCGGAGGTCGCCCCGGACGTGCGGGTCATCGCCTACCTCGACGGGTATGCCGGCCTCCTCCAGGGCCGCTACGTCGAGGTCACCGAGCAGGTCCGCGCGGGCGCGCACCTGCTGCACCGGTACGGCGGCTCGCCGATCGGCAACAGCCGGGTCAAGCTGACCAACGTCAAGGACTGCGTCCGGCGTGGGCTGGTCCAGGAGGGCCAGGACCCGCTGCACGTGGCAGCCGAGCAGCTGACCGCCGACGGGGTCGACGTCCTGCACACCATCGGCGGCGACGACACCAACACCACGGCCGCCGACCTCGCGGCATACCTGCACGAGAACGACTACGAGCTGACGGTCGTCGGTCTCCCCAAGACGGTGGACAACGACGTCATCCCCATCCGGCAGAGTCTCGGTGCCTGGACCGCGGCCGAGCAGGGCTCGCGCTTCGCCCAGAACATCGTGGCCGAGCACTCGTCGAACCCCCGGATGCTCATCGTCCACGAGGTCATGGGCCGCAACTGCGGCTGGCTCACGGCCGAGACCGCTCGGCGCTACCACGCCTGGGTCGGTGAGCAGGAGTGGGTCCCCGGCATCGGCAACGACCCGCGCAGATGGGACGTGCACGCGGTATTCGTCCCGGAGCAGCACATCGACATCGACGCCGAGGCCGAGCGACTCAGGGCCGTGATGGACGAGCTCGGCTGCGTCACCATCTTCCTGTCCGAAGGGGCCGGGATCACCGAGATCGTCGAGCAGCTCCAGGCCGCCGGAGAGGAGGTCCCGAGGGACCCGTTCGGCCACGTGCAGCTCGACAAGGTCAACCCGGGGGCCTGGTTCGCCAAGCAGTTCGCCAAGAAGCTGGGAGCCGAGAAGCACCTGGTGCAGAAGAGTGGCTACTTCTCCCGGTCGGCGCCCGCCAACGACGAGGACCTCGCGCTGATCAAGCGGTGCACCGACCTGGCCGTCGAGTGCGCGATGCGCGGGGAGTCCGGAGTCATCGGTCAGGACGAGGAGGCCGGCGACGTGCTGTCGGCCGTCGCGTTCCCGCGGATCAAGGGTGGCAAGAAGTTCGACGCGTCCGTCGCGTGGTTCACCGAGCTCCTCATCGCACTGGGCCAGCGCGAGGGCTGAGGCTCGCGGGCCCCGATGACGCGCGGTCGCGGGGCCGCGGCGGGCGGACCGGTACCCGACCAGGCCCGGCGCGGGCCGGCGGTCAGCCGGCGGCGGCGGCCAGGGCCGCGGCCCGGGCGTCACCGGACGTTGTCACGAGCGTGACGCCGAGCTTGTCCATGGTCGAGCGCATCCCGGCTCCAGCGCCGCCGGCGATGAAGACGCTCACGCCGTGGTCCCGGGTGAAGCGCACGATCCGGGCGTGGTGCGCGCCCTCGCCCTCGGCGTCGTGGGCCGCGTCCCAGCCCACCTCATGCGGGGACCAGCTGGTGATCTCGCCGTTCTCGACGGTGGCGATGGCCACCGTGTCGGCGCGGCCCAGCCCCCGGCCCACCTGGTCTCCGGCGAGGGTGACTGCGACGATCACGATGTCGATCCTTTCGTCGGGCATCTGCCTGCCGAGGCCATCCTGTCACGCGGGCGGACCGGCCCGGGCGGCGCCACCGATGTGCCACCGGAGGCCGGGTCACTCGGTGACCGTCACCCCACGCCAGAAGGCGATCCGGTCGGTCACCATCGACGCCTCGGCCCGGGGCTGCGGGTAGAACCACGCGGCGTCGGCGTTGACGGCGCCGTCGACGTCGAGCGAGCAGTAGGACGCCGTGCCCTTCCACGGACAGGTGCTGTGGGTCCCGGACACCCGCAGCACGTCGGAGCGGACCGACTCCTTCGGGAAGTAGTGGTTGCCCTCGACGACGACGGTGTCGTCACTGTCGGCAATGACGGTGCCGTTCCCGACTGCCTTCACGATCTGCTCTTCTCGGTGGACCCGATCCCGGGGACCCGCGCGGGCCGGTCCGGGCGGCCTGTCCCCCTTGGCAACCCCACCGCCACGCCGGCTCTTCCCGAGGTGGTGGACACGGCGGCATACGCTCCCTCCATGGCTCCCGGCACCGGCCTCAGCGCCGCCCTTCGTCGCCGTGGCCGTGGCCAGGCGCCGGCGGAGACGCTTGCCTGGGCCGCCGTCGCGGCGTGGACGGCGTGGTGGGCCCACGACCGGGCCCACCCGTCCGGTATCTCCTGGCACTACTTCCGCGACGGAGCGCACGCGCTGTTCGGCGGCTCCGGCCTCCATGTGTACGCGCAGCACCCCACCCTCCAGATCGGGCCGCTGGCGTTCGTCGTGGCCGGAGCGGTCGACCTGCTTGCCGGCGCCCATGCGCTGGGAGTGGCCCAGCTCGTCGCCATGACCGGCCTGCCCGTGGTGCTCGGGCTGCTGGCATCGCTCCTGCCGTCGGCCGGCCGGCCCTGGCGGGTCCTGCTCGGCGGGCTCGTCCTCGCGCCCGCCTGGACCGTGGTCGCCGTGCGGTGGGTACATCTCGACGACGCCCTGGCGCTGACGCTGGTCACGGTGGGGCTGTGGGGGGTCCGGCGTGGCCGGGGACATCCGGCCCTCGCCGGGGTCGCCCTCGCGGGAGCATGTGCCGCCAAGCCGTGGGCCGTCATCGCCCTGCCGCTCCTGCTCGTCCTGCCGCCCCGGTCGCGTGGGCGCGCGGTGACGTATGCCGTGGTCGGCACCGCCGTGGCGTGGCTGCCGTTCCTCATGGCCGATCCTGGAACGCTGTCGGCGCTGCACCCGCCGGTCCGGGTCGCGGACTCCTCGGTGATGTGGTGGCTCGGCTACCACGGGACCTACCTGCCCGCCTGGGACCGTCTCGCCCAGCTCGTCATCGCGCCGCTGGTCGCCCTCCTGGCCGTGTGGCGCCGGTCGTGGCCGGGTGCGCTGCTGGCCGGCGTGGCGGTCCGGCTCGTCCTGGACCCCCAGGACATCGCCTACTACGCGGCTGGAGCCGTCGTCGGCGCACTCGTCCTCGACCTGTTCGGACGGCGCTCGCGGGTCCCGTGGACCGCCGTGGTGACGGCCGTCGCGCTCTGGCAGCCGTTCGTCATCGACTTCGCCCGGCGGTTCGAGCTGAGCAGCGGCGTGTCGCAATGGTGGTACCGCAACCCCGGCTCGGTCGCCGCGGTCCACGTCGTCTGGGCGTCGCTGGCGGTGCTCGCGGCGTTCTGGCCCACCACGGCTCGGGTGGCGGACGCCGGCGCCGGTCGGCGGGCGCGCCGTTAGACGGGCTCGGCGCGCACAGGCACGAGCCTGGCCCGGTCGGGCTGGAAGTGGTGCTCGACCCCCCACAGCACGGCCTGGCTGCGGCGGGTGACCCCCATCTTGCGGTAGGCCGTGCGGATGTAGGACTTCACGGAGTTGATGCTGAGGTGGGTCCGGGCGGCGATCTCCTGGTTCGACAGGCCCTGGGTGATCAGCGCGACGACCTCGGCCTCGCGCACCGAGAGCCCCTCCGCCCGGCCCGGCCAGTCGCCGCCGACCACCGGCGCGTCGCGGCCCGGGTCGGGGCTGATCACGATGTCGCCGGCGTGGATCCGCTCCAGAGCCGCGACGAGCTCTTCGGCGGTGATGCTCTTGGACAGGTAGCCGGACGCGCCCTGCGCCCGGGCCGCCTCGACGAGGTCCTCGTCGAGGTTCCACGTGTAGACGACGACCCGGCGGACCCTCGGGTTGGCGATGAGGTCGGCGACGGCCTGCTCGCCGCCCTGTGGCTGGGTGAACGTGTCGTAGAGCGCGATGTCGACCGGGCGGCTGACGGGAGCGTCGGCGTCGAGCTCGGCGATGTGCACCCGGTCGGCGTACGCGTCGAACATCCGGGCGAGCCCGTTCACGACGATCTCGTAGTCGTTGACGAGTGCGACCCGGATGGGCAGGCCCCGTCCCCTGGGCACCGCTGCGTCGCTCATCACGGTCCCCAACGTAGACCTCTCGCGCGTGACCCCTGCTGACCCACCCCAAGGGGTGTACCCACGTTCCTACGGTCCCACCTAGGCTATGTCGGGGGATAACAGAGGGGACGCGGGGCGAGGGCGGCGGCCATGCAGGGGATGGCGGCGCCGCCCTCGCCCCGGCATCTCGGCGCACCTCGCCACGAGCGGGCCGGGCCCCGTCCGGCCGCGGGGCGCGGTGGAGGTCCCGCGGCAGGCGCGGCTCGTGCCACACTTCCCCGGTGACACCCAGGCCGCCGTCGTCCAAGGGGGCGCGCGGTGCGCCGACCCTCGAGGAGGTCGCTGCCCGCGCCGGAGTCTCGCGCGCGACGGCCAGCCGGGTGCTGCGGGGGGCCAGCAACGTCAGCGACCGCGCGCGCCAGCGGGTTGCCGAGGCGGCCAGCGCCATCCACTACTCCCCCAACCATGCCGCTCGCTCGCTGGTGACCGGCAGGAGCGACTCGGTGGCGTTCGTCATCGACGAGACCGAGGAGCGGATGTTCGCCGACCCGTTCTTCCTGGGCATGCTGCGCAGCGCCCACGAGGCCGTCGCCGAGGTCGGCCTGCAGCTCGTCTTCACGGTGATGTCGAACGGTGACGACCACGACCGGTTCGTCTCGTATGCCGCGGGCGGGCACGTCGACGGCGTCCTCCTGCTCTCGTTGCACGGCCGCGACACGCTGCCTCGCCAGCTGGAGGAGCTCGGTGTCCCGGCGGTGCTGAGCGGCCGGCCGCCGGAGGGGGCGGCCGGGTCCTACTACGTCGACGTCGACAACGTCGGGGGCGGCCGGATCGCGACCGGGCATCTCCTGGCCACCGGGTGCCGGGCGGTCGCCACCATCACCGGACCGTTGGACATGGGAGCGGGCCAGGACCGGCTGGCCGGCTACCGCGCGGCCCTGCGCGAGGCCCGGCTCGGCGGGGCCGAGCTGGTGGCCGAGGGCGACTTCACCGCCGCCGGGGGCCACCGCGCCATGGAACGGCTGCTCGCCGAGCACCCCGGGGTGGACGGCGTGTTCGCGGCCTCGGACCTCATGGCGGCCGGAGCCATCCGGGCGATCCGGGCGGCCGGCCGCCGGGTCCCGCAGGACGTGGCCGTCGTGGGCTTCGACGACATCCCCGGCGCCGCCGAGATGGACCCACCGCTGACCACGGTGCGCCAGCCGGTCGCCGAGCTCGGGGCGGAGATGACCCGGGTGCTGCTCGAGCGGATCTCGGGGCAGGAGCCGGCTGCCGGGAAGGTCCTGCCCGTCGAGCTCGTCATCCGCCGTTCCGCGTGAGCCGCGGGCGCGCCCCGGGCGCGGGTCTCGCTTCGGTCTCGGTCCGGTATCAGTGCGGTCTCGGCCCCGGCGCGCCGGTGTTCGCTGGGCCACGGCCGGCGCCGAGCGCTTGACAGGGTCGCCGCACTGCGCGACCCTTGCCGTCGTGAGAGCGCTCTCACGACGTCGGTCAACCGGGGTCGGCGCTCCGCCTGGGTCAAGGAGGACCAATGCGTCGAACGTCTGTGAGCCGTCGGGTGGCGGTGTCGTCGTCGGCGGCCGTGGCCGCGGCCGCCCTGCTGCTCGCGGGGTGCGGCTCGGGCTCGAGCTCGGGGTCGGGCAGCCCGCAGGCCGCGAGCGGGCCGTGTGGGACCGACAAGGCCACCACCCTCACCGTGGGCCTGTTCGGGACCTTCGGGTTCAAGGAGAACGGCCTGTGGGACGAGTACAAGAAGAAGTGCCCCAACATCACCGTCAACGAGGATGTCGTAGAGCAGTCGGCCGACTACTGGACCCGGCTGAAGACCCGCCTCGCCTCCGGCAGCGGCCTGGACGACGTCCAGGCCATCGAGATCGGGTTCGTCGCGGACGTGGTCAAGAACCACGCCGACCAGTTCGTCAACTGGAACACCGTCCCGAACGCGGCGACCGACAAGGGCGAGTTCTTCCCGTTCAAGTGGGCCCAGGCGAGCTCGACGGACGGTGCCACGACGGTCGGGCTCGGCACCGACATCGGCCCCGAGGCCATCTGCTACCGCAAGGACCTCCTCGACAAGGCCGGCCTCCCGTCCGACCGGGCGACCCTGGCGACGAAGTGGACCACCTGGGACGACTTCATCGCCTTCGGCAAGCAGTACGAGGCCTCGAGCACCAAGCAGGCCGGCTCGCACTTCGTCGACAGCGCGGCGAGCATCTTCTCGACCGCCGTCTACCAGGGCAGCCAGGCCTACGCCGACGCCTCCGGGACCTCCGTCGTCGACAGCAGCGACGGCGTGAAGAACGCCTGGACCTATGCGACCACGGCCGCTCAGGACAAGATCACTGCGGGCCTCGAGCAGTTCTCCCCGTCATGGAACAAGGCGTTCTCCAGCGGCAGCTTCGCCGCCCTGGCGTGCCCGACCTGGATGATGGGCTACATCCAGGGCCAGGCCGGTGACGCGTACTCCGGCAAGTGGGACATCGCGCCCGTCCTGCCCGGTGGAGCGACCAACTGGGGCGGCTCGTGGCTCGGCGTCCCGACGGCCGCCAAGAACCAGGCCGCTGCCATCGCCCTCGTCGAGTGGCTCTCGGCGAAGGACCAGCAGGTGACGATGTGGACCTCGGCCAAGCAGGGCGGCCACTTCCCGTCCAACAGCCAGGCCGCTGCCGACCCGGCGGTCGCCAGCGCGACCAGCGCGTACTTCAGCGACGCCCCGGTGGGCCAGATCTTCGGCGGCATCGCTGAGAAGATGAAGATCCCGCCGATCGGCCTGTACGACACCCAGATCCAGCAGGCCCTCACCACCCAGCTCACCAACATCGAGACCAAGGGCACGGCGCCGGACAAGGCATACTCCGACGCGCTCGCAGCGATCAAGCAGATCACCGGCTAGCAGAGGACTCGTGGGGCGCCGGCCGTCGAGGGACCGGCCGGCGCCCGCACGCGCACGAGGACACGTTGCCCAGCCAAGGAGACCCGATGACCGCAGCGTCCGTGCGTCGTCGCCGTGCAGCGACGGACGCCACCGACGGGAACGGCGGCGCAGCCCCCTCGCGTCGCCGGTCCCACCGGCTGCCGGGCAGCCGGCTGGGCTACGTCTACGTGCTGCCCTTCTTCGTCGTCTTCGCCGCGTTCAGCATCTACCCCTGGCTCGACACGGCGTGGGTGTCGCTGCACGACGTCCGGCTG
This sequence comes from uncultured Actinomycetota bacterium, assembly GCA_963763315.1. Taxonomy (GTDB): domain Bacteria; phylum Actinomycetota; class Actinomycetes; order Actinomycetales; family Dermatophilaceae; genus CAVSJJ01. The sequence goes on from CAVXOC010000002.1 coordinate 684,940, forward strand.
TCGACCTACGACCAGATGAGCTGGCTCGGCCTGGGCAACTACCGCAACCTGTTCACCAACGAGTTCTTCTGGAACGCGTTCCGCAACACCCTGACGATCGGGATCATCTCGACCGTCCCGCAGCTGTGCATGGCCCTGGGCGTCGCCCACCTGCTCAACTACAAGCTGCGAGGACGAACGTTCTTCCGGGTGTCCATCCTCATGCCGTACGCGACGAGCCTCGCCGCGGCGACGGTGATCTTCCTCGAGCTGTTCGACCCCCAGCTCGGCCTGGTGAACTGGGTCCTGCACATCGCCCACCTGCCCGGCGTGGACTGGCAGGGCTCACGGTGGCCGTCGCAGGTGGCCGTGTCGACGATCGTCACCTGGCGGTGGACCGGCTACAACGCGCTGATCTACCTCGCCGGGATGCAGTCGATCGACACCGAGCTCTACGACGCCGCCGTGGTCGACGGGTGCGGCCGGTGGGCTCAGTTCCGCCACGTCACCCTGCCGGGGCTGAAGCCCACGATCCTGTTCACCATCGTCGTCTCGACGATCGGGGCCACGCAGCTGTTCGGCGAGCCGCTGCTCTACCACTCCGGCAAGGCCGACGGCGGCACGCAGAACCAGTACCAGACCCTCGGCCTGCTCATGTACCAGCAGGGTTGGTCCTACGACCGGCTCGGCCTGGCCTCGGCCACGGCATGGACGATGTTCGTCATCATCGTGCTCGCGGTGCTCGTGAACGTCCTGCTCGCCCGGCGACGGGACCGCAGCCAGGCCGGGTGGGTCCCGGCGTCGCAGCGCGCCCGAGCCGCCGCTGCCCGCTCGGCCGGGGTGCAGCGATGAGGGCGGGGGCCCAGCTCAAGGGCACGTGGCTGACCTACCTGCTGCTGGGCGTGGTGACCCTGGTCTCGATCTTCCCCCTGTACTACACGGTCGTCATGGCCTCGCACACCAACGCGGAGATGGCTTCGGCCACCCCGCCGTGGACCCCGACCCTCTCGCTCTTCTCGAACATCAAGGAGGCCCTGCGCCTCGCGCCCCTCAACCAGGGCCTGGCGAACTCGCTGCTCGTCTCGAGCGTCGTGACCGCCGGGACGGTCGCCTTCTGCACCCTCGCCGGCTTCGCCTTCGCCAAGCTCCGCTTCCGCGGGGCCAACATCCTGCTCGCCCTGTCCATCGGCACGATGATGGTGCCGATGCAGATGGGGGTCATCCCCCTGTACATGCTGATGAGCAGGATCGGGCTGGCCGGTCACCTGGCCGCCGTCATCCTCCCCAACCTCGTCACGGCGTTCGGCGTCTTCTTCATGCGTCAGTACGTCGCCGGAGCCGTGCCCGACGAGCTCGTCGAGGCCGGCTGGATCGACGGCGCGGGACCGCTGCGGGTCTTCTGGTCGGTCGTCGTCCCGGCCGTACGCCCCGCGATGGCGGTCCTCGGGATGCTGACGTTCCTCGCCTCGTGGAACGACTTCTTCTGGCCGATCATCGCGCTCAGCTCGCAGAACCCGACGATCCAGGTGGCCTTCCAGAGCCTCGCCACCGGCTATGCCCCGCAGCAGTCGATCATCATGGCCGGCACCCTCTACGGGACGGTGCCGGTCCTCGTCGTCTTCGCCGTACTCGGCCGGCAGATCGTCGGCGGCATCATGCAAGGAGCGGTCAAGGGATGAACCACCGATGAGCAGCGTCCGACGGTTCCCGGAGGGCTTCGTCTGGGGGCTCGCCACGGCGGCATACCAGATCGAGGGTGCGGTCGCCGTGGACGGGCGGTCCCCGAGCATCTGGGACACGTTCGCGCACCAGCCGGGTCGCATCGACGGCGGTGACACCGGCGACGTCGCCTGTGACCATTACGCCCGGTGGAAGGAGGACCTCGACCTGTTGGGCGAGATCGGCGTCGCCGCCTATCGCTTCTCGGTGTCCTGGTCGCGGGTCCTGCCGGACGGGCGGACCCCGAACCGGGCCGGCATCGACTTCTACCGCCGTCTCGTCGAGGGGCTGCTCGAGCGCGGGATCGCGCCGCTGATGACGCTCTACCACTGGGACCTCCCCGAGGCGCTGGACCTCGGTGGCACGGCAGGGTGGCTCGAGCGCGACACGGCGGACCGGTTCGCCGACCTGGCCCTGCTGATGGGCCGCGAGCTCGGGGACCTCGTGCCCTCGGTGACGACCCTCAACGAGCCGTTCTGCTCGGCCTTCCTCGGCTACGCGACGGGGGAGCACGCGCCGGGCCTCGCCGAACCGGGACTGGCCTTCCGGGCCGCCCACCACCTCAACCTGGCCCATGGACGTGGCGTCGCCGCCCTCCGCTCCGTCCTGCCGTCCTCGGCCCAGATCTCCCTCACCCTCAACCTCCAGCAGCTCACCCCGGCGAGCGACAGCGAGGCGGACCTCGCCGCCGCCCGGCACGTCGACGCCGTCGCCAACCGGGTGTTCCTCGACCCGGTGCTGCGCGGCCGGTACCCCCAGGACCTCATCGAGGGAACCGCGCACCTCACCGACTGGGCCTTCGTCCACGAGGCAGACCTGGCCGAGATCTCCGCGCCCATCGACGCGCTCGGCGTCAACTACTACAACCCGGCCAGCATCGCCGCCGCGGTCGACGGCGAGCCCACCTGGCCCGGGACCGACCGCGCCCGCAGCGTCGACATCCCCGGCCCCAGGACCGTCATGGGCTGGCCCATCGTGCCCCGGGGGCTCACCGACCTGCTGCTGCGGGTCCAGCGCGAGTACGGCATTCCGACGATGATCACCGAGAACGGCTGCTCGGGCCACGACCTCGTCGAGGCGGACGGACACGTCCACGACGACTTCCGGATCGACTACGTGCGTCAGCACCTGGCCGCCGTGGCCGACGCGATCGACGGCGGCGCCGACGTGCGTGGCTACTACCTGTGGACCCTCCTGGACAACTTCGAGTGGGCCTGGGGCTACGACAAGCGGTTCGGAGTCGTCCACGTCGACGTGGCGACCCAGCAGCGCATCGTCAAGGACTCGGGGCTGTGGTACCGGGAGGTCGTCCGCCGGCACGGGCTCTCCTGACCCGTGCCGGCGGCGTCCGTCGCCGGCCGTGCCACGGTGCCGTTGACCGCCGGCTGCGGGGTGCATACGCTCCGGCTCGGGACGAGACGGGAGAGCAGATGAGCCAGGCGAACGACTTCGAGGCGATCCTCGACGGGCTGTACCCGTACCGCCGCACGACCCAGCCCCACCGCGCGGTGCCGGCGGCCCCGCTCGACCGGGCCGCCATCCTCGCCGAGGTGTCGGGGATGGCCAGGACCGAGGACGCCAAGGGCGACGAGGGCCGGGTCTCCGGCACCTTGTACAGCGGCGACCACGACCACTACGCCTTCCTCGGCACCGTGTTCTCGCTGTTCTCGCACGTCAACGTCCTCCAGCGGGACATGTACCCCAGTGCGACGAAGTTCGAGGCCGAGATCATCGCGATGACGGCGGACCTCCTGCACGGCGACCCGGTCGGCGTCATCACCAGCGGCGGCTCCGAGAGCCTGATCACCGCGCTGTACGCCTACCGGGAGTGGGCCCGAGACACCCGGGGGGTCACCCGTCCCAACGTCGTCCTGCCGCGTACCGCGCACGTCGCCCTGGAGAAGGGGGCGCACTGGATGGACATCGAGGTCCGGCACGCGCCGCTGACCGACGGGTACGTCGCCGACGTCGCGGCCATGGCGGAGCTCGTCGACGACCAGACCGTCGCCCTCGTCGGCAGCGCTGCGAACTACGCCCACGGGCTCATCGACCCGGTCGAGGAGATCGCGGCCCTGGCGCTGGAGCGGGGGGTCGGCCTGCACGTCGACGGCTGCCTCGGCGGCTGGCTGCTGCCGTGGGTGGAGCGGCTCGGCTACGACCTGCCCCGATGGGACTTCCGGGTCCCGGGGGTCACCTCGATCTCGGCCGACACCCACAAGTACGGTTACGCGCTCAAGGGTTCCAGCGTGCTGCTGTACCGCGACAAGGACCTGCGCACGTACCAGTACTTCACGTCGTCGGACTGGCCAGGCGGGCTCTACATCTCGCCCGGGCTCGCCGGGTCCCGCAGCGGCGGCCTCATCGCGTCGACGTGGGCGGCTCTGCTGGCGACCGGGGAGTCGGGCTATCTCGCGGGCGCGAGCGACATCATGCGGACAGCCGTCACGATCGCCGAAGGAATCCGGGAGACCGTCCCCGAGCTCGAGGTCATCGGGGAGCCGACCTTCCTGGTGGCCTTCAAGGCGGCCGGCGACCCGAGCGACCCCGCCGACCCGCGCGGTATCGACATCTACCTCGTCAACGACGCGCTCATCGAGCAGGGCTGGCGGATGAACGCCCTCCAGCTCCCGCCGGCGCTGCACTTCTGCGTCACCCGGCCCAACACGTCCCCGGGGGTCGCCGAGGCGTTCCTCGGTGCGTTGCGGCGGTCCGTGGACCATGCCGTCGCCCACCGCGGCGAGCCCGCCCAGTCGGGCGCGCTGTACGGCTTCGGTGAGCAGCCGCAGGGCCACCAGACCCTCCAGGCCCTGATGAGCGGTTACCTCGACGCCATGCACGAGGTGGCTCCGGACACGGCGGGCGCCTGAGGTGAGCGACCAGCCCGGCGGCCCCGTCGTCGGGGGATCCGGGGAGCCTTGGGTGCTGGCCGTCGACCTGGGGACCGGCGGCCCCAAGGTGGCCGCCGTCGGCTTGGACGGCCGGATCCGCGGGGCGGCGCTGCGTGCCGTCCACCTCACGGTCACCGGCGCGGGCGAGGCCAGCCAGGACGCCGACGAGTGGTGGACGACCCTGCTGGAGGCCGCGCGGGAGGCCATCGAGGTCTCCGGCGTCGACCCGGGTGCGCTGCATGCCGTGGGCATCACCGGCCAGTTCGGCTCGACGGTTCCCGTCGGGGCGGGCGGGGCCGTCGTCGGGCGCGCCCTGTTGTGGGCCGACAGTCGCGCCGGCGACCTCGTCCGGCCGGTCGTCGGCGGCCGGTTCACGGTGAGCGGGTTCGCCCCGCGCAAGGCGCTGCCGTTCATCCGGGTCACCGGGGGCGTGCCGAGTCCCAACGGCGCGGACCCCACCGGGCACGCGCTGCTGCTGCGGGAGCGGACCGCCGAGGTCTACGCCCGCACCACTGCGCTCCTGGAGCCCGTCGACTTCCTCGGGCTGCGCTTCACCGGCCGTGTCGCGGCCACCCCGGCGTCGATGCTCGCGTCCTGGCTGACCGACAACCGGATCGGAGCCCCCTTCGGCTACTCGTCCGACATGGTGTCCCGCGCCCGTCGCGACGCGAACCGGCTGCCCGAGCTGGTGCCCACCGGCGCCGTCCTCGGCCCGATGCTCCCTGGGGTCGCCGACGAGCTGGGGGTCGGCCGCGGCGCGCCGGTGGTGGCCGGCATACCCGACCTGCACGCGGCCGTGGTCGGGTCCGGGGCCGTGGGGCTCTTCGAGAGCCACCTGTCGATCTCGACGACCGCCTGGATCGGTGCTCGGGTGCCGTTCAAGAAGACCGACGCCGTGCACTCCATCGCCACCGTCCCCGGGCTCGACGAGCGCCATCCCATCGTCGCCAACAACCACGAGACCGGTGGTGCGGCGCTGCAGTGGCTGCGCGAGCAGGTCATCGCGCCGGACGACGGTCTCGTTCCCGGCGCCGGCGCGCCGTCGTTCGACGACCTCACCGCGCTCGCCGCGACCGTCCCGGCCGGCAGCGACGGCCTGCTCTTCGCCCCGTGGCTGAGCGGCGAGCGCAGCCCGGTCGACGACAAGGCACTGCGCGGGGCCTGGCTCAACGTCTCACTGCGGACCGACCGCGCCGCGATGGTCCGCTCGGTCCTCGAGGGGGTGGCCTACAACGCCCGCTGGCTGTTCGAGCCGTACCAGAGGTTCCTCGGGAGAACGGTGCCCGGCGTGCGGATCCTCGGCGGCGGCGCACGGAGCGACCTGTGGTGCCAGATCCACGCCGACGTCCTCGGCATCCCCGTCGAGCAGGTCGAGGACCCGCGCGAGGCCCAGCTGCGGGGGGTGGCCCTGTGGGCCCGGGTGTGCCTCGGCGAGCTGCGGCTCGAGGAGGCCGGCGCGATGGTGCGCGTGCGTCGGAGGTTCGAGCCGACGCCCGCCCACCGGGCGGCCTACGACAGCGGGTATGGGGAGTTCCGCCGGCTCTACGGGACCCTCAAGGGTCTCTACCACCGGCTCAATGGCCGCGGCTGACCCGCCGGGGCCGGCAGCGCCCGGCGCTCAGCTGTCTGCGGCGGCCGGGCCGGTGCGCCAGCCCGTGATCCAGGCCTCCAGCCGGGTGGCGAGCTCACCCAGCAGGTCCGCGGCATAGTGGTCGCGCTCCCACGCCGCGTGCAGGGTGATCACCACCGGGTGGGAGACCTCGTCGACCGTCGCGACCAGCGGGAGCCCGACGAGCCCCGGAGGCGCGGGGACGGTTCCCACGGTGACCGCACGCTGTGACGCGGCCAGGGCGTGGATCGTGTCGGCGTCGTCGCACTCGCCCTCGACCTCGAAGGAGAGCCCCTCCCGGCTGGCGAGCAGGTCGAACTCTCGCCGGCTGGTCGCCCGGGGCGACGGGAGGACGACGGGCTGGGTCGCCAGGGTCGCCAGCCCGAGCATCGAGCGGTCTGCCCACGGGTGGCCGGCCGGGACATAGGCCAGGACGGGGATGTCGCCGAGCGGGCGGTGCTCGAACTCGCGCTCGGGGGCGGCGGTCGAGACGATGAGGTCGACGCCGCTGCGCAGCATGTCGGCCAGCTCGTACGGCAGGGCCACCCGGGTGACGATGAGCGGGTCGCCGGGCCCGAGGGATCCGATGAAGGCGGCCACCACGCCCTCGAGGGTGGCCGGCGTCGTCCCGAGCACGAGGTGGACGACCCCGCTCGACAGGGTCCGCGCCGCGTCGGCCAACGCGTCGGCCTGGAGCAGGAGAGGGCGCGCGAGCTGGGCGAACTCGGCACCGGCCGGGGTGAGGACCAGGCGGCCGTGCCGCCGGATGAACAGGGTGAGCTTGAGCTCTCGCTCGAGCGTGAGCAGCTGCCGGCTGAGGGCCGGCTGGGCGAGGTAGAGCGACTTGGCGGCTGCGGTCACACTGCCGCCGTCGACGACGGCCAGGAAGCAGCGGATGCGGTGCAGGTCCATGCGCACCCCTCTCCGGCGGCCACGGACGCCGGCTCGTGGGCGCCACGGCTGCCGGCCCCGGCAGCGCCCGATCGTCGGCGACGGTCAGGGGACGACCCAGGTCCCCGTCTCGCCCTTGAGCCCCTCGACGAGCTTGTCCAAGGAGGTGATGAGCGTACGCCGCTCGGGGCCGGAGCGGGTGAAGTCGATGGCCGCCTGGATCTTGGGCAGCATCGAGCCTTCCGGGAACTGCCCGTCGGCGATGTACCTCTCCGCCTCCGCCACGGTCATCTGGGCGAGGTCACGCTGCTGGGGAGTGTTGAAGCCGACGGCGACCTGCTCGACCCCGGTGAGGATGACCATGGCGTCACAGCCCGCGAACTCGGCGATCATGACGGACACCCAGTCCTTGTCGATGACGGCGTCGATCGCCCGGTACCAGCCGTCCTTGAAGACGATGGGTACCCCGCCCCCTCCGCCCGCGATGACGACGTGACCGCTGTCGACCATGTCGAGGATGACGTCCTTCTCGAGGATGTCGACGGGCCGCGGCGACGCGACGACCTCGCGGTAGCCACGGCCGGCGTCCTCGACCATCGTCTTGCCGGCCCTGCGCAGCTCCTCGGCCTCCTCGGCGGAGAAGAACGCACCGATCGGCTTGGTCGGCCGGGAGAAGCCGGGGTCCTCCTCGTCGACGAGGGTGCGCGAGATGACGGTGCACACCGACTTCTCGATGTCGATGCCGTGCGCGTGCAGCTGGTTCTCGACGGCGTTCTGCAGGTGGTAGCCGATGTAGGCCTGGCTCATGGCCACTGTCTCGGACAGGGGCATGAGCGGGTGGTGGTAGGCGGCCTTGCCCCGGTCGATGGAGGACTTGATCATCCCCACCTGCGGCCCGTTGCCGTGGCAGATGACGACCTGGATGCCCGCCTCGATGAGGTCGACGATGGGCTTGGCGACGACCCCCACCGACATGACGAGCTCCTCGAAGTCGGTCCCCAGGGCGTTGCCCCCCAGGGAGACGAGAATGCGGTGCATACGGTCCTCCTCACCGGACCCGGGCCCGGGACGGCGCGTTCGCCGTCCCGGACCCGGTGGGGTGGCGTGTGGTCAGTCCTGCGCGGTGTAGAGCGACGGCATGACGGCGTAGATGGCCGCGCACTTGACGAGGTCGTCCTTCCAGGTGATCTCGTTGGGGGCGTGCGCCTGGTCCTCACGGCCCGGTCCGACGCCCACGACGGGGATCCCGTGGCGGCCGGCGATGGCCACGCCGTTGGTCGAGAACGTCCACTTGTCGATCCGGGGCTCACCGTACATCGCGCGGTGTGCCTGCGCGGCGGCCTGGACCTCGGGGGACTCCTCGGGGATGACCCAGGTCGGGAAGAAGCACTCCTGGCCGTAGCTCAGGCCGGTCCAGGCCGTGGCCTTGTAGTCGTAGAGGGAGACCACCGCGCCGTGCTTCTGCACCGACGGCAGGGCCTCGATCTCCTTGATGGCGCCCTGCCAGGTCTCACCGTCGGTGAGCCGGCGGTCGAGCGAGATGGCGCAGCTGTCGGCGACGGCGCACCGGGACGGCGAGGTGAAGAAGATCTCGGACGTCGTCACGGTCCCCTTGCCGAGGAAGTCGTTGTCGAGCAGCCTGTCGTTGAGGTCCCGGACGTCGAGCAGGATGTCGGCCATCTTGTAGATGGCGTTGTCGCCGCGCTCGGGTGCGGAGCCGTGGCACGAGACGCCGGAGACCTCGACGCGGATCTCCATCCGGCCGCGGTGGCCGCGGTAGATCCCGTTGTCGGTGGCCTCGGTCGAGACGACGAACGCCGGCCGGATGCCGGACTCCTCGATGATGTACAGCCAGCAGAGGCCGTCGCAGTCCTCCTCCTGCACCGTCCCGGTGACGAGGAACGTGTAGGCGTCGGAGAGCAGGCCGAGGTCCTTGGCGATCGCGGCGCCGTAGACCGCCGACACGACGCCGCCGAGCTGGTCGGAGGTGCCACGGCCGCCGACGACGGTGTCGTCCTCCATGCCGTCGAAGGGGTCGAACGCCCAGTTGGCCGCGTTGCCGACGCCGACGGTGTCGATGTGGCCGTCGAAGCCGATGACGGTGTCGCCGGTCCCCATCCAGCCCAGCACGTTGCCCAGGCCGTCGAGCTCGGTCCGGGTGTATCCGAGCTTGACCATCTCGGCCTGGATGAGCCGGGCCTTCTCCTCCTCCTGACAGCTCGTACCCTTGGCCTTGACCAGGGCGCGCAGGAACCGGGTCATGTCGTCCCGGTAGCCCTCGGCCGCGGCCTTCACCGCGTCGTAGTCGATCTGTACTGCCATGCTCATCTGCTTCTCCTTGCTGTGCCGGATGTCGGACGCGGCCGGGCCGCGGGCGGGTGGGGACGGTGCTCAGGACTGCCAGCGCGGCTGCTCTCGCGCCCACAGCTCGTCGAGCTTGGCGGCGGGGTCCTGGACCTTCTGGAGGAAGATCATGGCCGCGATGGCGTAGGGCTTGTTGCTGGCCTGCCGGTAGAGGGGGTCGCGGTAGCGGTCGAAGACCGACTTGTCGACCTCTCCCTCGGCGCAGCTCTCGCCGGTGATGTCGGCCGGCAGCGGGTGCAGGTAGAGGCCGGTGCCGCCGGCGGTGCGGGCCATCATCGCCTCGGTGGTCGCCCAGTCCTTGTGCTCGGCGTTCTGGGCCAGCAGGCGCTGTTCGAGGGCCTTGATCCCGGCGCGGTCACCCTCGCCGTAGAGCGCGGTGCGCTCCTCCATCGCCGCGTACGGAGCCCAGCTCTTGGGGCAGACGATGTCGGCGCCGTCGAAGGCGTCCTCCATCGAGGTCGTCACCGAGAAGCTGCCCCCGGAGGCGGCGGCGTTCCTCGTGGCGATCTCGCGCGTCTCGGCCATGACGTCGTAGCCCTCGGGGTGGGCGAGCACGACGTCCATGCCGTACCGGCTCATCAGGGCGATCATGCCCTGCGGCACCGAGAGCGGCTTGCCGTAGCTGGGGGAGTACGCCCAGGTCATCGCCAGCTTCCTGCCCCGCAGGTTCTCGAGCCCGCCGAGCTCGTGGACCAGGTGCAGCAGGTCCGCCGTGGACTGGGTGGGGTGGTCTATGTCGCACTGCAGGCTGACCAGGGTCGGCCGCTGCTCGAGGACGCCTGCGGCATACCCGTCCTCGAGGTACTGCGCGAACTCGGCCATGTAGGTGTGGCCCTTGCCGATGTACATGTCGTCGCGGATGCCGACGACATCGGCCATGAAGGAGATCATGGTTGCCGTCTCGCGGACCGTCTCGCCGTGGGCGACCTGGGACGTGCCCTCGTCGAAGTCGGCGACCTCGAGGCCGAGCAGGTTGGCGGCCGAGGAGAACGAGAACCTGGTCCGGGTCGAGTTGTCGCGGAACAGCGAGACCGCGAGACCGGAGTCGAAGATCCGCGCGCTCCTGTTGTGCTCGCGCAGTCCGCGCAGCGCGTCGGCCACGGCGAGCACCGCGCGCATCTCGTCATCCGACTTGTCCCAGGTGAGCAGGAAGTCGCTCCCGAAGAGCCCTGAATAGTCCAGGCCCTGGAGGGCCCGCAGCTGCTCCCGGACGTCCATCCGCGGTCAACTCCTTCGGTCGTTCGTCGCGGTCGCCCTGGCGGTGTCCGCTTACAGGGGCTACACTAGCCGATACATTGGATAAAGTTAATGTGACCAATCCAAGAGTCTATACAATGTCGGCATAGATGCCAGTCCGAGGGAGCATATGAACTTTCCCACAACGCCCAGCGGCGAGGCCGCTGTCGCCATCCTGGCGAGCGCTCCCTCGATCCTGGCCAAGATCGCCCCCGTCGTGCTCACCGACGCCGGGGACGGCCGAGCGGTGGACTGGGCCGGCGTCGCCTCGCTCGCCGCCGAGCGGGCGTGGTCGAGCTCGGACCGGGCGTTCCTGGAGATCTGTGCCGAGCTCGCCGGTCACCCGGTGACCAGCGCGGGCGGCCCGGGCACCTTCGGCGCCCGGTGGGACGCCCTGGACGGCCAGCGGCAGGCGCTCATCGCGAGCGTCCTCACCGAGTCGGCGCGGATCACCGTGTCCGACGAGCTCGCCCTGCTCGACCGGCTCGGGGCCGCCCCCGCCGCCACGGGACCGCGCAGCGTGCGCGCCATCCGGGTGCGGCTCGGCCCCGACACCCCGGCGGTGAGCAACGACGCGCTCGGGCGGGAGCGGGTGGGCTTCCGCGAGGGGCAGTCGATCCACGAGGTATGGCTGCGCGGGCGCGGTGTCTGGCGGATGCAGGCCGACCGGGTCGTGTCCTCGCCGTACCTGCTCATCGCCCACCTGGGCACGGTACGCCTCGTCGGCACCATCGACGGGCTCACCATCCACGGCGACCGGGTGGCCATCATCGGCCGGCCGCTCGGGGACCACCCGCTCATCGGGTGCCCCGACCCGTTGGACAACGCCAGCCAGAACCCCGTCGCGTACGGAGAGATCGAGGAAGTGTCATGACCGAAACCGCTGCCCACGAGGTGCTCGCCCCGGTGACGGAGCCCCCCGCCCAGGGCACGTCGCGGGTCCTGCGCAATGCTCACGTCGACCGGCCCGCCGTGTCGCCCGCCGGCGAGCCCGCCGCCAGCTTCCACCCGTCGATGCCCGGCTTCGCGGCCACCCCCCTGCGGGCGGCACCGCGCACCGCCGCCCGGCTGGGCGTCCGGTCCGTCCACGTCAAGGACGAGTCCGACCGGCTGGGGATGCCGTCCTTCAAGATCCTCGGCGCGTCCTGGGCGACCTGCCGGACGGTCCTGGCCCACCTGGATGTCCCGGGTGGGGACCAGCCCACGCTCGGCGGCGTGCGGCAGGCGATCGAGGCCTCCGGCGCCCCGCTCACCCTCGTCGCCGCCACCGACGGCAACCACGGCCGCGGCGTCGCGCGGATGGCCGCCCTGCTGGGCGTCCCGGCGACGATCCTCGTCCCGGCCGGCACGGCGCAGAGCCGCATCGACGCCATCGTCGGCGAGGGGGCCGAGGTCCGCGTCGTCGACGGCGGCTACGACCACGCCATCGCCGCGAGCGCCGCGCTGGCCGACGCCGCCCATGTGGTCATCTCGGACACCTCCTGGGACGGTTACCGGGACACCCCGCGCTGGGTCATCGACGGCTACTCGACCCTGCTGGGCGAGGTCGTCGACGAGATCGACGCGGGCCGCGCTCCCGAGCCGAGCGTCGTCGTCGCCCAGATGGGGGTCGGCGCGTTCGGAGCCGCGGTCGCACGGGCGTTCGCGTCCCGGCCGGCCAGGCTGCTCGTCGGGGTCGAGCCCACCAGCGCCGACTGCGTGACGACGAGCGCCGAGGCGGGCGAGATCCGCACGATCCCCGGGCCCCAGGAGTCGATCATGGCGGGCCTGAACTGTGGCACCCCGTCGGTCGTCGCCTGGGAGGACGTCCTGCACGGCTACGACGCGCTGACCACGGTCACCGACCTGGCTGCGGAGGAGGCCATGCGGCTCCTGTACGAGGACGGCATCGCCGCCGGCGAGAGCGGGGCGGCCGGCCTGGCCGGGCTGCTCGCGCACGGGCCCGAGCTCGGCCTCGGCGCCGACGACGACGTCCTGCTGTTCCTCACCGAGGGCCCGACGGACCCGGCCGGCTACCAGCGCATCGTCGGCGTCCCCGCCTGACCGGGACACGGCGGCGGCCGCCGCGTTGCGCCGCGTTGGCGGCATACCCTCGGGTCAGTGCTCCGCCGCCGCACGGGGCGCCCGCCGGTATGCCGTGTCGGCCAGCGGCAGCCGGTAGCGCCGCTGGCCGTCGCGCAGGTAGTAGGCCTGGGCGGCTGCCGGAGCGGTCGGGATCATGCAGATCTCGCCCATGCCCTTGGCGCCGTAGGCGAACGGCAGGCTGCCCGGCCCCTTGACGAAACGGACCTCGACCTGCGGCATCTTGTTCGAGCGCAGCAGTCCGAGCTGGCCGTACCGGGTCTGCGGGACGCCGTCCTTGACGACGAACTCCTCGGTGAAGGCGTACCCGAGGCCCATCATCACCCCGCCCTCGATCTGCCCGACGGCGGCCTGCTGGTTCATCACCGTCCCGACGTCGTAGACCGCGAGGACCTTCTCGACCTCGCCGTCCTCGCCGAGGGTGACCATCTGGGCGCCGAAGCCGTAGCCGACATGGCTCTTCGGGTGCTCCTTCTTGGAGTCGATCGGGTCGGTCTCGGGGAAGAACTCGCCATGCCACTCCAGCCCCTCGAGCCGGCCCAGCTCGCCCTCGGCCTGCTCGAGGGCGTCCCGGAGCTGGACGGCCGCGAGCCGGGTGGCCTCGCCGGTGAACAGCGTCTGCCGCGAGCCGGTGGAGGTCCCGGAGTCGGGGGTGCGCTCGGTGTCCGGCTGCTCGTAGACGATCTGGTCCGGGCGCAGGTCGACGGTCTCGGACAGGACGTGGATGACGACCTGAGCGACCCCCTGGCCCATGCAGGCCGCCGAGGTCCGGATGTGCACCCGGCCGTCTTCGACGGAGAGGATGCAGCGCCCGACGTCGGGCAGCCCGACGCCGATCCCGGTGTTCTTGTGGGCGATCGCCAGCCCGGCCCTGGGGTTGGCGTAGAAGTCGCCCTTGAGGTCCTCGAGCACCTCGGCGATGCCGGTCGACTCGTCGGCGATCTGCCCGTTGGGCAGGGAGTCGCCGGGCCGGACGACGTTGAGGTAGCGGATCTCCCACGGGTCGAGGCCGGCCATCTCGGAGAGCTCGTTGAGGCAGGACTCCATGGCGAACTGGCTCTGCACCACGCCGAAGCCGCGGAAGGCGCCGGACACCGGGTTGTTCGTGTAGAGGGCCATGCCGAGGACCTCGAAGTTCGGGATGACATAGGGCCCGCCGGCGTGGGTGCAGGCCCGCTGGAGGACGGGGCCACCGAGCGAGGCGTAGGCGCCGGTGTCCGAGAGGATGACGACCTTGACCGCCGTGAGCCTGCCCCGCTCGTCGCACGCGACGGTGAACTCCAGGTCCATCGGGTGCCGCTTGACGTGGTAGTTCAGGCTCTCGGTGCGGCTGAACCGCACTTTGACCGGGCGCTGGAGGTGCCAGGCCATCAGGGCCGCGTGGTGCTGGACGCTCATGTCCTCCTTGCCGCCGAACCCGCCGCCGACCAGGGTGGCGGTGGAGCGGATCTTCTCGGCGGGGAGCTTCAGCATCCGGGAGATCTCATGCTGCTCGTCGTAGACCGACTGGCTCGAGGTGTACATCTTCAGCCCGTCGCCGTACGGCTCGGCCACCGCGCACTCGGGCTCCATGAAGGCGTGCTCCTGCCACGGGGTCTTGAACTTGCGCGTGACGCTGTAGGCCGCGGAGCGGATCGCCGCGTCCGGGTTGCCGACCTTGACGTGCTCGATGTCGAGGACGTTGCCGCGGGAGTGCACGAGCGGCGCGTCGGGGCTGAGGGCCTGCTGGGGCGAGGTGACCGGCGGCAGCTCCTCGTAGTCGAGGTCGATGAGGGCGATGATCTCGTCGAGGGCGCTCTCGTCGTCGCTCGCCACCAGCGCGAGGGCGTCACCGACATACCGGGTGTGCTGGCCGACCGCGATCATGACGTCCCAGTCGTTGGTGATGTGGCCGATCTTGTTCTCCGGCACGTCCTCGGCGGCGAGGACCGCGAGGCAGTGCGGGTGCGCCTTGGCGGCGGTGGCGTCCAGGCCGCGGACCAGGCCGCGGGGGCTGGGGGAGCGCAGGGCCTTGGCGAAGACCATCCCGGGCAGCCGGACGTCGTCGGCGAACCTCCCGGTGCCGAGGACCTTCTCGGCGGCGTCCGGCCGTGCCGCGGTGTCGGACACCCGCCACCGGTCGGTCGCGACGGCGGGGCTCTCGCCCGAACGGAGCAGGTCGGCGGAGAGCATGACGGCGTCGACGATCTGGCGGTACCCGGTGCACCGGCAGATGTCGGTGCGGATCGCCTTGGTGACATCGTCGCGGGTGGGCTCGGGGACCTTGTCGAGCAGGGCCTTGGAGGCCATGACCATGCCCGGCGTGCAGAAGCCGCACTGCACCGCGCCGGTCTCGGCGTAGGCGTGGGTGTAGACCTCCTGCTCCCGCTCGCTCAGCCCGGCCGTCGTGACGACGGCGTGACCCTCGACGGCCGAGGTCTGCCGGGTGCACGACTTGACGAGCTTGCCGTCGACGAGGACGACGCAGGTGCCGCACGACCCGTCGTCGCAGCCTTCCTTGACCGTCAGGTCGCCGACCTCGTCGCGGAGGGCGCGGATGAGGGGCTTGTCGCCGCTGACCTCGTGTTCGGCTCCGTTGACCGTGATCCTCATGGTGCTCGCTCCTTCTGGTCCGGATGGACGCTCGTCGGGTCTCGCCGGCCGCTCGATGTCCTAGCGGATGGCGTCGTCGGGGGTGGCGCACCGGACGAACCGTCCGGGCGGGAGGTCGGTGTGCAGGACGGCGTCGGTGACGACCCGCCGACCGCGCAGGAAGACGTCGCGGACCCGGCCGCGGACCTCGCGGCCCTCGTACGGGGTGTGGTCGACGTTCTCGTGGAGGTCGGCATGCCGGACCGTCCACCGCGCCGCCGGGTCGAGCACGACGACATCGGCGTCGCTGCCGGGGGCGATGACCCCCTTGCGGGGGTGGAGGCCGAAGTGCCGGGCGGCGTTCTCGGAGGTCACGGCGACATACCGCTCGGGCGTGAGCCGGCCCCCGGCCACTCCTTCGGAGTAGAGCAGGACCATGCGCAGCTCGATCCCAGGGCCGCCGTTGGGGACCTGGGAGAAGTCGGTGGCGGCATCCTTCTGGCCCGCGATGTCGAACGAGCAGTGGTCGGTGCCGACGAACTGGATGTCGCCTCCGGCCAGGGCCGCCCACAGGGCCTCGCGGTGGTCGGGGGTCCGCAGCGGCGGGCTCATGACGGCCTTGCGGGCCTCGAGCTCCCCCGCCGCGTCGGCATCGGGGCCGCCGTATGCCGTGTTGTCGAGGACGAGGTACTGCGGGCACGTCTCGGCGACGACCCGGCTTCCCCCCGCGCGCACCCGCCGAAGCACCTCGACCGACTGCCGGGCGCTGAGGTGGACGACGTAGTGCGGGGCGTCCCTGAGTGCGGCGATCGTCGTGAGCCGGCCGACGGCCTCGGCCTCGAGCTCGGGCGGCCGGGTGACCTGGTGCCAGTAGGCGCCGGTGTGCCCCCGCCGGAGCTCCTCGTGGACCAGGGCGTCGATGACGCGCCCGTTCTCGCAGTGGAAACCGATGGTGGCGCCGTGGGCGGCGCTCGCGGTGAGGGCGGCGTAGATCTCGTCGTCGTCGACCATCATCGAGTGCCGGTAGGCCAGGTACATCTTGAACGAGGTGACCCCGGCGGCGGCCATCGCCGCCAGCTGCTCGGCGAACTCGGGCCGCCACTCGGTCATGGCGAGGTGGAACCCGTAGTCGCACACCGCCCGGCCGTCGGCCTTCTCGTGCCAGCGGTCGAGTCCGCGCTGGAGGGACTCGCCGTGGAACTGGGTCGCGAAGTCGAGGACCGTGGTCGTCCCGCCGGCCAGCGCCGCGCGGGTCCCGGAGGCGAAGTCGTCGGCGGTCACCACCGGCCCCGCCTCGAGGTCGAGATGGGTGTGCGTGTCGATGCCGCCCGGGACGAGCAGGCACCCCGTGCAGTCGAGGACGTCGTCCCCGGGGGCCGGGGCAACCGGTCCCACCTCGGCGACGAGGCCGTCGACGATCCGGACGTCGGCGGCCTGGGACCCGGCGGCGCCCACCACCGTCCCCCCGGCAAGAACCAGGTTCATGAGCGGGCCGCCGGCCTCGTCCGTGCTCTCACCGCGGCACGCTCACAGCTCGGCCCATACCCGCCGGGCACGCTCGGTCGACCGTGCATCGACCCGGGCCTCGTCCAGGCCGAGGATCTCCCGGTCGCGCATCGCCCAGGCGCCGGACACCATCGCGTCGCGGACCAGGCCACCGCTCATCCCGAAGATGACGTGGCCCCACGCCGTGTCACCGGTGAAGGGCGTGAACGGCCGGTAGTCGAGGGTGATGACGTCGGCGTAGGCGCCGGGGGCGAGGACGCCCACCGGCCGGGCGAAGTACTGGCCGCAGATCCGCGGGTTGTGGGTGAACAGCGCGGTGATCGCCTCGCCGAAGCCGACGGTCGGGTCCTCGAGGTGGCTGCTCTGCAGGATCTTGGCCACCTGGGCCGAGGCGAACAGGTCGGCCGTGTAGGCGTCGGTGCCCAGCCCGACCCGCAGGCCGCGGCGCACCATGTCGACGACGGGTGCGACGCCGACGGCGTTGCCCATGTTGGAGTGCGGGTTGTGCACGACCGTCGTGTCGGTCTCGAGCAGCAGGTCGAGCTCCGCGTCGTCGGCGTGGATGCAGTGCGCCGCGATGGTGCCCGGCCCGAGCATCCCGTGGTCGTGCAGGCGGGTGACGATCCGCTTGCCGTAGCGGCTGAGCGAGTCGGTCTCGTCGACCGGGCCCTCGGCGACGTGGATGTGGAACCCCCCGGGTAGCCCGTCCCCGGCCTGCGCGGCCGCGTCGAGGCTCGCCTCGGAGAGGGTGAATGCCGCGTGCAGGCCGAACAGGCCCTTGACGAGGTCCTGCTCGCCGGTGTTGGCCGCCTTCATGAAGTCGGCGTTCTCGGCCAGTGCGGCGGCCAGGACGGCCGCGCCGTCGCGGTCGGAGGCCTCGTAGCACAGGACCGTGCGGATGCCGATCTCGCGGGCGACGTCGGCCATCGCCTGCAGCGACCCGCTCACGGCGTTCGGGCTGGAGTGGTGGTCGATGACCGTGGTCACGCCGTTGCGCAGCGACTCGACGAACGTCGTCGCGGCGTTGAGCTCGACGTCCTCGGGCTCGAGCAGCCGGTCCAGGCGCCACCACAGGTTCTCGAGGATCTCGGTGAAGTCCCGGGTCGGGCGGTGCACCGCCATACCTCGCGCGTAGGCGCTGTAGGCGTGCGTGTGCGCGTTGATCAGCCCGGGCATGATCAGGCGCCCTCCGACGTCGACCAGCTCGTCGTCGGGGTATGCCGCGTGCAGGCCGGCCAGCGGGCCGACGGCGGTGACGGTGTCGCCGTGGACGGCGACGCCACCGCCCTCGACGAACGGGTGGTCGGGGTCGTTGGTGAGCACGGGGCCGTTGCCGATGATCACGCGGGGACACCTCCGGTCGGGGTGAGCAGATAGGCGTAGCGCTCCTCGAGCGCCGCGAGCACGCGGGCCAGGTCGCCGCCGAGGCGGTCCTCCCCGGGCGCGTGCTCGAACACCTCGCCGGCATCGTCGCGGACGAGGTAGCGGCGCTCGGCCAGCGGAAGGTATCCGGTGTTCGTCGAGTCGTCGAAGTCCTCGCGGGTCCAGAAGACGGTGATCTTGTCGCGGTAGGGCAGACCCGCGTGCGGGCAGAACGTGCCGCAGTTGCCACACTCGTTGCACAGCCCGTCGAGGTGGACGATCTGGCGGGGGTCGTCGAAACCCGGGACGACGACCGCGACGTTGGCCCGGTTCGGGCACACCTCAGTGCAGATCTCGCAGACCTCGTCGCAGGCGAGGCACCGCGCGCCCTCGGCCCGCCCGTTGACCGACGCGATCATCAGGCCGCGGCGGGCAAAGACGTCCGGCTCGTCGAGATGGTCGACCGCCCAGGTGCGCTCGAAGTCCACGCCCAGCCCCTCGGCGCTCAGGATCGCGTGCGCCGCGACCTTGGCGTCGGCGATGGCGCGGACGATCGTGTCGGGGCCGAGCCGGCCGTCACCGACCACGTAGACGTCCTTCACGGACGACTGGTAGCTGGCGTCGAGGCGGACGCGTCCCCGCTCGTCGAGCGCGAGGCCGTTGGCGGCATACCGGCTGCCGTCGATGGTCGCGCCCGTCGCCCCGATCACCGTGTCGACGGCGAGGTCGACGAACGTGCCGCGGCCGCGGGGGCTGCGCCGGCCCGAGGCGTCGAGCGGGCCCAGCTCCACCTCCTCGCAGCGCAGCACCGACCCGTCGAAGGACACCGGGGCGAGGAGCTGGTGCATCGTGATGCCCTCCGCACGCACGGTGTTGACCTCGTGCTGGGTGGCCGGCATGTTCGGCTCGGTGCGCCGGTAGACGATGACGGCCTCCTCGACGCCAGGGGTCCGCTGGGCCGTGCGCACACAGTCCATGGCGACGTCGCCGGCGCCGATCACCGCGACCCGGCGGCCCAGCTCGGCGCCACCCTCGTTGTTGGCCTGCCACAGGAAGTCGAGGGCGTCGACCACCCGCTCGCGGCCCTCGTGGACCGGGGCCTGGCCGTGGCCCCACGACCCGGTCGCGATGACCACGTGGGCGTAGGCCCGCCTGAGCGCCGCGACCGAGTAGTCCGGGTCGGCGCCGAAGTGGAAGTGGACCCCGAGGGCGACGGCCAGCTCGTAGTCACGCTCGATCTGCTCCCGGGTGATCCGGAAGGCCGGGATGATGTAGCGCACGATGCCGTAGGGGCCGTCGAGCTTCTCGAAGACGTCGACCTCCATCCCGTTGCGGCGCAGGAACAACGCCGCGGCGATTCCAGCCGGTCCGGCGCCGATCACCGCCGACCGGTGGTCGGTGCGCAGGGCCGGCGGCCTCGTGGCGGCAATGAATGCCGCCTGGGCGGCGTCGGCCGCCTGCAGCTTGACGCCCCGCATGTCGATGGACTGGTCGTAGTCGAGCCGGGTGCAGTGGTCGCGACAGGGCTGTGAGCAGAGCAGCCCAGTGATCGTCGGCGCGGTGTTGTCGACGGCGATGACGTCGAAGGCCTCGCCGAGGCGGCCGGCTGCGGTGAGCGCGAGGTACTCGGGGATCTGCTGGTGGATCGGGCAGCCGCCCTCCTGGCAGGGCGCCTTGTAGCAGTCGACGAGGGGCAGCAGCGACGTCGTCTTTCGCGAGCGGACCTTCTCGCGGTAGCGCTTGTGGTACCGCTCGTCGGCGAAGGCGGCTCGGGCGGTCTCCTCGAGCAGGGCGACGTCGATGCCGGTGAAGTCGGTCATCACCTCGGTGGCCTGTTCGGCGAGCTGGCGGAAGCGCATGACTCCGCCGGGCTTGAGGATGGTGGTCGCCACCGTGACGGGCTGTATGCCGGTGGCCAGGATGGCGTTGGCGTTGACGGCGTCGACGCCTCCGGAGAACGAGATGGGCAGCGACCCGTCGAACTCGGCCGACAGCTTGGCGGCGAGGGAGAGCGAGAGGGGCAGCAACGACCGCCCCGACATGTACATCTCCTCGGCCGGCAGCTCACCCGCGGTGACCTCGACCGGGAAGGTGTTGGTCAGCTTCATGCCGAAGCGCAGTCCGACCTCCTCCGCCCGCACCGTGAGCCGGCGGAACATCGCGACGGCCTCGGCGTACTGGAGGTCCTCGCGGAAGTGGTGGTCGTCGAACGAGACGTAGTCGAAGCCGAGGCCGTCCAGGGCCTCCCGGGCGGCGTCGTAGCCCAGCATGGTCGGGTTGCACTTGACGAAGGTGTGCAGGCCCTTCTCGGCCAGCAGGTAGCCGGCGATGCGCTCGATGTCCTCGGCCGGGCAGCCGTGCAGGGTCGAGAGCGTCACCGAGGTGCTGACCGTCGGGCTCAGCGCGTCGAGGTCGCCCTGGTCGAAATGCGAGAAGTCGTCGAGGTGCCTCCGGACCCAGTCCTTGCACTCGCGGAACACGGGGGTGTCGGAGGCATTCTTCATCCCCTCGATATAGGCATCGACCTTCTCGCTCCGGATGCCCTCGAGGTCGTATCCGACGCTGATGTTGAAAGCGACCTCGGAAATGCTCCCCAGGCCGAGCTCCTTGGCGAGGACCGCAACGGCGACGTACGCCTTGACGTACTCGTCGAAAGCCTCCGGAACGGTGAGCTCCGTCGACCATTCGCAGTTGTACCCCTCGTCCTCGGCCACGATGCATGGCTTGGCCACGGCCTGGCGGATCTGCTCGCCATCCATGATCTGCACCGTCTTGAGCTCCATGAACCGCGCGCCGGCCAGATATGCGGCGATGATATTGGGGGCGAGCTGGGTCTGCGGACCGGCGGCCGGCCCGACGGGTGACGCGAGGGCGTTGCCGAAGGGGTCGCTCACCGTGCGTGTCGAGGAGGGCCGCCAGAACTGGCTCGCGTGCACCCCGAACACCGACGACTCGCTCCGCAGCTCCTCGAGCGCCCAGGTCATGAGGTGCGCGAACGAGATCGGTCGCATGAGATCGCCCATCGGGGCTCCTTCCACTGCCGGTGCCGGCCCTCGGCGGGCCGGGCCGCCGTGCCGGGTGCTCGGTCCTGCCGGGAGGGCGGGAGCCGCCGGCGGCGTCGCCCACCCTCACGCGCTCAGTGTTACACCGGGAATTGTCCGGGGATACCTCGCGCGCCCCGGCGGGCGGGCTCTGGGCGCGTCCACGACATGCCGATTCCGCACGACCGCGATGCCGGGGCCGCATGGTGTGATCCGGGGTACAGCCGGAGCCGCCGAAGCCGATGTCCTCGACCGGATACCCGAGGAATCGCCGCCGTCCCCGGGCAGTCTCGCGCAAAACGCCTGCCAATAGGGCTGATCGGACGTCGGCGCGGCGCCGGTGCAGGACGGACTCCGCCGTCGCCGTGTGAGCACCGTCACCCGATCCCGGGCCTTTTCGGGCATTGACAGACCGCCGGTCGGCCGGCCGGCCGAGTGCGGACGGGGGGCCTGTTCGGCAATGCCCGGCAGGGGCGTGTTCTTGCTCATTGACAGCCCTCACCCCCGGGAGGAGAGTCCCCAAGCCAACGAGGTCTCAGAAAGGAGACACCCATGTCGAGTCAGCCTGAAGCCGGGGCCACGGGCCGCTCCGTGGCGGCCGGGCGCCCGGAGGACGAGCGCCTGACCCTCCCGGCGACGCTCGGGTACGGCCTGCAGCACATCCTCGCGATGTTCGGCGGCGTCATCGCAGTTCCCATCATCATCGGTGGGGCGGCCGGTCTGAAGGGGTCCGACCAGGCCCTGCTGATCTCCTGCAGCCTGTTCGTCAGCGGTCTGGCAACCGTTCTCCAGACCCTCGGCGTGCCGTACTTCGGCTCCCAGCTCCCGCTCGTCCAGGGCATCTCCTTCGCCTCGGTCTCGACGCTGCTCACCATCGTCGGCGGCAAGGGCACCGACGGCCTGCGCACGGCGTTCGGGGCGACCATCGTCGCGGGCCTCATCGCCCTGGTGATCGTGCCGTTCTTCGCCCAGATCGTGCGGTTCTTCCCGCCCGTGGTCACCGGGTCGATCATCACGGTCATCGGCCTGTCGCTCATGCCGGTGGCGGGCAAGTGGATCACCGGGCAGCCGAGCTTCGGAACGGCGGCCAACCCCGACTACGCGAACGTCAAGGACATGGCGCTCGGGATGTTCACCCTCCTCGTCGTCCTGGTCCTCAGCAAGGTCAGGATGTTCGCCCGGCTGGCGATCCTGCTGTCCCTTGTCATCGGGACGGTCGTCGCGTTGTTCACGGGACAGACGTCCTTCGACCTGTCCGGTGCCTCCGCCGTGGCCGTGCCCACGCCGTTCGCCTTCGGCAGCCCGCTGTTCACCGTCGGCTCCATCGCCAGCATGGTCATCGTCATGCTCGTGATCATGGCCGAGACGACGGCCGACATCATCGCGGTCGGCGAGGTGGTCGGCACCGAGGTCCCCGCCAGGCGGGTCGCCGACGGTCTGCGAGCCGACATGCTCAGCTCGGCCGTCGCCCCGGTCTTCAACACCTTCCCGGCGACCGCCTTCGCGCAGAACGTCGGCCTCGTCGCCCTCACCAAGGTCAAGAGCCGGCACGCGGTGGCGCTGGGCGGCGGCATCCTCGCCCTCGCCGGCCTCTCGCCCTGGTTCGCCGCCATCATCGGCGTCATCCCGCTGCCCGTGCTCGGCGGTGCGGGGATCGCGCTGTTCGGGATGGTCGCGGCCAGCGGCGTCCGCACCCTCACCAAGGTGGACTTCCTCGGCAACAACAACCTGCTCATCGTCGCGGTGGCGCTCGGCTTCGGCCTGCTGCCCAGCCTCGTCGGCGGGTTCTGGGGCGAGTTCCCCTCGTGGTTCCAGGTCGTCGCCGGCTCCGGCATCAGTGCCGCCGCCATCGTCGCCATCGTGCTGAACATCGTCTTCAACATGCTCGGCGGGGTCAGCGACGGAGGCGCGCTCGCCCATGCCCCGGCCAAGGGGCTGGAGGAGAAGCACCTCGAGCAGCTGCGCGACTGACCGTCGACCTCCCGCCGGTTCCCCTGCCCGGTCGGAGGCAACGGCCCGGTGCCGTGTCGCCTTCGGGTGGCACGGCACCGCGGCGTCCGGCCCGGCGAGCAGCGCTCCGGCCGGGGGGCGACACCGGTTGGCGAGCCCGGCGCCGGGGTAGGTCCCTCCTCACGCGGGCCGAACCCGGTCCGTTCCGGACAACCAGGAGGCACTCATGGGCATGGGCGACAAGATCGAGAACACCGCCGAGGACCTGCAGGGCAAGGCCAAGGAGGCCGCCGGAAGGGCCACCGACGACAAGGGCATGGAGGCCGAGGGCAAGGCCGACCAGGCCTCGAGCGACGTCAAGCAGGCCGGTGAGAAGGTCAAGGACGCCTTCGATCACTGACCGGGCCGGTCCGCCCCCCGGTCAGGTGGCCGGCGGGGCGGCCCGCCGGCGGTTGCTGATCACATCCGCGAGGGCCACGACCAGGGCCACGGCCACCGCGACCGTGCAGATGGTCAGCGCCAGGACGACCGCCCCGGTCCAGTCCGGCCGCCCGCGGCCCGCGGCCGCGCTCGCCGCCACGTGGGAGAAGAAGGTCGAGCCGATCGCCGCGATGCCCATGGCCGCGCCGATCCGCTGGATCGTCTGCAGGACCCCGCTGGCCGACCCGCCCCGCTCCACCGGCACCTCGGAGAGGGTCAGCGTGACGTTGGGGGTGATGACGGCTCCACTGCCGAGCCCGGCCACGAGGAGGGGCAGGGCGGTCGCCACACCAACTCCCGACCCGTCACGGACGTGGATGACGTAGGCCGTCACCCCCAGCCCGAGGCTGACGACCGCCAGCCCGGCCGCGACGAGCGGCCGGCCGAGGCGGTTGACGACCCGACCGGCCGCGAAGGACGAGAGTGCAGCCCCGGCGGCGAACGGGGTGATCGAGAGCCCGGACTGCAGGGCCGAGTACCCGAGACCGGTCTGCAGGTAGAGGGCGTAGACGAAGAAGATGGAGGTGAACCCGGCGAAGTAGACCAGGCCGATCGCGACGCCGAAGGTGTAGGACAGCCGGCGGAAGAGGTCGAGGTCGACCATGGGCTGCGACCCACGCCGCCGGTAGCGGGCCTCCCAGCCCACGAAGGCCGCCGTACCCGCCGCGGCGCCGCCGAACATGGCCCATCGCAGCCACCCGGGCAGGGCGGACGAGCCCGGGCGGCCGCCGCTCATCTCGACCAGCGGGAAGAGCAGGAGGAAGGTGGTGGCGCCGAGGACGACGACGCCGACCGGGTCGAGCGTCTCGCGGCGGCGCTGCGGGCTCGGCCTGGGCAGCAGCCGCAGGGCGAGGACGACGGCGACGACTCCGATGGGGACGTTGACGAAGAACACCGAGCGCCAGCCCTCGGCGACCCCGAAGGCGGTGATGAGGGCGCCACCGGCGAGTGGCCCGACGGCCGTCGAGATGCCGATGATGGAGCCCTGCAGGCCGAGTGCGCGGCCGCGCTCGGGCCCCTGGAACAGCTCCTGGACGAACCCGATGACCTGGGGGTTGAGCACCCCGCCGGCGACTCCCTGGACGAGGCGGGCGACGACGAGCCAGGTGGGCCCGGGGGCGAGCCCGGCTGCCGCGCTGGCGAGCGTGAACAGGACGAGGCTGGCGACGAAGACCGGTCGTCGTCCGCGGACGTCCCCCAGCCGTCCCGCCGGGACGAGGAACAGCCCGAAGGCCAGCGCGTAGCCGGAGACGATCCACTGCAGCTCGGTCTGCGAGGCGTTCAGTCCGGAGCGGATCGAGGGCAGCGCGACGTTGACGATGCTGATATCGAGCAGGGTCATGAAGGCGGCGACCAGGCACACCGAGAAGGCCTTCCATCGGTCGCGGTTCTGCTGACGCGCCTCGGCCCGGGTACCGGGGCTGCCGTGCGGCCGCACGGGCCCAGCCCCGGGCGGGGCGTCGGCGGCCCCGCGGCCCACCGTCGCTGAGGGGTCGCTCGACACAGGTCACCTTTCTGTCGGTCGGCCGGCCGGTGGCCGAGTTCCGGGTCGCACCCCTCTGGCGGCGGTCCTCCGGCGTGCGCTGACCGTTGGCTCTTTCCCGCCCGCGTGGTGACCAAACCGGCGGTCGGCCGAACCGGCGGTCAGCCGAACCGGCCGACCGCGACGGCGACGGCGACGGCATACCTCCGCAGCTGGGCGAGCTCCACCCACTCGACGTCGCAGTGCAGGCCGCCGCCCGCGGGACCGCACACGACCGTCGGGATGCCGGCCGCCTGCCACAGCGCGGACTCCATCCAGTACGGGGCCCCGACGCGTCGGGGTGCTGCCCCGCCAGCCGCGACGAGCTGCGCCGCCAGGAGGTCGGCGAGCTCGCCGGCCGCCCCGGTGTCGTCCTGCTGCCAGGCCGCGCGGGCGACCCGCAGCGCGGCCGAGGCGTCCACGGCAGGGTCGGCCGCCCGGAGCGACTCGAGGATCCCGTGGACCTCGCCGAGGGCGTCCGCCGTGTTCTCGCCGGGGAGCGTGCGACGCTCGTAGGTCGCCCAGGCGTGCGCGGGAACGGTGAACGGTGCCGTGCCGCCGCCCGCCCGCGTCGCCATGGCGGTGCCGTGACCGAGCAGAGGATGGGGTGCCCTGGCAGCGAGCCGGTCCTGGTGGTCCTCCACGGCGACGAGCAGCCGGCCGAGGTGGGTGACGGCGTTGACCCCGTCGGCGGGCAGCGAGGAGTGGGCGGCGCGGCCGCGGAGCTCGATGTCGACGACGGCGAACCCGCGGTGAGCGACGGCGAGGTCGAGCCAGGTCGGCTCGCCGACCAGGCACACCTCGGGCAGCGGGCCGCCGGCCGCGAGGCGCGCGATGACCGCCTCCGCGCCCAGGCTCGCGTCCTCCTCGTCGGCGACGAGGGCGAGGGTGACAGGCAGGTCGGGATCGGCTGCGGCCGCCGCCTCTGCGGCGACCACCAGGGCGGCCACGCCCGCCTTCATGTCGCACGCGCCGCGGCCGTAGAGCCGGCCGGTATGCCGGTCGCCGTCGATCCTGGCCTCGAACGGCCCGTCCATCCCGTCGACGCCGACGGTGTCCAGGTGGCCGTTGAGGAGCAGCCGGCGGCGTCCGCGGCCGCCGGAGCGGATGGCGAGCAGGCTCGGGCGGCGGTCGGTGGGTCCGCACGGGTGGACCACCTCGCAGGCGAAACCGGCAGCCGACAGCCGGTCGCCGAGGAGGGCCACCGCTGCGGTCTCGCCGGCGGCTCCCTCGATGAGTCCGGGGTTCACCGTGTCGAGCCCGACCAGCCTCGCCGTCAGGTCGACGGCCGCATCGCCGACGGCCTGCTGGTCGACCCGCCCGGAACCTGCGTCGCCGACCCCCGAGGTGCTCACGGCCTCGAGTCTAGGAGCCGAGCCCGGCCGGGCGGCCGTGCAGGCGCGGTCGGGTCACCGCACCTCGATGGTGGCGTCCCGGGGTGGCACGAGCTGCCCGATGACCGGGTGGCCGGGGATCTCGCCGACGACGATGAGGCCGCCCGAGGTCTGCGCATCGGCCAGCAGGACGAGCTCGTCCTCGCCGAGGCCGCAGGCCACGTGCGGACGGACCCAGTCGAGGTTGCGTCGGCTCCCTCCCGGGACGTAGCCGGCGGCCAGGGACGTTCGGGCGCCGTCCACATACGGCACCGCCGCGGCATCGACGAGGGCGGACACCCCGCTGGCCCGGCACAGCTTGAAGAGGTGACCGAGCAGGCCGAAACCGGTGACGTCGGTCGCGCAGGTGGCACCCGCTTCGAGGGCGGCGTGGGCGGCGGCCCGGTTGAGCGTCGTCATGACCTCGACGGCCTCCGGGAAGACCTCGCCGGTGGCCTTGTGCCGGTTGTTGAGGATGCCGAGCCCCAGCGGCTTGGTCAGCGTCAGCGGAAGCCCTGCAGCGCCGGTGTCGTTGCGGAGAAGTCGGTCGGGGTGCGCCAGGCCGGTCACCGCCAGGCCGTACTTGGGTTCGGCGTCGTCGATGCTGTGCCCGCCGGCCAGGTAGCACCCGGCCGCGGCGGACACGTCGGCGCCGCCCTTGAGCACCTCGGCGGCGATCTCGAACGGGATCCGGTCGCGGGGCCAGGCCAGCAGGTTGACCGCCACCAGCGGCTCGCCGCCCATGGCGTAGACGTCCGAGAAGGCGTTGGTCGCCGCGATGCGGCCCCAGTCGTACGGGTCGTCGACGACCGGGGTGAAGAAGTCCGTGGTCGCCACGAGGGCTCGCTCGGCGTCCAGGCGCACCACCGCGGCATCGTCCCCGTTCTCCACCCCGACCAGCAGATCCGGGCCGCTCGCCGGCACCAGCGTGCCCAGGACCCGCTCGAGCTCTCCCGGGGGCACCTTGCAGGCACACCCGCCGCCGGCGGCGTACCCGGTCAGTCGCAGAGGGGCCTGCACCCAAGGGCCGTCCCGCGTGGTCGTCACGGGGCCACAGTCTGCCCGGCGGCAGCGTCCGCGCGCGAGCGAAGCCGTTCCCGCTGGGGCACGACGGTGTACTTGGGGTCGGCGGCCGACACCTTTCCGGCGTCGAAGATGCCGAACCGGGTCAGGGCGGACGCGACGACGCAGGTCGCCCCGGACAGGACCGACAGGGCGCGGGACCGGTGGCCGGCCAGGACGGTGGCGGCGGCCGCGGCGGCCGTCATGGCTCGGGCGGCCCTCATGAGCCGGCCCGGGCGCCCCTGCTGGTAGGGCTCGGCGGACAGCCCCACGCGCCGGGTCAGAGCCTCCGCCGCCACGAGCTCGGTGGCCGCTCCGGCCAGCAGCATCCGGCGCGCCGGGGCGGCCTGGGCCGTCGGGGTGAAGATCATGGCCAGCCCGCCCGCGGCGCTGGCGCCCGAGCCGGCGAAGATGAACGGAAGCTGACGGTAGGCGTCGTGCCAGGCCGGGATGGCTGTGTCGGCCACCAGCGCCGCGGTGTAGGTCGCCAGGGCGGGCCCCAGTACGGCCGCCCCGGCCCCCGCAACGCGCCCGGCGCGCGGCATGAGCCCGGTGACGGCGGAGGCGGCGGCCGCCGACGCCAGCGTCGCGAAGGGCGCCAGGACGAAGGACCCCACGGACAGCGGGGAGGTGGGCTTGAACACGCGAAGCATGTGCAGGAACCGCTCGGGACGGCCGAGGTCGTGGATGAGGGCGACGGTGCCCACCCCGGCCCCCCCGCTCGCGGCGACGAGGGCCACCCGCCGCAGGGTCGGCAGCCCGGCCCGGGCGGCTCCTTCGGCCAGGACGGCGGACGCCCCCGCCAGCCCCCCGACGAAGAGGTAGCCGGGGATGTCCGGGGACTTCCAGGTGGGCTGCTTGAGGATCGGCCGGCCGTAGTAGGAGGCGAAGTCCGCCGTGGGCACCATCGAGGCTTCCCTCACCGTCGCCTCCCCAGGAACGAGGCGACGCCGAGGCCCGCCAGCGTGAGAGCGGCCCCGGCCACGTGCCGCCACATCGACGGGAGGTCACGGGTGGTCACGACCGGGTCGGGCGGCAGCCCGTAGACCTCGGGCTCGTCGAGGAGGAGGAAGAAGGCCCCGTCCCCGCCGACCCCGTCGTCCGGATCGGCGCCGTACAGCCGGGCCCCGTCGACGCCCTGCTCCTGCAGCTCGCTCAGGCGGTAGCGGGCCCGCACCTGCAGCTCGCTGAGCTCGCCGTACTGGATCGACTCGGTCGGGCACGCCTGGGCGCAGGCCGGGGTCATCCCGGCGCCGATCCGGTCATAGCAGAGGGTGCACTTGAAGACCCGCCCGTCGTCCTTGCGCTGGTCGATGACGCCGTACGGGCAGGCCGGGACGCAGTAGCCGCAGCCGTTGCAGATGTCCTCCTGGACGACGACGGTGCCGAACTCGGTGCGGAAGAGCGAGCCCGTCGGGCAGACATCGAGGCAGGCCGCGTGGGTGCAGTGCTTGCAGACGTCCGAGGACATCAGCCAGCGGATGCCCGCCTCGCCGGACTCACCCGACTCCGTCTCCTGGCCGGCGCCGGTGGGGACCTCGGGCGCGGCCGGCCCTGCCGGCGCACCCACTCCCGGCATACCGAGATCGGTGCGGCTGGAGCGACCGGACGGCTGCTCGATGAACGCCACGTGCCGCCAGG
Source organism: uncultured Actinomycetota bacterium (assembly GCA_963763315.1). Classification (GTDB taxonomy): domain Bacteria; phylum Actinomycetota; class Actinomycetes; order Actinomycetales; family Dermatophilaceae; genus CAVSJJ01. The sequence goes on from CAVXOC010000002.1 coordinate 714,216, forward strand.
TGTCCGCCCCGAGCTGGACGGTGTTGTCGTAGGACATGCCGGTCAGGGCGATGCCGTCCTCGGGCACGGCGTTCCACTCCTTGCAGGCCACCTCGCAGGCCTTGCAGCCGATGCAGACCGAGGTGTCGGTGAAGAACCCCATCCGAGGCGGGTGGTCCACGTAGCCGGCGTCGGCCGCGACGTCCGGCAGGGGGCCGAACAGGGAGTTCCCCATCACTGCACCTCCTCGTGGCCGGCAGGGTCAGCAGCGGCCCGCTCGCGGTAGCCCGCGACGAACCTGTCCAGGGCGGCCCCGCGCGGGCGTCGCCCCGGGCGGATGTCGCAGGTGCCGACCTTGTCCTGGATGTGGACGTTGGGGTCGAGAGTGACGTTGACGAGGTCGTTGACCGCATCGCCGCGGGAGAGCCCGTTGGGTCCCCAGTGGTAGGGAAGCCCGACCTGCTCGATGACCCGGTCGCCGAGGCGAAGCGACCGCATCCGTGCCGTGACGATGACCCGGGCCTCGATCGCCGAGCGCGACGTGACGATCGTGGCCCAGCCACCGTGCACCAGCCCGCGGTCCTCGGCCAGCCTCGGCGAGACCTCGCAGAACATCTCGGGCTGCAGCTCGCTGAGGTACGGAAGGGTACGCGACATCCCGCCCGCGGTGTGGTGCTCGGTGAGCCGGTAGCTCGTGAACACGTACGGGTAGACGTCCGTGTACGACGGGTTGCGGGGGTTCGACGGGTGCCGGATCTCCTCGGTCGCGGGGTTGTTCTGCCGGGGGTACACGGCGTTGTGCACCGGCGACTCGGGGGCCTCGTAGAACGCCGGCATCGGCCCGTCGGCCAGGCCGGCCGGGACGTAGAGCCAGCCCTTGCCGTCGGTCTGCATGATGAACGGGTCGCGGCCACCGAGGGCGTCCGGGCCCCGGGCGCCCTCGGCAGGCACATGGTCCGGTGGGCGGTCGGCGACGAAGTCGGGCACATCCTCGCCGGTCCACTTGCCCTGCTCCGGGTCCCACCAGACGTAGCGTTTGCGCTCGCTCCAGGGGTTGCCGTCCGGGTCGGCCGATGCGCGGTTGTAGAGGATCCGGCGGTTGGCCGGCCAGGCCCAGCCCCACTCCGGCGCCACGAGCGACTGCTCCCAGTGTGGCCGGCGGCGGGCCGCCTGGTTGACCTCGTCGGCGTAGACGCCGCAGTAGATCCAGCAGCCGCACGACGTCGACCCGTCCGCCTTGAGCTCGGTGTACGAGGACAGGGCCGACCCCTCGGCGTCCCACCCGTTGATCTCCCGCAGCACCGCGTCGGCGCTCGGCTCCTGGAGCGGGCCATGCGTGGGGTAGTCCCAGGTGAGGTCGAGCAGCGGCCGGTCCATGTCGTCGGTGGACCCGGCGAGCTTCGCCCGGATGCGCCGGCCCAGGTCGTAGTAGAAGTGCAGGTCGCTGCGGGCGTCGTCCGGCGGCTCGACGGCCTGGTGATGCCACTGGAGCATGCGCTGAGTGTTCGTGAAGCTGCCGTCCTTCTCCACATGCGCCGCGGCGGGGAGGAAGAACACCTCGGTGCCGATCTCCTCGGTGACGAGCTCGCCGGTGTCGATCTCCTGGCCGTCCTTCCAGAAGGTCGCCGTCTCGATCATCGCCATGTCGCGCACCACGAGCCAGTCGAGGTTGGCGAGGCCGAGCCGCTGCATCTTCCCGTTGGCCGACCCCACCGCGGGGTTCTCTCCCACGACGAAGTAGCCACGGCAGGTCCCCTCGATCTGGTTGACCACCGTGTCATAGGTCCCGTGGTGGCCGGTGAGCCGCGGGAGGTAGTCGAAGCAGTAGTCGTTCGCCTCCGATGCGGCGTCCCCCCACCAGGCCTTGAGCAGGCTCACGGCGTACGTGTCCATGTTTCCCCAGTACCCCGTCGCGCCGGCATCCTCGGCGATGAAGTCGGCCAGGGTCTCGTGCTGGCGGGCGTGCGGCATGGGGATGTAGCCGGGGAGGATGTTGAACAGCGTCGGGATGTCGGTCGACCCCTGGATGCTGGCGTGACCCCGCAGGGCGAGGATGCCGCCTCCGGGCCGGCCGATGTTGCCGAGCAGCAGCTGGAGGATCGACGCGGTCCGGATGACCTGAACGCCGGTGGAGTGATGTGTCCAGCCCACCGCGTAGCAGAAGGCGCTCGTGCGTTCGGGGCCGGAGTTCTCGGTGAGCGCGCGGGCCACCTGGAGGAACTGCTCTCGGGAGACCCCGCAGACCTCCTCGACGCGCTCAGGGGTGTAGCGCGCGAAATGCCGCTTGAGGATCTGGAAGACGCACCGAGGGTCCTGGAGCGTCTCGTCCCGGTCCGGCTTCGCCGACACGGTCGGGCCCCCGGACCCGGAGGTCTCCGAGCGCCCCGCCTCGTGCTCCTCACCCTCGCTGGCGCCCTGGCCGCGGTCGGGTCCGCCGGGCTGGTTCGGGTCGCGCTGCCCTGCCGCCGGCGACTGGGGCGCGTTGGCGTACTGCCACGTGGACGGGTCGTAGGTGCCGGACTCGGGGTCGTACCCGGAGAAGAGCCCGTCGAGCTCCTCGGTGTCGCGGAACTCCTCGGAGACGATCGCGGCCGCGTTCGTGTAGTGCACGACGTACTGTCGGAAGTCGAGGTCGTTCTGCAGGACGTGGTTGACCAGCGCGCCCAGGAACATGATGTCGGTTCCGGCGCGCAGCGGGACATGGAGGTCGGCCACCGCCGAGGTCCGGGTGAACCGCGGGTCGACGTGGATGATCGTCGCGCCCTTGCGCTTGGCCTCCATCACCCACTGGAAGCCGACCGGATGGCACTCCGCCATGTTCGAGCCCTGGATCACGATGCAGTCCGCGTTCGACAGGTCCTGCTGGAAGGTGGTGGCCCCTCCCCGGCCGAAGCTCGTCCCCAGACCGGGGACGGTGGAGGAGTGTCAAATACGGGCCTGGTTCTCGATCTGGATGGCCCCCAGCGCGGTGTAGAGCTTCTTCATGAGGTAGTTCTCCTCGTTGTCGAGGGTCGCTCCTCCCAGGCTCGCGATGCCGAGCGTCCGGCGCAGCCGGGTGCCCTTGTCATCGGTCCACTGCCAGCTCCGCCGGCGGGTCTCGATGACCCGGTCGGCGATCATGTCCATCGCGGTGTCGAGATCGAGGTCCTCCCAGTCGGACCCACCGGGGCGGCGGTACCGCACCTTCGTCACCCGCAGGTCCGAGGTGACCAGCTGCTTGCTCGCACTGCCCTTGGGGCACAGGCGCCCCCGGGAGACCGGGCTGGCGGGGTCGCCCTCGATCTGGGTGACCCGCCCCTGGCTGACGTAGACCTTCTGACCACACCCGACGGCGCAGTAGGGACACACCGAGTCCACCACCGCGTCGGCGCGGGACGTGCGCGGTGACAAGGCGGCGGACCGGGCCGACTTCGCGGCGCGCCCGCGACCCAGTGGGTCGCCTCCACGCAGCTGGCGCACCAGCGGCCACTCCAACAGGGTGCGAGCCACCACATACCTCCCTCGGTCGGCCTGCCGGAACGCTCTGGCAGCGAGCGCATACCCTCCGGTGTCCGGCGGGAAACCGGACCACGGTGGACCGCGTGCCGCACCCGTCGGCGGGTAGGGTCGACGGCGGAGGCGTTTCTCGTCTGGTGACGGGCGCGGTCCTCAAAACCGGCGTGACCGGGTACCCCGGTCAGGCGGGTTCGATTCCCGTCCGCCTCCGCCAACAGCGATGCGAGAAAGGACCACAGCCGGGTGGACGACCCGCGCCGCCGAGTCCCGCGCACCGACGCGGTGCTCGAGCATCCTGCCCTCGCCGAGGCGGTCCGGCGGCTGGGGCGCGGGCGGGTCAAGTCGGCCGTCGTCGAGGCGCTCGCCCGGTGCCGCAGCGGCGACCTCGCGCCGGAGGCGGTTCCCCGGGCGGTGCTGGAGCGTCTGCCTGCCGTCAGCTCGTCGCTTCGCCGGGTCGTCAACGCCACCGGCGTGGTCGTCCACACGAACCTGGGCCGAGCGCCCCTGTCCGATGCCGCGGTCGCCGCGGCCGCCCTGGCCGCCGGACACACCGACCTCGAGCTGGACCTGCCCTCCGGCCGCCGGGGCCCGCGCGGGGCAGGCGCGCTCGCCGCCCTGCGGGCCGCCGTTCCCGAGGCGGGCGAGGTCCACGTCGTCAACAACGGCGCTGCCGCCCTCGCCCTGGTCACCTGTGCCTTGGCCACGGGCCGCGAGGTCCTGATCGCCCGGGGAGAGATGGTCGAGATCGGGGACGGGTTCCGGATCCCGGAGCTGCTGGAGTCGGTGGGGTGCAGGCTGCGCGAGGTCGGGACGACCAACCGGGTTCGCACCGAGGACTACGCTGCGGCGAGATCCGAGGACACCGCCTTCATCCTCAAGGTGCACCCGTCGAACTTCCGCATCGAGGGCTTCACCTCCTCCGCCCCGGTTGAGGACCTGGCCGGCCTCGGGCTCCCCGTGGTCGCGGACATCGGCTCCGGCCTGCTCGCGACGCACACCAGGCTCCCGGACGAGCCCGACGCGGCCACGACGCTCCGGGCGGGGGCCGCTCTCGTGACGGCATCCGGAGACAAGCTCCTCGGCGGCCCGCAGTGCGGCCTGATCCTCGGCGAGGCCCGGCTCGTGCAGCGGTTGCGCCGGCATCCGCTGGCCCGGGCACTGCGGGTGGACAAGCTGACCCTCGCAGCGCTGGAGGCGACCTTGACGGGGCCGCCGACACCGGTGGCCCGTGCCCTGGCGAGCGACTCCGCGGACCTGTTCCGCCGGGCGCGGCGCATCGCCCTCGCCATCGGTCCGGGACTGGCGGAGGCCGTGGAGTCGACGGGCCGGGTCGGCGGGGGTGGCGCTCCGGGCGTCGCCCTGCCCAGCGCGGCCGTGGCCCTCCCGCACCGGTTCGCCGGGCCGCTGCGGGACGGGGAGCCGCCGGTCGTGGGCCACGTGCATGACGGCCGGCTGCTGCTCGACCTGCTGACGGTGGCGGAGGACCTCGATGACGTCGTCGTGGCAGCGGTATGCCGGGTGGCCGCCGGCGAGCGGGTGGGCTGAGATGCACGTCGTCGTCACGGCCGGTCACGTCGACCACGGCAAGTCGACCCTCGTCCGGGCCCTGACCGGGCAGGACCCCGACCGGCTCGAGGAGGAGCGCCGCCGGGGGCTCTCCATCGAGCTCGGGTACTGCTGGACGGAGCTGGAGCCGGTGGGCGAGGTGGCTTTCGTCGACGTGCCGGGGCACGAGCGCTTCATCGCCACGACGCTGGCCGGAATGGGGCCGGTGCCGGTAGCCCTGCTCGTCGTCGCCGCGGACGACCCGTGGATGCCGCAGGCGGCCGAGCACCTTGCCGCGCTCGACGCGCTGGGGGTCCGCCACGGCGTCATCGCCGTCACGCGCTGCGACCTGGCCGACCCCGACCCGGCCGTCGCCCGGACGACCGAGGAGCTGGCCCGCACGACGTTGCGTGGCGCGCCAGTCGTCGTCGTGAGCGGGCGCACGGGCGAGGGGCTCGGCGAGCTGCGGGCCCGGTTGACCGGGATCCTGGGGTCGCTTCCCCCGCCTGACCCGCTGGCCGACGTACGGCTGTGGGTCGACCGAAGCTTCCACGTGCGCGGCGCCGGGACGGTCGTCACCGGCACCCTCCCGGCCGGGACGGTCTCGGTGGGCGACGCGCTGGAGGCCGACGGCGTGCAGGTGCGGGTCCGCGCCCTGGAGGCGCTCGGGACCCCCCGGGAGCGGATGACGGGGGTGGCCCGGGTGGCCCTCGACCTCGGAGGGCGGGCGCCGGCGGGGATCGCCCGGGGAAGCGCCCTGCTGACACCGGGCGCGTTCTCCCCGACGCTCGCCGTCGATGTGGCGTTGACCGGCCCGGCGGAGGTGCCCGAGCGCCCCGTGCTGCACTGCGGCTCCGCCCTCGTCGGCGTGCGGGCCAGGCCGCTGGGGCCCGGCCTGAGCCGGCTGAGCCTCGAGCAGCCGCTCCCGCTCCGGGTGGGCGACCGCGCGATCCTGCGCGATCCCGGTAGCCGGGTGCTGTGGGGGGTACGGGTCCTCGACCCCATGCCGCCCGCCCTGCGCCGGCGGGGGGCGGCGGCGGCCCGCGGGGCCGCGCTGGCGGCATACGACGGTTCACCGCGGGCGGAGCTGGAGCTGCGCGGCATCGCCCGGCGTTCGCGCCTGCGCCAGCTGGGCGCAGCGGTGGAGCCCCTGCCTGCGGGGACCGTGCAGGTCGGCGACTGGCTCGTCGCGCCCGAGCGGGCCGCCATGCTCAGGGACCGCCTCCGGGACCTGGTCGAGACGGTGGATGAGCCGTTGTCGGCAGGAGTGCCGCTCGCGGAGGCCGCTCATCGCCTCGGCCTCCCGGAGCCGGACCTCGTCGCGGCACTGGTCGCGCCCCCGCTGGCCTCGCGCGCGGGCCGGGTGGTCTCCCGGCGCGCAGCGGATGTCCCTGACCACCTCATCGAGGCGGTGGCACGGCTCGAGGCCGACCTGGCGCTCTCCCCGTTCGCCGCGCCGGAGGCCGCGCGCCTGCAGGCGCTGGGCCTGGACAGAGCGGCGGTCGCCGCCCTGCACCGGGCTGGCCGGGTCCTGCGGGTGGCCGACGGGGTGGTGCTGCTTCCCGGCGCGGTGGACGCCGCGATGGAACGGCTCAGCAGGCTGCCCCAACCGTTCACCGCCAGCGAGGCGCGCCGCGCCCTGGAGACGACCCGGCGGGTCGCCCTGCCCCTGCTCGCCCAGCTGGACGCCGCCGGCCGCACGGTACGACTACCCGACGACCGGCGGCGGGTCCACGGCGTGGCCGGCTGAGGGCAGACCCAGCCACCCCCGGGCCCGGCCACCGGGACCCCAGCACCCCGGCGCGCCTCCTGCCCGTCGGGCCGCGGTGCGCCGCGACCAGCTCTCCACCGACCGGGCGGCGCGTTCCCCCACCGGGCGGGTCCGCCGGCGAGTCCGCCTGCCACCGGCGAGCAACGCATGCCGCGGTTCCGCCTGGGGTACCCGCCTTGCACACCGTCAGCCCGCCGACGCAGGAGGCCCCATGACGACCGACATGCCGCCGCAGAGCCAGGACTGGCCGGGGCACCCGGACGCGATGCACCCGCGTCCCGACCACGGGGAGGAGTCGTGGGTGGGCCGCAGCCGGCTCCTCGGGAAGCGCGCGGTGGTCACCGGAGGCGACTCGGGCATCGGACGGGCGGTGGCGATCGCGTTCGCGAAGGAGGGGGCGGACGTTCTCGTGGCCCACCTCCCGGAGGAGGAGGAGGATGCCCGCGCGACGGCCGAGGCCGTGCACGGGCAGGGTCGGCACATCGCCATACATGCCACGGACCTGCGCACGGCCGAGGCGGCGCACGAGCTGGCCGAGGCGGCCCGTGCCGAGCTGGGTGGCGTGGACGTGCTCGTCTGCAACGCGGCATACCAGCTGACCCATGACGCGCTCGAGGACTTCCCACCCGACCAGCTCGAGCGGACCTTCGCGACCAACGTCTTCGCCACGTTCTGGCTCGTCCGCGAGCTGGCCCGCGAGCTCGCGGCCCACGGCGGCAACGTCATCGTCACCACGTCCATCCAGGCCTATCAGCCGGCGGACCACCTCCTCGACTATGCGGCCAGCAAGGCCGCCCTGAACAACCTCGTCGTCAACCTCGCCCAGGAGCTTGGCCCCCGAGGCGTGCGGGTCAACGCCGTGGCCCCCGGGCCCATCTGGACCCCGCTGATCCCGGCCACGATGCCTCCCGAGAAGGTGGAGGGGTTCGGCTCCTCCACCCCACTCGGGCGACCCGGGCAACCCACCGAGGTCGCCGCCGCCTACGTGTTCCTGGCCTCCGACGAGGCCAGCTACGTCTCAGGCACGGTCCTGGGGGTCACCGGCGGCCGTCCGGTGTTCTGAGCGGTGGTCCGCGGACCCGGGTAAGGGCGCGGCGGACCCGGGCTTGCGAGCGAGCCGGATGACGGGCAGCTCGCGGTCGGTCTTCTCCTGGTACCTGGCGAACTGCGGTGAGGCCGTGACGATCTGGTTCCACGCCTTCTCACGCGCGTCACCGTGCAGCTGCTCCGCGGTGACGGCCACCGTGCCCTCCGGGACCTGGACCGACACCTGGTCGGGGTGGGCAGCGAGGTTGTAGTACCACGCGGGGTTCCTCGGTGCGCCGGCTGCGGCGGCGACGACCAGCCAGCTGCCGTCCTCGCCGGGGAACCAGCCGAGGGGGATCCGTCGCTCTTGACCGGTCTTCGCGCCGAGGGTGATGAGCACCAAGGCGTCGAACCCCATGCCGGGAGCTCTGCCCTTGCGGGCGATCCGCCGTGCCATCAGCGTGTTGGTCCACCTCATGAACGCACCCTTCGGCTGGCGTGCGCCCCGGGTGCCGTTCGTCGTGTCGTAGCCCATCGCTGTTCCGTCCGTCGGTGGATGCCGGACCGGCGGCTCGCAGCTGCCCGCCCTGGCACCAGTGTCGCCCTTGGTCCGCCTCGTCAGCGAAGTAGCGCAGTGGATGAGCGCGCCGGTCGGCTCGCCGTACGGGTCCGGCCGGTCGCGCGAGACCAGCGCGTTCACCATGACCTCCAGTCCCGGCGGTACCGTACCGAGCACGGCCCGGTGAGCCTCGGCACTCGGCCACCGTCGACGCATACCCGGTGACCCAGGACGCACTCGCGGCCGCGTTACGCGCCATGGGACCAGCAGGCTCCCCGGTCGCGGCCCGGCCGCCGTGGACCGGCCCGGTGTTCGGAAGTGACACCCGCGCCGGCATGCGAGGGCGGCGCGCTGCTGCCGGTCCGGCTATCAGGATTCTCTGCCGGGCGGGCTCTGTGGTGGAAGTGAGGCGCGGTCGTTGGGCGAGGCGTCAGGTTTCAGGTAGCGGAGGCACATTCGGCCGCTGAGGGTAGTTCTAGTTGTTATATAATCATCATGTGCTGTTCCGGGTCGATCCGGCGAGCGGTGCGCCGCTGTACGCGCAGCTGGCGGCCGGTGTGCGCGCAGATGCCGTGGAGGGCAGGCTGCGGCCCGGTGACCGACTTCCCGCGGCGCGCGAGGTCGCCGAGTCCCTCGGGGTTAATCTGCACACGGTCCTGCGCGCGTATCAGGAACTGCGCGACGAGGGGCTGGTCGACATGCGACGCGGGCGTGGCGCGGTCATCACTGATGCTGCGGGTCCGCTGACGGCGCTGCGGTCCGAGATCCGCTCCCTGGCCCGCTCCGCGCGGACGCTGGGGCTCTCGCCCGACGCTCTGGCGTCCCTGGTGAAGGAGGCCGCGCGTGGGTCGTGAGCGCTCCACCGGTGTCGTGCAGCGCTTCGCGCTGGTCACGCTCGTGCTGCCCGCCGCCGTCAGCGCGCTGGGCCTGGTGATCGAGCTCGCGGTGCTCCCGCAGGTGCCCGCGCAGATCCCGCTTCGTGGGGACGGTGTGGGTGAGCCGGGCGCCGCGGGACCGGCGTGGCTGCCGATGGTCCTCACCGTCGTGCTCGGACTCGGGCTGCCCGCCGTGTTCGGGCTGAGCTCGCTGCCGTCTCTTCGGCGAGGTGATCGCAGCCCGACGTTCCGGGTCTTCGGCGCCCAGGCCCTGGGGATCTCCGTGATGTTGAACGTCGTGGCGGCGGGGCTGCTCCTGGAGAAGGCCCGAACGACCCCGTTCGGCGTCCCTCGGCTGTGGCCCCTGCTGTCCACCGGGCTCCTCGCGGGCCTGGTAGCCGCTGCGGGTGGGTGGTTCCTGCAGCCGAGGGGGTCACGGGTGGCCCCGGCCTACCCGGTCCGTCCACTGGAGCTGGCCCCGACCGAGCGCGCCGCATGGGTGTGCACGACATCCCTGCCCACGCCGGCGGTGGCGGTGATGACCGCGGTGACGGCCGTCGTGGCGACGCGGGCGGGCTTTGGGTGGACGGTCGGTGACCGCGACAGGGGGGCGGTGACCCTTTGGGCGGTCGCCCTGCTGCTGATCGTGCTGCTGGCCTCCACGGCGGGCTTCCGTGTGCGCGTCGACGCCCGCGGTCTCAGCGTCCGGTCCGTGGTGGGCGTTCCGCGCTTCCGGGTGGCGACCGCGGAGGTGGGCTCGGTGGCGGTCGTCGAGGCCAGGTCGTTGGGCGCCGGCGGGAGCTGGGGCATCCGTGCCCGTCCCGGCCGGGTGACGATCGTGATGAGGCCGCCGACGGGGATCCGCGTCACCCGGCGCGACGGCGGGACGTTCTTCGTCACGGTGACCGACGCCGCGACGGGCGCGGCACTGCTGGCGGCACTCGCCGGGCGCCCGGGGGACGCGGCGGCCCGCAGGCTCACGGCGGGGCAGGAGGGGGAGACCAGCGATGTGTGACGGCGGGAAGGCCGCTCCGCTCGGCGGCTCGAAGGGTCAGAGCGCTCTGCTGGTCGAGCATCTGACCAAGCAGTTCGGTGATCGGGTCGCGTTCGATGACGTGTCGTTCGAGGTCGGGTACGGCGAGGTGTTCGGCTTCCTTGGCCCGAACGGTGCGGGCAAGACGACGACGGTGCGGACGCTGGGGACGCTGCTCGTGCCGAGCTCCGGCTCGGCGGTCGTTGCCGGGATCCGGCTGAGCCGGCGGAGCGGCCCGGCCATCCGGGCCCGGATCTCGATGATGCCCGAGTCCCCGGGCCTCTACCTCCGCTTGACCGTGGCGGAGAACCTGCGGTGCTTCGCTGGGCTCTACGAGCTGGACGACGTGGCTGGGCGGATCCACCGGGCGTTGCGGGCGGTCAACCTGCACGACCGCGCCGGTGACCTGTGCGGGTCGCTGTCCAAGGGGCTGCGCCAACGGGTCGCGCTCGCGCGGGCGCTGCTCAGCGACCCGGCGGTGCTGTTCCTCGACGAGCCGACCTCGGGCCTTGACCCCGTGGCCACGCGCGAGGTGCACGACCTGGTCGGGTCGCTGCGCGACCGGGGAGTGACGATCTTCCTGACCACGCACCGGCTCGACGAGGCCGAACGGCTCTGTGACCGGGTGGCGATCCTCAACACCACGCTGCGGTCGGTCGGCCGGCCCGACGAGCTGCGTCGGCGGCTGTACGCCCGCTCCCTCGACGTCCGGCTGAGCGAAGCCCTCGAGGACCCGCAGGGCGTGTTCGGCTCGATGCCGGAGGTCGAGGGATGGCAGCAGTCGGAGTCCGGTTACACCCTCACCGTCTCGGACCCCGACCGCGCGGCGCCGGCGCTCGCCCGCACGCTGGTCGGTATCGGCGCCGACATCCTGTCCATCGCCGAGTCCCACCATTCGCTGGAGGACGTCTACCTCGAGCTGATCGACGAGGACGTGGAGGCCACGAACCGATGAGCTTCAGCTGGACCCGGGTCGGCGCGATCCTCCGCAAGGAGCTGCGCGACTACCGGCGCAACCGTGTCGTGATCGGCACCATGGCGGCCGTGCCGGTGCTCTTCACCATCCTGCCGATGATCCAGCTCGTCGCGGCCCAGGTCTCCGGGAACACCACCCACCTGGACCTTCGCGTCGGGCTGTCGCTGCTCTACCTGCTCGTCATCCCGGTGATGATGCCCTCCGTCGTGTCCGCCTACTCGGTGGTCGGCGAGCGTGAACAGGGCACCCTGGAGCCCCTCCTGATCACCCCGGTCCGGCGCGAGGAGCTCCTCATCGGCAAGGCGCTGGCCGCGTTCATCCCGACCCTGGTGATCGCCTACACCGTCTTCGGGATCTTCCTCGGGGTTGCGGGCCGGTTCGCTGATCCCGCGATCGTGGCGGCGATCTACACCGGCTCGCACGTGCTGGTCCAGCTGCTGTTCACGCCCCTGCTGGCGGCCTGGGCGATCTGGGTCGGGATCGGGGTCTCCGCCCGCTCCACCGACGTTCGCGCTGCCCAACAGCTCAGCGCCCTCGGCAGCGTCCCGCCGCTGGGTGTCCTGGCGCTGATCTCGCTGAACGTGATCACCGCATCCGCCGCTCTCGCGATCGGGCTCGCCGCAGCCCTGCTCGTGGTCGACCTGCTCGCCTGGCGCGTCGTGGCCGCGATGTTCGACCCCGAACGGCTCTTGACCGGCAGACACGGATGACCACTGCCAAGCGGCATCCCCCGGCACGACCCCACGACCTGGCCCGCATGAACCAGGAGGAGATCACCATGTCCGCAACACTCACAGTGGCCCACACGACGATCGGAGCGGAAGTCCGCCGAGGCACCTACGAGGTCATCGTCGACGGAGAGCCCGTTGGGTCGGTGGAGATGAACAACACATTCCAGACCTCCATCGAAGCCGGAAGCCACTCGCTACAGGTCCGCAGCGGCCGCAACTCCAGCCGGACCAAGACCTTCGACGCCGCCGATGGCGAGACCATCGCCTACCGGTGCACCGGCAAGAGCATCCTGCCGATCTTCCTCCTCTCCTTCGCCGTCCCCAACCTGGCACTGAACCTTCGTCGCGAATAGGCCACACCTCACCCAGCCACCACCGGCGGGCCGGGCACCGCACGCGACGGCCCGACGTGGCGACGATCGCCGTGCCACGATGGTCCGCGCGATGGTCCGCGCCGGCGCGCGTAGCGTTTGTCGTGTTCGGCGGGGGGGTCCGACCACGGCGGGATCGCTTGGCGCGGACCGGCGCTGCACCACCCCGGCCACCACGTCCAGGACCCCGCACTCCCGGTCGACTGCGTCCGCGCGCGAACAGCCGACGTCCGCTGGTCGACCTACGGCTATGCCGCGCGTACTGCGCGGTGCCGTGGCTGCCGTCCGGTCAGCCGGCGAGTGGATGAAGGCCTGGGGGTTGACCGCGTCGGGTCGTCGCGGTGTGGGACTTCTCGCGTCAGAGCGCTAGACTAACCTTCGACAAACATTCGACGAAGATCTCTGGCGAGGAGGAGGTGTCCGCATGTCGCTGTGCTGTGCAGAGGCGGCCACGCGGGTCGTGCCCGGCCCCGGTCAGGAGTCCATCTGGGACTTCCCGCGCCCGCCCCGGGCCAGGCCGAGCACCGAGCACGTGGTCATCCGGTTCGGGACCCGGGACCCTCAATTGGTGATCGACGCGACGACAACACAGCGGGCGGGTTCGGCGGCGAACCACCGGTCCGGCTCAGCGATCAGCTATCCGCTTGCGCAATGGGGAGAAGCCGTGGGGATCCAGACAGCTCTCGACGAGGTGCGGCAGGCCACATCCATCCTTGAGGGGATACGACGCGCCGACGGCCTATCCCTCGCTGCGAGCCGGGATGGCGGTGCGAGGACGGTCCGCATTCTCGCTGCGGCGACGGACTCCGCCGACCAGCTCAGTGCCATCGCCGCGGTGCACGCCGTCGCCCGGGTCCGCGGTCAGTCTGCCGATGGGGTGCTCATCTCCCTGCTCAGTCACGATTCGCGGTTCCTCAGGGAGCACTCCGCGTGGGCTCTGGGCGCCCGACCACCGCAGCCGGACGGCACCCCCGATCTGGTCAGGATGGCGGCGGACGGCGGGTTCTCCGGGATGCTCGCCCAACGCACCCTGGAGCGGTGGGGTCTGACCGCGCCTGAGCAGGTGGCCCACTCGCTGGCAGGTGCCCTGAAGCAGGTCGCGGATCCGGACGAGAGAGCCCGCCTCGTCGAAACGGTCGGACGTGCGCCCGGACCCATCCCCGAACAGCTCCTGCGCCGTGTGGCGGTCGATCCGCGCGAGGGCGACGCGGCGCGCGCCGCGGCGGTCGCGACGCTGGGCGACCGCCGCCCGAGTGACGCGATCATGTCTGTCGTGACGGACCTTGCGAGCCGGACTGATGCGCTTGCCGATGTCGCCCGCCTGGCACTGGTTGATCTGACCGCTCAGATCGACCCAACCGCTCAGCCGTATCCGCACGCTCCGTGGGGCCGGGGGTCGGCGGTCGCGCAGCTCTTCCTGCACGCCGACATCGACCGGGAGCTCTCGCAGGTCGGTGCGGGAGACAACGGCGGCATTGCGACCTTGCTGGTGCGCCTCGGTGACGCGCTCGTCGCCCAGCGCCAGACGGCGGGGGATGGCGTCGGCCCCCAGGGGCAGGTTCAGGTCGACCGCGTCGTGACGATGTCCCGCGGTAGCCATGCCGAAGCACTCTCATCCCTGTCATCTGTCGGCTCCGCAGACGCCGGGCATACCTTTGCGCCGGTTCCCTTCCTCGGTGACCCTGTCCCTGCTGTCGATGCCTGGCCCCGAAGGATCGCCGCCCAGCGCGGCATCCGCCGGGCCCTGCGCGCGGCCGGGCCGGTCCATGCGATCCATCTTCGGATGGCCGACGTGGGTGCCCTTGCGGCCGGCGCGGTCGCCCGCGAACGGGGTATCCCGATCGTGTTCACCATGGCACCGGACCCGCACGCGGCCATCGACTCGCTCGATACCTCCGGGGATCTGACTCGCGAGAGTTTCGGCACCGTGGACGAAGGAGAGCATTTCTGGTTCCGCGCCCGCCTCGTGCACCGCATCGCCGCAGATGCCGCGCACATCGTGCTGTTCCCCCGGCAGGAGCTGAAGCGGGACATGCACAGACTTCTGGGCATGGACCTCGCGGCAGACGGCCACGGGCACTCCGTCCTTGCCGAAGGGGTCGACCTCACGGTGATCGACCGATCTGGTGCTGAGGCGCGAGCGGCCACCGGTGTGGAGAAGGATAACGCCGCGACCGCCACCGGCGCCCCCGTGACTGAGAGCGCCACACGGGCACTCGACCAGCTCGACGCCCTGCTCCGCTTGCTCCCGACGGCACGGAGGGGCCTGCCCCTTGCCATCACCGTGGGCCGGCTGCACCGGGTGAAGGGTATGGCGACCCTCGTGGAAGCGTGGGCTGGTGACCCCGGACTGCGCGAACGGTGCAACCTTCTCGTGGTCGGTGGCGACCTCGAGCAGCCGTCACCTGACGAGCAGGAACAACTCAGCCGGATGGCCGCTGCGTCCCCGCTCGCGGATGCACCGGCAGGCGGCTTGCTTCTCGCGGGGCACCGGCCGAACGCGACAGCCGCCTACTGGCTCGCGGCCGCTCGCTACGGCCGTCCTGGTCTGGCCGCCCCTCATGGCGTCTACGTGTGCGCGAGCGTGAAGGAGGAGTTCGGCCTGGCGCTGCTCGAAGCGATGGCGACGGGACTCGTGGTGGTCGCACCGGAGTCGGGCGGCCCGGCGACGTACATCCAGAGCGGAGTGACGGGATTCCTCGTTGACACCTGCGACACCGCGGCACTGTCCAAGGCGGTGACGGGCGCCCTGGACCTGGCTGCCGGCCCGGGGGGCGACGCAATGGCGAAACGTTCCCGGGACATGGTGGCCCGGAACTTCACCATCCAGGCGATGGCGGCGAGCCTCTCGGACGTCTACGCCAGGGTCGACACGAGTCAGCAGCCCGTGACCTCACCGGTGACGGTCTCATGACGCTGCTGATCATCAGCCCGGACTACGCCTCGCATCTCTTTCCCCTGGCGACCCTGGGAACGGCGTGGCGCGACGCCGGAGAGCGAGTGGTTGTGGCGACCGGGCCCGCCACGGCTGACATCGTGAGCCAGTTCGGGTTCGAGCGCGAGAACCTGCAGCTGGGTCGGGGGTCGAACCCGGGCGTGATCCGGGCCGACCAGCAGCCACCCGGAGAGGACGACGCGCTCCGCGGGTTCTTCGAGGCGACTCGTCGCGGCATGGTGGAGACCCTTCTCTTCCAGGCTCACGCGCGCAGCAACGACCTCCTCTGGAACCCGGTCGAGATCGCACGTGAGGTCCAGAGCCTCGTGGAGCGGGTGCGCCCCGTTGACGTGATCGTCGACCACCTCGCGTTCAGCGCCCGACTCGGCCTGAAGTGCGGGAGGGTCCGGCACGCCGACGTTGTGCTGGGCCATCCCTCCACGCTTTCCGTCGGCGACGAGGTGTACGGCTACCCGACGGCTTGGCCGCCCGCCCTTCACCCTGACCAGGCTGCCCTGAAATCCCTGAAGAAGCGGTGCAAGCAGGTTCGGGACGCCTTCACCGCCCAGTGGAACGACGCACTCTTCCAGCTCAGCCCGACGGCCACCGCGAGCGTCGATGCCTTCGCGGAGGCCGGAGATGTGCTGCTGCTCAACTACCCGGCCGCGCTGCACGACGAGAACCGTTCCCGGCTGTTGCCCCCGCACGCCTTTCTGGGGTCCGCGGTGCGCGAGGAAGCTGTCGACGAAGAGGTCCGGCAGTGGCTTGCCGTCGAGGACCCCAGGCCCATCGTGTACGTCAGCCTTGGCAGCTTCCTCTCCGCGCGCGGGGACGTGCTCGCGCGGGTGGCCGGGGCGCTGCAGGGTCTTGACGTTCGGGTGGCGATCGCCACCGGTTCCACGAGCCCGGAGGCGCTCGGCCCGGTGCCCGCATCGTGGTTCGTGCGGGGTTTCTTGCCGCAGGTCACTCTGCTGCGCCGAGCCGCGCTCGCCGTCTCGCACGGCGGGAACAACACCGTGACCGAAGCAGTCACCTCGGGAGTCCCGCTTCTCGTCCTTCCCTTCTCGACCGATCAGTTCGCGGGGGCCGCAGCGGTGGAGTCGGCTGGGTTCGGGGCTGCGCTCGACCCAAACTCCGCCTCCGGCGACGATCTCTGGGAGGCGGCGACCGGGCTCCTTTCGCTTCGGGCAGAAGCACGTCACCGCCTGGACCTGCTCAGCTCGTCGATGACGGCTCCAGCCGGGCCCCAGAAGGCGTTCGAGGCCCTGCGGGGGGCCACGGTTCGGTGATCCCGAACACTCCTCGGCGAGGCCTGGCCAAGCCCCCACCACGAGGGCTTCCCCTCATACCGTCTGAGCCGGGTCCGGGCCGCGGGCGACCGCGCCGCTCGGAGGCTCGGAGCCGCCACTGAACGCAACCGCGCCCCGGCGGCGGGTCCGTGGTCCTGAAGACGGCGCCGCGGATGCCGATGCCCTGCCGAGGCCGCTGCGCCGCCGCGGGCCGACGCCGGACTTACCGAGCGGTGATCCGATTGACAGTGGATCTATCGGCGGGTTACTTTGATGAATGTCCAACAGACATTGAATATCGATTCAATGGAGAGTCATGAACAGACACGGCGCCCCTCGGCCACTGTCGGCCGTCATGAGGCGTGCCGGCCTGACCCTCGTCTCGGCAACCCTCGTGCTGGTCTCGACCGCCTGCTCGGTGCCTGGTGTCTACGTCGTGGAAAGCGGCTCGTCGAACGCCGCAGCGCGCGCGAAGGCAAGGTTCGACCCTGCGGCCTACGCGGACAGCGTCTGGGACTCCAAGGTGGTCCCCACCGCCACGAAGGACGCCGTGGCCGCCTCGACACTCCTGCCGGCCCTGCGGGCGGACCCCACGGCCGCGAGCAAGCAGTACGGCAAGCAGGCGGGCTCGGGGGCCCCGTACTCCTTCCTGGTCAAGGGGTCCGGGACGGTGGTCGCCGTCAGCAGCGGGAACGACGTCGGGAGCATCCAGCTCGACGTCGATGGTGTCGGGAAGACCGAGGTCCACCTGGCCGTGGGGCCGGCGTTCGTCGGCACGGCCGTGCGTGATGCCGTCGGGTTCATCGACTTCGGCCAGTTCACCAACCAGATCGACTACGCCGACGCGGCCACCGCCCTCAACAAGAAGGTGAAGACCAGCGTGGTGAACCGCCTGGACCTCAGCTCCATCAAGGGCAAGCGGGTCACGTTCGTCGGCGCCTTCCAGCTGTTGGACCCCTCCAGCGTGATGATCACGCCGATCACCCTGCAGGTCGGGTCGTGACCAGCCCGGCCGCACCCGACGTGGAGGGCGACCTCAACGCGCCCGCGGTGTTGGTCGCCGAGGACATCGTGAAGTCGTACGGAGGCGTCCATGCGCTCCGCGGCGTGACGTTCACGGCCCGGACCGGCGCGGTCAATGTCCTCGTAGGCGAGAACGGCGCAGGCAAGTCGACCCTGATGAAGATCCTCAGTGGGGCGGAGCAGGCGACAAGCGGTCAGATCCGTCTCGACGGCAAGGTCGTCGAGTTCCGCTCACCGCGAGAGGCCATGGCACGCGGGATCGGGATCATCCATCAGGAGCTCAGCCTCTTCCCCAACCTCAGTGTGGCCGACAACATCTTCGCTGGTCGCGAGCTGCACAACCGGGGACACATCACGGACATCCGCGAGCAGCGCACGCAGTCCGAGGCTGCGCTGTCCCGGCTCCGCCAGACGGTCAGCCCGGACACGCTGGTCGGCGACCTGCCCATCGGCACCCAGCAGCTGGTCGAGATCGCCCGCGTCCTCTCGCAGGACGTGCGCATCCTCATCATGGACGAGCCGACCTCGGCGCTGAGTGGAGCCGAGGTCGAGGTGCTGTTCGAGGTGATGGAGGACCTGCGCCGGCAGAACGTCACGGTCATCTACATCTCGCACAAGCTCGACGAGTTCCGCCGCATCGGGGACTACGTCACGGTCCTGCGGGACGGCGCGCTGGTGGCGGAGGCGCCGATGCACGAGACAGACACCGGATGGATCGTGCAGCAGATGGTCGGCCGCAGCCAGAGCTCCCTGTTCACCCGCACCGCGGGCGAGCTCGGCACGGTGATCCTCGACGTGGAGGGGCTGACCGTCCCGGGCAAGCCCACCGCGCTCGTCGACGACGTGTCGTTCCAGGTCCGGGCCGGCGAGATCGTCGGCATCTACGGGCTGATGGGGGCTGGGCGGACCGAGCTCATGGAGGCCCTCATCGGGTCCCGAGCGCGGTCGGCCGGGTCCATCAGGGTGGACGGACACGAGGCCACCGGCGACCGGGTCGCGGACCGGCTGGCCATGGGGCTGGCACTGGTGCCGGAGGACAGGCAGCGCGACGGTCTGGTGCACGTGCTCTCCGTGCGGGCGAACGTCGTGCTCGCCACCCTCGGGACGCTCGTCAAGCGGTGCCTGCTGTCGAGCGCTCGGGAGCGTGACGTCACCACCGGCCAGGTCGACCAGCTCAGCATCAAGATTCCCGGGATCGACGCCCAGGTGACCGAGCTCAGCGGCGGCAACCAGCAGAAGGTCGTCCTCGCTCGGGCGCTGCTGACCAAGCCGAAGGTGCTGCTGCTCGACGAACCGACCCGGGGGATCGACGTCGGGGCCAAGACTGAGATCTTCCGCATCATGAGCGGGCTGGCCGATGCGGGTCTCGGCGTGTTGTTCGTCAGTTCGGAGCTGGCCGAGGTCGTGACCATGGCAGACCGGGTGATCGTCATGGCCAGGGGCCGCGTCACGGCCAACCTGCGCCGCGACGAGGTCAGCGAGGAGCTGCTCGTCAGTGCGTCAGCCGGTCCCCACGTCATGGAAGCGAGCCGATGAGCCTCAGCACCGAGACCGACGTCAAGGCACCGGTCCCCAGCACGCCCGACAAGAAGCCGAGCGCCGGGGCGCGCCTCGCGATGATGCTCCTGCAGGGGCGCACGCTCATCGTCCTGGTGGTGCTGATCGCCGTCTTCAGCCTCATCTCGGGCGACTACCTCACTCAGAGCAACCTGCTGCTGATGACCAAGCACGTCTCCATCACGGCTCTGTTGGCGATCGGGGTGACGTTCGTCATCCTGACCGCCGGCATCGACCTGTCCGTCGGCTCGATCGCCGGCCTTGCCGGCATGATCTCGGGCGGCCTGCTCTACGAGGGCCTCCAGCTCCCCGGCGGGAACACCGTGTGGTTCTCCACCTTCATGGTCGTGACGATCGGCATCCTGGTCGGCGCGGCCGTCGGCGCCCTCAACGGCGTCCTCATCACCAAGCTGAACGTCGCGCCGTTCATCGCCACGCTCGGAGTCCTCTATGTCGCTCGTGGGCTCGCCGACCTGCGCAGCGGCGGGGGCACTTTCCCCAACCTGGCCGGAACGCCTGCGAGACACAACACCGGCTTCGACGTCCTCGGCATCCGGAGCTGGTTCGGCGTGCCGGTCTCGATCTGGATCATGATCGCCGTGGCGGCGCTGGCCGTCCTGGTCACGACCCGAACCCCGTTCGGGCGACGCGTCTACGCGGTAGGCGGCAACGAGCGAGCCGCTGAGCTGTCCGGCATCCGCACGTCGCGGATCAAGATGGCGGCCTACATCATCTCCGGCGCCTGTGCGGCGCTGGCCGGGCTCATCCTGACCAGCGAGCTCGGTGCCGCCTACCCCGACACTGCGACCACATACGAGCTGAACGCCATTGCGGCAGCAGTGCTCGGGGGAACGTCCCTCTTCGGCGGCAAGGGCACCATCATCGGCACGGTCGTCGGTGCGTTCGTCATCGGCTACCTCAGCGACGGCCTGGTACTGGTCGGGGTCTCGGCCTTCTGGCAGCTCGTCGTCAAGGGCACCGTGATCATCCTCGCCGTCATCCTCGAACAGACCCAGGAGCGCGTCAAAGCGCGCATGGCGTCCTAGGTGCACCGCCCTGCAGCCGTCGAGACACCCTCGTCGTGCGACGCAGCGAAGGAGAGAAGTCGATCCGCAAGCAGCCCGCTTGTCTTCCACCCCTTGAAAGGAAGTCCAACCGTGTCCTCTCGCATCATGCGCCGCACGATCGTCGGCGTCTCGGCTCTGGCGTTGGCGTCGTTGAGCCTCACCGCTTGTGGCAGCTCGTCCTCCGGAGGTTCATCCTCTGGCGGCTCGTCGTCTGCGGCTGCGGGTAGCGGCTCCAAGCTCATCGTCATCATCACGCCGTCACCCGACAACGTCTTCTTCAAGGCCGAGCAGGTCGCTGCCGACGCCGAGGCCAAGAAGCTCGGCTACACGACGCTCGTTCTCAGCCACGACGACGACCCCACGAAGCAGAGCCAGGCGATCGATACCGCCATCTCGCGCAAGGCAGCGGCGATCATCTTGGACAACGCCGGTGCCGATGTGACGGTGACAGCGCTGCAGAAGGCCAAGGATGCCGGTATCCCCAGCTTCCTCATCGACCGTGAGATCAACTCGACCGGTGTGGCCGTCGCCCAGATCGTCTCGAACAACTCCCAGGGGGCCACGCTCGGCGGCCAGGAGTTCGCCAAGGACATGGGCCAGTCCGGGGAGTACTTCGAGCTCACCGGCAAGGCCACCGACACCAACGCGGGCGTCCGGTCCCAGGGCTACCACTCCGTGCTCGACCAGCTCCCCAAGATGAAGATGGTCGCGCAGCAGAGTGCGAACTGGGACCAGACCGAGGCCCTGCAGAAGACCGCCACCATGCTCCAGGCGCACCCGAACGTCAAGGGCATCATCGCCGGCAACGACACCATGGCGCTGGGCGCCTGGGCAGCGCTGCAGGCGGCCAAGAAGACGAATGTGATCGTCACCGGCTTCGACGGCAGCCCCGACGTGGTCGCCTCGATCCTTGCCGGTGGCATCAAGGCGACGGTCCTCCAGCCGGCGGCCCAGATCTCGCAGATGGCCGTCGACCAGGCCGACAAGTACATCACGTCCGGTTCGACCGGCCAGCCGGAGAAGCAGTCCGTCGACTGCGTGCTGGTGAACAAGGACAACGCTTCGAAGGTGAAGGACTTCGCACTGACGTCCTGAGCTCGTTGGCGGGGACGGGTCTCGCGGCGCGTCCCCGCCGGCCGCCTCGGCTGCACCGGCTGGCAGTCCGGGCAGATCACAAGCTATCCGTGGGGTCGGGGAACCGCTCTCGGTGAATGGAACACGGCCGTCCCCGGCCAACGTGTGGAGGAGTGGTGCTGGTGTCGGAGAACGCCACGGTCGCCTGGGACAGGCACACCGGCCCGGGCGTCGACCCCGTCTGGGTGCTCGCGATCGACCAGGGCACCACAAACTCCAAGGCGCTCCTCGTCGACGTACGATCGGGCACCATCGGCGCTCGCGCGGCGCGGCGCGTGCCGATCGAGTTCCCATCACCCGGCTGGGTGGAGCAGGATGCGGCACTGCTGTGGGGCGCCACTGCGCGTGCGGTGCGTGACTGCCTCTCCCATGCCCCGGGCCTGCGCCCGGTCGCGGTGGCCGTGTCGAACCAGCGCGAGTCGGTGGCTGTGTGGAGCCGGTCCACCGGTGCGCCGCTCGGGCCGGTCATCGGTTGGCAGGACGCGCGCACGGCGCGTCAGTGCACCGACCTGGCAGGGGCGGCCGACCTGGTCCGCACCCGTACCGGACTTCGGCTTGATCCCATGTTCTCCGCCACCAAGATGCGCTGGCTGCTCGACTCGGCCGTCGCGGCCGGGGCGAACACCGCCGACGTGTGTCTGGGCACCATCGACTCGTGGTTGATCCGCGGGCTCACCGGTGAGTTCGCCACGGAGGCGGGGAACGCCTCACGCACGCTGCTGGCGGACCTGCGCGATCTGGACTGGCACCCAGACCTCCTCGAGCTGTTCGGGCTCCCCGAGTCCGCCCTGCCCGAGGTCCGGGCCTCGGATGCCAGGTTCGGCGTGACCTCCGGCTCGGACGGCATACCCGGTGGGCTACCGGTCCTCGCCGTGCTCGCCGACTCTCACGCCGCGCTGTTCCATCACGGCTGCACCCGGCCCGGGGCCGGCAAGGCGACCTACGGGACCGGCACCTCGGTGATGACCCCGTGCACGAGTCCGGACGCTGCACCCCAGGGCATCTCGACCACTCTGGCCTGGCTCACCGACCGACCCCTCTACGCGCGCGAAGGCAATATCCTGGCCACCGGCTCGGCGCTCGACTGGATGGCCGTCGCCCTCGGGGCCGGCGAGGACGAGCCGGGGGGCGCCTTCCTCACGGACCTGGCGGCCACCGTCGCGGACGCCGGTGGAGTGTCCTTCGTGCCCGCGTTCTCCGGGCTCGGCGCCCCCTACTGGGACCGGTCGGCACAGGGCGTGCTCGTGGGGCTGACCGGTGGCACGACGCGCGCCCAGCTGGCACGGGCCGCACTCGAGGCGGTGGCCCACCAGGTCGCCGACGTCGTCGAGGCGATCGAGTCCGACGGCGGCGCCCGGATCGACGTGCTGCACGCCGACGGTGGAGCGACCGCCTCCGCGTTGCTCATGCAGATGCAGGCAGACCTGCTGGGGCGGTCGGTCCACCGCTCGGAATCCCGCGACGCCTCCGCTGTTGGCGTCGCGATGCTCGCCGGGCAGAGCCTGGGCGTGGCCCCCCAGATCGCCGGTACGCACAGCGCAGCGACCCGGGCCATGAACCCCGGCCTGACCGCGGGCGAGCGGAGCGCCCGGCGCGCGGCCTGGTCCGCATCGGTCGCCCGCTCTCGCGGGCAAGCGGTCTGGCAACCTCCAGTGCCGCCCGAGCCACATACCTCGGCATCCGGACAACAACGTCAGTGATTAGGAGATGGAAGAGCATGTCTGAGTTCCCCAAGTTCGGTGCCGGTCTGTGGCACTTCGCCAGCTATGTGGACCGGTACGCCACCGATGGGTATGCGCCCCCCGTCTCGACGCTGGAGCAGATAGCTCGGGCGGGTGAGGTCGGGGACCTGTCCGTCGTCGACGTGCCGTACCCGTTCACCGACGGCGTCACGGTCGAGCAGGTGAAGGCCGCGCTGAAGGAGTACGAGCTGGAGGCGATCGGCGTCACCCCCGAGATCTACATGCGCCGGTTCAGCAGGGGAGCGTTCACGAACCCGGACCCCGCCGTCCGGGCGGCTGCGCTCGAGGTGCTCAACGAGGCCGCGGACGTCGTGCGAGACCTGGGCGCCCGATACCTCAAGGTCTGGCCCGGGCAGGACGGCTGGGACTACCCGTTCCAGGTGAACCACCACGACGAGTGGGAGCTGGCCGTCGCCGGCATGCGCGAGCTGGCCGTGGCCAACCCCGACATCAAGATCGTCATCGAGTACAAGCCGCGGGAACCGCGCAACAAGATGTTCTGGGACTCCGCGGCGAAGACTGCGCTGGGGATCAAGGCCATGGGCGTGGACAACGTCGGTGTGCTGCTGGACTTCGGTCACGCGCTGTACGGCGGGGAGTCGCCGGCCGCGGCCGCGCAACTCCTGATCGACCACGGCTTGCTGTGGGGCATGGATGTCAACGACAACCTCCGCGGCTGGGACGACGACATGGTCGTCGGCACGGTGCACCCGGTGGAGCTCTTCGAGTTCTTCTACACGCTGAGGATCAACGGTTGGGAGGGTGTCTGGCAGCTCGACCAGTTCCCGTTCCGGGAGGACACCGTCGAGGCCGCGAAGCTGTCCATCCGGTTCCTCAAGGGCATCCACCGCGCATTGGACGAGCTGGACATCGACGCACTGCGCGCGGCGCAGGCAAGCCAGGACGCCATGGCAGCCCAGCGGCTGGTCCAGGACGTGCTCTTCGCCTGCATGAGGAGTGAGTCGTGATCGAGGAGGACCTCGTGCCTGAGGTCGACGCCCGGGTGGTGCCCTCCGCCGTCCTGCCGGTGCTCGGACGGGTGCCCGCCGGTGCGGACCGCGCTGGCGTGGTCGCCCATCTCGCAGAGGCCGCACGTCTCGTGCGCCGTCGAGACATCCAGATGGTGCGCGCAGCGGGGCTGGGACACATCGGTGGGGAGTTCTCCGTCATCGACATCCTCGTGACGCTCTACCTGCATTCGATGCGGGTTGTGCCGGG
This sequence comes from uncultured Actinomycetota bacterium, assembly GCA_963763315.1. GTDB lineage: Bacteria > Actinomycetota > Actinomycetes > Actinomycetales > Dermatophilaceae > CAVSJJ01. Next base: position 738,542 of record CAVXOC010000002.1, read on the forward strand.
TGAGCTCGACGACCCGGACAGGGACCGGTTCATCCTGTCCAAGGGGCACGCCGCGGCGGCCTTGTACACGACCTTGGCGATGGCCGGCCTCCTCCCCGCCGAGGAGCTGAGCAGCTTCATGCAGCCTCGATCGCACCTCAACGGGCACCCGGCGCGTACCAAGATCGACGCTGTCGAGGCCAGCACCGGACCTCTCGGACACGGGCTCCCCATCGCGGTCGGGACCGCTTTCGCCGGGGCTCTGGACCGTTCGGCCCGCCGGACGTTCGTCGTGGTCGGTGATGGTGAGCTGCAGGAGGGCTCGAACTGGGAGGCCCTGATGACCGCCGGCAACCATGCGCTGTCCCACCTGTGCGTCGTCGTGGACCGCAACCGCCTCCAGCAGGGGGCCCGGGTGGTGGACACGAACGATCTTGAACCGCTCGCCGACAAGCTGCGCGCGTTCGGTCTGGAGGTCGTCGAGGTCGACGGGCACGACCACGGCGCCTTGGCCGACGCGTTCGCGCGGGTGCCGGCCACATCGGGTAAGCCGACGGCGGTGATCGCGCACACCCACAAGGGGCACCCGATCAGCTTCATGAGCGACAACATCGCCTGGCACCACAAGGTGCCGTCCCCGGAGCAGGTCGCCCTCGCCCTGAAAGAACTGGAGTCCCCCTCATGACCGGAACCGTCGCCCCGCCGAGGGTGCTGCACGACTGCCGCGATGCCTTCGTCACCACCCTCGCCGAGCTTGCCGACCTGGATCCGCGGGTCGTCGTGGTCGTCAACGACTCCGTGGGCTCGAGCAAGCTCGGTCCGTTCGGAGAGCGGTTCCCGGACCGCCTGATCAACGTGGGGATCGCCGAGCAGGACATGGTCGGTGTGGCGGCCGGGCTGGCGAACGGAGGCAAGATCCCTTTCGTGTCCGCCGCTGCATGCTTCCTCACCGCGCGGGCCATGGAGCAGATCAAGGTCGACGCCGCCTACTCGCAGCACCACATCGTCCTGTGCGGGATGAGCCCCGGGATGGCGTACGGAGAGCTGGGACCGACGCATCACTCGATCGAGGACCTCGCGTGGCTGCGGACGATCCCGGGACTCAGCGTCGTCGTCCCGAGCGACCCCGTCGAGACGGCGCAGGCGACCCGATGGGCGGCCGGCCATGACGGCCCGGTCTTCATGCGAGTGTCCCGGATGGGTGTCCCGGAGGTGAACCGTGTCGGCTACGAGTTCGTGGCGGGGCAGGCGGTGAGGCTCCGCGACGGTGGGGACGTGACGATCCTGGCCACCGGCACCGTCGTGGCTCGGGCGCTGGACGCGGCGGATGCTCTGGCTGCGGACGGCGTCGAGGCGCGGGTGCTGTCGGTGCCGACCATCAAGCCCCTGGACGAGGAGGCCATTCTCACCGCGGCGCGCGAGACCGGGGGGATCGTCACCGTCGAGGAGGCCCTGACGTCTGGGCTGGGCGGCGCGGTCGCCGAGCTTGTCGTCCGGCACCACCCTGTGCCGATGCGGTTCGTGGGGGTCCCCGACGTCTTCGCCCCCACCGGGTCCGCGGGCTGGCTCATGGACCACTTCGGGATCAGCGAGGCCGGCATCTGCGCGGCGGTCCGCGACCTGCTCCGGCGCTGAGAGTGCGGCGGCATCACGCCGCCACCGGCAAGGGCGCCGATAGCGCCGCCACCGGCCCGGTGGCCCGATAGCATCGAGCCGTCCACCGCCGCGTCCCGCTCCGTCGTCCAAGGTTCCGCGCACCTGTGGGCGGGCACCGCCCGACCGCCCAAGGAGGCCGACCGTGGAGCGTGACCCCATCGGGGTGCCTGATCCCCGGCGCGGTCGCCAGGACGACCTGATGAGGCTGATGGCCAAGGTCGCCCGGCTCTACCACGAGCGGGGGCTGCGCCAGGCGGAGATCGCCGCCGAGTTGCACATCTCGCAGCCGCGTGTCTCCCGGCTGCTCAAGAGGGCTGCTGAGGTCGGGATCGTCCGGACCACGGTCAACCTCCCCGCGGGTGTGCACACCGATCTCGAAGAGGCGCTCGAGCAGAGGTTCGGGCTGGCCGAGGCCGTCGTCGCGGACGCCGGCGGGTCGGAGGACTTCGTCCTCTCCGCGCTCGGCTCCGCCGCGGCGGTCTACCTCGAGACAACTCTCACCGGTGGGGACACCGTGGGCATCTCGTCGTGGTCGGAGACGCTCCTGGCCGCGGTTCAAGCGATGCGTCCCGTTCGTGCCCCCGTCGTCGACACGGTGGTCCAGGTCGTCGGGGGGGTCGGCGAGCCCCGGGTCCAGATGGAGGCCACCCGGCTCATCGGCCTGTTCGCGGCGGGGACGGGGGCAAGCCCGGTCTTCATGCCCGCACCCGGCCTACTCGGCACCGCCACGGCACGGGACTCCCTAGTCGCGGACCCCACGGTATCGGCCGTCATGGGGATCTGGGCCCACCTCACCATGGTCCTCGTCGGCATCGGCTCCCTCGAACCGTCACCGCTGCTGCGTGCCAGTGGCAATGCACTCGCCGACCCGGACCAGGACCTGCTCCGTGAGGTGGGCGCCGTCGGCGACGTCTGCCTGCGCTTCTTCGACGAGTACGGCAAGCCGGTGCACTCCGCCGTCGACGACCGGATCATCGGCATCGGGGCGGACCAGCTCCGTCGCATCCCGAGGAGGGTGGGCGTGGCCGGGGGAGCGCGCAAGCACTCCGCGATCCGGGCTGCTCTCCTCGGTGGCTGGATCAACGTCCTGGTCACCGACGCGGACGAAGCGCATCGGCTGATCGACGACTCGGGCGCAGGACCGGACTGGGCCGGTTCAGCTGCCCGCAGTGACGAGGCCCGCTGAGCAGGGCCGGCCCCGACTGACGCCGGTTGCTGTACGTGGCTGCTGTACCGGCGGCACAAAGGCCCGGACACTGGTCGGTACAGGCCGCTGACCCGCTCGAACATCGGTCGGGGTGACAGGGATCTGCATCCCGCACGCGCGGTCGGCGACGTCACCCCGGAGGCTGTCCCTGGTCTCGTGGAAGTTGAGGTGGCGGTCCCCCGCCTGAGACCTGCCGTCTGGTAGGTCTCGGGTGTCCGCCAAGACAAACCCAGAGACAGGGGACCGCTGTGACCAAGAAGTACCAGGACCGCTCGCCGGCCGGCGCCGGTGACGAGTTCAGCACGGAACCCCGGTCCTGCAGTGGTTCGGGCCATTTCACCGTCGGCCCGGACGCCGATCATCACCAGCAGGCACACCTTGAGGTGGATCCCGTCGACCCAGCAGTACACGTAGTCGCTGTCGGCCAGGGAGCGCTTGCCGAATGCCGTCGCGTCGTCCTGCCACTGCGCCGTCAGCCGGGTGATGGTCGCCGCCGAGAGCCCCGCCGCCGAGCCCAGGAACTGCTCCAACGCCGGCACGAAGTCGCCGGTGGACAGCCCGTGCAGGTACAGCAGCGGCAGCACCTCCGCGACCTGCGGGGACTTCCTGGCCCACGCCGGCAGGATCGTGCTGGAGAACCGCCTCCGCTCACCCGTGACCTCGTCGACGCGCTTGTCGTTGACCCGCGGCGCACCGCCCCGGCCGCCGTGGTGACCTCCCGGGCCTGGTGGTGGCCGTTGCGGACCACCAACCGGCGACCGGACTGGTCGACCTCGCCCGCGTAGGCCCCGATGTAGGCGGCGACCTCCCCCGCAAGCGGGGGCACCCCAAGGCCCGCGACGCTGCCGCCAACATCGCCCGCGCGCCATGACGGACGATCTCATCGAGCAGCGAACCGCCGGCTGCGTTCTCGTTGGCCGCCTCGTCGACCTGGACTGCTTTGAGCATGGGCGTACTTTCCCCGAGCCGGCGCGTCAACGCCGACCCTGATCAGAACTTGTATGGGGCTTCAGATCCTGCTCGGGAGGTACGCCCGCCTCACGTCACCCCGCCGAAGGCCATCCACAGGTTCTGATCATTGCTCCTGGCGCTAGATGACCGAGGTCAGCCGGCAACACGGCCGTGCGCCCGCAGCCCCTCCCAAGGAAGCCCGTCGGCGCGGCGCGCACCGCCTCCGTTGGCTGCGTCGCGAGGTGCTGCATACCGCCCAGATAGGGCGCGTCTCCGAGCCGCCGCCGACCTTCCAGAGCGGTGCGGATGAGGGGGCCCTCAACCTCGTCCGGGCCGCCGCACCGCGATGCACCACGGGCGTTGGGCCGTCGTGGTGCGGCAGCCGGGCCCAGCGTTGGCGGCGCTCGGGCCTGCCCGGGTCGGGCATGGATCTGCTGCAGGCACAGGTCGGGCGATGATCGACGGCGCCTACCCGCCGTTGCGTTTGCCGCCCGCCCGAGCCATCCTCCCGGTGCGCCGCCGAGTCCGGTTGGGTCGGCGCTGGTGGTTCGACGGTGAGTCGAGCCACCAGCGCCTTTGTTCCCTCTGAGGAGAGGGAGTTGGGTCGGTTAGGGGGTGGACCGACCTACTGCACCTTTCCCTTGGTGGTCGTGACGACGGGCTGGAGGTTGTGGAACTGGCTGGTGTAGGAGCCAACCGTGATCCCGTTCACGCCCTGGAGCGAGGCGAGCTGGTCGAACGGCGCGCTCTGCATGGCGACGTTGAGGATCCTCATCGCGCTGCGCTGGAGGTCGCCGAGACGCATGTCGTAGGACGTGGGGTAGTTGCCCGTCATCACGACGGTGTAGGCCGTGACGGGGGTGGTGTCGTCACCCGGTGTGGCGTGGGTGACGTCGGTGAGGGAGATGGCTGCCTTCTGGGTGGCGTTGAGGGCGTTCGACGCGAGCAGGCCTGTGGTGGCTGCGTAGGCGTCGGCGACCGAGGCGTAGCTCACCGGCGTGAACACCTGCTGTCCGTTGGCGTCCGTCGTGAAGGCGCCGGATTGCGGGTTGGACAGGTCGGTGTTCTGGTCGACGGTGGTGCTGATCGTCGCGGTCCCGGTGGCGGTCGGGGTGAACCCGCCGAAGACCCAGGAGTACCTGAGCGCGGTCCCGCGGACGGTCGTGGTGTAGACCGGCAGGCCCGCGACGTCGATGGTCGGTGGGACCTTCTTGGTGGCGTAGATGACCTCGGCCGGGTTGTTGCCCGGCATGATGAGGTCGTTGCCGGAGTACATCGTGGCGACCGCGCCGTGGCTGCCGCCCCAGTCGGTCATGACGAGGCCCTTGAAACCCCACTCACCGCGGAGCAGGTCGGTGTTCATGTCGTAGTTGGCCGATGCGTAGGTTCCTTGGACCCGGTTGTACGAGGTCATGATCGCCATCGGCTGCGCGGCCTTGACGGCGATCTCGAACCCCTTGAGGTAGATCTCCCGGGCCGCCCGCTCACTCATGACCGAGTTGCCGCCGCTGCGCTGGGTCTCCTGGTTGTTGGCGACGTAGTGCTTGAGCGTGACGCCGACGCCGGCGTTGCTCTGCACACCCGCGGTCTCACCGGCGGCGGTCAGGCCGGCGATGAGCGGGTCCTCGGAGAAGTACTCGAAGTTGCGGCCGTTGAGCGGGTCGCGGTGGATGTTCATCCCCGGGGCCAGCCAGAGCGTGGCGCCGTACTCGACCATCTCCTTGCCGATGGCAGTGCCGACCTGCTTGAGCAGGTCACGGTCCCAGGTCTGCGCCAGCATCGTCCCGATGGGCCAGGCCGTCGCGAACTGGTAGGTCGGCGGCGTGCTGTTGATCTGCTGGGTGATCCGCAGCCCGGCCGGCCCGTCGGACATCGTCATCTGCGGGATGCCCTTGGCCTCGTACAACCCGGTGGAGTACCCGGCGGCGCCGACCGCGGACAGGGTGGAGCCGCCCAGGCGCGCGCCCTCGACGATGTTCGCCAGCTGGGTCACATCGAGCCCGGCGACGAACTGCTCCATCGACACCTGGCCCTTGGCGACGTCATAGAGGGTGGCGCCGGGGACCGGGGTGACGGCCTTGATGCTCTCGCCGGTCTTCGGCTGGTATGCCGCCTCGGTACCCTCCCAGTTCGTCTGGGCCGGGTCGAGGTAGGCCGTTGTCGACGAGATCGGCGAACCGTCGATCGCGTAGTACGGCGAGGTCGAGTCCACCGGAACGTTCTGCTCGTACGCGGACGCGTCGTTCGCGGGGGTGAAGCCCTTGGTCTGCAGCGGGTCGACCAGGGCGGTCTTGATCTCCTTGGCCTCACCGGCGTAGGAGTAGAAGTCGCTCGGGGTGCTGGTCAGCTCGGTGGGTGGGGCCTGGTCGGTCAGCTCGTTGTTGACCTTCTCGGTGACCAGGGTGTCCTTGAGCCGGACCTTGGCCTCGACCGAGGTACTCCGTGAGGAGTCCCCGACCCGGATGAGGTAGTCGCCGGCATCCATGACGTACGCCGCAGTGGTGGCGTCGTAGGACGACATCTGGGTGGTGTCGAAGCCGATCGTCAGCTCCTGTGAGGCCCCGGGGGTGAGGGTGTCGGTCTTCCCGTATGCCGCGAGCTCCTGGTAGGGCTTGTCGAGCCCGGTCTGTGGGGCCGAGAAGTAGACCTCGACGACCTCCTTGCCGCTGTAGTGACCGGTGTTGGTCACCTTGGCCTTGACCGTGACGGCGCCCATGTCGGCCTTGACGCTCTGCGTCTTGATGTCGAACGTCGTGTACGAGAGCCCGTACCCGAAGGGGTAGTTGACCACGCCGGCGGGGTCGGCCGGGTCGATCGTCGTGTAGAACGAGTCGAAGTAGCGGTAGCCGACGTAGATGCCCTCGGTGTAGTTCTCGGTGCTCGCGCTGCCGTCGTTGTTGGCGAAGGTGGCGGACGCCGGGTAGTAGGAGTACTTCGAGGCCCACGTGTCGGTCAGATGGCCGGACGGGGAGACGGTGCCGTTGAGCACCTCGACCAGCGCGTTACCGGACTCCTGGCCGGCCTGGCTCATCAGCAGCATCGAGTCGAGCGCGATGCCACCGGCGGGGTCGGTCTCGGTGGCGTTGATCTCCTTGTAGAAGGACGTGTCGATGATGCCGCCGCTGTTGATCACAACGATGACGTGCTTGTAGGTCTGCCCGATCAGCGCAATGTCGGCCTTCTCGACGTCGGCCAGCTGGAAGTCGCCCGGTCCCGAGGACCGGTCCCGGCCCTCACCGGAGTTGCGGGCCACGACGAACAGTGCGGTGTCCGTTGGCGCCGTCGGCTGCACCGACTCGGTCGTGAGCGGCTGTTCGACCGAGGAGTAGTCCACAGACTGGCCAAATCCGCCGCCGCCGCCGCCGCCGCCACTGCCGTACTTGGTGTCGTAGGCGGAGGTCATGGCGTCCCAGTAGGCCGCGCTCGTCGTCACCGTGTAGCCGGCGCTCTCCAGACCCTGGCGCACGGTGACCGTGTACCGGTTGTTCACGGCACCCGAACCGGTGCCGCCCTTGACGGTCTTGTAGGCCCCGACGCCGAACACGGCGACGGTGCCCGACTTCGGCATCGGCAGGGCCTTGTCGTGGTTCTCCAGCAGAACCATGCCCTGCGTGGCGGCCTCCTTGGACAGCTGCGCGTTGGCCAGTTCCAGCGGCCCCGGGTTGGGGTCGGTCGTGGCTCCGAAAGCGGTGCCCATGCCGGCAACAACCAGCGCCGCGGCTGCCGCAACGGGAACTCCCGTGCGCCAAACGGCCCGGGAACGATGTGAAAGATGCATTGACGGTCGTCCTCTCTGACGGCGATGTCTTGATGGAGAGGGGCTGAGGCCGGCAGAACAGGCACCGGTCGACAGTCCGCGCCTTTAACAGACGCAGGTCACGCTAGCGAGGCCTCTTTTGGAGTGTCACCGCTCAAGAGTTCTGATTTCGTAAATGTTCACGGCCGCTCATGGGCGCAATAATCGGCCAATATTGGCCGGAAGTGATCTGCGGTGCATTACAGTCGGCCCATGGACCTGGCCGACAGTCGTCCCGCCCCCAGGGAGCGCACCCGCAAGGATCTCTACGAGCTGATCCGCTCGGCGGAGGAGCTGACCCGCACCGATCTGGTCGGGCTGACCGGACTGCCGCGAAGCACGGTCAACCACGCGGTTCTCAGGCTGCTCGCCGAGGGGTGGGTCACAGAAACCGCCGCGCGGGCCAAGGGCCCCGGTTCGGGGAGCGGTCGGCCTGGGACGCTCTTGCGGGCGGTCGCCACGGGAGCACACGTCGCCGGTATCGACCTCGGCCACAACCATATCCACGTTGCCATTGCCGACCCGCTCGGGCAGCCCATCGCCGAGGAGCGGGTGGAGCTGGGTGTCGACCTCAGAGCCAGTCAGGCACTCGACGCGGCCGCCGACATCCTCGCGACCCTTCGGGCCCAATGCGGCGTGACGGACATCGCGGGCGTCACAGCAGGGATCCCCGGTCCCTTGGACACGCGCACCGGCCTGGTCTGCTCACCGACGATCCTCTCCGGATGGGTCGGTCTGGCCCCGGCCGAGGAGCTCTCACGCAGGATCGGACTTCCCGTCCACGCCGAGAACGACGCCTTCCTCGGTGCGCTCGGTGAGCTCCACCGGGGGGCGGGTCGGGGGTTCTCGGACTTCCTCTACGTCAAGATCTCGCACGGAATCGGTGCCAGCCCGGTCGTTCGCGGTGAGCCCTACCACGGCGCCACCGGGCTTGCCGGCGAGATCGGCCACACTCGGCTCGAGGGCCGCACCGAGCTGTGCCGGTGCGGGAACCGAGGCTGCCTCGAGGCGGTCATCTCCGTTGACACCATCCGCCAACACATCGCGCACACCCACCCCGGCAGCGACCCGGACCTTGTCAGCCTCACGACGTTCGAGGACCCCGTCACCGAACGCATCCTCAACGAGGCAGGTCGCACCATGGGAAGGGTGTTCGCCGACATGGTCAACCTCCTCAACCCCCAGGCTCTCGTCCTCGGTGGCGGGCTCGGCACCGCAGGGGTACCCATCATCCAGGGAGTCGAGGCGTCTCTGCGGCGGTGGACGCAGCCCGCCACCGCGGAGGCGGTCCAGGTCCTGCCGGCAGCACTGGGAGAGCGCAGCGAGCTAACCGGAGCCCTCCAGATGGCCGCAAGCATGGCCACCCGCTGACCGCTGGATTTCGTCAAGTTCTTTGGCCCCACCGTCGTCGTGAATGTTGGCCCCACCTGATGGGTCAGCCGGTGTGTCGGCGGCGGGTTCTGCTGGTGCGGAGCCGGTAGGAGTGGGTGTCGGTTTCGAGGATGTGGGCGTTGAAGGTGACCCCGTCGACCAGGCCCGCGACCAGGCGGGAGGCCCCCGGACACGGTGCGTCCTTTCGCCGCCAGCGGACGCGCGGCCGGTAGAGCGGGCACTTGGTCGGCGCCGAAGCTCGACCGAAGCCACATCAGGTGTCAACTGCCCGTCAGCTCGAGGCAGCCTTGCCAGAGCTGTCTCCCTCCAATGCGCCCCGAGGGGAGTCGCCCGCTGGGTAGCCTTCTTGAGTGGCCTATCAGATACGAGTGCTCAACGCCGAATGCCCGGTGTGCGAGTCGTTCGGTCCTCACTATCCCGGTGGGCAGGGCCTGTTCACGTGCGCCCTCTGCAACACGACGTTTGGCACCGGACGAGTCGCGGACGAATCGACGATGACCGTCGACGAAGACGAAGACGACGAGGGCGAATGGGCGAGGCGCACGCCCGAGGCGCCATCCCGCTAGGCCGTCGCCACGTCTGGATGTCCGTGGCTCCGCGAGCGCCCTCCGGGGTGCTCATGAACTGCGTCTAACCGCCGCCTGCCGCTCTTGGCTTGCCACCCTCTCCAGGCACGTCGAATAGATGCAGCCCCGCACCGTCGATGAGCCCGCAGCAGCTGTCGACCTCCATATCGAACTCGGAGGCCGAGGACACATCCTGTTCGAGGAGGTGGCCAGGGTGCGGACCGGCCGCGGTCGGTAGGTTCGACAAGTCGAGCACGGTGTTGTCGTCGATGTGGACGACGCCCCCTCGGGCGATGAGGTCCAGATGGATCGGACTCTGGTATGCCACGAGGTCGAGCGACTGGTTGTGCTGCCCGAACCCCAGGTGAACACCTGGGCATCGCTCGTTGGTGTGGGAGTTCATGGGGATCGCATCCGTGACCCGCGGGTTCGTGCCGAATCCGAGCTCGCCAACGACCGTGGCGTTCTGCCGGGTCAAGCAGGTGTCAAGGAACCGGCTGGTCGCCGGATCCGGACATTCCACGCCCACCGCCGCGCCATGAGCGATCGTGATGGTCACGGGGTGCTCGCCCAGCCGTGCGTCCAGGTCGGTGATGGCATTGACGTTGAAGGCGAAGTCGGCAACGAAGATGCCGTCGATCTCGGCCGGGTAGGTGGCCACCTCACCGGCCGGCAGGATCAGGACGCTTCCGGGTCGCCCCGTCCCACGGTTGCTGATCCACCGATGCCGTGGTTCGAGCCTGACTCGCAGGTCGCTTCCGCTCGGGGTGGTGATCCGTAGCGCCGTGGCGGGCATCAACCGCTCCAGTAGCGCGGTGTTGCGGGCTTCGAGCTCTTGTGGCGTGGCCCGTAGGGGCGCCTGGAACAGCGTTGCCGCAGCGCTGATGGCGCGCAGCACGAGGCAGCTCCGGGCAGGATAGGAAGCCAGCGCCCGACGTAGCTCCTCCCCATGGGACATGGTGTCGCGCTCGAAGCTGAGCACCACCAGCCGACCCCTCAGGTCCTCGGATCGGGGAAGGGAAGCCGCGAGCCGCGCCGGTAGGCCAGGGTCGACGAGCGGCGCCATCCACACCCTGCGGTGATCCGAGCCGCGGATCTCCAGTGCCGCCGAGACCCACGCTGCCGGCTCGTACGCGTCGCTCGTGTGCAGCAGGACGGTGACATCGTCGCCCTGCAGCCTCACGTAGCTGTCGAGTAGAGACTGGACGCCCTGCCAGACCCCGTCCGCCAACCGCCCGTCCTGGTCGACCTCCACGGCGGGGATCACGACTGCTAGCCCGACATCTCCGGGCCCCGCCGCGTCTCGATGGCGCTGAGGTCGGGGGGAAGGGCGACCACCCACGGCGCCCACAGGACGTCGTTCGGGACATCCTTGGCCTGCCGCAAAGGGATGCGCAGCTCGCCGTGGGTCAGAGCCGCAGCCTCCTGGGTCGTGACCTCGGCGCGCACCGCGGCAGTCACGCGCGCGACGATCTGGTCGATCTGCTCCTGGGAGAACTCAGCCATGGCAACCTCCCCTCACCGGCGCGAGCGCCTCGCGCCCATCCACCACGAGGATAGGTCTACCTAAGGCGCGACGGAACCTCCGCCATGGACTGTGGGCCACCACGTCAGGGACTCGCCGCCGAACTGAGGCGAAGAGTGCCCCCTTTAGCCGCCTGTCGACCGCCCGATCGCGGCATCGTGCGAGATCATCCGCCGCACCCGCCAGCCGCGGAGCTGCGGATCCTGTCGGTGAGCGGTGACAGGATGCCCGCATGTCGGACGAGGAGATGCCCGAGGAGCTGGCCGGCCAGTCGGTGATCTCATTCGCCACTGTGCCCGACTGCGAGGCATGGTTCGCCGAGCACGACGCCGACCACCGCGGCTTCTGGCTCAGGATTGGGAAGATGGGCGCGGCCGAGACGGTCAACTACGTCGAGGCCCTCGAGGTCGCTCTCTGTCACGGCTGGATCGACGGGCAGAAGCGGGGATACGACGAGAACTACTGGTTGCAGCGCTTCACCCCGCGCGGGCCGCGGAGCAAGTGGTCGCAGATCAACCGGGACAAGGCCGAGGGGCTGATCGAGGCCGGTCGCATGCGCCCGGCGGGGCAGGCGCAGGTCGACGCGGCGAAGGCCGACGGCAGGTGGGCGGCGGCCTACGCCGGGCAGAAGCGCGCGACCGTCCCCGACGACTTGGCTGCCGCGCTCGCGGCCGACCCGCAGGCCAAGGCATTCTTCGAGACCCTTAGGGGCGCCAACCGCTATGCGATCCTCTACCGCGTCAACGATGCGAAGAAGCCGGGGACCCGGGCCGCGCGCATCGCGAAGTTCGTCGAGATGTGCCACAACCACGAGACCGTCCACTGACGGGTGGCCAGGTTCGGCGATGTCGCGGACCGGCAGGCACGATGCCGCCCGCGGATGTGCGCCACCTCCGGACGTCGGCCGCTCGAGGCTCCCCGCAAAGAGCTAGCGGCCCGAAGGCATTACCTCCACCGGTGTGTCGCCGCGCAACGTCGGACATCGGTGTTCCGAGCGGATCTTCGGTCCGTGAGACCTGCTGCATACCGCCGCGAAGCCGCTAACCAGCGACCTGTCAGCAAGAACGATCAGGCGCGCCTCGCGTCACCCGACGCACAGTGGTGACATGCGCACGTCAACCGACACGTTCAGTGCCTTTGTCGAGACCCTCGCCGCGACGCTGGACGAGCACGATGACGGCGTCGCCCTAGCGGCCCGGATGCACCTGTCGCGCTACCACCTCGACAGGCTGGTGAGCTCGGCGGCAGGCGAGCCGCCAGCCAGGTTCCGCCGGCGCGTCCTCCTTGAGCGGGCGGCATACCGGCTCCTCTCGAGTCCGCGCAGCGTCCTGGACGTGGCGATTGAGGCGGGGTACTCCTCACACGAGGCGTTCACCCGGGCCTTCCGCCGTGCGTACGGCATGGCACCGAACGCTTGGCGGTCCCGGCCAGGGCAGATCCAGATCCGGTCGGCCAACCATGTCCACTTCTACCCACCGGCAGGTCTGCGCCTGCCCGCTCGAAACGAGGTCACCGAAATGCAGCTCCTTACGAAGATGGTCGACCACCACGTCTGGCTCGTCGGCGAGATCGTGGACCGGCTCGGTCGGCTCGACGACGCCCGGCTGGACACCTTGGTCAGGGTCTCCTGCGACAACGAGGACGGCTCCATGTCGCTCCGCTCGATCACTTCGCGTCTGATCGGACAGATGGACATGTGGATGAGCGCGATCGAGAACCGCGAATACGACTTCGAGGTCGAGAAGGACGAACCCGTCGCGTCCATGCGGCAGCGGCTCGGTCAGGTCGGGCCGGCCTTCAAGGATCAGGTCCGCGAGGTCGCAAACAGCAGCCGCCTCGACGACACCTTCGTCGATGCCCTGTGCGACCCGCCGGAGGTCTTTACGTACGGCGGGATGGTCGCCCACGTGCTCACCTTCGCGGCCTACCACCGCACCCTCGTCGTCCAACAGCTCGGCGAGTTGGGGATACGCGACCTCGGTTGGGGCGATCCGATGCGGTGGGTGGCGCAGCCGGTTTAAGGGCGGGCAGGTTCGAATCTTCCGATGGCTATCCAACGCCATCGCTGCGGCCTGCCCCCGGAACGCCGCCGGGTACCGACAGATCCGACCCATCAGAGCATCCTTCCCCCGCCTCATGCCGCATGTGGAGGCGTCCCCGATCAGGCGGTCACTTCAGATCGCCGCGCCGGGTGCGTCACTCCGGCATGCGGGCGCCGCCGCCAGGAGCGGGGCGGGTCGCGCGCTGGAGCGGTCCGGGTGCCTGGCTGCGTGGTGGCGAGCGGGGTCTGTGCCTGCTGCCGGGTCGCCGCCCGAGGTGACTTCCGTGTGCGCTTCGACCATCCTTCTGCCGTTCCGGCCATCGCGCTGCTGGCGGCCGGCCGAGGATCATCCGGTCCTGGCGGCGGTTTGGGCCGGTCGCGGCGACCCTGGAGCGGCCTTCCGGGTTGGGAACGTTCCTGGAACGCCTCTCGGCACACGCTGACCGAGGGCCGTGCCGAAGGCGCGGCAGAACCGAGGAGGAGACGATGACCGGAGTGACCGAGCTGGTGACCCGCGCGAAGGCGGGCATTGAGAACCTGAGCCCGGCGGAGGTCGCCGCCGAGATGACCGCCGGCGACGTGCTGGTGGTTGACGTGCGTGAGCCGCACGAGACGAGCGGCGGCGTACTGGCGGGGGCCGTGCTCGCGCCGCGAGGGATGTTGGAGTTCCATGCCGACCCGGCGACGCCGTACCACCTGACCGCGTTCGACCCCGGGCGAAGGGTGATCGTCTACTGCGCAGCCGGCTCGCGCTCGGCGTTGTCCGCGCGCGCACTGCAGGACCTGGGCTATCACGACGTGGCGCATCTCGAGGGTGGCTTCAAAGCCTGGGTCGCGGAGGGTCGCCCGGTGGCGCTGCCTTCCTGAGGGGCGCAGGATGGACGGGTCATGACCGTTGCCGACGTGCAGGTCCGCCTGCTCGGAGGATTCGAGGTCCGGGTCGACGGGCACCAGGTGCCCGTCTCGGCCTGGCCAACCCGGCGCGCCGTCGACCTGGTCCAGCTGCTGGCGCTGGCGCCTCGGCACACGGTGGTACGCGACCGGGTGATCGAGGCGCTGTGGCCGCGGCTGACCGCTTCAGCAGGTGCTGCCAACCTGCGCAAAGCGGCGCATCACGCGCGGCGAGCCCTGGGGCACCAGGACGCAGTGGTTCTGCACGGCGGCACCGTCGCGCTGTTCCCGGGAGCTGCGGTCAGCACCGACCTCGACGAGTTCGTCGGGCGTGCAGCTGCGGCGCTGGCCGAGGACAGTCCGCGGGTTGCCGCCCGGGTCGCACGCTCCTTCCCTGGCGATTTGCTCCCGGACTCGCCCTACGAGGACTGGAACCGGGACCACCGTGACCGGGTGACCTCCCTGCTGGTCGACCTCCTGCGCCACGCGGGCGAGTGGAGCCGACTGATCGAGCGCGACCCCACCGATGAGGCGGCGTATCGCGAGCTGATGCGTGCCGCAATGGAGTCGGGGAACCGACATGCTGCGATCGACTGGTACGACCGGCTGCGAGCCGCCCTGCGCGCCGGACCGGGGGTGTCGCCCGACGCGGAGACGCGGCGGCTCTACGACGCCTGTGTGGCGGGCCTGGCTCCGCCCGAGCCCGTGCTCCTGGGACGGCAATGGGAGGTCGCCGAGCTCACCGCTCTGCTGCGTACCGCCGATCCCCGACGATGCGGCGTGGTCGCGGTGCGTGGCCCCGCGGGAATCGGCAAGTCTGCGTTGTGCCGGGTCCTGGTCGGCCTGGCCGAGTCGGAGGGGTGGCAGACGGCCGTGGTGCTCCCCAGCTACGCCGCGGTGGCCTACGGCGTGGCAGGCGCGGTCATCGACCAGCTATTCGGCGCCGACCGGAACCTGGCATCACGGTTGAGCGATCGTGCCGGAAGGGTCCTTCGTACGATTGCGGTGGCGGCGAGCGACGGGCGGCGCGTCAATCGCCCGTTGACTCGCCAACAGGCGATCGGTTCGCTGCGCCGGTTGTTTGCCGCGACGGCTGAGGGGGCGCCGGTCATGGTGGTCGTCGACGACGCGCACCGGGCCGACGACGCATCCGTGGACGCGCTGCTCAACAGCATCACCGGTGACACCCCGCCTGCGCTCCTGGTGTTGGCGTACCGGACCGAAGGCGCTCCGGACGCGCTGGCACACGGCGTGCAGCGCCTCTGCCGGGCGGGATGGGCGATGACGCTGGATCTGGCACCCCTGGCGGAGCGGGAGGCTCGTGCGGTGGTGGCTGCGGAGTCCGGTGACTGCGTGGGACCGGACCAGGTCCAGGAGGTGGTGGCGCTGGCCTCGGGCAACCCGTTCTTCCTGTCGGAGCTGGCCCACCGCGCGAGCAGGCGTCCCGGGTCTCTGGGACATCGCCTGGCCGAGGCGGTGAGCACTCGGTTCGCCGATCTGGACGCGGGCACGGTCGCCATGCTGAGCCGGCTAGCTCTTGCCGAGGATGAGCTCACCGTGGCCGACGTGGTCGCCTTCACCGGATCCACCGAGGAGGATGCCTTCGTCATGCTCGACCACGCCTTGGGCGCCGGCGTGCTGGTGGTGGCCGACGGGCGCTACCGGTTCTGGCACGAGCTGGTCCGGCAAGGGCTCGCCGACCGCCTCGCGCCTCACCAACAGGTGGCGGTCCACCGGGATGCGGCGCGCCGGCTGGCCTCGTCCGGGGCGCCACCGGCTGCCGTGGCTCGGCACTGGCTCGACGGAGGTCTCCCTCAAAATGCGATCCCGTGGCTTCTGGACGCGGCCCGAAACGCGCTCGACCTGGGAGCCTTTCCCGACGCTCTGGGCCTGACCGAGTCGCTGCTCGCCCACACCCCGGACCAGTGCGAGGCATTGGCGTTGCGCGCCCTGGCGCTCGACGGTCTCGGCGACAGGCGGGCGCCCGCCGCGTACGCGACGGCGGCGCGTTCGGTGAACGGTTCGGAAGCCGACGACCTCCGCGCCCAGCAGGCTCTGGCCCAGCTCAAGCTCGGCGACCCCACCGGTGCGCTGCACACTCTGGAGGGCATCGCCCCCGCGGCCCTGCCGGGCAGGGTCGCCCGAGCACTGACCCTCAGTGGGGCCGCGGCGATGGGCTTCGGGGACCTGGGCACCGCCACCGCGGCCGCCACCGAGGCCCGGCGGCTGGCCGTGGACTCCGGGGACGCCACCGCAGTCGTGCAGGCCTCCTGGGCGATGGGGCTGGCCGCCCACGCACGGGGGGAGCTGGCTGCCAGCGTGCGCGCCGATCTCGAGGACACGCACGCGGTGCCGGTGCTCGCCGGCCACGTCTTCGACGGAATGCTCTGTGCCGCGGAGCGTCTCCTGTACGGGGCCCGCCCCTACGTCGACGTGATCGACTACGCCAACTCCTTGGCCGACGAGGCACGCCGACTGGGTGCCTCGCGTGGGTATGCCTTCGCGCTGACCCTGCGGGGCGAGGCACACCTGTTCGCGGGACGGCTCGACCAGGCGGAGGCGGACCTTGCCGAGGGGCAGCGGCTCCACGAGGGAATCGGCGCGGCCCTCGGGACAGCGCTCGCCCTCGAGCGACGCGCCGAGGTCGCTCACCACCGCCATCAGGACCGCCGAGCGCTCACGCTGGCGGACGAGGCGCTGGCCGTGGCGCGAGAGTCCGACGTCGGTTTCCACCTCCTGGACCGCGTCCATGGTGCCCGGATCTCCGCGACCACCGAACCGGACGCCGTGCTCGTTGCCGTGGAGGACGCCGAGGCGGGGATCCGCGGGCCACTGGAGAGCTGTCCCGGTTGCCGCATCACCTTGGCCGTCCCGGCGGCGATCGGGTCGGTGCGCGCGGGAGACCGCGAGCGTGCGGAGCGGTATGCCGGCGAATCGGAGCTGCTCGCCGCGGCTGTGGTGCCGTTGCCTGCCTGGTTCGCCGCGGTCGAGGAGGTCCGTGGGCTACTGGCCAGGCTCAACGGGGACTCGTCGGCAGCCATCCGCCACCTGGAGTCGGCGGTCGCCGGCTTCGCCGCTGTCGGGCACGTCATCGACGAGCAGCGCTGCCGGGCGCAGCTGAGGGCGTCCTGACGCCTCACCGCCGCGCCCTGTTGGCTGCGGACCGTCCCGGACGCCGGACCGAGCACCTGGTGTGCGACGTGTGGTTCGACGACCCCCGATCGCTCGGCGGCCGACGTGCCCGGCACCTCTGTCAGGGTTGCCCGGTCCAGGCGATCTGCCTCGGGGCCGCGCTCCTGTACGGCGAGGAGTACGGCATCTGGGGCGGCCTCGACCCTGACCAGCGCGCCGAGCTCGACGCCGAGCTCCAGAACGGGATGGCCTCCGCGACCACCGCTCCGACCGATCCGCCGTCGTCCGCGAAGCACTCGAAGCCGCCGGCATCGACGTCGCCTCCGCCCAGCGGATGGCCGCGCAGGTCGCCACTGCCGACGGTGCCCCGCGCTACGACTGGTCCGTGACCATCTGCCGGCAGGCCACCACTGCAGGCCGTGCTGATGACGACCATCCTCGAACGACGACGCTGGCGCGAGCAGTACGAGCTCGCCAGGAGCGTCCTCGGTGCCACCGGACCACCTGTGGAAACCAATTCGGCAACCGTAGGAGTGATGGGAGGCAGAGCGGCATCATGAGCGACATTCAGTTCCGCAGACGCTGGTACACGGTCGCCGAGGTGGCCGAGATGCTCGGATACGGAGAGAGCAAGGTCCGGATGCTCATCGTCCAGGGCGACCTGAAGTCCCTCAAGGACGGCCGCTCCCGTCGGATCCTGCCTGGGTGGGTCGACGAGTACGTGGAGCGCCGCGCGGCCGATTCCACCCGCAGACTGGCCCGCATGACCGCCAAGCGCACCCGGCACAACGGCGAGGGGTCGATCTACCCTCGTGGCAACGGCTACGCGGCCTACGTGTGGGTCACGCTGCCGACCGGTCAGCGCCGTCGGAAGTACGTCTACGGGCAGGACCGGGAGGACGTTCATGCTCGCTGGTTGGCGCTCAGCCAGGTGGCCGCCTGGGGCCCGGTCCTCACGAAGGTCCCCACGGTGGGTCAGTATCTGGCCACGTGGCTTGCCGAGGTCGTCGGACCCAACCTCGCGCCTCTGACTTACGCGACCTATGAGAGCCATGTGCGGAACTACATCGAACCCGGTATCGGCAGGTTCCGGCTGGACCGTCTCCGGGTGCACGACGTCCAGGCATGGCTCAACCGTCTGAAGGACCAGTGCCAGTGCTGCGCCCAGGGCAAGGACGCTGCCCGGTTCGCTCGCGATCCAGCCGTCGCTCGCTGCTGCGCGAGCGGGAAGTGCTGCCATCAGACACCGTCGGCCCGGACGATCAAGGACGTCCGCACCGTTCTGCGCTCCGCGCTGTCCCACGCGATGAGTGCGGAGCTCCTCGAGCGGAACGTGGCGGCACTGGTGAAGTCACCGAAGCAGCACCGCCGCTCGGTGACGGCCTGGACCAGTGATGAGGCCCGACGGTTCCTCGAGTCCGCGCGTGACGACGACGACCCCTGGTATGCCGCATACGTCCTCGTCCTGGTTCTCGGGCTCCGCAAGGGCGAGGCGCTCGGCCTGAGCTGGTCGGCCGTGAACCTCGGGGTGGGTGAGCTCGTCGTCGAGCATCAGCTGCAGCGGGTCCGTCGTGCGCTGCTCTACCGGGAGACCAAGACCGAGGCGTCCGATGCAATCCTTCCCCTGCCGGATGTCGTGGCCCGTGCCCTCGAGCGGCGCCGATCCGACCAGGAGGAACACCGCCGCCTGGCTGGCGAGGCCTGGCACGACGACCCCGACTGGCCGGATCTGGTCTTCACCGGCCGGCTCGGGACACCCGTCGACCCGCGCACCCTGAACCGGAAGTTCACCGAGCGATGCCGGATCGCCGGCGTTGTCCGTGGCCACCTCACCGTCCACGACGCCCGGCGCACGTGCGCCACCTTGCTGGTCGACCTCGACGTGCATCCCCGTGTCATCATGCGGATCCTGCCCCACGCGGACCTCTCGGTGACCATGGAGATCTACGCCCGGGCCAGCTCGTCGGCGACCCGAGACGCCCTCCGCCGGCTCGGCGAGGGCCTCGAATGACACCCGTTGCTGTACTTCGCTGCTGTACCGGCAGCAGCAAGGCCCGGACCCTGATCGGGCCCAGGCCTGTGACCTGCAGAAATATGAGTCGGGGTGACAGGATTTGAACCTGCGGCCTCTTCGTCCCGAACGAAGCGCGCTACCAAGCTGCGCCACACCCCGTGGCATCTGGCCGCCCCGCCGGGGCAGCGACACCCGAGGATAGCCGACCGGGCCCGGGGGCCTGAAATCGGTTCCCCAGGCAAGACGCGGCGGATGTCGACGCGCTCCGGCGCGCCCGCGGCATACCTGGGCGGAGCACCGACCGGACCGACCGCAGCCGCTGATGGCCGCTCGGGGCCGGCGGTGAGCACGACGCACCCCGGCCGCCCGCGGGCCCCGTCACCCGCCGTCAGGGGCGGCCGAGCCGCACGACGGCGTACCTCCGCGTCAGCCTCGGGGCACCAGGGTCAGCAGCGTCGCCTCGGGGCGGCAGGCGAACCGCACCGGCGCGTAGGGAGAGGTTCCCAGCCCGGCCGACACGTGCAGGTATGCCGCGCCATCCGGGGCCATGGACGACGGTGCACCGTCAGCACCGGGCCACCATCGGGACAGGCCCTTGGCGCGACGACGGTCGAGGTCGCAGTTGGTGACGAGGGCCCCGAACAGCGGGAGGGCGAGCTGGCCACCATGGGTGTGTCCCGCGATGACCAGGGCGGCCCCGTCGGCCGTCATGGCGTCGAGGACTCGCTGGTAGGGCGCGTGGACCAGGCCGATGGTGAGGGCCGCGTCGGCAGAGGCGGGACCGGCTACCTCGCAGTACCGGTCGAGCTCGATGTGCGGGTCGTCGACGCCGACCAGCTCGACCGGCAGCCCCGCCATCGTCACCGTCGACCGCGCGTTGTTGAGGTCGGACCAGCCGCCGGCGACCAGACCGGCGACAAGGTCGTCGACGGGGAGCTCCGGGCGGATGTCCGGCGGAGTGGCGTACTGGGGAGTGAGGTAGAGCGCCGGGTTGCGGAACACCGGCGCCCAGTAGTCGTTCGACCCGAGGACGAACGCCCCGGGGTAGTCCAGCAGCGGCTCCATGGCCCGCAGCAGCGCCGGGACAGCGTCGAGATGTGCGAGATTGTCCCCGGAGTTCACGACGAAGTCGGGTGCCAGGTCGGCGAGCGAGCGCACCCACTCGATCTTGCGCTGCTGCCGGGGAAGCAGGTGCAGGTCGCTCACCTGCAGTATCCGCACCGGGCGCGACCCGGGGGGCAGCACCGGTGCGGCGGCCCGGCGCAGGACGAACAGGTTGCGCTCGACCAGCCCGGCGTAGGCGACCCCGGCCACCCCGGTCGCGACGAGGGCGCCGGCCGCCGTCGCGGCGGAGCGCAGGATCGAGGTCATCGGGCCATCCTCGCAAACCCGACCCGTCGTCCCGAAATCCGGTCACGACGGCCGAGAGGGCGCGCCGCGGGTGGCGGTGCCCGGTCCGCTGCGCGGCGGCGGCATGCTCGCGTACGTCCCATCGGTTTGCCGCGGGGGCACGTCCGTGTCGGCGAGACCGGCTTGCCGCCGATGCGAGACTGGGCGCCATGACCGGGACCAGCCTCAAGGAGACCATCCAGCACGACCTTCACGACGCCATCCGCGCCCAGGACAAGGTCCGGGCCGGCACGCTGCGGATGGCGCTGACAGCGATCACGACGACCGAGGTCGCCGGCGACGCGGCGCGGCGACTGAGCGACGACGAGGTCCTCACGGTGCTCGCCAAGGAGGCGAAGAAGCGCAAGGAGGCCGCCGCGGCCTTCACCGACGGCCACCGTCCCGAGCTCGCCGAGCGGGAGCTGGCCGAGCTCGCCGTGCTCGACGCCTACCTTCCGGCCCAGCTCGAGGACTCCGAGCTCGAGGACATCGTCGCGCGGGCTGTCGCGTCCACCGGCGCCACGGGTATGGCGCAGATGGGCCTGGTCATGAGGACGGCCCAGGGCGAGGTGGCTGGTCGCGCCGACGGTGGCCGAGTGGCGGCCGTCGTCAAGCGAGTGCTCGCCGGCGGCTGAGCCCCGCGACGGGCTAGTGGACCGGCGTCGGTTTGGGTTTCGGCTTGGGCTTCGGCGTGGGCTTCGGCGTGGGCTTCGGTGTGGGTTTCGGCGTGGTCGATGTGGTCGGCGCGGTCCGGGGCTGGGGCGCGCGGCCGTTGCTGAGGATCAGCCCCACGCTGGAGTTCTTCAAGGCGCGGTAGGCGGGCTGGGTGGCGGCCACGAGACCGGCGGGCAGGCTGCTGTCCATGTAGCCCGCCTGGTACCCCTTGAAGCCCGCCGACTGTAGCCGTGCCTGGGCCGAGCTGAGCGAGAGGCCGATGACCGACGGCAGCGGGACGTAGTCCCCGTACTTCACCTTGCTGGACGGGGTGGAGAACTGCTTGACCGGCATACCGGACGACGCGGCCCGCATGACGTCGGCCCAGACGGGTGCGGCGATCGTGCCACCGAAGACCGAGCCCTTGCATCCATAGCCGCCGAAGCACGAGCCGTTGAGGGTGTAGAGCTGGCCGTTCCTGTCGGCCGGACGGAGCTTGCCGACCCAGACGGCGGTCGCCAGCTGCGGGGTGTACCCCACGAACCAGGCCTGGTTGTGGTTGTTCGTCGTCCCCGTCTTGCCGGCGGCGGGGCGGGCGGCCATGTTCCAGACGCCGGAGGCCGTGCCGGCCCTCAGGGGACCCTCGAGCAGCTGGGTGACGCCGGCCGCGACGTCCTTGTCGACGACCTGCTTGCACGCGGCCGCCTTGAACTTCAGCGGCTTGTTGTCGGCCGTCGTGATGGAGGAGATCGGCATCGGCTCGCAGTACGTGCCGTCGGCGGCCAGCGTCGCATAGGCCGACGCGATCGACATGGTGGTCGTCGCACCCGCTCCGAGCGCGATGGATGCCGGGTTCTTGTCGATGGGCTTGCCGTAGCCGTCGTGCAGGCCCATCCGGGTCATCGTGTCGCGCACCGAGCAGGCACCGAGGTCGATGGTCAGCTTGGCGAAGGCGGAGTTGATGGACTGCGCCGTCGCGAACGCCAGCGACTTCTGGCCGCCCACCTCGTAGTCGTTGCGGACCTCGAACTTGCTGGCGCCGCACGAGTCGTGGAACGCGCTGGCGGGGAAGACGTAGGGGTGGCTGGGACCGGCGGTGGGGACCGTGATGTCGGCCGAGATGGGCATCCCGCGCTCCAGCGCCGTCACCAGCGCGAACATCTTGGCCGTGGACCCGAACTGCCACCCGACCGATCCGCCGTACTGGACGTCGACGTTCCAGTTGACCTCGGTCTTGGCGAAGTCGGACCCCTGGGCCATCGCGAGGATCTTGCCGGTTCCCGGCTGGATGATCGTGACGCCGCCGCCGAGGTTGCTCTTGTTGTGGATCGGGACCGCCTTGGTGATGTACTTCTGGGCGGCCGCCTGCATCTTCGGGGTGAGCGTCGTCTTGATCGTCAGGCCGCCCTGGTAGATCGCGTCGCGCCGCTCCGCCGGGGTCTTGCCCAACACCGCCATCTGGGGGGACTTCTCGAGCCACTCCAGGACGTACTGGCAGAAGTACGGCTGGCTGGAGCGCAGGCAGACGCCCCGGTTGGGCTTCTTGTGGATCATCGACTTGACCGACACCTTCTTGGCGGCGGTGACGTCCTTGGCGCTGGCCAGGCCGAGCTGCTGCATCCGGTCCAGGACCTGGTTGCGCCGGGTCTGCGCGGCCTGGGGATGCAGGGCCGGGTTGAACGCGTTGGGCTGCTGGACGATGCCGGCCAGCAGGGCCGACTGGTTGAGGTTGAGCTCGCTGGCGTGGATGCCGAAGTAGTTCTCCGCGGCCGCCTCCACACCGTAGGCCTGGTCGCCGTAGTTCACCAGGTTGAGGTAGCCGGCGAGGATCTGGGCCTTGGTGTAGTTCTGCTCGACGTTCTCGGCGTACTTGAGCTCCTGGAGCTTCCGGGAGACCGTGCGGTCGTAAAGGATCTGCTTGGCCTTCTCCGGGTCGTCGGCACGCAGGGCGTTCTCCTGCATGGTGATCTTGACGTACTGCTGGGTCAGCGTCGACGCCCCCTGGATGTTCTTGCCCTGCAGGTTGGAGACCAGCGCCCGGGTGAACCCGCGGGCGTCGATCGGGCCGTGCTCGTAGAAGCGCGAGTCCTCGATCGCGATCTGCGCCTTCTGCATGATGGGCGCGATCTTCTTGAGCGAGACGATGACGCGGTTCTCGTCGTAGGGGTTGGCGATGAGCCGGCCCTTCGCGTCGAGGATGCGGGACGCCTGGGCGAGCGGAGCGACGTTGAAGTCACTCGGCAGCGACGAGTACGCGGAGGCGGCGCCGTTGACGGCCGTCCCCACGGCCCCGATCGCGGGCACCGCCAGACCTGCGACGAGCACGCCCATGGCACTACCCAGCACCACGAGCCCTACGAGCCTGCGCAGGACGCGCGGCAGCGCCAAGAAAGCTCCAAGCATCCTCAGAGGGTAGCCGGTCCACCCGCCGACCAGCGTGAACGGGCCATGGGGTGACTAGTCCGAACGGCTGGCAGAAACCACCGGTTCGGGTCATGCCCCGCAACGGCGACGGCACCTAATGTCGACAGCGAGACAGGCAGCCCCGCCCAGAGGGGCCGCCACCGCTGTCGGGATCCCCGGAAGGACGGTGACGGGGATGACGATCGAGATGTCGGCGAGCACCGCCGCTGCGGCCTTCGCACCGGAGTGGGTGCTGGACTGGCGTGGCCAAGGCCTGTGCGCCACGGCCGACCCGGACGCACTCTTCGTGCAGGGGAAGGCGCAGCGCGCTGCCAAGGCCATGTGCAAGGGGTGCCCCGTGATGGCCGAGTGCCTCGCCGACGCCCTCGACAACGGTACCGAGTTCGGCGTCTGGGGCGGGATGACCGAGCGCGAGCGCCGGGCCCTCCTGCGGCGCCGGCCCGAGGTCCCTTCCTGGACCGCTCTGCTCTCGGCCGCGAAGAGCCGCGCCCGTCAGGCGGTCGCCAGCTGACCGCTGCTGACCGTGTCCGTCCGGTCCACGCACCGGACACCCCACCCCTGCCGGGGAGCC
This sequence comes from uncultured Actinomycetota bacterium, assembly GCA_963763315.1. Lineage (GTDB taxonomy): Bacteria > Actinomycetota > Actinomycetes > Actinomycetales > Dermatophilaceae > CAVSJJ01. The sequence continues at coordinate 762,730 of CAVXOC010000002.1, forward strand.
TGCCAGGACATGGTGAGCCGGGCCGCCCACCGGACCGGGCGGCCGGGGTGGGTGCCCGGGTATGCCGTCAGGGCGCGCCGAGCGCGGCGCCCACCGCCCGCAGCCCGGCTAGGTCGTGGATGTCGGTGGCCGCCGCCAGCACCTCGGCGACCTCGACGCCGGGGTGGGCCGCGAGGAAGCGCTGGGTGTGCGCCCGCTGTCGCGCCGCGGTCGTCGCGAGGTCGGCGTGCAGCCGCAGCACCGCGACGCTCAGGTCGGGCCCTCGAGCGGACAGGTCCGCCCCGGCCCGGTCGAGGTCCTCGAGCTGTTCGGCGGCCGCCGCGGCCCGGGCGGCGGTCAGGGTCGAGGCGGGGACGGCCTGCAGCCGGTTGACGACGAGCCCGGCCAGCGGCATCCCCTCCTGGGCGAGCCGGTCGACGAAGTACGCCGCCTCGCGCAGCGCGTCCCGCTCGGGGGCCGCCACGACGACGAAGGCGGTCGTCGGCTCCTTGAGCAGCGCATAGGTGAGGTCCGCCCGCTCCCGGAACCCGCCGAACATCGTGTCGAGGGCGGCGACGAAGGTCTGCACGTCGCTGAGCATCTGGCCGCCGAGGACCTTGGCGAGGGTGTTGGCCGCGAGGTTGACGCCCACCGAGAACACCTTGAGGTAGGCCCGGGACCCGGCCCTGGCCGGGGCGGCGAGCAACCGGATGAAGCGGCCGTCGAGGAAGCTGCCCAGCCGCTTCGGGGCATCGAGGAAGTCCAACGCGGACCGCGACGGCGGCGTGTCGACGATGATGAGGTCCCAGGTGCCGTCCCGGTCGGCCTCGGCTCGGAGCTGCCCGAGCTTCTCCATGGCCATGTACTCCTGCGTCCCCGCGAACGAGCTCGAGACGGCCTGGTAGAAGGGGTTGGCCAGGATCTGCCGGGCCTTGTCGGGGGTGGCGTGCGCCTCGACGACATCGTCGAAGGTCCGCTTCATGTCGAGCATCATCGCGTCGAGGGACCCGCCCTGCCCCGTGTCGATGTCGGCCACCGGCCGCGGGGTGTTGTCGAGGTGGGTGAGCCCGAGGCTCTGGGCGAGCCGGCGTGCGGGGTCGATGGTCAGCACGACGGCGTGGCGGCCGTGCTCGGCGGCCCGGACCCCGAGGGCGGCCGCCGTGGTCGTCTTGCCGACGCCGCCCGAGCCGCAGCACACGACGATCCCCACGCCCGGGTCGGCGAGCAGGGCGTCGACGTCGAGGCGGGGGGTCTGGGCCCGGGCCATCACCGCACCCCCTGGCTGCTCAGCTCGTCGGCGAGGACGGCGACGCCGCCCTCCTCGATGCCGTCGGCCAGCGAGGGCAGCCGCAGCACCGGCAGCCCCTGGGCCAGCACCTCGGCCTCCATCTCCGCCTCGAGGTCCAGCCGGTCGAGGTGGTCCCTGGCCTCGCTCAGCAGCCCGGCCACCATGGGCCCGGTCACCCGGACCCCGGCCGACTCGAGGTCGGCGCGCAACCGAGCCGCCAGCCGCAGCTCGCCGCCGTCCTCCTGCTCGGCCGCCGCCAGCAGGGCCTCCTCCTCGGCCCCCAGCAGGGGCTCGCGGACCTGGTTGACGATGACGGCACCGAGACCCAGCCGGGTCGCCGTCAGCTCGCCCAGCGCGTCGACCGTCTCCTGGACGGGCATCTCCTCGAGCAGCGTGACGACGTGGACCCGGGTCCGCGAGTCGCGCATCATCCGGGTGATCGAGTCGGCCTGGGCCCGGATCGGGCCGACCTTGGCGATGTCGGCCACCTCGGCATTGACGTTGAGGAACCGCGCGATCCGGCCGGTCGGCGGGGCGTCGAGGACGACGGCGTCGTAGACCAGGCCCCCTTGGCCGCGCTTCGGGCCGCGGGTGCGTCGCGCCGCTTCGTAGACCTTGCCGATGAGCAGGACGTCGCGAACCCCGGGGGCGATGGTCGTCGCGAAGTCGATGGCGCCCACCTTCTCGAGCGCGGCTCCCGCTCGGCCCAGGTGGTAGAAGGTGTCGAGGTACTCCAGCAAGGCCGGCTTGGCCTCCACCGACAGACCCCACAGCTCGCCGCCGGACCCGTCCTTGACGAGCCGGACCTCATCGGCGCCGATCGGCGGCACGTCGAAGGTCTGCGAGATCCCCTGCCGGCCCTCGACCTCCGCGAGCAGCACCCGCTTGCCGCGCTGGGCGAGCGCGAGCGCGAGCGCACTGGCGACCGTCGTCTTGCCGACGCCGCCCTTGCCCGTCACCACGTGCAGCCGGGTGTCGGCGAACAGCCGGTCGACGGCGGGAGCAGGCACGGGCCCAGCCTACGGTCGTGCGCCGCCGCCCTCGTCCCGGGTGCGCCCACCGGGTTGCGTCCGCGTGAGTGGTCGTCATGGCCACCGGTTCCTCGGACCGTGGGTGGGCGGGCCGCCCGCCCCCGGAGCTGCCGCCCGCTCCCGGAGCTACAGTGGCCGACATGCAGACATGGGAGTACGCCACGGTGCCGCTCATCGTCCACGCGACCAAGCAGATCCTCGACCAGTGGGGCGAGGACGGCTGGGAGCTCGTCCAGGTGCTGCCGGGGCCGGACGGCAACGGCCTCGTGGCCTATCTCAAGCGCCCGAAGGGAGCCTGACATGAGTGCCGTCGAAGACCGCCTGGCCGAGCTGGGCCTCACCGTCCCCGAGGTTGCCGCACCGGTCGCGGCCTACGTGCCGGCCGTCGTCGACGGTTCGCGGGTGTACACCTCCGGACAGCTCCCCATGGTGTCCGGGTCCCTTCCCCAGACGGGCAAGGTCGGGGTGGGGCACGGGCTCATCCCGCCCGAGGACGCCAGGGCCCTCGCCGAGATCTGCGCCCTCAACGCCATCGCCGCGGTGAGGTCGGTCGTCGGCGACCTCGACAAGGTCGAGCGGGTCGTCAAGGTCGTCGGGTTCGTCGCGAGCGACCCCTCGTTCACCGGGCAGCCCGGGGTCGTCAACGGGGCCAGCGAGCTGCTCGGCAAGGCGTTCGGCGACAAGGGCGTGCACGCGCGCTCGGCCGTCGGGGTCGCGGTGCTCCCGCTCGACGCGCCCGTCGAGGTCGAGATCGTCGTCCACGTGGCCGACTGACCGCGGTCCCCGAAGCGATGCTGCGCGACTTCCCCCCGCCCCGCTCCGCGTCGTGGGAGGGCGCCGCTCGGGCCTGGCTCGCGGCCCCGGGTCCCGGCCCGTCGCCCCGCCTCGCTGCGACGGTCCTGCTGGTGCGGGAGTCCCCGCAGGGCCCCGAGGTGTTCGTCCAGCGCCGGGTGACCACGATGGAGTTCGCCCCGTCGATGCACGTCTTCCCCGGCGGTGGCGTCGACCCCGCCGACGCCGAGGCCACCCTCGACCCGGCGGCGCTCGGCCCTCTCGCGGAGGCGATGGACCTGCCTGCCGAGGCCGCGCTCCCCGTCGTGGCGGCGGCCGTGCGCGAGGTCGAGGAGGAGTGCGGGGTCCGGCTCCGCCCCGCCGACCTGCGCCTGCAGGCGCACTGGATCACCCCGGAGTTCGAGCGACGCCGCTACGACACGTGGATCTTCGCCGCGCCGCTGCCGGAAGGTCAGGAGGCCGTCGGGTCGACCACCGAGGCCGACGAGTTCCGCTGGGTGCGCCCGGCCGACCTGCTGGCCGAGCAGGCCGACGGCCGGGCCCTGCTGCTGCCGCCTACCCTGGTCGCGATCGAGGAGCTGGCCCGGTTCGGGTCGGCGGAGGACTATCTCGCCCGGACGCCGGTGGTCACGGCCGTGCTGCCGGTCCTCGTCGACACCGGCGACGGGGTCGTCATCCGCTCGGAGCTGGCGTGACCGGCCGGCCGGCCCAGCCGCCGGCGGCGACGCTGGCGTCCTGGTCCGGCGGGCAGGCGACCCCTCGCGCCCACTGCGTCCTCGCCCCCAACCCCGGGCCGATGACCCTCGACGGCACGAACACCTGGGTGCTGGTCGAGCCCGGCTCGGCCGACGCCCTGGTCATCGACCCCGGGCCGCTCGACGAGACCCATCTCCAGCGGGTATGCCGGGTCGTCGCCGACGCCGGGGCCCGGGTGACCCACACGCTGCTCACCCACCGACACTTCGACCACGCGGAGGGGGCCGCCCGGTTCGCGGAGATCACCGGGAGCCGGGTACGCGCGGTCGGCGCCGGCCACGACGACCTCGGCGACGGCGACCTCGTCCGGGCGGGGCCGCTCGAGGTGCGGGTCGTCGCCACCCCCGGCCACACCGCCGACTCGATCTCCTTCGCCCTGCCCGGCGACCACGCCCTGCTGACCGGCGACACCGTGCTGGGCCGCGGGACGACCGTGGTGGCGCACCCCGATGGTGAGCTCGCGGCATACCTGCGCTCGCTGGAGGCGGTCGAGCGGCTGGTGGGATCCGGGGAGGTGGTGACCATCCTGCCCGGGCACGGCCCGGTCGTGCCGGACGCCCGGGCGATGCTGGCCTTCTACCAGGTGCACCGCCGCGAGCGGCTCGACCAGGTGCGCCAGGCGCTCGCCGACGGCGCGGCCGGCGAGGCGGACCAGGTCGACGGGGTGCTGCGGCGCGCCTACGCCGACGTGCCCGCGCAGGTCTGGCCCGCGGCGCGGCTCTCGATCCGCGCGCAGCTGGCGTACCTCGGCGTCAGCGGGCCCGGCGCCTGAGCCGGTCGACGTCCAGGAGCAGGACGGCCCGCGCCTCGAGCTTGAGCCAGCCCCGGGTGGCGAAGTCGGCCAGGGCCTTGTTGACCGTCTCACGGGAGGCGCCGACGAGCTGCGCGAGCTCCTCCTGGGTGAGGTCGTGCGCCACGAGGATCCCCTCCTCGACCGGGCGACCGAACCGCCGGGACAGGTCCAGCAGCGCCTTGGCGACGCGGCCCGGCACGTCGGTGAAGACGAGGTCGGCGAGCGACTCGTTGGTGCGGCGCAGCCGTCGGGCCAGCGCGGCGAGCAGGGTGACGCCGATGCCCGGCCGGGTGGCGAGGTAGCCGGTCAGCTGCTCGTTGTCGAGCGCCATGAGCTGGGTCTCGGCGATCGCGGTGGCCGTGGCCGTGCGCGGCCCCGGGTCGAACAGGCTGAGCTCGCCGAACATCTCGCCCGGCCCGAGGATGGCCAGCAGGTTCTCGCGCCCGTCGGCGCTGCGTCGGCCGAGCTTGATCTTGCCCTCGGCGATGACATAGAGGCGGTCGCCCTGGTCGCCCTCGTGGAACAGGACGTCCCCGCGCTCCATGAGCGAGGGGGTCAACGAGGCGATGAGATGCTCGGCCGCTTCGTCGTCCAGGGCGGAGAACAACGGGGCCTTGCGAATGACGTCATGATCCACGGGCACAGTGTGCCATGAGCGATGTGGGTCAAGTCACCTCCCCCACGTACGCTGGCCCGGTGAGCTCTCCTCGTCGCGCCAGGTCGGCGGCGGCGCGACGTGCCGAGCGGTATGCCGCGGAGTCGCCCGTCGCGCGAACCCGCCGCGCCCGGCGCATCTACCGGGTCCTGACCGAGCGATATCCGGACGCCCACTGCGAGCTCGACTTCGGCAGCCCGCTGCAGCTCCTCGTGGCCACGATCCTGTCGGCCCAGACGACCGACGTCATGGTCAACAAGGTCACTCCCGAGCTGTTCGCCCGCTATCCCGACGCCGCCGCCCTGGCCGGTGCCGACCGGTCCGCCCTCGAGCGGCTGCTCATCCCGACCGGCTTCTTCCGGGCCAAGACCGACTCGGTGATCAAGCTCGGCGCGGCGCTGGTCGAGCGCTTCGACGGCGAGGTCCCCGGCAGGCTGGCCGACCTCGTCACCCTCCCCGGGGTGGGCCGCAAGACGGCCAACGTCGTGCTCGGCAACGCGTTCGGGGTGTCTGGCATCACGGTCGACACGCATGTCGGGCGCCTGGCTCGGCGCTTCGGGTGGACGGCCGAGGAGGACCCGGTCAAGGTCGAGCATGCGCTCGGGGCGTTGTTCCCCCGGCGCGACTGGACCATGCTCAGCCACGTCCTCATCTTCCATGGCCGGCGCACCTGCCATGCGCGGCGGCCGGCCTGCGGCGCCTGCCCGGTCACCGAGTGGTGCCCTGCCTACGGCGAGGGCGAGACCGACCCGGCCAAGGCGGCGCTGCTGCTGAAGTTCGAGCTCGCCGCCGGGCACGCCGCACCGGTGGCGGAGCCGTCGGCATGAGCGCTGCGCGGCCGTCGTGGATGGCCGCCCTGGTGGAGGAGATCCAGGCGGGACGGCCGGACTACTTCGCGATGTTCGCCCCGCCGACCCGGCCCTACCGTCGCTCGGCGGTTCTCATGCTCTTCGGGCCCGGCGAGCGCGGTGACGACGTCGTCCTCACCGAGCGCTCCCGGGAGCTGCGCGCCCACCCCGGCCAGGTGTCCTTCCCCGGCGGGGCACTCGACCGCGAGGACCGCGGGCCGGTGGATGCGGCGCTGCGCGAGGCCCACGAGGAGGTCGGCGTCGACCCGGCCGGTGTCCAGGTCGTCCACGCGCTGCCCGACCTCTACCTGTCCCCGAGCCGCAACAGCGTGACGCCCGTCCTCGCGTGGTGGCCGGAGCCGACGCCGCTGGTGCCCACCGAGGCGGAGGTGGCCCGGGTGGTCCGGGTGCCGGTGGCCGCGCTCGTCGACCCGGCCAACCGGTTCATGGTGCCCCACCCGTCCGGGATGCGCGGGCCGGGTTTCGACGTCGACGGGCTGTTCGTCTGGGGCTTCACGGCGATGCTGCTGTCCGCGGTGCTCGACGTGGCCGGCCTGTCCCGCCGCTGGGACTCCTCGGTGGAGCGCCCGATCCCCGACCACGTCATCACCTCGTGGACGCGGGGCTACCAACCGTGACGTTGCTCGACGTCCTCCTCATCCTCATCCTCGCGGCCTACGCCGTCTCCGGGCTGCGCCAGGGGTTCGTCGTCTCGATGTTCAGCCTCGCCGGTTTCCTCGGCGGCGCCGGCCTGGCGATGTGGCTGCTCCCGAGCATCGTCGACCGCTGGGACTGGGCCGCGGCCAACACCGCCGTGCGCGCGGGCCTGCTCGTGGCGAGCGTGTTCGTCGTCGCGTCCCTCGGCCAGAGCATCGCCCTGGTCGCGGGGCAGCGGATCCGCGGGTGGGCCAGGCTGCCGCTCGCGCGCGCGGTCGACGGCGCCGCCGGGATGGTCGCGGTGACCCTCGCGGCCTGCGTGCTCATGTGGTTCGTCGCCGGTGCCTTGCGCGTCGGCGGCCCCGAGCCGATCTCCCGGGCGGTCGCGAACTCCTCGGTCCTGCGCGTCATCGACTCGGTCATGCCCGACCGGACCTCCAGTCTGTTCGCGTCCTTCCGCCAGGTGCTGGACAGGGAGGGGTTCCCTCAGGTCTTCCAGGGGATCCAGGCCGAGCCCATCCGCCCGGTCGCTGCGCCGTCCGCCGCCGTGGTGCACAACCGGGGCGTCCTGGCCGCCGGGAGGTCGATCGTCAAGATCACCGGCGTCGCCCAGCAGTGCCGCCAGGTCCAGGAGGGCACCGGCTGGGTGGCCTCGACGGGGCTGGTGGTGACCAACGCGCACGTCGTGGCGGGCCTGGGCCAGGTGAGCCTGCAGGTGCAGGGGACCGGACCGACGACGACCGGCCATGTGGTCCTGTTCGACCCCGAGCGGGACCTTGCCGTCATCGACGCCCCCGGCGTCACCGCGCCGGCGCTGGGCATCGGGTCGCCCCTGGCCCGCGGCGACGACGCCGTCGTGGCCGGGTTCCCCGGTGGCGGTGGGTACACCGTCGCGGCGGCCCGCATCCGCAGCGAGATGACCGCCACCGGTGCCGACATCTACGGCCGGTCCGGGACGGTGCGCCGGGTCTACTCCATCAACGGGGTCGTCCGGCCCGGCGACTCCGGAGGCCCACTGCTCGACGCCGCGGGACACGTCGCCGGGGTCGTGTTCGCCCGATCCCTCGACGATCCCCACACCGGGTACGCCCTCACCCTCGACGAGCTGCGGCCGGTCCTGGCCGAGGCGACGTCGGCGCATGCGACGGTGTCGACGGGTCCCTGCCTGGTGGGCTGACCCGCCGCGCCGGACCGGCCGTACCGCGGGCGCCCCGCGCCCTCCGCCACCTTGGGACGGCGAGGCGGTCCCGGCGGCCGGCCGCCGACCTAGCGCTTGAGCGCCGCGATGGTCTGCTGGGCCTGGGCGATCGCCTTCTCGGGGGTCGGCTTCGCCGCCGTGAGGGCGTTCTTGCCGAGGAGGGCCAGCAGCCCGGCGATGCCGAGCAGGACTCCGGTGACGATGAGGTACCCGGCCCACACGGGCAGCCAGATCGCCAGGACCTGGGCGAGGGTGTGGAACAGGAAGATCAGCCCGAGCAGGCCCAGGAACGCGGCCGCCCCCAGCATCGCCGCCCCCTTGCCCATGACCCGGGCGCCATGCAGCATCTCGGCCTTGGCCAGCGCGATCTCGCTGCGGACGATCCCTTCGACGTCATGCGTGGCGTCCGCGACCAGCTGGCCGAGGGTGCGTTCCGCTGAGCTGGTGTCCGTCGCCATCGTGCGTGCCTCCGCGTCGCCTCGGTGCTCACGGGCTTGTCCCCGTGCTCCGACTCTATCGACTCAGCCGGCGGGGAGCAGGTCCGCGACGCCGGCCGGGTGGCCCGGTGACCGGCGCCCGGGGACCGGTCACCCGTGACTGGTGGCCGCAGGGGTTGCGCCGGCCGGTCGGGCCGGTCAGGCGTACGGGTCCGGTATGCCGTCGGTGTCTCGCTCCCGCCGCTCCTCCTCCCAGAGCCGCTGGTAGGCCCTGTTCCTGGCGCGCAGTACGACGGAGGCGAGCGCGGCCGCGATGAGCGAGCCGACGAGCACCGCCAGGCGCACGTGCACGTCCCGGGCCGACGCCACCCCGAACGCCAGCTCCCCGACGAGCAGCGACACGGTGAACCCGATCCCGGTGAGCAGCGACAGACCCGCCACATCGCTCCAGCTCAGGCCCTCGGCGAGCTGGGCCCGGGTCAGCCGGGCCACGGCGAACGTGCTCCCGAGGACGCCGATCGCCTTGCCGGCCACCAGCCCCACCACGACGGCGATCGCCGCCGTGTCGCCGGCCGCAGCCGCCAGACCGCCGCCGACGACGGTGACGCCCGAGGCGAAGAAGGCGAAGACCGGCACCGCCACGCCGGCCGACAGCGGCCGGAGGAGGTGCTCGAAGCGGTGGGCGACATCGGTCTCGCCCGGGTGCGAGCTGATGCGCGGCACGGACCTGCGGGGGCGCACCGGCACGACGAGGGCGAGCAGCACGCCGGCCACGGTCGCATGCACCCCGGAGGCGTGGACCAGCGCCCAGGTGAGACCGCCGAGGGGCACCAGGAGCCACCAGCGGGTGATCCGGTGCTGCGCGAGCCAGCCGAACACGACCAGGGGCACCAGCGCGGCGAGAAGGGGCAGCGGGTGGAGGTCGGTCGTGTAGAACACGGCGATGATCGTGATGGCGACCAGGTCGTCGACGACGGCGAGGGTGAGCAGGAAGGAGCGCAGCGCCGCCGGCAGGTGCGACCCGAGGACGGCGAGCACCGCGAGCGCGAAGGCGATGTCCGTCGCGGTGGGGATGGCCCAGCCGCGCAGTGCCTCCGAGTCCGCGCCCAGCACGAGGACGGTCACGGCGTACAGGCCGGCGGGAACGACCACCCCGCCCAGCGCCGCGACCACGGGCACCGCGGCCCGCGCGGGGGATCGGAGGTCGCCGACGAGTAGCTCGCGCTTGAGCTCGAGACCGGCCACGAGGAAGAACAGCGCCAGCAGGCCGTCGGCGGCCCACTGCCCGAGGGTGAGCGACAGGTGCAGCGACGCGGGCCCGAGCGTGGCGTCCCGGACCCTGCCGTAGGAGTCCCGCCAGGGGGAGTTCGCCCAGAGGAGGGCGAGCACCGCGGCGCCCAGCAGCAGGGCGCCGCCGATGGTCTCGGTGCGCAGCGCGCCGGCCACCGCCTGGGCCTCGGGCACGGAGGGCCGGCGGAGAAGGCGCTCGCGAGGGGCGGTCGAGGGCGGTTCGGGAGTCATGGCGGCCTTGTCGTCGAGGGTCGATGGGGCGACCCGCCACGGCGGGTCGCCGACCAGACTTCCCGGCACCTTCCGGGGAAAGTCTAACCGCCGCCCTGGCGAGCACCGGCCCGGACGTCAGCCGGGGCGCAGGCAACGAAACGGGAGGTATGCCGCGCAGCTCGGCGCGGCATACCTCCCGTCGGCGTGGTGCAGGCAGGGGTTCGGTTCAGCCCTCGGCGTCGGCGGCGCCGGCCGAGAGGCCGGTCTCGATCAGGCTCATCACCGAGGAGTCGGCGAGGGTGGTGACGTCGCCGATCTCGCGGTGCTCGGCGATATCCTTGAGCAGGCGGCGCATGATCTTGCCGGAGCGGGTCTTGGGCAGCTCGGGCACGATCATGATCTGCCGGGGCTTGGCGATCGGGCCGATCTCGTGGGACACGTGGTTGCGCAGCTCCTGGACCAGGCCGTCGCCGACCTCGGCGTCCTGGTGGTCCTGCTGGCGCAGGATGACGAACGCCACGACGGCCTGACCGGTCAGGTCGTCGCTCGCCCCGACCACGGCCGCCTCGGCGACCTTGGGGTGGGAGACGAGTGCCGACTCGATCTCGGCGGTGGAGAGCCGGTGGCCCGAGACGTTCATGACGTCGTCGACGCGACCGAGCAGCCAGATGTTGCCCTCGGCGTCGTACTTCGCGCCGTCGCCGGCGAAGTAGTACTCGGGGCCGAACCGGCTCCAGTACGTCTCCTTGTAGCGCTCCGGGTCGCCCCACAGGCCGCGCAGCATGCCCGGCCAGGGCTTGGTCAGCACCAGGTAACCGACCTTCTCGGGCTCGGTGAGCGGCTCACCCAGGTCGTCGAGGATCTCGGCGCTGACGCCGGGGATGGGCCGCTGGGCGGAGCCCGGCTCGAGGTTGGTCACGCCGGGGAGCGGGCTGATCATGATGCCGCCGGTCTCGGTCTGCCACCACGTGTCGACGATCGGGCACCGGCCGCCGCCGATGTTCTTGTGGTACCACAGCCAGGCTTCGGGGTTGATCGGCTCGCCGACCGAGCCGAGCAGCTTCAGGCTCGACAGGTCGAACTTGGCCGGGATGTCCTCGCCCCACTTCATGAACGTGCGGATCGTCGTGGGCGCCGTGTAGAGGACCGTCACGCCGTACTTCTGGATGATCTCCCACCAGCGGCCCTGGTGCGGGGTGTCCGGGGTGCCTTCGTACATGATCTCCGTCGCCCCGATGGCCAGCGGGCCGTAGATGATGTACGAGTGCCCGGTGACCCAACCGACGTCGGCGGCGCACCAGTAGACGTCCTTCCCGGGGTGCACGTCGTGGACGACGGCGTTGGTGAAGGCGACCTGGGTGAGGTAGCCCCCCGTGGTGTGGAAGATGCCCTTGGGCTTGCCCGTCGTCCCGGAGGTGTAGAGGATGAACAGCGGGTGCTCGCTGTCGTGGGGCTGGGCGGTGTGCTGGTCGCTGGCGTGGTCGACGACGTCGTGCCACCAGATGTCGCGGCCGTCCTGCCACGCCACGTCCTGGCCCGTCCGCCTGACGACGAGGACCTTCTCGATCGGGCTGCCCTCGATGGAGACCGCGGCGTCGACGGCCTCCTTCATCGGCACGGTCTTGCCCCGGCGGAACTGGCCGTCGGAGGTGATCACGATCTTGGCGTCGGCGTCGTCGATGCGGGTGTGCAGCGCCTCGGCGGAGAACCCTCCGAACACGACCGAGTGCGGAGCGCCGATCCGGGCGCATGCGAGCATGGCGAACGCCGTCTCGGGGATCATCGGCATGTAGATCATGACCCGGTCGCCCTTTCGGACCCCGAGGGACTCCAGGGCGTTGGCGGCCTTGCAGGTCTCGCGCAGCATGTCGGCGTACGTCAGGACCCGCGAGTCACCGGCCTCGCCCTCGAAGTAGATCGCGACCCGGTCGCCGTTGCCTGCCTCGACGTGCCGGTCGAGGCAGTTGTACGCCGCGTTGATCTCGCCGCCGACGAACCACTTCGCGAAGGGCGCGTCGCTCCAGTCGAGGGCCTGCTCGAAGTCGGTGGCCCAGGTGAGCCGCTCGCGGGCCTGCCTGGCCCAGAACTCCGGCCCGTCGGCAGCGGCCTCGTCGTACAGCGCAGCGGTGCCGTTGGCCTGCGCCACAAAGTCCGCGGGAGGTGGGAAATCACTGCCCTTCGGCTGGCTGGACACGTTCTCGTCGGTCACGGCTTCCTCCTCGTTGAGCGAACCGATCCGGCGCGCCGGTCGTCCGGCGCGCAAGCGTGGAACCCACACAAGCGCCATACCCTGTGAGGAGCAACACAGTAAGGCGGGTCCTTCGACAGGCGGGCCCTCCCTGCGACGAGCGGTGAGCGGGCCGGGCGACGGTGGACATTGTGCTCAGCCGGTCCCGCTCCATCCCCCTCGTCGATGACGGTTGTGCGCACGTCCCTGCACAAGGGTTCCGTATCGGCGTCCCGGCATGGTGTCCTGGGGTGATCGGGGTCACAGCCCCGGCAGACCAGCCGACCACGACAGTGCGCACGGGTCCCACGAGGACCGGTGCACCAGGAGGTGTCCCGCATGTTCGAGGAGGGCCAGCTCTACTCGCCCGTGACCCAGGCCGACGACGGGTCCGTCGAGGTCCACCTGGGCGAGAACCACCCCGGGTTCACCGACCCGGCCTACCGCGCTCGCCGGGGTGAGATCGCGGCGGCGGCGCTCGCCTGGCGGCCCGGCGCCCCGTTGCCGCACATCGACTACACCGAGGCGGAGCAGAGCATCTGGCGGCTGGCGTGCCGCGAGCTCGGCCCCAAGCACGAGAAGCGCGCGCACCGCGAGTACCTCCGGGCCAAGGATGCCCTCGACCTGCCGGTGGACCACGTGCCGCAGCTGGCGGAGGTCACCGATCGGCTGCGTCCGCTCACCGGCTGGACCTACGTGACCGCGCCGGGCCTGGTCGAGCTGCGCGAGTTCTACTCCTCGCTCGGGGAGCGGACCTTCCACTCCACGCAGTACCTGCGTCACCCGAGCGAGCCCCTCTACACCCCGGAGCCCGACATCATCCACGAGGTGGTCGGCCACGCCAACCAGCTCGCCAGCCCGCGGTTCGCCGCGATCACCCAGGCTGCCGGGGCGGCCGCCCAGCGGGTCGAGACCCGCGAGGCCCTCCAGTTCGTGGCCGACGTCTTCTGGTTCTCGATGGAGTTCGGGGTGATGACCGAGGACGGCGAGCCCAAGGCCTACGGCGCCGGCATCCTGTCGAGCTACGGGGAGATGGACGAGTTCGTCGAGGTCGAGCACCGGCCCCTCGACCTCGTGGCCATGGGGACGCTCGACTACGACATCACGAAGTACCAGCCCGTGCTGTTCTGCGCGGACAGCCTCGACCAGCTCGAGGACGTCGTGGGCGGGTTCTTCGACACGGTCTCCGACGACTCGGTCGCCGGCATGCTCGCCTCGGCCCACTGAGGGCCACCAGCCGGCGACCGGGTGGGGCGGCGTGCGGGCCGGGGCCCCCACCGGAGCGCCGGCACCGGGTACGGCCGCTCAGGCGACGTTACTGCGGGGGCTGCGCACGACCGGGCGCCCGGTACGTTCCCAGCCGCTGGTCCCGCCACCCACCGACCAGGCGTCGAAGCCCGCGGCGACGAGCTCGGCGGTGACCCGGGAGCTGCGGTTGCCGCTGTCGCAGATGACGTAGACCCGGCCCGTGCGGGGGATCCGGTGCAGCGCCCGGGGGACGTCGGCCACCGGGACGAGTCGGGCGCCCGGGACGTGGCCGGCGACATACTCGTGCGGTTCGCGGACATCGATCGTGCACGCCCCGTCGGCGCGGGCTGCGGCGAAGGCGTCGGTGGTGACTTCACGCATGGTCTGTGCTGCTCCTGAGGTGATGACGAGGTTCTCCTGACGGACGGACGCCCCGGCCGGCGGTCCGGGCGACACACCGGATGATACCCCAGGGGGTATGCTGACTCCAGTCAACCCGCCACTGTGCCGGAGAGCCCGCCACTGTGCCGGAGAGAGGGGGACCCGTGTCGACGACCTTCACGGCGTGGACGCGGCGGCGCTGGGTCACCGCCGCGGTGCTCGCGCCGGGGCTGGCCGCCCTCTTCGCCGCCGCCGCCCCGACGCGCCCGCCGACGACGGCTGCGGGGTGGTGGGCCGGCCTGCTGCTCGCCGCCGGCGTGGGCTCGCTCGTCCTCGCGAGCTACGTGCCGGTCCTCGGACGTCGTCCCGACCTCGGCTGCACCCCCTGCGCGGCCGTGTCAGGGGTCAGCCTGGTCGGCGCGGTCCTGGCCTTCGCGAGCTACGGCCCGCAGGCGGGCGCCCCGCTGCTGGCGACCGTTGCCACCGGCTTCGGCCTGATGCAACGGGTGACCCGGCAGAGGAGCTGCGCCCCGCCCACTCCGGCCCCGCCCATGGGCGCACCGGACCGACTGGTCGAGGCGCCCGTGGGCGGCCGCTCACCAGCGGTGCGCGACGTCGATGACCAGCCGGCTCGTGCCGATGCCCGAGTCGGTCAGGGTGAACACCCGGAACGGAAGCCGGGCACGCACGCCGAGGCCGAACGAGGTGTAGCCCTCGAAGCTGCCGGCCCAGGTGACCTGCCGGAAGGTCCGGTACCCGGCCACTGACGGCAGGCCCGGGCGCGTCCGCGCGCTCTTGTCCACCGTGACCTCGAGGCGGGCACCCCCGGCCGTGGGGACGATGGCGCCCGAGCCCTCGGCGCGCACCGCGTTGACGTAGTGGACCGTGTAGCCGGGCCTGGCTCCGGTGACGTCGATGACGAGGCGGTCGTAGCACGGGTGCTGGCCGGCTCGGAGACCGGTGACCGAGCCCGGCAGGGGTGCGCCGCTCGTCTTGGCGAGCGACCCCCAGGTGATCCCGCAGTAGGGCGCTGCGCTCGCGGATGCGGTCGTGCCGACGGCGGCGACCACCATGAGGACGAGCGCGGCGAGGACGATGACGAGGCGGCGCGGGCCGCGGTCTGCTGACATCAGTGGCCTCCCTCTCCTGCCCCGACGCATGCCGGGGACACGGAGTAGACGCGGAGGCCACCGGCCCGGTTGTCACGCCGGCCGGCGGCCGGTGTCCCGCGGCATCGCCCCGGTACCACAGCAGCGGCCGTGGAGCCCGATCGCTCCACAGCCGCTGCTGGCCTTGGTGGGTGTCTCGCGTCAGCGCGGGAACACCGGGAAGACGACCTTCTTGGCCGTGTTGTTCATGACACCGGCGGCGGCGCCGTACCAGGCGAGGATCGCCGTGATGATGCCCATGTAGCCGCCGAACTTGGTCACACCGCTCGAGCCACCGAGCTCGCCGATGGTCAGCGCGGCAAAGGTGACCGTCAGGACGATGAACACGACGACCAGCACCCCGTTGGTGCGGAACGACGCGATCAGCATGATGGCCGTGAAGATGGTCCAGCTGAGCAGGTACCAGCCGACTCCCTTCGAGGCGTCGGCGCCCGCCTTGCTGAGGTCGGTGTGGGCGACGAGGTACCAGAACGACATCCAGAAGGCGCCGTACGACGTGAAGGCCACTGCCCCGAAGGTGTTGCCCTTGGCGAACTCCCACATCCCGGCGAGCAGCTGGGCGATGCCGCCGTAGAAGAGTGCCAGCCCGAGAACGACGACCTCCACCGTCTTGGGGATGAAACCGGCGTTGACGCTGGACAGGAAGAACGTCGTCATCGCGAAGCCCGCCAGTCCCAGCGGGCCCGGGTCCGCGAAACCCGCCCCGGCCGTGGTGATGGCGGGGGCCTCTGCGGTCTGTGCTGCCACGGTTGAGTCCTCTCACTCTCGCCCACGACGTCGACGATGACGGGCGGGTCCTGGCCGAATGTCGCAGGCGCCGGGGGCCGCAACAACAGGCACCGCCGGGGGATGCGTCGACCGCTCGCATAACGTTGACGGGCGGTGCAGAGCAGCGCGACGAGCGGTCGGTTAGCCGCGCCCAGCGGCGCATGACCCGGCGGAGGGGTGCTCGCTCGTGTGGGACAGGTCACAGGCGCGGCGGTCCTGCCCCGAAGCGGCGGTGGGTGGCTGCGGTGGGGTCATGATGTCCTCATGCGCGCACTCGTCAAGACGTATGCCGGTCCCGGCCTCGAGCTCGTCGACATCCCCGAGCCGACCTGTGGCGAGAAGGATGTGAAGATCCGCGTCGAGCGGGCAGGCCTGTGCGGCACCGACCTGCACCTGCTGCACTGGGACGACTGGGCGGCGGCGACGGTGCAGCCGCCGATGACCATCGGGCACGAGTTCTTCGGTGAGGTTGTCGAGGTGGGCGCGGACGTCACGCACGTCGCGGTCGGCGACAAGGTGTCGGGGGAGGGGCACATCGTCTGTGGGACCTGCCGCAACTGCCGCGCGGGGCGCCGGCACCTGTGTATCCACACCGTGGGGGTCGGGGTGAACCGGGACGGCGCGTTCGCCGACGTCGTCGTCATCCCTGCGACGAACGCCTGGGTCCAGCCCGCCGATCTCGACCCCGACCTCGGGGCGGTGTTCGACCCGCTCGGCAACGCCACGCACACCGCTCTGCAGTGGCCGGTCGTCGGCGAGGACGTGGTCATCACCGGGGCCGGCCCCATCGGGGTGATGGCGACGGCGATCGTCCGGCACTCGGGGGCCCGGCGCATCGTCGTCACCGACATCAGCGACGAGCGGCTCGCACTGGCCCGCGGGGCGGGGGCCGATCTCGTGGTCAACGTCGGGGCGGGGGACACCCTGCTCGACGCGCAGCGCGCGCTCGGGATGGTCGAGGGGTTCGACATCGGGCTCGAGATGTCCGGGGCGCCGTCCGCGCTGACCGAGATGCTCGACAACCTCAACCACGGGGCCCGGGTGGCGCTGCTCGGTCTGCCGAAGGACCCCTACGCCGTCGACTGGAGCCGGGTCATCACCCACATGGTCACGCTCAAGGGCATCTACGGGCGGGAGATGTTCGAGACGTGGTACCTCATGGGGTCCATGCTGGCGACCTCGCCGGAGCTGCGCGCAGCCGTCACATCGGTCATCACGCATCGGTTCCCGGCCGAGCAGTGGGAGAAGGCGTTCGAGGCCACGGCCTCCGGACACGGTGGCAAGGCCGTCCTCGACTGGACCTGACCGCGAGCGGCGCCGTCCCCCTGCACCCCGATACGGCTCCTCCCCCGGATCGTGGGTCCGCTGCGCCGCTGACCTGCCGATCTCTGCCGGCGGCAACGTGCGGGCGAGCGGAGGCTATACCGTCTGGTTGGTCGGACAACCTCGGCTGGCAGTCGAGCAGAACGCGGGGCCCGGCCCGCCGTAGCCGGACCGGGCGGCATACCGCAGCAGGGCACCACCACGAGCGGGAGGCGAGATGTACGGGTCGGTCAAGGACGAGCTGTCGGCGACGCTGGAGGAGATCGAGCGGGCCGGGCTCACCAAGCGGGAGCGGCAGCTGACGACAGCACAGTCGGCGCACATCGGGACCACGGCGGGGGAGTCGCTCAACTTCTGCGCCAACAACTACCTCGGGCTCGCCGACCACCCGGCCGTCGTCTCCGCCGCGAAGGAGGCCCTCGACGAGTGGGGGTTCGGGATGGCCTCGGTGCGGTTCATCTGCGGAACACAGGTCCAGCACGACCGGCTGGAGCGGGTCATCGCCCAGTTCCTGGGCACGTCGGCCTGCATCCTCTTCTCCTCCTGCTTCGACGCCAATGGCGGGGTCTTCGAGGTGCTCTTCGGCGAGGACGCGGCGATCATCTCCGACGAGCTCAACCACGCCTCGCTCATCGACGGCATCCGGCTCGCCAAGGCGCGGCGGTATCGCTACCGGAACGCCGACATGGACGACCTGCGGGCCCAGCTCGAGGCGGCGGTCGCGCAGGGCACCCGGCGACGAGTCGTCGTCACCGACGGCGTCTTCTCGATGGACGGCTCGTACGCCCCGCTCGACCGGATCTGCGACCTCGCCGACGAGTACGGTGCGATGGTCCTCGTCGACGACTCGCACGCCGTCGGGTTCGTCGGCGAACACGGCCGCGGGACGCCCGAGCTGTTCGGCGTGGCCGACCGGGTCGACATCCTCACCGGAACCCTGGGCAAGGCGCTCGGCGGGGCGTCGGGAGGGTATATCGCCTCGCACGGCGAGGTCGTCGACCTGCTGCGCCAGCGAGCCCGGCCCTACCTGTTCTCCAACTCGGTCGCGCCGTCGGTAGTGGCCGGCTCGCTGGCGGCCCTCGAGCTCGTCGCGTTCTCCGACGAGGCGCGGGAACGGCTGCGGGACAACACCGTCCTCTTCCGCGAGCTGATGACGGAGGCGGGGTTCGACCTCCTGCCCGGCAGCCACCCCATCACCCCGGTGATGTTCCCCGGCGACGGCGGGGCTCGCCGGGCGACGGCCATCGCCGACCACATGCTCGGCAACGGCGTCTATGTCATCGCCTTCTCGTTCCCCGTCGTGCCGCGCGGGAAGGCGCGGATTCGCGTGCAGCTGTCGGCGGCCCACTCACCCGAGGACGTTCGGGCCTGCGTGGCCGCGTTCGTGGCCGCGCGCCGCGACGTCGGCTGACGCGGCGGGCCTCTCCGGGCCGGGTCGGCCGCCTCACACGCGCGCTCGCAGGTCCCGACCCGACGGAGCAGGGGTCCGGGGGCCCGCTGGCCTAGTCGAGGACCCGCGAGCGCCGCAGGGCCACGAGCTCGGGGGTGTGCAGCCGCACCATGATCCGAGAGGCGGCGTTCGGCACCCGCTTGGGCGTCGCCAGCGAGAACGCGACCGCGGTGACGATCGCCAGCGGCGTGCACCACGCCGCGGGGTTGGCGAGCAGGGCGCCCGGCCAGCCGGGGAGGCTGTCGTCGACGACCGTGACCCCGACGGCGATCGCCGCCGACAGCCCGCCGACGACGAGCCCGGCTCCCGCGCCGACCGTGCTCAGCCGCCGCCACCAGACCCCGAGAATGAGCAGCGGTGCGAACGTCGCGGCGGCCACCTCGAACGCCAGGCCCACGGTCGTGGCCAGCCCGATCGGCTCGGTGAGCCGGCTGACGACATACGGCACGATCACGGCGAGCACCGCGGCGACCCTGAACCCCGACACGCTGGAGGCGTCGCCCCCGGTAAGGCGGGCCAGGCCGGGCCGGAGGATGTCCTGGTCGAGCACCCCGGTGACCGACATGGCCAGCCCGGACGCGGTCGAGAGGAACGCCGCGAACGCGCCGCCGGCCAGCATCGCGGTGAGGAGGTCCCCGGGGAGGCCGTGGACGACGAGGCCGGGCAGCCGCAGGACGATCGAGTCCGACCGCACGCCCGGCGGCAGCACCGGCAGGTGCACCCGGCCGAGCACGCCGTAGACCGGTGGCAGCAGGTAGAACATCCCGAGCAGCCCGATGACGCTGACCGTGGTCCGCCGGGCCGCGACGCCGTCGGGGTTGGTGTAGTACCGGACGACGACGTGCGGCAGGCCCATCGTGCCGAGCGAGAGCGCCAGGACCGTCGAGTAGGTCCGGTAGAGCGGGTGGTCCTGCGGTCCGGACGGCGTGAGCGGGATGTGCCAGGCGGTGTCCGACACGACGGGGTGGGGCGCCCCGGAGTGCAGCCACAAGGTGATAAGGACGAACGCCGGGACCGCCAGAGCAGTCAGCTTGATCCAGTACTGGACGGCCTGGACGACGGTGATCGACTTCATCCCGCCGGCCCCGACCGCCAGTGCGACGACCACGGTGACGACCAGGGCGCCGACCCAGGACGGGGCGTGCGTGACGATGGACAGGGCCAGGCTGGCGCCCTGCAGCTGCGGAACGAGGTACAGCCAGCCGATGCCGACGACCAGCGCTGAGGACATCAGCCGGATGGCCCGTGACTCCAGGCGCGCCTCGGCGAAGTCCGGCAGCGTGTAGGCCCCGGAGCGGCGCAACGGGGCTGCGACGGTCACGAGCAGGACCAGGTAGCCGGTCGTGTACCCCACCGGGAGCCACAGCATGTCGACGCCGCGGTTGTAGACGAGCCCGGCCACCCCGAGGAACGAGGCGGCCGAGAGGTACTCGCCCCCGATGGCCGAGGCGTTGAGCCCCGGGGAGACCGCGCGCCCGGCGACATAGAAGTCGCTCGTCTGCCGGGACAGCCGCAGCCCGAACCCGCCCACCGCGAGAGTGGTGACGCAGACGAGGATGACGGCGGTGAGGCTGAGGGACTGGCTCATCGGCGGTGCCGCCCGCCCGCGGTCACGCGGTCACGACCGGCCCACCACGTCGCTGAACTCGGCCTCGATGCGCTCCGCTCCCCGGACGTACCACCGGGCCAGCATCGCCGTCACGGGGTAGACCGCCACGCCGAGCACGAGCCACGGGAACGGGATGCCCCACAGGGCCAGGGTCCGGGTCGAGGGGACGAGCGTCATCAGGACCGGCAGGCCGCCGATGGCCACGACACCGGTGCCGAGGACCAGGAGCGAGAGCCGGGCCTGGGCCCGCATGAGGCCACGCAGGTAGACCCCGCCGAGCTCGGTCTGCTCGTCGAGCTCGTGGGAGATCGGTCGGGTGCTCGGGGCGACCGCGCCGCGGCGCGAGCTGGTGACCCGGACCCGGTGGGGCGGGCCGCCCGGGATGCTCACTCAGTCCTCCGCGGTGCGCCAGTCGGCGATGGGCCGGCGCAGGAGGGTGTCGCGCAGCTCCTTGGTATGCCGCCGGCTGACCCCGAGCTCGACGTCGCCGACGACGACCGAGCACCGCCCGTGGTCCATATGGACCTCCTTGACGTGCGGGAGGGCGACGAGGGTGCTGCGGTGGATGCGGACGAAGCCGTGCTGGGCCCACTTCTCCTCGAGCAGGCTGAGCGGCACCCGCACCAGGTGGGACCCGGTGTCGGTGTGGAGGCGCGCGTAGTCGCCGTGCGCCTGCGCGTAGCGGATCTGGCTGCGGCTGATGAAGCGGGTGACGCCGCCGAGCTCGACGGGGATGGTCTCGTCGTCCACGCCCAGGGCCCCCGCGGTGCCACCCGGCATACCCGCGTCGCCGCCGTTCTGCCGCTTGGTGACCACGCGGCGAACCGCCTCGGCGAGCCGGTCGGCCCGGACCGGCTTCATGACGTAGTCGGTGGCCGCCAGCGCGAAGGCGTCGACGGCGTGCCTGTCGTGCGCCGTGACGAACACCACCTGCGGGCGCTCGCTGAACTTGGCGATGACCCGGGCCAGGGCCATCCCGTCCAGTCCGGGCATGGAGATGTCGCTGAAGACGACGTCGACCTCGCGGGAGTCGAGGACCTGGAGCGCCTCGGTGCCGCTCTGCGCGGTGATCACCTCGCCGATCCGCTCGTCCCGCCCCAGCAGATAGCCCAGCTCTGAGAGAGCCGGCACCTCGTCGTCGACGACGAGGGCCGTCAGGCGGCCGACGGTGGTCATGACGTGCAGAGTACGGCCAAGGGCCCCCGCCGGTCAGCCATCCCGCATGACCGGTTGCCGACTGAGACGGGCCGGTCGCCGACGGGGAGGGACGACCGGCCGCGACGACCCGGGCCCGGTGGGACGGCCCGTGGCCGCGGGGACGGTGCAGCGGGGCCGCCTCACGGGCCGGCGTGTACCCCGGGGGCGAACTTCGGTACCCGGAAGGTCACCTTCGTGCCGGCGCCCGGCGCGGTCTCGACGACGAGGCCGAAGTCGTCGCCGTACACCTGACGCAGCCGGGCGTCGACGTTGCCCAGCCCGATGGACTCCGAGGCGTGCACGCCGTCGAGGATGCGCCTGATCTGCTCGGGGTCCGAACCGATGCCGTCGTCCTCGATGCCGATCTCCGCTTCGGCCCCGCGGTCGGTGGCCGTGATGGTGAGGTGGCCGATCCCCTCCTTCCCGGCGAGCCCGTGCCGCACGGCGTTCTCGACGAGGGGTTGCACGGCGAGGTACGGGACGGTGACCCCCAGCACCTCGGGGGCGATGAGCAGCGAGATCTGCAGCCGGTCGCCGAACCGGGCCTGCTCGAGGACGAGGTAGCGCTCGACGTTGCGGAGCTCCTCGGCGAGGGTGGTGAACGGGCCTCCCCGGCGCAGGGCGTAGCGGGTGAAGTCGGCGAAGTCGAGCAGCAGGTCTCGGGCCCGGTCGGGGTCGGTGCGCACGAAGGAGGCGATGGCGGCCAGGCTGTTGTAGATGAAATGAGGGCTGATCTGGGCCCGCAGGGCACGCAGCTCGGCCTCCATGGCCTGGGTCTTGGTGCGGCCCAGCTCGGCGAGCTCGAGCTGGGAGGACACCCAGCCGGCGACCTCCTCGGTCGCGCGGGCCAGGCCCGGGGAGGCCTGGTTGGTGTATGCCGTGAGCGTGCCGACCACGACGTCGTCCGCGACGAGCGGTGCGGTCACGGCGCTGAGGACCGGGCAGTTCATGTCCGTGCACCCGACCTCGGACGGGCCGTGGACGGATGTGCGCCCGGTCTGCAGCGTCTCGTCCGTGAGTGCGAACGCGTGTCGCCGGTGGTGGTCCCCCGCTCCGGCCCAGGTGAGCAGGGCCCGGGCGTCGCAGATCGCCAGCGAGGTGGCTCCGAGCAGGGCCAGCAGGTGCTTCCCCGCCTTCTCCGTGCCCTCCTGGGTGAGTCCGTCGCTGAGGTAGCGGGCGGCCAGCGAGGCGGTGTGCAAGGTGGCGTAGGTGGCCCGGTCGACGTCGGACAGGAACCCGCGACGTCGGCTCCTGGCCACCAGGTAGGCGACCAGCCCGAGGATGACCAGCGTCCCGGCCACGACGACCGCCGTCGGCAGGTGGAAGCTCCGGTCCATGCCGGAAGCCTAGGGGGGCCCGGTCGCGGCACCGACCGACCGGATGCGGCAGGGGCGCCCCCTCCGGCCCTCTGGTAGACCTACGGGCATGACCGAGTTCGACGACGCGCTGGCCGTGGAGGGGACCGGTCCGGAGGTGACCGCGACCCTGGGCGAGGGATGGGTCGTCGGACAGGCCGTCAACGGTGGCATCCTCGTCGCCCTTGCCCTGCGCGTCCTCCGGGACGCGGTCGAGGCGGCCGGCGGCCACGGCGACCCGCTCGCGTTCAGCGCCTACTTCCTCTCCGCCGCCCAGCCCGGGCCGGCCGCCGTCCGCACCCAGGTCCTGCGCACCGGTCGGAGCCTGTCCACCGGGCAGGTGTCGGTAGTGCAGACCGGCGGCCCGGGTGGCGCCCAGAGCGAGCGGCTGCGGGCGCTGGCCACGTTCGGCGATCTCGACGAGCGCTCCGGGCCGGTATGGCGCTCCGCGCCCGCGCCGGACATGCCGCCACCGGAGGGGTGCATCGCGGCGACGCGCGCCGACGCGGACTTCGCCCGCCATATCCGGATCCTCGACCGGGTCGACCTGCGGGTGGACCCGGCCACGGCCGGCTGGGCGGTAGGGCAGCCGTCCGGACGTGGGCTGCTCCGGGCCTGGATCCGGTTCGCGGACGGCCGCGGGCCCGACGCCGCGTCCCTGCCGTACTTCCTGGACGCGCTGATGCCGGTGGCGTTCGACCTCGGCGCGCTCGGCTGGGCGCCCACGATCGAGCTGACCGGGCATGTCCGCCGGCGCCCGGCGCCCGGGTGGCTGCGGGTCGTGCTGTCCACCTCGAACGTCATGGGCGGGCTCCTCGAGGAGGACGCGACGATCTGGGACGCCACCGGCACCGTCGTGGCGCAGTCCCGCCAGCTCGCCGGCGTGCGGATGCCGGGTCCCCCGCAGGAGCGGTCATGAGCGACGTCGTCGCCGCGGTGGAGGGGCTCCTGCGGCTTCCCGGCATACCCGAGCAGGTCGAGGCGGCCCGAGAGGCCTGCACCCAGCTGCGCTGGCACGAGGCGCTGCGGCGCCGGATCCCCGAGGCGGCCGCCGAGTCACGGGTGCGAGGGGCCTGGGCGAGCGGTGAGCTCGAGGGGGCCCGGGTGGGCCTCGGGCGGGTCCGCGACGTCATGCGCGGAGCCGCGTCGTGGGGAACGGACCCCGACCCGGTGGAGCAGGTGATGCGCGGCGTCGTCGCCGCGACGGCCGAGTCCGAGCGCCTGGAGCCGCTCGTCCGCCGGGCACCCATGCAGACGGTGGCCAGGCTGCACGTCGCCGCCGCCGCCGGGCTGGTCGGCGACGACCGGCTCGGCCGTCCCCGGGCCGAGGGGGAGCAGTGTCGTGAGCTCGTCGACCTGGGGCCACCGCCACCCGCCGACGAGGCCCGGGAGCGGCTCGCCGCGGTGGGCGACCTGCTCGTGGCCTCCGAAGGGCTGCCCGCGCTCCTGGTGCTCGCCGTCGTGCACGCCGAGATCCTCACGGTCCGCCCGTTCGTGCGCGGCAACGCCGTGGTGGCCCGTGCCCTGGAGCGGGCCGCGGTCAAGGCGCTCGGCCTGGACCCCACCGGGGTGGCCGTGACCGAGGCGGGCCACCGCTCGCTCGGCGGGCCGGCCTATCTCGGTGCCGTCGCGGCATACGGCCTCGGTACTCCCGAGGGCGTCGTCCTGTGGGTCACCCATTGCGCGAGGGCGATCCAGGCCGCCGCCGCGCAGGGCCGCGCCGTCGCCGACGCCGTGCTCGCCGGCCGCCTGGGCTGACCCTGCCGGCGGCTCCGGGCGCCGGGGACGGCCCGGCCCGGCAGGCTGCCGGCCACCGGCGTCCGCGGCGCGGCGCCGGGTGGGAACCGGGTGACTTCTCCGGTCCCCTTCCCCGACGCGACGGTTAGGAGTAGAAACAGAGGTGTCGGGATCGTCGGCCTCGTGTCGACGGACCTGATGACGGAACCGTGAGCGGAACAGGTACCCACGCGCGGGCAGTCCACTGATGGACCGATCGTGGCGGGCTTGCCCCACCACGACGACGGAACAGGAAGCACGCCTGGTCGCCTCGGAAACCCACGGCCCATGGCGCTCCTCCCGTCCTCGAGAGGGGCGCCATCCGTCTCAGGTCCGCGGTCGCGGCTGCGGGCCTGCCGTCGCAACCCAGCGGGCGGCCACGGCGCGGCGACCCAGCGGACGGCGGGTTACCGACGGTCGGACGGCCGGGCCACCAGTTCCGGTAGGCGGCACCGTTATCGCAACTTGCCTCTCCGCGGCCCTGTCGACTTGCGTGGAGCCCCGTGTTGGGTGACGATTGAGGTGTTCGCTCCCCTTCGGGGTTGAGCGAGGGCGAACCGGCTTCTCCCCCCCGGAGCTCGGCTCGCCGACGGCCCCGGTTGTCCCCCCGACCGGGGCCGTCCCATACCCCGGCCCCGGTACCCCCGGGCCGGGACCCACCGTCGTCCGCCCGGCGGGGGGCGCCCCCACCCCTGACCGGGGCCGTCCCATACCCCGGCCCCGGTACCCCCGGGCCGGGACCCACCGTCGTCCGCCCGGCGGGGGGCGCCCCCACCCCCGACCGGGGCCGTCCCATACCCCGGCCCCGGTACCCCCGGGCTGGGACCCACCGTCGTCCGCCCGGCGGGGGGCGCCCCCACCCCCGACCGGGGCCGTCCCATACCCCGGCCCCGGTACCCCCGGGCTGGGACCCACCGTCGTCCGCCCGGCGGGGGGCGCCCCCACCCCGACCCGGGGCCGTCCACAGGGGACCACTGCGCGCCCCCGCCGTCCACAGATCGGCCGAGGGCCGGGCGGTGGCGCCCCCGGTCCCGGACCGTGGACGGCATGGATGCACGGGTACCGGTGATCGGCGTTCTCGGGGCGTCCGGTGGGGTGGGTGCCTCGACCCTCGCGGCGACGCTCGCCTGGCGGGCGGGCCGCCGCGGCCAGACGGTCCTGGTCGACGGCCATCTCGGCGGCGGTGGGATCGACGTCACGGCAGGGGTCGAGCACCTTCCGGGGCTGCGCTGGGGGGACCTCGCCGAGCTGCGCGGGCGCGCCGACGGGGTGCTCGCCGAGCTCCCCGAGGATCGAGGTGTGCGGGTGCTGGCGGCGGGCCGCGGGAGCGCGCCGCAGCGCCGATCGGTGCCGGACCGGGCCGTGCTCGACGTCGTCGACACCGTGGCAGCGGCGGCCACGGTGGTGCTCGACCTGCCGCGGGGCGGCTCCCTGTGCGAGCGCCTCGTCGAGCGATGTGGGGTCGTGCTGGTGGTCGCGGGGCTGCACGTACGCGCGCTCGCCGACCTCGACGCGGCCGTCGAGGTCCTGCTCGACGTCCCGGAGACCGCACCAGCCGAGATCGCCTTGGTCACTCGCGGCCCGCGGGCCGGGGCGGGTCTGGCCGAGGTCGTCGAGGGGCAGCTGGGGCTGCCGCACCTGGCCCACGTCGCCGACGAGACGGGCGTGGCGCGAGCGGCCGAGCGGGGAGAGTGGCCGGGCGAGCGGCATACCCGGCTCCGTGACACGGTCGACGGGCTGCTCGATGTCGTCTCCCGCCCCATCGGGCTCGAGCCGTGAGCGCGCTGGCCGACGGGCGCTGGACCGGCCCGATCCAGGAGGCCATCCGCGGCGGCCGGCCGCCGACGCCGTCGACGGTGGCGCAGCTGGCGGCCGCCGAGCGGGCGCGGCTGGGCGAGGAGGGGGTCGCGCGGGCGACCGGGCGGCTCAGCGGGGCCCTGCTCGGCGCCGGGCCGCTCGACGAGGTCCTGGCAGACCCACATGTCACCGACGTGCTCGTCAACGGCGACGGCTCCGTGTGGGTGGACCGGGGCAGCGGCGTCGTCCCGGCGGCTCCGGCCGTCCACGTCGACGACGTCCGGGCGCTCGCGACCCGGCTGGCCGGGCTCGCCCGCCGCCGCCTGGACGACGCCCAGCCGTGGGTGGACGGCCAGCTGCCCTCGGGCGTGCGGTTGCATGCGGTGCTGCCGCCACTGGTCGACCGCGGAGCCCACATCAGCCTGAGGGTGCCGCGACATCACCCGCGCGGGGTGGACGCGCTCGTCGAGCTGGGGACGGTCGACCGGCCCACGGCCGACCTGCTCCGGTCGCTGGTCGCGGCGCGGGTGGCGTTCGTCGTGACCGGCGGGACGGGTGCCGGCAAGACCACCCTGCTCGGTGCGCTCCTCGCCGAGTGCGCCCCGACGGAGCGCATCGTCATCGTCGAAGACGTCCGTGAGCTCGCGCCGGACCACCCGCATGTCGTGCGCCTCCAGGGCCGGTCCCCCAATGTCGAGGGCGTCGGTGCCGTGTCGATGGTCGACCTGGTGCGGCAGGCCCTGCGCATGCGGCCGGACCGGCTCGTCGTCGGGGAGGTTCGCGGCCCGGAGGTCAGGGAGATGCTGGCGGCCCTCAACACCGGGCACGAGGGCGGCTGCGGCACCCTGCATGCCAACCGTGTAGAGGAGGTCCCTGCCCGGTTCGAAGCCCTTGGCGCCCTGGCCGGTATGCCCCGCGACGCGGTCCATGCCCAGCTGCGTGGCGCCGTCCGGGTGGTCATCCAGCTGCGGCGGTCCGGCACGCGGCGGCGCGTGGCCGAGATCGGGGTGACTCGGAGCCTCCCCGGCGGCCAGGTCGACGTCGACATCGCGACCACCCTCTCGCAGCATCCCGGCGGGCCCCCGTGCCCCGGTCCGGGCTGGGCCGCGCTGTCTGCCCTGCTGGCCGGTGGCCGACCATGACGCTGTGGTGGGCCATGGCCGCCGGCCTGCTCGGTGGCGCGGTGCTGCTCTGGCCGACCACGCGCCCTGACCGGCTCGGTGCCGATCCGGTCCACGAGGGGTCGCGGCGTTCGGGCGGTGCGCTGAGCCTGGCGGGGCGACCCTCGCCGCCGGCTGGCGGGTCTGCCGCAGCGGCCTGGCGAGGCCGGTGGTGGCGTTCGGCCCGTGGACGGACAGGCACACCGGAGGGATGGGTGGCGGAGTTCGCCGAGCTGGCGGCCGCTGCGCTCGACGCCGGCCTTGCTCCGGCCCAGGCTGCTCGGCTGGCGCTGCAGCCGGCCGGCGGAGACGACGGCACCGCCGTTCCGGACGTTGCCGGCCTGGCTCTGGACCGAGCCCTGCACGCCGCCGACGAGACCGGAACGGGCGTCGGCGCGGCGGTGGCCGCAGCCGCTCGGACCTCCCGTGCCGGTGGGCAGCTGACCTTCCTCGGGCAGGCGTGGTCGCTGACCGACGATCTCGGTGCCCCGGCCGGGGCCGCCACCCGGACCGCAGCCCGGGTCCTCCGCGACCGGGGGACCGCCGCCGCCCGCCGACAGGTCGTCCTCGCCGGTCCGCGGGCCTCGATGTGGCTCCTGTCGCTGCTGCCGGCGACCGGCCCGGTGGTGGGCCTGGTCCTCGGCATACCACTCGGAACGCTCTATGGCAGCCCGCCGGCCCTCGCCTCCTCCGGTCTCGGTCTGATGCTGACCCTGGCCGGGTGGCGGTGGTCCCGCGGCATCCTCGACCGGGCCGGCCGGCCACGCGGACTTCGGTCATGACGTCTGCGCCGGGGTTCGTGGGCGGGCGGCGACGGACGTGACGGACGGGACCGGGGTGGCGGTCGCGGCCGGACTCGCCGCGGGCGCGGCCCTGGTCGCCTGGCCCACCTGGCCGTCGCGGCGCAGGCAGGCGACCGGCTCGCGCCGAGCCGGAGCCGGGCAGCGGTGCGCGACGGTCTACGACGCGGCCGACGCCGCCACCCTGCTCGCCATGGTTCTGCGGGCCGGACTCGGACCCGTCGAGGCCCTCGAGGTCGTGGCGGCCAGGGTGGGTGGAGCAGTCGGTGGTGATCTCTTCGTCGTCGCGGCGGCCCACCGGTGGGGCGAGGCGCCCGAGGCGGCCTGGTCACACGTCGGAGCAACGTGGCGGCCCGTGGCGCACGCGTGGCGGGCGGCGGTCGAGGCCGGAGTGAGCCCGGCGGAGCTGGTGGAGGCGGCCGCCCGACGACTGCGCGAGGGCGAGGACCGCAGGGTCGAGACCGCCGTGGAGAGAGCGGGCGTCGTGCTGGTGCTACCCCTCGGCCTGGCCTTCCTGCCGGGGTTCGTCGCAACGACGATCGTCCCGGTGGTGCTCCAGCTGGTGGGCACGCTGGCCGGGTGAGCCGGTGTGGGGACCGGGTCCGGCCGCCGGGGGCGCTCGGCGCGGGGCTCCCACGCTGGGGCCGTGCGCCCTGATGGACGACGGTGGTGACCCGTGGCCGGCTGGCGTTCGGGGGCCTTCTCGGGGCCGTGCCGGCGAGCGTGCTCATCGCCCGGGCCGGCCGGCCCCGGCGCACGCGACGAAGGGCACCGCCGACTCCACCGCAGCGCGCCCGGCTCTGGGTGTGTGCGCACTTCGTCGTCGGCCAGGACGGCACGGTCTACCAGCTGGTCCCGACCACCGTGATGTGCCGGAACGCCGTCGGGCCGACGACCACCCCATCGGCCTCGAGGTCGTGCAGTCGACGCACGGGTGCTCGTCGGCGTGGGCAGACCGACAGATCTTCGGTCGGACCCGCCAGGCCCGGGATCTCGTGCTCCTGGTCGGCATGCTCCAGCGCAAGTACGGCATCCGGGTCAGCCACGTCTACGGTCACGCATCCGCCGACACGGCCCCCGAGTTCGGTGATCGGCTCGGGTTGGCCAACACCCTCACCGACGGGGGCCCCGCGGCGGTCGCCGAGCTCCGCGACCGCGTGCGCCGGCTGTCGTCGACGAGCTGAGCCCCGCGGCGGGTGGAGTCGTCGGTCACCGGGGCGGACCGGCGCGACTCGAACCGGCGCGACTCGAACCGGTGCGGCTCGAACCGGCGCGACTCGAACCGGCGCGGCTCGGACCGGCGCCACCGGGACCGTTGCGACCCGGACCGGCGCGGCCCCGTCCACACCCCTGCACACCGATGGGTGGCCGTCCACAGATCGGCTGCCGCCTCTGTCGCCACCTCCCACCCGGTGGCGAAGGTTGAGAGGAGGCGGCCCGTCGGGCCGCCCTGTCGAGGGGAGGTCAGATGAGACATGTCGTGCGCCAACGCTGCCGGCGGCTCTGGTCGGTGTTGCGGCAGACGGGCGAGGCCGGGATGACGACCGCGGAGTATGCCGTGGGGACGGTGGCCGCTGTGGCGTTCGCTGCGCTGCTGTTGGCCGTCGTAAAGTCGGGCCCGGTCAAGTCGGCCCTGATGAGCATCATCGTCAACGCGCTGCGTACCGGGTCGTGAGAATCGCCGGCAGACGGGCGTCGGCCGGGGAGCCGGAGCGCGGCATGGCCACCGCTGAGCTGGCCCTGACCATGCCGGTCGTCGCGCTGCTGCTGGCTGTGTGCCTGGCAGCCGTGTCCTGGGGGACCGAGCAGCTCCGCTGCGTCGACGCCGCGCGGTCGGCGGTCCGGCTTCTGGCCCGGGGGGAGCCGGCGGCAGTGGTGCGGGCCGAGGCGGCCCGGGCCGGACCGGACGGCGCGCGAGTGAGCACCACGGTCTCCCGCGGCTGGGCGAGGGTGGCCGTCACGAGCCGGGTGCCCGCCCCGCTGCGCTGGCTGGGGGTGCGGACACCGCCGTCGGCCAGCGCTTCCGCGGTCCTGGAGACCATGCCGATCGGACCCGCGGCCCCCGTCGCTGGGCCGGTGGGGCGCTCTCCATGACCGTGGCCACGGTGGGGGTCCGCCGGGGCCCACGGCCGTGCGCGGCCGGTCCGGAGGCCGGGTCCGGCTCGGTGCTCGCCGTGGCCCTGGCCGGGCTACTCGTCGCCGTGACGGTCAGCGCACTCTGGCTGGCCTCGGCCATGGTCTGTGCGCACCGGGCCCGGGCTGCCGCCGACCTGGCCGCCCTGGCCGGCGCAGTCGCCGCCGCGCAGGACGGTGCCGGCCGGGCCGGCCCAGCTGGGCGCTGGACCGGCGACGCCGCCTGCCGCGCGGCTCGCCGGACCGCAGCGGCGAATGGGGCGGCGCTGACGACCTGTGTGGTGAGCGCCGGCGGCACGGTCCTGGTCAGCGTCGCCGTCGACCTGATGGTCCCCATCCCGGGGGCGCCGGGCCATGCGGCTGCGGCTGCCCGGGCCGGCCCCGCGGGAGGGGCCGAACCGTGAGGCGGCCCCGCCGTGAGCGAGCCACCGGGGCGGCGGAGGACCCCATCGCAACGCCACCGCCGCAACGCCCGGGGGCGACGCCACGCCGCCAGGGCCGCCGCCACGCCGCCAGGGCCGCCGCCCCTCCGCATCACGCCCCTCCGCATCACGCCCACGACGCGGCCGCGAAGAAGGTCAGGCGGGTGGCTGACCTTCGCCCGGTGGCGTCGACGCGGAGGACTCCCCCTGCCGCCGCAGCTCGTCCTCGGCGACCTGCGCACGCTGGCGGGCCGTCTCGGTGGCGAGATGCTGCTCATCGACCCGCGACTGGGCCTCCTGGCGCAGGGCCTGGGTCTCCTCCTCTCGGCGGACGTGCTCCTCCTGCTGTCGCCGTTCGGCCTCGTCGCGCTCCACCTCCGCCTGGCGCTCGGCCTCCTTGGCGGCCCGGCGCCGGCGGGTGGACCGCCGCGTGCCGAGCCGCAGGAGCGACCAGCCGAGCCAGAGCAGGAGGACCACGAGGGCGCCCGCCAGGGTCAGCCCCACAGGGTTCGTGCTGATCTGTGCGCCGACCACGTCGAAGGTGAAGGTGCCGTGCAGGGATGCGGCACCGATGTAGAGGGCGGCGCCGACGCCGATGGCGATCAGAACGATGAGCAGACCCAGGACGACCATGTGCCAGCCTAACCTCTCGCCCCGCTGCCCCTCACTGCGACGGGCGCCGGACGACCGCGGCCGGAGGGCGCGCCGTCGGGCAGACGGCTGAGGCCACGGAGGTCCTACCCGGTATCGGGCGCGGGCTGCCTCGCCTCCTCGCTCGTCCTGGGCCGCGAGGCGAGCACGAGGTCGAGCAGCGCCACCGCGCCGGTCTTGTCGAGCGGCTCGTTCCCGTTCCCGCACTTGGGGGAGTGCACGCAGGACGGACAGCCCGCGGCGCACTCGCACCCGGCCACGGCGTCCCGGGTGGCCTGCAGCCAGGTGCCGAACGCGGCATACGCCCGCGCGGCGAACCCGGCCCCGCCCGGGTAGCCGTCGTAGACCATGATCGTCGGCAGCCCGGTGTCCGGGTGGCACGCCGTCGAGACCCCGCCGATGTCCCACCGGTCGGAGGTCGCCACCAGCGGCATCATCCCGATGGCGGCGTGCTCGGCGGCGTGCGCGGCGCCGGGAACCGAGGACCCGCCCACCCCGGCCGCCTCCAGCGACTCCGGTGGCATCGTCCACCACACCGCCCGGGTGGTCAGCGAGCGCTCGGGCAGGTCGAGCGGGTGGGTCCCGATGACCTCGCCGGACGGGAGCCGCCGCAGGAACGAGACAACCCGCCCGCTCACCCGGACGGACCCGTAGCTCACCCCGACCGGACCCCAGCGCATCTGCCGCTCCGTGGCGACCACGGCGAACTCGCTCACCGACTGGGCCTGCGTCGTCCAGCCGGGGTCTCCGCGGACCACGCTCGCCGAGCCCGCCTCGAGGTCGAGCTCGGCGACGACCCAGGTCTCGCCCTGGTGAACGTGCACCGCACCGGTGTGGACCTGGGAGTGGGCCGAGGCCGCGTCGACCGTCCCGATGACGCGGCCGGTGCGGGCCTCGACGATCGCGACCACCTCGCCGGCCCCGCGCAGCGAGAGGTGGTCGCCCGGCCGGTCCGATCTCGCCCAGTACCATCCGGCGGGGCGCCGGCGCAGGATCCCCCGGCCGACGAGCGCGTCGAGGAGCCCGCGGGCGGTGGGTCCGAACAGTGCCAGGTCCTCCTCGGTGAGCGGCAGCTCGGCCGCCGCCGCCGCGAGGTGCGGCCCGAGGACGTGCGGGTTCTCCGCGTCCACCACGGTCACCTCGACGGGTGCGGCGAAGATCGCCTCCGGGTGGTTCACCAGGTAGGTGTCGAGCGGGTCGTCGGCCGCCACGAGCACCGCGAGCGACTCGGCGCCCGAGCGCCCGGCGCGCCCGGCCTGTTGCCACAGACTCGCCAGCCGGCCCGGCCATCCGGCCATCAGCACGGCGTCGAGGCCGCTGATGTCGACGCCGAGCTCCAGCGCGTTCGTGGCGGCCAGCCCGCGTAGGGTCCCGTCGCGGAACCCGCGCTCCAGCACGCGCCGCTCCTCGGGCAGGTAGCCACCGCGGTATGCCGCCACCGCGCCGGCCAGCGCTGGGCTCGTCCCGTCGAGGCGGCGTCGCGCGTTCGCGGCCAGTGCCTCGACCCCGGACCGGCTGCGAGCGAACGCGACGGTCTGCACACCGGCCGAGACCAGCTCGGCGAGCAGCTCGGCCGCCTCGGTCGTCGCCGAACGCCGGGTGGCCCCCGCCAGGTCGGGTTCCCACAGGGCGAAGGTGAGGGCCTCGCGCGGCGAGCCGTCCGCCTCGACCGGTGTCACCGGCATACCGACGAGGCGTCCGGCATGGTCGGCGGGGGCGGCCACCGTGGCGGAGGCCAGGATGAACGTGGGATGGGCCCCGTAGCGGGCGGCGACCCGCCGCAGCCGCCGCAGCAGCAAGGCGACGTGCGACCCGAAGACCCCGCGGTAGACGTGGCACTCGTCGATGACGACATAGCGCAGGGCCCGCAGGAACGGCGCCCAGCGGCGGTGCGCCGGCAGGAGGGAGTGGTGGACCAGGTCGGGGTTGGTCAGCACGAGCTGGGCGTGGTCCCGGATCCACCGCCGCTCCTCTGGCGGGGTGTCGCCGTCATAGGTCGCCGAGCGCACGCCGGGCACGGCCAAGGCCGCGACCCGGGCGAGCTGGTCAGCGGCGAGCGCCTTGGTGGGAGAGAGGTAGAGGGCTGTGGCGCCGCGGCCGGTGGGAGCGTCCGACCCGTCGACGAGGTCGGAGAGCACCGGCACGAGGTAGCCCAGGCTCTTGCCGGAGGCCGTGCCGGTCGACATGACGACGTCGGTTCCGCCATGGGCGAGGTCCGCGGCCTGGCGCTGGTGCGACCACAGGGCGTCGATCCCCTGTCCGAGGAACGCGGCCCGGACCGGCGGCGCCGCCCAGTCGGGCCACGGCGCGTACCGGGGCTCCCGGGCCGGTATCCGCTCGACGTGCCGCAGCCGCGAGGACCGGCCCCGCGACACCAGCAGCTCGAGCATCGAGCCCGGGTCGATGGACGCGCCGCCCCTCTGCGTGGCGGATCTGGACACGTTGGCTACGGTAGTGCGCAGTGGGGACGGCTCCGTCGGTCCCATCTCGTAGCGCATGGCCATCCCGGCCGGGGCTCGTGGGTACGTGATGCTAGGAGCGATGGTGGAACTCAACGTCGTGTCGAGCGAGCGCGACGGCTCGGTCGTCGTGATGGTCGGCGGCGAGGTCGATGTCTACACCGCGCCCCAGCTCCGTGCGGCTCTCGACGCCCAGATCGCTGCCGGGCACTCGCGCCTCGTCGTCGATCTGGACAAGGTCGACTTCCTCGACTCCACCGGCCTGGGAGTCCTCGTCGGCCGGCTCAAGCTCGTCCGCAACCAGTCCGGCTGGTTGCGGATCGTGTGCAGCAACGAGCGGATCCTGCGGGTCTTCCGGATCACCGGGCTCGACAAGGTCTTCGCCATCCACGCCAGCGTCGACGCCGCCCTCGCCGGCTGACCTGCCGTGCGCCGTCCGGGCCGGGGCCGTCCGCGGACCGGCGGGTCGACCGGCCACCGACCGACCGACCCCGGCGAGCGCCCGTATGCCGCCCCCCGGCGACCGCTGAGCGTGAAACCTGTCACGTCGCCACCACGGTCGCGTGGTGCAAGCGTTCTCACAGGACGCCGGTACCCCCTGACCGGGTAACGTCCTCATCGCGCCCGACCTCACGACCCACATCGGGGCGTCGACATCATCAAGGAGGATGGAATGGCCCACGCGCTCGCGCCAGCAGCGACGAGCTCTGCCCTTGGTCTCACCGGAGCGAACCTCACCCTGGTCGTCACGGTGGCGGTCATCGCTGTCATCGCCCTGGTCATGGGCTTCGTCTTCCGTCGACAGGTCCTCGCAGCCGACTCCGGTACCGACAAGATGCGCGAGATCGGTGCGGCGGTCGAGGAGGGCGCCCAGGCGTACCTGGCCCGCCAGTTCAAGACCCTGAGCATCTTCGTCGTCCTCGTCTTCGGCCTGCTCCTGGTGCTGCCGGCGGATACCGCCGGCGTGCGGTGGGGCCGGTCCGGGTTCTTCGTCCTGGGAGCCCTCTTCTCCGCCTCCATCGGGTATCTCGGCATGAGCCTCGCGGTCAAGGCCAACGTCCGGGTCGCGTCGGCCGCCCGTAGTGCCAACAGGGACGAGGGCATGAGGATCGCCTTCCGCACCGGTGGCGTCGTGGGGATGGCGACGGTCGGTCTCGGCCTGCTCGGTGCCTCCATCGTCGTGCTGATCTACAAGGGTGACGCACCCAAGGTTCTCGAGGGCTTCGGCTTCGGCGCCGCACTGCTCGCGATGTTCATGCGGGTCGGCGGCGGCATCTTCACCAAGGCCGCCGACGTCGGCGCCGACCTCGTCGGCAAGGTCGAGGCCGGCATCCCGGAGGACGACCCTCGCAACGCTGCGACGATCGCCGACAACGTCGGCGACAACGTCGGCGACTGCGCGGGCATGGCTGCCGACCTGTTCGAGTCGTATGCCGTCACCCTGGTGGCCGCCCTCATCCTCGGCTCTGCGGCGTTCGGCGAGTACGGCCTGGTCTTCCCGCTCATCGTCCCGGCCATCGGGGCCCTCACCGCCCTGCTCGGCGTCTTCATCACCAAGGCCCGCGGCGGCGAGAACCCGCTCAAGGCGATCAACCGGGGCTTCTACATCGCGGCCGTGATCTCCGCGGTCCTGGCCGGCGTCGCCGCCTTCGCCTACCTGCCGTCGACGTTCTCCGGGCTCGGCACGACGGACCAGACCGTCAGCGTGCTCACCGGCAACCCGCGAGTGACCGCGTTCCTCGCCGTCCTCATCGGGATCGTCCTCGCGGGCGTCATCCTCTGGCTCACCGGACACTTCACCGGGACCGAGAGCCGGCCGACGCGCGACGTCGCCCGGACCTCGCTGACCGGTGCCGCGACCGTGGTCCTCTCCGGGATCGGGGTCGGCCTGGAGTCTGCGGTCTACACCGCGGTCATCATCGGCGGCGCGGTCTACCTCGCGTTCCTCCTCGGTGGCGGGTCGACGGCTCTGGCACTGTTCCTCGTCGCCCTCGCCGGCTGTGGCCTGCTGACGACGGTCGGCGTCATCGTCGCGATGGACACCTTCGGCCCGGTCTCGGACAACGCCCAGGGCATCGCCGAGATGTCCGGTGACGTCGACGTCGAGGGCGCCAAGGTGCTCACCGAGCTCGACGCCGTCGGCAACACGACCAAGGCCATCACCAAGGGCATCGCCATCGCCACCGCCGTGCTCGCCGCAACCGCGCTGTTCGGCTCCTACACCGACGCGTGGCGGACCGAGGCGATCAAGGCTCTCGCCGGCTCGACCACGAACCCCTCGGCCCGGACCCAGCTGGCGTTCAGCACCGATATCGTCACGCCGAGCACACTGGTCGGCCTGATGATCGGCGCGGCCGTCGTGTTCCTCTTCTCCGGACTGGCCATCAACGCGGTGACCCGCGCGGCCGGGGCCATCGTGTTCGAGGTCCGCCGGCAGTTCCGCGAGATCCCCGGGATCATGGAAGGCACGACCAAGCCGGAGTACGGCAAGGTCGTCGACATCTGCACCAAGGACTCGCTGCGCGAGCTGGCCACCCCCGGCCTGCTGGCGGCCCTCATGCCCGTGGCCGTGGGGTTCGGTCTGGGCATCGGCCCGCTGGCCGGCTTCCTCGCCGGTGCGATCGGTGCCGGGGCGCTCATGGCGGTGTTCCTCGCCAACTCCGGTGGGTCGTGGGACAACGCGAAGAAGATCGTCGAGGACGGCCACTTCGGCGGCAAGGGCTCCGCCGCCCACGCGGCGACCGTCATCGGGGACACCGTCGGCGACCCCTTCAAGGACACCGCAGGTCCAGCGATCAACCCGCTCATCAAGGTGATGAACCTCGTCTCGGTCCTGATCGCACCGGCCATCGTCACGCTGACCCTCGGGTCCGGCGCCAACGCCGCCGTACGCTACGGGATCGCCGCGCTGGCCCTGGTCATCGTCATCGGCGCGGTCGCCGTCTCCAAGAGCCGCGACCTCGCCATCGGTGTGGACCTGGCGGCGGGCGACAGCGCGTCGGAGACCGAAGAGGTCGCCTCGGCCTAGGCCGACGTCCGCATGTTCCGGACGGCCGGTCCCCTCGGGGCCCGGCCGCCCGGCGTACGCCGGGCCGGCCATCCGTATGCTGGCGCTACACCCTCGACGGAACGGAGCGCTGGTGCCCACCGAAGGCCACTCCCGCATCGCAGTGCTCATCGACGCCGACAACACCGCCGCCAGCCATGCGCGGGACCTGCTCGAGGAGATCGCCAAGTACGGGGTGGCAACGGTCAAGCGCGCCTACGGGGACTGGACGACGACCCAGCTGGCTGGGTGGAAGGGCGAGCTCAACCGGAGCGCGATCACCCCGATCCAGCAGTTCGCCTACACGCGGGGCAAGAACTCGACCGACTCGGCCCTCATCATCGACGCGATGGACCTGCTCTACTCCGACAAGCTCGACGCCTTCGCCATCGTCTCCAGCGACAGCGACTTCACCCGGCTGGCGACCCGGCTGCGCGAGTCCGGCAAGACGGTGTTCGGTCTGGGACAGCGCAAGACGCCGGTGTCCTTCGTCAGCGCCTGCGACCGGTTCATCTATCTCGAGGTGCTGTCGGGCGCCGACCGCCCGGCGGACGGCCAGAGCCGGGCGGACGCGGCACCGGGGCTGCCCGAGGCGCAGCAGCCGGTCGCTGACGACGCCGACGGCCAGTCCTCGCTTCCCGAGCTGCGCCGGCTGCTCGCCAAGGCCGTCGAGAGCACCTCTCAGGACGACGGCTGGACGGACCTGTCGGCCATGGGCAACTACCTCTCCAACAGCACCGCGTCCTTCGACCCCCGCAACTACGGCTTCGGCAAGCTGAGCACCCTGGTGCGGGCGCAGCCGTACCTCGAGACGAAGGCTGCCGGGAGTGGCTCGGGCGCCGCCCTGGTGCGGCTGGCGCCGACGCGCTCCGGTGCCGGTGCGGGCCGCCGATCCGGCGGCCAGGCGGGCAAGAAGACCGCGGCGAAGGCGACTGCAACGAAGGCGCCGGCGCGGGCCGCCACGAAGTCCACCGCCAAGGGCGCGGGGAGCTCCTGAGCGGCGGCGTGCGGTCCGGCGACGCCCGGGGAGAGGGAACGGCATACGCTCGCAGTGATGAACGCGAACCCGCCCCGCATCGACCCGGAGCTGATCGGCCGGCTACGCGCCGACCTGACGGCCTCGCGGTTCACCGTCGATGACGTGACCGCACTGCTCGGCCCGCTCGCCACCGCCGCCCTGGGCCGCGAGCAGGCCCTGCCGGCGCAGCGGGTGACGGCGTCGTCGGACCAGCCCGGTGCCACGCTGATCCGGCTGTTCACCCTCGGCGACCCGGTCGATGCCGCCGAGGCACAGGCCGCCCTTCCCAGCCTCGGGGTCGACGGCGCCATCGCCTTGGGCCTGGTGGCCCAGGAGGGCGACGGGGTGACCGCCCTGGTGGACCTGCGGCCATACGCCGCCGACGACCAGGCCTGGTGGATCGCCTCGGACCTCGCCGAGCTCGCGACGGGACGCCCGCTGGCACCGGAGCACGTCCTGGGTATCGGCGGTGCCTCGACGACGTTGGCCTGCTGGACCCCCCGTCCACCGGTGGCCAGGGCGCTGGACGTCGGAACCGGATGCGGCGTCCAGGCGCTGCATCTCGGGGCGCACGCCGAGTCGGTCACCGTCACCGACCTGTCGCAGCGCGCCCTGGGGTTCGCCCGGTTCAACGCCGCGCTCAACCAGGTGGACTGGCGCGTTCTCGAGGGCTCGATGCTGGCGCCCGTTGCGGGACAGCGGTTCGACCTCATTGTGAGCAACCCCCCTTTCGTCATCACGCCGCGCTCCGGCGTGGTGCCGCTCTTCGAGTACCGCGATGCCGGAGGCGCCGGGGACGCCGTGGTGGCCGACCTGGTGCAGTCCATCGGCGACCACCTGGAACCGGGGGGGATCGCCCAGTTCCTCGGCAACTGGGAGGTGCCCCGCGGGACCAGCTGGACCGACCGGGTCGGCTCGTGGATCGCGGGGACCGGCCTGGACGCCTGGGTGGTCCAGCGCGAGGTGCAGGACCCCGCCGAGTATGCGGAGACGTGGTCGCGCGACGGTGGCCAGCACCCGGGGACCGCCGAGTTCGACGGCATGTATGCCGCGTGGCTCGACGACTTCGAGGCGCGCGACGTGGAGTCCATCGGGTTCGGCGTCATCACCTTGCAGCGGCCGGCGAGGCGGCGCGACCCCTTCGTCGAGCTCGACGAGGTGAGCTGGCCGGTCCAGAACCCCATGGGAGCCGCCGTTCTGGCGGGCCTGCGGGCCCGGACCTGGTTCGCCGAGCACGATGACGACGCCGTGCTCGACATCGCGTGGCGGTGCGGGTCCGACGTCCACGAGGAGCGCCACACGATGCCCGGTGCCGCCGACCCGACGGTCATCCTCCTTCGCCAGGGCGGTGGGCTGCGTCGGCACCTGGCGATGACCACGGTGACCGCAGCGTTCGCCTCGGTCACCGACGGGGAGCTCACCGCGCGGCAGGCGGCCGCCGCCATCGCCGGGATCCTCGACCTCGACACGGCACAGGTGGCTGCGGAGATCGCCGCGTTCGTCCGGGAGGCCGGCAAGGACGGCCTGCTCGTCCGGTGAGGTTGCCGACCCACCACTTGTGAGTGAGTGCTCACTCACATAAGGTGGTCGGGTGACTCCTCGAGCCCCCGCCATGTCCGCCGAAGACCGGCGGGCCACCCTCGTGCAGGCCACGCTCCCCCTGCTGCGCGAGCACGGCCTCTCGGTGAGCACCCGCGACATCGCGGCCGCCGCGGGCGTTGCCGAGGGGACGATCTTCCGGGTCTTCGCCACCAAGGACGAGCTCGTCCATGAGGCGCTGCACACCGCCTTCGCGCCGGGCGCGATCATCGAGCGGCTGCGCGCGGTCGAGCGCTCCCGCCCGCTGCGCGCGCGACTGGTCGACGCGGTCGCGGCCATCCAGGAGCGGTTCACCGAGATCTTCACGCTCCTCGCGGCCGTCGGGATGGTCCAGCCTCCCGAGGCCCACCGGCACCGCCCGCCAGGGGCGGGGGAGCACGACTGGCGGCTCGACCTGCGCGACGAGCTGCTCGACATCATCGGCGGGGACAGCGACCAGCTCGCCGTCCCCGCGGATCACCTGGTCCGCCTCATCCGGCTGCTCGCCTTCTCGGGCAGCCACCCGCAGATCACCGACCACCGACTGCTCACCGCCGACGAGATCGTCGACGCACTGCTGCTCGGCGCCCTCGTCCGGGACACCCCTACAGACCGCACCGCCACCCGCGAAGGATCCTGACCGATGCTCGTCGCTCTCCTACGCCGACACCTCGGCGCCTACCGTTCGGTGATCTACCCCCTCCTCGTCCTCCAGCTCATCGGCACCATCGGCTCGCTGTACCTGCCCAGCCTGAACGGCCAGATCATCGACCAGGGTGTCGCCAAGGGCGAT
The DNA here is from genome assembly GCA_963763315.1 of uncultured Actinomycetota bacterium. Classification (GTDB taxonomy): domain Bacteria; phylum Actinomycetota; class Actinomycetes; order Actinomycetales; family Dermatophilaceae; genus CAVSJJ01. The sequence goes on from CAVXOC010000002.1 coordinate 803,027, forward strand.
ACGAGCTACATCGTGCACACCGGGGCCTGGATGCTCGGGGTATCGCTCCTCCAGATCGCGGCGACGATCACCGCCACGTACCTCGCGTCGCGGACGTCCGCCGGCACGGCGCGGGACCTGCGTCGCTCGGTGTTCCACCGGGTCGGTGAGTTCAGCGCCCAGGAGGTGTCCAGGTTCGGGGCGCCGACCCTGATCTCGCGCAGCACCAATGACGTCCAGCAGGTCCAGCTGGTCCTCTACATGGGTCTGGCCCTCATGGTCTCGGCGCCGATGATGATGATCGGGGGCATCTTCATGGCCCTGCGCGAGGACGTCGGGCTGTCCTGGCTCGTCGCCGTCGCCGTGCCCGTTCTGGCCATCTCGGTCTCGCTCATCATCCGCCGGATGATCCCCAACTTCCGCCGGATGCAGCGGGCCGTCGACTCGGTGAACCGGGTGATGCGCGAGCAGATCACCGGGGTCCGCGTCGTTCGGGCGTTCGTCCGCGAGGACACCGAGCGGCAGCGCTTCGGCGAGGTCAACTCCGACTACACCGGAGCCGCCATCGCCGTCGGCCGGCTCATGGCGCTGGCCTTCCCCATCGTCATGGTCGTGCTCAACGCGTCGACCGTTGCCGTGCTGTGGTTCGGTGCGGCCCGGATCGACTCGGGGGAGATGCAGATCGGCGCCCTGACCGCCTTCATGTCCTACCTCATGCAGATCCTCATGTCGGTGATGATGGCGACCTTCATGTCGATGATGATCCCCCGAGCGACCGTCTCGGCCGGACGCATCATGGAGGTCCTCGACACCGAGGGCAGCGTCCACGAGGCGGCCACACCCGTGGCCATCGGGGCCGGGGGCGCGACGGTGGAGTTCGACCACGTCGAGTTCGCCTACCCGGGCGCCGAGACGGCCGTGCTGCACGACGTGACGTTCACGGCGCGGCCGGGTGAGACGACCGCGATCATCGGCTCGACCGGATCGGGCAAGACGACCCTGGTCGGGCTCATCCCGCGGCTCTACGACGTGACCGGTGGGTCGATCCGGATCGAGGGCATCGACATCCGTGAGGCGGCACTCGAGGACCTGTGGGCGCACGTGGGCCTGGTCCCGCAGCAGCCGTACCTGTTCTCCGGGACCGTCGCATCCAACCTGCGGTACGGCAACCCCGACGCCACCGACGCCGACCTCTGGCATGCGCTCACCGTGGCGCAGGGGGCCGAGTTCGTCGCCGAGATGGCCGGTGGCCTCGACGCGACGATCGCGCAGGGCGGCACCAACGTCTCCGGCGGCCAGCGCCAGCGCCTCGCCATCGCGAGGGCGCTGGTCCGTCGGCCGCAGATCTTCCTCTTCGACGACTCGTTCTCGGCCCTCGACCTGTCCACCGACGCCCGGCTGCGCCGGGCCCTGGTCCCCGAGACCCGTGGCGCGACGATCATCGTCGTCGCTCAGCGCGTCTCGACGATCGCCGAGGCCGACCAGATCGTGGTCCTCGACGACGGCGCCATCGTCGGCGTCGGCAGGCACCACGACCTGGTCGAGACGTGTCCGACGTACCGGGAGATCGTCGAGTCCCAGCAGGCCACGGAGGAGGCGGCATGAGCGAGGGCATCAAGACCGCGGAGGAGAAGGCCGCCGAGGCCCGGCGGGGCCCGGGTGCCCGGGCGGCGGCCGGCCCTCCGCACATGCGGATGGGCATGCCCGCCGAGAAGTCCCAGAACTTCGGCCCGTCGGCACGGCGGCTGCTGCGCACCCTGAGCCCCGAGCGCGCGGGTCTCGTCGCCGTGCTCGTCCTCGCGGTCACCAGCGTCGTGCTCAACGCCATCGGGCCGAAGATCCTCGCCCGCGCGACGAACCTCATCTTCGCCGGGCTCTTCAGCAAGCAGATTCCCTCCGGCGTGACCCAGTCCCAGGCCGTCGCGGGCCTGCGGGCCTCGGGGCAGAGCCGGGTGGCCGACATGCTCGCGGCGATGGACCATGTACGGCCCGGCCTCGGCGTCGACTTCACGGCCGTCGGCCACGTCCTGCTCATCGTGCTCGTCATCTACGTCGCCGCCGCCGTCCTCGGCTGGATGCAGGCATACCTGCTCACCGGGGTCGTCAACCGGTCGATCTTCCGGCTGCGCCGCGACGTCGAGGACAAGCTGCACCGGCTGCCGCTGCCCTACTTCGACAACCAGCCGCGCGGCGAGCTGCTGAGCCGGGTCACCAACGACATCGACAACATCGCCCAGAGCCTCCAGCAGACCCTCAGCCAGCTGGTGACCTCGCTCCTCACGGTCGTGGCCATGGTGACGATGATGTTCGTCATCTCCCCGCTGCTGGCGGTCATCGCCCTCGTGACCATCCCGCTGTCCGTCTTCGTCACGACGATCATCGGCAGACGGTCCCAGAAGAAGTTCATCCAGCAGTGGAAGAGCACCGGGGACCTCAACGCGGTGATCGAGGAGACCTTCACCGGGCACCAGCTCGTCAAGGTGTTCGGCCGTAAGCATGCTGCCGAGGCGGAGTTCGAGGTCAAGAACGAGGAGCTGTATGCCGCGGGGTTCGGCGCGCAGTTCATCAGCGGCATCATCATGCCGACGATGATGTTCATCGGGAACCTCAACTACGTCGCGATCGCCGTCGTCGGCGGCCTGCGGGTGGCCTCCGGGACGATGAGCCTCGGGGACGTCCAGGCGTTCATCCAGTACTCGCGCCAGTTCACCCAGCCGCTCACCCAGGTCGCCTCGATGGCCAACCTCATGCAGTCAGGCGTCGCCTCGGCCGAGCGGGTCTTCGAGGTCCTCGACGCCGACGAGCAGAGGGCAGAGCACCTCGAGCCGGTCGACCTCCCGGACCCGCACGGGCGGGTGGCGTTCGAGGACGTATCCTTCTCGTACCAGCCCGACAGCAGGCTCATCGAGGACCTCGACCTCGTCGTCGAGCCCGGCCAGATGGTCGCCATCGTCGGCCCGACGGGCGCCGGAAAGACGACGCTCGTCAACCTCATCATGCGGTTCTACGAGCTCGACGGCGGCCGGATCACCCTCGACGGCATCGACATCACCCAGCTGACGCGGCACGGGCTGCGCTCCGAGATCGGGATGGTCCTGCAGGACACCTGGCTGTTCGGTGGCACCATCCGCGAGAACATCGCCTACGGCAAGCCGGGCGCCAGTGACGAGGAGGTGCAGCGAGCGGCCGAGGCGACCTACGTCGACCGGTTCGTGCACTCCCTCCCGAAGGGGTACGACACCGTGCTCGACGCCGAGGGGAACAACATCAGCGCCGGCGAGAAGCAGCTGCTGACGATCGCCCGGGCGTTCCTGTCCGACCCGGCGCTGCTCATCCTCGACGAGGCGACCAGCTCGGTGGACACCCGGACGGAGCGGCTGGTCCAGAAGGCGATGTCCGCCCTGCGGACCGACCGGACGAGCTTCGTCATCGCGCACCGCCTGTCCACGATCCGCGACGCCGACGTCATCCTCGTCATGGAGCACGGGCAGATCGTCGAGCACGGCAGCCACGACGCGCTGCTCGCCGCCGGAGGCGCCTACGCCCGCCTGTACGCGGCGCAGTTCGAGGGGGCCGCGGTCGACCTCGACGAGCTGGCCGGGGCGGCCGCGGGCCCGGCCGGTCCCGGTGGCCCCACGGCCCTGCGTGGCCCGGGCGGTCCCGGGGCTCCCGGCACGCCCGGTGGCCGTCCGGGTGGCGGCGAGCCGGTGCCGGCGGCGGGTCCGCGGTAGCGTCGCGGCATGACGCAGACGCTCGACCTCGGCTACCTGGCTGGGGAGCACGGCAGCTCCGCCACGCTCACGGCATACCTCGCCGAACCGTCGGGGGAGGGGCCCTGGCCTGGCGTCGTCGTCATCCACGAGGCGTTCGGGCTGACCGACACGATGCGTCGGGCCGCTGACCGGGTCGCGGCGCTGGGCTACCTCGCCCTGGCGCCCGACCTGTACAGCCGGGGGTCGATGCCGCGCTGCATCCGATCGACGATGCGGGCGCTTCGCCGCGGCGAAGGTGACGCCTTCGGTGATCTCGCAGCCGCGCGGGCGGGGCTGCTCGCCGACGCCCGGTGCTCGGGGGCCGTCGCCGTGCTCGGCTTCTGCATGGGCGGCGGGTTCGCGCTGCTCCTGGCGAACCGCGGGTATCGGGCGTCGGCCGTCAACTACGGCATGCTGCCGGACGAGCTGGACGAGGCCCTCGAGGGGGCCTGCCCCATCGTGGCCAGCTACGGCGGGCGGGACCGATATCTCGCCGGAGCAGCCGACCGGCTTCGTGACACGTTGCTGCGCAGGGGGGTCCCGAACGATGTCAAGGAGTATCCCGACGCCGGCCACTCCTTCCTCAACGACGTCGACGACAGCCCCTGGTTCCTGCGGCCGGTCGTCGGGACGGTGCTGCACGGCGGTCCGGTGCCGGCCTCGGCCGAGGACGCCTGGAAGCGGATCGGCGCCTTCTTCGCCACCCACCTGGCCTCCTGACCTCCGCGCCGGGCCGGGTCCTCGCGGCAGACGCCGCTGCCACTGGCACGGCCACGCCCCTCGCACGGCCACCCCTCAGTCGGCGACGCGGACCCGCAGCCGCCGGAACCCGCGGCCCTTGCTCTCCATCTTGACGACGTCGATCCGCCCGATCTGGCGCGTCGAGCCGACGTGGGTGCCACCGTCGGCCTGGGTGTCCAGACCGACGATGTCGACGATCCGGACGACCTCCAGGTCCGGTGGCAGGAGGTTGGTCGCGGTCCGGATGATGTCGGGGATCGCCAGGGCCTCCGTTCGTGGCAGCATGCTCACCTCGATGGCCCGGTCGGCCGCGATCTCGGCGTTGCACGCGGCCTCGACGCGCTCCTTGAACCCGGCCGGCACCTCGGGCAGGTCGAAGTCCATCCGGGCCGTCCCGGGCTCCATGTTGCCCCCGGTGACGAGGGACCCGAAGTCGCGGAACACGACGCCCGAGAGCAGGTGCAGCCCGGAGTGCGTCCGCATGAGGAGGCTGCGCCGCTCGTCCTCCACGGCACCGCGGAGCTGCGTCCCGGCCGGAGGGACCGGGTCACCCTCCGCGAGGACGAGCCGCTGCTCGCCGTCCTCCTTGCTCGAGCCGACGACGCGGCTCTGCACGCCGGCCCACAGCAACACGCCGTGGTCCGGCGGCTGGCCACCCCCGCCGGGATAGAACGCCGAGCGGTCGAGCACCACCCCGCGGTCAGGGTCCGCATCGAGGACGGTGGCCGTCCACTCGCGGAGGGTCGGGTCGGCGAGGTCGAGGCGTTCGGTCTGCACCCGGCCACGGTATGCCGCCCCTCGCCGCGCGCCGTACCCCAGCTCGCCGCCCCCTTGCAGCACCTCGGAAACCTCGCCCTGGTGACCTCGTCCCGGGGTGGCCTCCGGCGCACCACCGGCAGACGCCGCGAAGGCCTGGAGCACGAGCCAGGCGGCGGGGCTGGACGGACCCGGCTGCAGCGGTGGCGGGATGAGCAGGTCGGCGGTGAGCGACTGCCGGGGCCGTCCGGGTCAGGACCAGGTGATCGGGGTCTGGGCGTGCCAGGCGTCGAGCAGGTTCTCGGGGTCGTCGACCTCGCCACCACGGTTCCACAGGGCGAGGTAGAGGTCGACCGCGGGGCCGGTGACGGCTGCGCCGGGCCACCCCGCAGCGTCGGCGAGGGTGACCGGGACGGCTCCGGGCAGATCGCCCGTGACGGCGTCGCCCGGCCGAGCAGGCGTCAACCGCGTCGTGACGGTGCGATCCGGCCCGACCTCGAGCAGCCAGGCGGCAGCGACGTCCGTGGCGCGCACGAGTGCGGCATACGGCTCGCCGGACCGCGGCCCACTCCTACCGCGTTGCCAGAAACCGACGAGGAGCTCGTCGACGCCGTCGACGGCCAGCTCGGGTCCGAACCACACGTCGCCGCGCACGAGCCGCCGCCCGAACCGGGCCGCGAGAGCGTCGAGAGCATGGACCGTCGTCTCGTGGCACTGCCGGCGCGCCCAGAACCGCTTCGGCGGTGGGGCCTCCTTGAGGAACACGGGCGTCACGAGGTCGTCCGCCGCCGCCTCGAGCACCTCGGCGAGCCGAGCGGCCCCTGCGCGCAGCCAGGCCGGCGGGTCGGGGCTGGTGCGGCCCTCCTCGGCGATGAGCTCGGCGTCGCCCATCGTCTCCCGGTCCCCCTCGACGGCTGCTGTCGCCCAGCGCTGCACCATGCCGGCATGGGCCACGAGGTCGAGGAGTGACCACTGCGGGCAGGTGGGGACCTCGGCCCCCAGCCAGGTGCTGCTCGCCGCGGCGGCGAGCCGTTCGGTCGCCGCGGCGAGCGAGTCGAGGTGGTCGCGGAAGCTGACGAGGGGCGGTGCCGTCGTGCTCATCACCCGACTGTGCCAGCCCTACCCCCTGCTTGGGCCCCGGCTGTGCGCTTCGTCGCACTGGTGACCGCGGCATACCAGCGCTCGCCCTGAGCGCGGCGGGTGCTCGCGGAAGGGACCGGTTCTCCGGACGGATCCGCGAACACCGGTCGTCCACAGCGGCGGTCGATGCCCGCCGCCGTCCACAGGGTCGCGGTGAGCCTGTACCGGGGGCCGCCACCATGAGGAGCCTCGTGGGGGGTGACACCCTTCGCGCGCCGACGGGCGCTGCTGTCCCAGGCCGCCGAGGCCGGCCTGATCCATGACGGCGTTGTCAGCCGCGCCGAGCTCCGGGCGCTCGGCATCGACCGACGGCGTGTCCGCTCTGCAGGCCGCGGGGCTCCAGGGCTTCGCCGCCGAGCGGGTGGATGTCTCACTTCCCCCGGACGGCAGCCCAGGCGCATCCCCGGGGTGCGGGTGCACCACCTGCGCCACGCCCGCCCGGCGGACGTCGTCGGGGTGGGCATCCCGCGGGTCCGGACCCGCTGGCAGCCGTACGGGCCGCCCACTGGGCGGTGTCGGACCGCCAGGCCGCCCTCATCCTCTGCCTGGTCGCTCAGCAGCGCCTCGCCACCGGAGCGCACCTGCTCCCCCTGGTCGACCCGGTCCCGGGACGGTGCCGCCGTGCCTTCGTCGCCCAGGTGGTGGCCGACATCGCGGACGGGGCCCACGCGCTGGGAGAGCTCGACTTCGCTCGGCTGTGTCGCCGCTGGGGGCTGCCGGATCCGTCACGGCAGGTGGTGCGGCCCGGCCCCCGTGGACGGACCTACCTCGACGCCCGGTGGGACGAGGTCGGCCTCGTCGTCGAGATCGACGGTTCGCAGCACCGGCAGGGCCTCGCCGTGAGCGAGGACAACCTGCGGCGCCTCGCCCTGGCGCTCCAAGGCGAGGTCGTCCCCGCCATCGACCTCATCGGGCTCCGGCTGCGCATCGAGGAGCTCATGCGACAGGTGCTCGAGACCCACCGCCGGCTCAGCGACGGCGTCGGGCGCTCTGCGTGAGCGGGCCCTCGGGCGTCGGTGCCCTGGGCGGCGGTACCTCGGGTGGGTGCTCGAGCAGGTGTCCGGGAACCCGGGCGCACCGGCGAGCACCCCGGCGACACCGTCAGGCGAACTGCCACGAGCGCTTGGACAGCCCGTACCAGAAGCCCTCGATGACGCTCTCGCCGGCGACGCCGGTCTCAGCCGCCGCGCCGAGGGCCACGAAGAGCGGTGCCCAGTGCTCGGTCCGCGGGTGCGCCTCGCGGGCCGCCGGAGCCTTGTCGGCGAAGTCCAGCAGCGAGTCGACGTCCCCGGCGGCGACCGTCTCGGCCGCCCAGTGGTCGAACTCGCTCGAGGGCGTCGGCGGTGTGCCGTCCGCGCCGCCCGCCGGGTCGAACCACCTCAGGTTGTGCGTCGTGAAGCCCGACCCGACGATGAGTGTCCCGGCGGCCCGCAGCGGCGCGAGCCGCCGGCCCAGCGCGAACAGCCGGCGGGGCTCGAGGGACGGCATCGACAGCTGGAGCACCGGGACATCGGCCGCGGGGTACATCTCGACGAGCGGGACATAGGCGCCGTGGTCGAGGCCGCGCGACGGGTCCTGGTGGAGTGGCTCACCCGGCCGACCGTCCCGCCCTGGACCGCCGAGCAGCCGGGCGACGTCGGCCGCGAGCGCCGGCGCTCCCGGGGCGGCATACGTCACCTCGTAGTAGTGCCGGGGGAACCCGTAGAAGTCGTAGACGAGGGGGACGTCGCCCGAGGTGGCGGAGACGGCAGTGGGGGCCTGCTCCCAGTGGGCCGAGACGACGAGCACGTTGGCGGGACGCGGCAGCCCGGCCGCCCAGCTCGCCAGCTCGCCGCGCCAGCGCTCGTCGTCGGCCAGCGGGGGCGCGCCGTGGCTGAGGTACAGGACCGGCATGGGGACGTTGCCCTGCCCCTCGGTGGGAGGAGAGTCGATCGACATGTGCGTTGCTCCAGGAAGAAGTAGTTGAACAGTGAACGATATCGCCACGAGGGCCTATTCCGGTGGGCCGGCCGGGGCCTCCGGTGTCGGGCACCGACCTGCCGTGCTGCCCGACGCGGTGCCCTGCCGGGACCGCCGGGGGCGATGTGCCGTGAGATGCCCTGAGAGGCCGTTGTGCCGATCGGAGGTCGGGGCGCTACCGTTCGTCCCGGACTCCGCGTCGGAGCAGCGACGAATCCGCTGCACGCGGAACAGAACGGCAGGTGAGCAGTGAGCGGTTCCGGACGCAAGCTCGTCATCGTCGAGTCGCCGGCCAAGGCGAAGACGATCGCGGGCTACCTGGGGAAGGACTGGGACGTCGAGGCCTCGGTGGGCCACATCCGCGACATCCCCACGCCGTCGGAGATGCCGGCCGAGATCAAGAAGGGGCCGTTCGGCAAGTTCGGCGTCAACATCGAGGACGACTTCGACCCCTACTACGTCGTCGATGCGGACAAGAAGAAGAAGGTCCGCGAGCTCAAGGCCCTGCTCAAGAACGCCGACGAGCTCTACCTCGCCACGGACGAGGATCGCGAGGGCGAGGCCATCGCCTGGCACCTGCTCGAGACGCTCCAGCCGACCGTGCCGGTCAAGCGGATGGTGTTCCACGAGATCACCAAGGAGGCGATCCAGCGCGCGGCGAGCTCCACCCGCGACCTCGACACCCGGCTCGTCGATGCCCAGGAGACCCGCCGGATCCTCGACCGCCTCTACGGCTACGAGGTCTCCCCGGTGCTCTGGCGCAAGGTCCGCGCCGGACTGTCCGCCGGCCGGGTCCAGTCCGTCGCCACCCGGCTGGTCGTCGAGCGTGAGCGCGAGCGGATGGCCTTCGTCGCGGCGTCGTACTGGGATGTCGAGGGCGAGTTCACCCCTGACGGCGAGTCCCGGCAGTTCGCCGCCCGGCTCAGCACCGTCGACGGGCGCCGGGTGGCCACCGGGCGCGACTTCGCCGACGACGGGACCATGACCCACCACAAGGCCGTCCCGCTGGACGAGCCCGCCGCCACGGGGATCGCCGCGGCCCTGCTGGCCCTCCCCCGGGAGGGGGGCGTGCGGGTGGGCTCGGTCACCGAGAAGCCCTACACCCGCCGGCCGTCGGCGCCGTTCACGACGTCGACGCTGCAGCAGGAGGCATCGCGCAAGCTGCGGCTGTCGAGCAAGAACGCCATGCGCGTCGCCCAGCGCCTCTACGAGAACGGCCACATCACCTATATGCGGACCGACAGCACGACGCTGTCGGCCGCGGCGCTGACGGCCGCTCGCCAGCAGGCCCGCGACCTGTACGGCGCCGACTACGTGCCCGACGCCCCGCGGGTCTACCAGCAGACGGTCAAGAACGCCCAGGAGGCGCACGAGGCGATCCGCCCAGCCGGAGACCGGTTCCGCACCCCTGCCCAGGTCGCCGGAGAGCTGCGCGGCGAGGAGTTCGCCCTCTACGAGCTCATCTGGAAGCGCACCCTCGCCTCGCAGATGGCCGATGCCCGCGGCTCCACGGCCACCGTCAAGCTGACGGCCACCCTCCCGGACGGCGCTCCCGCCAGCGAGGTGGAGCTCAGCGCGTCCGGGACGGTCATCAGGTTCCGAGGGTTCCTCGCGGCGTACGAGGAGGGTCGCGACGAGCAGCAGGCGGTGCGCAAGAAGGACCTGGCGCTCGAGGAGCGGCGCCTGCCCAAGCTCGCCGAGGGCACCGAGCTCGCCGTCGTCAGTGCGGCGGCCGAGGGACACGAGACCTCGCCGCCGCCGCGCTACACCGAGGCCACCCTTGTCAAGGCCATGGAGGAGAGGGGCATCGGGCGCCCCTCGACCTACGCGTCGACCATCGGCACGATCCAGGACCGCGGCTACGTCACCAGCCGGGGCAACGCGCTGGTGCCCAGCTGGCTCGCGTTCGCGGTGACCCGGCTGATGGAGGAGCACTTCGCCCGGCTCGTCGACTACGACTTCACCGCGTCGATGGAGGCCGACCTCGACCGGATCGCCAACGGCGAGGAGCACCGGGCAGCCTGGCTGCGCCGGTTCTACTTCGGCGACGAGGCCAGCAGCGCCGAGGGCCTGCGCACCCTGGTCGAGGACCTCGGAGACATCGACGCCCGGGCCATCTCCACCGTCGACCTCGGCGACGGGATCGTCGTGCGCGTCGGCCGGTACGGCCCGTACGTCGAGGAGGTCGTTCCGGCGGGCGTCGACCCGGGGACCGGCGAGGTCTCCGAGGCGTATGCCGGTGCCGAGCCTCCCGCCGGCGCGCCCCGACGCGCCACCGTTCCCGACGAGATCGCACCCGACGAGCTGACCCCCGCCCGGGCCCGGGCGCTGCTCGAGATGGCGGCCGACGACGGCCGCGTCCTGGGCCAGGACCCGGCGACCGGGCACGACATCGTGGCCCGTGCCGGGCGCTACGGCCCCTACGTCACCGAGGTCCTCCCCGAGCCGGACGGCGACGCCGCGCCGGCGGGTCGTGGCAAGGCGAAGGCGGCCAAGGCCAGACCGAGGACGGCCAGCCTGTTCAAGGACATGGACCTGGCCACGATCGACCTCGGCACCGCGCTGCGGCTCCTGTCGCTGCCGCGGGTGGTCGGGACGGACCCCCAGTCCGGCGAGGAGATCACCGCCCAGAACGGCCGCTACGGCCCGTACCTCAAGAAGGGCACCGACTCGCGGTCGATCGAGACCGAGCAGCAGCTCTTCGACATCACGCTCGAGCAGGCCCTCGCGGTGTACGCCCAGCCCAAGACCCGCGGGCGAGCCGCGGCCAAGCCGCCGCTCAAGGAGCTCGGGGCGGACCCGGTGTCCGGCCGACCCGTCGTCGTCAAGGAGGGCCGATTCGGGCCGTATGTCACCGACGGTGAGACCAACGCGACGCTGCGCCGGGACGACGACCCTGAGACGGTCACCCCGGAGCGCGGCTTCGAGCTGCTCGCCGAGAAGCGGGCCAAGGGGCCGACGACCCGCCGGCCCCCGGCCGCCAAGAGGACGGCGAAGAAGGCCACCAAGAGGACGGCGAAGAAGGCGGCCAAGAAGTCGACGCCGCCTCGTAACGGCTGACCGGCGGCGCCGCTATGAACCCGCTCGTCGTCGCGGTCACCCTCGCCCGCCGGGGCGTCATCGGCCCGGGGCTGCCGCACCGCCAGGCCGGCCAGCTCGCGGCCCTCGCACGCTGGGGCCTCGGCCTGGCCGGCGAGCTGCACCAGGCGGCCGCGCGCAGCGGCTCGTCGGTGGCGGTCATCGACGACACCGAGGGCGAGGTCACCTACTCGGAACTGCTCGACCGGGCCGAACGCACAGCTGAGGCACTGTGGGAGCGGGGGTTCCGTTCGGGGGACCGACTCGGCGTGCTGGCCAGGAACCACGTGGGCACCCTGGCGGTGATGGCCGGGTCGAGCATCCTCGGGGCCGACCTCGTCCTGCTCAACGCCGGGCTGTCGGGGGGCCAGGTGGCGGCCGTGGCGGAGCGTCATGGCCTCGCCGGGCTGGTGTACGACGACGACCTCGCCGAGGCGGCCCGGGCCGCGTCCCTCCCGGCCGGGCTGGTCGGGGCCGCCGACCTCGCCTCCGCGGCCGCCGGGGGGTACCTCCGCCGGCAGGGTGACGGGATGCGCCCGCCCGAGCGTGCCGGCCGAACGATCATCCTCACCTCGGGGACGACCGGCGCCCCCAAGGGTGCCGCCCGTCGCACCCCCGGAGGCATCGGCCCGCTCGTCTCGGTCATCGACCGGATCCCCGTCCGGGCCCGCGACACGTTCCTCATCAGTGCCCCCCTGTTCCACACCTGGGGGTATGCCGCGTTCCAGCTCGCCCTGGCCATGCGGGCGACCGTCGTGCTCCAGCGCCGCTTCGACCCGCAGGCGGCGCGCCGGGCGCTCGCCGAGCACGGCTGTCACGCGATGTTCGCCGTGCCCGTCATGCTCCAGCGGATGCTCGAGCTGCCGACCGATCCCGGCAGTCCTGCCGGGCGCGAGCTGCCTCGCCTGCGGGTCGTGGCCACCAGCGGCTCGGCGTACCCGAAGGGCTGGGCGACCCGGTTCATGGACGAGTACGGCGACGTCCTCTACAACCTCTACGGGTCGACCGAGGTGTCCTGGGTGTGCATCGCCACCCCCGCCGACCTGCGTCGCGACCCGGACACCGCCGGGACGCCGCCGCTGGAGACGACGGTGCGGATCCTCGACGAGGACGAGCGCGACGTCGAGCCGGGCCAGGTCGGCCGGATCTTCTGCCGCAACGAGTTCTCCTTCGAGGGGTACACCTCCGGGGAGGCGCACCGGGTGGTGGACGGGATGGTCGCCACCGGAGACCTCGGCCATGTCCGAGAAGGCCTCTACTTCGTCGACGGCCGGGCCGACGACATGGTGGTCAGCGGTGGCGAGAACGTCTACCCGATCGAGGCCGAGGGCCTGCTGGCCGAGCACCCGGCGATCCGCGAGGTGGCGGTGTGCGGCATACCGGACGCGGAGTTCGGACAACGGCTGGCCGCGTTCGTCGTCCTCGACGACGGCGCCACACTGACGGCCGACCAGGTCAGGGCCCACGTCCGGGCCAACCGGGCCCGGCACGTCGTCCCCCGTGAGGTGGTCTTCGTCGACTCCCTGCCTCGCAACGCCACGGGGAAGGTCGTCACCGCCGAGCTCCGGGCGCTCCTCGACCCCCACTGACGGGCAACGCCTGTCGCAGAACCTCTTGACCCTCACCCGACGTGAGGGCGCACGGTGGTGACATGACCGCAACGACCCAGCAGACTGCCGAGGTGGAGGAGCTCGAGAAGGGCAGGTCGCTCACCGTCGGACAGGTGGCGGACGAGCTCGGCGTGACCGTGCGCACCTTGCACCACTACGACGAGATCGGCCTGCTCGTCCCCAGCGAACGCAGCCCGGCGGGCTACCGGCTCTACACCACCGCCGACCTGCAGCGGCTCGGCACGATCGTCACGTACCGGCGGCTCGGGCTCGCCCTCGAGGCGGTGGGCGAGCTGCTGCGCGGCGACGGTTCGCCGGCCGAGCACCTGCGGCGGCAGCGGGCCGCGGTCGAGTCCCGGATCGACGAGATGCACGAGCTCGTCGACGCCATCGACCGAGCACTGGAGAGAGCGATGAACGAGCAGCCCGCCACGACCGAGGACCTCAAGGAGATCTTCGGAGACGGCTACCAGGACGAGTACCAGGCCGAGGCCGAGGACCGCTGGGGTGAGACCGATGCCTGGCGGCAGTCGCAGTCGAGGACCAAGCGCTACACCAAGGGCGACTGGGAGGCGGTCAAGGCCGAGACCGAGTCCCTCAACGCGGCGTTCGTCGCCGCGAAGCGGGCCGGCCTGCCGCCCACGTCGACCGAGGCCATGGACGCGGCGGAGGCGCACCGACAGCACATCCACGACCGGTTCTACGACCTCAGCCATCAGTTCCACCGCGGGCTGGCCGACATGTACCTCGCCGACCCGAGGTTCACGAGGAGCTACGAGGAGCTCGAGGCCGGGCTGGCGAGCTATGTGCACGACGCGATCCACGCGAACGCCGACCGGCACGGAGCCCCCCCGCTCGAGTGACGCACCGGGCCCCGCGGCGACGACCTCGTGGCCGGCAGGGCCGTAGATTGGCCCGGTGCCCGCCTCCTCCGCCCCGGACCCCCGTGAGGTGGTCGAGGCTCTGAGCCGGGCCGGGCTGCGCGAGGTCGGCGCCTCGCGGCTCGACCGCAGCCTCTACTCCTCGGACGCCTCGCTGTACCGGGTCGAGCCGCTGGCGGTGGCGCGCCCACGGCATACCGACGAGGTCGTCGCCGCCCTGGACGCCTGCCGGTCCCTCGGCATCCCGGTCACCATGCGCGGCGCCGGCACGTCCATCGCCGGCAACGCCGTCGGGCCCGGGGTCGTCCTCGACACCTCGCGACACCTGCGGCGGGTGCTCGAGATCGACGCCGACGCCGGGACCGCCGTCGTCGAGCCGGGGGTGGTGCAGGCTGCGTTGCAGCGGCGGGTGCTTCCCCTCGGGTGGCGGTTCGGGCCGGACCCCTCGACGCACGACCGGGCGACCATCGGGGGGATGGTCGGCAACAACGCCTGCGGCTCGCGGGCGCTGGGCTATGGGCGCACCAGCGACAACGTGCTCGGCCTCGACGTCGTGACCGGCGCGGGGGAGCGGCTCCTCGTCGGCGCCCTGCCCGGCGCCCTGCCCGGCGCCAGGTCGCTGGTGTCCGAGGGACCGGCTGCCATGACGACCGGTCACTCGGACGCTGGGGCCACGAGCGCGGTTCCGGGGGAGGCACTGGGCCGGCTGCAGGGGATCGTGGCCGCCGACCTCGGGACCGTGCGGACCGAGTTCGGCAGGTTCTCGCGCCAGGTGTCCGGCTACTCGATGGAGCACCTGCTCCCGGAGCACGGGTTCGACGTGGCGAGGTTCCTCGTCGGCTCCGAGGGAACGCTGGCCACGATGCTGCGGGTGAAGGTGCGGCTGGTCCGCGACCCCGCGGCCACGACCCTGGTGGCCCTCGGCTACCCGTCGATGGCGGACGCCGCGGACGCGGTGCCCGGGATCCTCGCTCACCACCCGGTGGCCTGCGAGGGCCTGGACCGGCGGATCGTCGACGTCGTCCGGAACCGCCGTGGTCCGGGGTCCGTCCCCGGTATGCCGCGGGGCGCCGGGTGGCTGCTCGTCGAGGTGGTGGGGGACTCGCCCGCGCAGGCTGCGGCATCCGCCGCCGGCGTGGTCCGCGGTGCCGGCGCCCTGGACGCGCGGGTCGTCGCCGACCCCGGGCAGGCGGCGGCCCTGTGGCGGATCCGGATGGACGGGGCCGGGCTGTCCTCGCGCACCCCGTCGGGTGCCCCCGCACACTCGGGGTGGGAGGACGCGGCCGTCCCGCCGCAGCGGCTGGGCGCGTACCTGCGCGAGTTCGACGCGCTCCTGGACAGCCATCGGCTCACGGGGGTGCCATACGGGCATCTGGGGGACGGGTGCCTCCACATCCGCATCGACTTCCCCTTCGACGAGCCTGGTGGGATCGAGGTGTTCCGCGCCTTCCTCCACGAGGCGGCCACGCTGGCCGCGGCTCACGGGGGCTCGATGTCGGGCGAGCATGGCGACGGCCGGGCGCGCAGCGAGCTGCTGCCCCTGATGTACTCCCCTGACGCCCTGAGTTTGTTCGACCGGGTCAAGGAGACGTTCGACCCCGGCCGGCTGCTCAACCCCGGGGTCATCGTCGACCCCGACCCGGCGACGGCGGCGATCCGGGCGGCTGCGGCAGGCAGGCTCACCCGGGCCGAGCGCCCCAGCCTCGTGCGCGCGCTCCGCGACGACCGCGGTGACCTCTCGATGGCGGTCCACCGCTGTACCGGGGTCGGGAAGTGCCGCTCGCAGGAGCCGGGGCCCGCGGTCATGTGCCCGAGCTACCGGGCGACGCTGGAGGAGAAGGACTCCACCCGCGCCCGGGCCCGGGTGCTGCAGGACGTCGTCGCCGGGCGCTTCGGTCCCGACGGCTGGCGCGACCAGGCGGTGCACGACGTCCTGGACCTGTGCCTGGCCTGCAAGGGCTGTGCGTCGGACTGCCCCACGGGGGTGGACATGGCGGCCTACAAGTCCGAGGCGCTGCACCAGCGCTACCGGCACCGGCTGCGGCCCCGCGCGCATTACGCCCTCGGCTGGCTGCCGCGCTGGACCCGGCTGGCGGCCCGTATGCCGGGTGCCGTCCGCACGCTCAACCGGCTCCTCGGTACCCCGTCCGTGCACCGCCTGGCCACCTGGTCGGCGGGCGTGGACCCCCGCCGCGAGCTGCCCCGGCTCGCCCCGCAGACGTTCCGGGCGTGGTTCGGCCACCGGGCAGCGGCCCACGGCAACGGCACCGAGGTCGTCCTGTTCGTCGACACCTTCACCGACGCGTTCTCGCCGGAGGTCGGCCGCGCCGGCGTGGCGGTGCTCGAGGCTGCCGGCTACCGCGTCCTGGTCACCGAGAAGCCGGTGTGCTGCGGCCTCACCTGGATCTCGACCGGCCAGCTGGACCGGGCCGCCCGCGAGGCCCGGGCCACGGTCCGGGCACTGCTGCCACACGTGCGCTCGGGTCGACGCGTCGTCGGGCTGGAGCCGTCGTGCCTCGCCGTCCTGCGGGACGAGGCGGCCGAGCTGACGGCAGGAGATGCGGTGGCAGCCGCGGAGGCCGACGAGGTCGCCTCGTCCGCCCACACCCTGGCGGAGCTGCTGGCGGCGACCCCCGGCTGGGCGCCCCCGGACCTTGGTGGCGTGACCGGAGTGGCCCAGCCGCACTGCCACCAGCACGCGGTGCTGGGGTGGGATGCCGACGCGGCGCTGCTGGCCTCGGCGGGGGCGTCCATCGAGGCGGTCGGTGGGTGCTGCGGCCTGGCCGGGAACTTCGGCGTCGAGGCCGGCCACCACGACCTCTCGGTGGCCGTCGCGGGGCTCGCGCTGCTCCCGGCGATCGAGCGGGCCGCCGTGGCGGTCGGCGCCGAGGCGGTCGTGCTCGCCGACGGGTTCAGCTGCCGGACCCAGCTGGCGGCCCTGGCCGGCCGCCGAGGCGAGCATCTCGCCGAGCTCCTGGTACGGCATACCCCCGAGCTGGCGGCACGGCATACCCCCGAGGGCGGTCCCTCACCGCGGGTGGACCCGGCGACACCGCGCTGGCCTAGGCTGCCTGCGTGACCGTGCGCCAGGGGCTGTTCATCGCCTTCGAGGGCGGCGACGGCGCGGGCAAGTCCACCCAGGTCCGGTTGCTGGCGGGCGCCCTGCGGGCAGCCGGCCACGACGTGCTCGTCACCCGCGAGCCCGGCGGCACCGCCCTCGGCGCCAAGATCCGCGACCTCGTCCTGCACGGAGAGCATGTCTGCGCGCGGGCCGAGGCGCTGCTCTTCGCGGCCGACAAGGCGCACCACGTCGACCAGCTCATCCGGCCGGCGCTCGTCGAGGGCCGCACCGTCATCACCGACCGCTACACCGACTCCTCGGTCGCCTACCAGGGGGCCGGACGCGACCTCGGGGCCGGCGAGGTCCACGACCTGCAGATGTGGGCCGTCGGTGGGCTCGTCCCCGACCTCACCGTCGTCGTCGACGTGGCGGCCGCCGAGGGGCGCCGGCGCCGGGGCGGCACACACGACCGCCTCGAGTCCGAGGAGGACACCTTCCACGAGGCCATTCGCGCTCACTTCATGGCGGTGGCCGCGGGGGAGCCCCGGCGCTATCTGGTCGTCGACGGCACCCGAGCGCCCGAGCAGATCCACGCCGACGTGCTCGCCCGGCTCACGGCGATGGGGGTGCCGACCGCCGCAGCGGAGCAGCCCACCACGACAGGGAGCGACCCGTGAGCGTCTGGGACGACGTCATCGGCCAGGTGGAGGCCGTCGAGACGCTGCAGCGCGCCGTGGCCGACCCGGCGTCCATGACCCACGCCTGGTTGCTCACCGGCCCTCCGGGCTCCGGGCGGTCGGTCGCGGCCCGGGCGTTCGCCGCCGCTCTCGAGTGCCCGCGCGGTGGCTGCGGTACCTGCCGCGAGTGCCGCACCAGCATCGAGGGCACGCACGCCGACGTCGAGCTCGTCGCCACCGAGGGGCTGTCGATCAAGGTGGAGCAGGCCCGTGAGCTCGTCACGCTGGCCGCGGCGCGCCCCTCGGTCGGCCGCTTCCGGGTCATCGTCGTCGAGGATGCCGACCGCCTCACCGAACGGGCCGCAGACGCCCTGCTCAAGGCCCTCGAGGAGCCGACCGCCCGCACGGTGTGGATGTTGTGCGCCCCCTCCGTCGAGGACGTCATCATCACCTTGCGCTCGCGCTCGCGGCACGTCCGGCTGCGGACCCCGCCGGCCGCTGCGGTGGCCGAGCTGCTGGTGCGGCGCGACGGGGTGGACCCACCGATGGCGCTGTACGCCGCTCGCGCCGCCCAGTCGCACGTCGGCCTCGCCCGGCGGCTGGCCACCGACGAGAGCGCCCGGATCCGTCGTCACGACGTCATCTGCCTGGCGACCAAGATCCGCTCGGTCGGCGACGCGGTCGACGCGGCCAGCGACCTGTCGACCATCGCCACCGAGGAGTCGGCCGCGTCGTCGGCCGAACGCGACGCGGCCGAGAGGCAGCGGCTGCTCGAGATCCTCGGCGCCGACCCGGGCGCCCGGACCCAGCCGCCGCACGTCCGGGCGCAGGTGGCCTCTCTCGAGAAGGAGCAGAAGGCCAGGGCCACCCGGTTCGCCCGCGACGTCGTCGACCGCGCGCTGGTCGACCTCCTGTCCGTCTACCGTGACGCTCTCGTCCTGCACGCCGGCGCCGAGGTGGCGCTCGTCAACGAGGACAGCCGCGGCATCGTCCACCAGGTCGCCCAGCTGATGACCGCCGAGGGGATCCTGCACGCCATGGACGCCATCGGCACGGCACGCGAGCGCATCGGCGCCAACGTCCAGCCGCTCCTGGCTCTGGAGGCGATGGCCCTGGACCTGCGCCCGCTGCAGCACTGATGCCGGCAACCGCGCCCGGACCGCCGTCCCGGCGGGGATCGCCGGGCGTCGGCCGGTGACCGCCCCCAGGCCGCTCGCCTAGGGTGCCCAGCATGACCTCGCGCCGTCTCACCGTCGCGGCCGCCATCACGGCCGCCACCCTGCTGGTGTCGGGATGCTCGGTCGTCGACAGCGTCCGGGACCACGTGAACCCGCCGACCCCCGCGTTCACGCCGCAGAGCGCGCCGGCCGGAGCGAGCGGCCTGGAGAGGTTCTATGGGCAGCGGCTCGCCTGGAAGGCGTGTCCGGGCGGCCGGTGCGCCCACCTCAGCGTGCCGCTCGACTACGCGGACCCGTCCGGGGCGACGATCAGCATCGCCGTCTTCGACGCCCCGGCCGGCAGCCCGTCACGTCGGATCGGGTCGCTCGTGGTCAACCCGGGCGGACCCGGGGCCTCCGGGATCGACTATGCGCGCGCCACGGACGCCATCGTCACCCCGGCCGTCCGGAGCCGGTTCGACGTCGTCGGGTTCGACCCCCGCGGGGTCGGCCGCTCCGAGCCCATCCAATGCGTCGGCGCCTCCCGGCTCGACCAGTTCCTCGCGATGGACCTGACGCCCGACAGCCCCGCCGAGGAGAAACAGCTCGCCGCCGGTGACAAGGCGTTCGCCGACGCCTGTGCCCGGAACGTCGGCCCGCTGCTCGCGCACGTCTCCACCGTCGACGTCGCCAAGGACATGGACATCCTGCGGGCGGCGCTCGGCGAGAGCTCGCTCAACTACCTCGGCAAGTCCTACGGCACGCTCATCGGCTCGACGTATGCCGGGCTGTTCCCCACGACGGTGGGCAGGTTCGTCCTCGACGGCGTCGTCCCCCCGGACCTGACGAGCACCGAGCTGAACCTTGGCCAGGCAGAAGGCTTCGAGCGCGCCACCCGGGCCTGGGCGCAGTGGTGCGTGAACCGGGGCTCCTGCCCACTCGGCGGCAGCGTGGACCAGGTCATGCAGGGGATGCGGGACTTCCTGTCCGCGGTGGACGCCACACCCCTGGCCCGGACCGGCGACGCGTCGGTGCCGCGCCTGACCGAGGGATGGGCAGCCACCGGCATCGCCGAGGCGATGTACTCGCAGCGGCTCTGGGGGCCGCTCGTCGTGGCCATCCGGGCCGCGCTCGCCGGGGACGGCAGCGGGCTCATGCAGCTCGCCGACGAGTACGCAGAACGCAAGGTCGGCGGCGGCTACACCGGCAACCTCATGCAGGCGATCTACGCCGTCAACTGCCTCGACCGCCCCGAGCCCACCTCGCTCGCGGCCCACGAGAGGGCTGCGGCCGACGCTCTCGCGGTCGCGCCGACGTGGGGGGCCTACCTCACCTGGGGGAACCTGCCATGCGCCTACTGGCCGGTCAAGCCGACGAGCACGCCCCATCCGATCGCGGCGCAGGGGAGTGCTCCGATCGTCGTCATCGGCACGACGCGTGATCCCGCAACGCCGTACCAGTGGTCCGTCCGGTTGCGGGACCAGCTCGCCGACAGCGCGCTCATCAGCTACAACGGCGACGGGCACACGGCATACATGCGGTCGAACTCGTGCGTCGACGACGCGGTCGACGGCTACCTCATCGACGGCACCGTGCCGCCGGACGGCCTCAAGTGCTGAGCCGTCCGGGGGAAGCGGCCCGGGGTCGTCGGCCGCGCGGTGGTCCCGCTCGCGGGGCTCTCAGCGCAGGGCGTAGACCGCGCTGACGGTGACCTGGACGTCCTGGCTGCCCGCCTGGATCGGCACCGACTTCGCGGCATCCGCCCCCATGGCCGACGGGTAGACCGGGCGGGTCGGGGTCACCGACTCGCTCAGGCTGATGAGCGGGCCCACCTCGCGTCCGGCTGCCCGCGCATACTGCTCAGCCTTGGTGAGGGCGTCGCCCACGGCTTCGGCGCGCGCGGAGGCGAGCAGGGCGCCGGTGTCCTCGATGTCGAGGCTGACGCCATCGACGCGGACGTCGTTTCCGCCGGCGGAGACAGCGGCGCTGATCGCCGCCCCGGCCTTGTCGAGGTGGCGCAGGACCGCAGTGAGGCTCTCGGAGACCTGGTAGCCGGTGATGGTCGAGCCGGAGCTCCCATAGGTCGGGTAGATGGACATTCCGGAGGTCTGCAGGTCCTTGGTGGCCACGCCCGACCTCTTCAGTGCCGCCTGCACCCTGGCTGCCGCGGCGTTGGCCTGGCCGAGCGCGTCGCCGACGGAGGAGCGGCTCACGGACACCGACATCGACAGCCGGAGGGTGTCCGGAGTGCCGGTGACGGTCGCCGTGCCCGCCACGCTGATACCGGGAGCTGCTGCGCTGTTGTCGGTGGTGGAGGTCGTCGCGGCTGCCGCGGCGGTGCGGCCGGAGGAGACGAGGGTGCCGACCGTGACGGCGGCGGAGAGGGCGAACACGAGCAGGGCGCCGAAGAGCCCCTGCCTGAGGCTGATCCCATTGTCGTTCATGCCCGGTGGGACGCCGCCGGGGCCGTGCCCGTTCCGGGACGTGGCGCACGGCATACGGCGTACTGGTCCCCGCTCCGCCCGGAACGGAGGCCTGCCATGGACGACCGGCCACCAGGACACGCGGCAGCGCCGAGGCGACCGGGGCGCCGCGGCGCTGCTGGGAGGGTCAGCCTTCCTTGACGACCCGGGTCCCGCCGGCGAACTTGTCGTGCCATCCCTGCCGGCCGACCGGGTCGCTGCTGATGCCGACCGCGATCATGATGACCGCGGTGAGCGAGGCGAGGCCGCCGACGATGGTCCCGAGCACCGGCACGATGCCGAGGACCCCGAAGCCCATCCAGATGTTGCGGCGCACGGCCTGCTCCATCGTCGGGTTGGCCCCGTTGGGACCGAGGACCCGCAGCTTCATGGTCTGTTTGCCGATCGTCCGGCCGTTCGTCGACTCCATGAAGCCGAAGTAGCCGACGTAGATGATCGCACCGAGGACGGCGTTGATCATGCCGGCGACCAGCCCCGAGGCGAGGGCGGCATCCACGGCCAAGGAGACGATCAGGTAGGCGATGCCGATGAGATCCCGTCGACGAAACGGGCGACGAAGCGGTCAACGAGCTCCGCGGGCCGGGCACCGACGGCGGAGCCCTCGGGTACGCCGTAGCCGTAGGGTGGTGGGGGAGGCATCTGTGACATGCGGCGAGCGTAGGGCAGGGCGGCCCGCTCAGGGGGGACTTCGCGGGTGGGCCTCGACACAGCCGCCGGTGCGTTCGGGAATCGCTCCAGGGGCCACGGCCGGCGACAAGCGGTATCGCGCAGGGGGCGAGGTCGCGGGGCCAGGCGGCACCGCGAAGGGGGCGAGGTCGTGGAGGTGGGCGATTTCCCGCGGCCCGGTGGCCTCCGTATACTCGGCGAGCGTGCTCCGCGGGGCACTCGCCGCCTTAGCTCAGTCGGCCAGAGCGATTCACTCGTAATGAATAGGTCGTGGGTTCGATTCCCACAGGCGGCTCCACGTGTTCGGCCTGGGTCCGCCCTGTGGTGCGGGGAAGAGCCACTCCTGCGAGGACTTGGCTGCTGCCCACCTGTCGACGATCCCTTGGGCATCGGTCGGTAGCGGGACGGTGCGGGCGCGGCGCCCCTTGAGCGCGTCGATGTAGAGGCTCCCTTCGTGGCTGCTGGCGAGCACTGCGCGCTGGAGGCGCAGGCCCGGCCCGGGGATCTGGACGACGTCGCCGGCCCGCAGCCCGGCCAGCTCTCCCCAACGCAGGCCACAGAGTCCGAGGAGGGTGACCAGCTCGGCATGGCGGCCGGTGGATGCGGCGGCGAGGCGATGGAGCTCATCGAGGGTGAGGAACTGACCCTCACGGCGCTGCCCGCCACCGCGAGGCATGGGACACGCCGGTGGCGACGTTGCGGGCCAGCCGGCCGTCGGCGACGGCGAAGGCGAGCATCGAACGGAGGGTGGACAGGGAGCGGTCGGCCGTCGATGCCGAGCAGCCGCCCTCGACGAGCCCGCCGACCCAGTGGGCGACCTGTGCCCGGGTGATCGAGGCGAGCGGGGCGTCACCGAACCGGGGCTTGATGTGGATGCGCCACGCCGACTCGGCCTCTCGGGTCTTGCGTTTGAGCGCGGTGCGCGACTGCGACCACTGCGGGTAGACAGCGGAAAGCGGTACGCGGCCGCGGCGCGGGTCGAACCATTCGCCGGAGCGGAGGGCCCGTCGTTGCTCCTGCTCCCATGCCACGGCATCGCGCTTGCGTTCGAAGACTCGCGTGGCGACCTCGCGGGCGTGCGACTTCACCCGCGCGCGGTAGCGCAGCATCTCCCCGCGAAAGATCCGCTGGATGCTCACCCGACCTCCTCGGCTTCGCGTTGGGCGTCCAGCCAGGCCCCGAGGTCGGCGGCGTCCCAGACGAGCCGGCGCCCCACCTTGATCGCCGGAGGGAACCTGCCCTCCTGGCGCAGCCAGCGGATCGTCAGCACCTTGACGCGCAGGCGCTCGGCGACCTCCTCGATGGTCAGCAGCTCGCGCATGACGCCCTCCTTCGGTTGATTCTCGCCGCCGTCGGCGTCATTGCCGAACGACTGTCCACAGCCCGCCTTGCCCCCGGCGGTGAGTGGGTCGCCACGACGTCTTCGCAGGTCAGAGCCAGATCACCCGGCCCGAGACCGACGCTGAGGGCAGTTGCCGAATTGGTGTCCACAGGGGCGCCGAGTCGCCGCGAGGTGGACGGGGTGGCGCTCGGGGGGACGGCTCCGTGCGCCGCGGCGCCCGACAACTCACAGCTCTGCGGGCTATTGACGCCTCGGATCGCTCGGTTCCTCCCGCTGCTGGTCGTTCTTGTCTGTCCACGAAAGCCCCGAGTCGAGGGACGTCGCTACCGCCTCGTGGGACACCTCCAGGACGTCTCGGACCTGGCTGAAACGTCCCGTCACGTCCCACCCACTCGTGGTGCCGGGTCACTGTCGGGACATGTGGCTACACTTGTGGCCATGACACACGATGGTCAGATGGCGCTCAAGGACGTGAAGAACCGCCTGTCCGAGGTCGTCGACCAGGTGGAGCGCGAGCACGACCGGGTCGTCATCACCAAACACGGCCGGCCCGCCGCCGTCGTCGTGTCGATCGACGACCTCGAGTCACTCGAGGAGACTCTCGACGTGATGGGTAAGCCTCAGCTGCTCGAGCAGATCCGCGACAGCCTCGCTGGTCTCGAGCGCGGTGAGGCCGAGACGCTGACGAAGGACGAAGCCCTCGCGCTCCTGCTCCACTGAGGCCGGCCCGTGGAGATCGCGTGGACGTCTACGGCCAAGCGGGCGCTGGTCCGACTTCCCGAGAGGGTGGCCGCCGCCGTCGTCGAGTTCGCCCACGGGGCGCTCGCGGAGAACCCGCATCGAGTCGGCAAGCCGCTGCGCTTCGAGCTGGAAGGCCTCCACAGCGCCCGGCGAGGTGACTTCCGGATCATCTACTCCATCGGCGACGTCGTGACGATCATCGCCATCGAGCACCGCGCCGACGCTTACCGCCAGAGATAGTCTCCGCTGGAAACGCACCCGACAGCGGCACGAGCGTGCGGGTCCGCATGCCCGGGAAGGCCGGGAAGCGGGGCGGTGCGCCCAGGCAGGTGTACCACCCCTGTGTCTAGGTGATACACTTCGGGGGTGCCTACCACCCGACCGCGCCACCAGGTCACCGAGACCGACGAGCTGGCTGCCGCACTGGACGACGCCGCGGCGCGTTGGCCCGGACTCAGTCGCGGCCAGCTGATCACTCGGCTGGCGTTGGAGGGACACCGAGCCGCCGTCGTCGGGCAGCGTCAGCACCGCAGTGCCCGACTCCAAGCTCTCCGGCGGCACAGCGGCGCACTGACCGGGGTCTACCCGCCAGGCCACCTCGAGGCGCTGCGGGAGGAGTGGCCTGAGTGATCGTCCTGGACGCCAGCGTGCTGATCGGCTACCTCGACGCCGGCGACGCTCACCACGCACGGGCCACGGCCCTGCTGACCAGCCAGATCGACGACGACTTCGCGGTCAATCTCCTGACGCTGGCCGAGATCCTGGTCGTACCCACCCGAACCGGACAACGCGACACGGTCCTGGGCATCCTCGACGACCTCGGTGTCGAGACGCTGCAGTTCCCGGCCGGCTCGGCCGTGACCCTGGCGCAGCTTCGCGCCGAGACCCTGCTGAAGATGCCCGACTGCTGCGTGCTGCTCAGCGCCCGCGACCGGCAGGCACGACTAGCGTCCTTCGATGAGCGCGTCGACAAGGCCGCCCGGGCCCTTGGCCTTGAGATCGCAGACAGCTGACAAGCCACCAACACGAGCGCATCGCGGCACGAGCGTGAAACGGATTGCCGACCGCTGGCCTGGCCGTGCATGGCGGCCGGCGCAGATGTGCGGATCTGAACCGGAGCGCGAGCCCCGGTTGATCCTACCCAGACTGTGAACTACAGTTGACAGATGGTCGACGTCGTGAGGTCTTCGACGTTCGACCGGTGGCTCCGCAAGCTGAAGGACCGACGGGCCGCCGGACGGGTCCTCATCAGGATCGACCGACTCGCCGCCGGCAACCCAGGCGACGTGAAACCCGTCGGCGGCGGGATATCCGAACTCCGCATCGACTACGGTCCGGGCTACCGGCTCTACTACCTGCAACAGGGTGACCGGCTGATCCTGCTGCTGTGCGGTGGAGACAAGTCAACCCAGGATGCCGATATCAGAACCGCTCACCACATCGCCCAGCAGTGGCACACCGACCACGGAGGAGACCAATGAGCCCCACGAGCGAGACCTTCTCCCCCTTCGACGCAGCCGACTACCTGTCGACCTTCGAGGACGTCGCGGCATACCTCGAGGCGGTCATCGAGGACGGCGACGACGACCCCGCCCTGATCACCCAAGCACTGGGGGCAATAGCCCGCTCCCGCAACGTCAGCGAACTCGCCCGCCGCGCCGGAATGAGCCGCGAGGGTCTCTACAAGGCACTGTCCGCCGACGGCAACCCCAGCTTCGCCACGGTACTCAAGGTCTCCAGAGCCCTCGGCCTACGCCTGCACTTCGAGTCCATCGCCTGACCCGGCAGACCGGCAGAACCCCGCCGCGACAGCGGATGGTCGGACCAGCGTGGCCATCCTCCACGCGGCATGAGCGGTAGCCCTTGGACACTGTCGGATCGTCGCCGGGCATGGTCAGTTGCGGTTGGCCGGTTTTCGCGCTCAGCTGCTCGCGTGTTGGGCCAGGACTGCGTCGCGAAAAGCAGGACGGACGCGAGCCAGCACGAGCGTTCCTTCCGCGCTCAGGCGGACGCCAACAGCGTTCACGTAGTCGTTGACCACGGCGCTGGCTTCTTGCCCTATTGGATCGGGTACGGCCAGTCCTCAGGTTGTTCTCCTTTCGAGTGCACGTAGAGGCCGAATCCGTTGTAGTGACGCTTGCGGCTCGGAGCGCGGGCCAGCGAGCCGATCGGCACCCCCGTCCACCTCAGCAACGTCGGCACGAGCCGGCCGGCGGGTACTCGGCGAGGATGGTTCAGACGGACTACGACGTTCGGCCGAACGAACGGTGCGGCCAGCAGAGCGACGTTGACTCCGGCGTCTCGGGCGTGGTCCCACTCGTCGATCCTTCGCACCTCCTCCCCGGTCAGAATCAGCGGCTCGCGAAGCAACGGCCAGGCATGGATCGTCACCACGTCGTCAGCGGCCCGAAGGGTCGGTGGGTGGCGGAGCAGGTACAGGTGCGCCCAGGCCGGGATGAGCGCGGCCGCAGCGAGCACGGCCAGCACGAGGCCGGCCCACTTCTCGGGCCAGGCAACGTTCCAGAGCACGACGAGGGCGAATGCCGCCACGGCCAGCCCGATCACCCATAGATGACGGCGGCGAGCAGAATGATGCCCTTAACGCGACGGCTGTACACAGGTACCTCTCACGCCGGCAAGCCCTCCCGTCAGCGTCCTGACGGCGAGCGTCCATCCACGCCGAAAGCATCGCAGGCGCGGATCCCGTGGCAGCTGTCGCCGCACCGACCCCGCCCGGAACGCTCGCGCGACAGCGGCGTGCGGGTCGTCGATGTCTGATATCGTCAGATATCTAGAAGGTGTCCCATGCCCGACGTCCTGATTCGCAACGTCCCGGCCGAGGACCTCAGTCTGCTCGATGAGCAGGCCGCCCGGCTCGGCCTCTCGCGGACCGAGTTCCTGCGCCGGCACCTTCATCGCGAGGCCCGTCGCACGGCAGGGTCGGTCACCGCGGGTGACCTTCGTGCCGTCGCTGAGCTCCTGCCCGACCTTGCCGACGACACGATCATGTTCGATGCCTGGTCATGAGCACGTCGTGGCTGATCGACAAGTCCGCGCTGGTTCGGCTGGGTTCCAGCCCTGACGCTGAGCAGTGGGCGAACCGGATCGAGCGCGGGCTCGTCGCGATCAGCACCGTCACCTTGCTCGAGGCAGGCTTCTCAGCCCGGTCCGCCGTCGAGCTGGCCCGAGCCATGGGATCGCCCCCGTTGGCAGCGATGCCGGTGGAGTACCTGACCCCCGCGGTGGAGGACCGGGCCGTGGAGGTGCAACGCCTGCTGGCCGAGCGCGGACAGCATCGCGCGGCGTCGATCCCGGATCTGCTGATCGCGGCCGCAGCCGAGCTGAACCAGCGCACCGTCCTGCACCTGGACAAGGACTTCTACCTGATCGCCGACCTCACCAGGCAACCCGTCGAACGCCTCCGCGTCGAGTGACGCCACCCCCTCAAACACACACGACAGCGGCAATTCCGGTAGATGCGTCACGCTGTTGAGGGCGCGTTGTCGCAACTCTTGGTGAGCGTCAGCCAGCCCTGCGTTCGGCAGTAGCAGTGACCCACTGGGTCAGGGTCAGTGAGTACTCGGTGGTGATGGCGTTTGGGTCATCACTGCCACCCAGGGTCGGCAGGTGGTCCGCGCCAGACAAGCGCACGACAGTCAGATCGCGGAGGTTGCCATCAGCCTTGGCGCGGTTCCAGGCCATCACACTCTCTTCGATGGGTATCCACTCGTCGCTCTCCCCGTAGAAGGCCAGCACCGGGCACGAGAGGCGATCCAGAGCCGGCTGCGGGTCGTAGTCCATGTCACGCCATGCGCCTGGAGCCGAAGGGAGCACAACGGGAAGGTAGGCGTGCGCGAACCACGGCTGCCCTGCGGCCCGGTCGAGAATCGCCTGTACGGACTCGCGGCCACGGCCGCTGCGCAGGAAGCGCTCGACGGCCAAGCGTGTGCCGACGAGGTCCTCGACCTGGTGTTCGTCGAAGCCGTGCTTGCGCAGCTGTTGGGCGCATCCCACACGCATCTGCTCTGCTGGGGAGACGCCACAGAACGAGACGCAGATCAGAAACGCGACCATGTCAGAGCCCGAAGCGGCGGCCATTGTTGCGGCCCAGGCGCCTTGGCTATAGCCCCATAGACCGACGGGTGCGCTGATGACATCTTGCAGCCGAGCCGTTGAGGCGAGAGCGTCAGCTGCCTGGGTCCGCAAGGGCACATCGCCTCCGTGGGAAGAGTGCCGTCTGTCGTAGCGGAGCACAGCAATGCCGTTTCTTGCGAGCATCTCGGCGAGGTGCACGTAGAGGAAGTAGGACCGGTGGCCCGCCTCGGCCCCGTGCAGAACCACCACGCCGGCTCGACATTCGCCAAGGGGCAACGTCAGAGTCGCCGGGAGCTCGGCACCTTGGACAGGGATCGTCAGTTCCACGGCCTAAGCACACCACGCAGCGTTCCAGCCGGCCGCATCCCAGAGGCTCTTGCCGGTGAGGTGACCGCCGCGCTCCCTCGTCATGGCGGCCGACGCGTGTCCCTACGATCCGCTGGACGACCTTGGGGGCCGGCGCCGGCCCCCCAGCCAGATGGACCCGCAGGTATGCCCCAGGTCGTGCGGTCGGCGCCCCGGATGCCGTCCGGTGGTGGCGACGGCGAGGTGATGGCCGAAACGTCCGGTCACGTCCCACCCACAAGTGAGGCACGGTCGCTGTGCCGGCTACTGGTCTCGACGCATCACCCACGCACCCCGCCTGGTGTACACGGTCGTCGGCGACGAGGTCCGAACCGCCGACTGCCGAGCACCGACGGTCAGCGCGATCCGCTGATGAGCGCGCGGCGGTACGGACCGACCACCGCCGTCGGCGGCGCCCTGGCACCTTCAATTCGCGGCGGGCTCATCGATCTCGCAGTCGATCCTGTTGACTGGGGCCCGGGTGACGCCGCACGCTGTTGCCCTCGTCTGGACGGAGGGCCACATGGGCAAGCTGATCTACGCGGCCAACATCTCGCTCGACGGCTTTCTCGAGGACGAGACGGGCTCGTTCGACTGGTCCGTACCGGACGAGGACGTGCACGCGTTCTGGAACGAGCACGAGCGGCACATCGGCACCTCGCTCTACGGGCGACGCATGTACGAGACGATGCGCGTGTGGGAGAGCGACGACTGGTTGACGAACGAGCCCCCGGTGGTTCACGAGTACGCCGGGATCTGGCGTGACGCCGACAAGGTCGTCTACTCCACCTCACTCACCGAGGTGTCGACCGCGCGCACGAGGATCGAGCGGCAGTTTCAGCCCGAGGCGGTACGACGGCTCAAGGAGACCTCCAGCTCGGACCTGAGCATCGGAGGCGCGGGGATCGCGGCCGAGGCCTTCCGGCACGGCCTGGTCGACGAGTGCGTGCTGCTGCTGTGCCCGGTCCTCGTCGGCGGCGGCAAGCCGGCGCTGCCCCGAGGCGTCCGACTCGACCTCGAGCTGCGGGACCACCGACGGTTCGACAACGGCGTGGTCTACGTCCGCCACGCCGTCCGACACCCCGCCTGACACGTGCGCGGGACAGCGGCAGCGAGCGTGCGGCCGCGATGGTGGCGCGCGTACGGCCGCGACGGCGGCAGATCCGCAAAGGGCATCGGAGTCCGAATACGAGTGCTACTGAAGCGGCTGCCGCCCCTCCCGGTCGCGATGAGCGACCATGCCAGGGCGGCGATCCCCAGACCTCAGAGTGTGCGTCGGCCGACTCGACGAGGTCCTTGCCCCAGCGGGGCCGCCCCGGTGCTCGGCACGGACGCCGACGCGATCGAGCGGGAGACGGAGATGACCACCGGGTGCGGACCACCGGGCTTCGATGACGGCCGCCCGGTGCGTGCCCTGCGGCGTGCGGTGGCCTCCCTGAAGCGGGGCCAATCCGACGCAGCCCTACGGTCCCTCCGGCGCAACAGACCCTCCCGGACTGCGAGTTCGCCGAGGTCTTGTCCAGCCCAGCCATGGACACGTACGTTGTCCCTACGTCGCCGAAACCTGATGCACCTTGCACGAGGAGGAACGGAATGGCACGACACCCACTGATCCGCCCTGCGGCCGCCGTAACCGCAGCCCTGACCGGGCTGACGATCGGCGGCCTCGCCATGATGGGCACCGCCCAGGCAGCCGGCCAGTCCGGCGGCCGCCACCAGGTCACATCGGCCTCGAGCTGGACCAAGCTCGTCAAGGGAACGGCCCTGCCGTCGAACAGCACCGTCCAGGCCAAGGTCTGGCTCGCCCCCCGCGACGCCTCCTCGCTCGCCGCTCTGGCCAGCTCGGTCAGTAACCCCAGCTCAGCGGCATACGGTCACTACCTCAGCGAGGGCGCCTACGCATCACGCTTCGCCCCGACCAGCGCCACGGTCACCGCGGTGACCGCCTGGCTCAAGGGCGCCGGGCTCAAGGTCGACGCGGTCGGCCCGGACAACCACTACATCGGTGTTTCGGGGTCCCCCGCCGCGGTCGACGCGGCCTTCACGGCGAGCATCCATCAGTACAGCGTCAACGGCAACACGGTGACCGGCACGACGAGCGCCCTCACCGTGCCCTCCTCGCTCGGCTCGCAGGTTCTCGCCGTCACCGGCGTCGACACCCTCGGGCACCAGATCACTCCCTCCTCGAGCGGCAGCCCGGACGTCCCCGGCTCGAACAACGGCCACCGCGTCTCGTTCGGGCCGCCGGCCGGCTTCGTCAACGCCCCACCATGCTCGACCTACTACGGCGAGAAGGTCGCGGCCGATCTGCCTGCGTTCGAGGGCGCGACCCTGCCGTATGCCGTGTGCGGCTACACCGGCAAGCAGCTGCGTGACGCTTACGGCGTCACCAAGAGCGGCCTGACCGGCAAGGGCCAGACCATCGCGATCACCGACGCGTACACCTCCCCCTGGCTGGCGAAGGACGCCAACACCTACAGCACCCGGCACGGCGACCAGCCGTTCCGGCAGGGGCAGTTCCAGGATCGCAGTGGTCGCGGCTACGACCCGCAACGTGTCGCCGACTGCGGCGGCAACGGCTGGTACGGCGAGCAGACGCTCGACGTCGAGGCCGAGCACGCGATGGCCCCCGACGCCACGGTCCTCTACTACGGCGCCAAGAGCTGCTACGACGACGACCTCCTCGCCGCCATGGCACAGGCCGTCACCGACAACGAAGCCTCGATCGTCAGCAACTCGTGGGGCGAGCCGACGTACGTGCTGGTCGACGGCGTGAAGACGCCGGTCATCGATGACGCGCTTGTCGCGGCCTACGAGTCGGTCTTCGTGCAGGCAGCGACGCAGGGCATCGGCTTCTACTACTCCTCCGGGGACAACGGCGACGACGTTGCCGCATGGGGCATCAAGCAGACCGAGTTCCCGACGTCCGACCCGTGGGTGACCTCGGTCGGCGGCACGTCGCTCGCGGTCGGCAGCTCCGGCCAGCGCCTCTTCGAGACCGGTTGGGGCACGCACAAGTGGGTTCTCAACGCCGATGGGACCGCGTGGACCGGCGGAGCCTTCCTCTACGGCGCCGGCGGCGGTTGCAGTGACTGGTTCACGCACCCGCCGGCCTACCAGATGGGCATCGCCACGGGCTGCGGGGCTCGGGCGGTCCCGGACATCGCGATGGATGCCGACCCGACGACCGGGATGCTCGTCGGTGAGACGCAGTCATTCGGCGCCCAGACCGTCTGGGGCAAGGGCACGAAGTACGGTGAGTTCCGCATCGGCGGCACGAGCCTCGCGTCGCCGCTGCTCGCGGGCCTCAACGCGTCCGGGCAGCAGGGCCGCAGCGCCCGAATCGGCTTCGCGAACCCGCTCATCTACTCGCTCTACCCGAACGACGTCTACTACGACGTCACGCCGCAGGGCGACAAGGGCAACATCCGCGTCGACTACAAGAACGGGCTCAACGGCTCGAGCGGCACGACCCCAAGTGTCCGCACCTTCGACCAGGACTCCAGCCTGACGACGCACGCGGGCTGGGACGACGTGTCCGGCGTCGGCTCGCCGACCGCCGGCTACCTCAGCGCAGTCAACAACTCCTGACCGGGGACGTATGCCGCTGAGCGGGCGAACGCTCGCCCGCTCAGCGGCATACCGCTGTCTGTTTCATCCACCCGATCGACCGGGTACCAGGTGGTGAGCCAACGCCTCGCCGTGAGATGCGACACTGCTCTGGCGGGGTCGACCCCACCGTGACCTGGGCACGCGGGAGGATGTGTTCATGCGCAACCCCCTGGACAGCCGGTATGTCGACCTCGTCCGGCTGCTGCGTCGGTACGGCAGGTCCGATCTGGTCTCGGGTGCGCAGCTGGATGAGTTCTCCGTGGACGAGAGCGGTCCCGGCGCCGACGAGGCCGTCGCCGGGGACATCGACACGGCCCAGCGGTTCGCGGCCGATCTGGAGCGCATGGGTCCGACCTTCGTCAAGCTCGGACAGCTGCTCTCGACGCGCTTCGACCTGCTCCCGGCGGCATACACAACGGCCCTGGCCAGCCTTCAGGACACCGTCGAGCCCATCCCCTTTGCCGCGGTTCGGGAGGTCGTCGAGGGCGAGCTGGGCGCGTCGATCGGCGAGCGGTTCAGCGACTTCGCCGTCGACCCGCTGGCGTCGGCGTCGATCGGACAGGTCCATGCCGCGACGTTGCGCAACGGCCGCCAGGTCGTCGTCAAGGTCCAGCGGCCCGGCATCCGCGAGACCGTCCGCGACGACATGGAGGTCCTCACCCGGCTGGCGACCGTCGCGGATACCCGCACCGACGTCGGGCGCCGATTCGGCTTCGCCCAGCTGCTCGCGCAGTTCCGCCGGTCCCTCGCCGGGGAGCTGGACTACCGACGCGAGGCCAAGAACCTCATCATCTTCGGCGAGCTGACCGCCGAGTACGACCGGCTCATCGTCCCCCAGCCGGTCATGGAGTACACCACGAGCCGGCTCCTGACGATGGATCGGATCGAGGGCCGCAAGATCACCGACGTCGGACGCCTCGGTCTGGTAGACCTCGACGCTCGGCCGATCGTCGAGGACCTGTTCCGCGCCTACCTGCGGATGATCCTCGACCACGGTGTCCTCCACGCGGACCCCCACCCGGGCAACCTTCTGCTCACCGACGACGGGCGGTTGGCCCTGCTGGACCTGGGGATGACTGCGTCGGTCCCGCCCCGGATCCAGGACGAGGTCGTCAAGCTCCTCCTGTCGATCAGCGACGGCGACGGTGAGGAGACCGCAGCCATTCTCGCGGCGATGGGCCACCCCGTCGAGGGCTACGATGCAGCAGCCTTCCGCGACGATGTGAGCCACCTGGTCTCCGAGGCGATGGCCAGCGGGGCGGACCTTGAGGTCGGCACGGTGCTCGTCGAGCTGAGCCGGCTTTCGGGCGTGCACGGGCTGCGCCCGCCTGCCGAGATGTCGATGATCGGCAAGGCCATGCTCAACCTCGACCAGGCGACGTCCCACCTGGACCCGACGTTCGCCCCGGCCGAGTGCATCCGTGACAGTGTGAGCGAGATCTTCGCATCGGGCCTGAGGGCAACCCCAGGCGGCCTTCTCTCAGCGGCCCTCGAGGCCAAGGACTTCACCGCCCAGCTGCCCAAGAGAGCCAACCTCATCCTGGATGCGATGGCGGCCGGGGAGTTCCGTCTGCGCGTGGAAGCCATCGACGAGCCGCGCCTGCACCTGGTCCTTCAGCGCATCGCGAACCGGCTCACTCTGGGACTCGTCATCGCCGCAACCCTCATCGGTGCCGCGTTCATGATGCGGGTGCCCTCGTCCTGGACCCTCTTCGGCTACCCCGGGATCGCCATCCTCTTCTTCCTCCTGGCTGCGCTGGCCGGGATGGCCCTCGCGGTCTGGATCATCACGACGGACCGAAAGGTCGTCTCCGAGAGCGACCACCGTCACGGCACGGCCCGATAGCCGACGGCTGGCAGGCGCTTACGGAGGACCTCTCTTCGGGAGCCATCTCAATGTCTGCCGCGCGGACCGGGGTCAGGTGCGCAGCGGCCGGCCGGGGCCGATGACGTCGCGGCGCGCCAACCGCCGCGCCGTCCCGGCAGGTTGTCGACGGGCCGGTGACGGCGGCGGCCTGCCCGACGTCCGAGGCGGATGCGATATGACTGGCGGATGACCTCCATCCGCTTTGGGCTCAAGCTCAGTCAGAACGCGACCATCGACCAGCTGCGCGCCCTGTGGAGCCTCGCCGACGATGCCGGATTCGACAGCTGTTGGGTGATGGACCACTTCGCAACCCTCGGCCCGCGGGACGACGGCCCGATCTTCGAGACCTGGACGATGCTGGCGGCGATGGCGCAGCTGACCACCCGCACGCGGATCGGGTGCGCCGTCGTCGGCAACACCTATCGCCACCCCGCGGTGCTGGCGAAGATGGCCGTCACCGTCGACCATCTCTCCGGCGGCCGGCTCGAGTTCGGGATCGGCACCGGCTGGGCGGAGAACGAGCACGCCATGCTGGGGCTGGAGTTCGGCTCGCGGGGCGACCGCGCCGATCGGCTCGAGGAGAGTATCCAGATCATCCGCTCGCTGTGGACCGAGCCACGGACCACCTTCGAGGGCGAGCATTACCGGCTGAACGATGCGGTTGCCGAGCCGAAGCCCGTGCAGCGTCCCTATCCACCGATCTGGGTGGGCGGGTCAGGACCCAAGCGGACGCTCCGGATCGCTGCACGCTTCGCGGATGTGTGGAACGCCGCCGGGGGGAGCGCCGAAGAGGTGGCCGCATCCTCGGCGATCCTCGACCGGCACTGCGCAGACGTCGGGCGTGACCCGGGCCAGGTCCGGCGCTCGGTGCAGGTCGGGGTCGGCGTCGACGACCTGGACCAGCTCCGCACCCGGGTGGACGCTTACGTCAAGGTCGGCGTCACTGACGTCGTGCTGATCGTCCGCGGCGAGGACCCCGTGGCCGTCGGTGAGCGGATCACAGCCGAGCTGCCGCGGCTGCGTGAGCTCGGCTGAGTGCCCGTCGACGCGCCCGGTGACCTGGGCGGTACACCGCAGAACGAGTTCGACGAAACGCTCTCCCGACGAGCTGGAGGGACCCGCTGTCAGGACGAGCTGGAGGGACCCGCTGTCAGGACGAGCTGGACGGACGGTCTACAGCTTGGTCAACCGACGGAACGGGCTGGTGACGCGCACCTGCTCGGAGCCGAAGTCGACAACGACCGCCATGGCTTCTTCGACGACGACCCGGCCCAGACCGAACTTGTCGTGCGTGACCCGGTCATCGACGGCGAACCGCTCGAT
Organism: uncultured Actinomycetota bacterium; assembly: GCA_963763315.1. Classification (GTDB taxonomy): domain Bacteria; phylum Actinomycetota; class Actinomycetes; order Actinomycetales; family Dermatophilaceae; genus CAVSJJ01. The sequence continues at coordinate 838,292 of CAVXOC010000002.1, forward strand.
CACCGGGGCGGGTCCGGCGGTGAACGGGCTCCCCGCGGAGTACGTGGGCTGGGTTCCGGGTCGCGGTGTCATCCCCTGCAGTATGCACCCTCGTCGGCCCCCGGCCCGGCACAGGCCGCCCCTCGGACGGCCCGCATGGCTCAGCGATGGCACGCCTTCTGCCACTTGGCATGGGTAGGACGAGGTTCGCCGGGGTCGCTAACCCTTGCGAACCTCATGGTTCCCCGATGGGGCGGAAAAGTTGTGAACGGGGGGAGGGGGGGCGCCTGGAGGCACCGTGGGCAGGGCGAGGGAGCGCCGGGTGGCGGCTGCGGCGGCGACCATGGCCAGGCCCATCGCGGCGTACCCCCACCGCGGCGACGTGGCGTCCATCAGCACGGCCACGGTCATCCCGGTGACCGGACCCATGCCGGGCAGGGCCATCGACCAGACGCCCATCACGCGCCCGCGCAGCGCGGGCGGTGCCTGGAGCTGCACGAGGGTGCTGGCCGCCGCGACGAACCAGATCGACGACAGTCCCACCGTCGCCATGCCGGCGTAGGCCATCTCGGCGTCCGGCGCGGCCGCGGTGAGCACCGCGGCCGACCCGGCGGCGAGCGCGAGCCGCGCGACGAGCGGGCCCGACGGCGGCCGGGAGGCGGCCAGCAGCGCGCCGGGGAGCGCCCCCAGCCCGAACGAGGCCACGAGGAGGCCGTAGCCGCTCGCGCCGAGGTGGAAGCTCTGCTGCGCCAGGACCGGGAAGACGACGGCGAAGTTGAACAGCGCGCCGCTCAGCGCCGCGAGCAGCAGGCAGGAGCGGATGACCGGGTCGGACCAGGCGGTCGACATCCCCGCGCGGATGGTCGTGCGCGGTGCCGGCCCCCGGTCGGCCACCGGTCGCACGCGCAGCGCGACGAGGACGGCGATCGGCGGGAGGTACGTCGCGGCGTTGAGCAGGAAGCAGGCCGCCGGGCCGGAGAGGGCGAGGAGCGTCCCGCCGAGGGCCGGCCCGATGACCCGGGAGGCGTTGAGCACGACCTCGTACAGGCTGACCGCGCTGGCAAGCCGCTCGCGGCCGACGAGGTCGAGGACGTAGACCTGGCGGGCGGGGGTGTCGACCGCCATCACGGTGCCGGTCAGCGCGCTGACGAGAAGCACCGCCCGCACGTCGGCAGTTCCGCTCAGGCTCAGGGCCGCCAGCGCCACCCCGAGAACGAGGAACGCGGACTGGGTCACGAGCAGCAGCCTGCGTCGGTCGAGGCGGTCGGCAAGTGAACCGGCCCACGCGCCCAGCAGGAGGGTGGGCGCGATGGTCACCGTCGCGAGGTAGCCGAGGTCGACCGCCCGCCCGGTCAGCTGGTACACCAGCCAGGAGGCCGCGACCGACTGGGTCATGGTCCCCGAGGCCGACAGGAACTGGGTGAGGAACCACGCCCGGAACCGGCGCTCGTGCAAGGACGAGAAGGCGCTCAGCCCGCCGCCACCACGGGCGTACCTGGCCGACGGGCCTGCATCAGGGATGGCCACGGCGGCAACTCTAGACCGGTAAAGAAACGATGCGTCGGCCATGTCCACGGAGCAGGACGCACCGGTGGAGCTCGTGCGGTCGAGGGCGTGGGGCCGAGCTCGTGCGGTCGAGGCCTTGGGGCTGGGCTCGTGCGGTCGAGGGCGTGGGGTCGCGGCCGGTGACGCCACGCGTCAGATGGCGTGGATCCGTTGCAGGCGTTGCAGCGCGGCCCAGCCGAGCGGGATCGGTAGCCAGTAGGTCGCGATGCGGTAGAGCAGCACGGCCGAGAGCGCGACGCCCGCGTCGGTGCCCAGGGCCACGAGTCCGGCCGTCATCGCCGCCTCGATGCCGCCGAGGCCGCCGGGGGTGGGGACCGCCGAGCCGATGATGGCGCCGGCGAAGTACACCACGGCAACACCTCCGAGAGGAGTGTTGGCGCCCGCGGCCCGGGTGGCGCAGTAGAGGGCCGCGACGAACGAGAGGTCCAGGAGCAGCGCGCCCCCCGCGACCTGGGCGACCTTGAGCGGCCGGCGCAGCACGCCGAGCACTGCGGGCACGATCTCCGACAGATGCGGGAGGAAGCGCCGGCGCATCCAGTCGCGCACGGCAGGCACTGCCAGGGCCACGACGAGCAGGGCGAGGACGACGAAGACCGCGATCACGGTGCCGGGTGGCGGGGTGAACGAGGCCCGGGGCCCGATGCCGGCCGCAACGCTCGACAACGCCAGCAGGGCGGTGTAGCTGCCGAACTGGGTGAGGCTCGCCAGGCCCAGGGTGCCCGCCGTGGCACCGGCGCTCGCCCCGTTGCGTCGCAGGTAGCGGGTGTTGAGCGCGACGTTGCCGAGCAGTGCGGGAGCGACGAGCCCGGCGAACGCGATGGCCAGCTGGGTCATCACCGTGCGCGGGAAGGGCAGGCGCACCGGCGCCGCACCGGTGAGGGCCAGCGAGGCCCCGACGAAGGTGAGGGCCGCGAACCCCAGCGTGGCGATGCCCCAGGTCCAGGTGATGCCGAGCAGCGTCTGACCGAGGTTCGCCTTGGAGAACTGCCCCAGCAGGATGTATGCCGCGACCGCGCCACCCACGACGGAGAGCACCGTGCGGGGGGTGACCCGGCGCAGCTCGACCTCGGTGGGCGGCTGTCCGTCTCCCGAGCGGGCGAGGACGGCATCCTGCACCGAGCCCAGCAGACCGGGCTGGTCCTTGAGGGCGGCCCGGGTCGTCCGGTCCAGCGCGACCGGTTGCAGCACCGGCAGCGCCGCCTGGACGCGCGGCAGCCCGACGGTGTCGACGGCGTTCCGCACGGCCGGCTCGGCCCCGGCGGACAGGGCCGTGGCCGCCAGCATGTTGGCGACGTCGAGGCGTAGGGCGAGCTCGGAGGCGGCGATGTCGCCGCGTCCCACCTCGGACAGGGCAGCCCCGCCGCACGGCGTGCGCAGCAGGGTGGTCGGGTTGATGCTCCGATGCGCGATCGCCTGGCCCTGCAGGGCCGCGAGGAGCCGCCACTGGGCGGTCAGCTCGGGCTCGGACACCGGCCCCGAGTCGGCGAGCGGGGTGCCCTCGGGGACGGCCCACGCGACGGCCACCGAGTCGCCGCCCGCCTCGGCTGCGCCCAGCGGTCGAGGAGCCGTGACGCTCGCCTGCTCCAGCGCCTTGCCCATGAGCACCGCATGCTCGACCTGGCCGCGCAACGTCAGCTCAGGGGCCCGGGCGCCCCCGGGGCGCAGGGCGACGAGGCGGATGAACCGGGAGAAGATGCCGCTGCCCAGGGCATCGCGGTCGAAGACCTCCACGCTGACTGCCGGGGTCGCGTCCGGGGCGGCATACCGGCGGACGCCGTCCTTCCTCGGGGGCCGCGGGGTCAACGGCCCGACGACCACCCCGACCCCGGCCAGGGCCTGCGCGACCTGCGCCGAGGTCGCCCGGGTGGAGGGGCGCCCGAGCCCGACGCGGAACGAGAACCCGACGAAGAGGCCGAGGAGCACGCTGGCGAGCAGCGCGACCCCGGTGGAGTCGCCGCCGAGGAAGCTGGTCACGGCCAGGGCCAGCACGACGAGTGCGCCGGGGCGCTGGATCCGCTGCGAACCCGAGCTTCCGCTCAGCAGAGCCGTGGTTGCGACGACGACCTCGGAGAGCGGGTTCGTCCGGCCGGCGGTGGTGAGAGGGCGGGTGAGGGCGCTCGTGGCCTCGCGGGGCAGGTGTCCACCGACGACGAGCCACTCGATGCCGGCGGCGAGCGCCGCGCCGACCCCGGCCGCCGCCAGCCCTTCGACGACCAGGGGCAGCCGGCCCCGGCGGGCCAGGTCCACGCCCAGGGCGACCGGGAGCACGATGGCGCCGACCCCCCCGACGAAGCTGATCACCGACAGAGCCAGCAGCGGCAGCCCCCCGACAGCCAGGGAGAGGTCGTGCTCGAGGGCGCCGGTCGTGCCGACGGCGGTGGCGGCGAGGCCGATGAGCGCCACGAGGGCGACGGTGGTCAGCCCGAGGAGTGCGGCGTCGGCGGGGCGGCGCACGCGGCGCGGCACGTCACCCCCGCCCTCGGTCATGGGGGCAGCGTAGCCGCGCCCGGTGAGTCAGCCCGCGCCGACTCGGCGGCTCGAGGCGGGACCGGGTCCGGGGGCGGGGGGGCGACGAAGTCCGGGCGTGGGAGCCGGAGCGGAGGCGGGGCAGTCGAGGGTGAACCCGTCGGGCAGGCCCGCGACGGACACCGCGCCGTCCCGGCTCACCGCCACCGTGACGGTCGCGTCGCCGAGCCGGATCCCCTCGACGCGCACCGCGCCGAACGGGCCGGGGCTCGGCGGTCTCACCCGTAGCCGCCGCCCCGGCACGTCGGCGTCGATGCCGAGCGCGATGGTGAGCAGCGCCACCACCGCCGCCGTCGACCAGGCCTGCGGGCGGCACGACGGCGGGTAGGGCGCCGGTTGGTCGAGGACCCCGACGTCCGCGTGCAGCTCGGGGTACCGGTACCCGAACGCCTCGGCCGCGTCCAGGATCGTCGCCGCCACCCGGGCCGCCGCGTCGGTCTGCCCCTCGCGGAGCATCCCCAGAGCACAGATCGCGGTGTCGTGGACCCAGATCGAGCCCGTGTGGTACCCGACCGGGTTGTACCCGCCGTTGTCACCGGCCAGTGTCGCTATCCCGTAGCGCCCGAGCATCCGCGCAGCGGTGAGGGCCGCCGTGACCGCATCCGCCTCGTCGGCGGTCAGGGTGCCGGTACCGAGCACGTGCCCCGGGTTCGACGTCACCCCGTCGACCGTGGCGCCGTGCCCGTCGACCGCCACGCCCAGCCAGCGACCAGTGTCGTCCTGCGCCCAGAAGCGTTCCCGGACCCGTTGGGCCAGAACGGATGCGTAGGCCGTGGCTTCCCCCACCAGGTCCGCATCCTCGGGTGTCCCCAGGGCTCCCAGGAGGGCGGCGGTGTCGGCCGCGGCCTCCACGGCGTATGCCTGGGCCTCGACGAGCGCGATCGGGGCGTCGGCGATCCGCCCGTCCCGGAACCGCATCGAGTCCATCGAGTCCTTCCAGCCCTGGTTCGTCAGGCCGAGGCCCCCTTCGTCGACATAGCGGAGCAGCCCGTCCTCGGCTCTGGCCGCGGTCGAGCGCAACCAGCCGAACGCAGCGCGCAGGTGGGGCAGGAGCTCGCGGACCTCCGCGTCGGGCATGCCCCAGCGCCAGGCGTCGTGCAGGAGGCACATCCACAGCGCCGTGGCGTCAACCGTCCCGAAGTAGACCGGCGGCAGGGCCAGCCCCCGGCTCGCGGACACGTAGTCGACCCGGCGGATCTCGTGGGGGATCTTGCCCGGCTCCTCCGCGCTGGCCGGGTCGACCGTGGTCCCCTGCCTGCGCGCCAGGGAGCGCAGGGTCCCGGCCGCCAGGGCGGTTCCCAGCGGCAGGGCCATCCGCGCCGTCCACAAGGAGTCGCGCCCGAAGAGCGTCAGGTACCACGGGGTGCCCGCCGCGGCGGCGATGTCGGAGGGGGCGACCGGGTCGCTGATGAGCAGGTGCTGGAGGTCGGCGAGGCCGTGCGCGACGGCCCGGGCCAGCCGGGGGTCGTCCGCGCGGACGCGGACCCGGTCGGTCCAGTCCACCGCGGCGGCCCCCGGCTCGGCATCGAAGTGGCTGGCGACCGACCGCCGCACCCGGACCTCGACGACGAGCCGGACGGAGCCGCCGGGCGGGAGGGCGAGGACCACCTCGGCGGCTGCCGGGGCACCGGGCAGGGTCGCCCAGCCCGGCGGCGACGGCGTGACGCTGACCGACACGGCATGCCGCCGGGTGGCCCAGGCGACCCCCTCGCCGTCCGGCCGTACCTCCGTCACGACCGTGCCGTCGGCGGCACCGGCCTTGACGTCGGGGATCTCCGCACCGTCGCCGCCGGCCCCGATGTGGACCGTGGTGCGGATGGCCGCGTCGGCGCGGGAAGTGATGGTCACGGTCTCGGTGAGCAGCCCCGGGGACAGCTCGCGTCGCCGGTGCACCTCGACCGTGGGATCGCCACCCATGGCGCCCAGGTGCCGGGCCGACCCGAGGAACTCGCTCACGGCGCCCATGCTCGCGTCCGCGAGCGGGACCGTCTCCGCATCGTCGAGCCGGATGGCGAGGACGGACAGCACCCTGGCGTCATCGACGATCAGTCCCTCGGCGCCGTCGCCGGTGATCTGCCCGGAGGCGGTGCTGAGAGCCGTGGCGTTCCCGTGCACGCAGATCGCCAGCTTGTGCAGCCAGGGCTGGTGGTAGGTCGCGGTGTTCTTGGCCATCGGTGCTCCTCGGTCTCTGCGGTGATTCTGCCCTGCGGACGGTTCCGGTCCCGGGTCACCCGGCCACCGCGAGGCGTCCGGCTAGCCGAGGCCGAGGGCGCCGTGCACGAAGGCGCGCAGCCTCCTGCGGACCGCCGCCGCCGGCTCGCCCTGCTGGACCTGGAGCGCGGCCGAGCCGACCACGCCCCCGACGAGCCCGGCGACCCCCTCGGCGTCCCGGATGCCGGCCTCCCGCAGGGCGGCCACCAGCGGTTCCACGAGTGCCGCGTGCAGAACGTGCACCCGCTGTTGGGTCGGTAGGTCGAGCTCGGACCCGCGGTAGCTGCCCTGCGGGAAGTGGCCGGCGAGCGCGGCGTCCAGGCTCGCGTGGACGTATGCCGTGACCCGGGTCCGCGGGGTCCGTGCGGCAGCCGTCGCCGCCTCGAGCTCGGCCAGCGTCCGGCGGAACACCTCCTCGACGGCGGCGCCCACCAGCGCCCCGGTCGAGGGGTAGTACTGGTAGACGCTGCTGCGGGCCAGCCCGGCGGCCGCCGCCACGGCGGCGGGCGTCACGGCGGACACGCCGTCGTTGCCGAGCAGGTCGACGGCGGCGGCCACGATGGCGGCCCGCCGCCGTGCATGGTGCTCGGTGACCGTCGGTGCGTCGATCCGGGGCATGGGCCCAGTGTCTCGCACTGGTGTTATCGACACCAGTGTCGATAACATGCCGACATGAGCGTCGACAAGGGCAGGACGTCGCCATCGCTGTCCGCCGGCTCTGACGTGGCCGGCCCGGGAGCCTCGGACACCATCGACCGCCGAGGGTGGGCCGCGCTGCTCTCCCTGGGGTTCGGAGTCTCCCTCGTCATCATGGACGCGACCATCGTCAACGTCGCGCTTCCCGTCGTCCTCGAGGCGCTGCACCTGAGCGCGGCCGATGCGCAGTGGCTCAACGCGGCGTACTCACTCGTCTTTGCGGCACTGCTCCTGACCGTCGGCCGGTTCGGCGACCTACGCGGCCGACGCAAGGTCTTCGCGACCGGCATGGTCGTCTTCATGGCCGCCTCGGTGGTGGCCGGGGGGAGCACGGGTGCCTCGATGCTCATCGGCGCCAGGTTGGTGCAGGGCCTGGGGGCGGCGATGATCGTGCCCAGCACCCTGTCGACCCTCAACGCGATGTTCACCGGCCGAGCGCGCGGGATCGCCTTCGCCGTCTGGGGCTCGGCCATCGGCGGCATGGCGGCCATCGGCCCGGTCATCGGCGGGTGGCTCGCCACCGACGCCTCGTGGCGCTGGGCGTTCTGGCTCAACATCCCGGTGGGTCTGCTCGTGCTGCTGGGGATCGTCCGAGCCGTTCCCGAGACGCGCGACGTCACGGTCATGCCCGGGCGCGACCCGGCCGGAGTCGTCCTGTCCGCCCTCGGTATGGGTGGCGTCGTCTTCGCGCTCATCGAGTCGGAGTGGTTCGGCTGGTGGCGGCAGGGCTCCGGAGCGCTCTCGCCGGTCCCGCTCGCCCTGCTCGGCGGGGTGGCGCTCCTGGTCGCCTTCGTCGTCGTCGAGCTGCGGCGGGCGGCCGCCGGGCGGAACGTGCTCATCGATCTCGGGCTGTTCGGCCTCAGGACCTTCCGGGTGGGTGTCGTTGCGGCGCTCATCGTGGCGTTCGGAGAGTTCGGGCTGCTCTTCACCCTGCCGCTGCTGCTCCAGGGAACCCTCGGCTACAGCGCGCTGGGTACCGGCGGCATCATCGTCGCGCTCGCTCTCGGTACCTTCCTCGTCTCCGGGCTTCTCCCTCGCCTCAGCACCCGCCTCAGCCAGCGCACGGTCGTCCAGGCCGGCCTGGGGCTGGAGGCGCTCGCCGTGGGGGGCATCGCGGCCGTCGTCTCCGTGTCGGTGTCCACCTGGGTCCTGGCTGCGCTGCTCTTCTGCTACGGCGTCGGCGTGGGCATGGCGACCGCCCAGCTGACGTCGCTGCTGCTCTTCGACGTGCCGCGGGACGAGAGCGGGCAGGCGTCCGGCCTGCAGAGCTCGATCCGCCAGCTCGGGTCCGCCCTCGGTGTGGCCCTGCTCGGCGGGCTGCTCATCGGGCGCCTGGCCTCGGCTACGCGGGACAACCTCTCCGTTCTGCACCTGCCGGCGGGCACCGTGGACAGCATCACGTCGGCGGTCAAGGGCAGTGCCGGGGTCGCCATCGCCGGGCTCCAGGCGCAGCCCGGCGGGCAGGCGGTGGCCCACGCGGCGTCACAGGCGATGATCGAGGCGACCCGGGTGGCGACCGGCACCGCGGCGCTCGCGTTGGCCGTGGGACTGCTGGTCACGTTCGCCCTGCCCTCGCAGGCGTCATCCAGCCGGCCGCCCGAGGGCGCGGCGGTCACCGCGTCGTGATCCGTCGGGCGCGCCGGGCGGCCGGCCCTCAGCGCTCAGCGAGCACGCGGTCGGCGATGTGCGCGGCGATGGGCATGGCCGACGTCGCCGCCGGCGAGGGGGCGTTGAGGACGTGCACCGAGCTCTCGGTCTCGACGAGGAGGAAGTCCTCGACGAGGGTGCCGTCGCGCCGGACGGCCTGCGCACGGATCCCCGCCGGCTCGGGCAGCAGGTCCGACACGCGGAGCTCGGGACAGTAGCGGCGGACCAGGGCGAGGTAGCCGCGCCGGGAGAGCGAGTTCCACTGCTCGACCACCCCGGTCCGGAACTGTCGGCGGGCGACCCGCCAGAACCCGGGGAAGCTCAGCAGCTCGGCCAGGTCGCGCCGGCTGACCGAGCCCTTGCGGTAGCCCTCCCGGGCGAAGCCGAGGACCGCGTTGGGCCCGACCGTCACCCCGCCGTCGATCGTGCGGGTGAGGTGGACTCCGAGGAAGGGCAGGCCCGGGTCTGGGACGGGGTAGATGAGGGAGTGGATGAGCCCGTTGCGGCCGGTCGGCAGGCGGTAGTACTCGCCCCGGAAAGGGACGATGGCGATGTCGGCGGCAGGTCCGCCCGGGCCCCGCAGACCCGCCAGACCGGCCAGGCGGTCGGCCTGGAGGCCCGCGCAGACGACCAGGCGTCGGCTCCGCACCCGGTCGGCACGGGCGCCGCCGCCCGCGCGCTCGGCCGTGTCGAGCAGGACCTGGCCGGGCGTCTCGAGGATGCCGGTGACCTCGACGCCGCGCCGGACCGTCCCGCCCAGCCGCACGATCTCCTCGGCGATGGCCCGGCTGACGGCGCGGTAGTCGACGATGCCGGTCGCGGCGACGGCGAGGGCTCCCAGCCCCGTGACGTGCGGTTCCCGGCGGCGCAGCTCCGCGGCGTCGATCCGCTCGACCTCGAGCCCGTTGGCCCGGGAACGCTCGTGCAGACCGGCCAGCCGGGCCAGCTCCGCGGCGGTCGTCGCCACGACGAGCTTGCCGGTGTCCTGGTAGCGGATGGCGTGCTCGTCGCAGAACCGCCGGGTCCATTGCGACCCGGCGGCGCAGAACCGGGCCTTGAGGCTCCCCGGCTGGTAGTAGACGCCGGCATGGATCACCCCGGAGTTGTGGCCCGTCTGGTGCCGGGCCAGCTCGTCCTCCTTCTCGAGCAGGACCAGGTCCGCCCCTGGCCGGCGCTGGAGCAGGGTGAGTGCGCTCGCCAGACCCAGGATGCCGCCCCCGACGACGGTGAGGTCGTGTGGCCGGTCCATGCGCCCACCCTCCCATCAACGACGGTCGGGCGCGAGGTCCACCCTGGACGGAAGCCTCGTCGCGGACCGCGGCATCCCGCGCCCGGGTCAGGGGAGCCGCCAGAGCCCGGTATCGGTGCAGGTCAGGGACTCGAGTGGCCAATTCGTTACCATATCGTGACCTTGGCCCGCGCGGGCCTGGGAAAGACCGCGGGACCTGCGGAAAGACAGCGTTGTCATTTGCCGAACCACAGCAATGTCATTCCGGTATTCCCCTGGTAGATGTGTGAAAGGCGGTGCTGAAGTGATTTCTCCGGAAACGCGGGTTCTAGTCTCGGAGCGTTCTCCTTCCCCTGCCACCGCGAGAGGTGTCCCGTGCCCCGCGACCTGACCTGCGAGCTCTCCTCGGCACCCCCGCGCGCGCGGCGGGTGCGATGGGTCCGCGTGGCCGTCGCGACGGCCGCCGCCCTGGCGACGGTGGCCGGTGGCGCGAGCGCCTCCCAGGCGTCTCCGGGCCCGGTCTACCCGAGCCAGTCGCAGGTCGACGCCGCCAAGCGCGCGGCCGCGCAGGCGGGGAGCTCAGTGGCGTCCCTGCAGAGCCAGTACGACGCCGCCTCGGCCCGCCTCGCCGCCGTGCAGGACGAGGTCGAGATCGCGACCGAGGCGTACAACGAGGCCCGGATCCGCCTCGACGAGGCGACCGCCGCCGCGAAGGATGCCGCCGCCGCCGCCGTTGCCGCCCAGCAGAAGGCGGACGGCGCCTCGCTCACCGTGCGCCGGTATGCCGCCCTGATGTACCAGACCGACGGCACGCTCAGCGGGCTCGAGGCCTATCTCAGCAGCACGGGGCCCCAGGACCTCGCCGACCGGGCAGTGGGCATGGCCGCGATCGGGGACGCCCGGACCGCCGCCCTCGAGCTGGCCGCCCAGAGCTCCAACCTCGCCGTCTCGGCCCGGGCCACCGCGAGCCGGGCCCAGGCACAACAGGCCGCCGCGGCCCAGGCCGCCGACGCCGCCCGCGCGACGGCGCAGGCCAAGGCCGACGCCGCCGCCGCCGAGGCGCGCTCGATCGCCACCGAGCAGCGGGCGATGGTGGCCAAGCTCGCTCAGCTGCGCAGGACCTCCGTCCGCGTCGAGCAGGCCCGCCAGGCCGGCCTCCAGGCCGCCGCCGAGGACCGTGCCCGCCAGGCCGCTGCCCGCCGAGCCGCTGCGGCCGAGGCCTCCCGCCGCCGAGCCGCCGAGGCCGCCAGCCGGGCCGCTGAGGCGCGCAGGAACCGCAGCACGGGTGGCTCCAGCACGGGTGGCTCCAGCACGGGTGGCTCCAGCACCAGTGGCTCCAGCACCGGCGGCATCCCCGCGAACCCCGCACCGCACGGGGGGGTGGCGGCGGTGCTCGCCTACGCCCGGGCCCAGCTCGGCAAGTGGTACTCCTGGGGCGGTGCCGGCCCGTCGACGTTCGACTGCTCGGGGCTGACGATGATGGCCTGGCGCCAGGCCGGCGTGTACCTACCGCATGGCTCCCAGGCGCAGTACGCGATGACCCAGCGGGTCTCCATCGACGCGCTGCAGCCCGGCGACCTCGTCTTCTACGGGACCTCGGGCGCCACCAACCACCACGTCGGCATCTACGTCGGCGGTGGCCAGATGATCGAGGCCCCCCACACGGGCGCGCAGGTGCGGTACGCCTCGATCTACCGCTCGGACCTGCTGCCCTACGGCGGCCGCCCCTGACCCGGATCGACGGATGGAGCCCGGTCGCGCCGGGCGCCGTCGCCGGCTCCACCGCTCAGTCGCTGAGCGGGTGCTCCTTGGTGGCCAGCTCGCGCAGCGCCTTGGCCGTCGCCTGGAAGCGCTCGGCCTCGGTACGGGAGACCTCGAGCGGCTGGGGGGCGGACGCCCCGTGGTCGCTCGGCATCCGCCAGCGCTGAGTGCTCATCCCCGCCTCGGTGGCCCGCTGCACGGCCTCGCCGATGACCCGCTCCGCCTCCTCGCGGCCCGCCCAGTGCGCCCCCTCGACCGACTTGCCGGGCTCGAGGTCCTTGTAGGTCTCGAAGAAGTGCTGGATCTCGAGCCGGTCGAACTCGCTGACGTGGTCGAGCTCGCGGATGTGCGCCTTGCGGGGGTCGCCAGCCGGGATGCACAGGATCTTGTCGTCGCCGCCCGCCTCGTCGCGCATGTGGAACATGCCGATCGGCCGGGCCCGGACCAGGCAGCCGGGGAAGGTCGGCTCGTCGAGGATGACGAGCGCATCGAGGGGGTCCCCGTCCTCGCCGAGGGTCTCCTCGATGTAGCCGTAGTCCGAGGGGTATGCCATCGAGGTGAACAGCATCCGGTCGAGCCGGATCCGCCCCGACTCGTGGTCGACCTCGTACTTGTTGCGGTGCCCCTTCGGGATCTCGATCGTGACGTCGAACTCCACGGTGCGCTTCTCCTGACGTGCGGCGGGTGACTTAGGCTCGCCCCAGTCTCCCGCATCCGAGCGCCACGAGGAGGAGCTGCCCGTGCGACGCGCCCTCCTGCTGGTCCTGGCGCTCGTCGTCCTGGTCGTGGGGTACGGCACGGCCGACGTCCTCGACCTGGTGCCCGGCGTCCTCACCCGGGCCGGGACCGGCCGAGCCGGTGCGCCGCCACCCACCCCGTCGGCGGCTCCGTCGGCGCCCTCGCCGAGCCCCAGCCGGTCCGCGGGCGGCCCCCTGGCCGCTCTGGATGCGGACGCCGCCGGGCCGACCCGGGCGGGGCTGCGGACCGCACTCGGCCCGCTCCTGGCCCGTCCGGCCCTCGGCCGCGACGTGGGGGTCAGCGTCCGGGACGGCGAGACGGGGGCCGAGCTCTTCGCCCGGCGCGCGGACGTGCTCCGCGCCCCCGCCTCCACCCTGAAGCTGGTGACGACCGCGGCCGTCTGGACGTCGCTCAACCCCGCCGAGACGATGACGACCCGGGTGGTCCAGGGCTCGGCGCCCGACCGGGTGGTCCTGGTCGCGGGCGGCGACACCCTGCTCGGCCGCGGGACGGGCAGCCCGAGCACGACCGTCGGCCGGGCCGGGCTCGGCGACCTGGCGGCCCAGGTGGCGCGTGGGCTGCGTACCGCCGGGACCGCCTCCGTGACGGTGAGCCTCGACCTCACCTACGACGCCGGTCCCCGCTACGCGTCCTCGTGGTCGATGGCCGACGTCCGTTCGGGCTTCACCCAGGGCGTCGCCATGATCGGGCTAGCCGGCGGGCGCCCGGCGCCGGGCCGGCCCTCGCCGGCCCGGCCCGAGACCTCGGTCGCCGCCGCCTTCGTCACCGCGCTGCGCTCCCAGGGGGTGGCGGCCCGGCTGGCGACCTCGGGCGCGTACGCCGCTCATGCCGCCGACGGCGCCGCCGTGCTGGGAGCCGTCGAGTCGGCACCGTACGCCCAGGTCCTCTCCCTCGCCCTCGCCGAGAGCGACAACGCCCTGATGGAGAACCTCGCCCGGCAGGCGGCCGTCAAGGCCGGCCACCCGGCGACCTTCGCCGGCGCGGCGGCCTTCGTCCTCCAGGCGCTGAACCTGCTCGGGGTGGACACTCAGGGGCTGGTCCTGAAGGACACCTGCGGTCTCGGCGCCGGCACCCGGATCCGGGTCAGCACGCTGTCGGAGGTCCTCACCCTGGCCGCCTCCGGCACCGAGCCCGCCCTGCAGGCGAGCGTGGCGGCCCTGCCGGTGGCCGGGCTCAGCGGGACCCTCGCCGAGCGGTTCGGGGTGCCCGGCACGAGCGCCGTGGCCGGCATACCGCGGGCCAAGACGGGCACGCTGACCGGCATCTCCGCGTTGGCCGGGACCACCGTGGACCGTGACGGGCGGCTGTTGCTCTACGTGGTCGTGGCCGACGCCGTGCCCTCCACGGGAACGGCGGCCGCGCGGGCCGCGTTGGACCGGGTCGTGGCGGCACTGACCGGCTGCGGGTGCCGGTGACGACATGCCCGCCCCGGTCCCACCGTCCGGTTGGCGCCCCGGGTGACGCCGTCCCGGTGGACCCACGTGACGCCGTCCCGGTGACGCCGTCCCCGGGGACAGTGGTAGGAACGGGACAGGAAGACGTCGCCGAGGGCAAGGAGCCAGGGCTGTGAGCAGGTATGTCGACTGGGAGTTCGCCAAGGCGACCGGCCGCACGCTGGTGGCCCCGGGTCCACAGGTGACCCCCGCCCAGGCGGCCGTCGAGGTGTCGGCCATCCGCGAGGCCGCCGCCAAGGCCCGGGAGCCGGTGGCCGAGACCTCCCGGCTGCACACCCCAGGCGACGCTCCGCCCGCCAGCGTGGTGGACCGGGCCACCTGGATCGCCGTCAACGCCGACTCGATGAGCGCCCTGCTCGACCCGGCCTTCGAGAAGATCATGGCGGCCCGCCCCACCGCGCTCACCGGCGCGATGGCGACCGTGGGCGGCAAGGTGACCGGAGCCGAGGCGGGTGGCCTGCTCGCGTTCATGGCGAGCAAGGTGCTCGGCCAGTACGACCTCGCCCCCGACGGCACGCCCACCCTGCTGCTCGTGGCCCCCAACCTCGTCCAGGCGCAGCGGGACCTGTCCGTGGACGCCAGGGACTTCCGCGCGTGGGTCTGCATGCACGAGGAGACCCACCGGGTGCAGTTCACCGCAGTCCCGTGGCTGCGTGACCACATGATCGGCCAGGCCCGCGACCTCGCGTCCTCGATGGCGCCCGATGCCGACCAGCTCGGCGACCTCGTCCGCCGGCTCCGCGAGAAGCTGCCCGAGGTCGTCGGCGCGGGCAGCGGGGGTCTGACCGAGCTCATCACGACCCCCGAGCAGCGCGAACGGCTCGCCGCGGTCACGGCGGTGATGTCGCTGCTCGAGGGGCACGCCGACGTCGTGATGGACGAGGTCGGGCCGAGTGTCATCCCGTCCGTGGCCGAGATCCGGGCCAAGTTCACCGAGCGGCGCAAGGGGACGGGGGCGCTGGACCGGCTGCTGCGCCGGCTGCTGGGGCTGGAGGCCAAGATGCGCCAGTACCACGACGGTGCCGCCTTCGTGCGCGGCGTCACCGACGTCGTCGGGGTCGACGGCTTCAACGCCGTCTGGACCTCCGCGGACACCCTGCCGCTCGCGACCGAGATCACCGACCCCCAGGCGTGGGTGCGCCGGGTGCACGGCTGAGGGGGGCGACCCGGTGTCCGGGCCCGACCGGGCGACTGCGGCGGTCCGGCGCGCCGTGCGCGGTTGCCTCGCCGAGGTGGCGCCGGGCGAGCTCGTCCTCGTCGCCTGCAGCGGCGGTGCGGACTCGCTCGCCCTCGCGGCCGCGACGGCCTTCGAGGCTCCCCGGGCGGGGGTGCGCGCGGGCGCGGTCGTCGTCGACCACGGGCTGCAACCCGGCTCGGCGCGGGTCGCCGCGACGGTCGGGGAGTGGGCCGGGGCGCTCGGGCTCAGCCCCGTCGAGGTCGTGGCGGTCACCGTCGTGGCCGGTCCCGACGGCGTGGAGTCGTCGGCCCGGGCTGCCCGCCACGCCGCGGTCGACGCGGTCGCCGAGCGCCTCGGGGCCGGTCTCGTGCTGTTGGGCCACACCCGGGACGACCAGGCCGAGCAGGTCCTGCTCGGCCTCGCCCGTGGAGCGGGCGCGCGCTCGCTGGCCGGTATGCCGCGGGCCCGGGGACGCCTGCGCCGCCCGCTGCTCGACGTCGGGCGCCGCGAGACGAGGGGGTCCCTGACGGCCCAGTCCCTGCCCTGGTGGGAGGACCCGATGAACGCGGACCGAGCGTACCTGCGGGTCCGCGTCCGGGCGGCGCTGGCCGACCTGGAGCGCGACCTCGGGCCGGGCGTGACCGCGGCGCTGGCCCGTACCGCCGACCAGCTCCGCGAGGACGCCGACCACCTGGACGCCCGGGCCGCTGAGGCCGCCACGGCTCTCGGCGCGCAGCCGTGGACCGTCGCGGCGCTGGCGGACCTCGACCGGCCGGTGCGCACCCGCGTCTGGCGTCGCCTCCTCGTCGCAGCCGGGGCCCCGGCCGGACGGGTGAGCACCCGGCATACCGACGCCTGCGACGCCCTGGTGACCCGCTGGCACGGGCAGGGCCCCGCCCACGTCCCCGGCGGGCTGCTCGTGACCCGGACCGGTCCCCACCTGAGCATCGCCGCCGCGGCTCCGGTTGAATGGTCCTCGACGACACCTCACCGGGCACCGGCGACGCCGGCCCGCCCGGACCGCGATCACCAGGAGTGAGCCACGTGGATGCCGACCAGATGGGGACGGACCTGTCGAACGTCCTCATCTCCGAGGAGCAGATCCGGACCCGGCTCGACGAGCTGGCCGCCGAGATCGCCGCGGCGTACGACGGCAAGGACCTCCTGCTCGTCGGGGTGCTCAAGGGTGCGGTCATGGTGATGGCCGACCTCATGCGCGCCCTGCCGGTCACCGTTCCCGTCGACTGGATGGCCGTGTCGTCCTACGGGTCGGGCACCAAGTCCTCGGGGGTCGTGCGGATCCTCAAGGACCTCGACGCCGACATCACCGGCATCCACGTCCTCATCGTCGAGGACATCGTGGACTCCGGGCTGACCCTGTCGTGGATCCGGGCCAACCTCGAGTCGCGCCACCCCGCGTCCGTCGAGATCTGCACCTTGCTGCGCAAGCCGGACGCCGCCAAGGTCGACGTCGACGTGCGGTGGGTCGGGTTCGACATCCCCAACGAGTTCGTCGTCGGCTACGGGCTCGACTACGCCGAGCGCTACCGCGGCCTGCGCGACGTGGGCACCCTGGCACCGCACGTCTACAGCTGACCGGGGCGGCCAGGACAGCTGACCGGGGCGGCCAGGACAGCTGACCGGGGCGGCCGGCGGCGGACCCGGGGCGCCTCCCGGGCCGGGGTCGCTCGGGGCCGGGGGGCCGGCGGTCCGGTGACCCCGGGTAGCGAGGCGTCGGCGGCCGGAACACGGGTAGGTGCTGGCGCGTTGAGCACACGTACCGGTCTGTTGGGGCTTCGCGCCCCGGTAGCGTGTACACCCCAGGGCCGCCCGCGGTCCTGATGTCAGCCGTCGAGTGACCGATCAGGAGGATCGGGGCCAACCGCCTCGGACGTCATGGATCTCAAGCGTGTGTTGAGGGCCCCGCTGTTCTGGCTGCTCGTGGTCATCGGGATCGCCGTCGTGATGTTCTCCCTCGGGGGCAACGGCGGCTACGCGAGCATCACGACCTCCCAGGCCGAGCAGCTCATCAGCCAGAACAAGGTCGACAAGGCCACCTTCACGACCGACAACCTGCTCAACCTCGACCTGAAGAAGGGCGCGACGTTCTCCGACTCCAGCACCGGGGTCAAGGACGCGTCGAAGGTCCAGGCCGAGTACATCGACGCACGGGCCACCAGCCTGCTCCAGCTGGTCAAGGACAACCCGCCACCCGGCGGCTACAACGACCACGTCGCCGGCCAGAGCATCTGGTGGACCTTCTTGATCAGCGTCTTCCCGGTGCTGCTCCTCGTCGGGCTGTTCTGGTTCATGATGAGCCAGGCCCAGGGCGGCGGCTCCCGGGTCATGCAGTTCGGGAAGTCCCGGGCCAAGCTCGCGTCCAAGGACACCCCCAAGGTCACCTTCGCCGATGTCGCGGGCGTCGACGAGGCGGTCGAGGAGCTGCAGGAGATCAAGGAGTTCCTCGCCGAGCCCGCCAAGTTCCTCGCGGTCGGCGCCAAGATCCCCAAGGGCGTCCTGCTCTACGGGCCGCCTGGCACCGGCAAGACGCTGCTCGCCCGGGCCGTCGCGGGAGAGGCCGGCGTCCCGTTCTACTCCATCTCCGGCTCCGACTTCGTCGAGATGTTCGTCGGTGTCGGCGCGTCCCGGGTGCGCGACCTGTTCGAGCAGGCCAAGGCCAACGCCCCGGCCATCGTGTTCGTCGACGAGATCGACGCCGTCGGCCGGCACCGGGGGGCCGGGCTGGGTGGCGGCCACGACGAGCGCGAGCAGACCCTCAACCAGCTGCTCGTCGAGATGGACGGCTTCGACGTCAAGACCAACGTCATCCTCATCGCGGCGACCAACCGTCCGGACATCCTCGACCCCGCCCTGCTCCGGCCGGGCCGCTTCGACCGCCAGGTCGCCGTCGAGGCCCCCGACATGATCGGCCGGCACCGCATCCTGGAGGTGCACGGGCAGGGCAAGCCGATGGCGGCCGGGGTCGACCTGCTCGCGGTGGCGCGCCGCACCCCGGGCTTCACCGGTGCCGACCTGGCCAACGTTCTCAACGAGGCGGCGCTGCTCACCGCCCGGAGCGACAAGCGGCTCATCGACAACTCCGTCCTCGACGAGGCCATCGACCGGGTCATCGCCGGGCCGCAGAAGCGCAGCCGGATCATGTCGGCCAAGGAACGCAAGATCACCGCCTACCACGAGGGCGGCCACGCGGTCGTCGCCGCGGCGCTCAACCACATGGACCCGGTGACGAAGGTGACGATCCTGTCCCGCGGGCGGGCCCTGGGCTACACGATGGTCATGCCGGTCGACGACAAGTACTCGACGACCCGCAACGAGATCCTCGACCAGCTCGCCTACGCCCTCGGTGGCCGCGTGGCCGAGGAGATCATCTTCCACGACCCGACGACGGGCGCTGCCAACGACATCGAGAAGGCCACGGCGATGGCCCGCAAGATGGTCACCGAGTACGGCATGAGCGAGCGGGTCGGTGCGATCAAGCTCGGGCAGAGCCAGGGCGAGGTCTTCCTCGGCCGCGACATGGGCCATCAGCGCGACTACTCCGAGAACGTCGCCGCCGTGGTCGACGAGGAGGTGCGCAAGCTCATCGAGTCCGCCCACGACGACGCGTGGCACGTCCTCAACGACAACCGTCACGTCCTCGACCATCTCGTCCTCGAGCTGCTCGAGCGGGAGTCTCTCAACCAGAGCGAGCTGGCCGACATCTTCGCCGACATCGTCAAGCGGCCGGAGCGGCCGACCTGGCTCTCGAGCGAGCACCGGCTGCTGTCCGACGTGCCGCCCGTCCTCACCCCGGCCGAGCGGGCCGCCCTCAACGGCTCGGCGGGCGCTCCTCCCGGCGCGACGGTGCACCCCGGCGACCCCGACACGGCCGCCGCCATCGACAAGGTGGCCGCGGGCGGACCGAGCGTCCCCGGCGAGTCCCAGAGCCATCCCACCCAGGTCATCGAGCGCGACGAGGACAGCCGTGGCAACGATGACGCCGGCTGACGGTCCGGCGCTGCTGGCGGGGGACGCCGAGCTCGAGGACATGCCGTCCATCCAGGGGCCGGGCGGGCGGGTCGACCGCGAGCGAGCCGAGGCGGCCGTGCGCGAGCTGCTGTGCGCCGTCGGTGAGGACCCCGACCGCGAGGGCTTGCGGGACACCCCCGCTCGCGTCGCCAGGGCCTACGCCGAGATGTATGCCGGCCTGTGGCAGGACCCTGCGGAGATCCTGCGGACGACGTTCTCCATCGACCACGACGAGATGATCATCGTCCGCGACATCGAGCTCTACAGCACCTGCGAGCACCACCTGCTCCCCTTCCACGGCGTCGCCCACGTGGGCTACATCCCGTCGCCGGACGGCCGGGTCACCGGACTGTCCAAGATCGCCCGTCTCGTCGACGTCTTCGCCAAGCGGCCCCAGGTGCAGGAGCGCATCACCACCCAGATCGCCGATGCCCTCGTCGAGCACCTCGGTGCCCAGGGCGTCATCGTCGTCGTCGAGGCCGAGCACCTGTGCATGTCGATGCGCGGGGTCCACAAGCCCGGCTCACGCACCATCACCTCGGCGGTCCGCGGGCAGCTGCGCCACCCCGCCACCCGGGCCGAGGCGATGTCTCTGCTGCGGGGCGGAACACCGTGACGGAGGGGTCGGCCCGCCCGTCCGCGCAGTCGACCCCACCGCCCTCGGCGTCCCCCCAGGGCCCGCCGCGGGTCCTGCTCGACCGGTTCGTCGGCGCCGGAGCGCGGGCTCCCCGGTGGCTGGGGTCGCTGACGTACCTCATCGGCCTGCTCGACATCCTCACCGGCTCGCTGCACACCTGGCGGGTCCGCCTGCACCAGGTCACGGCCGTCCTGCCGGGCGCCCTGACCGACGCGGCCGCCGCGGCAACGGTCGTCTCCGGGATCCTGCTCGTCCTGCTGGCCCACTCGCTGCGCCGGCGCAAGCACCGGGCCTGGATGGCGGCCGTCGTGCTCATGTCGACCTCGGTCGGCTTCCACCTGCTGCACGGTGCTCGTCACGAGCCGGTGGCGGCGGCCTTCTCACTGCTCGGCCTCGCCCTGCTCATCGGCTACCGCTCCCAGTTCTACGCCCTCGGCGACCCCGCGACCCGGCTGCGGGCGGCCTGGATGTTCGTCGTGCTCCTCGTCAGCTCACTCATGGTCGGCGTCACGGTCGTGCTCGCCAACGCGGACGCCGTCGTCGGCGGCCGGCCCGGCCTGTGGGCCGCCGTCTGGTACGTCCTGCAGGGCATGGTCGGTATCGAGGGCCGGCTCGCCTTCAACCAGGCCCATCACCGCCTCGAGGACGTCATCGGCGCCCTCAACCTCGGGCTCGGGCTGATGACCTCGCTCACCACGGCATACCTCGCGCTCCGGTCGCCGAGGCGACGGGCCGGTCTCGGCGACGCCGACGACGCCCGGGTGCGGGCGCTGCTCGAGCAGTATCCGGACTCGCTGGGCTACTTCACGACCCGCCGCGACAAGCAGGTGATCTGGTCGGACTCCGGCAAGGCGGGAATCGGCTACCGGGTCGTCGCCGGGGTCATGCTGGCCGCCGGCGACCCCGTCGGGGACCCCGAGGCCTGGCCGGGCGCGATCAAGGCGTTCCTCACCGAGGCCGACCGCTTCGGGTGGACCCCGGCGGTGCTGGGCTGCTCGGAACGGGCCGGCAGGACCTGGACCCGCGAGACCGGGTTCGCGGCACTCGAGCTCGGCGACGAGGCGATCGTCGACACCGCTTCGTTCACCCTGGAGGGACGGGCCATGCGCAACGTCCGCCAGATGGTGAACCGGATCCGGCGCCAGGGCTACCAGACGGCGGTGTTCCGCGCTGGTGAGGCGCCCGAGGCGCAGCGGCGGCAGGCGATCACCGACGCCGCCGCCTGGCGTGGCAGCGGCACCGAGCGGGGGTTCTCGATGGCCTCCGGGCGCGTCCTCGACCCGGCGGACCCCGACGCCGTCATCGTCACGGCGACCCTGGACGGCGTCGTGCGAGGGTTCCTGCAGTTCGTGCCCTGGGGGCCCGACGGGATGTCCCTCGACGTGATGCGCCGGGACCGCGAGGCCGATCCCGGGGTCAACGAGATGCTCATCGTGGACGCTCTCGCGGGGGCCCCGGCCCTCGGCGTCGAGCACGTCTCGCTCAACTTCGCCATGTTCCGCTCGACCCTGGAACGCGGCGAGCGGCTCGGTGCCGGCCCGGTGCTGCGGGGGTGGCGCTCGGTGCTCGTCTTCGTCTCCCGCTGGTTCCAGATCGAGAGCCTCTACCGGTTCAACGCGAAGTTCCAGCCCCAGTGGTATCCCCGCTACATCGTCTACCCCGGCACCCGGGCCCTGCCGCGGGTGGCCCTGGCCATGGGTGAGGCGGAGGCGTTCATCGTCTGGCCCCGGCTACGGTTGTTCGGAGGCGGGGGGTGAGCCCCCGCCGACCCGGAGGAGGGACATGAGGCGGCCCGTGGTCATGGGGGTCGTCAACGTGACGCCGGACTCGTTCAGCGACGGGGGCGAGTGGTTCGACCCCGACGCCGCCATCGAGCACGGCCGGGCCCTCGTCGCCGCCGGAGCCGACCTCGTCGACGTCGGCGGGGAGTCCACCCGGCCGGGGGCGCAGCGGCCCACCGTCGAGGAGGAGCTGCGCCGCGTCCTGCCGGTCGTCAGCGCGCTGGTGGCCGCCGGTGTGCGCGTCTCGATCGACACCATGCGGTCCGCTGTCGCGGAGCGGGCGCTCGCGGCCGGTGCTTCGATGCTCAACGACGTGAGCGGCGGCCTGGCCGATCCCGCCATGGCGCCGCTGGCAGCGTCGGCCGGGACCCCTTTCATCGTCATGCACTGGCGCGGGCACAGCACTGACATGCAGACGCGAGCGGTCTACGCCGACGTCGTCGCCGACGTCTGTGCGGAGCTCCGCGCACGAGTGCAGGTGCTGCGGGAGAGCGGCATCCGCGACTCCAACCTCATCGTCGACCCTGGCTTCGGGTTCGCCAAGACGGCGGAGCACAACTGGGCGCTCCTGCGGGGCATCGACGAGATCGTCGGCCTGGGTCACCCCGTGCTGATCGGCGCGTCGCGCAAGGCCTTCCTCGGCAGAGTGGGCCGCGCCCCGGGTGCGGAGCGGCCACCGCACGACCGCGACGTCGCCACGGCAACGACGAGCCTGTATGCGGCGCTGCACGGCGTGTGGGGCGTGCGGGTCCATGACGTGCCGGGCACCGTCGACGCGCTCGACGTCGCCGAGGCCATCGAGGGGGCGGGGTGAGGGGCCGAGGACCGGACGTCATCCTGCTGCGGGGCGTGCGGGCGCGGGGCTTCCATGGGGTGCTCGAGCACGAGCGGCGGGACGGCCAGGACTTCGTCGTCGACGTCGAGCTCGAGGTCGACCTGGGCCGTGCCGGGGCCAGTGACGACCTGGGCCACACCGTCAGCTACGCCGACGTCGCCGCCGAGGTCGTGGCGCGCATCGAGGGCGAGCCGTACGACCTCATCGAGCGGCTGGCCGAGGTCGTCGCCGCCGATGCGCTGGCGCGCCCGCTCGTCGAGTCCGTCTCGGTCACGGTGCACAAGCCGCAGGCACCGGTGGGCGTGCCGGTCGGCGACGTGGCCGTGCGGCTGGAGCGGCGCCGGCCCTGGGTGCCGGTCGTCATCGCCCTGGGGGCCAACCTCGGCGACCGGGAGCACACCCTGGCCAGGGCGGTCGCCCGGCTGCGCCGCGGCGGTGGCCTTCGCCGCCTGCGGTGCTCCGTGGCGTTCGAGACCGACCCCGTCGGCGGACCGGACCAACCGGCTTACCTCAACGCCGTCGCGCTGGCGCAGACCCGGCATACCCCGAGCCGTCTTCTGTCCGGCCTGCACGCGATCGAGGACGACCTCGGCCGCAGCCGTGCGGTCCGCTGGGGCGCCCGGACGCTCGACCTCGACCTCATCCAGTACGGCAGCCCCGGCGAGCCGAACGAGGTCAGGAGCGACGACCACCGGCTCACCCTGCCCCATCCCCGGGCGGCCGAGCGGGCCTTCGTCCTCGTGCCGTGGCTCGACGCCGACCCCGGCGCGCGCCTGCGGGTCGGGGAGGACGTCGTCGCGGTCGCCGACCTCGCCGCCGGGCTCGACGCATCGGGCGTGCGAGTGGCCGGCCCGCTGCCACCGACCTCGGGAGGATGGCGATGATGGGTTCGGGGGTGCGGGCGCGGCTGGCCGTCCTCGTCGGGCTGGTCGTCGGGGTGCTGAGCTGGCTGATGTGGCGGTTCTACGCCGACACCGGCAACCTCGTCCCGCGCCCGCCCGCGCTCGCGCTGGCCCTGCTGGCCGTCATGGCGGCCTTCGTGGCGGCGTGGGCCTGGCCGGTGCGCCGCTACCTCCGCGGCGATGCCACCCGCCCGCTCGACCCGCTGCGGGCCGCGCGCACCGTCGTGCTGTCGCAGGCGGCCGCGCTCACCGGCTCGGCTGCCGCCGGGTGGTATGCCGGTCAGCTGGCCGTCGTCCTGGGTCGGCTCGACCTGGTGGCCAACCGGGACCGCATCCTGCCGCTGTCGCTGGCGACCCTGGTCGCCCTGGTGCTGGCCGCGGCCGGCCTGCTCGGGCAGCGGTGGTGCCGCATCGAACCGCCCCGCGACGACGACGACCGCGACCGCTGAGCGCCGGCCGGCCCGGTGCGGTGCGGGGGTCCGTCGAGGTGGCGCGCTCGCGGCCTACTTGTCGACGTCGCCGACGACGAAGAACATCGACCCGAGGATCGAGACCATGTCGGCGACGAGGTTGCCCGGCAGCACCCGGGACAGGACGGCGACGTTGTTGAACGAGGCCGAGCGCAGCTTCATCCGCCACGGGGTCTTCTCGCCCCGGGAGACGAGGTAGTAGCCGTTGAAGCCGAGGGGGTTCTCGGTGGCGAAGTAGTGATCGCCCTCGGGCACCTTGAGGACCTTGGGGAGGCGCTGGTTGACCGGGCCGCGGGGGAGCGACGCGAGGACGGACAGGCACTGGTCGGCGATGTCGAGGCTCACGTGCACCTGCTCGATGAGGACCTCGAGCCGGGCCAGGCTGTCGCCCTCGGTCCGGGTGACGACTCGGCCCGCCCCGCCGGGCGCGAACACCTCCGCATACGCGGCATACGGGGCGTCGCGGCGCAGGTCCACATCGAGGCCGGACGCCCGGCCGATGGGGCCGCTGACGCCGAAGGCCGAGGCGGTCTCGGCGTCGAGGACACCGACATCGCGGGTGCGGGCGATGAGGATCTCGTTGCCGACGAGCAGCGACTCGAGCTCGGGGAGCCGGCGGCGGACGGTCGCCACCGCGGCCTCGACCCGGCCTAGCCAGCCTGCGGGGACGTCCTCCTTGAGGCCGCCCACCCGGTTGAACATGTAGTGCAGCCGGCCACCGGCCGCCTCCTCGAGCACCGCCTGGATCTCCTCGCGCTCGCGGAACGAGAAGAAGACCGGGGTGATCGCGCCGAGCTCCAGCGGGTAGGAGCCGAGGAACACGAGGTGGCTGAGCACCCGCTGCAGCTCGGCGAGCATGGTCCGGATCCAGACGGCGCGGGCGGGGACCTCCATCCCGAGCATCTGCTCGACGACCGTGACCACGCCCAGCTCGTTGGAGAACGCCGACAGCCAGTCGTGGCGGTTGGCGAGCACGGCGATCTGGCGGTAGTCGCGCACCTCGAAGAGCTTCTCGGCCCCGCGGTGCATGTAGCCGATGATCGGGTCGGCCGAGATGATGCGCTCCCCGTCCAGGACGATACGCAACCGCAGCACGCCGTGGGTCGCCGGGTGCTGCGGACCGATGTTGAGCACCATGTCGGCGGTCGCCAGGTCGCCGGCGCCGACGCCGACGGTGAGCTCGCGGGTGCCGCTCGTGTCGGCGGGGGCGGGGGGAGCGGAGAACAGGGCCACGCGCCAAGTGTGCCGCACCCGCGCCCCGGTGTCGGCATGAGGTCGCCCTGAGCGGCCGTCCTCGCCGCGGGGTCCACTGAGGCCGACGCGGCGGCTCAGCAGCCGGGGAGGTTCGGTGCCGACACGAACCGGCCCCGGGGGTCGAGTCCGACGACCACCAGCCGGTCGTTCTTGCCGGCGTGCCACAGCTCGCCGAGAGCGGCCGACCTGGCCTGGAGCGGTCCGTCCCGGTGACCTCGGCGGGCCCGGCCCGAGGCGGGCCGGGACGGTGCTCAGACCCGGCGCAGCACCCACCAGAAGCCACCGAGGCCACGGGGGTCGGCGAGCGCCGCGACGGTCGAGGCGGCCGCGAGGGCGGCGAGGTACCGCGCCGGCTCGCGGTGGGCGAGCTCCTGGTCGGGACGGGAGCCGGACAGGCCGAGCCACTCCAGCGCCTCGCGCTGCGTCGTCAGCTCGTCGTGGGTGAGCGAGTCGACGGCCACATGGGCGGTGATGTCGCACGACCCGTCGGGGACCGGCGGGACACACCTGCCTGCGACGTACCCCGTGAGCGTGCCGCCCGGCGGCCGGGCGGCACGGAGGTGACCGTAGTCGACCGCCAGCACCACCCCGGACCGGACCCTGGAAGCCAGCCCGTCCCAGGCGCGGTCCCGGGGCGCCCCGACCTCCACGCGGTCCCCGGCCTCGGCATCCTCGAGAGGCCACCAGTCGCGGACCCACTGTCGGTCCGCGCCGCTTAGCGGGTCCCCTGGTGACTCCTCGCCGGTGCGGGGGTCGACGAGGACCTCGACGAGCGACCCGTCGTCGAGCACCTCGGCCATCGGACAGGGCACGACGTCGAGCCACTCATGGGCGACGACGAGCACGTCGTCGAGAGCGGCCAGCTCGTCCGGCAGGGCACCGCCACCGGGCGAGCGCAGCCAGCCGACCGGCCCGGGCAGGTCCACCGGCCGCTCGACGACGTCCACTCCCGCGACGTCGAGGTCGGGCCGCAGGCCGTGCAGGTGGGTGAGCAGCTCGCCGCGGCCGCAGCCGACGTCGACCACCCGGACCGCGCCCTCGCGGTCGGCCAGGGCGGCCAGGGCGCCCGCGAGGACCTCGCCCAGATCGCCGTGGGTGGAGGTCGTGAAGTGCCCTGCCGGCCCTTCCGGCCGTCGGTAGAAGCCGGCGGAGCCGTAGAGCGCCTCCTGCCACGCCTCGGGCCAGGGGATCATGCCAGCGAGGCTAGCCGCGGGCGGCCGGAGCGCTGGGGCCGGGTCGCCCGCGGCGGTAGCGTGCTCGGGTGACCTCAGCGACCGAGCACCCGGCCCGGCTCCGCGTCGGTGTCGTGGGGGCGGGCAAGGTCGGCGCCGTCGTCGGCGCCGCACTCGCCCGAGCCGGCCACGAGGTCGTCGCGGTCTCGGCCGTCAGCCAGGCGAGCCGGGAGCGGGCCGAGACGCTCCTGCCCGGGGTCCGGGTGCTCCCCGTGCCCGACGTCGTCGCCGCCGCCGAGCTGGTCGTCCTCGCCGTGCCCGACGACGCGCTCGCCGACCTCGTGGCCGGGCTGGCCGCCACCGGAACGTGGCAGGCGGGGCAGATCCTCGCCCACACCTCCGGCCGGCACGGCATCGCCGTCCTCGCCCCTGCCCTGCCCCGACACGTGCTGCCGGTCGCCCTGCACCCGGCGATGACCTTCACCGGCACCGCGATGGACCTGGAACGGCTCGCCGACTGCGCCTTCGGGGTCACCGCCCCCGAGGAGCTGCGCCCGATGGCCGAGGCCCTGGTCCTCGACATCGGCGGCAGCCCGGTCTGGGTGGCCGAGGACGCCCGGCCGATGTACCACGCTGCGCTCGCCCACGGCTCCAACCATCTCGTCACCCTCATGGCCGAGGCGATGGACATCCTGCGGGCTGCCGGCGTCGACGAGCCCCGCGCGGTACTCGGGCCGCTCGTCCAGGCCGCCCTGGACAACGCCCTGCGCCTCGGTGACGCAGCGCTCACCGGCCCCGTGGCGCGGGGAGATGTCGGTACGGTGGGCGAGCATCTTCGCCAGCTCGACGGCCTGCCCGAGATCCGGGCGACCTACGTCGCGCTGGCCCGCGCCACCGCGACGCGTGCCCTCGACAGCGGCCGGCTCAGCCCGGCCGCCGCGGAGCCTCTGCTGACGATCCTCGCCGACCAGGAGCAGCCGTGACCGACGCCTCCACCGCACCGACGGTCGCCAGCACCCGCCGCGAGCTGCGAGCAGCCTGTGAGCAGCTGACGAGCCGCGACGTCGCGGTGGTCATGACGATGGGGGCCCTGCACGACGGCCACGCCCGGCTCATCCGAGCCGCCAGCGAGCGACATACCCACGTCGTCGTGACGATCTTCCTCAACCCCCTCCAGTTCGGGCCGAAGGAGGACCTGTCCCGGTACCCCCGCACCTTCGACTCCGACATGGAGATCTGCACGGCCGCGGGCGTGGACATCGTGTTCGCACCGACGCCGGACGTCGTCTACCCCGAGGGGGACCCCGTGGTGCGGGTCTCGGCCGGACCGCTCGGCGACGTCCTCGAGGGCGCGTCGCGGCCCGGCCACTTCGACGGGGTGCTCACCGTCGTCGGCAAGCTGCTGCATCTGACCGGCGCCCGCAGCGCGTACTTCGGCCAGAAGGACGCCCAGCAGCTCCTGCTCATCCGCCGGATGGTGCGCGACCTCGACTTCCCGGTCACCGTCGTCTCGGTGCCGACGGTCCGCGAGCGCGACGGGTTGGCGATGAGCAGCCGCAACAGCTACCTCACCGAGAGCGACCGGGAGGTGGCGCTGTGCCTGTCCCGCGCGCTCCGGGCCGGGGCCGGGTCGGCCACCTTCGGGCCCTCGGCGATCCGGCGCGCGGCCCGCGAGGTCCTCGTGGAGGAGCCTCTCGCGCTGGTGGACTACCTTGTCCTCGTCCATCCGAGCACGCTGCAGGACGTGCCCGAGTGGTACCGCGGGGAGGCCCTCCTCGCGGTCGCGGCCCGGGTCGGGACGACCCGGCTCATCGACAACACCCCTCTGCTCGTCGGGCCGGGCGGCGGCGCCCTCGAGGTCTTCTCGGACGTCGCCTCCGCCTCCGCCCCCGCCTGATCGGACGTATCCCGCGTGCCCACCACGCCAGCCGCCGTTCCTCCCGAGCCGCTCCTCCTGCCGCGCTGGCTGAGCGCGCCGCCGCCCGGGTGGGCCGTGCGCGCCGACGCGATCGTCGTCGGGTCGGGCATCGCCGGGCTCACCTGCGCGCTGCGGCTGCGCGAGCGGGTCGACAAGGTCCTGCTCGTCACCAAGACCGTCCTCGACGAGGGGTCGACCGCCTGGGCGCAGGGAGGGATCGCGGTCGCGCTCGCCCCCGAGGACTCGGCGCAGGAGCACCTCCTGGACACCCTGGCGGCCGGCGCCGGGCTGTGCGACGAGGAAGCGGTCCGGACGCTGGTCACCGAGGGCCCCGACCGGGTCCGCGAGCTCGTCGGTCTCGGCGCGGAGTTCGACCGCGACCACCAGGGCGAGATCAAGCTGACCCGCGAGGGTGGCCACCACCGCGACCGGATCGCCCATGCCGGCGGCGACGCCACGGGCCGGGAGATCTCCCGCGCGCTGATCGCGGCGTTGCACCGGGTCATGGACGACCCGGGCATCGAGGTGGTCGAGCATGCCCTCGTTGTCGACCTGCTGACCAGCGACGGAGGCGCGGTGTGCGGGGTGACCCTGCACGTCATCGGCGAGGGCCAGATCGACGGTGTCGGCGCCGCCACCGGCCGGGCCGTGGTGCTGGCCACCGGAGGCTTCGGGCAGATCTACACCTCGACGACCAACCCTGCGGTGTCCACCGGCGACGGGGTGGCCGCGGCGCTGCGAGCCGGGGCGCGGGTCACCGACCTCGAGTTCGTCCAGTTCCACCCCACGGTGCTCTGGCTGGGGGAGGGGTCGACCGGGCAGCAGCCGCTCATCTCGGAGGCGGTCCGCGGCGAGGGGGCGGTCCTCGTCGATGACCACGGGGTGCGGTTCATGCAGGGCCTGCACCCGCTGGCCGACCTCGCTCCGCGCGATGTCGTCGCCCGGGCCATCCTCGCGCGGATGGCGCGCAGCGGGACCGACCACGTCCATCTCGACGCCCGCCACCTCGGGCGCGAGTTCCTCGAGCAGCGGTTCCCCTCGATCGTCGCCCGGTGCCGGGAGCTGGGGTTCGACCCGGTGACCGGCCTGCTTCCCGTTGCGCCGGCACAGCACTACGCCTCCGGCGGGGTGGAGACCGACCTGCACGGTCGCACGTCCCTCGAGGGCCTCTACGCCTGTGGTGAGTGCTCGTGCACCGGCGTGCACGGGGCCAACCGCCTGGCGTCGAACTCGCTCCTGGAGGGGCTGGTGTTCGCCCACCGGATCGCCGACGACATCACGGCGCGGGTCGATGCCGGCGGCCTGCCGCTGCGTACCCCCGGCGCCCGCACCGACGACGCCCGGCTGCTCGACAGCGCCCGCCGCATCGACGTCCAGCGGGCGGTGACCCGCGGGTCGGGGCCGGTGCGGTCCGCCGAGTCGACGGCCGGAGCCCGCGCCGCCCTCGCCGCGCTGGCGGCTCTGCCGGACGGGGCGGTCGAGCACGGCCCCCTCGCCTGGGAGACCACGAACCTGCTCCACCTCGGCCAGGCGCTCTCGCTCGTGGCCAACCTGCGGGAGGAGACCCGCGGTGGCCACCTCCGCAGCGACTTCCCCGACCGTGACGACGCCCGCTGGCTCACCCACCAGAGCCTCGGCCGGGGAGCCGGCGGCCTGACGACGGTGTCCGAGCGGCCGGTCCCGGCGCCGGCCGCAGCGGCGGAGGCATGATGACCGGGGTGACCGCTGCCGAGTTCCCTTCGGCTGCCGCCGCGCGGCTCATCGGCACCGCCCTCGACGAGGACCTCGGCGGCCCGGCGGGCGAGGACGTCACGACGATGGCGACCATCCCGGCCGACCAGACCAGCCGGTCGCGGGTCGTCGCCCGGGCCGACGGGGTGGTCGCCGGGATGCCGGTGGTCGAGCTCGTCCTCGGGCAGGTCGCCGGCCGTCTCGGCGCCGAGCCGGTCGGCGTCGAGGTGCTGGTGAGGGACGGGCAGCGGGTCTGCCGGGGCGACGTCCTGGCCACGATGACCGGGTCGACGCGGGCCACGCTCGTCGGCGAGCGCACCCTGCTCAACATCGTCTCCCGGCTGTCGGGCGTGGCCACCCACACCCGTCGCTGGGCCGACCGGCTCGACGGGTCCCACGCCATGGTCCTCGACACCCGCAAGACGACCCCAGGACTGCGGGCGCTCGAGAAGTACGCCGTGCGGTGCGGCGGCGGCGCCAACAAGCGGATGGGCCTCCACGACGTCGCGATGATCAAGGACAACCACAAGCTCGCGGCCGGTGGGCTCTCCGCGGCATACCGGGCCGTCCGGGCGAGGTATCCCGGCGTGCCGGTGCAGGTCGAGGTCACCACGGCCGGCGAGGCCCTCGAGGCGGTGAGCGCCGGGGCCAGGTTCCTGTTGTGCGACAACATGCCGGTGCCGCTGCTCGCCGAGACCGTCGCGGCGGTGCGCTCGGCCGACACCGCGGGGCAGTACGTCGAGCTGGAGGCCACCGGCGGCCTGACCCTCGAGATGGCGGCCGCGTATGCGGCGACGGGCGTGGACTACCTCAGCGTCGGTGGGCTCACCCACTCCTCGCCGATCCTCGATGTCGCCCTCGACCTGGAGGGGTGAGCGTCCTGCGCGCCTGCCGGCCGGACCTGGTCCCGCTCGCTGCGGTGGCCGGTCGCGCCGCCCCTCGCGGGGCAGGTGCGCGGTGGTCAGTAACGGCGCCAGCGCAGGGCGACGGCGTAGTCGACGTCCAGGCCCCGATGCCCGGCGATCGCCGCATCCGCGCTCGCCGGCGGCAGCTCGATGCGGACCACCGCTTCCAGGTCCTCCCGCCGCTGGAACGTCCAGTGGATCGTCAGGCGTTCGGTGGTGAACCCCTGGCGGTCCCAGAAGCGCTGGGTCGCCAGCTGGTCGTATGCGGCGTATGCCGTCGAGAACCAGGTGCCGAACGTCGACCTCGTGGCGTCGTTGTCCACGATGACGGCCACCCCGCCCGGCCGCAGCACGCGGGCCAGCTCGGCCAGACCCGGCTCGCAGCCCGCGCCGAAGAAGTACGCCCATCGGGCATGGGCGATGTCGATGCTGTGGTCCCGGAACGGGAGGGCCTCCGCGCCGGCAGCGACCACCGACGGGTGGCTCGGCCCCGGCTCGCCGGCTGGGGCGGGTGGCAGGCGGCGCACCCGCTGCCGTGCCCGGGCCACCAGCGGCAGGTGTGGTTCGACCCCGACGACCCGGGCCCCCAGCTCGGCGAACCGCGGCAGGTGGAACCCGGTGCCGCAGCCGATGTCGACCAGGTCCGCTCCCTGCACCGGGCGAAGCCCGGTCAGGGACGACTCGATCACGCCGGCCCGGTCGCTCGCGAGGTTCTCGACCTCGTAGACGTCGGGGGTGTCCCAGATGTTCGGGCTGCGGATCATCGCGTCGGGTGGGGACGGGAGGTACCGGGCTGCGGGCTCAGGACCGCTTCGTCGCCGGGCGCGACGGCGAGTCCTTGGGGCCTGGCGCGGTGGTCGGGCGGGCCGGGCCAACGGCCGTCCGGCCCTGCTGGCCGGCCGCCTTCTTGACGGGCGCCCGGCGCGGCGCGGGCCGCTTGCCCGGGATGACACCCGCCTCGAGGGTCGCCGGGTGGACGAGCAGCGGCAGCAGCTGGCGCGACCCCACGGTGCGCGCGGCGCGCACCGCCTTGAGGTGGGTCTCGCAGCGGACCACGAGCTCGGCGTAGGCCGGCTCGCCCATGAGCTCGACGAGCTCGGGCTGGCTGTTGCGGTAGACCGGCTCCCGGCCGACGTGGGCCTCGGGGTTGCCGGAGCAGTACCAGTCGAGGTCGTGGCCGCCCGGCCCCCAGGCCCGGCGGTCGTACTCGCCGATGCTGACCTCGAGGTAGCTGCTGTCGTCGGCCAGCGTGACCGTGCGGTAGGAGCGGCGGATCGGCAGCTGCCAGCACACGTCGGGCTTCAGCGTGTGGGGCGGACGTCCCGTGAGGACGGCGTGCTGGTGCAGCGCGCAGCCCGCCCCGGCGGGGAAGCCCGGACGGTTGAGGAAGATGCATGCCCCGTCGACGACCCTGGTCTTGCGGGCGTCGTCCTCGAGCTCGGTCCAGCGGGAGACCTTCGCCGGGTTCCGCACCCCGGCCGGCCGGTGCTGCCACTCGTCATCGCCGAGCTCGTCCACCACCGCGGCGACCCGGTCCAGGTCGTCGTCGTCGGCGAAGTGCGCGCCCAGCGAGCAGCAGCCGTCGTCGGGCCGGTCCGCGTAGATGCCCTGGCAGCCCACGCCGTAGATGCAGGTCCAGTTCGAGGTGAGCCAGGTCAGGTCGCAGCGGAACCGCTGGCCCGCATCGGCCGGGTCGGTGAACTCGACCCATACCCGGGCCATGTCAAGAGGGGACTCAGGCACCTACCCACCCTATGTCGCCCCGTGCCGGGCTACGCTCGGCGCCATGCGGCTCGGGGTGATCGACGTGGGATCCAACACCGTGCACCTGCTCGTCGTCGACGCGCACCTCGGCGCGCAGCCGCTGCCGGCCAGCTCGCACAAGATCGCCCTGCGCCTCTCCGAGCACGTGACGGACGACGGCCTCATCGACGACCGGGGCCGCGACCAGCTGGCCGCCTTCGTCGAGCGCTGCCAGCAGGTCGCCGAGGACCAGGGCGCCCAGGAGCTCATGGGGTTCGTCACCAGCGCGATCCGGGAGGCCCCCAACGGCGAGGCCGTGCTCTCCCACGTGCGCGACCGCACCGGCGTCATGCTCGACGTGCTGAGCGGCGAGGACGAGGCCCGGCTGACCTTCCTCGCGGTGCGGCGGTGGTTCGGCTGGTCTGCGGGAACCCTGCTCGTCGCCGACATCGGCGGCGGCTCGCTGGAGCTCGCCCTGGGCAGCGACGAGGACCCCGATGTGGCCGTGTCGCTCCCACTCGGCGCCGGCCGGGTGTCCCGGGACTGGCTCCCCGGGGACCCTCCCGGGGCCGAGACGGTGCGCGAGGCGCGCCGCCGGGTCCGCGCCGCCATCGCCGAGCAGATGCACCCGCTCGCCAAGGCCGGGTCGCCGGACGTCGCGGTGGGCACCTCCAAGACCATGCGCTCGCTGGCCCGCATCACCGGTGCCGCGGCCAGCTCGGAGGGGATGTATGCCGCGCGCAGCCTCGAGCGCGGAAAGCTCGCCGCCCGTCTCCCGGAGATCGCGGCGATGAGCGGCGCCGAGCGCAGCGAGCTCCAGGGCGTCTCGGCCGCCCGGGCCGGCCAGCTCCTCGGGGGGGCGCTGGTCGCGGACGCCGCGATGGACCTGCTCGGCGTCGACCGGCTCGAGATCTGCCCGTGGGCGCTGCGCGAGGGCATCATCCTGCGGCGCCTGGACGGGATGCACTGATGCCGCGGCGCCCGCGCCCCCTCGGGGACGCCGCGCCGGCCGTCGCTGCCCGGAGCGGCCGGGCCGTGACCGTCCCGGCTGCCCGAGTGGCCCTGTCCACGGCGTCGGCCTACCCCGTCAACGCGCCGGGGGCGTTCTCGCTGGCCGAGCGGCTCGGCTACGACGGGATCGAGGTCATGGTCTGGACCGACCCGATGACCCAGGAGGCCGGGGCGCTCGGCGCGCTCGCCGAGCTGCACGGCATACCCATCGTCTCCGTCCACGCCCCGACCCTGCTCGTCACCCAGCGCGTCTGGGGCGAGCCCTGGGACAAGATCGACCGCTCCATCGACCTCGCTCGCGAGGTCGGGGCCGGGACCGTCGTGCTGCACCCGCCGTTCCGGTGGCAGAAGGAGTACGCCGAGGAGTTCGTCGAGGGGGTGGCCCGCCGCGAGGCCGAGTCGGGGGTCGTCCTGGCGGTGGAGAACATGTACCCGTGGCGGGCGCGCTCCCGCGAGGTGGAGGCCTACCTGCCGCACTGGGACCCGGTGGCCCAGCCCTACGCGCACGTGACGCTCGACCTGTCGCACACGGCGACCTCGGGGTCGAACGCCCTGGCGATGGCGGCCGGGCTCGCGGGTCGGCTCACCCACCTGCATCTGGCGGACGGCTCCGGCTCGAGCAAGGACGAGCACCTGGTGCCGGGGCGGGGTGGCCAGCCGTGCGGCGAGGTGCTCGAGCTGCTGGCGGCGGGGTCCTTCGCGGGAGCGGTTGTCGTCGAGGTGAGCACCCGCCGGGTCGACGCGGAGCAGCGCGAGGTCGACCTGGCCGAGGCGCTGGCCTTCGCCCGGCTGCACCTCGCGACGGCTCGGCGCTGACCCGGCTGCCCGTTCCCCGCCCCGGCGGTTGACGTCGGCGGCCGCGGGTAGGCGGACTACACCGTGTCCGTCCCCGGAGGTCCCACATGACAGCACCCACCGCTGTGCCGGCGCGCGGGCCCGGTGCGGACGGCGTCGACGTGCCCGCGCGGGTCCGGGCTTCCCGGCGCGGGCCGAGCAGCTGAGCGCCGGCGTGTCCGTGCAGTCGCAGGCTCGCGTGACCCATCCGCGTGTGCTGGCCGCCGCGGCGGTGCTGCTCAGCCTCGCGGCGGGGGCGACCGACGTCCTCAGCTTCGCAGCCCTGGGTCGGGTGTTCACCAGCGTGATGACCGGGAACCTTGTGCTGCTCGGCCTGGCCGTCAGCAACGGCAGTGTGAGCAAGGCCATCAGCGCGAGCCTGGCGCTCAGCGGGTATGCCGTGGGGGCCGGCGCGGGAGCGCGGCTGGCGCGGCGTCCCGGCACGCCGAAGGACGAGGTGTGGCCGCGGGGGGTGACCCGGGTGCTGGGGATCGAGCTGGTCGCCCTGCTCGCCGTGCTCACGGGCTGGCTGGTGTCCGGGACGCGACCCGGCGTCTGGGGGCGCCTGCTGCTCCTGGCTGCGGCGGCCGTGGCCATGGGGCTGCAGAGTGCCGGGACTCGGGCCGTCGCCGTTCCCGGGCTGTCCACCACCCACTTCACCTCGACGCTGACCGGGGCGATCGAGCAGGTGGTGCGCCCGGACCGAAGCCTCAACTGGCGCCACGCGACCCAGCTGGCGGCCACCTTCGCCGGCGCGGGCCTCGGGGCGGGGCTGCTCCTCCTGGCCCGACCGTGGGCACCGACGCTGCCCTGTGCCCTCGTCGCGCTGGTCGTGGCCATGGTGCTGCTCCGCCGGCCCGAGTGAGCGACAGCAACGTGAGATCGGTCTCGGCCAGCCGGTGGGCTCCGCGACGATGCGCCATCGGAGTACGTTCGAGGCCATGGCCGGCCCAACCGTCGTCGGCGACGACACCCGCGCGGGTGCCGTCGACGCCATCGTCGTGGAGCGGCTCCATGTGGTCCGAGGCGGCCGGGTGGTCCTCCCGGAGCTGTCCGTCACCATCGGACGGGGACAGCTGGTGGGCCTCATCGGCCCCAGCGGCGGTGGCAAGTCCACGCTCATCCGATCGATCGTCGGCGTCCAGGTGGTCGAGAGCGGAACGGTGACCGTGCTGGGGGAACCGGCCGGTTCGGCCGCGCTGCGGCACCGCGTCGGCTACCTCACCCAGGCGCCGAGCGTCTACGCCGACCTCACGGTCCGCGAGAACCTGCGCTACTTCGCCACGGTCGTCGGCGTCGGTACCGAGCGGGTCGACGCGACGATCGAGGAGGTGGGGCTGTCCTCGCACGCCGACGTCCGGGTGGAGAACCTCTCGGGCGGGCAGTACTCCCGCGCCTCCCTGGCCGCCACCCTGGTCGGCGCCCCCGACGTGCTCGTCCTCGACGAGCCCACGGTCGAGCTCGACCCGGTCCTGCGCCGCGACCTCTGGTCGATGTTCCGCCGCCTCGCCGAGGAGCAGGGCCGCACCGTGCTGGTGTCGAGCCACGTCATGGACGAGGCCACCCGCTGTGACCGGCTCCTCCTCCTGCGGTCCGGCCGGATCATCGCGGACTCCACCGTTCCCGAGCTGCTGGCACGGACCGGGGCGCCGGACGTCGAGCGGGCCTTCCTCTGCCTCATCGACGGTGCGGCGGGCGAGGGCCCGGACGTGGTGCCGGCCGGCCCTGGCGAGGACGGCGCCCCCGGGCGCCGTCCCGGCCACGCCCGGCACGCCCGGGGAGGCGAGCGCCGATGACCGTGCGGATCACCCTGGCCACCGCCCGGCGCGTCCTGCGCCAGCTGCGGTCCGACCCGCGGACGGTGGCGCTGATGATCGTCGTCCCGGTCGTCCTCATCGGGCTGCTCGCCTGGGTCTTCGCCGACAGCCCCATCCCGGTGTTCGACCACATCGGCGCAGCCCTGCTCGGGGTCTTCCCGTTCGTCGTCATGTTCATCGTCACCAGCGTCGCCACCCTGCGGGAGCGGTCCTCCGGCACGCTCGAGCGCCTGCTGACGACGCCGATGGGCAAGGGCGACTTCATGTTCGGGTACGCCATCGCCTTCGGGCTCATGGCTGTCCTCCAGGCCGTCGTCGCGACGTCGTTCGCGGTCTGGGTCTGCGGTCTCGACGTCGCCGGGCCGCTGTGGATCCTCATCGTCATCGCGGTGTTCGACGCGCTGCTCGGCACGGCGCTCGGCCTGCTGGCCAGCGGCTTCGCCCGCACGGAGTTCCAGGCGGTGCAGTTCATGCCGGCCTTCGTGCTCCCCCAGTTCCTGCTGTGCGGGCTGATCGTCGCGCGTGACTCCCTGCCGAGCATCCTCAAGGCGATCTCGGACGTGCTGCCGCTGTCCTACGCCGTCGACGCCATGCAGTCGGTGACGTCGACACGGTCCCCGCTGGGCGACGTGGTCCCCGACCTGGGCATCGTCCTGGCCTGGATCGTCGTCGCGCTCGTGCTCGGCAGCCTCACCCTCCGGCGGCGTACTCCGTAGGGGCGACCGGCGCCCGCAGACGCCGCGTGCGTCACACCCCCCTGGCCGGTCCGGGGACCTGCCCCCCGTCTACGCTGCGAGGGTGGATGCCACTGATCTGCTGCGGGCCGGCATGCTCCAGCTCTCCGAGTCCGACCTCGTCCGCCGGGCCGTCGAGCGCGCGCCGGTCAGCCGGTCGGTCGTCGCCCGGTACGTTCCCGGCACGAGCATCGAGGACGCCGTCCGGGCCACCACCGAGCTGCGCGCCACCAACCGGCTGGTGACGATCGACCACCTCGGCGAGGACGTCACCGAGCGCGCCCATGCCGAGGCCGCCCGTGACAGCTACGTGCAGCTGCTGCGGGCCCTGTCCTCGCACGAGCTCTCCCAGTTCGGGGCCGCCGAGGTGAGCGTCAAGCTGAGCGCCGTCGGGCAGGCCCTCCCCGGCGACGGCGAGAAGATCGCGCTCGAGAACGCCCGGGCCATCTGCGTCGCTGCCCAGGTGGCCGGGACGACCGTCACCCTCGACATGGAGGACCATACGACGACCGACTCGACCCTGGCGGTGCTGCGCGAGCTGCGGGCCGACTTCCCGTGGGTCGGTGCCGTCATCCAGTCCTACCTGCGGCGCAGCGAGGCCGACTGCCGGGACCTCGCCCACGAGGGCAGCCGGGTGCGCCTGTGCAAGGGCGCCTACAAGGAGCCGGAGTCGGTGGCGTACACGGACACCGAGGACGTCGACCTGTCGTTCGTGCGCTGCCTGAAGGTTCTCATGGCCGGCGACGGCTACCCCATGGTCGCCTCCCACGACCCCCGCCTCGTCGAGATCGCCCGGGCGCTGGCCACCCACCACCATCGCAGCCCGGACACCTACGAGTTCCAGATGCTCTACGGGATCCGTCCGGTCGAGCAGACCCGGATCGCCGACCGCGGCCACCAGATGCGGGTCTACGTCCCGTTCGGCGACCAGTGGTACGGCTACCTCATGCGCCGGATGGCCGAGCGCCCCGCGAACACCATGTTCTTCGTCCGCTCGCTGCTCAGCAGGAACTGACCGGCTCAGTCCTCGAACGTGTCGTCGGCCACGAGGTCGTCCACACGCCGTCGCCGCTCGGCCACCACGGCGACCACCAGGGCCGCCGTCAGGCCGCACACCAGCCCGACGACGAACGACGGCGACGCCGCCAGGCCCCCGACGGCGCGGACGGCACCGACGAGCCAGGCGAGGATGAGGGCCAGCAGGGCCCAGGAGCGCGGTGAGGACAGGCGCGCGCGGGCGGGAGGTGTGGGGATGCCGTGGGCGCGGACGTAGGCGACGGCGATGACGGAGGCGAGCCCGGGGACCCAGACGAGGGCGACCGCCCACCACAGTCCGGCTGGCCCCTCGGCCCAGAGCAGGGCGGTGGACAGCAACCAGGCGCCGAAGGTCTGGACCTGCCAGCCGACGGCGGCCGACTCGAGCCATACGACGCGGCTGCGCTCGTCGCCCCACAGCCGGGAGTCCAGGGCGCCGATGGCGCGCAACGCGGGCACCAGGGTGTGCTCGGTCATGACGTCTCCTCGTCAGCAGTGGTGGTGAGCTCGGGGGCGATGGTGAAGAGGATGTCGACGGGGGTCTCGAGGACCGCGGCGATCCGCAAGGCGAGCAGCACCGAGGGCGCATAGTCGCCCCCCTCGATGGAGATCACCGTCTGGCGGCTGACCCCGACCGCCTGCGCCAGCTCGGCCTGGGTCAGCCGGTGCGCTCGGCGGTGCGCCCGGACCGTGGACGTCAGGCCGGCGTTCGGCATGGAGGCGATGTTAAGATTCCTTGACAAGAATGTCAAGAATAGTTGTCCTGTCATCCATCGTCCGACGATGTGCGCCGGCCGGACCGGCGCCTGCCGCACCTCATCCGGTCCCGTCGAGGCGGCATACTCTGCGAGCATGGGAACGGTTGCGATCTTCGGTGCCGGCGTCATGGGTGAGACCCTGCTCTCCGGCCTTCTCCGGGCCGGGCGCCCGACGGACGAGCTCCTCATCACCGAGCGGCGTCCGGAGCGGGCAGCCGAGCTGGAGGCGAAGTACGGCATCCGGGCACTGACCAACGTCGAGGCCGCCACGTTGGCCGACACCCTCGTCCTCGTCGTCAAGCCCCAGGACATGGGCGCCCTGCTTGACGAGATCTCGAGCGAGGTGGCCGACGCCAACCTGGTCGTCAGCCTCGCCGCCGGCATCACGACCGACTTCATCGAGTCCCGGCTGCCGGCCGGCTCCTCGGTGGTCCGGGTCATGCCCAACACGCCCGCGCTCGTCGACCAGGGGATGGCGGCCATCAGCGGCGGTAAGCACTGCGACGAGGGCCATCTGGCCGAGGCGTCGGCACTGCTCGCCGCCACCGGGAAGGTGATGGAGGTCCCCGAGAAGCTCCAGGACGCCGTGACCGCCATCTCCGGCTCGGGGCCGGCCTACATCTTCTACGTCGTCGAGGCGATGATCGAGGCGGGCGTCGTGCTCGGTATGCCGCGGACGATGGCGACCGAGCTGGTCGTCCAGACCCTCTACGGCGCGGCCACGATGATCCGTGAGACCGGCCAGCACCCCACCGTGCTCCGCGAACAGGTGACCTCGCCCGGGGGTACGACCGCCGCCGCGCTGCGCGAGCTCGACGACCACAAGGTCCGGGCGGCCTTCATCAGCGCCATGGAGGCTGCCGCGATCCGCTCGCGCGAGCTCTCCGGTGGCTGACCCGGCCGCCCGCGCCGCGGCATACGACATCGTCGCGGTGCGCGACGAGCACCTGGCCGCCTACCGCGACCTGCGGCTCGCCGCCCTCATCGACTCGCCACGCGCCTTCGCGAGCAGCTACGTCGACGAGTGCGCCTTCGACGAGGACACCTGGCTGGACCGGCTGCGGCGCACGCCCGGCTGGCTGGCGTTCGACGGGAGGCGTCCCGCCGGCACGGTGACGCTCCGGCACGACCCCGGCGGGCCGGCGGACGAGGTCCGCCTCGTCGGTATGTGGGTCGCCTCGCACGACCGTGGCACCGGCCTCGCCGACCGGCTCATCCGCACGGCGGTCGAGGCGGCCGCCGCGCTCGGCTACGCCCGCGTGGTGCTCGAGGTCGTCGACTGCAACGCCCCCGCCCGGCGGCTCTACGAGCGGCACGGCTTCGCCGTGACCGGGGGGCGCGGCGTGCGTGCCGGGGACGGGACCGTCACCGAGAGCACGTTCGTCCTCGATCTGTCGGCCCCGCGCACCTGAGGCGGCCGCCGGCTGCAGCGGCGCCCCGTTCCGCTGCGCCCACGGAAGCGGTCGCGATGGCCGGTAGGGACCCGGGTCATGCAAGAGTGGGGCCATGACTGACATCAGCGTGCGGGAGCTGGGCGAGGATGACTGGGAGGAGTTCCGGGCGGCACGGCTGACCGCGCTGCAGGACGCGCCGGAGGCCTTCGTGGCGTCCTAC
Source organism: uncultured Actinomycetota bacterium (assembly GCA_963763315.1). Lineage (GTDB taxonomy): Bacteria > Actinomycetota > Actinomycetes > Actinomycetales > Dermatophilaceae > CAVSJJ01. The sequence goes on from CAVXOC010000002.1 coordinate 878,476, forward strand.
GACGACGAGCGCGAGTTCTCACCGGACCGCTGGCGCGACCGGATGCGGCGCTCCCAACGGCTGCTCGCCGAGCGCGACGGTCGGACGGTCGGGGTTGCCAGCGTCGGCACGGCCAGCGACGGCAGCGAGAACCGTGCCGAGCTGTTCGGCCTGTGGGTCAGCCCCGAGGCGCGCGGCTCCGGGGTGGCGACGGCCCTGGTGAGGGCAGGTGCCAGGGTCGCCCGGGTCAGCGGGAACACCCACCTCATGTACTGGGTCGGCATCGACAACGGCCGCGCGGTGGCGTTCGCGAGCGGCTTCGGCTTCCGGCCGACCGGCCTGCGCCGGCCGATGCGGGTGGTGAGCGAGGAGGACGGCGCCGAAGAGGTCGCCATGGTCCTCCCGCTCGGCGGCGACCGGGGCGCCCTGCCGCCGATCTGAGGCGCGGCCGGTGCGGCCGGCGGCCGCCGTCTCAGGGGCGGCTTGCCAGCCGCTCGATCAGGTCGGTCGGCCCGCTGACGATGAGGACGTCGTGGGCGCTGACCTTGGTCGAGGGGACGGCGTAGGTGAAGTCCTCGCCGGGGGCCTTGACGCCGACGACGGTGACGCCGTAGCGGCTGCGGATCTTGCTCTGCTCCAGGGTGAAGCCGATGGCCTCGGTCGGGGGCCGCATCTTGACGATCGCGAACCCGTCGTCGAACTCGATGTAGTCCTGCAGCCGCCCCCCGACCAGGTGCGCCACCCGGCGACCGGTGTCGGCCTCGGGGCGCACGACGTGGTGGACCCCGAGCCGCTCCAGGATGCGGCCGTGCTCGTTGGTCAGGGCCTTGGCCCACACCGAGGCCACCCCGGCGTCGACGAGGTTGACGCAGGTGAGCACCGACGCCTCCACCGACGAGCCGATGGAGACCACGGCGATCTCGAACTTGTCGGCCCGGGCCGCCCGGATGACCTCCGGGTCGCTGGCGTCACCCTGGATGACGTGCGAGATGCTGCCGGACCACCGCTCGACGACGCCGGGGTCGCGCTCGATGGCGACCACCCGATGACCGAGCTGCTTGAGCTCGAGGGTTGTCGCGGAACCGAACCGGCCCAGCCCGACCACGAGAACGTCGCGCTGGCGGAGGTCGCTCCTGGCCATGGTCTGTCGTGCTCCTCTGATCGGCCGACCGAGACGGCGGTGGTCCCTGACCGCCAGGCTAGCCCCCGGGAGTAGCGTTCAGTCATGGCTCCCACGGCGCGGGTGATCTGGGACGACGCGTTCACGGCATACAACTTCGGCCCTGAGCACCCCATGGCACCTGCCCGTCTCGAGCTGACCACCCGGCTGCTGCGCGACCTCGGGGTGTTCGACGAGGTCGAGATGGTCTCGCCACGGGTCTGCCCCGAGGAGATGCTCACCACCGTTCACGACGCCGCGTACGTCGCCGCGGTCCAGGAGGCCTCCCTCGACCCGGCGAACGCCGACCAGAGCCGCGGTCTGGGCACCGAGGACGACCCGGCGTTCCTCGGGATGCATGAGGCCAGCGCCCGGGTCGTCGCGGGGACCGTCGCGATGTGCCGCCAGGTGTGGTCGGGGGAGATCGAGCACGGCGTCAACTACTGCGGCGGGCTGCACCACGCCGCGCCCGACCACGCCGCCGGGTTCTGCATCTACAACGACATCGCCGTCGGCATCAGGTGGCTGCTCGCCCACGGCGCCGAGCGGGTGGCCTACGTCGACATCGACGTCCACCACGGCGACGGCGTGGAGCACATCTTCTGGGACGACCCGCGGGTGATGACGATCTCCGTCCACGAGACCGGCCGCGCCCTGTTCCCCGGGACCGGCTGGCCGCACGAGGTCGGCGGGCCCGACGCCGTCGGCTCGGTCGCCAACGTCGCCCTGCCGCCCGGGACCGGGGACGCCGCCTGGCTGCGAGCGATCGAGTCCGTCGTGCCGCCGCTGCTGCACGCGTTCAAGCCGGACATCATCGTCAGCCAGCATGGCTGCGACAGCCACGCCCAGGACCCCCTCGCCCACTTCGCGATCTCCGTCGACGCCCAGCGGCGCGCCCACGAGACGCTGCACTCGCTGTCCCACGAGGTATGCGGTGGCAGGTGGGTCGCGCTCGGCGGTGGAGGCTACGAGATCATCGATGTCGTGCCCCGGTCCTGGGCGCACCTGGTGGCCATCGCCGCCCACATCCCGATCGACCCGCGCACCGAGACCCCCGAGGCCTGGCGCGCCTACGTGGAGGAGACCTACGGTCGGCGCGGTCCCGCCCGGATGGGCGAGCTCGACCCCGACCAGCTGCCCATCTGGGTTCAGCCGTGGAGCATGGGGTACAACCCCGACAACGCGGTCGACCGGGCCATCATGGCGACCCGCGAGGCGACCTTCGTGCACCACGGTCTGGACCCCTGGTTCGACTGACCGTGGCGCGGATGTGCGGCGGCTCACGGTGGTGTGGCGCACGATCCGGCCGCCTGCCGCGTGTCGACTGGACAATTCGACCGAGTTTTCTCGATAGCCTTCCCCAGCCGTCACAACTGCCCCTATGGTTGCGCTTGCACGGCCGTAGTTGACCGCCGGAGGGGAAGCCGGCGATGCGTACGTGCAGAAGATCGAGGTCAAGATGTCCCCAGAGCGCCAGCTCGCCGAGGTGCGGTTCCTCACCGTGGCCGAGGTCGCCTCGATCATGCGCGTGTCCAAGATGACCGTGTACCGAATGGTCCACGCCGGCGAGCTGCCGGCCATCCGTGTCGGCCGGTCCTTCCGCGTCCCGGAGGACGAGGTGCACAAGTACCTGCGCACCTCGTACGTCGACACCGCGTGAGCGAACGCAGCACGACACCTCGAGGGGCGGGCCCGGCCGGGCCCGCCCCTCGAGCCGGTGCGGGGCCAGGCGGTTTGGGAGCCGCGCCGGCCCACCGGTAGGGTGGGCAGCCGGCACCGAACCGAGAAGGGCACCACATGGGCTCAGTGATCAAGAAGCGCCGCAAGCGGATGGCGAAGAAGAAGCACCGCAAGCTGTTGCGCAAGACGCGTCACCAGCGTCGCAACAAGAAGTGACGTCACAGCCGCCGGCCACCGGTTCGGCGGCCGACGGGTCACCCGCGGGCCAGGGCCCCCGCACCGCACCAGCGTGGGGGCCTTCGTGGTCCCCGGGCGGCACCAGCGGCGGAGTCGTCCGTCACGCGGTGCGGACGGGACGGCGGCATCTCGATATGGTCGGGGTGGGTCGACCGAAAGGGGGATGACGTGGCAGGCGTCGTGCTCGTGACCGGGGTCTCTCGCTACCTGGGTGGGCTGCTGGCACGCCGGTTGTCGACCCGCCCCGACATCGGTCGAGTCATCGGCGTCGACGTGATCCCGCCGTCGCACGACATCGGTGCCGCCGACTTCGTGCGGGCCGACATCCGCAACCCGCTGATCGGGAAGATCATCGACCAGGCCGGGGTCGACACCGTCGTCCACATGAACGTCATCGCCACCCCCACCTTCGCCGGCGGGCGCACGCCGCAGAAGGAGATCAACGTCATCGGGACGATGCAGCTCCTCGCCGCCTGCCAGAAGGCCGAGAGGGTCCGCCGGCTCGTGGTGAAGTCCTCGGCCGCCGTCTACGGCTCCTCGCCGCGGGATCCGGCGATGTTCACCGAGGACATGACGGCGCGCCGGCTGCCGAAGGCGGGCTTCGGCAAGGACTCCATCGAGGTGGAGGGCTATGTCCGCGGCTTCGCCCGGCGGCGCCCCGACACCGAGATCCTCACCCTCCGGTTCGCCAACATCATCGGCCCGCACATCCGCACGTCGATGACCGACTACTTCAGCCTGCCGGTCCTGCCGGTGCCCTTCGGGTTCGACGCGCGGATGCAGTTCATCCACGAGGAGGACGCGACCGGGGCGCTGCTGCGGGCGGCCACCGGCGACTGCACCGGCGTGGTCAACCTCGCCGGCGACGGGGTCATCACCGTGCTCCAGGCCGCCGCCCTGCTGCGCCGGCCGCTCCTGCCGGTGCCGAGGTCGGCGTCCGGGTCCGTGGGCACCTTGACCCGGCGGCTCGGGCTCGCCGACTTCTCGCCCGACCAGGTCTCCTTCCTCGCCTTCGGCCGGGGCATGGACACCAGGGCCATGCGCGAGCGGTTGGGGTTCGAGCCGCGCTACACCACACGCCAGGCGTTCGAGGACTTCGCCACCTCGGTCCGGCCGGCGGTGCCCGCGGCACGCCTGCTTGCCGGCGCCGCCGTCACGGCCGTGCGCGGCATCGGCGTCCTGGCCGGACTGCACGGGAGGACGACGTGACCGAGCCGACCCCGCCCAAGGGCACCCGGCCCGCTGCACCTGCGCCGACCGCCCGGGGCGCCGTCGCCGCCGGAGCAGCGCGCGCCTCCGGCGAGCGGGCCAGGCGGCGCGCCACGCCCCTGCTGTCGCTCGACGACCCGGCGCAGGCGGCCCGGCAGGTCCAGCCCCCGCCGTCCGCCGCGGCGACGGGGGCGTCCGGCGCGGAGGCCTCCGCCGGCCACCCCCGGCCGGCTCACCGCCCCCGCCCGGTGGTCACCTCCGGCATCCAGAAGAAGGCCGTCGCGCAGGCCGGGGAGCGGCGCCGGACCCGGCGGCCGCCGGCGCCCACCGCGACGGTCGGGCCCGTGCCCGGCCCAGCCCCGATGAGCCCCGCCGGGGCGGTCGGCCCCGGGGGCGCGCCACGACGCGTGCCCCGGCTCGCCCCCGGCAGCCGGACCGGCTCGGTCCCCGCGGACCCGGGCCCCGCGGGCCCGCGCGGGGCGGCGGCGTCGGCGACCACGGACGGCGCTCGGACCCGCCGGCGGAGTTCCGCCGCGGCCGCCCGGGCCAAACGCGAGGCCGACGAGCAGGCCCGGTCCCACCTGCGGCTGGCGCCCGACCCGGCGGCCCGGCTCCGCGAGCGCGCCCAGGAGCAGGGCCGTCCCACCGGGTCCGCGCCGCCCGACCCCACCCTGGTCGGCGATGCCTCACTGCCCGCCCCCGGACTCGAGGAGCTCGTCGGCGCGGCGATCTCGGCGATGCGGCTGGCCGCCCAGGGGGCGGGCATCTCCCCCGAGGACGTCGAGCGCCGGGTCGCCGAGGTGCTGGCCTACCTGCGGCGCCGCCTCGACGGCGACTACGTGGTCGACGAGTTCGGCTACGACGCGGACTTCACCGAGAGCATCCTCTACCCGCTCCTGCGGCCCCTCTACCGGCGGTGGTTCCGCGTCGAGACCCGAGGCGTGGAGAACATCCCCGCCCACGGTGGGGCGCTCGTCGTGGCCAACCACTCCGGCACCATCGCCATCGACTCGCTCATGGTCCAGCTCGCCATCCACGACGAGCACCCGCAGCACCGCGCCATGCGGGCGCTGGGCGCGGACCTCGTCTTCTCGACTCCCCTGCTCGGCACCGTCTCGCGACGCGGCGGAGCGACCCTGGCGACCAACGACGACGCCGACCGGCTGCTCGCCAAGGGCGAGCTCGTCGGCGTGTTCCCCGAGGGCTTCAAGGGCGTCGGCAAGCCGTTCAGCGAGCGCTACAAGCTCCAGCGGTTCGGCCGGGGCGGCTTCGTCTCGGCGGCGCTCAAGGCCGGGGTGCCCATCATCCCGGTGTCCGTCGTCGGGGCCGAGGAGATCGCCCCGATGCTCGGCAACCTCAAGACGGTCGCCCGGGTCCTCGGGCTGCCCTATCTGCCGGTGACGCCGACCTTCCCGTGGCTCGGCCCGCTCGGGATGCTGCCGCTGCCCAGCAAGTGGATCATCGAGTTCGGCTCGCCGATCCACACCGAGAAGTTCGGGCCCGCCGCCTCCGAGGACCCGATGCTCGTCTTCGACCTCACCGACCAGGTCCGCGAGACCATCCAGCAGACCCTCTACGCCCTGCTCATGCAGCGGCGCTCGGTCTTCTTCTAGGAAGGGCCAGACCGTATGCCGTCCGGTCCCGCCACGCCCCCGGCCCGGCCCCCGGGTTCCCAGGGGCCGTCCGGACCCCGGATCACCCTCATCGGCAGGCCGGGGTGCCACCTGTGCGACGACGCGCGCGCCGTCATCGAGCGAGTGGCCGCCGACCTGGACGTGGGATGGACCGAGGTCTCGGTCCTGGACGACCCGCAGCTGCTCGCGGCCTACGCCGAGGAGATCCCGGTGACCCTCGTCGACGGGCGCCGGCACGACTACTTCCGGGTCGACGAGGGCCGGCTGAGGGCGGCGCTGGCCCAGCCTCCGGCGTGACCTCGGTCACCCCGCCGGGCCGCTGACCCGCCTGCGCGTGCACCACTCGGCGCGCCGGTGTTCCCGGTCGTCTCATCCGGCCCCTTGTGACTTTGTGCATGCCTTCACAACTGCGTAACCTGAGGTCGTTGCGCGTTCTACGAGCGTTCCCGGCGCCCCCGCGCACGCCGTGCCCGGCAGGCATGCCGAGCGCCTCGACTGCCGAGAGGAGCAGGTGACGGCCGTGTCCGCCTCCGTCGTCACCCCCCGCGGCATCCCGGACGCGTCGGTGGCGCGCCTGCCCGGCTACCTGCGAGCGCTTACCTCGCTCGCCGAGCAGGGCATCACCTCCGTCAGCTCCGACGAGCTCGCCGGTGCGGCCGGGGTGAGCCCGGCCAAGCTGCGCAAGGACCTCTCCCACCTCGGCTCCTACGGCACCCGCGGGGTCGGCTACGAGGTCGACCACCTCGCCTACCAGATCTCCCTGGCCCTCGGGCTCACCAACGACTGGCCGGTCGCCATCGTCGGGATGGGCAACCTCGGCCGGGCGCTGGCGGCCTACAGCGGGTTCGCGACGCGCGGCTTCCGCATCGTGGCGCTGCTCGACCGCGACCTCGCGGTCGTCGGCGACCGGGTCGCGGGCCGGGTCATCCGGCCGATGAGCGACCTCACCGCCGTCGTCCGCGACGAGGGCCTGGCCATCGGTGTCATCGCGACGCCGGCCGACTCCGCGCAGGACGTGTGCGACGAGCTCGTCGGTGCCGGAGTCCGGTCCATCCTCAACTTCGCCCCGAGCGTGCTTGCCGTGCCCGAAGGCGTCGTCGTCCGCAAGGTCGACCTGTCGACCGAGCTGCAGATCCTCGCGTTCCATGAGCAGCGCAAGGCCAGTCCAACCCCGGCGAAGGTGGGTGCTCGATGAGCCTCCTGGTCCTCGGCGTGTCACATCACGACGCGTCCATCCCCCTCCTCGAGGCGGTCGCCCTCGACAGCATCGGGCAGACCACCCTCGAGACGCACCTGCTGCACGCCGAGAACGTCACCGAGGCCGTCGTGGTGTCCACCTGCAACCGCACCGAGGTGTATGCCGAGGCGACCACCTTCCACGGCGGCGTCGCCGACGTGACCGAGGCGCTCGCGCTCAGCTCGGGCCTGCCGCGGGCCGAGCTGCAGCCACACCTCTACCTGCACTACGAGGAGCGGGCCATCGCGCACGCCTTCACGGTGGCGGCGGGGCTCGACTCCATGGCCGTCGGGGAGGCCCAGGTCCTCGGGCAGATGCGGTCGGCCCTGGCCCGCGCGCAGCGCCACCAGCATGTCGGGCCGGCGCTCAACATGCTGTTCCAGTGGGCACTGCGGGTGGGCAAGCGCGTGCACACCGAGACCCAGATCGACGCCGTGAGCGGCTCGCTCGTGACCGCCGGGCTGTCCCACGCGGCCACGGTGCTCGGGCCGCTGTCCGGCTGCACGGTCGCCGTCGTCGGCGCCGGAGGCATGGGCGCCCTGGCGGCCAAGGCCGCCGCCGACGGAGCGCCGGTGTCCGTCACCGTCGTCAACCGCAGCTCGGAGCGCGGCGAGCGGCTGGCCGAGCGCATCGGCGCCCGCGCCAGACCGATCGCCGACCTTCACGACGTCCTCTGCGGCGCCGACATCGTCATGACGGCGACCGGCGCCGCCGGCACGGTCATCAACGCCGGTGACGTCGCGACCGTGGCGTCGGCCCGCGGTGGGCGGCCCCAGGTCTACATCGACCTGGCCCTTCCGCACGACGTCGAGCCCGAGGTTGCCCGGCTGCGGGGCGTCACCCGGCTGGGGCTGGCCGAGCTGGGTGAGATCCTCGCCGGGATCGCCGATGCCCCCCAGGTCCACCAGGCCACCGACCTCGTCACCGCCGAGGTCGCCGAGTACCTCCTGGCCCGGGCGGCCGAGACGGTCGTCCCGACCGTCACGGCGCTGCGGGCACGCGCCACGGACGTGCTGGAGACCGAGCTCGCCCGCCTCGAGCACCGCACCCCCAACCTGACCGGGACCGAGCGCGCCGAGGTCCGCCTGGCGGCGCACCGGATGATCGAGAAGCTGCTCCACACCCCCACGGTGCGGGTCAAGGAGCTCGCCCGCGACGGCCTGGGCGGAAGCTACGCACGGGCGCTGTCCGAGCTGTTCGACCTCGTGCCGGCCGACGTGCGGATCGTGTCCACCCCGCCGAAGCACCCGGCGGAGGACGCGTGAGGCTTCGTCTGGGCACCCGGCGCTCGACGCTGGCCACCACGCAGTCGGGGTGGGTCGCCGACCGGCTGCGCGCCCTCGGCCACGATGTCGAGCTCGTCGAGGTGGTCACCCCGGGGGACACCGACACCCGGACCCCGCTCAGCGCCATGGGCGGCACCGGCGTCTTCGTGTCCGCCCTGCGCCAGGCGCTGTACGACGGCGAGGTCGACCTCGCCGTCCACTCCCTCAAGGACCTTCCGACGGCGGCCGAGGACGGGCTCGTCGTCGCCGCGATCCCCGTTCGCGAGGACCCGCGTGACGCCCTCGTCGCCCGCGACGGGCTCACCCTCGGCGAGCTGCCGGCGGGTGCCGTCGTCGGTACCGGCGCCCCGCGCCGGGTAGCCCAGCTGGCCGCCCTGGGGCTCGGGCTCACCCTGCGGGACATCCGCGGCAATGTCGAGACCCGGATCGGCAAGGTCGCCTCGGGCGAGTGCGACGCCGTCGTGCTCGCCAGCGCCGGCCTGGGCCGGCTCGGTCGCCGCGGCGAGGCCACCGAGCTGCTCGACCCCATCCAGGTCCTCCCGGCCCCCGGCCAGGGCGCGCTCGCGGTGGAGGTGCGCGCCGACGACGCCGACACCCGCGCGGCCGTCTCGGCGATCGACGACGCCGACACCCGGGCCTGCGTCACCGCCGAGCGGGCCCTGCTCGCAACGCTCGAGGCCGGCTGCACCGCTCCGGTCGGAGCGCTCGCCGAGGTCGTCGAGGGCGTCGACGGCCTCGAGATGTCACTGCGTGCCTTCGTGGGGTCTGCCGACGGCTCGGTCGAGCTGCGTCGCTCCGTCGTCGGCGCGCCCGCCGACGCCGCGGCCATCGGTGCCCGGCTCGCCGCCGTCCTGCTCGAGGACGGCGCGGCCGAGCTGACCGGGGCCACGGCCGACCCGGCCCCCGGCACCCCTGCACCAGCCCCCGCGCCCGGTACCCCCAGACCAGCCGGGGCGGAGGACAACGCACCGGCCGGCATCCCCGCCGACCTGACCGACCTACTCGCCACGGAGCGTGACCAGTGAGCCCGACGACGCGCTCGAGCATCGGCACTCCCCCCTCGCCGTCCGCCGCACCGGCCGTCCCTGCCCGGGTCGCCTTCGTCGGCGCCGGGCCCGGCGACGCCGGGCTGCTCACGATGCGAGCGGTCGAGTACCTCGCGGACGCCGACGCCGTCGTCATGGACCAGGTTGCCCGTGAGGAGGTCGTCGGCCGGTGCTGTCGGGACGACGTCGACGTCATCGACGCCGGCTTCGGTGAGGCCGGGCAGCCGCTGACCCAGGCCTCGCGGGCCAAGATCGTCGTCAGGGCGGCCAAGAACCATCCGCGCGGCCTCGTCGTCCGGCTCATGGACGGCGACCCGTCGACGTTCAACGGCCTCGCCGAGGAGGCGACCGCCTGCGCGAAGGCGGGGATCCCCTTCGAGGTCGTCCCCGGTGTCAGCGCCGTCTCGGCCGTGCCCGCGTATGCCGGCGTGCCGCTCACCGTCGGCGGCTCCAGCGCCGTGCACGTCATCGGCTCCGGGACCCACGCCGCCGGCCTCGCGGCGCCGGTCGACCCCGGTGTCACCGTCGTCGTCCTCGGCTGCCCCGAGTCCCTCCAGGAGACCCTCGCCGGCATGCTCGACGGCGGCCGCAGCGCGCAGACCCCCGTCGTGATCGCCCTGCGCGGCACGACGGTGAGCCAGTCGAGCTGGGTGACCACCCTCGGCGAGGCGCCGGCCACGATCGAGCTCTCCGCCGCCCCGTCGATGGCGATCGTGGGCGACACTGTGCTGATGCGCGATGCCCTGTCCTGGTACGAGACCAAGCCGCTGTTCGGCTGGAACGTCCTCGTGCCGCGGACCAAGGAGCAGTCAGGCTCGATGACCGCACGGCTGTCCCGCTACGGCGCCGAGTCCACGGTCGTCCCGACGATCTCGGTCGAGCCGCCTCGCACGCCCCAGCAGATGGAGCGCGCCGTCAAGGGCATGGTGACCGGGCGCTACGAGTGGGTCGGGTTCACCTCGGTCAACGCCGTCAAGGCGGTCCGGGAGAAGTTCGAGGAGTTCGGCCTGGACGCCCGGTCGTTCGCCGGGCTCAAGGTCGCTGCCGTGGGCGGGGTCACCGCCCAGGCCCTGCGCGACTGGGGGATCACCCCGGACCTCACGCCGTCCGGCGAGCAGTCGGCCCGTGGCCTTCTCGAGGACTGGCCCCCGTACGACAACGTCCTCGACCCCATCAACCGGGTCTTCCTGCCCCGCGCGGACATCGCCACCGACACCCTGGTCGCCGGGCTGCAGTCGACGGGCTGGGAGGTCGACGACGTCACGGCCTACCGCACGGTGCGGGCCGCCCCGCCCTCGGCCAGCATCCGCGAGGCGATCAAGGCCGGCTCGTTCGACGCGGTCGTCTTCACGTCGAGCTCGACGGTGCGCAACCTCGTCGGCATCGCCGGCAAGCCCCATCCCTCGACCGTCGTCGCCTGCATCGGACCCGCCACGGCCAAGACGGCGGAGGAGCACGGCCTGCGGGTCGACGTCCTCGCGCCGGAGCCGTCGGCGGACGCGCTCGTCGACGCGCTTGCCGACCACGGCCGCGCGCTGGCGATGGCGGCGGCCGAGGCCGGGGACACCGTGGTGCGGCCCAGCCAGCGCAAGGCGGCCTCGCGGCGCCGGGCCCGCTGATGGCCGGCCCGACCGGAGCCGGGCGGCTCGTCACCTCGCCACCCTTCCCGGTCTCCCGCCCGCGTCGCCTGCGGCGCAGCCCCGCCGTGCGCCGCCTCGTCGCCGAGACGCGGCTGCATCCGGCCGACCTCATCCTCCCGGTGTTCGTCCGCGAGGGGATCACCGAGCCGGTGCCCATCTCGGCCATGCCGGGCGTGGTCCAGCACAGCGTGCCCACCCTCGTCGAGGAGGCCCGGCGCTGCGTCGCGGCCGGGCTCGGCGGGATCATGATCTTCGGGGTCCCCGACACCAAGGACGCCACGGGCTGCGGAGCCGACGACCCGCGGGGCATCCTCAACGTGGCCATCGCCGCCGTCCGGGCCGCCGTCGGCGACGACCTCGTCGTCATGGCCGACCTGTGCCTCGACGAGTTCACCGACCACGGTCACTGCGGGGTCCTCGACCAGGCCGGCCAGGTCGACAACGACGCCACCCTCGAGCGGTATGCCGCCATGGGGCTGGCGCAGGCCCGGGCCGGGGCGCATGTCCTGGGGCTGTCCGGGATGATGGACGGCCAGGTGGGGTACGTCCGGGCTGCCCTCGACGGCGCCGGGCTCACCGACACGATCCTGCTGGCGTACGCGGCCAAGTACACCTCGGGCCTGTACGGCCCGTTCCGGGAGGCCGTGCAGTCCTCGCTCGTCGGGGACCGGGCCACCTACCAGCAGGACCCGGCGAACGCGACCGAGTCACTGCGTGAGCTCGCCCTGGACATCGCCGAAGGCGCCGACATCGTCATGGTCAAGCCGGCCATGCCGCACCTCGACATCGTCGCGGCAGCGGCGGCGATGTCGCCGGTGCCGGTGGCGGCATACCAGATCTCGGGCGAGTACTCGCAGATCGAGGCGGCCGCCGCCAACGGCTGGATCGACCGTGACCGGGTCATGATGGAGTCGCTGCTGCACATCCGCCGGGCCGGAGCGCACCTGGTCCTCACGTACTACGCGCTCGAGGCCGCAGCGCGCCTCTGACGGGCCGCTGCCCGGGCTCAGGCCTGCTTGAGGAGCTGGACCTCGAGGGTGAGGGTGACCTTGTCCGAGACCAGGACGCCGCCGCTCTCGAGCGTGACGTTCCACTCCAGGCCCCAGTCCTTGCGGTTGACCGTGGCGGAGGCCTCGAAGCCGGCCTTGGTGTTGCCCCACGGGTCGGTCGCCGTGCCACCGAACTCGACGTCGAAGGTGACCGGCCTGGTGACGCCCTTGATCGTCAGGTCGCCGGTGAGGCTCCGGCCGTCGAACGCGGTCGAGTGGAAGGTCATCTCGGGATGGTTCTCGACGTCGAAGAAGTCGGCGCTGCGCAGGTGGGTGTCGCGGTCGGCGCTGCGGGTGTCGATGGAGGCCATCCGCACGGTGACGTCGGCCTCGGAGGCGCTGAGGTCGTCGGCCACGGTCACGGTGCCGGTGACGTCGCCGAACCGGCCGCGCACCTTGGTGACCATGAGGTGACGGGCGACGAACCCGACCTCGGTGTGGCTGGGGTCGACGGCCCAGGTGCCGGGGGTGAGGGTCTCGAACCGGGTGGCGACCTCGGGGGCGATGCTCATGGGGGTGCTCCTTCACGAAGGGGGTGCGCCGACCGGGAACGTCCGGCCGGGCGAGGTTGTTGATACTTCAACAACCAACCCACCTCACCGGGGATCTATTCCCCCGCCCGCTGAGAGGTCGCCGCGTGACCCGGCCGGGCCACCGGACCCCGGGGGCAGCGGACCCCTGGTGCAGCGGAGCCCCGGTGCGCCGAGGGTGGTGGAAATGTGACGAGGAACGCGGTACGGGAAAGCGGCCAGCTGGCCCGAATCCCCACCTGGGCATGGGACGATCCACCCATGGGTTCGCATGGCGCGGAGCCGCGCTGGCTCAGCCCGGAAGAGCAGCGGTCATGGCGCGCCTACCTACGCGGGGTCCGGGAGCTCGACGTCGCCCTCGACCGGGACCTGCAGGCCCATGACATCAGTCTGTCCGAGTACGAGCTGCTCTCCATGCTCTCCGAGCAGCCCGGCGGACGGATGCGCATGTCGGCGCTCGCCCAGCTCATCGTGCAGTCCCGGAGCCGGGTGACCCATACCGCCAACCGGCTCGAGCGGCGCGGCTGGGTGTACCGCGAGGCCGCCCCCGACGACGGTCGCGGCATCTTCCTGGTGCTGACCCAACAGGGCTGGGACGAGATCGAGGCGATGGCCGAGGTGCACGTCGAGAGCGTCCGGCGCAACCTGCTCGACGTCGTCAGCGACACCCAGTTCACCTGCCTCGGCGACGTCATGCAGCGGGTCCGTGAGGCCATCACCGCCCAGAACGAGGCACCGGTGGGCCAGCGGTCCTGACCCGCTGGAACAATGGCGGCATGACGGCCTACCCCGCTGACGCCCCCACCTCCGACGCGCTGCTGGCCCGCGCCCGCGCCGTGATCCCCGGCGGGGTGAACTCCCCGGTACGCGCCTTCCGGGCGGTGGGCGGCACCCCGCGGTTCATGGCGAGCGGCGAGGGGGCCTGGCTCACCGACGTCGACGGCCGGCGGTATGTCGACCTCATCTGCAGCTGGGGACCGATGATCCTCGGGCACCGCCACCCCGACGTCGTCGCGGCCGTCGCCGAGGCGACCGCCAACGGCTACTCCTTCGGCACGCCGAGCGAGAACGAGGTGCTGCTCGCCGAGGAGATCGTCGCGCGGGTCGGGCCGGTCGAGCAGGTCCGGCTGGTCTCCAGCGGCACCGAGGCCACGATGAGCGCCATCCGGCTGGCCCGCGGCTTCACCGGCCGCAGCCTCATCGTCAAGTTCGCCGGCTGCTACCACGGGCACGTCGACAGCCTGCTCGCCGCCGCCGGCTCGGGCGTCGCGACGCTGGCGCTGCCCGACTCCGCCGGCGTGCCCAAGGAGATGGCCGCCGAGACGATCGTCGTGCCGTACAACGACCTGGACGCCGTCGAGGCAGCGTTCGCCGAGAGCGGGCGCGACATCGCGGCCGTCATTACCGAGGCCGCGGCCGGCAACATGGGGGTGGTGCCCCCTGCGCCGGGCTTCACCCAGGGGCTGCGCCGGATCACCCGCGAGCACGGGGCTCTGCTCATCTCCGACGAGGTGATGACCGGGTTCCGGTGCAGCGCGGCCGGCTGGTACGGCCTCGAGGGCCCGTATGCCGCGGGGCCGCCCGACCTGTTCACCTTCGGCAAGGTCATGGGTGGCGGGTTCCCCGCGGCGGCGTTCGGCGGCAGGTCCGAGATCATGGCGCTGCTGGCCCCGGAGGGCCCGGTGTACCAGGCGGGGACCCTCTCCGGGAACCCGGTGGCGACGGCAGCCGGGCTGGCCACGCTGCGCGCCTGTGACGGCGCCCTCTATGCCCGGCTCGACGTCGCCGCCCACGCGATCGCCGACGCGGCGGCCACCGAGCTGGCCCGGGCCGGGGTGGGCCATCGGGTGCAGTGGGCGGGCTCGATGTTCTCGGTGTTCTTCCGGGACGGGGCCGTCACGAGCTACGACGACGCCCGCGAGCAGGACACCGCGGCCTACGGCCGGTTCTTCCACGCGATGCTGGCCCGGGGGGTCTACCTGCCGCCGAGCTCGTACGAGGCATGGTTCGTCAGCGGGGCGCACGACGACGAGGCAGTCGGGCAGGTCCTCGCGGCGCTGCCGGCCGCTGCCGACGCCGCTGCCGCCGCCGGCTGAGCCGGCCGTGGACCGCCCCGTCGGCCCCGCACCGGACCCGGGGGGCGACCCGGCCCGGGTTGGTTTGCCACAATGCGACCCATGACGATGCCGGAGACGCCCCCGAGCGACGGGCCGCGCACCGTCGTCCACCTGCTGCGCCACGGCGAGGTCCACAACCCCGACCGCATCCTCTACGGCCGCCTGCCGAGCTACCGGCTCTCGGACCTGGGGCAGCGGATGGCCGCGGTGGTGGCCGACCACCTCGCCGACCACGACATCGCGCACGTGCTCGCCAGCCCGCTCCAGCGGGCCCAGGAGACCGCGGCGCCCATCGCGGCCAGCCACGGGCTCGAGGTGCGCACGGACGACCGGCTCATCGAGGCGTCCAACGAGTTCGAGGGCCTGGCGGTGGCCGGCGGCAAGGGGCTGCTCCGCCACCCGAGGATGCTCCGGAAGATGATGAACCCCGTCAGGCCGAGCTGGGGCGAGGCCTACGTGTCGGTGGCCGACCGGATGGCGCGGGCCGTCGCCGACGCCCGGGCCCTCGGGGAGGGGCACGAGGTGGTCCTCGTGTCGCACCAGGCGCCGATCTGGGTCCTCCGGCTCTCGCTCGAGGGCCGTCGGCTCATGCACTACCCCGGCCGGCGCGAGTGCGCGCTCGCCTCCCTCACCTCCCTGACCTACGTCGGCGAGGAGCTGCTGTCGGTGTCCTACAGCGAGCCGGCGGCGGCCCTCGCCGCGCTGGCGGCGCCGGGAGCCGGCGCGTGACCGCTCGTCCCCGCCGGTATGCCGTGCTGCTCGCCGCCGCCTCGCTCACCGTGTCCCTGGCCGGGCTGAGCGGCTGCTCGGCGGACCCCAACTCGGTCGCAGCCCAGGCCAGGTCCGGCGACCAGAAGGGCTACGTCTCCGGCGACGGCACCGTCGAGCAGATCCCGGCCGCCGACCGGGGTGCCCCCGTCGACCTGCACGGGACCACGCTCGACGGGGCGTCCTGGTCCTCGGCCGACCAGCGCGGGAAGGTCGTGGTCGTCAACGTCTGGGGATCCTGGTGCGGCCCCTGTGTCGCGGAGGCCGGCGACCTCGAGAAGGCCTGGACGCAGATCCAGGCGGCCAAGAAGCCCGTGCGGTTCATCGGGATCGACTTCCGTGAGGATCCGGCCCGGGGAGCCGCCTTCGCCAGGGCCCGCAAGATCACCTACCCAAGCCTCACCGACGAGTCCGGCGTGCTCATCCTCGCCCTGCAGGGCAAGGCACCGACGATCCCGACGACCCTGGTCCTCGACACCTCGGGCCGGATCGCCGCCCGGGTCAGCGGAGCGGTGACCACGGCGACGCTCACCGGCCTCGTCGACGACGCCATCGGCGGGACGTGAGCGTGGTCGGCACGGGGGTCAGCGACACCATCGCCACCGGGGCGCTGCCCCTCGCGGTGGCCGTCGCCGCGCTCGCCGGCCTGGTGTCGTTCGCCAGCCCCTGCGTCCTGCCCCTCGTGCCGGGCTTCCTCGGCTACGTCACCGGACTGAGCGACGCCGCGCAGGAGTCTCGCTGGCGGGTGGTCCTCGGCGCCCTGCTCTTCGTGGCGGGATTCAGCGCCGTGTTCATCGCCGGCTCCATCTTCATCACCTCGGCCGGGGCCGCCCTCGTCGAGCACCGCGTCCTGCTCATGCGCGCGGGCGGGGTCCTCGTCATCGCGCTCGCCTTCGTCTTCCTCGGGGTCGGGGGCGCCCGGACCCAGCGCGAGCTCACCATCTCGTGGCGCCCCCGGGCGGGCCTGGTCGGCGCCCCCCTCCTCGGTGCGGTCTTCGGCCTGGGCTGGGCCCCCTGCACCGGGCCGACGCTGGCTGCGGTGCTCACCATCGCGGCGAGCTCGGTCGACCCCAGCGTGAGCCGGGCGGTCATCCTCGCCGCGGCATACTGCCTCGGTCTCGGGCTCCCGTTCCTCCTGGTAGCGGCGGGTCTCGGCGGCGCCAACCGGGCCTCGGGATGGTTGCGGGCCCACCTGCGCGGCGTCCAGCTCTTCGGCGGGGTCCTGCTGCTGGTGGTGGGCGTCCTGCTGGTGACCGGCTGGTGGGAGAGCCTCAACCGTTGGGTGCAGACCGAGCTCGTCACCGGCTACCAGGTGGTGATCTGATGAGCGCCGAGACCGACCGGCCGCAGGTACTCGGCACCCAGCCGATGGCGGTCACCCTGCCCCCGCTCGGCCCCCGGGGATGGCTGCGGTGGACGTGGCGGCAGCTGACCAGCATGCGCACCGCGTTGTTCCTGCTCCTGCTCCTGGCCGTGGCCGCGCTGCCCGGGTCCACCTTTCCGCAGCGTTCGATCAACTCCGAGCGCACCGCCGCCTGGATCGCCGCTCACCCGAGCGCCGGGCCGGTGCTGGACCGGCTCGGCTTCTTCGAGGTGTTCGCCTCGCCATGGTTCGCCGCGATCTACCTCCTGCTGTTCGTCTCCCTCGTCGGCTGCGTCCTGCCGCGCAGCGCCCAGCACTGGGCGGAGATGCGCAGCGCGCCGCCCCGGCCCCCGCGGCGGCTCGACCGGCTGGCCGCCCACGATGCGGGGGAGGTGGAGGCCGGGGTCGAGGAGGCGATCGAGGCGGCCCGGACGGTGTTGCGGGGCAAGCGGTTCCGAGTCCACAGCCACGAGCCGGGCACGCTGAGCGCGGAGAAGGGGTACCTCAAGGAGACCGGGAACCTGGTCTTCCACCTCGCCCTGCTCGGCGTCATCGTCGGCGTCGCCATCGGCCACCTTCTCGGCTGGAAGGGCGACGTCATCGTCCCGGCCGGCCAGACCTTCGCCAACACGCTCTCGCGCTACGACACGTTCAGCCCCGGGCCCTGGGTCGACACGTCCGCGCTGCAGCCGTTCACGCTCACCGTGGACAAGATGGACGCCACCTTCGAACACGACGTCACCGGCCGTGGCCAGTTCGGGATGCCGCGCAGCTTCACCGCCTACACGACCTACACGCCCGCCCCGGGCGCGGCCCCGCAGCAGAGGACGATCGAGGTCAACCATCCCCTGGAGACCGGCGGGGCGACCGTGTTCCTGCTCGGGAACGGGTACGCGCCCAAGATCACCGTCCGGGACGCACAAGGAACGGTCCTGTACTCGGACGCGACGCCGTTCCTGCCCCAGGACAACAACTACAAGTCGGTCGGGGCGATCAAGGTGCCCGGCGCCACCCCCCAGCAGCTCGGGTTCGCCGGGCTCTTCCTGCCCACCGGGGTCATCACCGCCGCCGGCCCGACCTCGGTCTTCCCGGACTCCGTCGACCCGGCGCTGGCCCTGACCGTCTACGAGGGCACACTCTTCCCGGACTCCCGGCCGCAGTCGGTCTACACCCTCGACACCTCGAAGATGACCCAGCTGAAGAACGCCGCCGGCACCGACGCGTTGCGGATCTGGATCAAGCCGGGCCAGACGGTGCAGCTGCCCGGTGGGCGTGGCTCGATCACCTTCGACGGAGTGGAGCGGTTCGCCGGGCTGTCGATCCGGGACGACCCCGGCAAGGGGCTGACGCTCGGCTCGGCGCTGCTCGCCCTCGCCGGCCTCATCGCCTCGCTCGTCGTGCGCCGCCGCCGGGTGTTCGTCCGGGTCACGCCCGGTCCAGGGCAAGGACGTACGGTAGTGGCGATCGGCGGCCTCGCCAAGGACGACGACGAGGGGATGCCGGACACGGTCACGGCGCTTCTCTCCGACGTGAAGGATCGGCTCAGCAGATGACGAATGAGACCCTCGCCCAGTACGCCAACATCGCCGTCTACTCCGCGATGGCCGTGCTGACGTTCGCGATGATCGGGTATGCCGCGTACCTCGCCTGGCTCGTCCCGGCCCGGGCGGACGCCCGGGAGCAGGTCCGGGAGCAGGTCCGGGACGGGGCGCTCGAGCTGGCGCCCGCCGCGTCGGTGGGCGTGGCCGAGCCCGGGTCAGCGGCGGTGGCCGGCGCTGCGCCGCCGGTGGCCGGCGCTGCGCCGCCGGTGGGCGACCGCGGCCGGCCGGCGTCGCCCGCCACGGAGGACCCCGCGCCGGTGCGCGCGCGCAAGGCGGCCGGGATCGCCCGGTCCCTGGCGCTGCTCGGCACGGCCCTGCTCCTCGTCGGTGCCGCCTTGCGGGGCGCCTCGGTGGATCGGTGGCCGCTCGGCAACATGTACGAGTTCGCGGTCGCCGGCTCGTTCTTCACCATGACGGTCTTCCTCGCCTGGTCCTCTCGGCGGGACCTGCGCTGGCTCGGGGTGTTCGTGGTGACACCCGTGCTGCTCACCCTGGGGCTCGGCATCACCGTCTGGTACACCGACGCGGCCGAGCTCATGCCGTCGCTGCGGTCCTACTGGCTGACGATCCACGTCACCGTCGCGACGGTCTCGGTGGCGCTCTTCGCCGTCGGGTTCGCCCTCACCGGGCTCTACCTGGCGCGGGACCGCTTCGAGGGCGCCCACCGCGCGGGCTTCCTGCAGCGCCTCCCGGCGGCGGCTGCCATGGAGCGCATGTCGTACGGGATCCACGTCGTGGCGTTCCCGCTGTGGACGTTCACCGTGATCGCCGGGGCGATCTGGGCGCGGCAGGCCTGGGGGTCCTACTGGAACTGGGACCCCAAGGAGGTCTGGAGCTTCGTCATCTGGGTCGTCTACGCGGCATACCTGCATGCCCGGGCCACCGCGGGCTGGAAGCGCCAGGCGGCCGCCTGGATCGCGGTCGCCGGGTTCGCGTGCATCATCATGAACTACGCCATCGTCAACATGTACTTCGTCGGCCAGCACAGCTACTCCGGTCTCTGAGACGGGCGAACGACCTCGATGATCCGCTACTCCCTCCTGCGCGTCCTCATCTTCTTCGGCTGCCTCGGGCTGCTCTGGCTGGTCGGGCTGCGCTCGCCGAACCAGGCCGCGCTGCTGTTCCTCGGGGCGGCGTTGCTGTCCCTGCCGGTGTCCTACGTGGTGCTGCGACCGTTCCGGGAGGACTACTCCCGCCAGATCGCCGAGCGTGTCGAGGCCCGCCGACTGGCGAAGGAGGGCCGAGTGAGCGACGAGGACATCGAGGACGCCGAGATCGCGGGCGAGCCGCTGCCGGGTCGCTCCGCCCGCGGTGCCGGGGTGCCGCCCGAGGCGGCCGGGCGGAGCGGCAGGGCGCCCCGACCGGGCCCGGTGGTCGAGCCCGAGGGCCCGGGCGACCCGCGTGACGACTTCCGCTGACCGCACCGGGCCGGCGCGGGCACGCCGACCGGGCGGGCGAGGGATGGCGCGGGCCGGCGTCAGGTGAGGGCGAGGCCGACGACGACGCCCACGGCGACCAGGGTGGCGTAGCCCACCTCGAGCAGCCCCGTCCCGGCCAGCACCGGGACGAGCAGCGGCCCCCGCGCGCCGCTGCGGACCACCCCGACCAGCCGCCAGGCCACCGGCAGCGCGAGCAGGGCCAGCAGCGTCCACGGCTGCCGGACCGCCATGGCGAGAACGCAGACGAAGGCGAGCAGGAGCAGGGCGGCGTACAGCCGACGGGTGCCGGCGTCCCCGAGCCGCACGGCCAGGGTGCGCTTGCCGGTCCGCTGGTCGGTGGGGATGTCCCGCAGGTTGTTCGCCACGAGGATCGCCGAGGCGAGCACGCCCACCCCGACCGCCCCGACGAGCCCGAACCAGCTGGCCGTCCCGGCCTGGGTGTACTGCGTCCCGAGGGTGGCCATCAGGCCGAAGAAGACGAACACGTACACCTCGCCCATCCCGCGGTACCCGTACGGGTTGTCGCCTCCGGTGTAGCGCCAGGCCGCGACGACCGCCAGCGCCCCCAGCGGGAGCAGCCACCACGCGTGCGCGAGGGCCACCAGGACGAGCCCGACCGCTCCCGCCGCGCCGAACGACCCGAAGGCCGCCAGCTTGACCGAGCGGGGCTGCGCCAGCCCCTGCCCGACGAGCCGCACCGGGCCCACCCGGGTGGCGTCGGTGCCGCGCACCCCGTCCGAGTAGTCGTTCGCGTAGTTGACGCCGACCTGGAGGGCGAGCGCGACGAGCAGCGCCAGCACGGCATGGCCGAGCTGGGCACGGCCGGCCTGGTGGGCGGCGGCCGTACCGAGGACGACGGGTGCGACGGCGGCGGGTAGGGTCCGGGGCCGGGCACCGGCGATCCACTGGTTCGCGGTGGCCATGGGTGGGGGAGGGGCCTTTCTACAGTCCCTTGAGGAAGTCGGGGTCGTCATCGGGGCCCTTGGGGCGGGGCGCCGGTCGGTGGGCCCGCGGGCCGGAGCCCCACATCGGTCCCCCGGTCGCGGGACCGGCGCCCTGCGGCCGCCCGGCGACCAGCCAGGCGATCGGCCCGACGATGGGGAACAGCAAGATGATGAAGACCCAGAGGAGCTTCGGCAGGTTGCGCACGAGGGCCTCGTCGCACAGGAGGCAGTCGATGAGCGCGTAGAGCACCAGCGCGAGCTCGACGAGGAAGGGGAGAGCCCGGATCACGGCGTCATTGTCCCACCTGGCGGCGCTCGAGACCGAACATCTCGACGACCGCCTGCCGATCGGGCTTTCCGGGGCCCCGGGTCGGGATGGCGTCGGCCACCAGGAGACGGCGCGGCAGGGCGTGGTCGGGGAGTATGCCGCGCAGCCCGGCCCGCAGGTCGGCCACGGTCGGCGCGTGGTCGGCATCCGGGTCGAGCACGACCAGAGCGCTGACCTCCTCGCCCCACACCGGGTCAGGCACACCCACGACGACGACCTCGCGGACCACGGCGACATGGTCGGCCACCGCATCCTCGACGAGCCGCGGAGCGACCTTGACCCCCCCGGTCGTGATGACGTCGTCGACCCGGCCGTCGACGTGCAGCCGCCCGTCCGGGCCCCAGTGACCGACGTCGTCGGTGCGGAACCAGCCGTCGCGGAACGCCGCCTCGGTGAGCCCGGGCTGACCGAGATACCCCTGCGCCAGGGTGGCCCCGCCGAGGCGCACCCGGCCGTCACCGTCGATCTCGGCGGCCGAGCCGTCGAGCGGCACGCCGTCGTAGACGCAGCCGCCGGCGGTCTCGCTCATGCCGTACGTCGGGACCACCCGCACCCCGCAGGCCTCGGCGTGCGCTCGGACGTGCGGCGGGACGGCCGCGCCGCCGACGAGCACGGTGTCCAGCTCCTGCAGCGTCTCGGCACACCACGGGTCGTCACACAGCCGCACCAGCTGGGTCGGGACGAGGCTGACGTAGCGGCGGGCCCCGGGGTCCATCCGGCGCACGGCTGCCGAGAAGGTCCGGGCGTCGAAGCCGCCCACGGGGTCCAGGACCACGGGCTCGGTCCCGGCGAGCACCGAGCGGAGCAGCACCTGCAGCCCGGCGATGTGGTGGGCGGGCAGGGCGAGCAGCCACTGGCCGGGGCCGCCCAGCCGGTCGTGGGTGGCGTCCCCGCTGGCCCGCAGGGCGTGCGTGGTGAGCAGCGCCCGCTTCGGTGTGCCGGTCGAGCCGGAGGTCCCGACGACGGCGGCCAGCGCGGCAGGCAGGCCGGCCGGGTCGTGCTCGGGGACCGGCGGGAGGGGCGCCGTCGCGGCATACGGCATGACCGGGGCGCCCCCGGCCAGCGCTGCCCGTAGCCGCGGGAGGAGAGCGAGGGCGCCCTCACCTGCGGGAACGGGAAGTGCCTCGATGATCACACCGCCACTCTAGGGTCGCGGAACGGGTGCGTCGTACGCCACGATGGGGTCCCGGCAACAGGAGGTACGGCACATGGATGCTGAGTTCACGGCATACCTCGACCGGGTGCGCGCGCACCGGGCCGAGCTCGGAGAGTCGATGGCGGCCCTGGACGCCGCCCTGCTGGCCCCGGTGGGGCTGGGCGGCCAGCGCTGGCGCGACCGGGTCGAGGCAGCGGTCGCCGAGGTGCGGCACGACTTCATCGACCATGTGGCGCTCACCGAGGCCGAGGGCGGGCTGTACGACGACATCAAGGAGCGGGCCCCCCGCCTGTCGGCCAAGGTCAAGCAGCTCCTCGCCGAGCACGACACCCTCGAGGGGCTCGCCGACCAGGTTCTCGGCAAGGTCCAGGCGGCCGACCCCGAGGCCGACGTGTCCCAGCTGCGGGAGGACGTCACCGAGCTGATGGGCCGGATCGCGCGGCACCGCCAGCGCGGGTCGGACCTCGTCTACGAGGCGTATGTCGTCGACCTCGGCGGCCTCGGCTGACCGTCAGGTCACCAGGAGGGCGGTGGCCGCCACCGCGATGGTGGCGGCCACCTCGCCGAGCCCGACCGTCTTCGGCGTGAGGGTGAACGCCGGGATGACGGCTGCCCGGATCGCGAGCACCGCGAAGACCAGCACGAGCCAGGGCGAGACGGGGATCATCGCGCAGGCGAAGGCGCCGTGTCCGAGCGCCGAGAGCCAGTGGTACGCCGTGACGCCCCGCTCACGGATCATCGTCTTGACGTAGAGCACCGTCCCGACGAAGTAGGCGGCGAGGACCCCGGTGAGCACCCAGGCCCGGCCCGGGTCCGGGCCGCCACCGGCGTCGTAGGCGATCAGGACCATCAGGGCGGAACCGGCGCTGGTGGCCACGCCGCTCAGCAGCGAGCGCTCGTCGCGCCGGGCGCTGGCAGCGAGCCCCACCCCCAGCGGGAGGACGAACAGCGGTGCCCAGCGCAGCAGGTCCAGGCGCAGCACGAGGGTGACTGTGCCGAGCAGGACGGCGGCCACGGCATACACCCGGACCGGTGGCAGGTAGCGGGCCCGGCGGCCGGACTTCAGCCACAGCCCCGTGGCGAAGAACGCGAAGTAGCCGGCGAACCAGAACGCCGCCAGCGGTAGCTGCACCCCGCGCGGGTGGCTCGCGAGGACCCCGACCAGCAGGGGCGTGGCGAGCATCGACCACGCGCCGTGCTGGTTGGGCACCCAACCGGGCCCGCGGCGCCGTCGCCGCGACGTCGCCGCCGTCCTCGGCGCCCCCGCGTGGCCGTCGCCGTGGCTCCGGCCGTCGGCGTGGGTCTGGCCGTCGCCGTGGCTCTGGCCGTCGCCGTGGCTCTGGCCGTCGCCGTGGCTCTGGCCGTCGCCGTGGCTCTGGCCGTCGGCGGGTGTCACGCCGACAGGGTATGCCCGCCTCCGCTCGCCCACCCCTACCTCAGCTTTCCCGCCCCATCAGGGAAACCCCCGGTTCGCAGGGGTTGGCAACCCGTGTGAACCGGGGGTTTCCCGTGCGAAGCGGGTGGTGTCGGAAGGACTGTCACGCTGGCGTCAGAGCTTCCAAGGGGGTCAGGAGCTCCAGGGCAGTGCCGTCGGGAGCTCCAGGGCAGTCCTGTCGGGAGCTCCAGGGCAGTCCTGTCGGGAGTTCCAGGGCAGTGCCGTCGGGAGTTCCAGGGCAGTGCCGTCGGGAGTTCCAGGGCACGGCCCTCGGGAGCTCCACGGCAGTGCCGCCAGGAGCTCCAGGGCAGTGCGGTCAGAAGTACCAGGGAAAGGGCGACCAGTCGGGGTCGCGCTTCTCGAGGAACTGGTCGCGTCCCTCGACCGCCTCGTCGGTCATGTAGGCCAGCCGGGTCGCCTCGCCGGCGAAGACCTGCTGGCCCATCAGCCCGTCGTCGACGAGGTTGAACGCGAACTTGAGCATCCGCTGCGCCTGCGGGCTCTTCCCCATGATCTCGCGGGCCACCTGTAGTGCGGTCCCCTCGAGCTCGGCGTGCGGGGCGACGAGGTTGACCGCACCCATCCGGTGCATGTCCTGCGCCGAGTAGGTCCGCCCGAGGAAGAAGATCTCCCGGGCGAACTTCTGCCCCACCATCCGGGCCAGGTAGGCGGAGCCGTACCCCGCGTCGAAAGAGCCCACGTCGGCGTCGGTCTGCTTGAACCGGGCGTGCTCGGCCGAGGCGATCGTCAGGTCGCATACGACATGCAGGCTGTGCCCGCCGCCGGCTGCCCAGCCCGGGACGACGGCGATGACGACCTTGGGCATCGTCCGGATGAGCCGCTGGACCTCGAGGATGTGCAGCCGCCCCCCCTCCGCCTTGACCCGGCGCTCGTCGACGCCGGTGGCGGTGTGGTCCGTGTCATCCTTGGCGTACTGGTAGCCCGACCGGCCCCGGATCCGCTGGTCGCCGCCGGTGCAGAAGGCCCACTTGCCCGCGCTGCCCGTGCCCTGGGGGCCCGGGCCGTTGCCGGTCAGCAGCACGGCGCCGACGTCCGGGGTCCGGCGCGCATGGTCGAGCACCGCAGCCAGCTCGTCGACGGTGTGCGGGCGGAACGCGTTGAGCACCTCGGGCCGGTCGAACGCCACCCGCACGCAGCCGAGGCCATGCGCCCGGTGGTAGGTGACGTCGGTGAGGTCGAAGCCCTCGACCTCCTCCCACGCGCTGGCGTCGAAGGTGTCGCTGACGGCGGGGAGGGCGCTCACCTTCGCGAGGATAGTGCCGGGGGCGGGGCGTATGCCGTGGCCGTGGCGGGTGCGTAAGCCCTGCCCGGGCCCGCACCGCAACCCGGTCCCGGGCGGGTCGGGGCCGCCCCCCTACGATGGCGGCCGTGACGGTCCGAGACATCGATACGGTCGCCATCGTCGGGGCGGGAGCGATGGGCGGCCTGTACGCGTGGCACTTCGCCCGGTCCGGGTTCCCGGTGACGCTGGTCGCCCGCGGGGAGCGAGCCCGGCGGCTGGCCGACCACGGGGTGCTGGTCAACGGCGAACGGGTCGTGGCAGCGGTGTTCGACGCCGACCAGCGGTCCGATCGCGAGGCCGCGGAGCCGGTCGACCTCGTCCTGGTGGCCGTCAAGCATCACGAGCTGGCCGCGGCCCTCGACGACGTCGCACCGCTGGTCGGCCCGCACACCCTGTTCCTCTCCGTGCTCAACGGACTCGACAGCGAGGCGGTCATCGCCGGGCGGTTCGGGCCAGGGGCAGCCCTGCTCTGCGTCGCCCTCGCGATGGACGCCGAGCGCGTCGGCAACGAGGTGAGCTTCCGGCGGCCCGGACGGCTGGCGTTCGGGGAGGCGGACAACACCGTGGTCAGCGACCGGGTGCGCTCGGTGCAGGGCGCGCTGGACCGAGCCGGCCTGGCCTGGGAGACGCCGGCGGACATGCGCCGGACGATGTGGTGGAAGTTCATGGTCAACGTGGGCATCAACCAGGCGTCGGCCGTGCTGCGGGCTCCCTATGGGGCGTTCCAGCCGGAGGGCGACGCCCGGAGCCTCATGACGGCCCTGGTCTCGGAGGTGGTGATGCTCTCGCGGGCCGAGGGGGTCGGGCTCGACGACGGTGACGTCCGCCGGTGGTATGCCGTCCTGGCGGGTCAGCCGCCCGCGGCCAGGACCTCGATGCACCAGGACGTCGAGGCCGGCCGCCGGACGGAGGTGGACATCTTCGCGGGACGGGTCGTGGCGCTCGGGGAGCGGCATGGGATCGCCACGCCGTACAACCAGGCGATGCTGTGGATCCTGCGGCGGGCCGTGCTCCGCTGAGCCGGGACGGCCGCGGGGCGTCCGCCGTGGGCCGGGCCGCCGCCTGCGAAGGAGCAGTCCCGCACCCGCAACGGGACCCTTCACCCGGCATACCGTGCGGCGGACCCACGCTGCACCGAGTCCGGCCCCCGCGACCCCAACGCGGTCACCTGGGGCACCCGCGTGGCCGCCGTCCGCCGGGAGGTCGTAGGTTGCCCGGGTGACCGGTGCCTGGCCCGACCTCGACGCTCTGCTCGACGGGCTGGTCGTCGTGTCCATCCCGCTCCAGGTGCCGTTCCGGGGGGTCACGGTGCGCGAGGCCGCCCTCGTCCGCGGCCCGTCCGGGTGGGGCGAGTTCGCGCCGTTCCTCGAGTACGGGCCAGCGGAGGCGGCCCGCTGGCTGGCCGCTGCCGTCGAGGCCGCGTGGGTGGGCTGGCCCCAGCCCGTCCGCGACGTCGTACCGGTCAACCTGACCGTGCCGGCGGTGGCCGCCTCTGAGGTGGCACGCGTCGTCGCCCGCTTCGACGGGTGCCGGACGGCGAAGGTCAAGGTGGCCGAGCACGGCCAGTCCCTCGGTGACGACCTCGACCGGGTGGCCGCCGTCCGCGACGTGATGGGTGCCGCCGCGCGGGTTCGGGTCGATGCGAACGGTGCCTGGCCGGTCGCGGAGGCGGCGGATGCGCTCGGCCGGCTCTCTGCCTACGACCTGGAGTACGCCGAGCAGCCCTGCGCCACCGTCAGCGAGCTCCGGGAGCTACGAACAAGGCTGGCGCACAGGGGTATCGACGTCCTCATCGCTGCCGACGAGTCGGTGCGCAGGTCCGATGACCCGCTCCGGGTCGCGCGCGAGGGCGCCGCCGACCTCGTCGTCGTCAAGGTCGCCCCGCTCGGCGGCGTGCGGCATGCGCTGGACGTCGTCGCGGCCTGCGGGTTACCGGCCGTCGTGTCGTCGGCCCTCGACACCAGCGTGGGGATGGCTGCGGGCGTCGCCCTGGCCGCCGCGCTGCCCGCGCTGCCCTACGCGTGCGGGCTGGGGACGGTGCGGCTGCTGGCCGGCGATGTCGCCGACCCGTCGCTCGTTCCGGTCGGTGGGGTGCTGCGGCCGGCTCCGGTGACCCCGGACGACGAGCTGGTCGTCCGGTATGCCGCCGGTCCCGGGCGGGTCTCCTGGTGGCGCGACCGGGTCAGGGCCGCGTATGCCGCGGGCCCGGCGTTCGGCTGAGTCGTCGCCATCGGGCCGGAGCGGGCTGCCGGGCCGGCCGGGCCGACCCTGGCTCACCCGTCCACAGCCCATCGGCCGACGGTGTGGGCGTCCACAGGCGCCTGGCGCGGGGCTGCGCACCCCCGGTCGGCGATGATGAGGTGGGCCGATGGCGGACGCGAGCGACATCCGGGCCCGGGCCGTGCTGTGGCGCGAGGCGGCCGAGCTGACCCGCGGGCGGGCCGCCCGGGTGCTGGCCACCGGGTCGCTGCGGTGGGACGCGCCCGCGGCCGGGGCCTTCCGGTCCCGAGTGGGTGACCGCGCCGCGGCGCTGCGCCGGCTGGCGGACCTCGAGGACGAGGTGGGGACCGCCCTGGACGCGGTCGCCCAGGCCGTCGCCCGTGGCCAGGGCGTGCTGGACTCCGCCCGGGCCTCGCCGCCCGGGTGGCCGCCCGGCGCGTCGGCCCGGGACGAGCCGTGACGACCCCGGCCGGCGGCCCCTCCGGCGGAGCGGGGGGCCTGGCCGTCCGTGGTGGGGCCGGCGGGACGAGCGTGGCACTCGACGACCTCGCCGTCGCGGCCGGGGTCCTCCTCACGGAGGCCGGCGAGGCCGCCGCGCAGGCCGGCCGGCTCGGCGCCGCCCTTCCCGGCCCCGCCGAGATCGCCGAGCTGGTGGCCGAGCTGCTGGCCGGAGCCGTCCTCGACAGTGCGGTGCGCCCGCTCGGCGCCCTGCTGCGCCCACCCGACCCGGCTGCGGTCGCGGCGGTGCTCGCTGCCGTGGCCCGGGCCGAGGAGGTGGCCGCGCAGGCCCTGGGGCCGTCCGGCGAGACAGGGCAGGCCGCCCACCTGGCGGCCCTCGCCGTGGCGGTGCGCGGCGCCGCGGCGGCGTACCTCGCTGCAGAGGCGGCCGCCGGCGCCGTCGTGGGCGTGGCCGAGGACGCAGTCATGGATGCGGCGGCCCGCGCCGCGCCTGTCCTGGCTCCGGTCCTGGCCGGGGTCGCCCTCGCGGCGGCGGCCGACCCGGCCATCCGGAGCGACCTCGAGGCGACCCTCTTCGAGCATCCGTGGCTGACCGACGTGGTGGGGGGCGGCACCCAGGGGCTCGTCGACGGGCTCACCGGCCTCGACCCCGGGCTGGTGTGGCTGCTCAGCTGGGCGTGTGCCGGCAAGGGCGTCACCTTCCCGCCCCAGGACGACGCCGGCGCGGTCGCGGCGTTGCGCGCGCTCGCCGCACTCGGCGGGGTCCTCGACGAGCCCGTTCCCGAGCCGGTCGTCCGGCAGGTCCCGGTGGCCACCGACGCCGTCGTGCCGACCAGCGTGTCCGGGATCGTCCTGGGCCAGCAGAGCCTGGGACAGCACGGGGCGGAGGGGCGCGTGCGGGTCATCGAGGTGCCCCAGCCCGGCGGCACCTCGGCCTGGGTCGTCGAGATCCCCGGCACCCAGCAATGGCAGCCGCGGGCCGGGAGGGACCCGTTCGACGTGACGACCGACGTCGCGGCGATGGCGGGGGAGGGGACGGTGGCGGCGCGCGGCGTCACGGCTGCTCTCGATGACGCCATGGCCGCCGCCGGGCGCTCCGGCTCCCAGGACCCCGTGCTGCTCACCGGGCACAGCCAGGGCGGCATCCTCGCCGCGGCGCTCGCCAGCGACCCCGCGTTCCGGGCGGGACACCGGGTGACACACGTCGTCACGGCAGGGTCGCCCGTGGCCCGGTTCCCGGTGCCCGGCGACATCAGCGTCCTGTCCCTCGAGAACGCCCAGGACCCGGTGCCGCGCCTCGACGGGTCGCGCAACCCCGACCGGGCGAGCTGGACGACGGTGACCCGCGACCTCACCGGCGACGAGGACGTCGGCGGGCGGCCGTTCGCCGGTCACGGCACGCAGGAGTACGTCGAGACCTCCCGCGCCCTGGACGCGGTCGCGCCGGGGACGAACGCCTCGGTGGACCACTGGCGGGCGGGGGCCGCCCCCTTCCTGTCCGCCGGCGCCCACGGCCCGGTGGTCGTGCGCGACTACCGCATCGAACGGGCGCCCGCGCCGTGATGGCAGAATCCACGCTCGTGAACCCGTCCACCGCCCACGCGACGGTGGTGGTCGACGAGCTGGTGCGGTGCGGGGTGCGCGAGGTGGTGCTCTGCCCCGGCTCGCGGTCGGCCCCGCTGGCGTACGCCGTGCAGGAGGCCGAGCGAGCCGGCCTGCTGCGGCTCCACGTGCGGATCGACGAGCGCAGCGCGGGCTTCCTCGCCCTGGGTCTCGCCCGGGGCAGCGGTCTGCCCGTCGCCGTGATGACCACCTCCGGCACCGCCGTCGCCAACCTCCACCCGGCGGTCCTCGAGGCGCACCACGGCGAGGCAGCCCTGGTCGTCGTCACCGCGGACCGTCCGGCCGAGCTGCGCGGGACGGGCGCCAACCAGACGACCGTCCAGCCGGGTATCTTCGGCCAAGCCGTCCGCTTCGAGATGGACGTCCCGGCCGCCGAGGCCCGAGCCGGCCAGAACGCGCCCTGGCGCAGCACCGTCGCCCGCGCCGCCGCGGCGGCCCGGGGGCTCACCGGCGCCCGGCCCGGACCCGTCCACCTCAACCTCGCCTTCCGCGACCCGCTCGTGCCCGACCTGCAGCCGGCCTCCCCGGGTACGCCGGACCCGACCCGCGCCGACTGGCCCGAGGCCCTGGACGGCAGGCCCGACCGCATGCCGTGGGTGGCGGTTCATCCGGCCCCACCGGGCCGGCCGCCCACCGCGGGGCGACCGTCGTCCATCGCCGACGTCGCACGCACCCTCGTCGTCCTCGGCGACCTCGGCGCCGGGCTGGACGCGGCCCAGGTGGTCGGCTGGGCCGCCGGGCGTGGCTACCCGGTGCTCGCGGAGCCGATCGGGCCGGTCGCGGCCCGCGCCGGGGCGGTGCCCCACGGCCCCCTCCTGCTGACGGCCCGAGCCTGGCTCGACGCGCACGTTCCCGAACGCGTCCTCGTCGTCGGAAGACCCACCCTCGCCCGCCCCGTCGGAGCGCTGCTTCGCCGTCCCGGGATGGTGGTCGAGGCGGTGACGGCAGGTGGTCAGTGGAGCGACCCGTCGCATGTGGTCGCCCGGGTCCACCACTGGTCGGCGCTGTCCGAGCCGGCCGTGGCGCGCGGTCCGGCGGCGCCGCGCCCGCCCTGGCGCGCCGCGTGGGAGCGGGCCGGAGCCCGGCTTGCGGACGCCGTCGCCACTGTAGGCCTCCCGTGGCCGAGCGGCCTGGCGGTGGCGGGGACGGTGGCCGCTGCGCTGCCCGCCGGCGCCGTCCTCGTCGTCGGCTCCTCCAACCCGGTGCGCGACCTCGACCTCGCGCTCGGCGCGCGGACCGCGGCCGAGCGCGCCGGGGTCGACGTGGTCGCCAACCGCGGCCTCGCCGGGATAGACGGGATGGTGTCCACGGCGGTGGGCGTGGCGCTCGCCAGACCGGACCGGCCGGCATACGCACTGCTGGGGGACCTCACCTTCCTCCACGACGCCAACGGCCTCACCATCGGTCCCGGCGAGCCGCGCCCCGACCTCACGGTCGTCGTCGTCAACGACGACGGCGGCGGGATCTTCGCCACCCTCGAGCACGGCGCCCCCGAGCGGGCCGACCGTTTCGAGCGGGTCTTCGGCACGCCCACGGGCACCGACCTCGCCGCGCTCTGCCGCGCACACGGCGTCGCCCATGCGCTCGCCGAGTCACCGACCGAGGTCGCCGCGGCCGTCCGCGCCGTCCCCGACGGGCTGCGGGTCGTCGAGGTCCCCGTGGACCGGTCCACCCACCGGGCCGCTCATGCGGCACTCCGCGCGCTGGCGGCGAACGTGCTAGGCGGCGGGTCGTCCTAACGGCCGGAGTTCTCGGCCCGACACACCGTCCGGCGCCGGCATACGTAGGCTCGCGCCCATGACTGGCCGGTTCTCCCGCGTCGCGCTCATCGGCATGGCCAGCATCGCGCTGGTCGCCGTGCCGATGACCGCCGCCGCCTCCTCCGCCGTCCCCGCACCGACGACCGGTCCCGCTCCGGCGCCGGTCGTTATGCCGCCGGCGTCCGTGCCCTCCGCGGCCGGCCTCACCGCCGCACCGGCCGCCGCGCCTGCCCTGCCCACCACGGTCGCGGGGTTCCTCGACACGGGCCGGCGCCGCGCCGTCACGACCCTGTACGAGGGTGAGTGGGGCGCGCGGGCCCCGTCCGTCGGGTTCACCGGGAGCATCACGGGCTGCGACCCCGGCGCCACCTCGGCCACCTTCCGCACCGCCGTCATCGACCGGGTCAACGCCTACCGGCGGCTCGCGGGAGCGCCCGCAGACATCACCGAGACCTCGACATTCTCGGGCCGAGCGCAGGCCGCGGCACTGATGATGGCAGCGAACGACACGCTCAGCCACAGTCCGCCCTCGACGTGGACCTGCTACTCGGAGACCGGTCACGACGCCGCGGGCTCGTCCAACCTCTTCCTCGGCCGCGGTGACCTGACGACGGTCGACGGCTACGTCTGGGACTTCGCCTCGAACAACGCCGAGGCCGGGCACCGCTGGTGGGTGCTGCGCCCGAGCGGCACCCAGATGGGGGTCGGTTCGACGACCGGGTCGACCTGGCAGGACCAGGCCAACGCCCTCTACGTCGAGGACGGCAGCTGGGCCGACCGGTCGGTCCGCTCACCCGACGGGATGCTCACCTGGCCCGCTCCGGGGTTCATGCCGTACCAGCTCGTCCCCATGCGCTGGTCCTTCCTGGTGCCGGGCGCAGAGTACTCCGGGGCGAGGGTGACGATGACGGTCAACGGCCGGCCCGAGCCGGTCACGGTGGACGTGCGCGGTGGGGCGTTCGGACAGGTCGTGTTCCACCGCACCTCCCAGGACGTCAACGCCTGGACCCAGATGGCCGCGCCCAGCACCGACCTCACCGTGAAGGTGTCGGTGAGCGGGGTCAAGGTCTCCGGCGTCGCCAGGACGTACTCGTACGAGACGGTGATCTACGACCCGGCCAGCAGCGGCACCATCTACCGTGCCGACGTCGCCGGGATGACCACGGTGCCGATCCAGGTGGCCGGCCGCGGCGGGGTCGCCGCCGACGCCACGGCGGCATACCTGAACGTCACCGTCACGCATCCCGCGTCCTCGGGCTACGTCACCGTGTTCCCGTGCACCCCCGGCATGCCGACCGCCTCGACGCTGAACTTCACGGCGGGCCGCACGATAGCGAACGCCGCGTTCACTGCCCTGGACGCCTGGGGTCGCGTCTGCATCCGGACGACGGCGACCATCGACCTCGTGGTCGACGTCGGCGGGCAGGCCGGCTCAGCCGTCTCCGGCCGTTACCGGCCGCTCACCGCGCCGGTCCGCGTCCTCGACACCCGACTCCCCTCCGGCGGCGGCCCGCTGACGGCCGGGACGGTCCGCACCGTCGCGCTGACCGGGTCCACCGGACGGGGGCTCCTGCCGGCCGACGCGACGGGCGGCGTCGTCAACGTCACCGCCGTGGGCTCCACCGCGAACGGCGGCTACCTCACCGTCTATCCGTGCGACGAGGCGCGCCCCGTGGCGAGCACGCTCAACACCCGCAAGGCCGGGGCGATCTCCGACGTGGCCACGGTGAAGGTCTCTGCCGCCGGCACGATGTGCCTCTACGCCAGCACGGCGACCCACGTGGTCCTCGACCTGGAGGGCGCGGTCCTGCCACGGACATCGGGTGGCTCGCTGGTCACGGCGATGGCGCCGAAGCGGATCCTCGACACCCGCCTCGCCGGGTCGGGCGGCGCGCTGGCCCGGCTCGTCACCCGGCGGGTCCAGGTCACCGGCACCGCCGGGCTGCCGCCGTCGGCGACCGCCGCCGTCGTCAACCTCACCGCCGTCGCCCCCGGGGGAGACGGCTGGCTGCTCGCCTGGCCCTGCGGCCCCGTCCCGACCGCCTCGAACATCAACTACGTCGGGTACGAGGTCATCGCCGGCCAGGCGACCGTGGGGCTGGACCCGGCAGGCGGCTTCTGCCTGCGGTCCTTCCGGGCGTCCCATGTCGTCGTCGACGTCACCGGCGCGTATGGCGGCACCGGCCAGCAGATCGGCACGCTGGCCCCGAGCCGGCTGCTGGACAGCCGGCTGGGCTAGCCCAGCCGGCCGTCGTCGCTCAGGGCGTCGCGCATGGGGAGGAACTTGGCGTCCGACTCGGCCACCTCGTCCTCCGGCACCGAGCCGGCCACGATGCCGCACCCGGCGTACAGCCGCATCCGGGTGCTGTCGGTGCGGTCGAGGCTCCCGCAGCGCAGCGCGATGCCCCACTCGCCGTCGCCGGTGGCGTCCAGCCAGCCCACCGGGCCGGCATAGCGGCCGCGGTCCATGTGCTCGAGCTCGGTGATGACCTCGTCGGCCACCTCGGCCGGGGTCCCGCAGACGGCGGCGGACGGATGCAACGAGGCCGCCAGGGAGAGCGAGGAGGTCTCGTCGGCGAGCACCCCGGCGACGTCGGTCGCGAGGTGCATGACGTTGGACAGGTGCAGGACGAACGGCGCCTCCGGCACGTTCATCGACGAGCAGTGCGGGGCGAGGGCGTCGGCGACCGAGCGCACGGCGTACTCGTGCTCCTCGAGGTCCTTGCTCGAGCGGGCCAGCGACCCCGCGAGCGCGAGGTCGTGCGCGTCGTCGCCGGTGCGGCGGATCGTGCCGGCGAGCACCCGGGAGGTGACCAGGCCCTTCTCGCGGCGCACCAGCATCTCCGGTGTCGCGCCGACCAGGGCGTCGACGGCAAACACCCACGTCGTGTCGTAGACCCGCTCCAGGCGCTGGAGGACGGCTCGCACGTCGACGGGCTCCGCTGCCCTCGCTTCGAGATCCCGGGCCAGCACGACCTTGTCGAGACGGCCCGCAGTGATCCGGGACACCGCCTCGGCGACGGCACCGGCCCACTGCGCGGGGTCGAGGGCACCGTCGGCGAACCGCACACCGGTGGGCTGGTCCGGCACGGGCTGCACGACCGGCTCGATCGGGCCGGGCACGGTGGCCGCGGCGCTCACGGTCGTCAGCCAGCACACGTCGCCGCGCCGTCCGACGAGCACCTCGGGGACCACCAAGGTGGCACCGGAAGGGGAGCCGGCGGCATACGACACCGACCCGAAGGCCACCGGTCCGGTGCCGGGACGGTCGACGGCGTCGCGCACCACGGCGGTCCTGGTCAGCTCGCGCCACCACTGCTCGACGACGGCGAAGCGCTGGGGGCCGTGCGCGACGACCGAGGCTGCTCGGCCCCAGCCCACGAGCCCCTCGCCCCGGCGCACCCACGACATCACATCGGCGGCCGGGACCGCCGGGATGAGGGAGAGCAGCGCGGTCCCGGCGGGGACGCTGAGGGGGACGGTCCGGGTGACGAGCGGCCCGGCCGGGGCGGCGTGCGGCTCGGGCGCCGACGAGGCGCTGGGCTGGGGGGTCATCGCCGTTCAGGTTACCCCGTGGAGTACCGGGCGCGGCCGTCCCCACCGACGCAGCACCCGGCCGGGGCGTCACGCCCCGAGCCGGCGGCACCCCGGCGGTACCTCGGCGGGACCCGGCGGGACCCGGCGGGACCCGGCGGGACCCGGCGGGACCCGGCCGCAGGTGCCAGGCGGCGCCGGTGCGACGCCGGCCGCCGCCCCCCGGTGCGATGATGGCGCCCATGACCCGCGCCTCGCTCGAGAAGCACCCCCGCGACGTCGCGGCCATGTTCGACGACGTCGCCGGGAAGTACGACGTGACCAACGACGTGCTGTCCCTCGGACAGGACCGCCTGTGGCGGCGAGCGGTCGTGGCGGCCTGCGAGGCCGTTCCCGGGCACCGCGTCCTCGACATCGCCGCGGGGACGGGGACCTCCAGCGAGCCCTTCGCCGACCTCGGGATCGACGTCGTGCCGGCCGACTTCTCCCTCGGCATGCTCCAGGTCGGTCATCGGCGCCGTCCCGACCTCGGCTTCACCGCCGCCGACGCGATGCGGCTGCCCTTCGCCGACGAGAGCTTCGACATCGTGACGATGTCGTTCGGGCTGCGCAACGTGTCCGACCCCGCCGCCGCTCTCGTCGAGTTCCTCCGGGTCACCAGGCCCGGGGGACGGCTCGTCGTCTGCGAGTTCAGCCAGCCGGTGAACGGGACGTTCCGCCGGGTCTACACCGAGTACCTCATGCGCTCGCTGCCCCCGATCGCGCGCCGGGTCTCCAGCAACCCCGAGTCCTACGTCTACCTCGCCGAGTCGATCCGGGCATGGCCCGGGCAGCGCGAGACGGCCGAGCGGATCGCCGCCGCCGGCTGGGCCGGCGTCCAGTGGCGCAA
The DNA here is from genome assembly GCA_963763315.1 of uncultured Actinomycetota bacterium. Taxonomy (GTDB): domain Bacteria; phylum Actinomycetota; class Actinomycetes; order Actinomycetales; family Dermatophilaceae; genus CAVSJJ01. Next base: position 914,101 of record CAVXOC010000002.1, read on the forward strand.
CCTCACCGGCGGCATCGTCGCCCTGCACCGGGCCACCCGCCCGTAGCCGCCGGCGGGCCGCACCGGGCCACCCGCCCGTAGCCGCCGGCGGGCCGCACCGGGCCACCCGCCGGTAGCCGCCGCCGGGCGGCGCCGGCCGCGGAGACCTTGGACGGGGTGCGCCCCATCGCGCTGCCAGGCATAGACTCGTCCTTCGATTCGTGAACCCGTTCACAAGGACGTTCACCCGTACCCGTGAAGGCCACCCGTGACCGAGACCGCGCTGGACCTGACCAGCCCAGGAGCGACCCCCACGACCGCGCGGGCCGACGTCGTCGTCGTCGGCGCCGGACCCGCCGGGTCGACGACCGCGGCATACCTCGCCATGGCCGGCCTCGACGTCGTGCTGCTGGAGAAGTCGTACTTCCCCCGGGAGAAGGTCTGCGGCGACGGACTCACCCCGCGTGCGGTGAGGGAGCTGATCAGCCTCGGCATCCCGACGCCCGAGGAGGACGGCTGGATCCGCAACAAGGGGCTGCGCATCATCGGCGGCGGGATGCGCCTGGCACTGCCCTGGCCCGACGTCGCCAGCTTCCCCAACTACGGGCTGGTCCGCCCCCGCCAGGACTTCGACGACATCCTCGTGCGACACGCCGTCAAGCACGGCGCCCGCCTGCATGAGGGCACCACCGTCACCGGCCCCGTCCTGGACGGCCGGACCGGCGCCGTCGTCGGCGTCCTCGCCAAGGGCGTCGACGAGGCCGGGAAGGCGACCGGGGAGAGCCTGCGGTTCGAGGCGCCGCTCGTCGTCGCCGCGGACGGCAACTCCTCCCGCCTGTCACTGGCCGTCGGGCGGGAGAAGCGCGAGGACCGGCCGATGGGCGTCGCGGTCCGCGCCTACTACAGCAGCCCGCGCCACGACGACGACTACCTCGAGTCGTGGCTGGAGCTGTGGTCGACGGACGCCGAGGGCCGGCGCGTCCTGCTCCCCGGCTACGGGTGGATCTTCGGTGTCGGCGACGGCACGTCCAACGTCGGCCTCGGCATCCTCAACACCTCGGCCGCGTTCGGCAGGACCGACTACCGCGACGTCATGCGGCGGTGGGTCGCCACGATGCCGGAGGAGTGGACCTACTCCGACGAGACGCTGACCGGCCCGATCCGCGGTGCGGCCCTGCCGATGGGGTTCAACCGCCAGCCGCACTACGACAAGGGGCTGCTGCTCGTCGGCGACGCCGGCGGCATGGTCAACCCCTTCAACGGCGAGGGCATCGCCTACGCCATGGAGTCGGCCAGGCTCGCCGGCGAGGTCATCGCCCAGGCCTTCGGGCGCGACACGGAGGCGGCCCGGGAGCGCGTCCTGCAGACCTACCCGGCGGTGATGAAGGACGATCTCGGCGGCTACTACACGCTGGGTCGCTGGTTCGCCAAGATGATCGGGAACCCCGAGGTCATGCGCCTCGCCGTCAAGTACGGGCTGCCGCGCACCACCTTGATGAAGTTCCTGCTCAAGCTCATGGCCAACCTCGCCGAGCCGCACGGCGGCGACGCGAGCGACCGCATCATCCACGCGATGTCGGCCATGACCCCGGACGCATGACCGGCCGAGGGGGCGGGTTCGCCGAGGTGGTGGCGCGGGGTCCTAGGATTGGGACGGTGATCCAGCCCTGGTCCGCTGTGCCGTCCCGCGGCCGGACCGGGGCGGGTCACCGGATGCTGTCCTCGACCGCGCGCTCGGAACCGCCCACCGAAAGGGGAGTTGTCACGCCATGACCAACCCCTACGTCCCACTGCTCATCCTCACGGGGCTCGGTGCGGCCTTCGCCCTGGTGTCGGTCGGGCTGAGCCTGGTCGTCGGCCCGAGGCGCTACAACCGGGCCAAGCTCGAGGCGTACGAGTGCGGGATCCAGCCGACTCCGCGGGCCAAGGGCGGCGGCCGGGTGCCGATCAAGTACTTCCTCACGGCGATGCTCTTCATCATCTTCGACGTCGAGAGCGTGTTCCTCTACCCGTTCGCCGTTGCCTTCGACCAGCTCGGGCTGTTCGCGCTGCTCGAGATGGTCACCTTCGTCGTCACCGTCTTCGTCGCGTACGCGTACGTCTGGCGCCGCGGCGGGTTGGAGTGGGACTGAGCATGACCCAGGCTCTCGACCGAGCGGATACCCCCGACCACCTCGCACCAGGACGGACGACTCATGGGTCTTGAGGAGAAGCTCCCCGCCGGCTTCGTGCTCACCACGCTGGAGAGTGTCGTCGGCTACATGCGCAAGGCCTCCATCTGGCCGGCGACGTTCGGCCTTGCGTGCTGTGCGATCGAGATGATGGCCGTCGGCACGCCCGACTACGACATCGCCCGGTTCGGCATGGAGCGGTTCTCCGCGACGCCCCGGCAGGCGGACCTGATGATCGTCGCCGGGCGGGTGAGCCAGAAGATGGCCCCCGTGCTGCGCCAGGTGTACGACCAGATGCCGAACCCCAAGTGGGTCATCGCCATGGGCGTCTGCGCGAGCTCGGGCGGGATGTTCAACAACTACGCGATCGTCCAGGGCGTCGACCACATCGTCCCCGTCGACATCTACCTGCCCGGCTGCCCGCCGCGGCCAGAGATGCTGCTCAACGCGATCATCGAGCTGCACAAGCAGATCCAGACCTCCAAGCTCGGCGTCAACCGGGTCGCTGCGGCGCGTGCGGCCGAGGCCGCCGCCCTGGGGGCCGTCCCCACCTCCCTCATGCCGGCGACCCACGACCACGGTTACAACCTGCCCATCACGACCGGGAAGAGCCCCCTCGCATGAGTGACCCCACCGGCCCGGCGGCCCCCGGCGGCGCCGACCCCCACGTCGAGAAGCTGCCACACACCATCGGCGACGCGGGCGACGAGCCCGCGGGCCAGACGACGTACGACGACGCGGAGCCCCAGTCGGCCACCGAGGCCGCCCTCGAGGCCAGCACCCGCTACGAGCCGGGCCTGCCGGTCCAGGTCGACGAGCGGCGCGGGCTGTTCGGTGCCACGCGCGGCGCGGACACCTCGGGGTATGGCGGCCTGCGAGTGCCGGTGCTGTTCCCCGGTGCGTCGGCCCGTCCGTACGGTGGCTACTTCGACGAGGTGGCCGACGCTCTCGAGCTCGCGCTGTCCGGTGAGGACGCGGCCTACGGCACGGCGATCGAGCGGGTCGTCATCGACCGTGGCGAGATGACGGTGTTCGTCCGGCGCGAGCACCTCCTCGCCGTCGCCCGCGCCCTGCGCGACGACCCGGCCCTGCGCTTCGAGATGTGCATGAGCGTCTCGGGCGTGCACTACCTGCACGAGGAGGGCCGCGAGCTGCACGCGGTCTACCACCTCATCTCGGTCACCCACCAGAGCCGCCGGCTGCGCCTGGAGGTCACCGCGCCGGACGCCGACCCGCACATCCCGTCGGTCGTCGCCATGTGGCCGGGGGCCGACTGGCACGAGCGGGAGACCTGGGACATGTTCGGGATCGTCTTCGACGGGCACCCGGCGCTGACCCGGATCCTCATGCCCGACGACTGGCCGGGCCACCCCCAGCGCAAGGACTACCCTCTCGGCGGGGTGCCCGTGGAGTACAAGGGCGGCACGGTACCGCCGCCGGACCAGCGGAGGTCGTACACCTGATGAGCACCGACCAGACCGGCACCTATACCGAGGACGTCTTCACTGCGGGCGACGCCGGCGACGCCGACATCTACGCCACCTCCGGCCTCGACGCCGGCGACGCGGAGGGCGCCTTCGTCGTCAACACCTCCGGCGGCGACTGGGACGACCTCGTCGACGAGGCGACGGCGCTCCACGAGGAGCGCGTCGTCGTCAACATGGGTCCGCAGCATCCGTCGACCCACGGCGTGCTCCGCCTCATCCTCGAGCTCGACGGCGAGACGGTCACCGAGGCACGGGCGGGCATCGGCTACCTCCACACCGGCATCGAGAAGAACATGGAGTTCCGCACCTGGGTCCAGGGCGTGACCTTCTGCACCCGGATGGACTACCTCACGCCGATCTTCCAGGAGGCGGCCTACTGCCTGGCCGTCGAGCGGCTCCTCGGCATCGAGGACCAGGTTCCCGACCGCGCGACGATCATCCGGGTCCTCATGATGGAGCTCACCCGGATCAACTCCCACCTGGTGGCCATCGGCACAGGTGGGATGGAGCTCGGCGCGACGACCGTCATGACGATCGGCTTCCGCGAGCGCGAACGGATCCTTCGGGTGTTCGAGGCGATCACCGGGTTGCGGATGAACCACGCCTACATCCGTCCCGGCGGCGTGGCCCAGGACCTGCCGCACGGCGCGGTCGACATGGTCCGCGACGTCGTGGCCGAGCTGCGCCGGGGCATCCACGAGCTCGAGCTGCTCCTCAACGAGAACCCCCTGCTCAAGGGCCGTCTCGTCGGGGCCGGTTACCTCGACCTCACCGGCTGCATCGCCCTCGGCATCACCGGGCCCATCCTGCGCTCGACGGGACTGCCGCACGACCTGCGCCGGGCCGACCCGTACTGCGGCTACGAGACCTACGACTTCGACGTCGTCACCCGCACCGGGGCCGACGCCTACGAGCGGCTGCGGGTCCGCATCGACGAGATGTACCAGTCGCTGCGGATCGTCGAGCAGGCACTGCCCCGCCTGCAGAGCACCCCCGGACCGGTCATGGTCGCCGACAAGAAGATCGCCTGGCCCGCCCAGCTGGCGATCGGCAGTGACGGCATGGGCAACAGCCTCGACCACATCCGCGAGATCATGGGCACTTCGATGGAGGCCCTGATCCACCACTTCAAGCTCGTCACCGAGGGCTTCCGGGTGCTGCCCGGCCAGGCGTATGTCGCCGTCGAGTCCGCCAAGGGTGAGCTGGGCTGCCACGTCGTCTCGGACGGCGGCACCCGCCCCTACCGGGCCCACTTCCGGGACCCGAGCTTCAACAACCTGCAGGCCGTCGCGGCGATGTGCGAGGGCGGCCAGGTCGCCGACGTCATCGCCGCGGTGGCCTCCATCGACCCCGTCATGGGAGGTGTCGACCGCTGATGGCCACGAACTTCGGCCTCCAGACCGCCTCGGGCTACCTCACGGTGGCCGCCGAGTCCAAGGAGCCGTACCAGAGCGACGTGCTCGCCGCGCTCCGGGAGGACGCCGCCGTGGTGGTGGCGCGGTACCCCCAGGCGCGCTCGGCGCTGCTGCCGCTGCTCCACCTCGTCCAGTCCGTCGACGGCTACGTCACCGGGCGCGGCATCGACCTCTGCGCGGAGCTCCTCGGGCTGACGACGGCCGAGGTGGCCGGCGTCGCCACGTTCTACAGCCAGTACAAGCGGCACCCCAACGGCGAGTACACCGTCGGGGTCTGCACCAACACCCTGTGCGCCATCATGGGCGGCGACCAGATCTTCGACACCCTCTCCGAGCACCTCGGCTGTGGGCACGACGAGACGACCGAGGACGGCAAGGTCACCCTCGAGCGCGTCGAGTGCAACGCCGCCTGCGACTACGCCCCGGTCGTCATGGCCAACTGGGAGTTCTTCGACAACCAGACGCCGGAGTCCGCGGTCCAGCTCGTCGACGACCTGCGCGCCGGCAAGGACGTGCGGCCCTCGCGCGGACCCGACAAGGTGCATACCTTCAAGGAGGTCTCCCGCACCCTGGCCGGCTTCAACGACGGGCTGGCGGACGAGGGCGTCGGAGCGGGTCCGGCCTCCCTCGAAGGGCTGCGCCTGTCCCGGCAGCGGGGCTGGGTGGCCCCCGGCCGCGAGGTCGGGCAGCCGGGCGGCGACCTGGCCGCGGGCATGGGCGCCGTGGGTGAGGAGCACTCCGGGTCCGACACCCCGCTGGGGCGCCCGGCCGAGCGCCAGAGCACGAGTACCGGTGACGTGCCGGGTGCGGGCACACCGCCCGAGGACGAGGCGAGCCCGAAGGAGGACCGCACGTGACCGACGCACCCCAGCGCAAGCCGGTGACGCTCACCCCCATCCTCACTGACCTGTGGGACCAGCCGCGGTCCTGGACGATCGACACGTACGTCCAGCACGGCGGGTACACCGCCCTCGACAAGGCCCTGGGCATGCGGCCCGAGGAGATCCTCGCGGCGGTCAAGGACTCCTCCATCCGCGGACGCGGCGGCGCCGGCTTCCCGACCGGCATGAAGTGGAGCTTCATGGCGGCGCCCGACGGCGGCCCCCGGTATCTGGTCGTCAACGCCGACGAGTCCGAGCCGGGCACCTGCAAGGACGTCCCGCTCATGCTGGCCGACCCCCACATGCTCATCGAGGGCACGGCCATCTCGTCCTACGCGATCGGCTGCGAGCACGCCTTCATCTACCTGCGCGGCGAGGTCGTCCACGTCTACCGGCGGCTGCTCCAGGCGGTCGAGGAGGCGTATGCCGCGGGCCACCTGGGTGACAACGTCCACGGGTCCGGCGCGCGGCTCGACATCACCGTCCATGCCGGGGCCGGTGCCTACATCTGTGGCGAGGAGACCGCCCTGCTCGACAGCCTCGAGGGCCGGCGCGGCCAGCCACGGCTGAAGCCGCCGTTCCCCGGCGCCGCGGGGCTCTACGCGCGGCCGACCTCGGTCAACAACGTCGAGACCATCGCGTCGGTGCCGGGGATCGTCCTCAACGGCTCCGACTGGTTCACCGGGATGGGCACCGAGAAGTCCACCGGCTTCGGCATCTTCTCGCTGTCGGGCCACGTCAAGCGGCCCGGCCAGTACGAGGCGCCGCTCGGGATCACCCTGCGCGAGCTGCTCGAGATGGCCGGCGGCATGCGCGACCCCGACCGGGAGCTCAAGTTCTGGACGCCGGGGGGCTCCTCGACGCCGATCTTCACCAAGGACCACCTCGACGTCCCTCTCGACTTCGAGTCGGTGGCGGCCGCCGGCTCGATGCTCGGCACCCGGGCGTTGCAGATCTTCGACGAGACGACCTGCGTGGTCCGGGCGGTGGATCGCTGGACCGACTTCTACCAGCACGAGTCGTGTGGCAAGTGCACGCCGTGCCGGGAGGGCACGTGGTGGCTCAAGCAGATCCTCGGCCGGCTCGAGCACGGCCAGGGAAGCGAGGACGACCTCGACAAGCTCCTCGACATCTGTGACAACATCCTCGGCCGCAGCTTCTGCCCGCTGGCCGACGGGGCGACGAGCTGCATCACCAGCAGCGTGCAGCTGTTCCGCGACGAGTACATCGCGCACCTCACCCACGGCGGCTGCCCGTTCGACGCACAGGCCGCGACCCTGTTCGCCAAGGACAGCAAGGAGAGCGTGACCGCATGACGCCCACCGCACCGCCGTCCGGCGGCACCGCCACCCCGCCACCCGTCGACCTGGTCACCCTGACCGTCGACGGCATCGAGGTGACGGTCCCCAAGGGCACGCTGGTCATCCGCGCCGCCGAGGTGCTGGGGATCGCCATCCCGCGGTTCTGCGACCACCCGCTGCTCGACCCGGTCGGGGCCTGCCGCCAGTGCCTCGTCGAGGTGTCGACGCCCGGCCCCGACGGCCAGCTGCGCCCGATGCCCAAACCGCAGACGTCCTGCACGCTCGTGGCCACCCCCGGGATGTCGGTCCGCACCCAGCACACCTCGCCGGTCGCGGACAAGGCGCAGCACGGCCAGATGGAGTTCCTCCTGATCAACCATCCGCTCGACTGCCCCGTCTGCGACAAGGGCGGCGAGTGCCCCCTGCAGAACCAGGCGATGAGCAACGGCCGCGCGACGTCGCGCTTCGAGGACAGCAAGCGCACCTACCCCAAGCCGATCAACATCTCCAGCCAGGTGCTGCTCGACCGCGAGCGGTGCATCCTGTGCGCCCGCTGCACCCGGTTCTCCGACCAGATCGCCGGCGACCCGTTCATCGCCCTCGTCGAGCGGGGCGCGCTGCAGCAGGTCGGCATCTACGAGGAGAAGCCGTTCGAGTCCTACTTCTCCGGCAACACGGTCCAGATCTGCCCGGTCGGGGCGCTCACCGGTGCGGCATACCGGTTCCGGTCCCGGCCGTTCGACCTGGTCTCGACGCCGACGACCTGCGAGCACTGCGCGAGCGGGTGCGCCATCCGCACCGACCACCGGCTCGGGACGGTGCTGCGGCGCCTCGCGGGCAACGACCCCGCCGTCAACGAGGAGTGGAACTGCGACAAGGGGCGGTGGGCGTTCGCCTACGCCGGCCTCGGCGACCGGCTGGAGTTCCCGTTGGTGCGCGAGGACGGCGTGCTGCGGGTGGCCTCCTGGCCCGAGGCGCTCAAGGTGGCCGCCGACGGGCTGCGGGCCGCGTCGAGGACCGCGGTGCTGACCGGTGGCCGGGTCACCGCTGAGGATGCCTACGTCTACGGCAAGTTCGCCCGGACCGTCCTGCACACCAACGACGTCGACTTCCGGGCCCGGCCCTCGTCGGCCGAGGAGGCCCAGTTCCTCGCCTCCCGGGTCGTCGCGACGACCCCGGAGGGTGGCGCCGTCACCTACACCGACCTCGAGACCGCGCCCTCGGTGCTGCTCGTCGGTTTCGAGCCGGAGGACGAGTCGCCGATCGTCTTCCTCCGGCTGCGCAAGGCGTTCCGCCGGCACAAGACCGTCGTGGCCGCGGTGGCACCGCTCGCGACCCGCGGGCTGGCCAAGATGGGCGGCACGCTCATCCCGACCGCCCCGGGCACCGAGCCGGAGGTGCTCGGCGCCCTCGCCGCCGAGGGTGGCGACGGCGTCATCGGCAGTACGGCCGAAGCCCTCAGGGCCGAGGGTGCCGTGATCCTCGTCGGTGAGCGGCTGGCCATGGTCCCCGGAGCGCTCAGCGCGGCCGGCGACCTGGCCGACGCCACCGGCGCGAGGCTCGCGTGGGTCCCCCGCCGGGCGGGGGAGCGCGGCGCCCTCGAGGCGGGTGCGCTGCCGAGCCTGCTCCCCGGCGGCCGGCCGGTGGCCGACCCCGCGGCCCGTGCCGAGGTCGCCGCCGCGTGGCAGGTCGACGTGCTGCCCGACCGGCCCGGCCGCGATACGGCGGCCATCGTCGAGGCCGCCCGCCGAGGTGGGGTCGACGCCCTGGTCGTCGGCGGAGTGGACCCGGCCGACCTCGGGATCACCGACGCAGCGGCGGCCTTCGTGCGCCCCTTCGTCGTCTCGCTCGAGATCCGCTCCTCCGCCGTCACCGAAGTCGCCGACGTCGTCCTTCCGGTCGCGGTGCATGCCGAGAAGTCCGGCGCCTTCGTCGACTGGGAGGGCCGGGTCCGGGAGGTCACCGCAGCTCTGGCCACCGGGGCGGTGAGCGACTACCGCGCGCTCGACATGCTGGCAGCCGAGATGGGCGAGTTCCTCGGGGCCCGCACCGTCGCGGAGATCCGCCGCGAGATGGGTGCTCTCGGTCCATGGACCGGCGCTCGGCCGACCCCGCCGAGCGTGCCGGCGGGCGAGGTCCCCACCGCGGAGGGGGGCGCTCTGGTCCTGGCGACCTGGCGCCTGCTCCTCGACCGGGGATCCCTGCAGGACGGCGAGCCCTACCTCGCCGGCACCGCGCCGATGCCGGTGGCGCGCTTCTCACCGGCCACCGCCGAGGCCCTGGGGCTCAGCGAGGGGGACGAGGTCACCGTCACCGCCGCAGACACGACCGTCAGGCTGCCGGTCGGGATCGCCGTCATGGCCGACCATGTCGTCTGGCTGCCCACCAACTCCACCGGGTGCGACGTCCGGGGGATGCTCGCCTCGGCACCGGGAGCCCTGGTCACCGTCGCCCGAGCCGCCGTCACCGTGGGAGGCGCCGTATGAGCACCGTGCTGAGCCTGCACGCCGCGCTGGTCGAGGCCGGCGCGGCCGCCGCGGGCGGCGTCCACGCCCTCGCGTCGGCGGGCCGCGACAACCCCAAGGCCGACTTCAGCGACACCCCGCTGTGGATCAGCCTCGTCAAGGCGCTCATCATCTTCGTCTACCTGCTGATCTCGACCCTGCTCGTGATCTGGTTCGAGCGCCGCCTCATCGGGCGGATGCAGCAGCGTCCCGGGCCCAACCGCAACGGCCCGTTCGGGCTGCTGCAGACGCTGGCCGACGGCATGAAGTCGATGCTCAAGGAGGACACGACCCCGGCAGCGGCCGATCGCCTCGTGTTCACCCTGGCGCCGCTCATCACGGCCACGATGGCCTTCGTCTCCTTCTCGATCATGCCGATGGCGGGTCAGGTCAACCTGTTCGGGCACCACACCCCGCTGCAGCTGACCGACACCTCGGTCTCCGTCCTGATCGTTCTCGCGGTCGCCGGCGTCGGCATCTACGGCGTCGTGCTCGCCGGGTGGTCCTCGGGCTCGACCTACCCGCTGATGGGCGGTCTGCGCAGCAGCGCGCAGATGATCTCCTACGAGATCGCCATGGGCCTGTCGCTCGTGGCCGTCTTCCTCTACAGCGGCTCGATGTCGACCTCCCAGATCGTCGGGTCGCAGGCCTCGCTGTGGAACGTCATCCCGGCGTTCTTCAGCTTCTTCGTCTACATGATCACGATGGTCGGCGAGACCAACCGCCTGCCGTTCGACCTCGCCGAGGGCGAGGGCGAGATCGTCGCCGGCTTCCACACCGAGTACTCCGCGATGCGGTTCGCGATGTTCTTCCTCGGCGAGTACATCAACATGTTCAGCGTCTCGGCGCTGGCCACGACGATGTTCCTCGGCGGTTGGCAGGCGCCTCCGGGCATCTCGGCCATCGGCGACGGCTACTTCAACCACGGCTGGTGGGGGCTGGGCTGGTTCACCATCAAGGTCTGGCTGTTCATGTTCGTCTTCGTCTGGCTGCGTGGCTCGCTGCCCCGGGTGCGCTACGACCAGTTCATGCGCTTCGGGTGGAAGGTCCTCATCCCCTCCACCCTGGCCTGGGTGGTCTTCGTCGCCTTCATGCGCGGCGCCCGCAACGGCTGGTTCGGCCAAGGCCGGGTCACCGTCGGGCCGCTCACGCTACCGGTCTTCTCGCTCATCCTCGTCGGCGTCGCCGCCGCGGGCGCGCTCATCGTCTCGTGGTGGTGGGGCGGGAAGTCGCTCGAGGAGGAGGCCGCGCTGCACCCAGAGGTGCCCACCGAGATCGACCCGTATGCCGGTGGCTTCCCCGTCCCGCCGCTGCCCGGCCAGCGGCTGCGCGAGCGCGAGGCCGCCCCGGTCCCGGTCGGCGCCGGCTCCCAGGAGGACGGCGTGACGTGGGCCAGCATCGAGTCCGAACCGAGCGGCACACCGACCGACCCCGGCACGCAGGAGGGCCCTCGTGGCTGACCCAAGCAAGGACAAGCCGGGCTTCCTCGCGGAGCTGCTGGCTCCGGTCGGCGGCTTCGGCGTCACCTTCTCGACGATCTTCCGCAAGGTCGCGACCGAGGAGTACCCGGAGGAGAAGCGCCCGACGCAGCCGCGGTTCCACGGGCGCCACCAGCTCAACCGGCACCCCGACGGCCTCGAGAAGTGCGTCGGCTGCGAGCTGTGCGCGTGGGCCTGCCCGGCCGACGCGATCTTCGTCCAGGGCGCCGACAACGACGACCGGGACCCCAGCGAGGGCGGCACCGGGCGGTTCTCGCCCGGCGAGCGGTTCGGCAAGATCTACCAGATCAACTACCTGCGCTGCATCCTCTGCGGGCTGTGCATCGAGGCATGCCCGACGCGCGCCCTGACGATGACCAACTTCTACGAGCTCGCCGACAACAACCGCGCCGACCTCATCTTCACCAAGGAGCAGCTGCTCGCGCCGCTCCAGCAGGGGATGCTGCAGCCCCCCCATCCCATGGTCGAGGGGTTGGAGGAGCGTGACTACTACCTCGGCAAGGTCAACGAGGCGACCGACGACCAGCGGGCGTGGGTCGCCCGGCACACCGAGGCGGCCGGCGAGGTGCCCGATGACCCGAACGCCGGCACCGAGCCCGGGACCGGCCCCGGCGAGGGCACGCCCGAACCCGACCCCCTCTCGGGACAAGGAGTCGACCGATGACCAGTACCGGTGAGGCCGTCCTCTTCTGGATCCTCGGACCGATCGCGGTCATCGGGTCCCTCGGACTGGTCTTCGCGCGCAAGGCCGTCCACGCCGCCCTCGGGATGGCGCTGACGATGGTCGCACTGGGGGTGTTCTACATCGCCCAGAACGCCGACTTCCTCGGCGTCATCCAGGTGTTCGTCTACACCGGCGCGGTCATCATGCTCTTCCTCTTCGTCCTCATGCTGGTGGGTGTCGACTCCTCCGACAGCCTCGTCGAGACCCTCAAGGGCCAGCGGTGGGCGACCCTGTTCCTGTCGATCGGGCTGGGCGGGTTCCTCCTGGCCGCGCTCGGCTCGGTGCAGGTGCGCTCGGTCGCCGGGGTGGCCAGCCTCAACGCCGAGCAGGGCAACGTCTCCGGCGTCGCCAACCTGATCTTCGGTCGCTATGTGTGGATCTTCGAGGCCACCTCGGCCCTGCTCATCACCGCAGCGCTCGGCGCCATGGTCCTCGCGCACCGCGAGCGCCTCGGGCGCAAGCTGGGGCAGCGCGAGTGGAGCAGGCGGCGGTTCTCGACCACCAACCCCGACGGCTCGTCGCGGGTGCCGGCCAACCTCGCGGGGCTGCCCGTCCCGGGCGTCTACGCCCGGCACAACGCCGTCGACACCCCTGCCCTGCTGCCCGACGGGACACCGAGCGACCTGTCCGTCTCCCGGGTGCTGACCGCCCGCGACCAGGTCGGCGGACCCGACCGCTATGTCGAGGCCGAACGGGCCGCCGAGCTCGAGATCGAGCAGGGGAGCGAGCGATGAGCCTGATGAACTACGTCTACCTGGCGACGATCCTCTTCGTCATCGGCGGCGCCACCGTGCTCACCCGGCGCAACGCCATCATCGTGTTCATGGGCGTCGAGCTGATGCTCAACGCCGCCAACCTGGTGTTCGTCACCTTCGCCCGGATCCACGGCAACCTCGACGGCCAGGTCATCGCGCTGTTCGTCATGGTCGTCGCCGCCGCCGAGGTCGTCGTCGGGCTGGCCATCATCATGGCGATCTTCCGCGCCCGCCGGTCGGCCTCGGTCGACGACGCCAACCTGCTGAAGCTGTGACAAGGAGCCACTGGTGACCTCACTGATGACCCAGGGCGACGTAGCCGCCGCGGCAGCCGCGACCGGCACCGCGTCGGTCGCGTGGCTGCTCATCGCGCTACCGCTCCTGGGCTCGGCCATCCTGCTGCTCGGCGGCCGCCGGGCCGACCGGTGGGGCCCCGGCCTCGCGGTGGCGCTGCCGTGGGGAAGCTTCGGGATCGGCATGGCGATCATGGTGCAGCTGCTGGCCAACACCGGCGACGCCCGCTCGCTGAGCGTGTCCTTGTGGAACTGGATCCCGGCCGGCGGCTTCCAGCTCCATGCCGGCCTGCTCGTGGACCCGCTGTCGATGGCGTTCGTCATGCTCATCACCTTCGTGGGCTCGCTCATCCACGTCTACTCCCTCGGCTACATGCAGCACGACCCCGACAAGCGGCGGTTCTTCGCCTACCTCAACCTCTTCGTCGCGTCGATGCTGCTTCTCGTCCTGGCCGACAGCTACCTGCTGCTGTTCGTCGGCTGGGAGGGTGTCGGACTGGCGTCCTACCTGCTCATCGGCTTCTGGAACTGGAACCCGGCGTACGCCAGCGCCGCCAACAAGGCGTTCTTCGTCAACCGGGTCGGCGATCTGGGCCTCACCATCGCCATCGCGCTGATGTTCGCGACCTTCGGGCGGGTCGACTTCGCCTCGGTCGCCGCCGGCGCCCCGCAGGCGAGCACCGGGACCCTCACCGCCCTCGGCCTGCTGCTCCTGCTCGGCGCGACCGGCAAGTCCGCCCAGTTCCCCCTGCAGTCGTGGCTGGGTGACGCGATGGCCGGCCCGACGCCGGTCTCCGCGCTCATCCACGCGGCGACGATGGTCACCGCGGGCGTCTACCTCATCGTCCGCAGCCACTGGATCTTCGACGCGGCTCCGAACGCGCAGACCGCGGTCGCCCTCGTGGGCGCGGTCACCCTGCTGTTCGGAGCGGTCGTCGGGTGCGCCAAGGACGACATCAAGAAGGCGCTGGCGGCCTCGACGATGTCGCAGATCGGCTACATGATGCTGGCCGCCGGGCTCGGCCCGGTGGGCTACGCCTTCGCGATCTTCCACCTGCTGACCCACGGCTTCTTCAAGGCCGGGATGTTCCTCGGGGCGGGCTCGGTGATGCACGGGATGGGCGACCAGGTCAACATGCGCCGGTTCGGCGCGCTCAGCGGGTTCATGAAGATCACCTGGGCCACCTTCGGGCTCGGCTACCTCGCCATCATCGGCTTCCCGTTCCTCTCCGGCTTCTGGTCCAAGGACCGGATCATCGAGGCGGCGTTCAAGGGCCCCGGCTGGCACCCCTGGGTGCTCGGTGGGGCGGCCCTGGTCGGCGCCGGGATCACCGCGTTCTACATGTCCCGGCTGTTCTTCATGACCTTCCATGGCAAGGCCCGCTGGACCGACGACGTCCACCCGCACGAGTCCCCGCTCGTCATGACGGTGCCGATGATGGTCCTGGCCCTCGGCTCGGCGTTCCTGGGCGGGATCCTCAGCATCAACGGCATGTTCGTCTCGTGGCTCGAGCCGGTCGTCGGCTCTCCCGAGACGGGTGAGCCCGTCCTGGGGGCCGCCGTCATCACCACCCTCACCCTGGTCCTGGTGGCCGGGGGCGCGGCATACGCCTGGTACCGCTACTGGCGGGACACCGTCCCGGAGACCGCGCCGACCGGGTCGCTGCTCACCCGGGCCGCGCGGGTGGACCTCTACCAGGACGCCGTCAACGAGGGCCTGTTCATGCGACCCGGCATCCACCTCACCCGCGCCCTCGTCTTCACCGACGCGCGCGGGATCGACGGGGCGGCCGGTGGGCTGGCCGCGCTCATCGGTGGGATCTCGTCGAGGACCAGGCGCCTCCAGACCGGGTACGCCCGCTCCTATGCCCTGACGATGCTCACCGGCGTCGTCGCCGTCCTCGGTGTGCTGTGGGTGATCCAGTGATGTCCGGCCTCTCGCTCCTCACGGTGATGATGGTCGTGCCGCTCGTCGGCGCTGCCGTCGTCGCGCTGCTGCCGGCGGGCGTCGGCTTCGGCCGGCACATCGCCCTCGGCACGTCGCTGGCCACCCTGGGCCTGGCCATCGCCGGCTGGGCGCGCTTCGACACCACCAGCACGACCCAGTTCCAGCTCGCCGAGGTCCACCGGTGGATCCCGCAGTTCGGCGTCTCGTACGCCGTCGGCGTCGACGGCACCGCACTGGCCCTCATCGTCATGGCGACGATCCTCACCCCGGTGTGCCTGCTCGCCGCCTGGCACGACGTGCCCGAGGGCGGTCGTCGCGAGAACGCCTACGTTGCGCTCATCCTCGTGCTCGAGGCCTTCATGGTCGGCGTGTTCGCCGCGACCGACGTCTTCTTGTTCTACGTCTTCTTCGAGGCGATGCTCATCCCGGTCTACTTCCTGATCGGCATGTATGGCGGCGCGCGTCGCCAGTACGCCGCGGTGAAGTTCCTGCTGTTCTCGCTCGCGGGCGGCCTCATCATGCTCGTGGCCGTCATCGCCCTCTACTTCCACGGTCCGGGCGGCGCCGACGGCTTCCTCGTCGAGCGGCTCACCGGCGCGGTCACCGGGTCGACGACGGCCCAGCGGCTGATGTTCGCCGGCTTCTTCGTCGCCTTCGCCATCAAGGCCCCGATGTGGCCGGTCCACACCTGGCTGCCCGACGCTGCGACCGAGGCCCGGCCCGCCGTCGCCGTGCTGCTCGTCGGCGTGCTGGACAAGGTCGGCACGTTCGGGATGATCCGGTTCTGTCTGCAGCTCTTCCCCGAGGCCGCGCGCTGGGCGACACCGACGGTCATCGTGCTGGCCGTCATCTCGGTGATCTACGGGGCCCTGCTGGCGATCGGTCAGACCGACATGATGCGGCTCATCGCGTTCACCTCGGTGAGCCACTTCGGGTTCATCGTGCTGGGCATCTTCGCGATGACCTCGGCCGCCGGGGCGGGCTCGACGCTCTACATGGTCAACCACGGCTTCTCCACCGCCGGGCTCTTCCTCATCGCGGGCTTCCTGGCGACCCGCCGCGGGAGCAAGCGGATCCCCGACTTCGGCGGCTGGCAGCGGGTCACCCCCGTGCTGGCCGGGGTGTTCCTCGTCTCGGGCCTGTCCAGCCTGGCGCTGCCCGGGCTGAGCCCGTTCGTCTCCGAGTTCCTCGTCATCGCCGGTACCTTCCAGCGCTACCGCACCGCCGCCGTCATCGCCACGCTCGGGACGGTCCTCGCGGCGCTCTACATCCTGCTGATGTACCAGCGCACGATGACCGGGCCGAAGCCGGAACCGGCCATCGAGGTCTCCGATCTCAACCTGCGCGAGAAGCTCGTCGTCGTGCCGATCATCGCGGCGTTCCTCGTGCTGGGCTTCTACCCCAAGCCGGTCCTCGACCTGATCAACCCGGCCGTGACGACGACGCTCCAGCACGTCGGGGTGTCCGACCCGCCCGCCGCCCACGCCGTCACCGGGAGTGCCAAGTGATCCCCGCCGCGTCGCTGCCGCTTCTCGCCTCGGCCGACTTCCAGGCCGTGCCGATCGAGTACGCCGCGGTGGCCCCGATGCTCATCGTGGCCGTCGCGGCGCTGGTGGGCGTGCTGCTCGAGGCGTTCGCCCCCCGGCGGCAGCGGCATGCCGCGCAGCTGACGCTCACCGTGGCCGCGCTCGCCGTGGCGTTCGGGGTCCTCGTCCTGTACTCGGTGCACCACCTGGGCGCCACCGCCGGCGGCTCGATCACCATCGACGGGCCGGCCCTGTTCCTCCAGGGGTCCCTGCTGCTCATGAGCATCATCAGCGTACTGATGATGGCGGAGCGTTTCGGTGGGATCGGCGCCGATGCCTTCACCCCGATGGGGGCCTCGACCCCGGGCTCGTCCCAGGAGGCGGCCGCGTCACGCGCGGGGTTCGCGACCTCCGAGGTCTTCCCGCTCACCCTGTTCGCGGTCCTGGGCATGATGATGTTCGTCGCGGCCAACGACCTCATCACGATGTTCGTCGCGCTCGAGGTCCTCTCGCTGCCGCTCTACATCATGACCGGGCTCGCCCGGCGGCGGCGGCTGCTCTCCCAGGAGGGCTCGCTCAAGTACTTCCTGCTCGGCGCCTTCTCCAGCGCCTTCTTCCTCTTCGGCTCCGCCCTGCTCTACGGGTATGCCGGGTCGACCGACCTGTCGGCCATCTCCAACGCCATCCGCACGGCTCAGCCGACCTACGAGGGGCTGCTCCTGCCGGGCGTGGTGTTCGTGCTGATCGGACTGTTGTTCAAGGTGGGTGCCGTGCCGTTCCACTCGTGGACCCCCGACGCCTACCAGGGCGCCCCTACCCCGGTGACCGGGTTCATGGCGGCCTGCACCAAGCTCGCGGCGTTCGGCGCGCTGCTGCGGCTCGCCTACGTCGGGCTCGAGGCCGACCGGTGGGACTGGCGCTACGGGGTCATCGGGATCGCCGCGCTGACGATGGTCGTCGGGGCGGTGCTGTCGGTGACCCAGACCGACGTGAAGCGGCTCCTCGCGTACTCCTCGATCGCGCATGCCGGGTTCGTCCTCGTCGGGGTGCTCGCCTTCGACAAGACGGCCGTGAGCGGCGTGATGTTCTACCTCGTCGCCTACGGGTTCATGACCATCGCGGCCTTCGCCATCGTCGCCCTGGTGCGGCAGAGCGGGTCCGAGGCCTCGCACCTGTCGCAGTGGGCCGGGCTCGGTAAGAACCACCCGGTGGTGGCGGGGACCTTCGCCCTGCTGCTGCTCGCGTTCGCCGGCATACCGCTGACGTCCGGGTTCACCGCCAAGTTCGCCGCGTTCGCCCCGGCCATCTCGCACGGGGGCCGCGCGGGCGTGTGGCTCGTCGTCATCGCCGTGCTGGCGAGTGCCGTGACGGCGTTCGTCTACGTCCGGCTCATCGTCCTGATGTACTTCACCGACCCGACCGGCTCCGACGTCGTCGCGCTGACCCCGTCGGTGCTGTCCACGATCACCATCACCGTGGGCGTCCTGGTCACCCTCGTGCTCGGCATCGTCCCCGGCCCGGTGCTCGACCTGGCGTCACGGGCCTCCGAGTTCCTCCTGTGACGGTGCCGGTGCCGACCCGGGAGCCCTCCGCCCTGCATACGCTCCCCGGTGCCTCCGATGACCTCCGGGCCCGGATCGGGGCGGGTCTGGAGCGGGTCAACGCCGTCATCCGGGAGCACATCGAGCACGAGGACCCGTTCATCGCCGAGGCGGCCGGTCACCTCGACGTGGCGGGCGGCAAGCGGTTCCGGCCGCTGCTCACCCTGCTGGCGGCCGAGCTGGGTGAGGGTGCCAACGACGACGTCGTCGCCGCGGCAGCGGCGGTCGAGATCACCCACCTCGCCTCGCTCTACCACGACGACGTCATGGACGGCGCCCTCGTCCGGCGGGGGACCCCGAGCGCCAACGCCCGCTACGGCAACTCCACCGCCATCCTCGTCGGCGACCTGCTGTTCGGGACGGCCTCGGACATCGTCGCCGACCTCGGCCCTGCCGCGGTCAAGATCCAGAGCCAGACCTTCGTCCGGCTCTGCGCGGGGCAGATCCGCGACGACCGCCCGGCGCCGCCCGACGTCGACCCGGTCGACTACTACCTCGGGGTGCTCGCCGACAAGACGGGCGTCCTCATCGCCACCGCCTCACGCTACGGGGCGATGTTCTCGGGATGCTCGCCGGAGACGGTCGCGATCATGCGGGAGTACGGCGAGCGGCTGGGGATCGCCTTCCAGCTCGCCGACGACCTCATCGACATCTCGTCCGGGGCGGACGACACGGGCAAGACCCCCGGAACCGACCTGCGGGAGGGCAAGCGGACCCTGCCCGTCATCCACGCGCTCGCCTCGACCGACCCCGCCGACGACCGGCTGCGCCGGCTGTTGCGCTCCGACCTGGCCGACGACGCCTTGCTGGACGAGGCGCTGGAGCTGCTGAGGGTGCATCCGGCGATGCGGCTGGCCGCCGAGCACACCCGCGCCGTGGCAGCGGGCGCCCAGGCGGTCCTCGACGGACTGCCGGAGTCCGACGCGCGGCGCGCACTGCACGCCCTGGCGACCAGCGTGGTCACCCGGGTCGGCTGACGCCGCCTACCCACGGCGGCGCGGCCCGCCGCCCACCCCCCTCGCCACCCGCAGTGTCCGAGTGAATGGCTGCGATGGCGACCAGTTGCCCGGACGCCAGGGGGAGGGACGGTGGGGCGCCGGGGGATCAGCCGCCGGCCCGGGCGCGCAGGAAGCTCCCACCGCCCCACCGGTGAACGCCCTGGGCGGTGGCCAGGGTGATCGTGCTCGACGTGGTCGACGTCGGGAGGGCGCTGATGCCCGCGACCTGGCCGGAGAGGTGCTCGGTCATCCTCGCGGGCGTCGACGACCCAGTGTCCCATCCGCACCGTGCGGTCGAGCGGGCTGCACCGCGGTCCACCCGCCCGACCCGCCGGTCGGCCGGTCGGTCGGTCGGCACCCCGGCGGGAGGCGTCCCGGTGCCGCGGCCCGGACCCCGGGGCGCCGCGGAAGCCACCGCCGCCGAGCCCGGCCGTGCTCCGGCACCCCCGTGCCGTCACTCGAGACGATGCTCACCGTGGTGGCCGCGACGGTCGAGGCTGGCCGCTCCCGGCGGCCGAGGCTGGCCGCTCCCGGCGGCCGAGGACGCGGTGGTCCCACCCCGGCCGACCCGTCAGTCCAGGACCGGCACGTCCGCGCCTGCCGTCCGGGCCTCGCGTCGGCCGGCGCGAGCCGCGATCACGGAGTCGGCGGTGAGGACCACGAGGGCCAGCCAGACGATCCCGAAGCCGACCCAGAGCCGCCCGGAGACGTGCTCCCCGAGCAGCAGCACCCCGCACAGCAGCTGGAGCACCGGGGTGAGGAACTGGATGAGCCCGACGGTGACGAGGGGGATGCGCCGGGCGGCCGCCGCGAACAGCAGCAGGGGGATGGCGGTGACGACGCCGGCGAGCAGCAGCAGCGTGGTGTGCCCGCCGCCGTGCCCGGTCAGGGTCGCGTCCCCGCGCGCGGTGACCACCACGAGGATCACCACGGCGACGGGCCCGAGGACGGCGGTCTCGGCGGCGAGCGACTGCATGGCCTGCAGGGTGATGCCGATGCGCTTCTTGACCAGCCCGTAGAGACCGAAGGTCATGGCCAGGCTGACGGCGATCAGCGGGAAGGCGCCGCCGGCGACGGCGAGGTAGGCACCGGCGACCACCCCGATGGCCACCGCGGCCCACTGCAGGGGCCGGAGTCGCTCGCGGAGCACGACGACCCCGAGGGCGACCGTCACCAGGGGGTTGAGGAAGTAGCCGAGGGCCGCCTCGTAGGTCAGCCCGGCGAGCACGGCGGCGACGTAGATGACCCAGTTCGTCGCGATGAGCACAGCGGCGGCGGCCACGCCGAGGCTCAGCCGGCGGTTCCCGAGCATGGGGCGCACCCAGCCGACGTCGCGGCGCACGAGCAGGATCGCCGCGCACAGCAGGAGGGTCCACACGATGCGGTGGGCGAGGATCTCCCAGGCGCCGGCCGGCTCGAGCGCGTGGAAGTACAGGGGGAACAGGCCCCAGATGCCGTACGCCAGGAAGCCGTATGCCGTGCCGCGCCTGATCTCCTCGGCCTGCGGCGTCACCGGTCGTACCCGGCTGGGCCGGACCTGGGGCCCGCTGCGGGGCATCGGGTGCATCGAGCCGTCCTCACCCACCCATCATGCCAGCGACCCCTCGGTGAGCCGGCACCGGGAGATCGCCGGTCGAGCAGTGCAGCGGGCGCTCAGCAGGCCATCAGCCGACGGTCAGCCGACGGTCAGCCGACGGTCCAGGTGTCCCGGCCGCGGAGCAGGGACTGAAGGTCGTCGTCGGTGGCCGGGCCCCCGGAGACGGTGACGGCGTCGGCGATCTGTCGCCGCACGCCGTCGTCGTACGTCGGGCGCTGGACGTTGCGGAAGATGCCCATCGGCACGTACGTCATGTCCGGGGAGTCCAGACGTGAGAGGGCGAAGGCCGGGCCCGGATCCTCGGCGGTGCTGTCGTGGGTGACGACGAGCCCCGCCTCGGAGTCGGTCTTCGCCTCCGGGACGAACTCGATGGCACCGTTGGCCCGTCGCATGAGGACCTTGCGCTCCCCCTCCGCCCCGACGGCGACGGGCTCACCGTCGACGAGGTGGACGATCCGGGACTCCATCTGGCTGCGGTCCTTGATGACGTCGAACGCGCCGTCGTTGAAGATGACGCAGTTCTGGTAGATCTCGATGAGCGAGGCGCCCCGGTGCTCTGCGGCCGCCCGCAGCACCTCGGTGAAGTGCTTGCGGTCGGTGTCCATCGTGCGGGCGACGAAGGTCGCCTCGGCGCCGAGGGCGAGCGAGATGGGGTTGAACGGGGTGTCGACGGACCCGGCCGGGCTGGACTTGGTGACCTGGCCGACGTGCGAGGTCGGGGAGTACTGGCCCTTGGTCAGCCCGTAGATCTGGTTGTTGAACAGCAGGATCGTGATGTTCACGTTGCGGCGCAGGGCGTGGATCAGGTGGTTGCCGCCGATCGACAGCGCGTCGCCGTCACCGGTGACGACCCACACCGACAGGTCACCCCGGCTCGTCGCCAGGCCGGTGGCGATGGCCGGCGCGCGTCCATGGATGGAGTGCATCCCGTAGGTGTCCACGTAGTAGGGGAACCGCGAGCTGCAGCCGATGCCGGAGACGAAGACGATGTTCTCGCGCTTGACCCCGAGCTCGGGCAGGAAGCCCTGCACCGTGGAGAGGATGGAGTAGTCACCGCAGCCAGGGCACCAGCGGACCTCCTGGTCCGAGGTGAAGTCCCGCTTGTTCTGTGCCGGCTCGTCCGGGCCCAGGGCGGGGACGCCCTTCAGGCCCATGGGCGGCATACCCAGGTCGACGGACCGGGTGCCCTCGTGGACGGCGGTCATCGCAGCTCCTCCAGGTGGTTCATGATCGCTTCGGACAGCTCGGTGGTGGTGAACGGCAGGCCGCGCACGGCCGTGTGGGACTTGATGTCGACGAGGTACTTGGCCCGCAGCATCATGGCCAGCTGCCCCATGTTCATCTCGGGGACGACCACCCGGTCGTACGCGCGCAACACCTGGCCGAGGTTCGCCGGGAACGGGTTGACGTGGCGCAGGTGGGCCCGGGCGACCTTGGCGCCGGACTTGCGGGCCTCGCGGACCGCGGCGGCGATCGGGCCGTAGGTCGAGCCCCAGCCGACGATGAGCAGCCGGGCGTCCCCGTCGGGGTCATCGACCTCGACGGCGGGGATCGTCGTGGCCACGCCGTCGACCTTGGCAGCACGCAGGTCGGTCATCAGCTGGTGGTTGGCCGGGTCGTAGGAGATGTTGCCGGAGCCGTCGGCCTTCTCGATGCCGCCGATGCGGTGCTCGAGGCCTGGGGTGCCGGGAACGGCCCACGGGCGGGCCAGGGTCTCCGGGTCGCGCAGGAACGGCAGGAACACCGGGTTGCCCGCGTCGTCGACGGCGTTGGGCTCGGTCGTGTAGGCCGTCGTGAGGTCGGGCAGCTCCCCGGTCGTCGGCACCCGCCACGGCTCGGAGCCGTTGGCGATGTAGCCGTCGGAGAGGACGAGCACCGGGGTCTTGTAGGTGGTCGCGATGCGCACCGCCTCGACCGCGGTGTCGAAGCAGTCCGACGGGGTGGCCGCCGCGATGACCGGCATCGGCGACTCGCCGTTGCGACCGTACATGGCCTGCAGCAGGTCGGACTGCTCGGTCTTGGTCGGCAGGCCGGTGCTCGGGCCGCCGCGCTGGACGTCGATGATGACGAGCGGCAGCTCGAGGGAGATGGCCAGGCCGATGGTCTCGGACTTCAGCGCGAGACCCGGGCCGGAGGTGGTCGTCACGGCGAGGGCACCGCCGAACGCCGCGCCCACCGCGATCCCGATGCCGGCGATCTCGTCCTCGGCCTGCATCGTCATGACGCCGTGGCGCTTGAGGTGCGAGAGCTCGTGGAGGATCTCCGAGGCCGGGGTGATCGGGTACGAGCCGAGCACCAGCGGCAGTCCCGCGCGGTGGGCCGCGGCTGCGAGACCGTAGGCCATCGCCGTGTTGCCGTTGACGTTGCGGTACGTGCCCGCTGGCATCTCGGCCGCCGCCACCTCGTACGAGACCGCGAAGTCCTCGGTGGTCTCGCCGTAGTTCCATCCCGCCTTGAGCGCGGCGAGGTTGGCCTCGAGGATCTCCGGGCGGGCGGCGAACTTCTTCGTCAGGAAGCTCTCCGTGCCGGTCGTCGGGCGGCTGTACATCCAGGAGAGCAGCCCCAGGGCGAACATGTTCTTCGCCCGCTCCTTCTCCTTCTTGCTCAGGCCCTCGAAGGCCGAGAGCGCCTCGACGGTGATGCTCGTCAGGGGAACCGGGTGGACGTGCCAGGACGAGAGCGAGCCGTCGTCGAGCGGGTTGGCGTCGTAGCCCACCTTGGCCAGGTTGCGCGCGGTGAACTCGTCGGTGTTGACGAGGATCGTCGCGCCGCGCGGCACGTCCTTGATGTTGGCCTTGAGCGCGGCGGGGTTCATCGCGACGAGGACGTCGGGCGCGTCACCGGGGGTGAGCACGTGGTGGTCGGCGAAGTGCACCTGGAAGGAGCTGACGCCGGGGATGGTCCCGAGAGGGGCCCGGATCTCGGCCGGGTAGTTGGGCAACGTCGACAGGTCGTTGCCCATCGCCGCCGTGTCGGAAGTGAACCGGTCGCCGGTCAGTTGCATGCCGTCGCCGGAGTCTCCGGCGAAACGAATGACGACACGGTCGATCTTCTGGACGGTCTTGCTGCTCATGGACACCTGGCTGGGGCTACTCGGGCGCCGGGAAGGGGGCGCGTGCGCATCCATGGTACGACTGCCGTCCGATACGCCCCCGGGCACCCGGCGATTCCGCCCCACGTGTCGCCCAGCGTGCGACGGCCGGCGACGAACGGCACCGGGAGCGGGCGGCATACGCCCCGGAGCGCACGGGGGGTGGCGGGCCCGCAGACCTGGCGCCACCTGCGCGAAAACCATACGGATAGGGGGAAATGAGCGGTTACCGGAGAGTCACCGAAGGCCGCCGAGAAGGGGCTTCCCGGGACCGCTAGGCTTCACCCCGTGTCCGGATACCTCGCCGTCGTCGGCGTCCTCGTCGCCGGGGCAGTGCTGGTCGTCGTGGCCCTCGCGGCGCGATGGTTGCTCGCCCCCCGGGCAGCCACCCCGGCCAAGGCCACGACGTACGAGTCGGGGGTCGACCCGGTGGGCACGGACTGGGCGCAGAGCCAGGTGCGCTACATCGTGTACGCCTTCCTCTACGTCATCTTCGCGGTGGATGCCGTGTACCTGTTCCCGTGGGCCCTGGTGCTGCGCGACGCCCGTCTCGGCGCCGCGTCGCTCATCGAGGTGGCCGTCTTCATCGGCATCATCCTCGTGGGCCTCGTCCATGCCGCCCGTCGCGGACTGTTGAGGTGGACCTGAGATGAGTGTCGACCTGCCCATGCCCCAGCTCGGCCCGGTGAGCGAGCACGCTCCCGCGCCGGTGCGGATGATGCTCAACTGGGGTCGGCGCTACTCCCTGTGGATCTTCAACTTCGGGCTGGCCTGCTGCGCGATCGAGTTCATCGCGACGTCGATGGCGCGACACGACTTCATGCGGCTGGGCGTCATCCCGTTCGCGCCCGGCCCGCGCCAGGCGGACCTGATGCTCGTCAGCGGCACGGTGACCGACAAGATGGCCCCGGCCATCCGGCGGCTCTACGACCAGATGCCCGACCCGAAGTACGTCATCTCGTTCGGGGCGTGCGCCAACTCCGGCGGCCCGTACTGGGACTCCTACTGCGTGACGAAGGGCGTCGACCAGCTCATCCCCGTCGACGTCTATGTTCCCGGCTGCCCGCCCCGGCCCGAGGCGCTGCTCCAGGGCATCCTGCGCCTCCAGGAGAAGATCGCGGCCGAGAAGATGTCCGCCCGCTCGCTGGCCGAGCGCCAGCCGGGAGGCCGGTATGCCGCCTACCGCACCGCGTCGGCCGCCGAGCTGACCCGCGAGAAGGTGAGCGCTCCGTGAGCGTGGAGAACGATCCCGCCGGGTCCGGCGAGGCGCCGGGCGCGCCATCGGCGCCGGCCGACGCGGCACCCGACGCGGCACCCGACGCGGCACCCGACGCGGCACCCGACGCGGAGCCGGGAGACGCCCGCCGCACCGTCCCGCCGTCCGAGTGGGTGTCGGCCGT
This sequence comes from uncultured Actinomycetota bacterium, assembly GCA_963763315.1. GTDB lineage: Bacteria > Actinomycetota > Actinomycetes > Actinomycetales > Dermatophilaceae > CAVSJJ01. The sequence goes on from CAVXOC010000002.1 coordinate 939,271, forward strand.
CACGGCCGCCCGCGACGAGGGCTACCGCTTCTTCGACTGGCTCAGCGCCGTCGACCGCATGTACGACGACCAGGCCCCCGGGCTGGACGTCGTCATCCGGCTCTGCGACATCTCCCAGCCGGGCGCGCTGCGCGCCGTCCGGGTCACGACCCGGGTGGCCGACGGGGACCATCTCGACTCCCTCACCGCGGTCATGCCCGGGACCGCGTGGCACGAGCGCGAGACCTTCGAGATGTTCGCCCTGGTCTTCGACGGGTTCGAGGACGGGACGGGCCTGGGGCTGCGCCCGCTGCTGCTGCCCCAGGGGTTCCAGGGAACGCCGCTGCGCAAGTCCTTCATCCTCGCCGCGCGGGCCTCCAAGGCGTGGCCCGGCGGCCGGGAGCCCGGTGAGGGCCACGGTGCGGCGCCGGCGGGCAAGCGGCGGGTCACGGCGCCCGGTGTCCCCGACCCCGAGTGGGGGCCGCGATGAGCATCCTCGAGATCGTCATCCGCTCGGTCGCCGTGCTCGCGGTGTTCCTCGTCGCACCGCTGCTGGTCGGCCAGACCGAGCACAAGGTCATGGCACACATGCAGGGCCGGCTCGGACCGATGTATGCCGGTGGCTTCCACGGCTGGGCCCAGCTCATCGCCGACGCCTTCAAGTTCGTCCAGAAGGAGGAGGCGGTCCCCAAGGCGGCCGACCGCTGGGTCTTCAAGCTGGCGCCCGGGGTGGGGCTGATCCCGTACATGGTGGCCCTCGCCGTGGTGCCCATCCATCCCGGTGTCGCGGGGCTGGATGTCCCGGCCAGCACGATCCTCGCCCTGGCGGCGATCTCGGTCGGCTCGCTCGGGGCCCTGATGGCCGGCTGGGCCAGCGCGAACAAGTACTCCCTCCTCGGCGGGCTCCGCGCCGCCGCGCAGCTCGTCTCGTACGAGCTGCCGATCGTCCTGTCGGTGGCCTCGGTCGCCATGGCCGCGGGGACGCTGTCGCTCGCGGCGATCGTCGAGACCTGGAGCCCCTGGTGGCTGGTGTGGCAGCTCCCGGGCGCCGTCGTCTTCCTGGTCGCGGCCGTGGCGGAGCTCAAGCGGCCGCCGTTCGACATGCCGGTCGCCGACTCCGAGCTCGTCATGGGCGCCTGGACCGAGTACTCCGGGCTGCGGTTCGCCCTGTTCCTGCTGGCCGAGTACGCCGGGATCGTCGTCCTCGGCCTGCTGTTCGCGACCCTCTTCCTCGGAGGGTGGCACGGCCCGTGGAGCGGCGCCCTCGGCTGGCTGTGGACACTGGTCAAGGGGTACGTCGTCGCCGTCGCGATCATCTGGATCAGGGTCGCGTGGCCGAGACTGCGCGAGGACCAGCTCCAGCGCATCGCCTGGGTCTACCTCGTTCCCCTGGGCCTGTTCCAGCTGTTCCTCACCGGTATCGGGGTGGTGATGATGCGATGAGTCGCAAGCGCGGCAAGTCGGGCGGGATCCTGCCCGGTGCGGTATCGGGTCTGGTGACGACCGCCAAGACCATGGTCCGCCCGGCCCACACCGCCGAGTACCCCGATGCGCCACCCGTGCTGCCCCCGCGCAGCCGCGGCATCATCGCCCTCGCCGAGGAGAACTGCACGTCCTGCATGCTGTGCGCCCGAGAGTGCCCCGACTGGTGCATCTACATCGAGGGACACAAGGAGACGATCCCCGCTACGACGCCCGGTGGGCGGGAGCGCCAGCGCAACGTTCTCGACCGCTTCGCCATCGACTTCTCGCTGTGCATGTACTGCGGGATCTGCGTCGAGGTCTGCCCGTTCGACGCGCTGTTCTGGAGCCCGCAGTTCGAGTTCGCCGAGCTCGACATCCGCGACCTCATGCACGAGAAGGGCCGGCTCGGCCAGTGGATGCGCACTGTCCCACCGCCGCCGGCGCTCGACGAGCATGCACCCGACCCGGCCGAGGTGGCCAACGCCAACAAGCCGGAGCGGCCGGTCCGGGCCGCCGCGGCGGCGACCGGAGCCGCTCGGCCACCCCGGGCCGAGCGCGCCGCCGGGGCGGAGCGTCCCGAGCGGCCGGCCCGGGCGGAGCGGCCCGCCCGCGCGGAGCGTCCCGGCCTTGCCGAGCGCGCGGAGCGTCCCGAGCGGCCCGCCCGTGCGGAGCGCCCCGAGCGTCCGGCCCGCGCGGCCGGCGCCGAACAGCCTGGGGCAGAGCCGGCTGCGCCCTCGCCCGAGCCGGCTGCGCCGTCGCCCGAGCCGGCTGCGCCGTCGCCCGAGCCGGCTGCGCCGTCGCCCTCGCCCGCTCCGACGGCCGAGGAGCTCGTCGGCTCTGCGCACGTCACGCAGGCCGAGGCCCCCGCCCTCGCCGCCGAGGTGGCCGAGCCGGCGGCACCAGAGGTGCCCGAGCAGGCCGCCGCCACCGACGACGCAGCGGCCACCGGGCCGGGCGCCGCCGACGACGCGGCGGCCGCCGAGGCCCCCGGCGAGGAGGAACCGCAGTGACGTCCCTCGACGTGGCGTTCACCGCCTTCGCCGTCCTCGCCGCCGCCGGGGGCCTCCTGGCCGTGACGACCACCCGGGTCGTCCACGCGGCGCTGTGGCTCGTCGTGGCGCTGGTCTCCGTCGCCGGGGCGGCCCTCGTGCTCGGTGCCGAGCTCGTGGCACTCGTGCTCGTCCTGGTCTACGTCGGTGCGATCGTCGTCCTCGTCCTCTTCGCCCTCATGCTGACCCGGGCGCCGATCGGCCCCGACGTGAGCCACGCACCGACCGCCCTGCGCCGGGTGCTCGCCGCGCTGGCGGGTGCGGCGACGACCGGCCTGCTCCTGTCCGTGCTCGTTCCGCTGGCCGGCTCGGCGCGGGACCGCACGGTCGTCGCGACGAGCGACATCTCCGCCAACATCTTCGGCACCTGGGTCTGGCCCTTCGAGGGTCTGTCCCTGCTGCTGCTGGTCGCCCTCGTCGCGGCGCTCGCCGTCTCGAGAGTCCCCAAGGACGTCACGGGAGGTACGTCGTGATCCACGTCCTCGGCCCCTACACCCTGGCCGCGGTCCTGGTCGGCATCGGGATCTACGGGATCGTGGTCCGCCGCAACGCCGTGCTCCTGCTCATCGGCGTCGAGCTCGTCCTCAGCGGCACGCTCATCCTCTTCGTCACGACCGCGGCGACCGGGGGCGACAGCTTCGCCGCCGGCAGCGTGCTGCCCCTGTTCGTCATCACCATCGCCGCCGCCGAGGTCGTCCTCGCCCTGTCGGTCATCCTCGCCGTGTTCCGGCACCAGGGCGAGCTGGACCTCGACGAGGGGTCGGGTCGCGCCATCGAGGAGCCCGGCCCAACCGGTGGCCCCGCGGACATGCCGCCCGACGAGACCGGCTCACCCGACGAGCCGGCCGACCAGATCCCCGAGCCGGTCGGCGCGGAGGTGGCCTCATGATCGCCCGGCTCGTCGTCGCGCTCCCGCTCATCGGCGCGCTGTTCGGGCTGCTGGCCCGGCGGCATACCCGTGCTGCCCGCGGTATCGCCACCGGTGGCACCGGCCTCGCGCTGCTGTTCGCGGTCATCGGCTTCGTCCAGGCCCGCGGGAACGGCTCGCACGTCATCACGACCTTCCCGGGTCTGCACGCCGGCGAGCTGAAGATCCCACTGCAGCTGGCGAGCAGCCCGACCACGGCCGCCATCGCGCTCGTCGTCGCCCTCGTGGCGACCTTCGTCCAGATGTACTCCGTCTGGTACCTCCATGACGACGACCGGTATGCCGAGTTCGCCGCGAGCGTGTCCCTGTTCAGCGGGGCCATGCTGCTCGTCGTCCACTCCGGCGACCTCGTCCTCACCCTCATCGGGTGGGAGGTCATGGGGTGGTGCTCCTACCTGCTCATCGGCCACTGGTCGCGCAAGCACAGCGCGCGGCGGGCAGCCCACAAGGCCTTCCTCGTCACCCGGTTCGCCGATATCGGCTTCGTCCTCGGGGTCATCGGCCTCGCGGCCGGCGCCGGAAGCACCGCCATCCGCAGCGTCATCACGGCCTGGCAGGCCGTCGGCGACTGCCCGGCCGGCGGGGCGTGCACCGCCCCCGACGGCACCCTGCGCGCCGTGCTCCTGTCGCTGCTCATCGTCGGCATCCTGGGCAAGTCGGCGCAGGTGCCCTTCCAGGACTGGCTGCCCGACGCCATGGAGGGCCCGACTCCCGCGTCGGCGCTCATCCACGCCGCCACGATGGTCGCCGCCGGGACGGTCGTCCTCGGGCAGCTGTTCGACCTCGTCGCGGTGAGCGACCCGGCGCGTTGGCTGCTCGGCATCGCCACCTCGGTGACGATGGTCCTCGCGGGCCTGCTCGCCTTCGGCCAGAGCGACCTCAAGCGACTGCTCGCCTGGTCCACCGTGAGCCAGGTCGGGATCATGCTGTCCGCGCTGGCCGCCGCACCCCTCGAGCTCGGGCCCGACGCCGGCCTGTTCCACATGTGGTCGCACGCCATCTTCAAGGCCCTGCTGTTCCTGTCGATCGGCTGGCTCAGCGTCGTCGCGGGCGGGACGAGCGCCAGGCTGCTGCGGGGGTCCGCCCTGCAGGTCCCCCTCGTCCATGTCGCCTTCCTCGCCGGGCTGGTCTCGCTGGCCGGGGCCCCGCTCGTCGTCGTCGGCGGCTACTCCAAGGAGCAGGTCGTCTCCGCGGCGTACCAGGGTGCCACGAGCTCCAGCGGGCCCGGGCTGCTCGTTCTCGTCGCGCTCCTCATCGCCGTCGTGCTCACGGCCGCCTACTCGGCTCGGGCCTACATCATCGTCAGCGCTCGCGATCCGCTGCCCGAGGGACGCCGCCCGCACGCCAGCGCGACGGTCGGCACGGCGGCGGCCGACGCCCACGCCCATGAAGCCGCGCCGCCCACCCTCTCGCTCCGGGTGGTCATCGCCACGCTGCTCCTGCTGACCGTCCTCGGCGCGCTCATCGAGCGGCTCGGGGCCTTCACCCTTGAGCCCTTCGACCTCGCCTGGACCGCGGTCACCCTGGTCCTCATCATCATCGGGGTGGGGATCGCGTACGGGGCGCGCGGGACGGCCGGGGACCCGGCGGTCAGCCTCTACGGCCGGAGGATGGCCCTCGCCGACTCGGGACTGGGCGCCGACCGGCTGTACCTCAGGCTGGTGGCCACGCCGGTGCTGGCCCTCGCCGCGATGGCCGCGTCCGTGGACGAGAAGGTCGTCGACGGGACCGTGCGCGGGCTCGCGCTGTTCACCACCCGCTCCAGCGCCGAGGCCGAGACCTTCCACCGCTCCGAACGGCCGGCGACCGGCATCATGCTCGTCGCGGGTGGGTTCGTCCTCCTCGCCGCTGTCGGAGTGTTCGCATGGTCCTGAACCTGATGTTCGGCGTCACCGGCGTCGTCGCGCTCTACCTCCTGCTCGCCGGCCGGGGACTGAGCGAGGCGACGGCGCGGGCCGTCGCGGCCGCCGCTTCCTCGGTCACGCTGGTCCTCGCGGTGATCGCCTCCATCGCCAGGCCCAGCGTCGACTACGCCTGGGTGCCCTCGCTCGGCCTGCGCTGGCGCTACGACATCGACGGCGTCTCGATCCCGCTGGTCCTGCTCACCGCCGTCGTCGGCCTGCTCACCGTCCTGCACACCGCGCGGGAGATGCCGCGGGGCGGTCGCCCCAGCACCTTCCTCGGCTCGCTCCTGCTCGTCGAGACCGGCGCCCTCGCAACGTTCACCGCCCGTGACGCCGTGCTGTTCTTCCTCGCCTTCGAGATCGTCCTGGTCCCGATGTGGGTGCTCATCAGCCGGTTCGGCGACCCGCACGACGCGGCCGCCCGCCGGCAGGCGGGCCAGCGGTTCATCCTCTACACGGCCATCGGATCCACCCTCATGCTGGTCGGGATCCTGCTGCTGGTCACCTCGTCGGGGACCGCCGACCTGTACCAGCTGGCCATCAGCGGCGGGCGGTCCATCCCGGTCGGACGGCAGACCCTCATCGCCACGCTGCTCGTGGTCGGCCTCGGCATCAAGGTCCCGGTGTTCCCCCTGCACACCTGGCTGCCGCCGGCCCACACGACGGCCCCGACCGGGGGCTCGGTCGTGCTGGCCGCCGTCCTGCTGAAGATGGGCACGTACGGCCTGGTCCGGCTCCCGGCCGCCACCCTGCCGCAGGGCTTCGCCCGGGTCGCGCCCTTCCTCGCGGTCGCGGGCGTCATCGGGATCATCTGGGGGGGCCTGATCTGCCTCGTCGAGCGAGACCTCAAGCGGCTCATCGCGTACTCGTCGGTGGCGCACATGGGCTTCGTGGCACTCGGCCTGTCGACTGGCACCCGCACCGGCCTGCAGGCCGCGCTGTTCGCGAACATCGCGCACGGTGTCATCTCCGCGCTGCTCTTCTTCGTCGTCGGTGGCCTCAAGGCCCGCTGGGGCAGCGTCAACCTCGCCATTGCCCGGCCCGCCCTGCGCGAGACCGCTCCCCACCTCGGTTTCGCCCTCATCCTCGGCATCGCCGCCGGCCTCGGCCTACCGGGTCTGGCCGGGTTCTGGGGCGAGTTCATGGCGATGTATGCCGCGTGGACCGCTCCGGGGGTGCACGCCGGGCTCTTCCGGACCTGCGCAGTGGTTGCCGCAGTGGGTGCGGCCCTGGCCGCGGCATACGGGCTGCGGGTCGCGCGCCAGGTCTGGGTCGGCGACGCGGTCTCCGACCCGGCCGGGTCGGCCGAGGAGACCCGCGGCGCCGAGCGGGCGGTCGTCACGGTGCTCGCCGTCGCCATCGTCACTCTCGGCGTCCTGCCGGGTCTGCTGCTGTCGGTGACTGACGGCGCCGTGTCGTTCCTCGTCGGAGGTGGACGGTGATCCCCCTGCTCGCTCCCAGCGGACCCACCGGGGTCCTCGGCTTCGACTGGTGGGGCCTGACGCCCGCGCTGGCCCCCGCGGCCGGGACACTGCTCGTGCTGCTCGTCGACGCCATCCTCCCGCGCCGCCGTGCGACGCATGTCGGCATCGCCGCGGTGGCGCTCCTCATCGGTGCGGCCGCCGCCCTGCCCGGTGCGCTGCGCACCGCGAGCGCACCCGTGGAGACCCTCTGCGTTCCCGGCACGACGACGTGCTTCTGGAGCGCCGACCCGGTCTCGAGCACCCTGCAGATCGGGCTGCTCGGGGCCACGCTCGCCGCGGTCCTGCTCATGCTCGCCCGCCTGCTCGCGGGGTCGGGGTCCGCGGCGGCCGATGCCGGGGAGCCGCAGCGCGGCGGGACCGCCGTTACGGTCGCGCTCATGCTCGGCGCCGCGACGGGTGGTGTCTCGGTCGTGGCCGCCGGCGACATCCCGGCCTGGCTGGTCTCCCTCGAGCTGGCCACTCTCCCGGTCGTCGCCCTCGTCGCCCTGCGCGGCACCCGGGCCGCCGGCCACGGCGCGCTCGCCTTCCTCACCACCTCGCTCGTCTCGTTCGCCCTGCTCGTGCTCGGCTCGGCGCTCTGGGTCACCGCCACGACCCAGCCGACGTTCTCCTCGGGCGCCGTCAGCCGCGCGTGGGAGGTACCGGAACGGCGGGCGCTGCTCATCGTCGCCGTCATCGTCATCATCGCCGGGATCGGCTTCAAGCTCTCGGCCGTGCCGTTCCACGCGTGGACGCCCCAGGCCTACGGCTCGGCAGGGGTCCCGGTCGCCGCTCTGCTCGCCAGCGCCTCCAAGATCGCCGCGCTGGGCGCGCTGGTGATGGTGCTCCGGCCGTTCTCGGTCCTCGTCGGATCCGCGCACGCCCCCCACAGCATCGCATTCGCCCTCGCCCTGCTGGCCGTGTCGTCGATGCTCGTCGGCAACGTCGTGGCCCTGCGCCAGGACGACTCGGTCCGCCTGCTCGCCTGGTCCACCGTGGCCCAGGCCGGCTGGGTCGTGCTGCCCCTGGCCGCGCTGACCAGTGCCGGCCAGCGCGCTGCCGCCGCCTACGTCCTCACGTATGCCGCGGCCACCGTCGTCGCCTTCGCCGCGGTCTCCTCGGTGGTGGCGCTGCGCCGTCCCGGCGTCGCGACGTCGGCCGGGAGCGGCCGGGGGCTCACGGCATACACCGGGCTGCTGCGCAGCGCGCCGGGCATAGGGGTGCCGCTGGCCCTGGCGCTGTTCGTGCTGGCCGGTCTGCCCCCAGGGGTCATCGGGCTCCTCGCCAAGGTCGTCGCCATGAAGCCGATCGTCGGGGTCCAGCTGTGGCCGCTCGCGGTCGTCGCGGTCGTCGCCGCCGTGCTGGGCATCGCCGTCTACGTGCGCTGGGTCGCCGTGCTGTTCGCCGGGCCCGAGCCGGAGGCGGGAGGCCAGACCCTGGTCGTCGGCTCCGCCGGCGCAGGGAACCTCACGGTCCTGGGCATCGGGACCCTGGTCCTGGTGGCGATGAGCGTGCTGCCCCAGCTGCTGCTCGGGCTGCTCGGGTAGGGGAACGCCGACGCCCGGCTCCGGCGTTGACCAGGCATGCACACGCACTTCAACGGGCTGAAGACGGCCGGGCTCTTCGGCGTCATCTGGGCCCTGCTGCTCCTCATGGGCTGGTTCGTGGCGAGCTACACCGGCAGCAGCTCCTTCATCCTGTTGTTCGCCCTCATCGGGGTCGGCACGACGTTCTACGGTTACTGGGCCTCGGACAAGATCGCCATCCGGGCCATGCATGCCTACCCGGTCAGCGAGCCCCAGGCCCCCGCCATGTACCGGATCGTCCGGGAGCTGTCGACCAAGGCCGGCCAGCCGATGCCGGCCCTGTTCATCTCCCCGACCCAGGCCCCCAACGCCTTCGCGACGGGACGCAACCCCAGCCACGCGGCCGTCTGCTGCACCGAGGGCATCCTCGGGCTGCTCGACGAGCGTGAGCTGCGGGGGGTGCTCGGGCACGAGCTCATGCATGTCTACAACCGGGACATCCTCACCAGCTCGGTCGCCGCCGCGGTCGCCGGAGTCATCGGCACGATCGGCCAGATGCTCTCCTTCGGCATGATCTTCGGCGGGGGTGGCTCCAACCGGAACCGCGACCCGATCGGTGGCCTGGCCATGGCCATCCTCGCGCCCTTCGCGGCCATGCTCATCCAGCTCGCGATCAGCCGGACCCGCGAGTACGACGCCGACGAGGACGGCGCCACGCTGACCGGCGACCCGCTGGCCCTGGCGTCGGCGCTGCGCAAGCTCGAGCTGGGGACCGCCCGCGCACCGCTGATGCCCACCAAGCAGCTCGTCAACGCGAGCCACATGATGATCGCCAACCCGTTCCGGGCGCAGGACATCTCGCGGCTGATGTCCACCCACCCGCCGATGGCCGAGCGCATCGCCCGCCTGGAGCAGATGGGCTACGGGTACCGCGAGAACCCCTGACCCTCCCGGTGCTCGGGCCGCCCGTCCGCCCGCCCGCCCGCCCGCCCGCCAAGTGCGTGTGTCCGAGTGAACGGCTGTCATGGCGACCAGTCGCTCGGACACTGCGGGGGGCGCCTTGCTTGTGTCCGAGTAGACGGCTGTCATGGCGACCAGTCGCTCGGACACTGCGGGGGGCGCCTTGCTTGTGTCCGAGTAGACGGCTGTCATGGCGACCAGTCGCTCGGACACTGCGGGGGGCGCCTTGCTTGTGTCCGAGTAGACGGCTGTCATGGCGACCAGTCGCTCGGACACTGCGGGTGGGGCTTCGGTGAGCCCCTGACCGGCGTGTGACACGATCGGCGGGTGCGATCCCTCACCCATGACGAGGCCCGCGCCCGGGCCGCCCAGGTCAGCGTCCAGGACATGACGGTCGACCTCGACCTCGACCAGGGACCGGAGAGGTTCGCCTCCCGGACGACGGTCCGGTTCTCCTGCAACGACCCTGGCGCGGGCACCTTCGCCGACCTCAAGGCGGCCGAGGTGCACGCCATCCGGCTGGGCGGCATACCACTGGATCCAGCAGAGGTAGTCGACGGTCGGCTCGAGCTCACCGCGGAGCACGGGCTCGCCCTCGACAACGTCCTCGAGGTCGAGGCGGACATGGCCTACTCCCGCGACGGGCAGGGGCTGCACCGCAGCGTCGACCCGGCCGACGGGGAGGCCTACGTCTACGGTCACCTGTTTCTCGACGCCGCTCCGCAGGTGTTCGCATGCTTCGACCAGCCCGACCTCAAGGCTGCCTACTCCGTCACCGTGACGGCCCCGGACGGATGGGTCGTCCTCGGGAACGGCGCCGCCACCGAGGTCGGTCCCGGCCGGTGGGAGCTGGCTCGCACCGAACCCCTGCCGACCTACGCCGTCACGGTCTGCGCCGGACCCTACGCCTCGGTCACCGCCGAGCACGACGGCATCCCACTCGGGCTGCATGCCCGCCGCTCGCTGGCCGGCCCGCTCCACGCGCAGGCCGAGCAGATGCTCGAGATCACCCGTGCCGGCTTCGACTACTATCACCGGCTGTTCGGAATCCGCTACCCGTTCGGGTCGTACCACCAGGTGTTCGTCCCCGAGTTCAACGCCGGCGCGATGGAGAACCCCGGTTGCGTCGTCCTGCGAGACCAGTACCTCTTCCGGGGGGCGGCCACCCGCCAGCAGGTGCTCAACCGCAGCAGCACGATCGCTCATGAGATGGCGCACATGTGGTTCGGCGATCTCGTGACCATGCGCTGGTGGGACGACCTGTGGCTCAACGAGTCCTTCGCCGAGTACATGGCCTACCGCACGCTCTGCGAGGCCACCGAGTTCACCGACGCCTGGGTCGAGTTCTCGATGGTCCGCAAGCTGTGGGGGTATGCCGCGGAGCGCGCTCCCAGCACGCATCCGGTCGCGGGGGCGCCGGCGCCCGACGCGCTGACCGCCCTCAGCTCCTTCGACGGCATCTCCTACGCCAAGGGGGCGGCCGTCATCCGTCAGCTCATCGCGCACATCGGGGACGACGCGTTCGTCGCCGGGGTCGCGGCATACCTGCGCGAGCACCGTCACGCCAACGGCGAGCTGGCCGAGTTCATGGGCGCCATGGAGGTCGCGTCGGGACGGGACCTCGATGCCTGGACGCGGGCCTGGCTGCTCGCGGCGGGGGCCGACACCGTGGCGGTCGAGGCCGGCGGAGTGCTGACCCGGACGGTACCGGAGCGGCATCCGGCCGAACGGTCGCACACGCTCGACGTGGCGGGGTTCGGTGGCGGACAGGAGCGGTTCCGGGTCGGCGTCCGGCTCGACCGGAGCCGGGTCGAGGTGCCGGAGCTGGCACGGGCCCCGCAGGCCCCCATCGTCGTCCCCAACGCGGGCGACCTGACCTGGGCGACCGTGGCCCTCTCGCCCGCGACGCTCGAAGCCCTGGCCGAGGAGTTGGCCGGCGTCGGCGACCCGACGGCGCGGGCCGTCCTCTGGACCGCGATGCTGGGTGGGGTGTCCAGCAGCACGGTGGACCCGCGGCTGGTCCTCGACGTCATGGCGGCCGCCTGGCCTCTCGAGCCCAACGACACCATCCTGGCGCAGGTCTCCTCCGTGGTCCTGGACCGCGTCATCCCGCGCTTCCTGCCTCCCGCCGAGCAGCCGGAAGCGACCGCCCGAGTGGCCGGCGCGGCCTTCCGCCTGCTGGGAGCTGCCGACTCCGGCTCGGCTGCGGCGCTCGTGGCCGCCCGGGTCCAGGCACGCAGCGCGAACGACCGCGACCGGCTCGAGGCGTGGGCCGCCGGGACCGGCCTGCCCGCGGGCACCGAGGGCGACGCCGACTTCCGCTGGCTCGTCGTGCGCAACCTGGCCGAGCGGGGTCTCCTCGACGACGCCGGCATCGCCGATGTCGAGGCGGCCGACCCTACCCTGACCGGCCGGCTGGCGGCTCTGGGAGCACGAGCGGCACGCCCCGACCCGGTGGCCAAGAGCTGGGCCTGGGAGCAGCTGACGACGAATCGCGAGCTGTCCAACTACGAGGCGAACGCCATCGCCGGCGGCTTCTGGGTCTGCCCGGACCTGGCCCTGGTACGGCCGTATGCCGCGAGCTACGCCGACGCCCTGGTCGCCATGTCGGGATGGATGCACGACGACGCGCTGAGCCGGGTCGCGGCGGCCGCCTTCCCCGACCGGCTCGTCGAGCCCGCGACCGCCGAGCTGAGCGCGGCCGCGCTCGCCCGTGACGACCTCACCCCGGGGGTGCGCCGCGCCGTGGTCGACGCCGACCACCAGCTGCGGGAGGCCCTGCACAGCCGGGAGCTCTATGGCTGAGACGGCGCCGCGCGGGGGCGGCACGGCGGGTGCCGGCGGGGTGCCGGCGGATGGCCCGCCGGGCACCGTCCGGCGGCTGCTGGGTGACGTCGGCGAACGGTCCGGCGCGACCGTGCGGTTCGCCGACGGGGCCATGGCGCATGACGAGCTGGCACGCGCCGCCGCGGCCGCCGCCGAGCGGCTCATGGAGGTCACCGGTACCGGCGGGGACGGCCAGGGTGGGAGTGCGCCGGTCGCCGTGCTCGCCCGCCCGACGCTGGTCACCGGGCTCGCCGTCGTCGCCGGCCTGATGGCGGGCGTGCCGGTCGTCCCCGTTCCGCCGGATGCCGGAGCCGACGAGGTGGGCCACATCGTGCGGGACAGCGGAGCAGCTGCATGGCTGGGCGAGCAGCCTGTCGGCACCGGCCGGCGGGACACCGCGGGCCTGCCCGTGGTGCCGGTCGACCCGACCGCGCGCGCCTCGGCGGCGATCCCCGAGCCGGACCCCGCAGCCACCGCGCTGGTCCTCTACACCTCCGGGACGACCGGCGCTCCCAAGGGCGTCGTCCTCTCGCGCAGAGCGCTCGCCGCGGGGCTCGACGCCCTCGCCGAGGCGTGGGACTGGGGACCGGCCGACACACTGGCCCACGGGCTGCCGCTGTTCCACGTCCACGGCCTCGTCCTGGGCCTCCTCGGCCCGCTGCGTCTCGGCTCCTCCCTGCGGCACACCGGGCGCCCCACACCTCAGGCGTATGCCGCAGCCGGAGCGACGATGTACTTCGGCGTGCCCACGGTGTGGCACCGGGTGGCCCTGGACGCCGCCGCCGCCCGGTCGCTGGGTGGAGCGCGGCTGCTCGTGTCGGGCAGCGCGCCCCTGCCTGTCCCGGTGTTCCAGCGCCTGCTCGACCTGTGCGGCCACCAGGTGGTGGAGCGCTACGGCATGACCGAGACCCTCATCACCGTGGCTGCCCGGGCCGATCGCAGTCGGGTGGCCGGCAGCGTCGGGTGGCCGGTCCGCGGCATCCGGACGCGGCTGCGCGACGAGCACGGCGAGCCGGTCGCCGAGGACGGTGGGAGCGTCGGGCGGCTGCAGGTGCGCGGCCCGACGTTGTTCGACGGCTATCTCGGGCGGCCCCGCGAGACGGCCGCCGCGTGGACCGCGGACGGGTGGTTCGTCACCGGCGACATCGCCACCATCGGGCCCGACGGCCGGCATCGGATCGCCGGGCGTGAGTCGGTCGATCTCATCAAGACGGGCGGGTTCCGGGTCGGCGCTGGGGAGGTCGAGGCGGTGCTGCTCGACGAACCCGGCGTCGCCGAGGCGGCGGTCGTCGGGGTCGCGGACGACGACCTCGGTCAGCGCATCGTCGCCTATGTCGTCGCCGCGGCCGGCACACCCGTCGACGGCGACGCCCTCATCGCGGCCGTGGCCGACCGGTTGTCCGTGCACAAGCGACCCCGCGAGATCCGCGTTGTCGAGGCCTTGCCGCGCAACGCCATGGGCAAGGTCGTCAAGCACGCCCTGCTTTGACGGTGCGGGTGGTGGCCTGGCCCGTCGGTGCCCGAGCCTAGACTTGGCGGATGGCCACCATCGCGCTCTTCCACTCCGTTCTGGGGGTCCGGCCGGGCATGCACGACGCCGTCCAGCGGCTCACCGCCTCAGGTCACGAGGTCCGCCTCGTCGACCAGTACGACGGTCTGGTCTTCGACGACTACGAGGCCGCGAGCGCCTACGCCGAGCAGGAACGCGGGTTCCCGGCACTGATGCAGGCGGCACTCGAGGGTGTGGCCGACCTCGACGGTCCACTCGTGGTCGGGGGGTTCTCCAATGGTGCCGGCATGGCCGAGTACGTCGCCACCCACCGGCCGGGCGTCCTCGGGGCGGTCCTCGTCGCCGGTGCGCTGCCGCTCGAATTCGTCGGTGCGAGCTGGCCCGCGGGCATGCCTGCTCAGCTGCACGCCACGCAGGCCGACCCTCGGCGCCGCCCGGAATGGACCGAGGCGGTGGTCGGAGCCGTGCGAGCGGCGGGGGGAGAGGTCGAGCTCTTCGACTACCCGGGTTCGGGCCACCTGTTCGCCGACCCGTCCAAGGAGGATGAGTTCCAGCCCGAGGAGGCCGAGCTCATGTGGAGCAGGGTGCTCGACTTCCTCGGACGGCTCGACGGGGCGACGGGATGACGGGGTCGACGGGGCCCCCGGTGCGGAACCGGTAGCCGGTGCCCGCGGCATACCGGCTCGCGGCTCCGGCAGGGCGGCACGCCCTCGCCGCGCACGCTCAGCGGTAGTTCGTGAACGTCAGGGCGACGTCGAGGTCAGCCTCCTTGACGAGGCGCTGGACCGCCTGGAGGTCATCCCGTGACTTGCTCGTCACCCGCAGCTCGTCACCCTGGATCTGCGCCTTGACGGTCCGCGGTGCCTCGTCGCGGATGATCTTGGCGATCTTCTTGGCGTTGTCCTGGCTGATGCCCTGCTTGAGGGCGACGTCGAGGCGGTACTCCTTGCCGGACAGCCGGGGCTTCTCGGGGACATCGAGGTGCTTGAGCGAGACGCCCCGCTTGACGAGCCAGGTCTTGACGACGTCGAGGACGGCGAGGCAGCGCTCCTCGCTGTTGGCGCGGATGGCGATCGTCTCGCCGGAGAGCTCGACGCCGGCACCGACGTTCTTGAAGTCGTAGCGGTTGGCGACCTCCTTGGCCGCGGTGTTGACGGCGTTGGCGATCTCCTGCTTGTCGAACTTGCTGACGATGTCGAAGCTGCTGTCGGCCATGAGGCTCCTTCGTGGTCTGGTCCGGACGGCCTGGTATGCCGCGCGGTCGGGTGGACGGGGGCTGCCCGTGCCGCTGCTGTGGGGCCGTCGGTTCGTGCCCGGGAGCCGGCTCCGTTTCGGCAAGGGCGGGCTGACTTGCTATCCTTCCATGCGCACCACGGCAGGTTGCCCGAGCGGCCAATGGGAGCGGACTGTAAATCCGTCGCGAAAGCTACCAAGGTTCGAATCCTTGACCTGCCACCACGTGCACGAAGGGCCCCTGACCAGCGGAAACGCCGGTCGGGGGCCCTTCGCCTCTGTCCGGCAGTGTCCGGCGAGAACCGGCGTTCGGCGGCTGTTCGTGCCGAAATGGTGCCGAAGTTTCGGCGCTCTGAGGCGGGCTAAGAGTGTCCGGCGTCCGGTGGGGACGACTCGAGCACTGCCTGGATGCGACGCCGGGCCTCTTGGTCCTGACCGACGATGCAGGTCGCATAGACGCGGAGGAGAACGTTGACGCTGTGCCCGGCCCACTCGGCGACCTGAGTGGCAGGGACGCCGGCGTTGAGCCAGAGCGAGACCGCGGCGTGGCGCAGGTCGTAGGGCAGCCGGGCCAGGGGGGAGGTGTACTCGGCGTCTGAGAGCGCCGCTCGGCGGGCGAGGTCCCAGATGCGGTAGACGACCCACATCGGCTGGGGCGTCGCAAAGGGTGGCGAGAGGGGCGTTCCGGCGCGACCGGTCCGGGCGACGAAGAGCCGTCCGTCGGCGCCCGCCGGGAAGGTGGCGGGCGAGCCCGTCGACGAGCTCGGGGGGTGCGGGGACGTCGCGCGTGGCCCGGCGGGCTCGGTGCTTGAGCCGCCGATCCTCGTTCGGTGTGCCGGTGTCGGTCCATGCGGATCCCGAGCCCTGGGTCGAACCGATCAGGTGGAGCGTTCCCCAGCCGCCGGCGGGGGGCAGGTCGAGGTCGGTCAGGCGTAGGTGGCGGACCTCGGCGGGGCGCAGGGCCGCGAAGTAGATGCACGCGAAGAACGCCTCGAGAGAGGGGTAGACGTCGCGGACCGCGCGCAGGAGGGCACGGGCCTGGTCGGGGTTGACCACGACGCGACGGTCGACGGTGTCGGTGTGGACCGGTGTCTTCCAGGTGATCCGGTCCATCGGGTTGGAGGCGAGGGCGCCGATCTCGACGGCGTAGTCGAACGCACTGTAGAGCGCCGAGCGCTTGCGGGCGATGGTGGATGGCGCGGCGGCGTGCCCGCCGAGGGTGCGTCCGAGGGCATCGAGGATCGGCCGCAGCGTGGCGGGCGAGACGGTGTCCTCGAGAGTGGGGGAGCGCCGTCGAGCCCACGCGATGACAGCGGCCCACTCGGGTGGCGGCACGGCATCGGCGAGAGGCCTGCCCTCCCGGGCGGAGGCGTTGAACGCCCATCCCGTCAGGGCTGCGCGCAGTGTCGATCGTTCCGGCCCCCCCTCGACTGGAAGTGCGGCGACGGTCGCGGTGGTCAGACCCTCGGCTATCCCCTTGCGGTGGCGGGGTGAGGCGTGCGGCCACTTCATGTCGACGAACCCGGCGGCGTGGTCGACCCAGCTCGTGGGCGGCGTTTGGGGTTTGGCCGTGACGGCCGGGCCAGACCGACGGTCGAAGGCCTCACCTCGCCGAACGGCGACCAGCAGGGTCGCCCGGAACGACTCCGCGAGCTTCTTCGTCGGGAAGGTCTGTTGGAACCGGCGGCCGTGGACCTGCCACCGGACGGTGTACGTCGTTGATCGCTTGCCGGCATACGGGGTGACTCCCCAGACGCGGACGTCGAAGCTCTGGCGCGGGTCGGTCGACATCAGGTCGCCTGTTCCAGCGACTCCAGCCACCGGTCGAAGTCGGCGCGCTTGATGCGCAGGTCGCCGTTGGGCAGCTTGAGGCACGGTGGCGCCTTGTGGGCAGCCCGCCAGTCGTAGAACGTCGAGCGGGCGACGCCGAGCTCGTCGCAGAGCTCCTTGACCGTCATGTGGCTCGTTCGCCGGTCGGATGCGCGGGTCATGGTCGGCCTCCTGAGGGGTTCTCGTCGGGACCGGCCAACCGGGGTGCGGGGGCACGATCGGACGGGACGGGATGACCATGGCCGTGGTCGAGTGCCGGCGGAAGGGGCCGACCGACATCTGTGGACAACCCGGCCCGCCCTGCCTATCGAGGTCCCACGATGACCTCTAGCGAGCGACCCCAGCGGCCGTAGATCACAGCCGCATGGGTGATATCATGACTCTGATATCGGAGGTGATCGGCATGGAACAGATCCTCATCCGGAACCTGCCGGTGGGGACCAAGGCCGCGCTGCGCGCGCTCGCCGAGCAGCACCACCGCTCGGCCGAGGCCGAGGCCCGGGAGATCCTCGCCGAGGCGCTTGCCCGCGAGCCGGTGACGATCGTCGACCTGCTGAGCACGGACGAAGGCGCCGAGATCGAGTTCGAGCTCGAGCGGCTTGGCCTGACCGCAAGCACTCCTGAGCTGTGAGGTACGTCCTGGACGCCAACGTGGTGTCCGCGCTGCGAGTGCGTGGACGGCACCCGGCGGTGGAGGCGTGGGCGGCCGCCATCCCGGTCGCCGGCCAGTTCGTGACGGCGCCGACCATCGCCGAGATCGAGCGGGGTGTCGTCGCCAAGGAGCGGTCCGACCCGGCGCAGGGGGCGGTCCTGCGCCGGTGGTTCGACGAGCGGGTCCTGCCGACCTTCGCCGACCGGGTCCTCGCCTTCGACCTGCCGGCCGCACGGACCCTGGCCACCTACCCGGTCCCCGACCAGGCGCCGCTCGATGACGCCCTCATCGCCGCCGTCGCCGAGGCCGCCGAGATGACCGTCGTCACCCGCAACGTCAAGCACTTCGAACCGCTCGGCGTGCGATGCCTCAACCCGTGGGATCTCGGCAGGTAGCAGGCAAGGGCGGTACCCCATCGCCGTGCGACACTCCGGCGCCGCGCGACGTGTGCTGTTGTCAGTCGGGGGCCGGGCCTCCTCGTCCTGCCGCCGAAGCCCGGCACGCCAGGTTCCCCGCCCCGCCCTCACGTCCTCGCCCCTCCCAGGCGCCCGACCTCGGACTCCTAGGTCACCCGACCTCGCCCTCTGACCTCACCTCAGGCGCACTCTCCCGCCTGAACTCCCGATCCGACCCGCCAGCCCCCCGACTCCTCAACCATCTCCCTCGCTCCACCCGTTCTGACCGTAGTTGACGTTCGGGCGGCCGTGGCTTGGTACGCCGACGTCTTCGGGTTCGTCGAACACGTCCGCATTGGGAAAGGGCACCGCTCGCAGCTCGGGCTGCCGGGCGGGGAGCCGGCCGAGCTGGTGGTGGCCGAGGTGAGGCCCGGCCGGCAAACGCCCCAAGGGCGCCATTCTCACCAGGTCATGCTCAAGGTCGCCGATGTCGCGGGCGTGGTCGAGACCGCGACCTCTCGAGGCGCCGTACTGGTCGAATCGCCGCATGGCTGGGAGTACGGTGAGCGGCAGGCCACGATCGATGACCCGTTCGGGCACCAGTGGGTCCTCAACCAGACCATCGTCGACGTCGCACCCGAGCAGTGGGGCGGTCAGACCGTGACCCCGCGCCCCGGATCCCAGTAGCTCCTACGGTCGGCGGCGGGCCCGGATGCGTCCTAGCCGCGGGCCGACCATCACGCTGACGAGCGAAACCCCGCTAGGTCGGCAGCTTCGAGAACTGCCTCCACCACTGAGGAGAGGCTCCAAAACGGCAGTCCATCCATCCCTCAGCGCTGCCGGACAGCGCCGTGGGCGACGACAAGGAGAGCGCCAGGTGATCCCTACGGCTCGGTCTGGGCGGCGGGCAGCCCGCGAAGGTCGAGGGTCGGCGTAAGCGGCAGTGCCACCGAAGAGTCTCACCGCCGCGAGGAGCGACTCGGTCAGCCAGCGGCGGCTACGGTGGCAGGCTCTCTCCTGTGTCTGCTACGTACTCGGCTACCTCACGCAGCGGGTACTGGGCCTTCTGGGAGGCGCGCACGAGCAGCAGAAACGCGTCGTCGGCGTTGATCTTGTGCCGTTCCATGAGGATGCCCTTGGCTTGGCCGATGATGTCGCGGCTCGCGACCGCCCGTTCGAGCTGGTTGACCTTCCGGGCAGAGGCGAGCGCGACCGCCGCATGCGTCGCGAACAGGCGTCCGACGTCTTCGTCGTCGTCGGTGAAGGCATCGGGCTCGCCGGCGCAGAGGTTCAGCGCGCCGAGCCGGTCTTCGGCGACGAACAGGCGGAAGCAGAGCATGCTGCCCACGCCGTTCGCGCGGGCGCGAGCGGTCCAGCGCGGCCAGCGACCTTCGACGTCCATGTCGCTCATCCGCACGACGGGCTCGTGCCACAGCGCCGACAGGCAAGGGCCTTCGCCCGTCTCGTACTGGGCCCGGTCGATGAGTTCGGCGACGGTGTCGGTGGCTGCAACGGTCCTGACCTGGCGGCTGCGGCCCACGACCAGCGTCACCGCGGCGCGCTCGGCGCCCGTCACGGTCTCGACGGCGGCATGGGTGATGGCATCCAGAGTCTCCTCCGGCGAGCGTTCCTGCTGCAGGTCTCGGGCCACCGATCCGAGTACGGCTGCGAGTCCACCAGCCCGGCCCTGCCCCTTGGTGATCATCGGCCCTCCCAACATGACATCGGCGCCATCCCGCGTCTCGAGGCCCCTGACATCGTTCGCCTCCTTGGCGCACGGCCGACAGTTCTGCACCGGCCTCTTCCACGAGTACAACTACATTCGCCGTACCCGGGTTGGCCTGGCACACGCCCCCGTCGGTGCACTTCGGCACCGCCGAAGGGATCGACTAGGACCGCCAAGACCCACGCGACCGCGACCGGGGTCGACGCCGTCCTCTTCCGCCATCACTTCTGGCCGCGGCTCGTCGTCAACGTGGGGATCGTGCTGGTCTTTATCGCGTTGATCACCGCCGGTGACAACCCGACCGGCTCCGCTCCTCCGCCTCCTTCGCGGCGCTGTGCGGCGCCGCTCCGATCCGCGCCAGCTCCGGGCGCACCGACCGGCACCGACTGTCCCGGGGAGGCGACCGGCAAGCCAACGCCGCACTGCACCACATCGTCAAGGTCCGCATGTCCTACGACCCCGCGACCCGCGCCTACCGAGACAAGCACCTCGCGAAGGGCTGGACGACCAAGGCCGTCTTCCGCGCCCTGAAACGCGCCGTAGCGCGAGAGGTCTTCCACGCCCTGGCCGGCCACTGCGCCGTCCCCGACTACTCCGACCTACGACCCGCGCGCCGCGCCAAGAACCTCACCCTCACCGCCGCCGCTGAACACCTCGGCGTATGGCCAGCGCGGATCGGCGAACTCGAACTCGGACGCCGACCCAACGACGAACTCGTCACCCGCTACCGCGCCTGGCTCAACGCCGCCTGAGGACTTGACACGGAATAGGAGCATCAGACCCGTGCTCGGCTCGGTTCCCAGCCGCGGGGCTAGCCTTGGCGTCGGCGCCGCCGGCGTGCGTCGCCGGAGACGAAGGGACGCCGATGACCCCACGCATCCGCCTCGTGGCGCTGGCCCTGGCCCTGGGCTCCGCCGCGCTCGTGAAGCCGCTGGCCACCCGCCGTGCGGCGCTCGACGCCGTCCCTGAGGGCCTGCGCAGCCCCGCCTGCTGGCTGCCCTCGGCGCCCTCGCCCTCCGTGCCGTTCGCGCTGGTCGTGCTCAGGCTCCTCCGCGCCCTGCCGGGACAGGCCTCGCCGCTGCGGCCGGGGGTTACCGTCGAGCGCCGGGTCGCGTCGACCGGCCCGGGTCGGACCCCGGTCCCGGTCCACGTCTACGAGTCGGCGGGTCGCACCCGGCCCGGTGGCGCGGTGCTGTGGACCCATGGCGGCGGTTACGTCCTCGGCGACCCGGTGGCCTACCACGACGTCTGCAGCCGGCTTGCCGACGAGCTCGGGGTGCTCGTGGTCAGTGTCGAGTACCGCCTCGCCCCCGAGCACCCCTTCCCGGCTGGGCTCGATGACGCCTACACGGCCCTGCTCTGGCTGCACGAGTCCGCCGACGAGCTCGGGGTCGACCGGCACGCGGTGGCGGTGGCGGGCGACAGCGCCGGTGGCGGGCTCGCGGCGGCCCTCGCCCAGGTCGCCCACGACCGCGGCGAGGCGCCGGTGTGCTTCCAGGCGCTGGTCTACCCGATGCTCGACGACCGCACCGTGCTCCGCACCGAGCACGGGGGGCGCGGCGGCCTCGTCTGGACCCCGTCGTCGAACCGGTTCGGGTGGAGCGCCTACCTCGGGGGGCCGCCACGGGAGTCCTCTGCTCCCGAGTATGCCGCCCCGGCCCGCCGCGAGGAGCTCACCGGCCTGCCACCGGCCTGGATCGGCGTCGGTGACCTCGACCTGTTCTTCGAGGAGGACGCCGAGTACGCCGACCGTCTCGAGGCCGCCGGCGTCGCCTGCGAGCTCGTCGTCGTGCCCGGGATGTACCACGGTGCCGACCGGTTCCGACCCGCCGACCCGACGATGGTCGACTTCACCCGGAGCTTGCTCGAGGCCCTGCGCCGGGCCCTGGTGCGCACGGCCGCGGAGCCCGGCTGATGCGGCGCCGTCCCGACCTGACGGTCCTGGCCATCCCGGCCTTCGTCGGGGCGATGGGCGCCGAGTACGCGTGGCGGCGGCGGCACCCGGCCGCGCCCGGGACGACCCGCGCCGGCGACTACGCGCTCGCCGACACCATGGCCAGCCTGACGATGGGCGTCGGCAGCCTGCTCGCCCCGTTCGTCGCGAAGCGTCTCCTCGACCCGGTCACCCCCGGCGTGGGTCGCCACGCGAAGGTCCTCATGGGCACCGCCGTGCTCGCCACCGCCGCCACGACGGTCGCCGACGTCCTGCACCGGCACCGGTCCCCCGGCGGCCTCCCCGACCCTGGCACGCTGCCGGCATCCGGCCCTCGGGAGCCAGCCGCCGGACCTGGCCCGGTGCAGCCCGACGCCCCGCTCGCGAACCGGCTCACCCGGGCCACCGCCGTGGCCGCCGTCGCCTCGACGGCGCTCACCGTGGCGACGACGTGGTCGGCGCAGACCAGCGGGACGCGGCTGTTCGGTCTCACCCGACGCGACCTCGGCAGCGGGCTGCTCGCCAACGCCGTCGGGGTCCTCGGCTGGGACGCCATCTACTACTGGAACCACCGGCTCAACCACGAGAGCCGCTGGCTGTGGGCGATGCACGTCGTGCACCACTCGAGCCAGCACTACAACCTCTCGACCGCGCTGCGCCAGCCCGTGGCAGAGGGGCTGACGATGAGCGTGCCGTACGGGCTGCTCGCGCTCCTCGGGGTGCGGCCGGCCGTCATCGAGAACGCCCGCGCCCTCAACCTCATCTACCAGTTCTGGATCCACACCGAGGCGGTCCGCTCCATCGGCTGGCTCGAGAACGTCCTCAACACCCCGAGCCACCACCGGGTCCACCACGGGTCGAACTCGCGGTACCTCGACCGCAACCACGGCAGCATCCTCATCGTCTGGGACCGGGTCTTCGGCACGTTCGAGCGGGAGTCCGAGCCGGTGGTCTACGGGCTGACGACGAACATCGAGTCCCACGACCCGGTGACCATCGCGACCCACGAGTGGCGCGACATCGCCCGCGACGTCGCCGGGTCGGCGTCGTGGGGGGAGCGGTGGTCCTTCCTGCTCCGCGGCCCGGGGTGGGCGTACGAGCGCCGGCGCCGGCTGCACGGCGCAGAGACGGCGGCAGCACCGGTCACCGGCTGAGCAGGCTCGACCTCGGCACCGGTGACGCCTCGGCGGTTGTACCGGACTCTGAGCGGTGGCGCTGTCCAGTGTCAGCGGGAGAACGTGTGCGCCGACCATGAGCGCGTCAGGGCTCCGGGTGCGACTCATGGCACTCCGCCTGAGCCGGGCAGCGGTGGCCAAGCGGTCAGTGTCCCGGGCCGACAGGCGGCGGTTGGACCCAGGTGCGCGGGTTCACCTCGACTGGCAAGCCAGTAGCGACAACCCAGGTTGACATGGACAACCCCTGGTTGTCATCCTGGCCGCATGGCGACGAACCGGGACCATGAAGCCACGTTCCAGCGGATCAGAGAGCTGCGTGCCCGAGCGATCGAACACACGCGGATCGCGAGGCAGCTTGCCGTCGAGCGCCGCGACCTCATGCAGAGCCTCATCAACGGCGGGGTCTCCCAGGCCGACATCGCTCGAGAGCTCGGCGTGTCCCGGCAAGCGATCCAGAAGATGATGTCCCTGGGGTGAGCCCTGCTGGCGATCCTCAGCGCGACGCTCTGGCCGGTCGTGAACGGTGCGGGCGAACACGATCGCGTCGAGGCGCGACTCGGCGTCGTTGGCCGGGTGAAGCCACGGCGCGCACCCCGCGGCGCATCGACACGTACCGAGGCATGGATGCCTCGCCACAGCCGCTATCTCGGCCCGGCTCAAGCCCGCCTCGGTCTGCGACAGCATCGGGAGGCGGCAGAACCCGGAGCGTCGGTCCCGAGGATGCGTTTGCATGGGAGGGCGCTCCTTCGGGGCGCAGGCCCGGGGGCAGCGTCGTGGCCGATCGGGACAATGCCACGCAGCTCGTTGTGGATCGCGGGCCCCGGCACGTCCGCCGGACGCCAGGCCACATGGCGCATGGAGGCCCTTCTGGTGCAGTCCGGGAGCCAGTGGCAGTCTTGACGCGTGACGACGATCAGGATTAATGCCATCACCGTCCCGGCTGGGGCTGGCGACGAGCTCGCCCATCGGTTCGCTGCGCGAGCTGGCGCGGTGGACGGCGCCGACGGCTTCGAGGGGTTCGAGCTGCTGCGCCCTACTGACGGTCGTGAACAGTGGTTGGTGATCACCCGCTGGCGTGACGAGGAGTCCTTCCAGGCGTGGGTGAGCTCGCCCGGGTTCGCCGAGGGTCACCGTTCAGCCCTCGAGCGTGCCGGCGGTGAGGCTCCCGCTCCCGTGTCGACGCACAGCGAGGTCTGGAACTACGAGGTGGCCGGCGGCTCGACGCCGGGGCCAAGCTGACGATCCGGGCCTCTCGGCGGAGGGTGGCCGGACCGACTGTCGAACTCTCTGCCGTGCGGGGTTGAGGGCAAGGCTCTCGGCAGCAAGGGTGCGGCCTTGGCCGCGCCCGTGCCTCGGAGGGCTGGACTCCGGGCTGGGGCGCCGGCTCGGGGGCCACCTCGGCGCAACGATCGGTCGATCCTTGATCGTTTCGCCGCACGAACACCGTGGCCTGGCATGACCGGGCCGCGTCGGGCGGCGGCGCTCGTGGGGTCGCGGCGGCGGCGACGGGCGACGACCAGGACAAGGAGCACCGCGTCGTGGACCTCGTGGACGACCCGATCGTCGCCGGCGAGGACCCCCCACTCGCCGTCACCACCGAGCAGCGTCGTGGCCCCGCTCGTCGCCGGCGAGGACCCCCCACTCGCCGTCACCACCGAGCAGCGTCGTGGCCCCGCTCGTCGCGGCGTGCTCGGCCGGCAGCTCGATGGCCGCTTGGAGGCGCCGCCCGGCCCGGCGAAGGGGGTCGAGGGTGCGCAGCCGAGGCAGCGCGGCCGGCGCGACCTCGAGACGGTAGGCCATGGCAGTCCGAGGTCGGCCGTGACCTGCTCCAACGGGATCGCCGCTTCGCTGTCGGCCTCCTCGCCGCCGCCCGGAGCACCGTGCCTGAGACGGGTGCTTGACAAGGGAAACCGCATGTTCGCCAGGGCCGATAACCCTTGCGAAGATGGTGTTTCCCGCATGGGGCGGAAAAGTTGCGGCGACGGGTGGTGACCTGGGCTGCCCGGCCGTCGCGGACGCGGGGACCCCCGGCTTCGCGCTGGAGCGGTGGCCGCTGACGGAGTGCGGCGGCCGCTAACTGACGCCGGGCGGCATGGCGTCTGTGCAGGCCTTGATGGAGTCGGTGATCTTCCGCTGCTGGGTGTCCATCTCGCGAAGCACCGTGCTCATCTTGGTCGCGTCGAGCGACTGGGCCGCTGCGGCCGCCTGCCCGAGGAGATCCCGGATCGTCTGGGCCTCGGTCGAGATCTCCTTGCACGCGGCCGGAAGGACGATCGTCGGGGAGGCTGTGCCCGTCTCCGCGGGCGCTGGGGAGGTCACCGTGACCGTCGGCGCCGCTCCGGCCGCGGATGTCGTGCCCGGGGACTGAATGAGCGCCCAGCCCAGGCCGCCGAGAACCAGGCCGACGACGAACGCGAGGGCCAGCAGCAGCCATCTGCGGCCGGATGCCGGTGCAGTGGCGGCCCCGGGGTCGCTTGCCGGGTTCGGCCGGTTCGCGGGCAGCGGGTGGTCGTCGTGCGGGTGGTCGTCGTGCGGGTGGTCGTCGTGCGGGTGGTCGTCGTGCGGGTGGTCGTCGTGCGGCTGGTCGTCGTGCGGCTGGTCGTCGTGCGGGTGGTCGTCGTGCGGGTGGTCGTCGTGCGGCTGGTCAGGTCCGGCGTTCTCAGACATCGTCATCCCCTGGCGATCGGTGCGATGCGCGCCACGGATGCGGCGACGCGCCCGGACTGTCGACCATACCGAAGTCGCCAGGTTCGTCGACAGGCCCGGGCTGTCGGGGAGCGCTAAGGTGACACCGAGGCACTGACCAGGGACTGACGTCGTACCGGCGGAAGGTGGCCGGCATTGACAGCGCTGTCGAGAACCCACCGCTCCGTGGACCGTTGGTCGGACGGCTACGCGACCGCCGTCGTGCGGTGGCGGTGGTGGGTTATCGGCGGGTGGCTGTTGGTCCTGGTCCTCTGCCTGGTCCGCCCTCCGCTGGGCCGCCCCAGCGCCGAGGACGCCGCGAACATCATCCCCCTGGACAGCCCGGCCCTGCTCGCCGAGAAACGGTCCCTCGAGGAGTTCGGGTTCCCGCTGTCCAGCCGGACCACCGTCGTCCAGCGCGACGCCGCGGGACTGTCGCCCTACATCCAGAGCGAATCGGTCCTCGAGGCGATCGCGACGGACCAGCACCCGCAGGCCTACCCCTTGCTGGGAGCTCTTCCCCTGCCGAACCTCGCACGCATCACGCCCGGGCAGCGGGAGCAGGGGACCACGATCCTCACCTACCTGTTCATGGACCCGCGCAGCAGCTTCAGCAGCCAGTCCGACGCGGCGCACGCCTACATCGCCGACCACTTGGGACGCCCCGAGGACCACGTCGTCGGAGTCACCGGGTCGGTCCCGGCCCGCAACCAACAGGCACTCCTGCTGGCGAACCACCTGCACACGCTGGAGATGACCACCCTTGCCGCGATCTTCCTGCTGGTGGCCCTGGCATTCGGCAGCGCGGTCGTCCCCGTGGTGGCCCTGGTGGCATCCGGGATCGCCGTTGTCGTGACCACCTGGGTCCTGCCGAGCGTCGCCGCCCTGGTGGGGATCAGCCCGCCGGCGGAGCTGGAGCCCTTGCTCGTCGCGCTGCTCCTCGGAGTCGTCACCGACTACACCGTCTTCTACGTCAGCGGCCTGTACGCGCTTGCCGGCCGGCGCGTCGAGGTCGAGGATGCCGTGCACCAGGCTGTCAGGTCGAACACCCGCGTCATCGCGGTGGCCGGCTTCACCGTCGCGGTGGGGACGATGGCGCTGCTCGTCGCGCGCACCGCCTTCTTCCACTCCTTCGGCCCCGCCATGGCCCTGACGATCCTCGTCGGGCTCGCCGTCTCGATCACCCTCGTCCCAGCGGTGCTGGCCGTCCTGGGGCATCACGTGTTCTGGCCGCTGCGTCGAAGCCGGTCCGAGTTCTCCGAGCGCATCGTCGGCCGGTCCAGTCACCGGGGACAGCTGGTCGCTTGGCTGGTTCATCGCCGGTTCGCGGCCGTCGCCCTGGTCGTCTCGACCGGCGCGCTCACCCTTGCCGCCCTGCCGCTGCTCGGCCTGCAGCTGTCAGCCGGATTCACCACCTCCCTGCCCGCCGACAACCCGGTGCGCGTCGCCGCCCGGGCGGCGGCGGCCGGCTTCGCCCCGGGGATCACCTCGCCGACCACACTCCTCGTCGAGGGGCCACACGTGGGGCAGGACCCGGCCCGGCTGGTTGACCTGCAGCACCGCATCGAGAACCAGCCCGGGGTGGCCATGGTCGTCGGAAGCGCACAGATGCCGCCGCACCTCCCGGTCGACATCATGGTCTCGGCGGACGAGAGCGCAGCGCGGATGCTCGTCATCTTCGACCACGACCCTCTCGCTGCGACGGCCATCGAGGACCTGTCGCGGCTGCGGACACGACTCCCGGCCCTCGCCAGCGCGAGCGGCTTCGGCGCGGCACGGCTCAGCCTGGCCGGGGACACCGCCCTGGCCGCAGGCCTCATCCGGACCACCTCAGCGGACCTGGGGCGGATCGCCCTCGCGAGTGTCCTGGCCAATCTGGTGATCCTCGCGATCTTCCTCCGCGCACTCGTGGCCCCCCTCTACCTCCTGATGTGCAGCATCCTGACGCTGGGCGCCGCACTGGGGCTGACCACGTGGTTCTTCACCACCATGCTGGGCCAGGACGGCATCACCTTCTACGTCCCGTTCGCGGCATGGGTGCTACTGGTCTCACTCGGCTCGGACTACAACATCTTCGGTGTCGGGACCGTATGGGACAGGGCCCGGACCGTGCCACTGAAGGAGGCGCTCCTCACCGCCATACCGGACACCTCGCGGGCCATCATCACGGCCGGTCTGGCCCTGGCCGTGAGCTTCGGGATGCTCGCGGTCATCCCGCTGATCTCGTTCGCCGAGCTGGCCTTCGCGATGGGGGTCGGCATCGTCATCGACGCCGTCGTCGTCCGGTCGGTCATGGTGCCTTCGCTGCTCACCCTGGTCGGTCCGGTCAGCGCGTGGCCCGGACGCCGGAGCCTGGCACCGGCCGGGCGGGACGGTGCGGCCCGCCCGCACGCCGAGGCCACGTGAAAGCCCTGGGCTAGCATCGACGGGATGAGATTGTATGCGGCCAGCCGTTCTCGCCGGTCCCGTCAGGTGACCGGCGACCTCGCGTTCCTCGTGTGGGTTCTCGCCTGGTCGGTGGTGGGTCTGGTGATCCACCGCCTCCTGGCAGACCTGACCCGGCCGGTGGACTCCACCGGTGAGGCCGCTGCTTCCTATCGCACGACGATGACGAACGCGGCCAAGACCCTTGGTGACCTCCCTGCCGTCGGTGGCCCGCTGGCCCAGGTCTTCACCAAGGCCGCGCAGCCCGGCGCCACCCTCAACGAGGCCGCCTCGCAGACCTCGACCTCGCTGAGCCAGCTGGCCGTTGCCCTGGGACTGCTGGTCGCCGTGGGTCCGATCCTGGGCGCCGGTATCCCCTGGCTGCGGCACCGCATCGCCTTCGTCAGCGGAGCGCGCGCCACCGATCGCCTGGTCTCCGCGGGCGCCAGCCTGGACCTGTTCGCGCTGAGGGCGCTGAACCGCCAGCCGGTCGCGGCTCTTGCCCGGATCAGTTCCGACCCCTACACCGACTGGCGCAACGGCGACCCTCGAGTCGTCAGAGACCTCGCCGCCCTGGAGCTGAGCTCGACGACTCCGCCGGACTGAGGGCAGCCGGCCGACGCTGCGGCGCCGGCAGAACCGGCCCGCGGTGCGTAGTGTCGGACCCGTGACCGAGCAACAGCCCTACGAGCTGGTCGAGCGGTACCCCGGGTTCGAGCTGCGGCGCTACCCCTCCCACGTCGTCGCGGAGATCGCTGTCCGTGGCTCGTTCGAGAGCGCCGGCAACCGAGCGTTCCGTGCCCTGTTCGGCTACATCTCCGGGCAGAACGAGTCGGCGCGGGCCGTCGCCATGACCGCCCCCGTCGTCCAGGAGGTGGCCCCTCCCGAGCGGGTCGCGATGACCGCGCCGGTGGTTCAGACCGAGGCCGCCGAGGGCGACCATCTCATCGCCTTCGTGCTACCCGCGAGCCTGACGGTCGAGACCGCGCCCATCCCGTCCAACGCCGAGGTGCGGGTCCGGGCGCTGCCGGAGCACCTGGCCGCGGCCATGCGCTTCTCGGGTCGATGGACCGAGAAGGCCTACCACCGCCGCCTCGCCGAGCTCGAGGCCGGGATCGCCTCGGCCGGCCTGGTTGCCAGCGGCGCACCGAGGTTCGCCAGGTTCGACCCGCCGTACGTCCCCTGGTTCCTGCGGCACAACGAGGTCGTGCAGGGCGTGCAGCGGCCGGACGGCGGCTGATCCCGTGCGGACCGGACGTGGCTCAGCCTGGCCCCGGAGCTCCCGCACGGGCCCACTGCCGACCGAGCGGCGGCATACTGGCTGCGTTCCGCCCAGACCGTCCCGGGGAAGGACCCGATGTCGCCCGTGCGCGCCGCCCGCGAGGGCGTTCTGCCCCTCACCCGGATCCCAGTCGCCCACCTCGCGCCCAACGTCGTGGTCGTCGGGGACCCCGAGCGTGCCCGCGCCGTGGGGCAGCGGCTCGACGAGGCTCGCGAGCTGGCTTCCAACCGGGAGTACCTGAGCATCGGGGGGAGCTACCTCGGGGTGCCGGTGACGGTCGTGTCCCACGGCGTCGGCGGCCCGGGGGCCGGGGTGGCGTTCGAGGAGCTGTGCCGAGGCGGGGTGCGCCGAATCGTCCGCGCCGGGACCGCTGGTGGCCTGCAGCCCGACGTCGGGGACGGGGCCGTGATCGTCGCTACGGCGGCGGTCCGCGAGGACGGGCTGACCGACTTCCTCGTGCCGCCGGGGTTCCCGGCCGTCGCCGACGCCCGCCTGACGATCGCCCTCGAGGATGCCGTCCGCTCGGCCGGGATCGGCGATGGCCGGCTCCACTGCGGGGTCGTCTGCTCCAGCGCGGCGTTCTATCCCCATGACGTCCTCGGCCCGCGTCTCCAGCTGTGGCAGCGGGCCGGCTGCCTGGCCGTCGAGATGGAGGCGGCGGCCCTGTTCGTCGTCGCCGCGCTGCACGGTGTGGCCGCGGCCGCCGTGCTCGCGGTCGACGGCAACCCGCTGGCTTCTGGCGACACCGCGATGGACGGCTACGATCCGTTCCGCGACGTCGTCCGCGATGCCGTGGGCATCGTCGTCACTGCCGCCCTCGAGGCGGTGGTGGGCCCGCCGAACGCCGTCTGAGCGGCTGGAAGGGCCCGCACTCGGTGCGCGCACTCGGTGCGCGGGGTCCAGCAGGTGCTACGAGCTGCGACGTCCGACCGTCACGTGGAGGGTCCGCTGGGTACCTCCGCGGTCCACCGTGACGGGGATGCTCTGGCCCGGCGCGGTGCCGCGCAGGAATCCGAGCAGATCGGCATACGTCTTGACGCTCTGTCCCGCGAACGCCGTGATGACATCGCCTTCCTTCAGCCCGGCCCGTTCAGCGGGGGAGCCGCTGCTCACCTGGGCGATGACGACGCCGGACTTGGCATGGGTGCCAAGGCTCTGGGCGATACTGGGGGTGAGGTCCGTGACGCTGATGCCCAGCCACGGGTGCTCGACCTTGCCGCTGGCGATCAGCTGGTCGGCCACGTCGGTTGCCACGACCGACGGTGTCGCGAAGCCGAGCGAGACGGCCCCACTGCTGGGTGGGATGTACGCCTCGTTGACTCCGACGACGTGGCCGCAGGTGTCGATGAGCGCTCCGCCGGAGTTCCCCGGCGAGATCGGCGCGTCGGTCTGGATCAGGTCGACGAGAGGGGGGCCCGACTGGGCTGCCGGGAGGTTCCGTCCCACCCCGGAGACGATGCCCTCGGTGACCGAGCTGCTGAAGCCCAGCGGGCTCCCGATGGCGAGGACGGTCTCGCCCGGTGAGGGCAGGCTGGTCCGGAAGGTGAGCGGTGGAAGCGCCTTCCCGGTGACCCTGACGATCGCCAGGTCGGTGAGCAGGTCGCTTCCCACGACCGTCCCCCGGCTGGTCGTGCCGTCGGCGAGGGCGATCTCGACGCTCGGGTACGTGGGGGCCGAGCCCTCCTGGCGAGCGACGACGTGCTGGTCGGTGAGGATCATGTCCCGGCGGTAGACGATCCCGCTACCGAGACCCTTCGGGGTCCGCACCGTGACGACGCTGGGTTGCACCTCCTGGACGATCTGTGGCACGGACTTGCCCCGGCATACGACCGGTGCAGACGGGGTGGCCGCGGTGCGGAGCGTGCCGGCTGCCGTGCTGCTGCTCGGAGCGCTGGTGCTGCTCGAGGAGCCGCCCACGGACGCCCCGGTGCACCCGGCCAGCACGACGGCGACCCCCGCAGCGGCGGCGGACGCATAGCAGCTCCTCGCTCGGCCCATGGGCTACCCGTACCCTCCCCACCATGTGGTACTCAGCCCGTTCGCCCGCCCGGATGGCCCTCACAGCGCGGTCGTGCGACCCGAGTGTGCGACGTGCCCCGGCCTCAACACCCGCGCTACCGCGCCCGGCGGCCACCGGGCTGCGGCCACCGCGCCTGCGGCCACCGCGCCTGCGGCCACCGCGCCTGCGGCCACCGTACCGATCGCGCCAACCCGGGGACGGGGGCTTGCGGCCGGGCTACCTAGTGATACTATCTACTTCGGTAGTCAGTGACGCTGAGTAGTTGGAGGTTCGTGGCCGGTGCGCAAGCAGATGACCGAGATCCTCAAGGGCACCCTGGAGGGCATCGTCCTGGCGATCCTGTCCATACGGCCGGCGTACGGCTACGAGATCACGGCGCGGTTGCGGGAGCAGGGCTTCTCCGATATCGCCGAAGGGACCGTCTACGCGCTGCTCATCAGGCTCGAGCAGCGCCGCGCCGTCGACGTGGAGAAGGTCGCCTCGGAGAAGGGGCCGCCGCGCAAGGTGTACTCGCTCAACGCCCAGGGACGGGAGTACCTCGAGGAGTTCTGGAGGACCTGGAGCTTCGTCGCTGAACGACTCGAACAGCTTCATGAAGGAGACACGTGACATGGCAGCGAAGTGGATCGAGATCGTCACCGGCTCGCTGGAGCAGAAGAAGCGGTACAGGCAGCAGCGGGCCCGCATCGAGGCCCTGCCCGATCCGTATGGCGCGGTCGCCAAGGCGTTGCAGCGGTACCTCATGTACTGCGGGGGGATCGTCGATGGCGAGACCATTCTGTCGATGATGGGGGACTTCGCCGACCTCTGGGAGCGCGCGGCCGCCGACGACACGCCGGTGAGGGCCATCGTCGGGGAGGACCCGGTCGAGTTCGCCGAGACCTTCGCGCAGGCCTACACCGGCAGGCACTGGATCGACAAGGAACGCGACCGCCTGACCAGGGCGGTCGAGGACGCGGAGCGGGGAGGGCAGCAGGGGTGATGATCACCGATCCAGCCATCCACGTGCAGGGGCTTGAGAAGTCGTACCAGAAGCTGGACGTGCTGCGCGGCGTGGACTTCGACGTGGCCCGCGGTGGCATCTTCGCTCTGCTCGGCTCGAACGGGGCAGGCAAGACCACGGTGGTGAACATCTTGTGCACGCTGTTGCGGGCCGACGCGGGCACCGTCCGCATCAACGGCTTCGATCCCGCCACGCAGGGTGCCGAGGTGCGGGAGGCCATCAGCCTCACCGGACAGTTCGCGGCCGTCGATGAGCTTCTCAGCGGGCGGGAGAACCTCGTGCTCGTCGCCCGGCTGCGGCACCTGAAGAACCCGGGCACGATCGCGGATGACCTGCTCAGTCGTTTCTCACTGACCGACGCGGCCCAGCGGAGGGTGTCGACGTACTCGGGTGGGATGCGCCGCCGCCTGGACATCGCGATGAGCCTCATCGGGAGCCCCCCAGTGATCTTCCTCGACGAGCCGACATCCGGGCTGGACCCTCAGGCGCGCATCGAGGTGTGGCGTGCGGTCAGGGAGCTCGCCGGGCAGGGCACCACGGTGCTGCTCACGACGCAGTACCTGGAGGAGGCCGAACAGCTCGCCGACCGGATCGCGATCCTCCACGAGGGGCGGATCATCGTCAACGGCAGCCTCGCCGAGCTCACGTCGCTGCTCCCGCCCGCCACCGTCGAGTACGTCGAGAAGCAGCCGACCCTCGAAGAGGTCTTCCTCGCCATCGTCGGTGGCCACGTCAGGGACGGGGCCGGCACCGACGCAGCGGCTGCCCGCCCGGGTGAGGAGCGATGATGACCACGCACTTCTTCAGCGACACCGCCGTCCTGACGGGACGGTCCCTGCGGCACGTCGCGCGCAGCGTCGACACCATCATCACCACCGCGATCATGCCGATCGCCTTCATGCTGCTGTTCGTCTATGTGCTCGGCGGCGCGATCGACTCGGGGTCGGACTCGTACGTGACCTACCTGCTGCCCGGCATCCTCCTCATCACGATCGCGTCGGGCGTCTCCTACACCGCGTACCGGCTCTTCATGGACCTGAAGAGCGGCATCTTCGAGCGGTTCCACTCCATGCCGATCGCGAGGTCCTCCGTGCTGTGGGCGCATGTGCTGACCTCGCTGGTCGCCAACCTGATCTCGCTCGTGGTGGTCGTGCTCGTCGCCCTGGCCATGGGGTTCCGCTCGGGCGCGGGCGTGCCGGCATGGCTCGCCGTCGCCGGCATCCTCATCCTGTTCACCCTGGCGCTGACCTGGCTCGCCGTCATCGCCGGTCTCTCCGCCAAGACGGTGGACGGAGCCGGCGCGTTCGCCTACCCGCTCATTCTCCTGCCTTTCGTCAGCTCGGCGTTCGTGCCCACCGACACCATGCCCGGCCCGGTGCGCGCCTTCGCCGAGCACCAGCCGGTGACGTCCATCGTCAACACCACGCGCGACCTGTTCACCCAGCAGCCGGTGGGCGGCGGCATCTGGATCGCTCTTGCCTGGTGTGTCGGCATCCTCGTCGCCGCGTACACCTTCGCCATGGCCGCCTACCGCCGCCGGGTACGCCGGTAGCTCCTCGAGCGGGTGCGCGCCTCCGCCCGGGCCGGCACCGGACCTGGAGCCGACCTGGGCGCGGCTCGGGTTCACCCCGCCGACCCAACCGAATGCCCTACGTCCTCGGGGAGCGCGGCGACATCGTGGCGAGCCTCTGGGCCGAGCACGACCCCCCAATCCGGCGGCGGCCGGTCCTTCGACCTGACCTGGGCCGGGCACCACGACCACCTGCTGCTTGCCGTATGTCGCGGGCTCGCGCCCCACGGGCCGGATGGCGGGCCATCCGGCCCCCCAGCGGGTCCGTATCCTTCCCCACGGTGCTGCCGACCAGCCCGCCGTCAGCCACCGGGCTGGCCCGGAGCCGTTCCGCACGCCACCATGGCACCACCGTGTGGCGCAGGAAGGAGCCCTGCATGGAACGACAGCACCCCGGCCTGGTGGGCCGTCCGGTCTACCTCGACTACAACGCCACCACGCCGGTCGACCCTCGGGTCGTCCAGGCGATGACTCGTCACCTGGGGGTCGAGTTCGGCAACCCGTCGTCGGCCCATCCGTTCGGTGCCACGGCCCACCGGGCCGTCTCTGCCGCCAGGGCGGAGGTGGCCGCGCTCGTCGGGGCGCGCGACGGCCGGGTCGTGTTCACCGGCAGCGGCTCGGAGGCGGATGCCCTCGCGATCCGCGGTGCCGTCCTGGCCGCTGCCGGGCGCGGGCGTCGGCACGTCGTCACCCAGGCCACCGAGCATCCCGCGGTGCTGGCGGCGTGCGCCGACCTCGCCGAGCTCCACGATGTCGACGTCACCGTCCTGCCGGTCGATGCCCGCGGGCTGGTCGACCCGGGGGACGTCGCCGGTGCGATCACCGGCGCCACCGTGCTCGTCACGGTCATGCACGCCAACAACGAGACCGGCACCGTGCAGCCGGTCGCGGAGATCGCCGAGACCGCCCACGCCCGCGGGGTGCTGGTGCACTGCGACGCCGCGCAGTCCGCCGGGAAGATCCCCGTCGACGTCACCGCGTTGGGCGCGGACCTGCTCACGGTGGTCGGCCACAAGATGTACGCCCCCAAGGGAGTCGCCGCCCTCTACGTCGGCGGCTCGCTGGCCCTGCGTCCCCTGGTCCGCGGAGGCGGACAGGAGGGCGGCCTCCGGGCCGGCACCGAGAACGTTCCGCACATCGTGGGGTTCGGGGCGGCGGCCCGGCTCGCGGTCGACGCCCTTGCCGGCGGCGAGGCGGCCCGGCTGGCCGCCCTCCGGGACCGGCTCCATCACCGGCTGGGCGCCCTGCTACCCGGACGGGTCCACCTCAACGGACACCGGACGGAGCGGCTGCCCAACACGCTCAACGTGTCCATCGACGGCGCATCCGCCCACGACGTCCTTGCCGCCGCGGCCGGGATCGCCGCCTCTGCGGGGTCCGCCTGTCATGCGGGCAGCACCACCGTGTCGCCCGTTCTCACGGCCATGGGGGTCCCCGGGGAGAGGGCGTGGGGCTCCCTCCGGCTGAGCCTCGGCCGGTGGAGCACCGACGCGGACGTCGACCGTGCGGCCGGCCTACTGGCACAGGCGGTCCGCGACACGGCGCGGGGTCAGTACCCGGTGGGCAGGCGGGGGGTGTAGGGCTCCTGCAGAGCGGCGACCTCCTCCTCGGCCAGCTGGATGTCGAGGGCCGCCACGGCGTCGGCCAGATGGTGCGGCTTGGTAGGTCCGACGATGGGGGCGGTGACGACGGGGTTGCGCAGGACCCACGCCAGGGCGACCTGCGCCATGGGTATGCCGCGGGCCCCGGCGACCCGCTGGACGGCGTCGGCGATCGGCCTGTCGCGGGCCTCCTCGAAGCGGGCGTGCAGGGGGTCGGTGTCGCCACGGCGGGTGTGCTCACCCCACGGGCGGGTCAACAGGCCCTTGGCGAGCGGGCTCCACGGGAGGGAGCCGACACCCTGGTCGGCGAGCAGGCCGAACATCTCGCGCTCCTCCTCGCGCATCATCAAGGAGTACTGGTCCTGCATCGAGACGAAACGGCTCCAGCCGCCGAGGTCGGCGGCGTGCTGCATCGTCGCGAACTGCCAGGCCCACATCGACGAGGCGCCGAGGTAGCGGGCCTTGCCGGCCTTGACGACGTCGTGCAGGGCCTCCATGGTCTCCTCGACCGGGGTGTCCGGGTCGAACCGGTGGATCTGGTAGAGGTCGACGTAGTCGGTGCCGAGCCTGGTCAGCGATCCGTCGATCTGCTCCATGATCGCCCGGCGGGACAGCCCCCGGCCGCCGGGGCCGTCGTGCATCGGGAAGAACACCTTCGTCGCCAGGACGAGGTCCTCGCGCCGGGAGTACTTCTTGACGGCCCGGCCGACGATCTCCTCCGAGGAGCCGATCCCGTACACGTTGGCGGTGTCCCAGAAGGTGATGCCCTGCTCGACGGCCTGGCGGAAGACCGGCTCGGCGGCGTCGTCGTCGAGGGCCCACTCGTTGAACCCCCGGCTGGTGTCGCCGAAGCTCATGCAGCCCAGGGCGATCCGGCTGACGGTGAGGCCGGAGCTACCCAGTCGCGTGTACTCCATGTGGGTGATGTCCTTCCTGTTCCTCTTCGTGGGGTCAGCCGACGGTTGCCCGGCTGCGGGACTGAACGAGGTGTGCCGGTCAGGGCCGGAGCAGTGCTTTGATGGCGCGGCGCTCGTCCATCGCGGCGTACCCCTCGGCCACCTCGGACAGGGGCAAGGTCAGGTCGAAGACGCGCCCCGGGTCGATCCGGCCGTCCCAGACCCGGTCGAGCAGCTCCGGCAGATAGGCGCGCACCGGAGCAGGACCGCCACGCAGACCGACGTTCCGCCAGAACATGTACTCCTGTGGGAGGTCGCTCACGTGCGGGACGCCGACCCAGCCGACCATGCCACCGGGACGGGCGCAGCGCAGCGCCTGGACGACGGAGTCCTGAGTGCCGACGCACTCCAGGACCGAGTCGGCACCGATCCCGCCGGTCAGCTCCTGGATGGCCGCAACGCCCTCGTCGCCGCGTTCCGGCACGATGTCCGTGGCGCCGAGCTCCCGGGCCAGCCGCTGCCGGTCCTCATGGCGGCTCATCGCGACGATCCGCTCGGCGCCGAGCTGGGCCGCCGCCAGGACCCCCGACAGCCCGACGGCACCGTCGCCGACCACGACCACGGTGCCGCCCGCCCGGACGTCCGCGCTGAGGGCTGCGTGCCAGCCGGTGCACATGACGTCCGAGAGGGCGAGCAGGCTTGCCACCATGGCTTCGTCGGGGTGCTCCGGGGTCGCGACCAGGGTGCCGTCGGCGTTGCGCACCCGGATGAGCTCCGCCTGGCAGCCGTCGTAGCCGGTGCCGTGCTGGCAGTTGGAGTGGACGCCGGCGCGGCACACCGGGCAGGTGTCGTCGCTGGTGAGGAAGCCGCCGACGACGAACTGCCCCGGCTGGACCCTCGTCACGGCGTCGCCGACGGCCTCGACCACCCCGACGTACTCGTGGCCGATCGGGGTCGGCTTCGGTACGTCCGCCACCCCGCGGTAACGCCACAGGTCCGACCCGCACACGCACGCCGCGACCGTGCGGACGATGGCGTCGGTGGGGTCGACGATCACCGGGTCCGGCCGCTCCTCGAAGCGAACGTCCCGTGGGCCGTGGATGATCGCGCCGCGCATGCTGCCGTCCTCGTCGTCGTGATGGTCTCGGTCGGTCGGTGGCACCGTGTCGGTCGGCCGGCGGGCTGACCCACGCGAACCTGCATACCACAGCCTGCAGCACAACCCCGTCACCACCGGGGGCCGGCCTGGCCGAGGGCGCCCGCTGCGCCTCCAGGCTCTCAGCGATTCCCCAGCGGCGACCGCCATGATGGGCGGGCTCGCCCCCGGGGCGGGCGTTTCGACGCCGGGCACCGGCCGGGTGGGGCGCGATTCCTGGGCCCCAACGGCGCCGGGAAGTCCACGACCATCCGGCTCATCCTCGGGCTCGACGCCTCGACGGGCGGCTCCGTGCGCGTCAACGGCAAGCCCCTACGGCCCCGGGCGGTCATCGGCGCCCCGCTCTACCTCACGGTCGTCGGCCTGCACGGGCTGGGGTTGGCCGCCGTGCTGCGCAACACGGCCGCCGGTATCTCGTCCCTGTTCCCGGTGCTGTTCGTCCTGCCGATCATCGTCCGGTTCCTTCCCAGCCCGTGGTCCACGCCGACGACACGTTCCTGCCGAACACCGTGGGGCAGGGCATCATGGCGGTCCACCCGGACCCGAGCGCGCTGACACCGTGGGTGGGGTTGGCCCTGTTCGGCGGGTATGCCGCGGGCCGACCTCAGCTCCAGGGCGGGCTGACCGCTCGCTTGGGGGTCTCCCGTGAGTCCGCGTGGGCACCCCGCCGCATCCGCCCAGCGGCCTTCGTCCACTGGACGAGCTGCCATTCGAGTCGGCGAGCCGCACGCTCGCGACTCGGGTGGTCGACGATCCCGGCGACCTGGTGCAGGCGCCGGGCGACCACCTCTGCGGCGAGGTCGTCCGGCGCGGCGCCGCCCTCGGAGGCGCGGGACCTGCCGGGCCCCGGCCGGCTCACCACGTCCGGGGTGGCCGTCGCGGACCGGGCATCGGGGCCCGAGGTGGCACCCTCGATCGCCGCCCTCGTGCTGGGCTCGGGTGCCGGAGCCACACGGGCCCGAGCCACCAGGTGGGGGGTGTCGGGCCCTCGACCGTCGAGGGTGTCGTGTCCACGGATGTCGCCGGGCTCTCGCATGGCGTCTCTCCCGTCGAGGCGCCGGACGCCTCGGGTCGGTCCAACCCAGAGCAGGCGGGTTGCGTCGTTCCCGCGCGAGTCGGTCCCTGGACGGCTCACCTTACGCCTGGCCGGCGGGCGGTGCCGCCCCGTCTCGCCGGACAGCACGGCCCGCCGGGTCGCGCGCCGCCCGGATGGTTTGCCACGACCGGCCCTCGGGTAGCCGGTGCGCATGCGCATCCTCGGTCGTCTCGCCGTCGCCGCCGTCCCGCCGACGGCTGCCGCCGTGCTGGGAAGCCGCGCCGCCCAGAACGCGCCGGCGGTCTACCAGCGACTGGACAAGCCGGAGTGGGCGCCCCCGAGCGGGCTGTTCGGGCCGGTATGGAGCGTGCTCTACACCATGATCGGCATCGCCGGCTGGCGCCTGGCCGGCCGCCCCCGCCGGGGCATCATCGCGTTGCACCTGGTCCAGGTCGGCCTCAACGCCTCGTGGACGCCGCTGTTCTTCGCCGCCGGGCGCCGTCGGGCCGCGCTCGCCGTCAGCATCGCCCTGGATGCGGCGATCGCGGCAGAGATCGCGGCTCTGGCTCGGCGGGACCGCACTGCGGCCATGCTCCTGGCGCCCTACCTCGCGTGGACCGGGTACGCGACAGCGCTCACCGCCGCCGTCACCGACAAGAACGCCTAGGGTGGACCGCCGAGGCCGGCCGGTCCTGCTCGGCGCCGGGTGCCCCGGGGCGGACGGATGACCTTCCTCAGCTGAGGCCGAGCGCCGCGAAGGCGGTGACGAGCCCTTCCTGCTCAGGACCGGGGAACGTGCGGTCGGCGGCGGAGCGTACCCGCTCGTCGGCGCCGTCGACCGCGACGCCGACCCCGGCATACTCGATCATCTCGATGTCGTTGGGTCCGTCGCCGATGGCGATGACATCCTCCCGGGCCAGGGCGAGGTGCTCGACGACGACGCGGATGCCGACCGCCTTGTGCACCCCCGCCATGAAGAGCTCGCCGGAGGACTCACCCATCCCCGGGATGGAGCTCGGCAGGGCGCCCACCGCCTCGCCGAGCTCGGCGGCCAGCGTGCCGACCGGTACCGGGGAGTCGAAGCACGTCACCTTGCCGAACGACGCGCCGCTGAGGTCGGCGGAGGTCCGCAGCACGTCGAGGATGTCGCTCGGGCCCTCGTGGCCGGAGCCGGCTCCGCCCAGACGACCGGCCAGCAGAGCCGTGAGCCGGGCACCCACGTCCGGTGGCCCGTAGAGGGCCTCCGGAGCCTCGAGGAGGTAGGCCACGTCGTGCCGGTCGAGGGTGGCGACGAGCCGGGCGGCGAGGTCGGCCGGGAAGCGCCGGTCGGCGAGGACCGTGTCACCGACGAGCACATAGCCGCCGGCA
The DNA here is from genome assembly GCA_963763315.1 of uncultured Actinomycetota bacterium. Taxonomy (GTDB): domain Bacteria; phylum Actinomycetota; class Actinomycetes; order Actinomycetales; family Dermatophilaceae; genus CAVSJJ01. Next base: position 978,865 of record CAVXOC010000002.1, read on the forward strand.
CCGGCGACCATCCCGTCGAAACCCGCCTCGAGCATCCGCGCAGGCACCATCGACCTGGGACGGCCGGTGCACAGCAGGACGAGATGGCCGGCCGCGCGGGCCGCCCGCACGGCCGCGACATGGCCCGGGGGGACCACGCCACGCACGGCGTAGGTCCCGTCGATGTCGAGGAACACGGCTCGCCGTCGGGTCATGGAGGGTCGCGTCATCGAGGGCAGTCTCCAGGCGTCACGACCAGCGACTGTATCCAACGACCGGCGGCGATCCCGACCGGCCGCGGGTGTTAGCCTCGGCGGATGCCTCGCCGCCACGGCACGTGGTTCGCCGCCCGGCCGATGCTGGCAACGGTGTCGGCGACCGCCCTCCTCGGGCTGTCCGGCTGCAGCGCCTCGGCGGACCACGCCCCGGCCGCCAGCACCACGGGCCCGACGCAGAGCACCACCTCGCCCGCGTCCGCTCCGCCGTCGACGGCCTCCCCGCCGGGCCCGGCGAAGCGCACGCCCAGTGCGACCGGCACACCGGGCCCGACGGTCACCACCCTCGGCCGGGCAGCGTGCGTCGCCTCCATCGTCGGCCGGCTGACACCGGCCCAGCGGGCCGGCCAGCTCGTCTGGGCCGGTCTGGCATCGGATGACGGCTCACGGGACATCGACGCGCTCGTCCGGTCCGACCACCTCGGCGGCATCGTGCTGCTCGGCGGCTGGAGCGGTTCGGCCGAGGTCGCGGCGACGACCCGGCACCTCCAGTCGCTCACCTCGGCGGCGGCGACCGGCCGGCTCGCCCTCCTGGTCAGCGCCGACCAGGAGGGCGGGGCGGTCCAGGAGCTCACCGGCCCGGGGTTCTCGGCGATCCCCTCGGCCCTGAGCCAGGGGTCGATGTCGCCGTCGGCGCTGACCGCCGCCGCGACGACGTGGGGGACGCAGCTGCACCTGACGGGGGTGGATCTCGACCTCGCCCCGGTCGCGGACACGGTCCCGGCGTCACTCGGGACGCAGAACGCCCCCATCGGCCGTTACCACCGGGAGTTCTCGGCGGACCCGGAGCGCAACGCGTCGATGGTCGCGGCGTTCGTCGCCGGCCTGCACGACGCGGGGGTGGCCGCGACCGTCAAGCACTTCCCCGGCCTGGGTCGGATCACCGGGAACACCGACGTGACCGCCCACGGCATCACCGACCCGACGGCCACCACGCACGACCCGTATCTCGCGCCGTTCGCCGCCGGGATCGCCGCGGGCGTCGACGTCGTGATGGTCGGCTCGGCCTTCTATCCAGGCATCGACCCTGCCCACCAGGCGGTCTTCTCCTCGGCCGTGATCACCGGTCTGCTGCGCGGCACCATGCGGTACGGCGGCGTGGTGGTCAGTGACGAGATCGGGGCTGCCGCGGCAGTGGCGGCGGTCCCCCTGGGCGAGCGCGCCGCCGACGTCATCGCCGCGGGCGGTGACGCCGTGATCGTCAAGCCTCATGCGGATGTCGCGCCCATGGTCGCCGGCCTGCTCCAGCGGGCCCGCTCGGACCCGGGCTTCTCCGCAAGGCTCGACCAGGCAGCGACCCGCGTGGTCGAGCTCAAGGTGCGCCGCGGCCTCGCCGGGTGCGGCTGACGTCCGGTCGCGCCGAGACGAGCCGGACATCGGCCGCTCCCGTGGCGGCGGCGGCCCGCAGAGCGGCGTCTGCAGGGCCGGGGATGAACGGCTTGACCATGACGTTGGGCGGGCGGGCGTCCGAGGCGAGCCATGGTCTCCCCGGGCGCGTCCGGCTAGGGTCGTCAGGTCCGGCCCTCGCCTCGCGCCACCGCCCGCCTTGGTGGCGCCACGTCGTTCGTGGACGAGGGCCGCTGGAGCCACCGCAAACGCACTGGGAGGTAGCGATGTCGGAGCATGTGTACCGGGTCATCGAGGTCGTCGGCTCGTCGTCCGACGGCGTCGACGCGGCCGTTCGCAACGCGGTCAGCCGCGCCGCCGAGACCACGCGGAACCTCGACTGGTTCGAGGTGACGGAGATCCGCGGCCAGCTGGCCGACGGTGCCGTCGCCCACGTCCAGGTCGGGCTGAAGATCGGCTTCCGGCTCGACCCGGCCTGACGTCGCGACCTGGCCCGGCAACTCACTCGGACCGGGTCAGCAGGACGGCACCACGCGCATCCCGGATCTCGACGGCGACGATGTCGGCCGTCGGGGTGGCCGTGGCGGCCGTCAGGTGCATGGTCCGCCCGGGTGGCGCGGTCCAGGTGGCGACCTGACGCGCCCGACCCTGTCGGGTCCGGATCACGAGCGAGTACGCCGGGCCGGTGCCGGGATAGCCCGCGCGCTCACCGGCGGCATACCGGCAGGTGAGGTCGAGCCGGGTGCCCCAGGCGACCCTGGTCACGGCCAGGCGCGCGGTCATGATGTCCTGCCCTCCGGTGGAGGTCATGGCCTGGCCGGTGGGGGAGGGCGCCGACGACTGCGCAGCCAGGTCGGGCGACCGGCCACCGGCATCCTGGCCCTGGCCGATCGCGAAGGCCGCTGCCGCGACCACGGCAACGGCCGCCGCCGCTACCCCGGCCGTCCATCCGGTGCGGCGCCGGCGGGTGCGCCGGACCTCACGGACGAGCTTGGGCAGGAGGGTGTCGGGAGGGGGTACGTCGGTGGTCTCGATGTCGGCGGCGTCGACCTGGGCGAGCAGGCCGGGGAGGCCGGCGAGCTCGCCCACCGCGCGGGCGCACTCGGCGCAGGTGGTGAGGTGCCGCTCGAACGCGATCCGCTCGTGCGGGGCGAGGGCGCCTAGCAGGTATGCCCCGTCGAGGTGGAGCTGCGGGCAGCTCATCCGCCGACCCCCATCTCCTGCAGCGCCAGCCGGAGCGCGCGCAAGGCGTAATGGGTCCGGGACTTCACCGTGCCCTCGGGGATGCCGAGCCGCCGGGCGGCCTCCGCCACCGACGCGCCCCGGTAGTAGCACTCCAGCAGGACCGAACGATGGTCGGCCGAGAGGGTCCGCAGCGCCTCGGTCACGACCCAGGACTGCACGAGCTGGTCGGTGCGGTCCGCGATGTCGGCGCGCTCCGGGACGTCCGCGACGGACAGCTCGCTGCGGGAGCGCCGGCTGCGCCAGTCGTCGATGACGATGTGGCGAGCCACCGTGAACAGCCAGGGCCGCACCGACCCGGGCGAGTCCTCGAGCCGGGCATTGTTGCGCCACGCCCGCAGCAGGGTCTCCTGGACGACGTCCTCGGCATAGGCATGGTCATGGTTGGTCAGGCGCAGGCAGTAACCCCACAGGGCAGCCGCGTGCTCGTCGTGCAGCTGCTGCATCAGGGTCACCTGGACGTCGGTCATGCCACCTCCTCACCATGACACGGTGGCACAGCCGAGCCGGTTCACCCGGTCCGGCGCAGGTGAAGACCCGGGCGGGCGCGACGTGGTCTACCGCACGGGCCTGCGGGGGGCGTCACGCCCGGGCCCTGATCGCGCACCCACCCGCACGGGCCCAGGGCGCGTACCCACCGCGCACGACGGGTATACGGGCACGGGGGCACTCGGCTCGCGAGCGGCCCGGAGCCCGGGCGAGGAGGTCCGTCGTGGAGCGTGCCCCGCGGGCCTTCTGGGTGGTGCGGCCCGGGGTCGGCGAGATCCGTCCCGTCGAGGTCGGTCCGCCCCAGGCCGGGCAGGTACTCGTCCGGACCCTGCGTACTGCCGTCAGCCGAGGCACCGAGACCCTCGTCTTCCGCGGCCGGGTACCGGCCGACCAGTACGCGGCGATGAGAGCGCCCTTCCAGGAGGGCGACCTGCCCGGCCCGGTGAAGTACGGCTACCTCAACGTCGGGGTCGTCGAGCAGGGGCCACCGCATCTGGTCGGCAGCACGGTGTTCTGCCTCTACCCCCACCAGACGGCATACGTGGTCCCCGCAGACTCTGTCGTCGTGGTCCCGGAGGGCGTCCCCCCGGCGCGGGCCGTGCTGGCGGGGCTGGTCGAGACGGCGGTGAACGCCCTGTGGGACCTCGCCCCGCTGGTGGGTGACCGGATCGCGGTCATCGGGGGCGGTGCGGTGGGGATGTGCGTCGCCCGCCTCCTCGCCCGGATGCCGGGGGTCCGGGTCACGGTCGTCGACGTCGACGCCCACCGCGCCCCGGTCGCCGGCCGGCTCGGTGCCGCCTTCGCCACCCCTGGCACGGCCCCCACCGAGCAGGACCTCGTGGTGCATGCGAGCGCGACGTCGGCCGGGCTGCAGCTGGGCCTGGATGTGGCTGCCGTCGAGGGGACGGTCGTCGACCTCAGCTGGTACGGCACCGCGGAGACGACGCTGCGCCTCGGCGGCTCCTTCCACTCGCGACGGATCACGGTGCGCTCCAGCCAGGTCGGCATGGTCGCCCCCGCGCGCCGTCTGCGGTACACCCCGCGCCGGCGGCTCTCCCTCGCCCTGGACCTGCTGCGAGACCAGGCCTTCGACGCCCTGCTGACGGGCTGCTCCGCCTTCGACGACCTGCCCGACGTGATGTCGAGGCTCACCGACGGGCAGCTGCCGGGGTTGTGCCACTCCATCGCCTACGAGGGGACAGGGACGTGTTCAGCGTAACCGTCAGGGACCACATGATGATCGCCCACAGCCTGCCGGGGGAGGTGTTCGGCCCGGCCCAGCGGTTGCACGGCGCCACATATGTCGTCGACGCGACCTTCCGTCGCGAGCAGCTGGACGCCGACGGGCTGGTCGTCGACATCGGCGCCGCGGCGACCGCCCTGCGCTCGGTGCTCGCGGACCTGGACTACCGCAACCTCGACGAGGAGGACGGGCTCGGCGACGTCCCCACGACCACCGAGCGGCTCGCCCAGCTGGTGGCGGAACGGCTGGCGGGGGCGCTGCGCCAGGGGGCGGTCGGTGCCGGAGCGGAGAACCTGGCCGGGCTGGTCGTGACGCTCCGCGAGTCGCACATCGCCTGGGCGTCCTACGAGACAGCGCTGTGAGTGCCGGCGCGAGCCCGTCCTCGGCGCACGAGGTCCATGTCGTCCTCCCGCCGGGGGTCGACGACCCGGAACGGCCCAGCGGCGGTAACGCGTATGACCAGAGGGTATGCCGGGGGTTGGCCCAGTGCGGCTGGTGGGTCCGCGAGCACCTCGCCCCGGGCAGCTGGCCGTCCGCGGACGACCGGTCCCTGGAGCTGCTGGATCGGCACCTGCTGGGCCTGCCGGACGGCGCGACGGTCCTGCTCGACGGGCTCGTGGCCTCGGCGGTCCCCGAGGTGGTCGGCGCAGCCGCGGAGCGCCTGCGGCTCGTGATGCTCCTGCACGCCCCGCTCGGACAGCTGCGTTCTCGGGAGCCGGCCGACCGGGTCGCGGCACGCGAGGCGGCCGCCCTGGTCCACGCCCACACGGTGGTCGTCACGAGCGGCTGGACCCGGCGCTGGCTCACCGAGCGGTACGGCATCGGTCCCGAGCGGGTGCGCGTCGCCTCTCCGGGCGTCGACGCCGCGCCGCGCGCCGTCGCGAGCGGCTCCGGTGGGCGCTTGCTATGTGTCGGCGCGGTGACGCCCACCAAGGGCCAGGACATGCTCGTCGAGGCACTGCGGATGGTCGAGGACCTCCCGTGGACGTGTGTGGTTGCCGGCTCCTGCGACGTCGACCCCCTTTTCAGCCAGGACGTCCTCGAGCGGGCCCGCCGGTCCGGGCTCAGCGATCGTGTCCGGTTCGTCGGTGCCCTGCGCCCTGACGCCCTCGCCCGCGAGTACGCGCAGGCGGACGCCGTGGTGCTGGCGTCCCGCTCCGAGACCTACGGCATGGTGGTCACCGAGGCGTTGGCGCGCGGGCTGCCCGTCCTGGCTCCAGCGGTGGGCGGGGTCCGCGAGGCCCTGGGCACGGTGGCCGGCGGCGGGGCGCCGGGGATCCTCGTCCGCCCCGGCTCGCCGGCGGCGCTGGCGGAGGCGCTCCGGGAGTGGCTCGGGAGCGCCGCGACCAGGGCCGAGCTGCGGAGGACGGCGCGTCGCCGCCGGGCACATCTGCACGGCTGGTCCGAGACGGTCGCCGTGGTCGCGGACGTGCTCGAGGGGGCGGGCCGATGACCGTCGCCGGGATCCGGGTCGGACCCGGCCGCCTCGCTCTGCCAGGAGCCGGCCACGCGCGTGCGCGGCCGGCATACCTCTGGTCCGTGCTGCTCGCCGACCAGGAGCGGTGGCCGGCCGCGCGCGGTCGCGGGCGGGAGGCGGAGCCCGCTGATGTCGTCGCAGTGGAGGAGGTGGCTCGTGGCTGAGCGGCCCTACACCGTGCTCAGCGTCGCGGTCTCTCTCGACGGGTGCATCGACGGCACCGGCCCGGCCCGTCTCGTCCTCTCCGACGAGGCGGACCTGGCCCGGGTCGCCATGGTGCGGGCCGGTGTCGACGCGATCCTCGTCGGCGCCGGGACGGTCCGCCGGGACGACCCGGCCCTGGTGGTGCGTGGTGCCCGGTCCGGTGCCCCGTCGCCGGTGAAGGTCGTCGTCTCGGGCCGTGGGGACCTCGACCCGGAGGGCGCCTTCTTCCGCCGCGGTGCGGCGGAGAAGATCGTCTACTGCGCCCGCTCCCGGCGCGGTGGGGTCCGGGCCCGGCTCGGCCACCTGGCCACGATCGTGGGTCCTCGGGAGCGCCTGGACCTGGCCTGGGTGAGCGCGGACCTGTTCCGGCGCGGCATCCGGCGCCTCCTCGTCGAGGGCGGCGCGAGCGTCCAGACCCAGTTCCTGCAGGCCGACCTCGTCGACGAGCTGCACCTGGCGGTGGCTCCGGTGTTCGTGGGTGACCCGGACGCTCCCCGCTTCGGCGGCGCGGGCAGCTATCCCTGGCGACCGGGGCGGCGCGCCGCTCTCGTCGAGGCGCAGCAGGTCGGCGACGTGGGCCTGATGCGCTACGCGCTGTCCGCCCGGTCCGTCGTCGAACACGAAGGAGGTGCGTCGTGACGGGAGACCTTCCGGTTGCTCGCATCCGCACCCAGGTACCCATGCCCCTGCGCTTCCCTGACGGGTTCTCCACGACGGCCCGCGTCTACACCTTCGACGGGCTCGTCGACGGACGCGAGCACCTCGCCCTCGGCCTCGGGCATCATGCGCCGCCCGGCCGCACCGTGGGCCAGGCGGTCGCGACGCCGCTGGTCCGGCTGCACAGCGAGTGCCTCACCGGAGACGCATTCGGAAGCGAACGGTGCGACTGCGGCCCGCAGCTGCGCGAGTCCGTCGCCCGGATCGCGCAGGCCGGCGGCTACCTGCTGTACCTCCGCCAGGAGGGCCGCGGCATCGGTCTCTACGCCAAGCTCGACGCCTACGCCCTCCAGGACGGCGGTCTGGACACGTACGACGCCAACGTGGCACTGGGTTTCGCCGAGGACGAGCGCGACTACGCGGCCGCCGCCCAGATGGTCTGCGCCCTCGGCCACAGCCGGATCCGCCTCCTCAGCAACAACCCGGACAAGGCGGCCCAGCTCACCCGGCACGGTGTGGCCGTCGCGTGCCGCGTGCCGACGGGCGTCCACCTGTCGGCCAGCAACGCCAGGTACCTCCGCACGAAGGCCGACCGGGGCCTGCATACCCTCGTCCTGCCCGCCGCCACCCGGCCGCCCGGGGGCGCCGAGCGGTGTCAGCCCGACGGCGACCTCGCGGGCGGCGGCGCCAGCGCGGCCGGCGGGTGACCTCGGACGCAGAGCGGCCGCGGGAGCAGATGAGGGACGGCTACCCTTGCTCCACGGTCGAGGCGAAAGGAGTGGGTGGAGTGGGTGCGGGACAGGTGACGGCGCTGGGCGCGATCGCGGGCGCGACCATCCTGCTCGGGCTGCCGTTGGGGCGCCTACGGGCCTCGATCCCGCGCACCCGGGCGTGGCTCAACGGGCTGGCCACGGGGATCCTGGTCTTCCTCGTCTGGGACGTGCTGGCGCACGCCTGGGAGCCGATCGACGCCGGGCTGGCCGACCGGCGGGCCGGGACGGTGGCCGGTCTGTCGGTCGTCTTCGCCGCGGGGCTCGTGGTCGGGCTGCTCGGTCTGGTCTACTTCGACCGGTGGGTCGCCGCGCGCCGTGCCCGCCAGCGCCCCCGGACCAGCGCTGGCCCGGGGGCCGCCAGTGTGGCCGAGATGACTGGCCGTCGCCTCTCGCCGGCCGCGTCGCTGGCGTTGATGATCGCCACGGGCATCGGCCTGCACAACTTCGCCGAGGGACTCGCGATCGGCAACAGCGCCGCCACCGGTGAGCTCTCGCTCGCCGTCCTGCTCGTCATCGGCTTCGCGTCCCACAACGCCACCGAGGGCTTCGGCATCGTCGCGCCCCTGGCGGCGGATGCGGCGCGACCGTCGTGGGGCTTCCTGTTGCTGCTCGGCGTGATCGGTGGCGGCCCGACCGTGGTGGGCACCATCGCCGGCCGGGGGTTCACCAGTGACGTGACGAGCGTGGCCTTCCTCGCCCTGGCGGCCGGCTCCATCCTGTACGTCGTCGTCGAGCTGCTCGCGGTGGCGCGGCGCCTGGACCGGAAGACCGTCACGACGTGGGGCCTGGTGCTCGGGCTGCTACTGGGCTTCGCGACGGACGCCGTCGTCACCCTGGCCGGCGCCTGAGGCTGCCGCCGGCCCCCAGGGTCACTGCCCGACGGCGGTCGAGTCTCCCTGGAAGAGGGCGGTCAGGTCCATGCTCGGCGCCTTGTCGTGGGTGGCGAGCGAGACGTACGTGCGGGCGAGCTGGTCCTTGCCGGCGCCGAGCACGGTCCCGACGAGGCCGAGGTCCTCGGCCAGCTCCTGGGCGGGAACCTCGCCCACCAGGCGCACCCACAGGGTCTCCTCGAGCACGTTGAACGCGATCTGGACCTCCTCGAGCCCGAAGCCCGAGTGGAACCGCTCCTCGGCGATGCGTTCGGCGTGGCGGACGACCGGCGTGAGGGACCGGGTCTCCAGCGACGTGACGAGCAGGTCGAAGAGCTCCTGCAGGTGGGCCCGGGTCGGCTCGGGCCCGGCCGCCGCATAGTGGGTGAGCGATGCGCGCCCCACCCTGGCGGCGGCCTCGTCGACCAGCTCGCCCGCCTCGGCCCTCAGCCTCGGTACCAGTTCCATCGCGGTGGCGCCCTTCCTTCGAGCCGAGTCCCGTTCGACCGGCGGATGCGGTCCACCAGCCACTCTAGGCCGGTCCCACCCTCGCCCGGTGGGAACGTGAAGAACGTCAACCCGGTGGCAGGCTCACCGGTAGCCGGCGCCCCGGCTGCCCGCCGCGGTCGCCGCGTCGGTGCCGCGCGCGCCGTCGAGAGCGCCACGCAGCCCGGTCAGCACGGAGAGCTGGTCGTACCCGACGGTGATCATCCGGAACCCGCGGCTGGTCCACTTCGCGGCCAGGCCGGGGTCGGCGTGGATCCCGGGGACGACGCCGTGCCGCTGGCACGAGGCGAGAATACGGTCGATCGCCCCGGTGAAGCGGAGGTCGTCGTGGTCGGTCTCCGGCGGCAGGCCGAGGGTCAGCGACAGGTCGACCGGACCGACATACACGGCGTCGACACCGGGGACCGCGAGGATCTGGTCGAGGTTCTCCAGGGCAGCGACGGTCTCGATCATCACGATGCAGGCGACCGTCCGGTTCGCCACCGCGGCGTAGTCCTCGCTGTAGCGGCTGATCGCCGCGACCGGCCCGTAGCTGCGCGTCCCCTCCGGGGCGTAGCGGCAGGCCGACACGGCGGCCCGCGCTGCATCGGCGTCGTTGACCATCGGGACGATGACGGCGAGCGCGCCCGCGTCGAGGGCGCGGCCGATGGTCGTCGGGTGGTTGGTCGAGACGCGGGCGACGGGTATGGCGCCGGCTGCCTCGGCCGCCTGCATCATGGCCAGGGCCTCCGGCTCGGAGGCGACCCCGTGCTGCAGGTCGACGACGACGTAGTCGTAGCCCATCCGGGCGGCCGACTCGGCGGTCATCGGCTCGCGGAGGAACATCCAGGCGCCGAGAGCCGGCCGGTCGCGCCACCGGTCGGTGAGGGTCGGGATCGCCATGGCCCCAACCTAGTGCGGCGGCCGGGTGCCGGAGCGGTCCGGTCCGCGGTGGGGAACGCCACCGGCCACCTATCCTGACGAGGTGGCGGCAGCGATCCAGGGACAGGTGGCGGAGCACTTCGGACCGGTGGCGGACGCCTTCTCGCAGACCCTGGCCGACCCCACGCGGGAGGCGTCGGCCGCGGCGGTCTTCCACCGGGGCCGGGCGGTGGTCGACCTGTGGGCCGGAGCGGACCCGGTCAGCCACCACCCGATGGCGCAGGACTCCTTGATGATGGTCGCCTCGTGCAGCAAGGGAGCCACGGCGACGGTGCTGGCCATGCTCGTCGAGCAGGGACGTCTGGACCCCCAGGAGCGCGTCGCCGCCTACTGGCCGGAGTTCGCGGCGGCCGGCAAGGGGGCGGTCACGGTCGCCATGGTGGCCTCGCACACGGCCGGGCTGCCCTTCCCCCCGCTCGGCACCGGCCTGACCGGCCTGGACCTGCACCGGGGTCCCGCCGTGACGGCCGCGCTCGCGGCGGCCCCCCCGCTCTGGGCCCCCGGCACGGCCATGGCGTACCACCCGGTCACCTACGGGACCCTGGTGGACGAGATCGTGCGCCGGGCCACGGGCACGGGTGTCTCCGCCCACCTGCGTGCCCTGGTCGCCGAGCCGCTGGCGGTCGACCTGTGGATGGGGCTGCCCGAGGAGCTCATGCCCCGGGTGGTCGCGGGTGTCTGGGACGGCGACAACCCCGACGGCGTCGACCCCATGGCGCCGGCCGATCCCGAGCCCCCGCCCGGAAGCTACGCCGCGCAGCGGCAGGCGTTCCTGCGCGAGAACCCGCCGATGGAGCCCGACCCCCGAGACCGGGAGGAGGCGCGGGCGCACTACGCGGCCGAGCGGCCCGCCGTCGGCCTCGTCACCAACGCCCGGGCGCTGGCGACGATGTATGCCGCCGTGCTGGGACCGGTGGGAGGCGTGCGGCTGATCAGCCGCGCCACGCTCGCCGAGGTCACCCGCCCGCGAACCGACCGGGTGGAGACGCTCGTCGAGAGCGGCACCGCCGGGCCGGACATCCGGTTCGGGCTCGGCTACCAGCTCTCCTCACCCAGCATGCCCGGGTTCGGTCCCGGCTCGTTCGGCCACACCGGCGCCGGCGGCCGGCTCGGCATCGCCGACCCCGATGCCGAGGTCGGTCTGGGGTTCGTCTGCAGCAGGATGCGCAACATCGGCCCGGGCGGAGACCCGCGCTGGGCGACCCTGATCGACGCGGTGAAGGTCGCCGTCGAACGTGCCTGACGCCCCTGCATCGGCACCGGCGGTGCCCGGGTGGTGACGGGCGGCGCCGCAGCGGCCTCACACCTCGGATGCCCGACGCCGGCGTGCGAGCGGCTCGTCGTCGGCCGTGCGCGGCAGCTGCTCCTGGCCCGAGCGGCCGGCCGGCGGCAGGTCCCGGAGTGCGGTCGTCGACCGCCTCACATGTTCCGGGCGGTCGCCTCGTCAGCGCCTAGGGTGAGGCCGAGGGGCGGAGGACCGGCCCTCATGATGAGGAGGGCGGCCATGAGCGTCTCGACGGCGGGTTCGACCGACACCAGCGGCTACCCGACCCCCGCCCGGTCCCTGCCGGCGCTGTTCCGGGACCGCGTCGCCGCCACCCCCGACGCCGAGGCGTTCCGCTTCCCGGCGGGCGGGGGCTGGACGTCGGTCAGCTGGGCCGGGGTCGCCGAGACGGTCGAGCCCCTGGCGGCGGGCTTGCTGGCCCTCGGCCTGGAGGCCGAGCAGCGGGTGGCCATCGCGTCCGACACCCGGGTCGAGTGGCTGTATGCCGACCTGGCCGTCATGTGCGCCGGCGGCGCGACGACGCCGGTCTACCCCACGACGGCCTCCGACGATGTCGCGTTCGTCCTGTCCGACAGCGCCAGCCGGTTCGCCTTCGCCGAGAACGACGCCCAGATCCGCAAGCTGCGGGACCAGCGGGAGCAGCTGCCCGGCCTGGAGAAGGTGATCACCTTCGACGGGACCCCCGACGGGGACTGGGTTCTCGGCCTGGCCGACCTGGCGGGTCTGGGCTCCCGGTACCTCCGCGCCCATCCGCACGCGGTGGACGACGCGATCGTGGCGGTCGGTCCGGAGGACCTGTCCACCCTGATCTACACCTCCGGCACCACCGGCCGGCCGAAGGGGGTGGAGCTGCCCCACCGCTGTTGGACCTACATCGGCGCCGGGGTGGAGGGCATCGGGATACTGCGCGCCGACGACCTGCAGTATCTCTGGCTCCCGCTGTCACACTCCTTCGGCAAGATGCTGGCAGCCGTCCAGCTCCAGATCGGGTTCGCCACGGCTGTCGACGGGCGGGTGGACCGGATCGTCGACAACCTCGGCGTTGTGCAGCCCACCTTCATGGCCGGCCCGCCGCGGATCTTCGAGAAGGTCCACGGCACCGTCACGCAGACCTTGCGCTCGCAGGGCGGGCTCCGCTGGCGGCTGTACTGCTGGGCGTTCGACGTGGGTCGGGAGGCCACGGCCGAGCGCACGTCGGGAGCCGTGCCGGGCTGGTCCTTGCGGACGCGGCTGGCACTCGCCGACCGCCTCGTGCTCGCGAAGATCCGGGCCCGGCTCGGCGGTCGCATCCGCCTCCTCGTCTCCGGGAGCGCCGCCCTCTCCCCCGACATCGCCGACTGGTTCAACGCGGCCGGGCTCACGCTGCTCGAGGGGTACGGCCTCACCGAGACCGGTGGTGGGGCGTGCATCGGGGACCCGGAGCACCCGCTCTCCGGGTCCGTCGGTGCACCGCTCGTCGGCGCCGAGGTCCGGCTCGCCGCCGACAAGGAGATCCACATCCGCGGCCCACTGGTCATGCGCGGCTACCACCGGCTGCCCGAGGAGACCGCCCGGGTCCTCGGTCCCGACGGGTGGTTCGCCACCGGCGACATCGGCGAGCTCGACGCCGTCGGGCGCCTGCGGGTCACCGACCGGAAGAAGGACCTGATCAAGACCTCCGGAGGGAAGTACATCGCCCCTCAGCCGATCGAGGCGCAGTTCAAGGCCATCTGCCCCTTGGCCAGCCAGATCCTCGTCCACGCCGACCGCCGCAGCTACGCGACCGCCCTCATCGCGCTGGACCCCGACGCCCTCGCGCAGTGGGGTCGCGCGCACGGCGCCCCGACCACCGACTACCACGAGCTGACCACGGACCCCGCGCTGCGGGTCTACCTGCAGACGTGCGTCGACCGGCTCAACGGCGGGCTCAACCGGTGGGAGACCATCAAGGACTTCAGGATCCTGGACCGCGACCTCACCGTCGGCGCCGACGACCTGACGCCGAGCATGAAGATCCGGCGTCGCGCCATCGAGGCGAGGTACCTCCCCCTGCTGGACACGATGTACGCCGGCCAGCCGGGCCCGGTCCGTCCGGCCGACGGCTGAGCATCCCGCTCGGGCCGGCGAGCGCCCGTGCCGTGCTCACAGGCGACCGAGCACCTTGGTCGCCTCGGCCTTCAGTGCGGCGACACTGGCGGCCCCGCGCGTGGCGCTGACATCGCTGATCGAGAAGAACGTGGCGTCCTTCAGCACGTAGATCGCGCTGCCCTTGATGCTCGTGCCGGCCAGCTGCGCCGAGCCCGTCCCGACCGCCGCGCGGTCGCCGAGGCCGGGGATGCTCTTCGGCGAGAACGAGATCTTGATCGAGGCGGGCAGGCTCTTGGAGAGGAAGTCCTGGGCCCGCGCCCGTTCCGAGTCGAAGGCCGCCCGTGCTGCCGCCGCGTTCGCGGCCCGGACGACCACGACGTCGAGGACGGTCAGGCCGCTGCGGTAGACGCAGGCCTTGCTGGACGAGCTGGTCCGCTGGAGGGTGCCCGTGCCGAAGTGGGTGCCGACGAGCGCGGACGCCTCGGAGGCCGGGACGATGCTGCAGGGATCGAGGGTGAGTGTCCCGCCGGGAGCGGCCGTCGCGGACTGCGTGGGCCCGGCCGACGTGGTGGCCGACGTGGGCGGTGGTGCCGCGGTGGTCGCCGAGGTGGTCGACCCGCCCCCGCCGGTACGCGAGCTCGAGCCCGCCGAGGCGCCCGCGGTGCAGGACCCCAACAGGAGCGCGACCACGGCGGCGCCCGACGTGACGGTGCCCAGGTGAGTGTTGCGCCGACGGCTCATCGGAACCCCCTTCGCCCGAGGACACGGCGCGGTGCCCGTGGCACCGGCCCCGCGACGGATGCGCCCCAGCGCACACCCGTAACCCCATGATCCGCACGCCGGTCCGGGTGCTGTCAAGAGTCGCCGGGGTCTCCTCGTGCGTCCCTTCCCAGCCGGCTCCCGGGCACGGTTCACTTCGGGTATGCCGCAGAAGATGAACCTCCGCGAGTACATCGACACCCTGCGCACCGCGGGGTACACCGTCCGCGGTGGCAAGGGGGAGGACCCCGAGCTCATCGCGCCCGACGGCCACGCGGTCGAGACCTGGCGCGACGACTACCCGTACGACGAGCTGCTGGACCGGGACGGCTACGAGGAGGAGAAGTACCGCCTGCAGGTCGAGCTGCTGAAGCTGCAGTACTGGAGCCAGGACGTCGGGGCCAAGCACGTCGTCGTGTTCGAGGGGCGGGACGCGGCGGGCAAGGGTGGCACCATCAAACGGTTCATGGAGCACCTCAACCCGCGCGCCGCCCGGGTGGTCGCCCTCACCACACCGAGTGACAAGGAACGGGGGCAGTGGTACTTCCAGCGGTACATCCGCCACCTCCCCACGGCCGGCGAGATCGTCCTGTTCGACCGCTCCTGGTACAACCGCGCCGGCGTCGAGCGCGTCATGGGGTTCTGCAGCGACGACCAGTACGACACGTTCATCCGCCAGGCGCCGGTGTTCGAGCGGATGCTCATCGACTCCGGCATCACCGTGACCAAGCTGTGGTTCTCGGTGACCAGGGACGAGCAGCGGACCCGCTTCGCCATCCGCCAGATCGACCCGGTGCGCCGATGGAAGCTGTCGCCGATGGACCTGGAGAGCCTGGACCGGTGGGAGGAGTACACCGCCGCGAAGGAGGCCATGTTCGAGTACACCGACAAGAAGTACGCGCCGTGGCTCACCATCAAGAGCAACGACAAGAAGCGGGCGAGGATCAACGCCATGCGCGCCTACCTCCACCAGTTCGACTACGAGGGCAGGGATGCGGCGGTGGTCTACGCGGCCGACCCGGCGATCGTCGCGCGGGCCAAGCACACCGAGGGCGACTGAGCCGACGGCCGGCCCCGTCCGAGCCGCGGAAAGCACGGACGTCGGTGATGAGGTGGTCGGCGCGGCGCCGGCCACCGATCCGGGGGCACTATCGTCTCAGCAATGGCCGCCGGCGCGAGGGCGGCGGGAGGGCGGGCGAGGACGATGGCCGAGGGGCAACCCCGTTTCGTCTGGGTCGACGGCGCCGTGCGTCCCGCCGGTTCGGAGCATCTCTCGGTCTTCGACCGGGGTTTCCAGCTGGGGGACGGGGTGTTCGAGACCCTCCGGGCCCGCGCCGGGAGGGTGGCCGAGCTGGCCGAGCACGTCGCCAGGCTGCGCAGGTCGGCCGAGGGGCTGGGCATCGAGGTCCCGGAGGACATCGAGGACCTGCTGGCCCGGGGGATCGCCGAGCTGCTCGCGGCCGAGGGCCTCGACCGGCCGGACGGGGACGCATCGGTGCGCGCCACCGTGTCGCGGGGGAGGTGGTTCGCCCGCGGGCTGCTGCCCCCGTCCGGGGAGCGTCTCGTGGCGACCGTCGCCATCCAGGCGTGGCAGGTGGCACAGCGCACCGCGACGGGACCGCCGCGGGGGATCTGCGTGGTGACCTCGGCGATCCGCCGGGATCCCGGCAACCCGATGCTGGCGCTGAAGACCACGTCGCGGGCCGACTACGTCTACGCCAAGCTCGAGGCCCGGCGCGCGGGGGCCGACGACGCCGTGTTCCTCACCGTGTCGGGCCACCTGTCCGAGGCGACGACGGCGAACGTCTTCCTCGTCCGGGTCGCCGCTGACGGCGTGACCGAGCTCGCCACCCCGTCCCTCGACTGCGCGATCCTCTCCGGCACGACGCGCGCCTGGCTGTTGGCATGGGCGGGGCGCGTGGGACTGCGGTCGGTCGAGGGTCGCCTGGTGCCGCAGGATCTGGCGGCCGCGTCGGAGGCGTTCGTCTCCTCGTCGGTGGCCGGGATCGTCCCCGTCGTCGCCTTCGACGGTGGCCGCATCGGCGACGGTGGGCCGGGACCATGGACGCGGCGGGCGTGGGCGGACCGCGAGGCCTTCATCGCCGGCTGACCGGCTCCCGCACCTAGACTCGGGAGCCCCACCCGCCCCCGCCGACGAGAGGCTGAGACCATGCGAGTCGCGTTGCAGGTGACGTGCATCAACGACGCGTTGTTCCCCGGCGTGGGCGTCGCCACCGTACGGCTCCTGGAACGGCTCGGCGTCGACGTCGACTTCCCGCAGGGCCAGACCTGCTGCGGGCAGCCCATGGTCAACACGGGGTACCTCGACGAGGCGGTTCCGGTGGTGCGCAACTTCGTCGACGCGTTCGGCGGGTATGACGCGGTGGTGACGCCGTCGGGGTCGTGTGCGGCCTCGGCCCGGCACCAACATGCGCTGGTGGCGCGACGGTCGGGGGACCCGGGGCTGGCCGCGGCGGTGGAGCTGGTGTCGCCGACCGTGTACGAGCTGTCGGAGTTCCTGGTGGACGTGCTGGGGGTGAGCGATGTCGGTGCCTACTTCCCGCACTCGGTGACGTTCCACCCGACGTGTCACTCGGTGCGGATGGCGCACGTCGGGGACCGTCCCCAGCGGCTGCTGCGCTCGGTGCGGGGGCTGCACCTGGTGGACCTGCCGCAGGAGGAGGAGTGCTGCGGGTTCGGCGGGACGTTCGCCGTGAAGAACTCGGAGACCTCCGTCGCGATGGGGGCCGACAAGGCGCGGCACGTGCGGCAGAGCGGCGCGGAGGTCCTGGTCGCGGGGGACAGCTCGTGCCTGATGCACATCGGTGGCCTGCTCTCCCGACAGCGGTCAGGGGTGCGGGTGATGCACCTGGCGGAGGTGCTGGCCAGCAGCGAGCCGGGTACCGGGGCGGCCCCAGGGCCTGCGGCTGGACGGGAGCTGGCATGAGCGCGACGTTCGTCGGGATGCCGTCCTTCCCCACCGCCGCCCGTGCCGCGCTGGCCGACTCCCAGCTGCGGGTCAACCTCGCGCACGCGACCGGCACGATCCGGGCTAAGCGCGCGGCGGTCGTCGAGGAGGTGGCGGCGTGGGAGGACCTGCGCACCGCGGGTGCGGCCATCAAGGACGCCACCTTGGCCCGGCTCGACGAGCACCTGGTCGCGCTGGAGGCGCGGCTGACCGAGCGGGGGGCGGTGGTGCACTGGGCTCGCGACGCGGCGGAGGCGTCCGCCGTGGTGGCGCAGGTGGCCCGCGCCCACGGCGTCGACGAGGTGGTCAAGGTCAAGTCGATGGCGACCCAGGAGATCGACCTCAACGCCCACCTGGCCGCGGCGGGCATCGCGGCGTGGGAGACCGACCTGGCCGAGCTGATCGTGCAGCTCGGGGACGACCTGCCCAGCCACATCCTCGTGCCGGCGATCCACCGCAACCGGGCCGAGATCCGGGAGATCTTCGCCACCAGGATGGCCGGGGCCGGTCGGCCCGCACCACCGGACCTGTCCGACGACCCGGCGGCGCTGGCCGGTGCGGCACGGCTGCATCTGCGGGAGAAGTTCCTGCGCGCGAGGATGGCGGTGTCCGGGGCGAACTTCGCCGTCGCCGAGACCGGGACGCTGGTGGTCGTCGAGTCCGAGGGCAACGGGCGGATGTGCCTCACCCTGCCCGACGTGCTGGTGTCCGTCGTCGGGATCGAGAAGGTGGTACCGACCTACCGGGACCTGGAGGTGTTCCTCCAGCTGCTGCCGCGCAGCTCGACGGGGGAGCGGATGAACCCGTACACCTCGATGTGGACCGGGGTCACGCCGGGCGACGGACCGCAGGAGGTGCACGTCGTCCTCCTCGACAACGGCCGGACCCGCGCGCTGGCCGACCCGGTCGGCCGGCAGGCGCTGCGTTGCATCCGCTGCTCGGCGTGCCTGAACGTGTGCCCGGTCTACGAGCGGGTCGGCGGCCACGCCTACGGGTCGGTGTATCCCGGCCCGATCGGCGCGATCATCAACCCGCTGCTCAAGGGCATCGGGGCGGACGCCCAGACCGACTCCCTGCCGTATGCCTCGAGCCTGTGCGGTGCCTGCTACGAGGTGTGCCCGGTCAAGATCGACATCCCGTCGGTCCTCGTCGACCTGAGGACGCAGGTCGTCGACGCCCACCGGGGGGACACGGTGCCGCGGGCCGAGGCGCTGGCGATGCGGGCCACCGGATGGATGTTCGCCGACGCCGCCCGCCTGCGGTTCGGCGAGCGCGCCGCCTCGGCCGGTTCGGCCCTGGCCGGCCGGTTCCTGCGGCGCACCTCGCCGGACGGTCGCCGGCCGATCAGCCGCCTGCCCTGGATGGGGGCCCGGTGGACCGAGGCCCGTGACCTGCCTGCCCCGCCGGCGAAGTCGTTCCGGCGGTGGTGGACCGAGGAGCGCGCCACGGGAACCGCGCGCACCAGCCGCGGCAGGAGCCGGGAGTGAGCGCCCGCGACGACATCCTGGCCGCGATCGGTGCCGCCTACGGACCCGGGCCGCGCCCGGAGGTCGAGGTGCCGCGCGACTACCGGCTTCAGGCTGACGGCCCGGGCAGCCCCGACCTGGTCGACCTCTTCGTGCACCGGGTCGAGGACTACCGGGCCGTCGTGACCCGGTGCACGCAGGCCGAGCTGCGCCACGAGGTCATCCGTGCCCTGGCCGGCGCCGCCCCGGTCGTCGTCCCGGAAGGGCTCGAGCTCGACCTGCCTGCCCGCGTCACCGGCGAGGGTCTCAGCCACGCCGAGCTCGACGCGGTCGAGGCCGTCGTGACGACCGCCACCGTCGCGATCGCTGCCACCGGCACCATCGTGCTCACCCACGGCCCGGGCCAGGGACGGCGCGCCCTGACGCTCGTCCCGGACCTGCACGTCTGCATCGTCACCGCCGACCAGGTCGTCGCCGACGTCCCGGATGCGGTCACCCGCATCGACCCGGCCCGGCCCCAGACCTGGATCAGTGGCCCCAGCGCCACGAGCGACATCGAGCTGAGCCGCGTCGAGGGCGTCCACGGACCGCGCAGCCTCCACGTCGTCCTCGTCCAGGGGTAGGGACCATCGGCGAGCGATAGCGCCGTCGGCGCCGTCGGTGACCGGGCAGACATCCCCGGCACCCGGGTCGGCCCGCTGCGGTGCGTCGCCGGCCCCTAGGATTCAGGGGCGGGGTATCGAGGAGGCGTCATGTCACTGAGGTCCGCGAACATCGCGCGGATGGGCACGGGGGTCTTCGACGTGCTCGTCGTCGGCGCGGGGATCAACGGGGCGGTCTCTGCAGCCGCCCTCGCCGGACGAGGGGCCAGCGTCGCGTTGATCGACCGGGGCGACTTCGGCGCGTTCACCAGCCAGGAGTCCTCGAACCTGGTGTGGGGAGGCTTCAAGTACCTCGAGCACTACGAGCTGCCCCTGGTGTTCGGGCTGTGCCGGTCCCGCAACCGCCTGATGAAGGCCTATCCCGACAACATCAAGGAGATCGGCTTCCTCGCCGCCCTCGGTGACAAGGCGCCCTACCGGCCCTGGTTCGCGGCGCTGGGTGCGACCGCCTACTGGGCGATCGGGCTCTTCGGGACCAGGCGGCCGCGGGTCTTCAGCGCCGAGTCCATCAAGGCCGAGGAGCCGGTCATCGACACGGCAGGGGTGCGTGGCGGCATCCAGTACCAGGACGCCTACCTGGTCGACAACGACTCCCGGTTCGTCTTCTCCTTCGTCCGCTCCGCCGTGGACGCGGGGGCCGCCGTGGCGAACTACGTCGAGCTGGTCGACGCCGAGCGGGCCGGTGACCGCTGGGTGGCCCGGCTGCGCGACGTCGACTCCGGCGCGGAGCTGACGACGAGAGCCCGGGTGATCGTCAACGCGACGGGGCCCTTCGTCGACGGCCTCAACTCGGCCTGGAACCTCACCTGTGCGCACCGGATCGTCTACTCCAAGGGCATCCACCTCGTGGTCCCGCGGCTGACGACGACGCGCCATGACCGGGTCCTGGCCTTCTTCGACGACACCCAGCGCCTCTTCTACGTCATCCCGATGGGCCGTCGCTCGGTCATCGGCACCACCGACACCCGGGTCGACTCGCCGTACACCCAGGTCACCGACGAGGACCGCGACTTCCTGCTCGGCCAGATCAACGCCCGGCTCGACCTGCCCGAGCCGCTCACCGGGGACGATGTCATCGCCGAACGCTGCGGCGTGCGCCCCCTCGTCGTGCGCCGGGGGGCCGGCGACCAGAGCGAGAAGGACTGGACCTCGCTGTCGCGCAAGCACGAGATCGAGCGCGACGACGCCCGAGCGGTGGTGACGATCTTCGGCGGCAAGCTGACCGACTGTCTCAATGTCGGCGAGGAGGTCGCCGCGCAGGTGGAGGCCCTCGGCATACCACTGGAGGAGGATCTCGCGAACTGGTACGGCGAGCCGGCGGCGGCGACGCGAGCCGAGTTCTACCGGCAGGCGCGCCTGATGCGGCTGGACACCCTGCGCACCAAGCCGGACACCGAGCCGCTCACCGACCGGCTCTGGCGCCGGTACGGCCGCCGCGCCTTCGACCTGCTCGAGGACATCCGGGCGAACCCGGCGCTCGGCGAGGACATCATGGGCTCGGCGGACTACCTGCGGGCCGAGCTGTACAACGCCGCCCAGTACGAGCTGATCGTCACGTTGGACGACTTCATGCGTCGCCGCTCGAAGATCGACCAGGTCATCGGGGACCGGGACATCATCGGCTCCCCCGGCCTGCTCGAGGTCGCCCAGATCCTGTTCGGGGACGATGCCCAGCGGCGGCTGGAGGACTACCTCACGGCGAAGGCCCTCAGGTCCTGACGGCGGTCGGCCGCCACGGCGAGCGGGCCCCTCAGCGCTGCGGGGTGACGTCGACGACGACCTTGAGGCCGGAGCGGGTGGCCGCCCGGGCGAAGGCGTCGGCGGCGTCGTCGAGGCCGAAACGGTGGGAGGTCAGCCAGGACAGGTCGACCACGCCGCGCACGGCCAGCCGGATCGCCCGGGCGTAGGCGTCGCCCGTCATCCGGCGGACGCAGGCCAGGGTCAGGCCCTTCCGGCGCATCAGCGAGGCCTGGAAGCCGGTCGTGTCCTGGTCGGGGATCCCGACGAGGACCAGGCGGGCGCCGGGAGCCACCAGCGTCGCGGCCCGGGCCAGGCCGTCGTCGGCGCCGCTCACCTCGACGGCCACGTCACAGCTCGACGCGGCCGCACCGTCCGCTCGAACCTCCTCCGGTGCGAGCGCCACGGCGGCGCCGGCGCGCAGCGCGGCGTCCCGGCGGTGCGCCAGCGGCTCGACCGCGACCACCTCGCATCCGGCCGCGACCGCGAGCTGGACGAGCATGAGGCCGATCGGCCCGGCACCGACGACGGCCACCCGCCACCCGAGCCTCAGGTGCGCGAGGTCCGTCGCGTGGACCGCGACCCCCAGGGGCTCGAGCAGCGAGCCCTGCGCCGGGTCGTAGTGCTCGGGCAGCACGTGGAGCCGAGCGTCCGGCCATGCCACCAGCTCGCGGAGCCCGCCGTCGGTGTCGCCGTGACCGGCGAACGACATCCGCGCGCAGAGGTGCTCCAGGCCCCGGCCGCACTCGCGGCAGGTCCCACAGGGCAACGCGGGGTCCAGCCCGACGCGGTGCCCGGCCAGTGGCCCGGACTCGACCACCCCGGCCATCTCGTGGCCGAGCACGAGGGGGCGGCTGAGAACGGCGTCGCCGATCGCGCCCTCCGCGAACCAGTGCAGGTCGGACCCGCACAGTCCGACGCTGCCGATCCGGACCAGACTCTCTCCCGGACCGGGGACCGGCTCGGGTACCTCGCCGACGCGCACGTCGCCAGGGCCGTGGATCGCCGCCGCCCTCATCGGCCACCGCCACGCGGGGCGGTGCTGCGGCGCACCACGAGCTCCGGCGCGATGAGCCCGGGGAGCTCGGCGTCGTCGTGGCCGGCGATGGCTGAGAGCAGCACCTCGATCGCGGCGCGCCCGACGGCGGGGAAGTCCTGGCGGATCGTCGTGAGCGGCGGGATGAGGTATGCGGCCTCGGGGATGTCGTCGAACCCCACGACGCTGAGGTCGTCCGGGACGCGCACGCCCGCCTCGTGCAGCGCGAGGAGGAGGCCGACGGCCATCTGGTCGTTCCCGGCGAAGACCGCCGTCACCGAGGGGTCCTCGGTGACCCGGCGGCCCGCGGCATACCCGCTCTCGGCGCTCCAGTCCCCGAACAGGAGCCCCCCGGGCTCGGCGCCGGACTCGGCAAGCTCGCTGAGCCAGCCGTCCCGACGGGCCCTGGCCTCGGTCCAGTTGAGCGGTCCGGCGATGTGGGCGATCGTGCGGTGGCCCAGGGACAGCAGGTGCTGGACGGCCAACCGGGCGCCCTGGGTCTGGTCCACGCCGACGGTCCACCGCGCCTGGCTGAGGTCGCCCTCGACGACGACGAGCGGCAGGTCCGACCGGTGTGACCGGGCCACCTCCAGCCCCTCGTCCCGGGCGGCGATCATGACGATGCCCTCGACCGAGTGCCGCCGCAGATGCTCGATGGCCGCGTCGAGGGCGGCCGTGGTCACCTCCGGCAGGCTGACCGAGCTCGCGAACAGGCCGGCCGCTCGGGCTGCCTCCTCGACGGTGCGGTGGATGCTGTTCGGTCCGAACAGCTGGGCCTCGGTCCCGATGATCCCGATGGTGTCGGAGCGGCCGCTCACCAGGGCCCGGGCCACCGTGTTGGGCCGGTACCCGAGCTTCTCGATGGCGCGCTGGACGCGTTCACGGGTCTCCGGCCGGATGTTCGAGGCGCCGTTGACGACCCGCGAGACGGTCTGGTGCGAGACGCCGGCGACGCGCGCCACATCGGCCATGACCGGAGCGCGGGGGGGTGCGGGAGCGTCCGTCATCATCACCGTCCGTAGCCGGCCCGAGGGCCGAGGGGCCTGACTGGTCCGCACGACCGGCAGTATCCCATCGTTCGTCCCGGGAGACAGCCATCGCGGGGTGTGCGGGTCGCCACGGGTGCCTCACTCCCGCAGGACCGCTTCGTCGGCCAACGCGTGCGAGCGGGTGGCGTTGCGGAAGCCCTCGGCGTCGGCGGCCTCCTCGACGGCCGGTGGGCCGCCCGGGCCGCCCGAGCCGCCCGAGCCGGCCCTGCTGCGCGACAGGCCCTTGATGATCATCCCGATGAAGCTGGGGCGGCCCTGCGCCTTCGACACGACGTCGAAGGCGACGGCGCCGAGCAGCACGAGGCCCTTGATGATCTGGACCCAGTTCGAGTCGACGCTCATGTTGGCCAGGCCCAGGTTGAGGACGCCCATGACGAGCCCACCGATCATCGAGCCGGTGACGGTCCCCACACCACCGGCCACCGCCGCGCCGCCGATGAAGACGGCGGCGATCGCGTCCAGCTCGAACCCGACGCCGTCCTTGGGGTTGGCGGCGTTGAGGTATGCGGTGAAGACCATCCCGGCGACCGCCGCGAGCACGCCCATGTTGACCAGCACCAGCAGGTCGATCCGGCGGGTGTCGACCCCGGAGAGCCGGGCCGCGTGCGAGTTGCCGCCGACGGAGTAGATGTGCCGGCCGAGGACGGTCCGCTGGGTGACGAACGAGTAGAACACCACGAGCCCGAGCAGGATGAGGCCGATGACCGGGACGCCCTTGTAGGAGGCCAGCAGCAGCCCGAACACGACGAGGAGGCCGTTGACGACGACCAGCTTGAGGATGGTCACGGCCATCGGGGACACCTCGAACCCGTACTGCCTGAGCTCGGCCCGCTTGCGCAGCTCGAGGTAGACGATGAACGCAACGGCGAGCAGCGTCAGCACGAGGGTCGGGTTGTGGTAGCCGGTGTTCGGGCCCATGTCGGGGAGGTAGCCGTTGGCGATGACCTGGAACGACTCCGGGACGGGGATGCTCTGTGCGTTGAGGATGAGCAGGTCCAGGCCGCGGAAGAGCAGCATGCCGGCCAGGGTCACGATGAAGGCCGGGATGCCGACGTAGGCCACCCAGAAGCCCTGCCACATCCCGACGAGGATCCCCATCGCGAGACCGAGCAGGATGGCGGCCGGCCACGGGAAGTGCCACTGCTGCATCGCCAGGGCGACGGTCGCACCGACGAAGGCGCACACCGAGCCGACCGAGAGGTCGATGTGGCCGGCGATGATCACCATGACCATGCCGATGGCGAGGATGAGCACGTAGCCGTTCTGGACCAGCAGCAGGGTGACGTTGCGGGGCTGGAGGAAGAGCCCGTCGGTGAAGACCTGGAAGAGGGTGATCAGCGCCAGCAGGGCGAACATCATCCCGTACTGGCGGACGTTGCCACCGCTGAGGGCCCTGCGCGCCTGGCCCCACAGCGAGGGCTTGGCGTCAGCCGCGGGCGGGGTGCTCTGGGTCAGGGTGTCGGACGGCATGTCAGTCTGCCTTTCGCTGGGTCATGTAGCGCATGAGCACTTCCTGGTCGGCTTCCTCGCGGGGCATGTCAGCCGTGATGACACCGGCGCTGAGGGTGTAGATGCGGTCGCACAGACCGAGCAGCTCGGGCAGCTCGGAGGAGATGACGAGGACGCCGCGGCCGGTGTCGGCGAGCTCGTTGATGATCTCGTAGATCTCGTACTTGGCGCCGACGTCGATGCCCCGGGTCGGCTCGTCGAGGATGAGGACATCGGGCTCCGTGAACATCCACTTGCCGAGGACGACCTTCTGCTGGTTGCCGCCCGAGAGCCTGGTCACCCCCTCCTCGATGCTGGGGGTCTTGATGTTGAGCGCGTCGCGGTAGCGGTTCGCGGCGAGGACCTCGGCGTTCTCGTCGACCACGCCGCGTCGTCGGATCTTCTTCAGGCCTGCGGAGGTGATGGAGACCCGGACGTTGTCGAGCATGTTCAGCCCGAGGGTCTTGCGGTCCTCGGTGACGTAGGCGAGCCCGGCGTCGATGGCCTGCTGCACGGTGTTGGCCTTGATGGGGCGGCCCTCCTTGAGGAGGGTGCCCGACAGCTTGCTGCCGTAGGAGTGCCCGAAGACGCTGCGGGCGAGCTCGGTGCGCCCGGCGCCCATGAGGCCGGCGAGACCGACGATCTCGCCGCGACGGATGGTCAGGTTGGCGCCACGGACCACGATGCGGGAGTGGTCGTCGGGGTGTGCCACGGACCAGTCGCGAACCTCGAGGAGGACCTCCCCGACGGCCGGGGTGTGGGGCGGGAACCGGTGGTTGAGGTCCCGGCCGACCATCCCGCGGATGATCCTGTCCTCGTTCACCTCGCCGCCGCTGACGTCCAGGGTCTCGATCGTGCGGCCGTCCCTGAGGATGGTGATCGAGTCGGCGATCTGCTCGATCTCCTTCAGCTTATGGGAGATCATGATCGAGGTGATCCCCCGGTCCTTCAGCCCTCTGAGGAGGTCGAGGAGGTTGCGGGAGTCGTTGTCGTTCAGGGCCGCCGTCGGCTCGTCGAGGATGAGCAGGCGGACGTCCTTGGCCAGCGCCTTGGCGATCTCGACGAGCTGTTGCTTGCCGATGCCGATGTCCTTGATCTTGGTGTCCGGTCGCTCGGAGAGGCCGACCCTCGAAAGGAGCTCGGTGGCGCGCTGACGGGCAGCCAGCCAGTCGATCACGCCCAGGGTGGCCTGCTCGTTGCCGAGGAAGAGGTTCTCGACGATCGACAGCTCGGGGATGAGGGCGAGCTCCTGGTGGATGATGACGATGCCGGCGGCCTCGCTCTCGCGGATGCCCCTGAAGGTGCACTCGCGGCCGTCGAAGTGGATGGTTCCGCTGTACGTGCCGTGGGGATGCACGCCGGAGAGCACCTTCATCAACGTGGACTTGCCTGCGCCGTTCTCGCCGCAGATGGCGTGGATCTCGCCCTGCAGGACGTCGAGGTTGACGTCCTCGAGGGCCTTGACCCCGGGGAACTCCTTGGTGATCGAGCGCATCGACAGCATCGGTTGGTTCATCGTGCTCCCTCTTCTCCAGCGGCTCGGGTCCGGCGGCGGGCTGAGTCGCCGCCCCGCCGCCGGACCAGGACGGGCAGCTACTTCAGCTGGTCCGCCGTGTAGTAGTTCGCCTTGGTCAGCACGTCCATGGCGTTGGTCCTGTCGATCAGCACCGGCTGCAGGAGCTCGGTGGGGACCTTCTTGATGCCGTTGTCGTACGAGGTGGTGTCGTTGACGGTGACCGTCTTCTTGCCGAGGACCTCCTGGATCATCTGCACCGTGGCCTTCGCGAGCTCACGCGTGTCCTTGAACACCGAGGAGTACTGCTCGCCGGCGAGGATCGACTTGACCGACTCGAGCTCGGCGTCCTGACCAGTGACCACGGGCAGGGTCTTGCCGCCCGAGCCGTAGCCGCTGCCCTTGAGGGCCGCGATGATGCCGCGGGACAGGCCGTCGTAGGGTGCGAGGATGCCGTTGACGTCCTGCTTCGAGTAGGCCTTGGTGAGGACGTTCTCCATCCGCTTCTTGGCGACCGCGGCGTCCCAGCGCAGGGTGGCGACGGTCTTGAAGTCGGTCTCGCCGGAGGCGATCTTGATCGTGCCGTCGTCGATCTTCGGCTGCAGGATGCTCATCGCGCCGTTGAAGAAGAAGGTCGCGTTGTTGTCGTCCGGCGAGCCGGCGAACAGCTCGACGTTCCACGGCTTGGGAGTGCCGCTGGCCTCGAGACCCGCGAGGAGGCTGTTGGCCTGGAGCACGCCGACCTTGAAGTTGTCGAACGTCGTGTAGTAGTCGACTGCGTCGGTGTCCCGTAGCAGCCGGTCGTAGGCGATGACCGGGATGCCGGCGTCCTTGGCCTGCCCGAGCGCGCCCTTGAGTGCCGTGCCGTCGATCGCCGCGACCACCAACAGCTGGTTCTGCTTGGTCACCATGTCGTTGACCTGGGTGACCTGGGTGGGGATGTCGTCGTTCGCGTAGACGAGGTTGACCTTGTAGCCGGCCGCCTCGAGCTGCTGCTTGATGAAGTCGCCGTCCTTGATCCACCTCTCGGAGGTCTTGGTCGGCATGGCGACGCCGATCGTGCCCTTGGCGTCGGCGGCGGCGCCGGTGCCGGTGGATCCGGTCTGTCGGCCGCAAGCGCTCAGGCTCAGCGCCAGTGCGCCGACAGCCACGGTTGCGAGTAGCTTTCGCACCACTGTGTGCTCCATTCTGTGGACGTCAACCTGCGCTGGTGCCGGCTGAACGTGTGCTGGTTGTCCTGCAGGGGTCTGAGGTTCAGGCCCCTGGTCCTGCTGGTGTGCGGTGTTGGTGTCGCGGGACGTGGTGGGCGGCCGGCCCACGTCCGCCCCGGTCACAGACCTTGGGCGAGCCGGTGGTAGGCGTTGTTCCACCGCAGCTCCCGGGCGAAGCCCCGGATGGTGGTGGTGTCGTCGATGAAGGCGAGCTCGAGGGAGGCCATCTCGGCGAAGTCGTCGAGGTGCTCGCGGTCCAGCGCCGTGGAGAGGACCGTGTGGTGGGGCCCCCCGGCCGTGAGCCACGACGTGGTGGAGGTCCGCAGGTCGGGGCGCGGGGCCCAGACGGCGCGGGCGACGGGCAGCCGGGGCAGCGCCTCCAGTGGCGGGACGACCTCGATCGCGTTGCCGATGAGTCGGAGCCGGTCGCCCATGTCGGCCATGCCGAGGACGACCCCGTCGCCGGGAGCGGCGTCGAAGACCAGTCGGACCGGGTCCTCGCGGCCGCCGATGCCGAGGGGGTGGATCTCGACGCGGGCGCGGTCCGCCGCGATGGACGGGCAGACCTCCAGCATGTGGGCGCCGAGGATGAGCTCGCGGCCCGGCTCGAGGTGGTAGGTGTAGTCCTCCATGAACGACGTGCCCCCGGGCAGCCCCTGGCCCATCACCTTGAGGGTGCGCACCAGGACCGAGGTCTTCCAGTCGCCCTCGCCGCCGAAGCCGTAGCCGTCGGCCATGAGGCGCTGGACCGCCAGGCCGGGCAGCTGCCGCAGGCCGCCGAGGTCCTCGAAGTTCGTCGTGAAGGCGTGGTAGCCGCCGTCGGTGAGGAAGGCCCGCATCCCCAGCTCGACACGAGCGGCATACCGCAGCGAGTCGTGGCGTGCGCCGCCGGGGCGCAGCTCCGGCACCACGTCGTACAGCGACTCGTACTCCTTGGTGAGCAGGTCGATGTCCTGCTCGCCGACCGTGTCGACGACGGCGACGAGGTCGTTGACACCGTGGGTGTTGACCGAGACCCCGAGGCGTCGCTCCGCCTCGACCTTGTCGCCCTCGGTGACGGCGACGTTGCGCATGTTGTCGCCGAACCGGACCAGGCGCAGGGACCGGACGGCGGCCAGCCCGAGGGCCGCTCGCGCCCAGGTGGCCACGCCCGCGATGACGGCGGCATCGGTGACGTGACCCGCAACCGTCTTGCGAGCCACGCCGAGCCGGGTCTGGACGTAGCCGAACTCGCGGTCGCCGTGGGCGGCCTGGTTGAGGTTCATGAAGTCCATGTCGATGCTGGCCCACGGAAGGTCGCGGTTGATCTGGGTGTGCAGGTGGAGCAGTGGCTTCTGCAGGCGCTCGAGCCCGGAGATCCACATCTTGGCCGGGGAGAAGGTGTGCATCCAGGCGACGACGCCGACGCAGCGGTCGTCGGCGTTCGCCTCGAGCATGACCCGCCGGATCGCGTCCCCGTCGGTGAGGACGGGCTTGGCGACCATCTCGGGAAGGATCTCGGGAGCGGCTCCGAGCGCGTCGGAGATCACCCGGGACTGGGCGGTGACCTGGTCGAGGACGTCCTGCCCGTAGAGGCCCTGGCTCCCGGTGAGGAACCAGATCTGCGTGGTGGGGCTCATCGGCTGCCGTTTCCCTTCTGTCCGTACACGTTCTGGTACCGCGCGTAGAGGTTGTCGACGTCCACGGGGTCCAGCCGGTCGATGGGGCCGTACTGCTGCGCGACGTGCACGGTCCGGGCGACGTCCTCGAGCATCACGGCGGCCTTGACGGCCTCCCTGGCGCTGGACCCGATCGCGAACGGCCCGTGCCCGGCCATGAGCACCGCGCGGGACCGATGGGCGCGCAGGGTCTCGACGATCCCCCGGCCGATGGAGTCGTCGCCGATCAGGGCGAAGGGGCCGACGGGGATGTCGCCACCGAACTCGTCGGCCATCATCGTCACGATGCACGGGATGGGCTCGCGGCGGGCGCACCAGGCCGTGGCGTACGTCGAGTGGGTGTGCACGACGCCACCGACCTCGCTCAGGTGCCGGTAGACGTAGGCATGGGCGCCGGTGTCCGAGGACGGCGCGTTGCTGCCCTCGACGAGCGTGCCGTCGAGGTCGCAGACGACCATGGCCTCGGGCGTGAGGTCGTCGTAGGAGACGCCCGACGGCTTGATGACGAACAGGTCCGTCCCAGGAACCCGGCCCGAGACGTTGCCGGCCGTCCAGGCGACGAGGCCGTAGCGGACCAGCTCGGCGTGCAGCCGGGCGACGTCCACCCGGACCGCCTCGACCACGTCGCGGACCGAGGCCGGCACCACGGCGGTCACGAGACCCTCCTGCGGATGGTCTTCAGGCGGCGCATGACGTCGGTGCCACCGCGTCCGAAGTGGTCGTGCAGGGCGAGGTACTCGGCGAACAGCTCGTCGTAGGCCGCCACGTTCTCGGCGACGGGCCGGTATGCCGCGACCCGGCGTCGGCCCATGTGCCCGGCGGCCTTGGGGACGTCGGGGTAGGCGCCGGCGGCGACAGCGGCGTGGATGGCCGACCCCAGTGCGGGCCCCTGCTCGGAGGTCACCACGGACAGCGGCAGGTCGAGGACGTCGGCATAGACCTGCATGAGGAACGGGTTGCGCAGCAGGCCGCCGGCAACGACGAGCTCGGTGATGGGCACGCCTGCCGAGACGAAGGACTCGACGATGACCCGCGTGCCGTATGCCGTGGCCTCGAGCAGCGCGCGGTAGGTGTCCTCCGGCCGGGTGGCCAGGGTCTGCCCGACCACCAGGCCCGAGAGCTCGTGGTCGACCAGCACGGAGCGGTTGCCGCTGTGCCAGTCGAGCACGAGCAGGCCGTGTCGGCCGATGGGCTGGGCCGCGGCGAGCTCGGTGAGGTACTCCTGGACGCTCTGGCCGCGTGCGGCAGCGGCCTCGTGGTACTCCGGCGGCACGCCGGTGCGGGCGAACCAGGCGAAGATGTCGCCGACCCCGGACTGGCCGGCCTCGTAGCCCCACAGCCCGGCGACGATCCCACCGTCGACGACGCCGCACATTCCCGGGACGTCGCGGCGGTCGGCGCCGTTGACGACGTGGCAGGTGGAGGTGCCCATGATCGCGACCATCTGGCCCGGTTCGACGGCTTGCGCCGCCGCGGCCGAGACATGCGCGTCCACGTTCCCCACGGCGACGGCGATCCCCGCGGGCAGGCCGGTCCACCGTGCCGCCTGCGCCGTGAGCGTGCCGGCCGCGTCGCCGAGCCGGCCGATCTCGTGCGCGAGCTTGTCGGTGACGAAGCCCGCGAAGCCCGGGTTCAGCATCGAGAGGAACTCGTCCTCGGGGTACCTGCCGTCCTGGAGGATGCCCTTGTAGCCGGCGGTACAGGCGTTGCGGACGTACCGCCCGCACAGCTGCCAGACGATCCAGTCCGCCGCCTCGACGAAATGGTCCATCGCGGCATACACCGCGGGCGCCTCCTCGAGGACCTGTAGGGCCTTGGCGAACTCCCACTCGGCGGATATGGAGCCGCCGTACCGCGGCAGCCATCGCTCCCCCCGCTGCTCCGCGAGGGCGTTGATCCGGTCGGCCTGGCCCTGCGCGGCGTGGTGCCTCCAGAGCTTGACGTAGGCATGCTTGTCCCTGGCGAACTCCGCGGTCTCGCAGAGCGGGGTGCCGTCCGCCAGCACCGGCAGCATCGTGCACGCCGTGAAGTCGGTTGCGATCCCCACGACCGATGCGGGGTCCACCCCCGCCACAGCGACGGCCTCCGGCACCGCGGTCCGCAGGACGGCGACGTAGTCGGCGGGGACCTGCAGGGCCCACTCCGGCGGCAGGGCCTCTCCGGTGCCGGGCAGGACGGTGTCGACCACCGCGTGCTCGTACTCGTGCACCGCGGTCCCGACCTCCGCGCCGTCGCTCACGCGGACCACCAGGGCCCGCCCCGACAAGGTCCCGAAGTCGACGCCGACGACGTAGGTGTCCTCTGGTTCACGGTGCGTCATTGCGGGGGCTCCTCGGTGAGCGGCTCGAGAGCGGGGCGCCTGCGGGTGGCAGTGTTAGCGCTAACACGGAATTGTGAGCGTTAACATCCACGCTGTCAAGGGGTCTGCGTCGCTCGTCCGGTCCGATCGTGACCGAGCCGTGCGGCGGCCCGGGCGGCCGAGCCGGCTGCCGCCCGGCGCCCCGCGTTGTGATGAAGCCGACTCCGCACCGGTCGGCGAGACGTCCGGGGCGGGCGCGGATAGCCTCGTCGGATCGGAACACGTCCGGAGGGGATGGTTGACGTGAACGTCGCGCGCGGCCGCCTGGCCGGATGGCTGGTCGAGCGGTCAGCAGATGGTGTGACCGGCCTGCTCGAGACGGTGTCCCGCGGGGGGATGTTCTCGGGCTCGTCCGTGTTCGGCCTCGTCGACGGAGCCTCGACGCTGGTGCTCGCTCGGGTCGGCGGGCGCGACCGTCGGGTGGGTCCGGGAGAGCTGGTCTACCGGCTGCCCGTCGAGCTGGTCGCCGGGCTCGCGTTGCGCCGGGTCAGACGTCGTGGTCGCCCGCTCCTCGGAGCCACCCTGACCTACCTCAGTGCGGTGGACCGCTCCCAGACCCTGCAGCTGAGGTACGTCTGCCTGCCCCGGGGCGGGTCCGCGGCCCAGCCGGTCGACTGGCGCGACGAGCAGTACTGGAGGGCGACCGCTCGGCTGAACCGCCTGGTCAACGGCGCCGGGCACGGCGACCCGCTCGTCGAGGAGGGCAGCCGCCTGCACCGCTGGAGCCATCCCAGCCCGCGCTGAACCGACCGGCCGGCAGCCGGGCCGCAGGCCCGGCACGCACCGCCGTCAGGCGCGGTCGGCAGGGAAGCCGCCCGTCGCGACCGGTCCCCACCGCCGGGGCGTCACCCGGACGAGGCACTTGCGCTGGTCGAGCATCGCCTGGCGGTACTCGTCCCAGTCGGGATGCTCGCCGGCGATGGTGCGGTAGTAGTCGACGAGCGCGTCGACGGCATCCGGGACGTCGAGCACCTCGGCGGTCCCGTCGACCTGGATCCAGGGGCCCCCGAAGTCGTCCGACAGCACGAGCACGCTGACCGCGGGGCGGCGCCGGGCGTTGCGCGACTTGGCCCGCTCGGGGTAGCTCGAGATCACGATGCGGCCGGCGTCGTCGAGGCCCCCGGTCACCGGGGAGGTCTGCGGCGACCCGTCCGAGCGCGCGGTGACGAGGACCATGTGGTGCCGGGGACCGACGAAGGCGGCGAGCCCGTCGGCAGCGACGGCAGTCGTGGTCGCGATGGTTCTGGCCATCCGGTCATCCTCGCACGCCAGGTCGAGGTACCCTGCCAGACCCGGCTGGATGGCGCTCGCCGCGCTCGGCCCCGGGCAGACCGAAGGGTGGACCAGCGTGCCGCAGACCGACCGCCAACCCGAGCTCGTCGTGCTCGTCGACGAGGCCGGCCGTCGTGTCGGCACCGCCGACAAGGCCACCGTCCACGCGAGGCACACCCCCCTGCACCTCGGCTTCTCGTGCTACGTCCTCGACCCCGCCGGAGAGGTCCTGCTCACCCGGCGGGCCGCGGACAAGCGCACCTTCGGGGGGGTGTGGACCAACTCCTTCTGCGGGCACCCGGCGCCGGAGGAGCCGCTGGTGGACGCGGTATGCCGCCGCGCCACGGCGGAGCTCGGGCTGCGGCTCGCGCCCGAGGACGTCGCGCTGGTGCTGCCCGACTTCCGCTACCGCGCCGAGATGGCCGGGGTCGCCGAGAACGAGCTCTGCCCCGTCCTGGTGGCGCGGGTGGACCGACGACCGGCGCTCACGCCCGACCCGGCCGAGGTGGCAGACCTCGAGTGGGCGTCGTGGACCGGGTTCGCGGCGGACGTCCTGGAGGGCCGGCGGTCGGTCTCGCCGTGGTGCACCGAGCAGGTCCCGCTCCTGGTCAACCTGGGGTCGCACCCACTGGCCTGGCCGGTGGGTGCCGCCGAGCTCCTGCCGGCCGCGCTGCGCCGAAGCGCCTGACCGCCGGCGCGGCGAGGCCCCGGACCGGTGGGTCCGGGGCCTCGTCTCTTTCGTGGTGCGGCGACGCCCGCGCAGGGGAGGGGATGGGCGTCAGGCCGCGGCAGGCACCAGCCGTCCTGCTGGCACCGTCTCGACGCTCTTGGCGTGGCGCAGGCCGAGCAGGCCGAGCACCAGCATGAGGAGGGCGCCGACGTAGGCCGCGATCGAGGCGTACATGGCGATCATGCCCAGGGTCCCGAAGGCATAGGCGGTGAGCAGCATGCTCCGCAGGGTGTTGCCCTGGAACAGCGTCTGCTTGAGGTTCTGCAGGTCGGTCGTCGCCTGGGCGGTCGGGTCGGCCTTGGCCGCGGCCATGGCGGCGGTGCTGACCTGCGCGTAGGTCTTGCCGTTGGAGGCCTCGTTCATGTGGGCGAGGATGAAGTGGTCGGCGTAGGCCTTGGCCTGGGCACCGGTGGCCATGGGCTGTCCGGCGTACTGGCCGAGGTACTTCTTCATGTCCGGGGTGGCCAGCGCTGGGCCGGCGGGCATCGTGATCTGCTGCATCGACAGCTGGTCGTGGACGCTCTGGTTCGCGAACGAGGAGGCCCAGGTGAGCAGCCCCCCGGCCACGAGAAGGACGGCCGCGAGAACGAGGCCGGTCCAGGAGATGAGCTTGTCGAGAATGCTACGCATGGTGTGTTCCTGTCCCTTGGTGCGCCGCCCGGTCGGGGCTTCGCGTCGTGCGTTGTTGTTCCTTCAATCTATGACGTTCTGTAGTAGTTGAGAAATTAATCGAGTGTCGTCTGCGCCACACCTTGCCGACCGACCGCCCCGTTCGCTCGTCCGGTAGCCTCCGCGCCTCTGCGCCGGATGGGTGCGCGGCGCCCCCGCGGACCGGTCACCCGGCGCAGCCCCACGCGGCGGGTCGATGTGCGAGTCTGGGCCGATGGCCGTCGCCGACTCCTCGCCCTGCCCGGCGCGGGTGGTGGGCCTCGTCCTGGCCGCCGGGCGCGGGCGGCGGATGGGCGGCCCCAAGGCTCTGATCCGGCTCAAGGCGACGGGTCCGACGCTTCTCGAGAGCGCCGTTTCCGTTGTGCGCCAAGGCGGTTGCTCGGAGGTCGTCGTCGTCGTCGGGGCCGCGGCCGAGCGGGTCGGGGCGCTCGGGGAGCGACTCGGTGCGCGGGTCGTCGAGGAGCGGGGCTGGGCCGAGGGCATGGGGGCCTCGCTGCGCGCCGGGCTGGCGGCCGTGAGCCCGCTCGAGGCCGACGCCTCGCTCGTCACCCTCGTCGACCTGGCTGACATCACGGCCGAGGTCGTGGCCCGCGTGATCGCAGCCGCCGATCCCGCCGACCCCACCTCCGCGCTGGTCCGGGCCGCCTACCATGGTGGCGAAGGTCACCCTGTCCTCCTCGGCCGGCGGCACTGGCCCGGGGTGGCCCGGCAGGCCCAGGGGGACCAGGGCGCCCGCGCCTACCTCGCCCGGCGCGCGGTCCGGCTCGTCGAGTGCGGCGACCTCGCCACGGGCCGCGACCTCGACCGCCCGGCCGACGTTGGCTGACGCCGGGTTCCCGGGCTGCCGGGCCGCGGACCTACCGCCACCCGGCGTTGTCGGTAATGCTGTGGCCATGGACCCCCGGACGGCCTTCGCCTCCGCGACGGAGCTGGCCCAGGGCCTCGCGGCGACGGGCTACCTCGCCGACGACGCCCTGGCGACCGTCACCTGGCTGGCCCTGCGGCTCGGCCGCCCCCTGCTCATGGAGGGGGAGCCGGGCACCGGCAAGACGGCCCTGGCCGAGGCGATCGCCGGGGCCGCGGACCTGCCGCTCATCCGCCTCCAGTGCTACGAAGGCATCGACTCGACCCAGGCGCTCTACGACTGGGACTTCCCCCGGCAGATCCTGCACGTGCGCGCCCTCGAGGCCGTCGTCGGGGCCGCGAGCACCGTCGAGGAGGTGGAGGAGAGCCTGTTCGACGACCGCTTCCTGCTGGCCCGCCCGGTGCTGCGCGCCCTGCGGGAGAGCCCGGTCGTCCTCCTCGTCGACGAGATCGACCGGGCCGACGACGAGTTCGAGGCGTTCCTGCTCGAGGTGCTCTCCACGTGGCAGGTCACCATCCCCGAGCTCGGCACCGTGTCGGCGGCCACCCCGCCCGTCGTCGTCCTCACCTCCAACCGGACCCGCGAGCTGCACGACGCCCTCAAGCGCCGCTGCCTCTACCACTGGATCGACCACCCCGGCATCGCCCGGGAGCTCGCGATCCTGCGCGAGCGGGCCCCGGAGGTCTCCGCTGCCCTCGCCGAGCAGGTCGTGCGCGCCGTCCAGGTCATCCGCTCCGACGGCGAGCTGCTCAAGCCGCCGGGCGTCGCCGAGACTCTCGACTGGGCCCGGGCGCTGCACGAGCTCGGCGCCCGCGAGCTCGACACCGAGGTGGCGGCATCGACGCTGGGAGTCGCGGTGAAGTACCGCGAGGACGCCGAGCGGGTCAGGCGCGCCCTGGACAAGGTGCTGGCCCGATGACCGAGCGGGCACCGGTCCACCGCCCTGCGGAGGAGGTGCTGCTCGGCTTCGCCCGCGCCCTCCGGGCCGCGGGGGTCCGGGTCAGCGCCGAACGGGAGCGTACCTACCTCGAGGCCGTGGCCGAGGTCGGCCTGCAGGACCCGGTCGGCACGTATGTCGCCGGCCGGGCCACGCTGTGCGGCTCACCGGCCGACCTCGAGCGCTACGACCTCGTGTATGCCGCCTGGTTCGGCCTCGAGCGGGCCGGAACCACGCCGCGCGCGAGGCCGTCCGCCACGACGACCATGGCCGACCTGGCCGCGGAGGCACGCGACGGCGCCGACGGCGGCACCGACACCCGGACCCAGCAGGCCATGGCCAGCCGTATGGAGACGCTGCGCCACCGGGACCTGGCCACCCTCACCGCCGCCGAACGGCAGGTCCTCGAGAAGGCGTTCGCCGCTCTGCTGCCCCGGGCGCCACGGCGCCGGGCCCACCGGCATACGCCCTGGCGCCGGGGCCGGGTGGACGCCCGGCGGACGCTGCGCTCCACGCTGCAGCGGATGGGGGAGCCGGGGACGATCCGCTACCGCCGCCGCGGCCGGCGCCCGCGGCGGGTCGTGCTCCTCATCGACGTGTCCGGGTCGATGAGCAGCTACGCCGATGCCCTGCTGCGGCTCGGCCACGCCTACTGCCGGTCCGGGGCGCCCGTCGAGGTCTTCACCCTGGGCACCCGGCTCACCCACGTCACCAGGCCACTCAGCCACCGCGATCCCGACCGGGCCCTCGCCGCCACGGGCGAGACGGTGCCCGACTGGTCGGGCGGGACCCGGCTGGCCGACGGGCTCGCCGCGTTCCTCGGGCGCTGGGGCCGCCGGGGGATGGCTCGTGGGGCCGTCGTCGTCGTGGTGAGCGACGGATGGGAGCGCGGGGGTGCCGAGGCGCTCGGCGAGCAGGTCCGCCGGCTGCGGGCGGTGGCACACCGGGTCGTCTGGGCCAACCCGCACCGTGGGCTGGCGGGCTACCAGCCGGTGCAGCAGGGCATCGTCGCCGTGCTGCCGCACGTCGACGACTTCGTCGCGGGACACTCGTTCGCGGCGTTCGAGGAGCTCATCGAGGTGGTAGGCCGTGCGTGAGGTGTTGACCGAGCTGCTCCAGTGGTGGGAGGCCGGCGAGGAGGTCGGGGTCGGGACCGTCGTGGCGACGTTCCGCTCGGCTCCCCGCCCGCCCGGGGCAGCCATGCTCGTCGGGCCCGGCGGCGAGGTCGTGGGGTCGGTCTCGGGTGGGTGTGTCGAGGGTGCCGTCTACGAGCTCTGCCAGGAGGTCCTGTCCTCGGGAGCCCCGGTGCTCCAACGATATGGCGTCTCCGACGATGACGCCTTCGCCGTCGGCCTGACCTGCGGCGGAATCCTGGACGTCTTCGTGGACAAGGTGTCCAGGCAGAGCTTCCCCGACCTGGGGGAGGTCGCGGCCGACCTCCGGGCCGAGCGGCCCGTGGCCGTCGCGACGGTGGTCGAGCACCCCGAGGCGACCTGGGTGGGGCGCCGGCTCGTCGTCCGCCCCGAGGGTGCCGCCGTCGAACGCTCGGGCTCGCTCGGGTCGCCCCGCGCCGACGACGCCGTCGCCGACGACGTACGGGGGCTGCTCGCCGCCGGCCGCACCGAGACCCTCACCTACGGGCCCGCGGGCGAGCGCAGGGGTGAGGGGATGCGGGTGTTCGTGTCGTCGTTCGCCCCGCGGCCGCGGATGCTGGTGTTCGGGGCGATCGACTTCGCCGCGGCGGTGGCCCACGTGGGACGCTTCCTCGGCTACGCAGTGACGGTCTGCGACGCCCGCCCGGTGTTCGCCACCTCGCGCCGGTTCCCCGCCGCCGAGGAGGTCGTCGTCCAGTGGCCGCACCGCTACCTCGAGGCCGAGGCGCAGGCGGGCCGGGTCGACGGCAGGACCGTCATCACCGTCCTCACCCATGACCCGAAGTTCGACGTGCCGGTCCTCCAGGTCGCGCTGCGTCTGCCGGAGGTTGCGTATGTCGGTGCCATGGGGTCGCGGCGCACCCACGAGGACCGCAT
Source organism: uncultured Actinomycetota bacterium (assembly GCA_963763315.1). Classification (GTDB taxonomy): domain Bacteria; phylum Actinomycetota; class Actinomycetes; order Actinomycetales; family Dermatophilaceae; genus CAVSJJ01. The sequence continues at coordinate 1,016,609 of CAVXOC010000002.1, forward strand.
CGTGCGGCTTCACGAGGCGGGGGTCACCGACGACGAGATCGCCCGGCTGTCCTCGCCCATCGGGCTCGACCTCGGCGCCCGGACTCCCGAGGAGACCGCGGTGAGCATCGCCGCCGAGATCATCGCCCTGCAGTGGGGCGGCGGTGGGGAGCGGCTGGGGACCACCGGCGGGGCCATCCACCACCACGCGGCTGAGCCCCGCGACCCGGTGCCTGGGAGTTCGCCGAGACCGTCCTGGTGAGCCTTGCCACGTCGGCCCGCAGCCGCGAGGATCGCCACTACCCACGTTCGCCAGGCGAAGGAGTCAACGATGACTCGCATCACCGTCACCGTCGACGGAGTGAGCTACTCCGACGACGTCGAGCCGCGCACGCTTCTGGTCCACTATCTCCGGGAGACGCTCGGGAAGACCGGAACGGTGGTGGGCTGCGACACCAGCAACTGCGGGGCGTGCACGGTCCACCTCGACGGCCGGTCCGTGAAGTCGTGCAACGTGCTCGCCGTCCAGGCCGACGGGGGCGAGGTGGCGACGATCGAGGGGCTCGCGACGAACGGCGAGCTGCACCCGATGCAGCAGGCGTTCCACGACAACCACGCCCTCCAGTGCGGGTACTGCACCCCCGGGATGATCATGCAGAGCCTCGACCTGCTCGCCGACAACCCGCAGCCGACCGAGAGCGAGATCCGGCAGGGGCTCGAGGGCAACCTGTGCCGCTGTACCGGCTACCACAACATCGTCAAGGCGGTGCAGCAGGCGGCCGCCGCCGCTGACCAGCCGGTCGCCCTGCAGGCAGGGGCCGGCTCATGACGGTCACCGAGAGCCGCCCGGCCACCGAGATCGGCGCCGCACGCAAGCGCAAGGAGGACCAGCGCCTCGTCACCGGCCGCACCCGGTGGACCGACAACATCACCCTCCCGGGCATGCTCCACCTCGTCATGGTCCGCAGCCCCTTCGCGCACGCCACCATCACGCACATCGACGTGGAGGCGGCGAAGGCGGCGCCTGGGGTCGTGGCGGTGTTCACCGGGACCGACCTGCAGGACGGCCAGGGTGTCATCGCCAACGCGTGGCCGCTCAACGCCGAGCAGAAGACCCCGACCCATCTGCCGGTCGCGGTGGACCACGTCGCCTGCGCCGGTGAGATCGTGGCGGTGGTCGTCGCGCGCAGCGTGACCGCCGCACGCGATGCCGCCGAGCTGGTCGACGTCGACTACGAGGAGCTCCCGGCCGTGCTCGACGCCCGGGAGGCGATGAAGGACGAGGTGCTGGCCCACCCCCAACTGGGCACCAACCGCTCGGCCTTCTGGCAGCTCGACTCGGCCGCCGCCGGCACCGGCGGGGACGTCGAGGCGGCCATCGCCGAGGCACGCGAGAACGGTGTCCTCATCGAGCGCCACTACCGCCAGCAGCGGCTGGTGCCGGCGTTCATGGAGCCCCGGTCGGTCGTCGTCGACCCCACCGGGGAGCAGATCGTCGTCTGGTCGGCCACCCAGATCCCCCACATCCTCCGGTTCCTCATCGCCGCCACCACCGGGCTGCCGGAGTCCAAGGTCCGGGTCATCGCCCCGGACGTGGGCGGAGGCTTCGGCGGCAAGCTGCAGACCACCCCCGAGGAGTTCGCGACCCTCGCGGTCGCGCGGCGGCTGGGCCGACCGTGCAAGTTCACCGAGACGCGCTCGGAGACGATGATCTCCTGCCACCACGGCAGGGACCAGTGGCAGACCCTGACGCTGGCCGCCACCAGGGACGGACGGGTCACCGGGCTCAAGGTCGACCTGCTCGCCGACCTGGGCGCGTATGTCGCCATCCTGGGCGGCGGCGTCCCGGTGCTGGGGGCGTGGATGTTCAACGGGATCTACAAGTTCGCCGCCTACCAGTTCAACTGCCAGACCGTCCTGACGAACAAGACCTGGGTCGACGCCTACCGCGGCGCGGGTCGCCCCGAGGCCACATACGCCATCGAGCGGATCATGGACGAGCTGGCCGCCGAGCTGGGCGTCGACCCGATCGAGATCCGCGAGAAGAACTGGATCAGGCACGAGGAGTTCCCCTTCGCCAGCGTGGCCGGGATGACCTACGACTCCGGCAACTACGAGGCCGCGACGGCTCGGGCCAAGGAGCTGTTCGGCTACGACGAGCTCCGCGCCGAGCAGCAACGCCGGCGGGACGCCGGCGACCCGGTGCAGCTGGGCATCGGCGTCTCGACGTTCACCGAGATGTGCGGGCTCGCCCCGTCCCGCATCCTCGGCGCCCTCAACTACGGCGCGGGTGGCTGGGAGCACGCGGCCATCCGGATGCTGGCCACCGGCAAGGTCGAGGTCCTCTCCGGCGCCACCCCGCACGGCCAGGGGCACGAGACGGCGTGGAGCCAGATCGTCGCCGACCGGCTGGGCGTGGCGTTCGAGGACGTCGAGGTCCTTCATGGGGACACCCAGGTCGTCCCCAAGGGCCTGGACACGTACGGCTCGCGGTCCCTGGTCGTCGGCGGCGAGGCGCTCGTCCGAGCGGCCGACAAGGTCATCGAGAAGGCCAGGCCGATCGCCGCGCACCTGCTCGAGGCGAACGTGGACGACCTGGAGTTCGCCGACGGTCGGTTCGCAGTCCGCGGGACGGACCGGGCCGTGGCGCTCGGTGAGGTCGCCCTTGCGACGTGGACGGGCCACAACCTTCCTGACGGCGTGGAGCCCAACCTCGACTCCGACGCCACCGTCGACGCCGACACCTTCTCCTTCCCGCATGGGACGCATCTGTGCGCCATGGAGGTCGACACGGAGACCGGTGCAACCCGGATGAGGAGCTACGTCGCCGTCGACGACGTCGGCGTCATCGTCAACCCGGTCATCGTCGCCGGCCAGGAACACGGCGGCATCGTCCAGGGCATCGCTCAGGCGTTGTGGGAGGGAGCCGAGTACGACGAGAACGGCACGCTCGTCAGCGGGTCGTTCGTCGACTACACCTTGCCGACCGCGGCCGACACGATCAGCCTCGTCACGGACCACACGGTCTCGCCCTCGACGACCAACACGCTCGGCACCAAGGGGGTGGGCGAGGCCGGGGCCATCGCCTCGACGCCGGCGGTCGTCAACGCCATCGTCGATGCGCTGCGACCGATGGGGATCAACGACATCGAGATGCCGTGTACCCCCGAGCGGGTGTTCACCGCCATCCGGTCCGCCGGCGGGCTCCAGGCCGAGCCCAGGCATGCGGCGGCTGCCCCGCACTTCGATGCGAGCGAGCCCGAGAAGGGAGACGTCCGGTGATCCCCGCAGCCTTCGACTACGTGGCACCCACCTCGGTCGCCGACGCCCTGGCCGCCCTGGCGGGCGCCGGTGACGACGTCAAGGTCCTCGCCGGCGGCCAGTCCCTGCTGCCCATCCTGAGGTTGCGCCTCAACGCGCCCGACGTGGTCGTCGACCTCGGCCGGATCGAGGAGCTGAGGGGGGTGCGCGACGACGGCGACACCCTCGTCATCGGTGCGATGACGGCCTACTCGGACATCATCGCCGACCCGCTGGTCGGCCGGCACGCGGCGCTGCTGGCGGCGGCGCTGCGCGAGGTCGCCGACCCGCAGATCCGGCACCGGGGCACCATCGGCGGGGCCCTGGTGCACGCCGACCCGGCCGGCGACGTCGGCGCGCCGGTGCTGGCCCTCGACGCCGAGCTGGTCATCGCCGGCACCCGGGGCGAGCGCACCGTGGCCGCGGGCGAGTTCTTCCGCGACCTGTTCGAGACGGCGGTGGGCGACAGGGAGATCCTCACCGCCGTCCGCATCCCCAAGCACACGGGGTGGGGCGCGCGCTACGAGAAGTTCGTCCGAGTCTCCCACCAGTGGTCGATCGTCGCGGTCGCGGCGACCGTGCGTGCGGAGGGAGGCACCATCGCGCAGGCGAAGATCGGCCTGACCAACATGGGCTCGACGCCGCTGCGGGCCACCGCGGTCGAGTCGGCCCTGGTCGGGGTGGCTGCGGTGGCCGACGCGGTGGGCCGTGCCTGCGAGGCGGCCGCCGACGGCACCCACCCCCCGAGCGACCTCAACGGCACCGCCGACTATCGGCGACATCTGGCCACCGTGCTCACCAGACGGGCCGTCCTGGCGGCCGCGGGGGGGTGAGCCGGTGGAGCTGACCCACGACTTCACCGTTCCCGCGTCGATCGACACGGCGTGGGCCACCTTCATGGACCTCGAGGGGGTGGGGCAGTGCTTCCCCGGCGCCACGGTGACCCAGGCGACCGAGGAGGGGTTCAACGGCACGGTCAAGGTCAAGCTCGGCCCGATCGCCCTCGTGTACGCCGGGGCCGGCCAGTTCCTTAGCCGCGACGACACCACCCACCGGGCGGTCATCGAGGCGAAGGGCAAGGACAAGCGCGGCAACGGGACGGCCGGCGCCACCGTGACGATCCAGCTGGCGCCGTCGGGGACCGGCACCCGGATCGACGTCGTCACGGACCTCGCGGTCACCGGCAAGCCGGCCCAGTTCGGCCGGGGCGTCATGCAGGACGTGTCCGACAAGCTGTTGCAGCAGTTCGTCGCCTGCATCGAGAGCCGCTTCGCGCAGCCGCGCGCCGACGTCTCCGCCGCGCCGGGAGCGCCCGCTGCCGGCCCCGTGGAGCGGGGCGGCGGCGCCGAGGGGGCGATCGGTGCGGAAGGCGCCTCCGCAGGACCGGGGCCGGCGGCGGCACCGCCTGGGCCCGCGCCGCGCCCGGCCGGTGCGACGGCCCCGCCGCGGCGTCGGGAGGACTCGATCGACCTGGGCCGCACGGTCCTGCCGGTGCTGGTCCGCGAGTATGCCGGGCGGACGGCGGTCGCGCTGGCGGCCCTCGTCGTCGGCTATCTCATCGGCCGGCGCCGCTGAGCCGGTGCGACGTCCGGCGCGGGCCGACCGCATCCTCGACGAGACAGGCCCATGGCGTCGGCCCGCAGGCACGAGCTGACCCGGGAGCAGGCCCGGCGCATCGCCGTGCGCGCCCAGCTGCTCGATGCCGAGCGACCGTCGGGCGTGCTCGATGTGGTGCGGCACCTGACGGGCCTGCAGGTCGACCTCACCGCGGCCGTCGCGCCGAGCGTCGACCTCGTCCTGTGGAGCCGGCTGGGGCCGGCCTACCGGCCCGAGGACCTGGACCGCCTCCTGGACAACGGCGCGCTGGTCGAGCTGCAGCTCACTCTGCGCCCCGCGGAGGACCTCGCCCTCTACCGGGCCGACATGGCGGACTGGCCGGGGCGCGAGCCGCTCGCCGCGTGGCAGGCCGGCCGGGCGGCCTGGGCGGGGTGGCGCCCAGCGCGCACGACGGCCTGTTCGGCTGGAACCTCGGCCGGGCCCGGGCGTCGGCCGCGCGGGCCGGGGTCGTCGTCCTCGCCCCGTCGTCCCCCCGTGCGCGCACTTCCTCGGCTTCACCGTGCCGGTGCAGCCCGGACGGCGACCGAGCCAGTCCGGCCTCGTCCGCCGGGCCGCGGACGAGGTGACCCCGGCACACGGCATACTCGCCTGCCATGAGCGCACGCACGGTGCTGGTCCTCAACGGGCCCAACCTCAACCTGCTGGGGGAGCGGGAGCCCGAGGTCTACGGCCGCCAGACCCTCGCCGACGTCGAGGAGGTATGCCGCGCGGCCGCCGAGGCGGCGGGACTGGTCGCCGAGTGCCGGCAGACCAACCACGAGGGCACCCTCATCGACTGGGTGCAGGAGGGCCGGCGGGGCATCGCCGGACTCGTCATCAACGCCGGCGGCTACACCCACACCTCGGTGGCGCTGCGCGACGCTCTCGCGGCCGTGACCGTGCCCACCGTCGAGGTGCACATCAGCGACATCCAGGCCCGCGAGGAGTTCCGGCACCACTCCTTCCTCACCGACGTGTGCGACCACGCCGTCATCGGAAAGGGTGTGCGGGGGTACGCCGAGGCCATACGCTGGATCGCATCGCGGGCCTGAGGGCCGGCCCGTGCCGGCACACCCAGGGTGCAGGCGGCCCTTGGAGGAGGGGCGATGTTCTGGATCATCTCGGCCGTGGTGGTGCTCGTGCTGCTGGCGGGTGCCGCCATCATCCTGAACCGCCGCTCGCAGGCCGGGTCCGCCGGCGGCCAGGACGAGCTGCGCGACGCCTGGCAGGGCCGGCAGAACCCGTACAACGCTGCCCCCCACGGGCGCGGGAACGACGTCGCCGGGGGCGCGGGCGGCGTCTGAGCCTGGCCGCCGTGGGTCCCGCCGGGGGTGCCAGCGCCCTGCGCGGCGGGCCGTCGGGACCGAGGTGATGCCTCTGCCTGCTCGGGCCTGGGGTCCCGTTAGCAGGCCTTCGGCGACCCGCCGCCCGCGCACGGCTGGGGGCGGACGCGGCTGAGCGAGGTCACCCCGGCGGGGCGCGTCCCGGGGCGCGGGGCGGGCTCGCTGCCCTGGAGGGGCCCAGCCGGGTCGGAGCCCGCCAGGACGCGCAGGTCGTCCAGGATGCGACGGCGGTCTGCTGCCGTGCCACGGCGGCCACCGGGGCCGAAGGCGTCGACGGTGTCGCGGGCCCGGCGGTGGCTGCGCTCCATGAGGGCGATGAGCGGGGCGGTGATCGCGGCGGCGAGCAGGACGGTGAGGATCGTGTCGGTGGTCATGGCAGTATCTTGACGAACAGAAAGAACGTGCCACGAGTGGCAGAAATGCCATATGTCATCGAAAATCTGCCATAGTTGACGCCATGCTCCGTACCGTCGCCGTCCTGCTTCAGGAGCCGGTCGCCCTGTTCGAGTTCGGCGTTCTCGCCGAGGTCTTCGGCGTCGACCGGACCGACGACGGGGTGCCACCGGTCGAGTTCCTGGTCTGCGCCGAGCGTCCTGGCGTCCCCCTGGACACCTCCACCGGCTCGATGGTCACCGCGCCGCTGCCGCTCGCCGCTGCTGAGCGCGCCGACCTGGTCGCCGTGCCCGCGTCCACCGCGAGCTGGCACCCCGCGTCCGGCGTCGTCGAGCAGCTGCGGCTCGCCCACCGGCGAGGGGCCTACGTGCTCTCGGTGTGCTCCGGCGCGTTCGCCCTCGGCGAGGCCGGGCTGCTCGACGGCCGTGCGTGCACGACCCACTGGAGGTATGCCGCCGAGCTCGCCGAGCGCTACCCCGCCGCGCGCGTCGACCCGGGGGTCCTCTACGCCGAGCAGGACCGGGTCATCACCAGCGCCGGGACCGCCGCCGGTATCGACGCCTGTCTGCATCTGGTCCGGGAGGAGCTCGGCTCCGCCGTGGCGACCCGGATCGCCCGGCGGATGGTCGTCCCGCCCCACCGCGACGGGGGCCAGCGCCAGTTCATCGACCACCCGATCCCCGAGCTCGGCTCCGAGAGTCTCACCCCGGTGACGGCGTGGATGCTCGAGAACCTGGCCGACCGGCACACCGTCCCCGGACTGGCCCGACGGGCGGGGATGTCGGAGCGCACCTTCGCTCGCCGGTTCGCTGCCGAGACCGGGAGCTCGCCGCACCAGTGGCTCACCGACCAGCGGGTGATCCGGGCGCGCGAGTTGCTCGAGGAGACCGAGCTGCCCGTCGAGGCGGTCGCCGACCAGGTGGGGCTGGGCGGGGCGGCCCTGCTGCGGCACCACCTCGCCCAGGGGACCGGGCTCACCCCGACGGCATACCGCCGGCGCTTCCGGGCCTCCGCGTGACCGGCCGCGCACCGGCGCCCACCTGCCGACCACCCGCCGCCGAGCCGCGCCCCGGACCCACCTACCCCGCACCCCTGCCGGCAGGGACTGCGCCACCGAGCGCAGGCTGCGCCCTCGGGGTGGCCCGCTCACCTGTGCCGGCCGAGGGCCGGGCAGGTGGACCGAGATAGTAGGACGTCCTACTATTTGGGGGAGACCCCACGCCACCGGCCGGCCACCGGCCGCCGCGTGGCCGAGACCCCGACCGGGAGCCAGATGACCACCGACGCCCACCCCTCGCAGCCCCTCGAGCCGGCCCAGCCGGCCCAGCCGGCCCGGCCGGCCCAGCCGGACCAGCCGGACTCCGGACCGCAGCCCCTCGAGCCGGTCCTGCACGTGCCGGTGAACCCGGTCCGGCTCGTCACGGCGTCGAGCCTGTTCGACGGCCATGACGCCTCGATCAACATCATGCGGCGCATCATGCAGAGCCAGGGGGCCGAGGTCGTCCACCTCGGGCACAACCGATCGGTCCAGGAGGTCGTCGACGCCGCGGTCGAGGAGGATGTCCAGGGTGTCGCCGTCAGCTCCTACCAGGGGGGCCACGTCGAGTACTTCGAGTACCTCGTCCAGCTTCTCCGCGAGGCGGGGGCCGGCCACGTCAAGGTCGTCGGCGGCGGCGGCGGGGTCATCGTCGCGGACGAGGTCGAGCGGCTGCGCGCCAGCGGCGTCCACATCTTCAGTCCCGAGGACGGGCAGCGGCTCGGCCTGCCGGGCATGGTCAACCAGGTGATCGCCGACTGCGACACCGACCTGTATGCCGCGCAGCCCGCCGACCTCGACGCCGTCCTCTCCGCAGACCGCGCCGCGGTGGCCCGCGCCCTCACCGGGGCCGAGACCGGCGCCCTCGGCGACGTCCTCCTCGGCGAGCTCCGCCGAGCCGCCGCAGCCCGGAACACCCCCGTCCTCGGGGTCACCGGCACGGGCGGCTCCGGCAAGTCGAGCCTCACCGACGAGCTGGTCCGTCGGCTCCGGGTGGACCAGCAGGACAAGCTGCGCATCGCCGTCGTCGCCATCGACCCCACCCGACGGCGCGGCGGCGGGGCACTGCTCGGCGACCGCATCCGGATGAACGCGCTCGACGGCGACCGGGTGTTCTTCCGGTCCGTCGCGACCCGCGGTGGCCGCGAGGTGCCCGAGGGGCTCGGCGACATGATCTCGGTCCTCACCGCGGCGGCCTACGACCTCGTCGTCGTCGAGACCCCGGGGATCGGCCAGGGCGACGCCGCCATCACGACGCATGCCGACGTCAACCTCTACGTCATGACGCCGGAGTTCGGCGCCGCCAGCCAGCTCGAGAAGATCGACATGCTCGACTTCGCCGACGTGGTGGCGATCAACAAGTTCGAGCGGCGTGGGGCGATGGATGCCCTGCGCGACGTCGGCCGGCAGCTCGTGCGCAACCGGGAGGCCTTCGGGTCCCGGCCCGAGGACATGCCGGTGTTCGGCACCTCGGCCGCAACGTTCAACGACGACGGGGTCACCGCCCTCTACCAGGAGCTCCGGGACCGGCTGGGCGACAAGGGGCTCGCCGTCGGGCAGGGGACGCTCGCTCCGGTGAGCGTCCGGCACTCCAGCGTGCTGCGACAGGTGGTCCCGCCGCAGCGGGTGCGCTACCTCTCCGAGATCTCCGAGACGGTGCGCAGGTACCACGACGACACCGAGCGGTATGCCGCCATGGCACGTCGCGTGCAGCGCCTGGAGGCCGTCGACGACGAGCTCGCGGCGGCGGGCCACAAGGATCACGCGGTCGACAGCCTGCTCACCGAGGCCCGGGAGGAGCTCCCGACCGAGGTCGCCCTCGCGATCGAGCGGTGGCCGTCGGTGATTCAGTCCTACTCCGGGGAGGAACAGGTCGTCCGGATCCGCGACCGGGAGATCCACACGCCGCTGACCCGTGAGTCGCTGTCCGGCAACAAGATCAACCGCGTGGCGTTGCCGCGCTACACCGACCACGGTGACCTGGTCGCGTTCCTTCGCCGGGAGAACCTGCCGGGGTTCTTCCCGTTCACCGCCGGTGTCTTCCCGTTCAAGCGGGACAACGAGGACCCGGCCCGGATGTTCGCCGGCGAGGGCGACCCGTTCCGGACCAACCGGCGCTTCAGGCTGCTGTCGGCGGGCCAGCCGGCGACCCGGCTGTCGACCGCCTTCGACTCGGTGACGCTCTACGGCCGCGACCCCGACCCCCGCCCGGACATCTACGGGAAGGTCGGCACCAGCGGGGTGTCGGTCGCCACGGTCGAGGACATCAGCGCGCTCTACGACGGCTTCGACCTCGTCGCCCCGACGACGAGCGTCTCGATGACCATCAACGGCCCGGCCCCGACGATCCTCGCGTTCTTCCTCAACGCCGTGATGGACCAGCAGGTGCAGCGGTTCCGCGACGAGCACGGCCGCGAGCCGACGGCCGAGGAGGCCCACGGCATCCGGGCGCGGGCGCTGTCCGAGGTCCGCGGCACCGTCCAGGCCGACATCCTCAAGGAGGACCAGGGCCAGAACACCTGCCTGTTCTCCACCGAGTTCTCGCTGCGGATGATGGCCGACATCCAGGAGTGGTTCATCGAGAACCAGGTGCGCAACTTCTACTCGGTGTCCATCAGCGGGTACCACATCGCCGAGGCCGGCGCGAACCCGATCAGCCAGCTCGCGTTCACCCTGGCGAACGGGTTCACCTATGTCGAGGCCTACCTCGCCCGGGGCATGGACATCAACGACTTCGCCCCCAACCTGTCCTTCTTCTTCTCCAACGGGATGGACCCGGAGTACTCCGTCATCGGGCGGGTGGCCCGGCGGGTCTGGGCGATCGCGATGCGCGACACGTACGGCGCCAACGAGCGCGCGCAGAAGCTGAAGTACCACATCCAGACCAGCGGGCGGAGCCTGCACGCCCAGGAGATGGACTTCAACGACATCCGGACGACCCTGCAGGCGCTCATCGCGATCTACGACAACGCCCAGAGCCTGCACACCAACGCCTTCGACGAGGCCGTGACCACCCCGAGCGAGGAGTCGGTGCGCCGCGCGCTCGCGATCCAGATGATCATCAACCGCGAGTGGGGCCTCGCGATGAACGAGAACCCCCTCCAGGGCAGCTTCGTCATCGACGAGCTGACCGACCTCGTCGAGTCCGAGGTGCTCGCCGAGTTCGACCGGATCAGCGAGCGCGGCGGGGTGCTGGGCGCGATGGAGACCGGGTACCAGCGCGGCAAGATCCAGGACGAGTCGATGCTCTACGAGCAGCGCAAGCACGACGGCTCGCTGCCGATCATCGGCGTCAACACCTTCCGGCGGCCGGGTGAGACCGGGACGCCGCAGCATGTCGAGCTCGCCCGGGCCACCGAGGAGGAGAAGGAGTCCCAGCTGACCCGGGTCCGGGCCTTCCGCGATGCCCACCGCGACGAGGCGGAGGCCGCCCTGGTCCGGCTCAAGGAGGCCGCGACGCGCGGGGACAACGTGTTCGCCGAGCTGATGGAGGCCGCCCGGGTGTGCTCGCTGCAACAGGTGACCGACGCGTTCTTCGAGGTCGGCGGCCAGTACCGTCGCAACGTCTGACCGATCGAGAGGACCACCATGCAGCTCGCCAGCACGTCAGCCGTCGTCACCGGTGGAGCCTCGGGGCTCGGCGGGGCGACCGCCGAGGCGCTCGCCGCCGCCGGAGCGCACGTCTACGCCCTCGACCTCGCGGCCGGCGTCGAGCACGCGCCCGACGTCGACGGGGTCACCTATGTCGTCACCGACGTGACCGACGAGGCTCAGGTGCGGTCGGCGGTCCGGCAGGCCTCCAGCGACCCGGCACACCCGCTGCGCACCGTCGTGAGCTGCGCCGGCATCGGCACGTCGTCGCGCATCCTGGGCCGCAAGGGCGTCCACGACCTGGCTCTCTACCGCACGGTCATCGAGGTCAACCTCGTCGGCACCTTCACGGTCCTCGCGCTCGCTGCCGAGGCGATCGCCCGGACCGAGCCGGACGCCGACGGCCAGCGCGGGGTCATCGTCAACACCGCAAGCATCGCGGCGTTCGACGGACAGGTGGGCCAGGTGGCCTACAGCTCATCCAAGGGCGGGATCGTGGGCCTCACCCTGCCCGCCGCGCGCGACCTCGCCCAGTACGGCATCCGGGTGTGCGCCATCGCCCCCGGCATCGTCGACACGCCGATGCTGGCGACGGTCTCCGACGAGTTCCGGGCGGGGCTCGCGGCCGGCGTGCCGTTCCCCCAGCGGTTGGCCCGGCCGCAGGAGTTCGCGCGGCTGGCGCTGGCGATCATCGACCACGACTACCTCAACGGTGAGGTCATCCGGATGGACGGGGCGCTGCGGATGGCCCCCCGCTGAGGGCGCCGGGCTCGGTGCGCACCCTCACCGACGACCTCGGGCATGCCGTGCAGCTACCCGAGCGGGTCACCCGCGTGGTCTGCCTGGTCCCGTCCCTCACCGAGGCCGTCGCCGCGACCGCCCCCGGCGCCCTGGTCGGTGCCACGGACTTCTGCACCCACCCGGCCGACCTCGCGGTGACCAGGGTCCGCGGCACGAAGAACCCCGACCTGGCCGCCGTGGAGGCGCTGGCCCCGGACCTCGTCGTCGCCAACAAGGAGGAGAACCGCCGGGTCGACGTGCAGCGGCTGAGGGCCCGGGGGATCCCCGTCTGGGTGACCGACGTCGAGTCGGTCACCGGTGCGCTCTCCTCGATGCGCCGCCTCCTCCTCGGAGCGTGTGCCTGGCCGGAGCCGGCGTGGCTCGCCGAGGCGGCCCGGATGTGGGACCGCCCGGTGCCCGTCCCCCGAGGCAGCGTCGCCGTGGCGGTCTGGCGCGACCCCTGGATGGTCGTCGGGCGCCCGACGTTCACCGCCGACGTGCTCGCCCATCTCGGCCTGGAGGTGTGGACCGGTGGTGAGGGTGGGCGCTATCCCCACGTCGCCCTCGATGCCCTCGACCGGGCCGCCGCGGGCGGCCCCGGCGCCGTCCTGCTCCCGGACGAGCCGTACCCGTTCACGCAGACGGACGGGCCGGAGGCGTTCGAGCACGTCCGGACCAGGTTGGTCAGTGGGCGGCTGCTGACCTGGTACGGCCCCTCGCTCGTCACGGCACGCCCCGCCCTCGGCGAGGCGCTCCGCGAGCTCGCGTGAGCTCGCCCGGTCACCCGTCGCCGGCGGCGATGTCGTGGTGCTCGGCGCGCAGCTCGCGCTTGAGGATCTTCCCGCTGGGGTTCTTGGGCAGGGCGTCGGCCACGACGACGTGTTTCGGCACCTTGAACCCCGCGAGCAGCCCCTTCGCGTGGGCGATGACGGCCTCGGACGTCAGCGTGACGCCGGCCCTGGGCACGACGACGGCCGTCACCGACTCGACCCAGCGGGGGTGCGGCACACCGAACACGGCGACCTCTGCGACGCCGTCAAGGGTGTAGATCGCCTCCTCCACCTCGCGGCTGGCGACGTTCTCGCCGCCGGTCTTGATCATGTCCTTCTTGCGGTCGACCACGTGCAGGTGACCCTCGTCGTCGATGTGGCCGAGGTCGCCGGAGTGGAACCAGCCGCCTCGGAAGGCCTCGGCCGTCTTCTGCTCGTCCTTGTAGTACCCGAGGGTCGCGTGCGGGCTCCGGTGCACGATCTCGCCCACGGTCCCGGCCGGGACCCGCTCGTCGAGGTCGTCGACGATACGGGTCTCGACGTTGAGGCCGGCCCGACCGGCCGACCCCGCGTGCGAGAGCTGCTCGTGTGGCCGCAGGATCGTCGCGAGCGGGGCCATCTCGGTCTGCCCGTAGAAGTTCCACAGCGCCACCTGGGGGAGCCGCTGCTGCATCTCGCGGAGCACCTCGATGGGCATGGCCGAGGCGCCGTAGTAGCCCTTGCGCAGGCTGGAGAGGTCGGTCGTCCCGAACGCCGGGGACCGCAGCAGGCCGATCCACACGGTCGGCGGTGCGAAGTACTTCGTCACCTTCTCCCGCTCGATGGTGGCCAGGACGATGGCCGGGTCGGGCCCGGGAAGCAGGATGGAGGTTGCCCCGACGTAGACGTCGGGGCCGAGGAAGCAGTCGAGCTGGGCGCAGTGGTAGAGCGGCAGGGTGTGCAGGTCGACGTCGTCGCTGTCCATCTGCCCGTCGACGACACACGAGACGTACTGCCACAGCAGGGACCGGCTGGACAGCAGGGTCCCTTTGGGCCGGGACTCGGTACCGGAGGTGTACATGAGCCGCAGCGGGGCGTCGTCGGGGAGGGTGACCTCGGGTGCGGTGCCGCGGTGGTCGAACCACTGTCCTGCGTCGAGCCACCCGTCGGGAAGGGCCTGCGAGCCGTGCCGGATGCTCGCCCGGGTGCGGACCGTCCGGCTGAGCGACTCGGCCAGTGCCTTCTCGGCCACCGGCACCAGCGCGTCCTCGACGACGAATGCCGTGGCCTCGCTGTGGTCGAGGATGAAGGCTACCTCGGCCGGTCCGAGCATGAAGTTGACCGGCACGAGGACCACTCCGAGCCGGGCGGTGGCGAAGTCGAGCACGGCGAACTGCCAGCAGTTGTGGCTGAGCAGCGCGAGGCGGTCGCCCATCCCGAGACCGGCCTCGGCCAGCGCCGCAGCCGTGCCGGCCACGACCTCCTCGAGCTCGGCGAAGGTCAGCCTGGTGTCACCGTCGATGACGGCCGCCTTGTGGGGCATCCGGGCCGCGGTGCGGCGGGGGAGGTCGCCGAGGGACTGCTGGCGGACCTGGTCGACGAGCTCTGCGGTCGATGTCTGGGGCATCCTCGCATCGTGGCAGCAGGACGCGAGACGCGGTAGGCCCGGCTGGCGGACCTACCGCGTCTCGGATCGCTGGACGGCTGGGGTGCTCAGCCCTTGTACGGGGAGGTGTGGACGATCTTGACCTCGACGGTCCGCCCGTTGGGGGCCTCGTAGGTCGCCGTGTCGCCGACCCGCTTGCCGTTGACGGCGCTCCCGATGGGGGAGGCCTCGCTGTACACCTGCATCGAGGCGTCGGCGATCTCCCGCGAGCCGAGCAGGAACGTCTCCTCGTCCCCGAACATCTCCACCGTGACGACCATGCCCGACTCGACGATCCCGTCGTCGTCCGGGGTGTGGCCGATGATGGCGTTGTCGAGGAGCTGGGTCAGCTGGCGGATGCGGGCCTCCATCTTGCCCTGCTCCTCCTTGGCCGCGTGGTAGCCGCCGTTCTCGCGCAGGTCCCCCTCGGCTCGAGCCGCCTCGATCTTCTTCGCGATGTCGGTGCGTCCGGGACCCGAGAGCTCCGAGAGCTCCCCGGTCAGTCGGTCGTAGGCCTCCTGGGTGAGGTAGGTCGCCTTGCCGGCCGTCTCGGTCACGTCAGTTCTCCTTGCTCATGCCCCATCTCGGGCGGGTGCCGCCGGTCGATGGGAGGTGGTGTTACGGCGAAGGGCCCGGACCCGGTTCCTGACCTCGCCAGGGTATGTCGGGGTCCAGACCCGATCGTGTGCAAAGGTCCAGCGTAGCAAACCACCCGCGGCCACACCCGGGCTCACCCCGGATCCCGCCCCCCCGCGGGCGGAACGGGGGCCGTGCCGACGCCCGGGGCGCGAGCTCCCCGGGGTGCTCGCGAGGTCGTCGGCTCAGGACGCCCGGCGCACGCACGAGTCGACGACACCGGTCACCGCGGGCGAGCTGGTCCGGACCGTCACCGTGCGGTGGACGATGCCGGCGCTGGCCCCCGCGGGGACGGCGTCGGTCGCCGCGCCGACCCGCCCGTGATGGGAGTCCAGGGCCGTGACCACGCAGTCCACCGGCGTGTGGGCGGGGCGACGTAGGTCGTAGTCGACGACGACGGAGCCGTCGGTGGCGATGGCGAAGCCGGTCACCTGCGGCGAGACCTGCTGCGGGATCCGCACCACGGCGACCCAGACGATGATCGCGCTGGCGACGACGACCCAGAGGCCGCCGACGATCCACCACTTGAGGGTGCCGGGAGCGGGGCGGGGCAGCGGCATGCCGGTCCTTCGGGGATCGGGCCCGGACGGCGGGCGGATGAGAAGATGTGCGGGTCCATTGTCGGGGAAGCCTCCCGCCGCACGATCGAAGGGTCTCACGTTGTCCGACCGACTCCGGCTCATGTGCGTCCACGCGCACCCGGACGACGAGTCCAGCAAGGGTGCCGCGACGATGGCGAAGTATGTGGACGGCGGCCACCCGGTACTCGTCGTCACCTGCACCGGGGGCGAGCGCGGCGACATCCTCAACCCTCGGCTCGCCGACGACATCCATGTCCTGCGCGACCTGGCCCAGGTCCGTCGCGACGAGATGGAGCGGGCCCGGGCGATCCTCGGCGTCGAGCAGAGCTGGCTGGGGTTCGTCGACTCGGGCCTGCCCGAAGGCGACCCGCCGCCCCCCCTGCCCGCCGGGTGCTTCGCGCTCGAGCCGCTCGATGTCACGACCGAGGCGCTGGTCCGCGAGATCAGGCGCTTCCGTCCCCATGTCATGACGACGTACGACGAGGAGGGCGGATACCCGCACCCCGACCACGTGATGACCCATGACGTCTCCGTGGCGGCCTTCGCGGCGGCCGGCGACCCCACGGCATACCCGCACGCCGGACCTGCCTGGCAGCCCCTCAAGCTCTACTACAACCAGGGGTTCAACAAGGACCGGATCATCGCGTTCCACCAGGCCCTGCTGGCGCTGGGCGAGGAGAGTCCGTACGCGGACTGGCTCGAGCGGTGGCAGGACCGGCCGGTCCGCCGCATCTCCACCCGGGTCCACTGTGCCGACTGGTTCGGCCGGCGCGACGCCGCCCTGCTCGCCCACGCGACCCAGATCGACCCCGACGGCACGTTCTTCCGGGTGCCGCTGGAGCTCCAGGCGTCGGTGTGGCCCACCGAGGACTACGAGATCGTCGCGTCCTACGTCCGGGTGCCCGACGAGGAGGACGACCTCTTCGCGGGCCTGCCCGACGACGCCGGGGCGGCCGACGCCCTGGCGACCAGCCCCGGCCTCACCCTCGTTCTCGACGCACGCAAGGAGCGCCAGGCATGACCTTCCTCGATGTCGCCTCGCCGGCCCGCACCGACCTGGTCTACGCGAGCACCGACCCCGGCTTCTTCGCGTTCCTCGGGTTCGTCTTCCTCGCCGTCGTCCTGTGGCTGCTGATGCGGAACATGAACGCCCGGATGCGCCGGATGACCTACCGCCAGAACGCCGCCCACCGGGGCAAGGACGACCCGCAGGCCGACGAGAGGGACGTCGGCCACGGGCCGGAGGACCAGGACCCGCCCGCCTGACGGTGGCTCAGGACGGGTGGGTGTACAGCGCCATCGACGCCGCGATGTAGTGCGACGTGAAGGCCAGGATCGTCAGGCTGTGGAAGATCTCGTGGAACCCGAACCACCGGGGCGAGGGGTTCGGGGCCTTGATGCCGTAGACGAGCGCGCCGAGGCTGTAGAGCACCCCGCCGACCACCACCAGGGTGAGGATGGCCGCTCCGCCGTAGGTCGCCAGGGGTCCGATGTAGAACACCGCCACCCAGCCGAGGGCCAGGTAGATCGGGACGTAGAGCCACCGCGGGGCACTCACCCAGAGCACCCGGAACAACACCCCGACGATCGCGCCCGACCACACGATGATGAGCATGGTCCGGCCCTCGTGGCCGGGCAGGAGCAGCGCGAAGGGCGTGTAGCTGCCGGCGATGATGAGGAAGATGTTCGAGTGGTCGAACCGCTTGAGCACCCCGGCCGCCCGCGGTGACCAGGTCCCGCGGTGGTAGATCGCCGAGGTGGCGAACAGCAGGACGGCGGTGAGGGTGAAGACGGCCGCCGAGACCCGCGCCTCGAGGCTCCTCGACAGCACGATGAGCACGAGGCCCGCGACGAAGGCCACCGGGGACATCCCCGCGTGCAGCCACCCCCGCAGCTTCGGCTTGACCGCGACCTTCATCGCCTCGACACGGTGCTCGAGGGAGTCGAGGGGCGAGTGTTCCGGTGGGAGCGCAGGGCCGGTGCTCTTCATCACGGCCAGGGTAACCTACGCCACCGTAGGTTACCGGCGGTCCCGTGAGAGGTCTCACGGCGGACCGGCCAGGACACCGGCGGGGCGGGGCCTGCCGACCCAGGAAACGGTCGACGGCGAGCGGTACCGTGGCCCCACACGGTGGACCCGCCCCGCGGGGGCCGCAGTCCGCCGCCGGACCGGTCCGAGCCCACTGCTCCCACTCGAGGAGAACGCCGATGGCGCTGAGCGATGTCGTCTACGCGGCATACGCTCGCCGCCTGACGAGGAGGCTGGGTCCGGACGCCATCCCGCGCCACGTCGGGGTGATGCTCGACGGCAACCGCCGCTGGGCCCGGGCTCGAGGTGCCGGCGCGTCCGAGGGGCACCAGGCAGGGGCCGACAACATCGTCAACCTGCTCGCCTGGTGCGAGGAGGTCGGCGTCGAGGTCGTCACGTTGTGGCTGCTGTCGACGGACAACCTCAACCGGTCCGAGTCCGAGCTGCGCCCACTGCTCGGGATCATCGAGCGCGCGGTCGACGACCTCGCCGCCACCAACCGGTGGCGGCTCAACCCGGTCGGTGCCCTCGACCTGCTGCCCGCGGCCACCGCGGAGCGGCTGAAGTCGGCAGCCGACCGCACCCGCGACGTCGACGGGATGTTCGTCAACGTCGCGGTGGGGTACGGGGGCCGGCGCGAGATCGCCGACGCCGTCCGCTCGCTGCTGCACCAGCACGCCGCTCGGGGCACCTCGATCGAGGAGCTCGCCGAGATCCTCGACGTCGAGCACATCGCCGAGCACCTCTACACCAAGGGGCAGCCCGACCCCGACCTGGTCATCCGCACCTCGGGGGAGCAGCGGCTGGGAGGGTTCCTGCTGTGGCAGAGCGCGCACAGCGAGTTCTACTTCTGCGAGGCCTACTGGCCCGACTTCCGCAAGGTGGACTTCCTGCGCGCGCTGCGCGCCTACGGCGAGCGCAACCGGCGGTTCGGCGCCTGAGATCCCGAGGCCAGGGCAGCTCACTTGCGTCACATCGGCCTCCTGAGCCACAACGGTCACGGCCGGCTGCCGCGTCACCGAGAATCCCTCGGCGCGCCAGCGCGCCAGTGGGCCGGCGTCCACCGGCGCGACGTACCGTCACCAGTGAACGTGTCCCGCCATCGGCGTACGGAGGATCCACGTGGCCCAGCCTTCGCGACAGAACACCAGCGCGACCGAGCCGGTCGCCGGCCGGGACCGCAGCGGCGCCGGCGGGCCGCGGCGAACCTACGTCGTCGACACCTCCGTGCTGCTCTCCGACCCTCGGGCCATCCTCCGCTTCAAGGAGCACGACGTCGTCCTGCCGGTGGTCGTCATCACCGAGCTCGAGGGCAAGCGGCACCATCCCGAGCTGGGCTACTTCGCCCGCACCGCCCTGCGCCTGCTCGACGACCTCCGGGTGCAGGCCGGACGCCTCGACGCGCCCGTCCCGGTCGGCGACCAGGGCGGCACGCTGCACATCGAGCTGAACCACACCGACCCGGCATCGCTGCCCGCCGGGTTCCGTCTCGGCGACAACGACTCACGGATCCTCGCCGTCGCGCGCAACCTCGCCGACGAGGGCAAGCAGGTGACGATCGTCAGCAAGGACCTCCCCATGCGGGTCAAGGCCTCGGCCGTCGGCCTCGACGCCGAGGAGTACCGCGCCGAGCTCGCCGTCGAGTCCGGGTGGAGCGGGATGGCCGAGCTCGAGGTCAGCGTCGACGAGATGGACCACCTCTACGAGTACGGGCGGCTCGAGAGCGCAGAGGCGGCGGAGCTGCCCTGCCACACCGGCCTCAAGCTGCTCTCGCCCAAGGGGAGCGGCCTCGGCCGGGTGGGCCCGGACAAGCAGGTCCGGCTCGTGCGCGGCGACCGTGACGCCTTCGGCCTGCACGGCCGGAGCGCGGAGCAGCGGGTCGCCCTCGACCTGCTCCTCGACCCCGACGTCGGGATCGTCAGCCTGGGGGGGCGGGCCGGCACGGGCAAGAGCGCCCTGGCGCTGTGCGCCGGGCTCGAGTCGGTCATGGAGCGGCGCCAGCACCGCAAGGTGCTCGTGTTCCGTCCGGTGTATGCCGTCGGCGGCCAGGAGCTCGGCTACCTCCCGGGCACCGAGAACGAGAAGATGAGCCCCTGGGGCCAGGCCGTGTTCGACACCCTCGGTGCGCTGGTCTCCCGCGAGGTCGTCGAGGAGGTCCTCGACCGCGGGATGCTCGAGGTCCTGCCGCTCACCCACATCCGCGGGCGCTCGCTGCACGACAGCTTCGTCATCGTCGACGAGGCCCAGAGCCTCGAGCGCAACGTGCTGCTCACGGTGCTGTCGCGCATCGGCCAGAACTCCCGGGTCGTCCTCACCCACGACGTGGCGCAACGCGACAACCTCCGGGTGGGCCGGCACGACGGGGTGGCGGCCGTCATCGAGGCGCTCAAGGGGCACCCGTTGTTCGCGCACGTGACGCTCAACCGCAGCGAGCGCAGCCCGATCGCGGCACTGGTCACCGACCTGCTCGAAGGCCTGGACATCTGACCCGTTGTGCGCCCGACGCGCCGTCCGGCCTGCGCCGACCTAGGATCGACGGGTGGCTGAGACATCAACGAGTGTGCGGCGGGGACGCCCTCCGCGCTACCACCGTGAGGACATCCTCGCCGGCGCGTCGACCGCACTCATCGACCGGGGCTACGGGCGGCTGCGCTACAGCGACGTCTCGGCGGCCTCCGGGGTCCCGACCGCCAGCCTCCAGCACTACTTCCCCACGGTGGGCGAGCTGCGTCAGGCCGCGCTGTGCTTCACGGTCCGGGACGAGCTCACCCAGCTCGGGGCCGCCCTGGAGGGCATCGAGAGCCCGTGGGAGCGGCTCTCGATGATCATCCGGCGCTCCATCTCGCCCGGGCCCGACCTGCGCCGGCGCAACTGGACGCTGTGGCTGGAGTACTGGCGCGCCGCCGCACACGAGCCCGAGGTGGCCGCGGACAGCGTCGAGGTCGGTGGCCTGTGGCAGCGGCAGGCCCAGGACTGCATCGAGGAGGGTCTCGCCGACGGAAGCTTCCGGCTCGACGAGAGTCCGGACGAGGCGGCCCAGCAGCTGCAGGCGCTCCTCGACGGGTTCGGGGTCAACTTCGCGGTGGAGCACACCGAGGACGACGCCGAGCGGGCGATCGCCATCACCGAACGGGCGATGCGCCTGCTGCTCCACGTCGACGGCTGATCCTCGGCCGGGGGCCGCACCCGGGGGCAGGGCCAGCCCGGGCGGACCGCCCCGGTCCGCCGTCCGCCGCTCTCGGTGCGCCGCCCGGCTGCGGCCGGCAGCCCGATGGATCCCCCATCGGCCGATCGGCCGATGGGGGATCGGCGACTCGGCCCACCATGTGGCCGAAGATTTCACCCCGGGCGTGGATGTCGGCTACCGTTTGGTCTCGATTCGATAACGCCGACCGACAGTCCCGCCGGGGCCCAGCGGCCGGAGCCCTGCCAGATCGACGTCAGTCGGGCACCCCTACCGACTCGGAGGACCACGGCGATGAGCCGTTACACCCCACGCCACGAAGCCCGCCATGCCCGCACCCACCAGCGCGGCGGCGCCGTCGGTGCTGCCCTGCGGCGGCCGGCCGTGTCGGCGAGCCTGGCCCTGGCCATCGTCGCGACGGGCGCCGCCGGAGTCCACGCGGCCGAGACCGACCAGGTCGAGGCGACCGCATTCGCCATCAGCCCCGAGGCGGCCAGCCAGGCCGCCGAGCAGGCCGACATCGATGCTGAGGACGCCGCCCACCTGACGACGGCCCGGGCCGGCGTGACCACCGCCCGCAACATCGTCGAGGCCCAGGCGGTCGCCGAGGCGGAGGCGCGCGCGCGCGCCCTGGCCCGGGCACGCGCAGCAGCCAGGGCGCGCGCCGCCCGGCAGGCCCGGCGCCAGGCGATCCTGTCCAACGCCCGCCAGGACCCGCGATCCGTCGCCCGGCTCATGCTGGCGGACTTCGGCTTCGCGGGCAGCCAGTTCGGCTGCCTCGACAGCCTGTGGACCAAGGAGTCCAACTGGAACTACCGGGCGACCAACGGCTCGTCCGGCGCCTACGGCATCCCGCAGTCCCTGCCCGGCTCCAAGATGGGCACGATCGCCGCCGACTGGCAGACCAACCCGATCACCCAGATCACCTGGGGCCTGAAGTACATCAAGGACTCCTACGGCACCCCGTGCTCGGCCTGGGCCCACTCGCAGGCCACCAACTGGTACTGACCGGCGGCACTGCACCGTTCCCGGCGGCCGGCCGTCCCCGTCACTGCGGCGGGCGTGCCATGGCGCCGACGTCCAGCGCCGCGTCGAGGTCCTCCTCGGTGAGGTCCCCGGCCGCCACGTGTCCGGCCGCCAGCACCGCCTCACGGATCGTCGAACCGTCGGACAGGGCCCGCTTGACCACGGCCGCGACCGCCTCGTAGCCGAGGTAGGGGTTGAGGGCGGTCGCGATGGCCGGCGACGCCTGCGCGTACGCCCTCATCCGCTCCCGGTCGGGGACGATCCCGTCGATGCACCGGTCGGCGAGCAGCCGCGCCGACGAGGCGAGCAGCGCCGCCGACTCCAGGACGTTGCGGGCCATGACCGGCATCATCACCGTGATCTCGAAGTTGCCGGACGCGCCGGCCATGGTGACCGTCGTGCCGTTGCCGACCACCTGGGCACAGGCCATCAGCACCGCCTCGCAGACCACCGGGTTGACCTTCCCGGGCATGATGCTCGACCCCGGCTGCAGGTCGGGCAGGTGGATCTCGGCCAGGCCGGCCCGTGGGCCCGAGGACATCCAGCGCAGGTCGTTGCAGATCTTGGTCAGCGTGACGGCGACGACGGTGAGGGCCCCGCTCAGCTCGACGACGGCATCCTGGGCCGACTGCGCCTCGAAGTGGTTACCGGCCTCGCGGAACTCCACGCCGGTCCGCTCGCTCAGCAGGGTGATGACACGCGCGGCCATCCCGGGCGTCGCGTTGAGGCCCGTTCCGACGGCGGTCCCGCCCAGCGGCAGCTCCGCCGTCGCGCGGGCGGCGTGGCGGACCCGGGCCGCGCCGTGCGCCACCTGGGAGCGGTACCCCCCCATCTCCTGGCCGAGGGTGACCGGGACGGCGTCCATGAGGTGGGTGCGCCCTGACTTGACCACGTCCGCGAAGGCCGTCTCCTGCCGGGCGAACGCCGCGGCGAGGTGGTCCAGTGCCGGGGCCAGGTCGTCCAGGGCGGCGAGCGTCGCGGCGACCCGCAGCGCGGTCGGGAACGTGTCGTTGCTCGACTGACCGGCGTTGACGTGGTCGTTGGGATGGACCGGTATGCCGCTCGCCCGGCTCGCGAGGCGCGCCACCACCTCGTTGACGTTCATGTTGGTCGACGTGCCCGAGCCGGTCTGGAAGACGCCGACGGGAAAGTGCTCGTCGTGCCGTCCCTCGGCCACCTCGTCGGCCGCTGCGGCCACCGCCCGAGCCCGCTCCGCGTCGAGGACGCCGAGGTCGGCGTTGACCCGGGCCGCGGCGCTCTTGACCATCGCCAGGGCACGGATCACCCCGACCGGGACGCGCTCACCCGACACCGGCAGGTTGGCGACCGCCCGGGCGGTGTGGGCCCCCCACAGGGCGTCGACGGGGACCTCGACCTCGCCCATCGTGTCGTGCTCGATCCGGGTCGGCCGTCCGCCGGGACGGTCGGGGGACCCGGCGGACGAGGGCTGGGACGGCATGCTCTGCGACATACCGTCATCATGACCCGGTGGCCCCCGGTGCAACCGTCCGCAGGCTCAGAGCTTGCGCAGCCGGAACCTCGTCACGCCATGGTCCGCGCCCTTGGTGAGCACCAGGGTGGCCCGGTCCCGGGTGGGCAGGACGTTCTCCAGGAGGTTGACCTCGTTGATGTCCCGCCAGATCGCCCCGGCCTGCTCAACGGCCTCGGCATCCGAGAGCGAGGCGTAGCGGTGGAAGTAGGACGCCGGGTCGGCGAAGGCGGTCTCGCGCAGCCGGAGGAAGCGTTCGACGTACCACTGGCGGATGAGGTCGGTGGGCGCGTCGACGTAGACCGAGAAGTCGAAGTAGTCCGACAGCGCGATGGTCGTGCGCCCGTCGATGCCGACCCCCGGGGCCTGCAGCACGTTGAGGCCCTCGACGATGAGGACGTCGGGCAGTCGTACGGTGATGTGCTCACCGGGGACGATGTCGTAGACCAGGTGAGAGTAGACCGGGGCCGTCACCTCGGGCATCCCCGACTTGATGTCGGCGACGAAGGTGAGCAGCGCCTTGCGGTCGTAGGACTCGGGGAAGCCCTTGCGCTGGAGCAGCCCCCGCGACTCGAGCTCGGCGTTGGGGTGGAGGAAACCGTCGGTCGTGACCAGCTCGACCCGCGGCGTGTGCGGCCACCTGCGGAGCAGCTCGCGCAGGATACGGGCGGTCGTCGACTTCCCGACGGCCACCGACCCGCCGACCCCGATGACGAAGGGCGTCTTGGCCGGCCGTTCGCCGAGGAACTCGCCGGTCACCCGGTGCAGGCCGGCGGTGGCCCGCACGTAGAAGCTGAGCAGGCGGGACAGCGGCAGGTAGACGGCCTCGACCTCGGTCGGGTCCACCCGGTCGCCCAGCCCGCGGACCCGGGCGATCTCCTCGTCGGTGAGGCTCATCGGGTGGCTATCGCCCAGCCGCGCCCAGGTCTGCCGGTCGAGCTCGACATACGGGGAGGGCGGGCCGGCGGCGGTGCTCGGGGGAGGGGGAGCCACGCCGCACATTCTTGCTCACGGTCCGCTCCGGGCCACGCACCGATGTCCCGCAGGTATGCCGCGAGGCGGGCGTGGCCTGACGGCGTCGGCCTGCGCCGTCCGGCACACTCGGGGCATGGCGGACGACGCGAGCAGGGGACAGCGGCCCGATGGCGACCCGGGCGACCCGGACCGGGGCCGGGCGGGCTGGGTCGCGGCGGGCATCGCCCTGGTCGTCGTCCTCATCGTGGTCGCAGCCTGGCTGCTCACCCGGCAGGCGGAAGGCACCCCGGGCACCGGGTCCAGCTCACCGCCGTCGAGCCCGGGCCCGAGCGCCACCGGCTCGGAGACTCCGAGCGAGGCCACCACGACCGCGACGACGGGTCCGTGCACGGCGGGCCAGCTCGACCCTTCCGTGGCGGGCGACGGCGGTGCCGCCGGCACCGTGTACTACGCCATCCTGCTGCGGAACACCGGAGCCGACGCATGCAGTGTGAGCGGCAAGCCGGCCCTGTCCGGGGTCACGGCCTCCGGCGCCACCGAGCCGCTGCCGTTCACGGCCGGGATCGAGGGCGCGAACGCCCAGCAGTACCCCCTCACCGGGCCGGGCGACGTCGCCCCCGGCGAGCGTGCCGGCATCCTGGTCAGCAAGATCAGCGACCCGGGCAACTGCCCGTCCGCGGGCTCCGCGTACGACACGTTGCGGATCGACCTCGGTGGCGGCCAGGTCGTCTCGATGCCCTACCCGGCCGACCTCGCTCCGGCCGGATGCCTCGTCGGCCAGAGCCGGATCGGGCTGGTCGGCTCGCCGTGACCGGGCTGCGCGCCCCACGCCGTTAGGCTGAGCGACATGTGCGGAATCGTGGGCTACGTCGGCCGCACCGTCGACGGGACGGCGCTGGACGTGGTGCTCGAGGGCCTGGGCCGCCTCGAGTACCGCGGTTACGACTCGGCCGGGATCGCCCTCGTCACCGAGGCCGGCCTGACCACGCGCAAGCGCGCCGGCAAGCTCGAGAACCTCCGCGCCGCCCTGGCGGCCGCACCCCTCGCCCCGTCCCGGACCGGCATCGGGCACACCCGCTGGGCGACGCACGGCGGGCCGACCGACGGCAACGCCCACCCGCACCGCGGGGGCCTCGACGACAAGCTGGCCCTCATCCACAACGGGATCATCGAGAACTTCCACGCCCTGAAGAAGGAGCTCCTCGCGGAGGGCGCTGCCTTCTCCAGCGACACCGACACCGAGGTGGCCGCCAAGCTCGTCGGCCGGGAGTTCGACCGCACCGGCAGCCTCACCTCGGCCATGGTGGCGGCGGTCTCCCGCCTCGAGGGCGCCTTCACCCTGCTGGCCGTCCACGCCGACGCCCCGGGCGTGGTCGTCGGCGCCCGCCGCAACAGCCCTCTCGTCGTCGGCATCGGGGACGGCGAGGCGTTCCTCGGCTCGGACGTCGCGGCGTTCATCGGCCACACCCGACATGCCATCGAGCTCGGCCAGGACCAGATCGTCACGATCACGCCCGACGGCGCCGAGATCATCGGCTTCGACGGCAGCCCCGCCGAGGGCAAGCCGTTCGAGGTGACCTGGGACGCCGCCGCGGCCGAGAAGGGCGGCTACCCGACCTTCATGGAGAAGGAGATCAACGACCAGCCGCACGCCGTGGCCGACACCCTGCTCGGGCGCACCGACGACACCGGACGGCTCGTCCTCGACGACATGTCGATCAGCGAGGAGCAGCTGAGAGCCGTGGAGCGGGTGACGATCATCGCCTGCGGCACCGCGGCATACGCCGGCATGGTCGCCAAGTACGCCGTCGAGACCTGGGCCCGCATCCCGGTCGAGGTGAGCCTGGCCCACGAGTTCCGCTACTGCGACCCCATCGTCGACTCCCGGACCCTCGTCGTCTCGATCAGCCAGTCGGGCGAGACGATGGACACCCTCATGGCGGTGCGGCACGCCCACGACCTCGGCGCGCTGACCCTGTCGATCTGCAACACCCACGGCTCGAGCATCCCGCGCGAGTCCGACGCGGTCCTCTACACCCACGCCGGTCCCGAGATCGCCGTGGCGTCCACCAAGGCCTTCCTCGCCCAGATCACCGCGGCCTACCTCCTCGGCCTGCTGCTCACCCAGCTGCGCGGCGGGACCCACGCCGACGACGCCCACGCCGTCATGCGCGAGCTGCGTGCCGTCCCGGACAAGATCGCCCGGCTGCTGACCACGATGGACCGGGTCAAGGAGATGGCCAGGTTCATGGCCGACACCCGCTCGGTGCTCTTCCTCGGGCGCAACGTCGGGTACCCCGTCGCCATGGAGGGGGCGCTCAAGCTCAAGGAGCTCGCCTACATCCACGCCGAGGGGTTCGCCGCCGGAGAGCTCAAGCACGGGCCCATCGCCCTCATCGAGCCCGGACAGCCGGTCTTCGTCATCGTGCCCGGCCCGGACGAGCCCCACGGCCTGCACGACAAGGTCGTCTCCAACATCCAGGAGATCCGCGCCCGAGGCGCCCTGACCATCGTCATCGCCGAGGAGGGCGACGACGACGTCACAGCGTTCGCCGACGAGGTGATCCGGATCCCCGTCGTGCCGTCGCTGCTGTCCCCGTTGCTCGCCGTCGTCCCCCTCCAGGTCTTCGCCCTCCACCTGGCGAGCGCCAAGGGGCTCGACGTCGACCAGCCCCGCAACCTCGCGAAGTCGGTGACCGTTGAGTAGCCGGTGCCCCGCCGGACGGGTCGAGCCGGTGCGGGCGTGATCCTCGGCGTCGGGATCGACGTCGTCGACGTCGACCGGTTCGGCGAAGCCCTGGAGCGCACCCCGCGTCTGGTGGACCGGCTCTTCACCGCGGGGGAGCGCGACCTGCCGCTCAACTCCCGGGCCGCCCGGTTCGCCGCCAAGGAGGCGCTGGCCAAGGCCCTGGGAGCCCCCGCAGGCATGCATTGGCAGGACGCCGAGGTCCGGCGCGGTGACGACGGCCGACCGCACCTCGACGTCACCGGGACGGTCCGGGCCAGGGTCGACGCCCTCGGTGTCCGGGCCATCCACGTGTCGCTGTCGCACGACGCCGGTGTGGCGTCGGCCGTCGTCATCGTCGAGGACTGAGCAGGAGGGGGCTGGCCGTGATCGAGGCCTGGTCGATATCCGACGTGTATGCCGCCGAGGAAGCCCTCATGGCCACGCTCGCCGAGGGTGAGCTGATGTCCCGCGCGGTGTCGGGGCTGGCGGCGGTGGCGGCCGCGCGGCTCGAGGAGCGCAAGGGCACCCGGGTGGTCGCCCTCGTGGGCGGCGGCAACAACGGCGCCGACGCCCTGTATGCCGCGGCGCGGCTCGCGGAGGCCGGCTACAGCGCCGCCGCGGTGCGCCGCAGCGGTGGTGTCCACGAGGGCGCGCTCGCCGCGGCCGAAGCGGCCGGCGTGCTGCTCTGCGTCGACGACGACCCGGCCGGGCTGACGCGCATCGCCGAGGCCGACGTCGTCCTCGACGGCATCTTCGGGATCGGCGGCCGGTCCGGGCTGCCGGACTGGGCGCGAGCCTGGGTCGACGCCGTCGGCGAGGAGGCCCACCTCATCGCCGTCGACGTCCCGTCGGGCCAGGACCCGGCCGGGCACGCGCTGTCCCCGGACGGGGTGTTCGCCGACGAGACCGTCACCTTCTCGGTGGCCAAGCCCGCCCACCTCCTGCCCCCGACGGAGCAGGCCGTCGGGCGGCTCACGGTCGTCGACATCGGGCTCGAGACGGGCACCGAGCCGGCCGTGCGGCGGATCACGCACGACGACGTCGCCGACCTGTGGCCCGTGCCGACGGTGAGCGACGACAAGTACTCCCGTGGCGTGCTCGGGGTCATCGCCGGGGGGGAGGGATACACCGGAGCACCGGTCCTGTGCTGCACGGCGGCCGTCGACGCGGGCGTCGGGATGGTCCGCTATGTCGGGCCACCCCAGCCGGAGACGCTGGTGCGCTCGCTCGTCCCCGAGGCCGTGCACGGCGTGGGCCGGGTCCAGGCCTGGGCGATCGGGTCGGGCATGGACGTCGAGGCGAGGGACGCCGCCGACCGACAGGTGACGGCCGCCCGGGAGGCCCTGGCCTCGGACCTGCCCGTGCTGCTGGACGCCGGCGGCCTGGACCTGCTCGACGGCCCCCGGGACGCGCCGACCCTGCTCACGCCGCACGCGGGCGAGGCGGCCCGGCTGTGGAACCGCATCCTCTCCGGATCGTGGCACCCGGGTCAGGGCTCCCGGGTGACGGGCTCGGGGGAGGTCGACCGTGCGGCGGTCGCGGCGGACCCCGCCGGTTTCGCCCGGTTGCTGGCCTCGGCAACGGGCGCGACGGTCCTGCTCAAGGGCTCGACGACGGTCGTGGTCGGCCCCGACCCGGCCGACCCGGTCTGGAGCCAGGCCGACGCGCCCGCCTGGCTGGCCACGGCCGGCGCAGGCGACGTGCTCGCCGGACTGACCGGGATGCTCCTGGCGGCCGGTCTGGAGCCCGACCTCGCCGGCGCCCTGGCCGCGCTCGTCCACGGGGTCGCGGCCGACGTGGCCAACCCCGGCGGCCCGGTGCGCGCCCTCTCGGTGGCCCACGGCATACCCACCGCGGTGGCCCGCCTCCTGGCCCGGTGATGCGCCGCACGTCCGGTCGTGGGCCGGGTCACGCATGCCCTCCCGGGTACCTCTCCTAGACTAGGAGAGATCATGACCCACCAGGCGCCCAGTGCCGGCCTCCGACCCGCGAGCCCGCCCGCGGGGGCGTCCGCGTGGGTCAGCATCGACCTCGACGCGATCCGCGACAACGTCGCCGAGCTTCGCCGGCGGGCCGGCGACGCCCAGGTGATGGCCGTCGTCAAGGCCGACGCCTACGGTCACGGGCTCGCCCCGGCGGCCCGCGCCGCCCTGCGGGGCGGGGCCACCTGGCTCGGGGTCGCCCAGCTCACCGAGGCGCTCGAGCTGCGCCGGGCGGGGGTCACCGCACCACTGCTGACCTGGATCTTCGCCCCCGGCGCCGACGTGGGCGGGGCGATCGATGCGGGGATCGACGTGACCGCCGGGTCGCGCTGGACCCTCGACGCCGTGGCCGGGGCCGCCCGCGAGCGGGGCACGACCGCGCGGCTGCAGCTCAAGGTCGACACGGGGCTGGCCCGGGGCGGCGCGCTCGGTCCGGACTGGGACGACCTCGTCGACGCCGCCGCCAGGGCGCAGGCCACCGGTGCCGTCGAGGTCACCGGCGTGTGGTCGCACTTCGCCTGGGCCGATGCACCCCAGCACCCGACAGTCCGGGCCCAGCAGGAGCGGTTCGTCGAGGCGGTCGCCCGGCTCGAGCGGGCTGGGATCCGGCCAGGGCTGCGCCACCTCGCCAACTCGGCCGCCACACTGACCAACCGCTCGGCGCACTTCGACCTCGTGCGTCCCGGGCTCGCCGTGTACGGCCTCTCGCCGGTGCCCGACCTCGGCACCCCGGCCGACTTCGGGCTGCGCGAGGCGATGCGGGTCACCGCCCGGCTGACGAGTGTCAAGGCCTGCCCGGCGGGCCAGGGAGTCAGCTACGGCCACGAGTACGTCACCTCCGCCGACACCGTCCTGGGCCTGGTCCCCATGGGGTATGCCGACGGCATCCCGCGCGCCGCGGGCAACCGGGGCCCGCTGTTGGTCGGCAGCCGCCGCTACACCGTCGCCGGGCGGGTGTGCATGGACCAGGTCGTCCTCGACCTCGGTTCCGGGTACGCCGGTGCCGCGGGTGACGAGGTCGTCGTCCTCGGTCGTGAGGCCGACGGCGAGCCGACCGCCCAGGACTGGGCCACCGCCACCGGGACCATCAACTACGAGATCGTCACCCGGATGAGCGGCCGCCTGCCCCGGGTCTTCCTCGGCGGTGCTGACCGGTGACGGACCTCGCCTCGGGCAGCTACGCCCACACCGCCGACCGGGAGCTGACCGTCGTCACCGACGACGGGATCGCCCTGCATGTCGAGGTCGACGAAGGGTCGACCGCCGCCGCCGGGTCGAAGAAGGCACCCGCCCGCCCGACCGTCATCCTGTCCCACGGCTACACGCTCAACCTGTCGAGCTGGGTGCTGCAGCGCAGGGCCCTCGTCCGGGCCGGCTACCGGGTCGTCCTGTGGGACCAGCGCAGCCACGGCCGGTCCACGGTCTCGCCCGTCGAGGCATGCACCGTCGACCGGATCGGCGCGGACCTCGGCGCGGTGATCGCCCAGGTGTGCCCCGACGGCCCGCTCGTTCTCGTCGGGCACTCGATGGGCGGCATGACGATGATGTCGCTCGCCGGGCGCGACCCCGAGCTCATCCGCTCGCGGGTGCTGGCCGCCGCGTTCGTCGCCACGAGCGCGGGAGGCGGCGGCATGACCTCGCTCGGGTTCGGGCCGGTTCTCGGCCGGGCCATCGGCTGGGTGGGGCCCGGCGTGCTGACCCGGCTCGGGCGCCACCAGGCGTGGCTCGACCGGTTCCGCCGGATCGGCCGCGACGTCGAAGAGGTGGTCGTCAGCCGTTACTCGTTCGACTCGGTCGTGAGCGAGCAGCTGGTGCGGTTCGTCGGCGACATGATCTTCTCGACGCCGCTCGACGTCATGGCCGCGTTCATGCCGCACATCGACAGCCTCGACCAGGTCGCCCACCTCGACGCCTTCCAGGGCATCGAGGTCCTCGTGATGAACGGCGAGGGGGACATGCTCACCCCGCCGTCGCACAGTGCGGACATCGTCCGGCACATCCCCGGGGCCGAGCACGTCGTGGTCGAGCACGCGGGGCACCTCATCATGCTCGAGCATCCCGAGCTCGTGACCCACCAGCTGCTCATGCTCATCGAGCGCGCCGAGCGGGCGCACGCGGAGGGGATCTCCGTGGGTCGCAAGCCTCGGGTCAGGCGGATGATCAGCGAGCTCACCCCCAGGGGACGGGCGGCCAAGGCCAGGTCCGCGTCCTGATGCCCTCCGCTGCACCCCCCGGCGTCCTCGCGCACGCCGACGACACCCGGGCCCTCGGCAGGGCCCTCGGCAGGCTGCTGCGGGCGGGCGACCTGGTCGTCCTGACCGGCGACCTCGGGGCCGGGAAGACCACGCTCACCCAGGGGATCGGGGAGGGCCTGCGTGTGCGGGGCCCGGTGACCTCGCCGACGTTCGTCATCGCCCGGGTCCATCCCTCGCTCGTCGGCGGTCCCGACCTCGTCCACGTCGACGCCTACCGTCTGGCCGGGCTCGACGAGCTCGACGACCTCGATCTCGACACGACGTTGGCGGACAGCGTGACGGTCGTCGAGTGGGGCCACGGCCTCGCCGAGGAGCTCACCGAGGACCGGATCGAGGTCGTCCTGGTCGCCGACCCCGGCAGCGAGGCCCGCACCGTCACCGTGACCGCTGGCGGGGCGCGCTGGCAGGGCGTCGACCTCGCGGACGCGCTGCGGAGGGCGGGGTCGTGATGCTGCTCGCCATCGACACGGCGACCTCGGCGATCGCGACGGCCCTGCACGACGGCGACCGCGTCCTCGGTGTGGCGACGCGGGTGGACCCGCGCGGCCACACCGAGCACCTCGCCCCGCTCATCCGGGGCCTGCTCGACGCGTCCGGCCTGACCCCGCGGGACCTCACCGGCATCGCGGTCGGCACCGGGCCCGGCCCCTTCACCGGCCTGCGGGTGGGGCTGGTGACGGCGGTGACACTGGGCCATGCGCTCGGCATCCCGGTCCACGGCGTCTGCAGCCTGGACGCTCTCGCCGAGGGCGTCGACGGGGTCGAGGGGGACCTCCTCGTCGCCACCGACGCGCGTCGCAAGGAGGTCTACTGGGCCCGGTATGCCCCGGGGCACGGCAGCCGGCACCGGATCGCCGGGCCGGCCGTGGCACGGCCCGCCGACCTGCCCGCGGACCTGCGTTCCCTGCCGACGGCCGGCCGGGGCCCCGCGCTGTTCCCCGAGCTCTTCCCCCAC
This sequence comes from uncultured Actinomycetota bacterium, assembly GCA_963763315.1. GTDB lineage: Bacteria > Actinomycetota > Actinomycetes > Actinomycetales > Dermatophilaceae > CAVSJJ01. The sequence continues at coordinate 1,048,861 of CAVXOC010000002.1, forward strand.
CCGAGCGGGCCGCTGGACGTCGATGCCGGAGCGCTCGCCCGGGTCGCCGTGCGCCGCCTCGGCACCGGTGAGCCGACGCCCGTCGACCCCCTCTACCTGCGCCGCCCGGACGCGCTCACCACGGCTGAGCGGGCCCTGCGATGACCGCCCCGACACCCGGGCCGCTCGCGACCCCGCCGGGTGCGGCACCGGTCGGCCCCGACGGTGGCGAGGCCCGCGGGGACACGCTGCGCGACGTGCGCTGGGCCGACCTGCCGGCGCTGGGCGCCCTCGAGGCGGAGCTGTTCGCCGACAGCGCCTGGTCGCAGAGCACCTGGTGGGCCGAGCTGGCCGGCCGGCCGCGGCGCGAGTACGTCCTGCTCACCGGTGCGGACGGGCGGGTCCTCGGCTACGCCGGCGTCGACCACGCCGGCGAGGTCGCCGACGTCATGACCGTCGCCGTGGCGCCCGGCGCCCGGGGCCGGGGCCGGGGCCGTCGCCTGCTCGAGGAGCTGGCGGCCCGCGCGCTGGCCGGTGGCGCGGCATACCTCATGCTCGAGGTGCGCGCCGACAACGCGGCGGCCCGGGTGCTGTACGAGCGGGCCGGGTTCGAGCAGCTGAGCGTGCGGCGGCGCTACTACCAGCCGGGGGACGTCGATGCGCTCGTACTGCGCAGGGCGCTGAGCGCCGGCGGGACCGGGCCGGAGGTGGCGGATGAGTGACGGCAGCGGACCCCTCGTCCTGGGGATCGAGACCTCGTGTGACGAGACGGGCGTCGGTATCGTGCGCGGAGAGACCCTCCTGGTCGACGCCATCGCCAGCAGCGTGGACGAGCATGCCCGGTTCGGCGGCGTCGTGCCCGAGGTGGCGAGCCGGGCACATCTCGAGGCGATGGTGCCGACCCTCGACCGTGCGTGCGCCGAGGCGGGGGTCCGGCTCGCCGACCTCGACGCGGTCGCCGTGACGTCGGGTCCCGGCCTGGCCGGCGCCCTCATGGTCGGCGTCGCCACGGCCAAGGCCCTGGCCCTCGCGCTGGGGGTCCCGCTCTACGGCGTCAACCATCTCGCCTCGCACGTCGCCGTCGACATCGTCGAGCACGGTCCGCTCCCGGAGCCGACGCTGGCCCTGCTGGTCTCCGGCGGCCACTCCTCGCTCCTGCTCGTCCCGGACGTCACCGCCGACGTCCGCAGCCTCGGGGCCACCATCGACGACGCGGCCGGGGAGGCGTTCGACAAGGTGGCCCGGGTCCTCGGCCTGCCGTTCCCGGGTGGGCCGCACATCGACCGAGCCGCCCGCGACGGGAGCATCGGCATCGACTTCCCCCGCGGACTCACCTCGGGCCGCGACATGGAGCGGCACCGCTTCGACTTCTCCTTCTCGGGCCTGAAGACCGCGGTCGCGACGTGGGTCGACGCTCGCGAGGCGTCCGGCGAGCCGGTACCGGTGGCCGACGTCGCAGCGAGCTTCCAGGAGGCCGTCGTCGACGTCCTCACCCGCAAGGCCGTCCTCGCGTGCCGGGAGAACGGCGTGGACCATCTGCAGATCGGGGGCGGGGTGGCCGCGAACTCCCGTCTTCGGGCGATGGCGGCGCAGCGGTGCGCCGCGGCGGGGATCGCCCTGCGCGTGCCCCGGCCCGCGTTGTGCACCGACAACGGCGCGATGGTCGCGGCGCTGGGCGCTCAGATGGTGCTACGGGGGCGCCTGCCGTCGTCGCTGGAGCTGTCGGCCGACTCCTCGATGCCGGTCACCGAGGTCCGCTCCTGAGCCGTCCCGGTCTGCGGCGGCGCTGATGAGCGCGTGCGGCCGGTACGGGCCCCGCCAGGTCGCGAAGGCCGGGAGGATGTCCTCGCCGGCCGTCACCTCGCCGGGCCTACCTCGCGCACGGCAGCAGGCCCATCTCGACCTTGAGGGCGAGCACCCGCAGGACCGCGTCGTCGAGGGCGGCGGCGAACGCCGGGCTCTGCGCCGCCGTGGTCCGCAGCGCGGTCAGCAGGACCCCGGCCTCCGAGGAGCGTGCGGCCAGCATGATGTCGCCGCCGGCGCGGACGAACCGCACCGCGCGCTGCCCGGCAGGGACCGCGGCGAGCGCCGCGGCATCGAGGTCGTCGGAGACGACGACGCCGTGGTACCCCATCCTGTCCCTCAGCAGGTCGGTCACCACGGCATGGGAGAGGGCCGCCGGGCCGGCCGGGTCGATCCGCGGGTAGCGCGCGAGCGACACCATGACGATCCGGGCGCCGGCCCGGATGCCCGCGGCGAACGGCTCGAGGTAGGGGTCGTCGACCGTCATCGTCCGGTCGGTGATCCGGCGGGCGCTCGTGTCGGTGTTGTCGGTGACCCGGCCCAGGCCGGGGAAGTGCTTGAGGGTCGGTTCGACGCCCCCGCTGCGCAGGCCTTCGACGAGGGCAGCGACGTGTGCAGACACCTGGCCGGGGTCATGCCCGAGCTCGCGGTCGTTGCGCCCGAGGGGCTGGTTCCTCGTGCCCAGCGACGAGGGGACCGGTCCGGCAACGGGGGCGAGGTCGACGTTGACGCCCGCCGAGCTGAGCTGGCGCCCCCAGACGGCGGCGCGGCTGCGCAGGTCCGAGGGTGCCAGCCGGCCCTGGGTCAGGCCCGACGGGATGGCGCTGAACCCGCTGCCCTGCAGGCGTTGCACCGCCCCGCCCTCCTGGTCGGCGGCGACGAGCAGGCCGATGCCGCCCGTCGAGGCCGGCCCGGCCTGCTGCTGCAGGTGCGTCGAGGTTCGCGCGACCACCCCCGAGCCGTACCACGTGCCGAGGAGGAACACGCCCCCGAGATGCTGCTGCGCGATGACGCCGTCCAGGGCCGATCGTGCCGCCGACGAGGTCAGCCCCACCATGACGAGCTGTCCCAGCCGCTGCCCCCGAGTGAGGCTGGCGTCGGTGCGGCGGACACAGCGGGCCTGCGTCGCGGAGAGCCCGGCCATCGCGGTCGGCGTCGGCGCGGGGGAGGGGGAGGCGGTCAGGGTGGGGCCGCCCGCCGACGTCGAACGTGTCGTCCCGGGCCTCGGCGCACCGCCCCCGGAGGAGGGGGCCGGGTTCGGCGAGGTGGTGCATCCCCCGCCGGCCAGGACGGCCGCCGCGCTCGCCGCGACGCAGAGACGTCGCAGGTGGGGCCGGAGGCTCGACAGGACCATCACTGGTCCCGACGGTAACCGCTGAGGCCGCCCCGTTTCCACGGCAGATCCAGGATGACACCACCGGGGCTTGCCGATGACATTATCGTGATGTCATAATGGTGCACATGGACATCACGCCGTACGTGGACCAGCTCCGCGCCGAGCTGGCCGCCGTCACCGAGGCGGGCGGTCCGGAGGTCCGGGCCGCTGCCGAGCGGATCGGCGCGGCCCTCGACCCGGCGACCCGGATGGCGATGCTCGAGCTGCTCTCGCAGGCGGCCGCCGAGATCAGCACCCTCGTTCCCAGCGGCTCGGTCGATGTGCGGCTCCGCGGCCGGGAGGCGGAGTTCGTCGTCGACGTGCCGCCGCCGGTGGCCGACACCCCGGCCCCCGCCCCGGAGGCGGGGCCGGTCGAGGACGACGAGGACGGCGACGTCGTGCGGATCACCCTGCGCATCCCCGAGTCGGTCAAGGTCAGGGCCGAGGACCTCGCCGCCCGCAGCGGCCGGTCGCTCAACGCCTGGATCGTCACCGCGCTGCGGGTCGCCACCCGGGAGCGGGGGGCGACGTTCCAGGTCGACCTCGGCTCGTCGACCGTGGCCGAGAAGTGGCCCTTCGGGACCGCCGGGGGTCCGGGCGGCAAGCGCGCGACCGGCCGGATGACCGGCTGGGTCTGAGCCCGAGCGGGCACGGCACCGTCCCGACCACGAGCACCCATCACCCACCCACTGCCCAGACCCCGGCAGGACGGCAGCGCACGCCATCCCGCCGGCGGAGCACACCCTGGAGGAGCCATGCGCCGCACGTTCATCACCACCCAGCCCGTCGACCTCGTCGTCGAGATCCAGTCGGGCTCCCTCACGCTCGGCGCGGCCGAGACGACCGAGACGGTCGTCGGCGTCGAGGGCGCCGGAGCCGAGGACGTCGAGGTCACCCAGGACGGCGGCGCCGTGTGGGTCCGTGCCCCGCAGGGGCGCGACGGGCTCTTCCGGCGCACCCCGTCCCTCGACGTCACGGTCGAGCTGCCCGCCGGCAGCCGGGCCACCCTGCGGGCCGGGTCGGCCGACATCTGCGTCCACGGCCCGATCGGCCCCCTGCACGCCCGCACCGGCTCCGGCGACATCACCGTCGACGGCGTCGGCGAGGCGGCCTCCCTGGTCACCGGCTCCGGAACCGTCCGGGTGGAGCGCGCCACCGCCGCGCTCGACATCGTCTCGGGCTCGGGTGACGTCGTCATCGGCGAGGCCCTGGCGGGCCTGCGGGTCAAGCTCGGCTCGGGTGCGCTCAAGGCTGGCTCGACCGGCGGCGCGGTGAGCGCGAGCACCGGTTCCGGCGACATCCGGATCGATACCCTGACCTGCGGCGAGGCCCGGCTGCGCACCGGCTCCGGTGATGCCTGGGTGGGCGTCCCCGCCGGGCTGCCCGTCTGGGCCGACGTCCAGGCGCAGGGCGGGGTGACCTCGACCCTCACCAGCCGCGGGGCGCCGGAGCAGGGCCAGCCCTACCTCTCGTTGCGGGCCCGGGTGCGCAGCGGCACCGTCCACCTCGAGCAGGTCTGAGGTCGTCATGCGCCACGCCTTCTCGTTCCCCGGCTTCGGTCGCCTGTATGCCGGCCTCAGCACCTCCGGCTTCGGGGACTCGGTGATGCTGCTCGTCCTCAGCATGTGGGTCAAGACGCTGACCGGATCCAACGCCCAGGCCGGGCTCACGTTCCTCTTCATGGTGCTCCCCTCGCTCGTGGCGCCGGCGCTCGGCGTCTGGGTCGACCGGGTGCGCCGCCGGCCGCTGCTCGTGTGGGGCAACCTCGCCTCCGCGCTGGTGGTCCTTCCGCTGCTCCTGGTCCGCAGCGCCCAGGACGTGTGGATCGTGTGGACGGTGGCCTTCCTCTACGGGATCTCGTTCATCGTGCTCCCCGCCGGGGTCAACGGCCTGCTCAAGGAGCTCCTCCCCGACGAGGTCCTCGTCGACGCCAACGCCGCCCTGCAGACCACGAAGGAGGCCTTCCGCCTGGTCGGACCGCTCATCGGTGCCGGCCTGTTCGCCGGCCTCGGCGGCGGGGCCGTCGCCCTCGTCGACGCCGCCTCCTTCGTGATCGCCGCGGCGGTCATCGCCTCGATCCGGGTCCTCGAGGAGAGGCCGGACCGCGAGGCCGCCCACGTCTGGCACCGGATGGCGGCCGGCGTGCGCCACCTGTTCGGTGACCCCGTGCTGCGCGACATCCTCGTGGGGTTCGCGATCATGCAGCTCGTCGTCGGGTTCACCGAGGCCTCGATCTACGCCCTGCTCGACGGGTTCGGACGGCCCCCGACGTTCGTCGGCGTCCTGCTGACGGTCCAGGGCGTGGGCGCCATCGCCGGCGGGCTGGCATCCAACCGCGTCGTCCGGCGGGTCGGCGAGGTGAGCACCGCCGTGGCCGGGATGGTCGTCCTGGCCGGCGGCATCCTCGTCGTCGCCGCCACCGGCTCCCTCGCCGTCATGCTCGGTGCGATCGCCGTGCTGGGCGCGGCCATCCCGCCGCTGTTCGTCTCCGTCATGACACTCATCCAGCGCCGGACCCCCCAACACATCATGGGCCGGGTGTCGATGGCCACCGAGGTGGTGATGGGGACGCCTCAAGCGATCTCGCTCGCGGTCGGGGCCCTGCTCGTCGCCGTCCTGAGCTACCACATCATCTTTCTCATCATCGGCATCGTCACGCTGCTCGGCGCCGGCTACATCGTGGCGACCCTGCACGAGCACATGCGGGCCGACTGGCGCCGCGCCTCGGGTCCGCCGCTGGCCGCCGGAACGCTCGGCAGCGAGTGACCGCCCGCGCCACCCGCGGCGAGCGCCGCTGCCGGGCGGGGATGGGCCGCTCGCGGCGGCGGCGGGCCGCGTCCGGGGCCGGCCGGTGACCGCCGTAGGCTCACCACCGTGCCTCCACCCGTCCCCGTCGTCCTCGACGTCGACACCGGCGTCGACGACGCGTGCGCCCTGCTCCTCGCGGCGCTGCACCCCGGGCTGGACCTTCGCGCTGTCACGTGCGTCGGGGGGAACGCCCCACTGGCCGACGTGGTTCGCAACACCCTCACGGTTCTCGAGACCGCCGGGGCGTTCGACGTCCCGGTGTCGGCCGGCGCCGACCGACCGCTGCTGGAGCACCCGGTCCACGCGCGGCACGTCCACGGCTCGGACGGCATGGCGGACCTGGGCCGGCCGGCACCCTCCCGGGGTGCGGAGCGCCGGCACGCCGTCGAGCTGCTCCGCGACGTCGCGACGGCGCAGGCGGACGCCGGCTCTCCGGTCACGCTCGTGCCGCTGGCGCCGCTGACGACGGTGGCCCTGTTCGCGCGCACGCATCCCGAGGCCTTCTCCCGCCTCAGTCGGGTCGTCTTCATGGGGGGAGGCGCCCAGATCAGCAACGCGACGGCGGCCGCCGAGTTCAACGTGTTCCACGACCCGGAGGCGGCAGCGGTCGTGCTCGACGCCTGTGTCGAGCACGGCGTCCCGGTGACGATGTACGGGCTCGACGTCTTCTACCGCCCGACGGTCACCCGCCGCGAGGCCGAGGCGCTGCTCGGTGCGGACGACGGGTCCGGCGTGGCGTCGCTGGCGGGCGGGCTCATCGCGTTCATGTGCGACCGGTTCGCCGCCGGCGAGGCCACGATCGGCGACGCGGGCGCGGTGGCGGCCGTCGTGGCACCGGACGCGCTGATCACCCAGCGGCTTCCGGTCCGGGTCGAGCTCGCCGGCACCTGGACCCGCGGCCGGACGATCGTCGACCTGCGCGACGCCACCGCGGACCTCGACCATGACCCGCACGGGCCGGCACCGGCCCTGGTCGACGTCGCCCTCGACGTCGACGCCGAGCGGGTGTCCCGGCTGTGGCTCGACACCGTCGCACCGGACCTCGGGTTACGGGCGGCCACCCGGCCCACTCCGGCGGGGCGGGCCCCGTCGACGCGGGCCAGGAGCACCTGATGGGGCGCGTCATCGTCCTCGGATCTCTCAACGTCGACCTGGTCACCCATGTCCAGCGGCACCCGCGCCCGGGGGAGACGCTCCTCGGGGAGGGTCTGCGCCGGCTCGCGGGCGGCAAGGGGGCCAACCAGGCGGTCGCGGCCGCCGCGGCCGGCGCGGATGTCGCCCTGGTCGGATGCGTCGGGGACGACCCCGGCGGTGCGGCGTACCTGCTGCGCCTGCGCCGGCGAGGAGTGGACGTCGCGGGGGTGCGCACGGTGGCGGGCGAGACCACCGGGCACGCCCTCATCGCCGTCGACGAGGCCGGTGAGAACTCCATCATCGTGGTCCCCGGCGCCAACGCCCTCGTCCCGCCCGACCCTGCGCTCGTCAGCGGCATCGGGCCCGGCGACGTCCTGCTCCTCCAGCTCGAGGTGCCCATCCGCACCGTCGCCGTGGCGGCCCGCGCCGCCCATGCCGCCGGCGCCCGCGTCGTGCTCAACATCGCCCCGTATGCCGCCGTGCCCCCCGACGTCGTGGCGCTGGCCGACCCTCTCGTCGCCAACGAGCACGAGGCGGCGCTGCTGGCCGACAGCGACGCGGTGCCGGCCTCGCTGCTGGTGACCTTCGGGGCGGCCGGGGCGGCCTGGGACGGGATGCAGGAGCCCGGCGTCGCGGTGCCGGCCGACGAGGTCCTCGACACGACGGGGGCGGGCGACGCCTTCTGCGGCGCCCTCGCTGCAGCACTGGCGGGCGGGGCCGGCCGCTCGGCGGCCCTGGCCGCAGCGCTCGCCGCCGGCGCCCGGGCGGTGCAGCACGCCGGAGCCCAGCCCGACCCCGAGCTGTGAGGACGGCGGCGCCCGGACGGTGCGGCACGCCGGAGCGCAGCCAGACCCCAAGCCGTGCGGCCGGCCGCCCCTGCCGCCACCGCGGGGCCGTGGCGGCGGCCGGGTCAGGTCAGCCCGCCGAGGTGCGCCACGGGGCTGGTGGGGTGCTCGCGGACCCCTCGTGCGACGCGCCGTGACCACTCCGTGCCTTGACGAGGCACCCTCTCAGGTTCCATAGTGCTCGCGTCGCTCGGATTCGTCCGGATGGGCTCCTCGCCAGGAGCCAGATCCCGGGCCCGTCCCCGGGCCGACCGGTCCGTCAGCCGGCAGGCTGGACAGGGTTGGACGGTCGCGCCTATTTTCGGTATGCTGTCGCTTTGCGCTGCCTCACGTCCTCCACTCGCTCATTGGTGAGCCTTCCTTCGTCGCGCCCCGCTGCCGCCTGCCGGGCTCGTCGTCCGAAGCGCTGCCGTGGCTCGGGGGGTCTGTGGCTCGCGACCACCTGAAGAACACCACACAGGTCAGTGGAAGGACCCCTCCTTGGCTGCCTCGCGCACCGCGAACCACAACTCCCCCGCACTGACGGCCTCAGGCCGTCTCAACTTCGCCAAGATTCGTGAGCCGCTGGAGGTCCCCGACCTCCTCGCACTGCAGACCGAGAGCTTCGACTGGCTCCTCGGCAACGAGCGCTGGCAGGCCCGCGTCGCCGCCGCCAAGGCCGACGGTCGTGACGATGTCCCCGAGCGTTCCGGTCTCGAGGAGATCTTCGAGGAGATCTCCCCGATCGAGGACTTCAGCGGCTCGATGTCGCTGTCGTTCCGCGACCACCGCTTCGAGGAGGTCAAGTACTCGATCGAGGAGTGCAAGGAGCGGGACCAGACCTACTCCGCGCCGCTCTTCGTCACCGCCGAGTTCATGAACACCACGACCGGCGAGATCAAGAGCCAGACCGTGTTCATGGGTGACTTCCCGCTCATGACCGAGCGCGGCACCTTCATCATCAACGGCACCGAGCGGGTCGTCGTCTCTCAGCTCGTCCGCAGCCCGGGCGTCGTCTTCGAGCGCACCCCCGACAAGACGTCCGACAAGGACATCTACACCGCGAAGGTCATCCCGAGCCGCGGAGCCTGGCTGGAGTTCGAGATCGACAAGCGGGACATGGTCGGCGTCCGCGTCGACCGCAAGCGCAAGCAGTCGGTCACCGTCCTGCTCAAGGCCCTCGGCTGGAGCACCGAGAAGATCCTCGAGGAGTTCGGCGACTACGAGTCGATGCGTCTCACGCTCGAGAAGGACAACACCACCGGGCAGGACGACGCCCTGCTCGACATCTACCGCAAGCTGCGTCCGGGCGAGCCGCCGACCAAGGAGGCCGCGCAGACCCTGCTGGACAACCTCTACTTCAACAGCAAGCGCTACGACCTGGCCAAGGTCGGCCGGTACAAGATCAACAAGAAGCTCGGTGTCCGAGGCGAGGTCGGCCAGTCGACGCTGACCATCGACGACATCGTCGCCACGATCAAGTACCTCGTCGCGCTGCACGCCGGCGACGAGACCATCGCCGGCTACCGCAAGGGCGAGGCGGTGGACCTGCGCGTCGAGACCGACGACATCGACCACTTCGGCAACCGGCGCCTGCGCAACGTCGGCGAGCTCATCCAGAACCAGGTCCGCACCGGCCTGTCCCGGATGGAGCGCGTCGTCCGCGAGCGGATGACGACCCAGGACGTCGAGGCGATCACGCCGCAGACCCTGATCAACATCCGTCCGGTCGTGGCGTCCATCAAGGAGTTCTTCGGCACCAGCCAGCTCTCCCAGTTCATGGACCAGAACAACCCGCTGGCCGGCCTGACCCACAAGCGGCGGCTGTCCGCGCTCGGGCCCGGTGGCCTGTCCCGCGACCGCGCCGGGATGGAGGTCCGCGACGTCCACCCGTCGCACTACGGCCGCATGTGCCCGATCGAGACCCCGGAGGGCCCCAACATCGGCCTCATCGGCTCGCTCGCGTCCTACGGGCGGATCAACGCGTTCGGGTTCATCGAGACCCCGTACCGCAAGGTGATCAAGGGCCGCATCACCGACGACATCGTCTACCTGTCGGCGGACGAGGAGGACGAGTTCGTCAAGGCGCAGGCCAACGCGACCCTCAACGAGGACGGCACCCGGTTCGCTCACGACCGCGTGCTCGTCCGCACCCGTGGTGGCGAGGTCGAGTATGTCCTGGCCGAGGACGTCGACTACATGGACGTCTCCGCCCGGCAGATGGTGTCCGCGGCGACCGCGCTCATCCCCTTCCTCGAGCACGACGACGCCAACCGCGCCCTCATGGGCTCGAACATGCAGCGCCAGGCGGTGCCGCTGGTCAAGTCCGAGGCCCCGCTCGTCGGGACCGGGATGGAGTTCCGTGCGGCCATCGACTCCGGCGACGTCGTCGTGGCCGAGAAGGCCGGCGCGGTGACCGAGGTCTCGGCGGACCTCGTGACGGTCGCGGCCGACGACGGCACGAGCAGGACCTACCGCATCAACAAGTTCAACCGGTCCAACCAGGGCAACTCGTACAACCAGCGGGTCATGGTGTCCGAGGGCCAGCACGTCGCGGCCGGCGAGCTCATCGCCGACGGGCCGGCGACCGACGGTGGCGAGATGGCGCTCGGGCGCAACCTCCTGGTGGCGTTCATGCCCTGGGAGGGCCACAACTACGAGGACGCGATCATCCTCAGCCAGCGGCTCGTCCAGGACGACGTCCTCTCCTCGATCCACATCGAGGAGCACGAGGTCGACGCCCGCGACACCAAGCTCGGTCCCGAGGAGATCACCCGCGACATCCCCAACGTCTCCGAGGAGGTCCTCGCCGACCTCGACGAGCGCGGGATCATCCGGATCGGCGCCGAGGTCCGCGACGGCGACCTCCTCGTCGGCAAGGTCACCCCCAAGGGCGAGACCGAGCTGACCCCCGAGGAGCGGCTGCTGCGTGCGATCTTCGGCGAGAAGGCCCGTGAGGTCCGCGACACCTCGTTGAAGGTGCCGCACGGCGAGACGGGCACGATCATCGGCGTCAAGGTCTTCGACAAGGACGACGGCGACGAGCTGCCTCCGGGCGTCAACCAGCTGGTCCGCGTCTACGTCGCCAACAAGCGCAAGATCACCGACGGCGACAAGCTCGCAGGCCGGCACGGCAACAAGGGCGTCATCTCCAAGATCCTGCCCATCGAGGACATGCCGTTCCTCGAGGACGGGACCCCCGTCGACATCGTCCTCAACCCGATGGGCGTCCCCGGTCGCATGAACGTCGGGCAGATCCTCGAGCTGCACCTCGGCTGGGCCGCCAGCCGCGGCTGGGAGATCGAGGGCGATCCCGAGTGGGCCAAGCAGATCCCGCCGGAGGCCCGGGCCGCCGGCCCCGGCACCCGCGTCGCGTCGCCGGTGTTCGACGGCGCCCGGGAGAACGAGATCGTGGGCCTGCTCGGCTGCACCCTGCCGACGCGTGACGGCGTCCGGCTGATCGACAGCTCCGGCAAGGCGCTGCTCTTCGACGGTCGTTCCGGCGACCCGTTCCCCGAGCCCGTCTCCGTCGGCTACATGTACATCCTCAAGCTGCACCACCTCGTGGACGACAAGATCCACGCGCGCAGCACGGGGCCGTACTCGATGATCACCCAGCAGCCGCTCGGCGGGAAGGCCCAGTTCGGCGGCCAGCGCTTCGGCGAGATGGAGGTCTGGGCACTCGAGGCGTACGGCGCGGCCTACGCGCTGCAGGAGCTGCTCACGATCAAGTCCGACGACGTCAACGGTCGCGTCAAGGTCTACGAGGCGATCGTCAAGGGTGACAACATCCCGGAGCCCGGCATCCCGGAGTCCTTCAAGGTGCTCATCAAGGAGATGCAGTCCCTCTGCCTCAACGTCGAGGTCCTGTCCAGTGACGGCCAGGCCATCGAGATGCGCGAGGCCGAGGAGGACGTCTTCCGGGCGGCCGAGGAGCTCGGCATCGACCTGTCGCGGCGCGAGCCCAGCAGCGTCGAAGAGGTCTGACAAGGTGAGCTTCCCCGGTATGCCGCCACGCGGCATACCGGGGAACCGAACCGGTACGACTCACACATCTGAACAGACCATCTGAGATTGAGAACGAAAACCGAGAGAAGGAATCGCGTGCTCGACGTCAACTTCTTCGACGAGATCCGGATCGGCCTCGCCACTGCCGAGGACATCCGCGCCTGGAGCCACGGTGAGGTCAAGAAGCCCGAGACGATCAACTACCGCACCCTCAAGCCCGAGAAGGACGGCCTCTTCTGCGAGAAGATCTTCGGCCCCACCCGGGACTGGGAGTGCGCCTGCGGCAAGTACAAGCGGGTCCGTTTCAAGGGCATCATCTGTGAGCGCTGTGGGGTCGAGGTGACCCGCGCGGCGGTGCGCCGCGAGCGGATGGGGCACATCGAGCTCGCCGCCCCGGTCACCCACATCTGGTACTTCAAGGGTGTCCCGAGCCGGCTCGGCTACCTGCTCGACCTGGCCCCCAAGGACCTCGAGAAGGTCATCTACTTCGCGGCCTACATGATCACCTCCGTCGACGAGGAGCAGCGCCACACCGACCTGCCGTCGCTCGAGGCGCAGATCCAGGTCGAGAAGAAGGAGATCGAGAACCGCCGCGACGCCGAGATCGACACCCGGGCCAAGAAGCTCGAGGAGGACATCGCCGCCCTCGAGGCAGAGGGCGCCAAGGCCGATGCCAAGCGCAAGGTGCGCGACTCCGCCGAGCGGGAGATGAACCAGATCCGCCGTCGTGCCGACGCGGCGGTCGAGCGGCTCGAGCAGGTCTGGGACCGCTTCAAGAACCTCAAGGTCCAGGACCTCGAGGGCGACGAGGTCCTCTACCGCGAGATGCGCGACCGGTTCGGGCTGTACTTCGAGGGCGGCATGGGTGCCGCGGCGATCCAGAAGCGCCTCCAGACCTTCGACCTCGACGCCGAGTCGCTGAGCCTGCGCGAGATCATCGCGAACGGCAAGGGACAGCGCAAGACCCGTGCCCTCAAGCGGCTCAAGGTCGTCAGCGCGTTCCAGACGACGACGAACCAGCCCTCGGGCATGGTCCTGGACGCCGTCCCGGTCATCCCTCCGGACCTGCGCCCGATGGTGCAGCTCGACGGCGGCCGGTTCGCGACCTCGGACCTCAACGACCTGTACCGCCGGGTCATCAACCGGAACAACCGCCTCAAGCGGCTGCTGGACCTCGGTGCGCCCGAGATCATCGTCAACAACGAGAAGCGGATGCTCCAGGAGGCCGTCGACAGCCTGTTCGACAACGGTCGCCGCGGGCGCCCGGTGACCGGCCCGGGCAACCGACCCCTGAAGTCGCTGTCCGACATGCTCAAGGGCAAGCAGGGCCGGTTCCGCCAGAACCTGCTCGGCAAGCGCGTCGACTACTCCGGCCGCTCGGTCATCGTCGTCGGTCCGCAGCTCAAGCTGCACCAGTGCGGCCTGCCCAAGCAGATGGCGCTCGAGCTGTTCAAGCCGTTCGTCATGAAGCGGCTCGTCGACCTCGACCACGCCCAGAACATCAAGTCCGCGAAGCGGATGGTCGAGCGCCAGCGCTCGGTCGTGTGGGACGTCCTCGAAGAGGTCATCACCGAGCACCCCGTGCTGCTCAACCGCGCGCCCACGCTGCACCGTCTCGGCATCCAGGCGTTCGAGCCGCAGCTCGTCGAGGGCAAGGCGATCCAGATCCACCCGCTCGTCTGCACGGCGTTCAACGCCGACTTCGACGGCGACCAGATGGCGGTGCACGTGCCGCTGTCCGCCGAGGCCCAGGCCGAGGCCCGGATCCTCATGCTCTCCAGCAACAACATCCTCAAGCCGGCCGACGGCCGACCGGTGACCATGCCGACCCAGGACATGATCATCGGCCTGTTCCACCTCACCTCCGAGCTGGAGGACGGGATCGGCGCGGGCCGGGTGTTCTCGACCCAGTCCGAGGCGCGGATGGCCTACGACAACGGCGAGATCGCGCTCGGCAGCATGGTCAAGATCCGGCTGCGGCACGTCGTGCCGACGCCGCTCGCCGAGCTGCCCGAGGGCGTCGAGCCCGATGAGCAGGGCTTCCTCGACACCTGGCTGGTCGAGACCACGCTCGGCCGGGCGCTGTTCAACGAGACCCTCCCCGAGGACTACCCCTTCGTCAACGGTCAGGTCGACAAGAAGCGCCTGTCGACGATCGTCAACGACCTCGCCGAGCGCTACACCAAGGTCGAGGTCGCCGCCTCGCTCGACGCGCTGAAGGAGTACGGCTTCCACTGGGCCACCCGGTCGGGTACCACGGTGGCCATCTCCGACATCGTGACGCCGCCGCGCAAGATCGAGATCCTCGAGGGCTACGAGGTCAAGGCCGACAAGGTCCAGACCCAGTACGAGCGTGGCCTCATCACCGACGACGAGCGCCGTCAGGAGCTCATCGAGATCTGGACCCAGGCCACCGCCGAGATCGCCAAGGAGATGGAGGCCAACATCCCGGTGACCAACACCATCTACCGGATGGTGTCCTCCGGCGCGCGCGGTAACTGGATGCAGCTCCGGCAGATCGCCGGCATGCGCGGGCTGGTGTCGAACCCCAAGGGTGACATCATCCCGCGGCCGATCCGGGCCAACTTCCGCGAGGGCCTGTCGGTGGTCGAGTTCTTCATCTCGACGCACGGCTCCCGCAAGGGCCTGGCGGACACCGCGCTGCGGACCGCCGACTCGGGCTACCTCACCCGTCGGCTCGTCGACGTCTCCCAGGACGTCATCATCCGCGAGGACGACTGCGGGACCGAGCGGGGCCTGGTCATGCCGATCTCCCAGTCCGACGAGCGCACCGGCGAGCGCCGGGTGCACGACGACGTCGAGACCTCGGTCTACGCCCGCACGCTCGCCGACGACGTCGTCGACGACAACGGCGAGGTGCTGGCGCAGTCGGGCATCGACCTCGGTGACGTCGTGATCGGTGCGCTGTTCGCGGCCGGCGTCGACTCCGTCAAGGTGCGCTCGGTGCTCACCTGCGACTCCAAGGTCGGGACCTGTGCCAGGTGCTACGGCCGGTCCCTGGCGACCGGCCTGCTCGTCGACATCGGCGAGGCGGTCGGCATCATCGCCGCCCAGTCGATCGGCGAGCCCGGCACCCAGCTGACGATGCGCACCTTCCACACCGGCGGGGTCGCCGGAGACGACATCACCCAGGGCCTGCCCCGGGTCGTCGAGCTCTTCGAGGCACGCACCCCCAAGGGCGTGTCCCCGATCGCGGAGGCGACCGGCCGGATCTCGATCGAGGAGACCGACAAGGCGCGGCGCATCCTGCTCACCCCGGACGACGGCTCCACCGAGCACGCCTACCCGGTCACCAAGCGCGCCCGGGTGCTCGTCAGCGAGGGCCAGCACGTCGAGGCGGGCACCCAGCTCACCCAGGGGTCGATCGACCCCAAGCAGGTGCTGCGGATCCTCGGGCCGCGCGCGGTGCAGATGCACCTCGTCGACGAGGTGCAGGCGGTCTACCGCCAGCAGGGCGTCTCGATCCACGACAAGCACATCGAGGTGATCGTCCGGCAGATGCTGCGCCGGATCACGATCATCGAGTCCGGTGACGCGGACTTGCTGCCAGGCCTGCTCGCCGAGCGTGGCCGCTTCGAGGAGGAGAACCGCCGGGTGGTCGCCGAGGGTGGCAGGCCCGCATCCGGCCGTCCCGACCTCATGGGCATCACCAAGGCCTCGCTGGCGACCGACTCGTGGCTCTCGGCTGCCTCCTTCCAGGAGACGACCCGCGTCCTCACCGAGGCGGCCATGGAGGGCAGGTCCGACCCGCTGCTCGGCCTCAAGGAGAACGTCATCCTCGGCAAGCTCATCCCGGCGGGTACCGGCCTGTTGCGCTACCGCAACGTCAAGGTCGAGCCCACCGAGGAGGCCAAGGCCGCGATGTACTCCATGCCGAACTACGAGGACTTCGCCTACCCGGTCTTCGGCCCGGGCCCCGGCGAGGCCGTCCGGCTCGATGACGCCGAGCTCGGCCTGGACCGCCTGTCCTGACGGTCGGACCGCCCAGACGAGGCGGGTATGCCGTGCCCTCACCGGTACCGCATACCCGCCTCTCGTCGTGGTGCGGCGGGGGCTCGCGCCGTTGCCGCACGGCGCTCCGGCCGTGGACCGTGGGCCGATGAGCGCGCGACGATGGTGGGCGGCGGCACCTGGGCTGACGTTGGCGGCCCTCGCGGCCGTCATCCTCCTGGGCCGCCGCCAGGCGGTCCGGCTGGCGGCCTTCGCGGCGGCGGCGGGCACGGGGCTGGCGCTGACGTCGGTCGGGCTGTTCTTCGTCCCCGCGGCGGGATGCCTCCTGGTCGGCGTGGTCGTCGGCGACCCCCCGCGGCCGCCGACCGCTGCGGACCCCGCTCCGGGCTCCCGGCTGCCCAGGACCGTCGCACCGGTGCCGTCGTGAACGTGGCCGTCCCGCTTCCCGGTCCCGAGGTCCTCACCCTCGCCCGTGAGGACACCCCGTCCGGGGAGGTCGCCCTGCGCCGTCGAGGCACCGTCCTCGAGCTCGTCGTCGATGGCGCGTTCGCCATGGACAGCCTCGACACCACGACCGAGACCGCCCTCGCCGCTGCGGCGCTCGCGCGGCATCCCCGCCCGGCCCGGGTCCTCGTCGGCGGTCTCGGCCTGGGGTTCACCGGGCGCGCGGTGCTCGCCGACCCTCGCGTGGAGTCCCTCGACATCGTCGAGCTGGCCGCACCGCTCGTGCGGTGGGCCCGGGAGGGGCTCGTGCCCGAGCTCGGCGGTCTCGCGGGGGACCGGCGGTGCGTGCTGCATGTCGCCGACGTCGCCGCGGTGCTGGCCGGGACGGTCGGGCCCACCGGGCCCTGGGACCTCGTGCTCCTCGACGTGGACAACGGGCCCGGCTTCCTGGTCCACCAGGGCAATGCCGGCCTGTATGCCGCTCCCGGCCTCGCCGCGGCCCGCGACCGGCTCCGCCCGGCGGGGGCCCTGGTCGTCTGGTCCTCGCACCTGGCACCGGACCTGCTCGCGACCCTGCGGGACGTGGCCGGGCCGCAGGACCAGGTGGCCGAGAGTCGCTTCACGGTGCAGCGCGCGGCACGCTCGGGGGACGGTGCCCTGTACTCGCTGACCAGGTCCCCTGGCTGATGCGTCCGCGGAGCTCGACGGAGCCGTCGCGCCTGCCGACGGCGCCGTCGAGCGCCGCGCCGGCACGCCGGCCGTCGACCGACCCCGGGCCGCCCGTCGCGATTTGGCCGCCCGGTCGGCGGCCGGTAACATTAATCCTTGCGTCTGGCTAGGTCTGGGCGCCTAGCGCCCTGCGCACCGCGCCGGGCACGCCCACCTCTCGCCGGGCGCCCCAACCATCGACTCTCCTTCGGGGGTCAGCCATGGGGAGTGCAGGGGGGAGCACCCACCCGACACACCCGGACCCGGGGGTCGGGCAGGGCCCACACCAAGGAGCTCGACCGGTCCGGTCACGGACCGAGCGGGCATCGACCAGAGTACGGAGATCAGGTTGCCTACCATCAACCAGCTGGTGCGCAAGGGCCGGCAGGACAAGACCACCAAGGTCAAGACTCCTGCCCTCAAGGGCTCGCCGCAGCGTCGCGGGGTCTGCACCCGCGTCTACACGACCACCCCGAAGAAGCCGAACTCGGCGCTGCGCAAGGTCGCCCGCGTGCGCCTGACCAGTGGCATCGAGGTCACCGCCTACATCCCGGGTGTCGGCCACAACCTCCAGGAGCACTCCATCGTGCTCGTCCGCGGCGGCCGGGTGAAGGACCTCCCCGGCGTCCGGTACAAGATCATCCGCGGTTCCCTCGACACCCAGGGTGTCAAGGGCCGTCAGCAGGCACGGTCCCGGTACGGCGCGAAGAAGGAGAAGAAGTAATGCCTCGCAAGGGCCCCGCTCCCAAGCGCCCGCTCGTGATCGACCCCGTCTACAGCAGCCCGCTGGTGACCGCGCTGGTCAACAAGGTGCTGCTCGACGGCAAGAAGTCGATCGCCGAGAACATCGTTTACGGTGCGCTCGAAGGCTGCCGCGACAAGACCGGCACCGACCCGGTGGCGACCCTCAAGCGCGCGCTCGACAACATCCGGCCGACCCTCGAGGTCAAGTCCCGCCGCGTCGGCGGCGCGACCTACCAGGTGCCGGTCGAGGTCAAGCCGACCCGGGCGACCACGCTGTCCCTGCGCTGGCTCGTCGGCTACTCGCGGCAGCGTCGCGAGAAGACGATGACCGAGCGCCTCATGAACGAGATCCTCGACGCCTCCAACGGCCTCGGCGCCGCGGTGAAGCGTCGCGAAGACACCCACAAGATGGCCGAGTCCAACAAGGCCTTCGCGCACTACCGCTGGTGACCCGCCCTCGGTACCCCGCCTCGCCCGCGGGCGGCATACCGACCGGGGTCCCCGGTCCGGGTCCGATGACGCAGCCGGCCGGCAGCGTCACCGATCCGACCACCACCGAGCACGAACGAGATGAGAACTCAAGTGGCACTCGACGTCCTGACGGACCTCACGAAGGTCCGCAACATCGGCATCATGGCGCACATCGACGCCGGCAAGACCACGACGACGGAGCGCGTCCTCTTCTACACCGGGATCAACTACAAGATCGGTGAGGTCCACGACGGGGCCGCCACGATGGACTGGATGGAGCAGGAGCAGGAACGCGGCATCACCATCACGTCGGCCGCGACCACCGCCTTCTGGAAGGACAACCAGGTCAACATCATCGACACCCCGGGGCACGTCGACTTCACCGTCGAGGTGGAGCGTTCCCTCCGGGTGCTCGACGGCGCCGTCGCCGTCTTCGACGGCAAGGAGGGCGTGGAGCCCCAGTCCGAGACCGTGTGGCGCCAGGCCGACAAGTACTCCGTACCGCGGATCTGCTTCGTCAACAAGATGGACAAGCTCGGTGCCGACTTCTACTTCACCGTCGCCACGATCAAGGACCGGCTGGGTGCCACCCCCCTCGTGGTCCAGCTCCCCGTCGGTACCGAGCACGACTTCGCGGGCGTCGTCGACCTGCTCACCATGAAGGCCCTCATCTGGCGTGACGAGGCCGGCAAGGGCGAGGAATTCTCGACCGAGGACATCCCCGAGGACCTGGTGGCCACGGCCGAGAAGTACCGCCACGACCTCGTCGAGTCGGTCGCGGAACACAACGAGGACCTGCTCGAGAAGTACCTCGACGAGGGCGAGCTCACGGTGGCAGACCTCAAGGCCGGCATCCGCAAGATGACCATCGCCTCGGAGGCGTACCCGGTCCTGTGCGGCTCGGCGTTCAAGAACAAGGGCGTCCAGCCCATGCTCGACGCCGTCATCGACTACCTCCCCTCGCCCATCGACGTCCCGCCCATGACGGGGCACCGCCCGGGCAACGAGGAGGAGAAGGTCGAGCGCCACCCCGACTCCTCCGAGCCGTTCTCGGCCCTGGCGTTCAAGGTCGCGGCTCACCCCTTCTTCGGCAAGCTCACCTTCGTCCGGGTCTACTCCGGCAAGGTCGACGCCGGCACGCAGGTGATGAACTCGACCAAGCTCAAGAAGGAGCGGATCGGCAAGCTCTTCCAGATGCACGCCAACAAGGAGAACCCGGTCCCCAATGCCCAGGCCGGCCACATCTACGCGATGATCGGCCTCAAGGACACGACGACCGGCGACACCCTGTGCGACATTGCCGACCCGGTGGTCCTCGAGTCGATGACCTTCCCCGAGCCCGTCATCCAGGTCGCCATCGAGCCCCGGACCAAGGGCGACCAGGAGAAGCTCAGCACGGCCATCCAGAAGCTCGCCGAAGAGGACCCGACCTTCCAGGTCTCCCTTGACGAGGACACCGGCCAGACCATCATCGCCGGGATGGGCGAGCTGCACCTCGACATCCTCGTCGACCGGATGAGGCGCGAGTTCAAGGTCGCGGCGAACGTCGGCAAGCCGCAGGTCGCCTACCGCGAGACGATCCGCCGGACCGTCGAGAAGCTCGACTACACCCACAAGAAGCAGACCGGCGGCTCGGGCCAGTACGCAAAGATCCAGATCTCGATCGAGCCGCTGGACACCTCCGGTGGTGAGCTCTACGAGTTCGACAACAAGGTGACCGGTGGCCGGGTGCCGCGCGAGTACATCCCGTCGGTCGACCACGGCATCCAGGACGCCATGCAGTACGGCGTGCTGGCGGGATACCCGCTGGTCGGGATCAAGGCGACCCTGCTCGACGGCGCGGCCCACGACGTCGACTCCTCGGAGATGGCGTTCAAGATCGCCGGCTCGATGGCGCTCAAGGAGGCCGTCCGCAAGGCGGACCCCGTGCTCCTCGAGCCGATGATGTCGGTGGAGGTGCGCACCCCGGAGGAGTACATGGGTGACGTCATCGGCGACATCAACTCCCGCCGGGGCCACATCCAGGCGATGGAGGACATCACCGGTGCCAAGGTCGTCCGCGGCCTGGTCCCACTGTCGGAGATGTTCGGCTACGTCGGGGACCTGCGGTCCAAGACCCAGGGCCGCGCGAACTACTCCATGGAGTTCGACTCCTACGCCGAGGTCCCCAAGTCGGTGTCCGAGGAGATCATCAAGAAGACCCGGGGCGAGTGACCGCTAGACTGGTCGCCGTTTCCGATCACCACCACCCAACCAGACGACGCCACGTCCTGTTCGGTCGTTCGGCGTAACACAGAGAACAGTCCCGAGGAGGACATCAAGTGGCGAAGGCAAAGTTCGAGCGGACCAAGCCGCACGTCAACATCGGCACCATCGGTCACATCGACCACGGCAAGACGACGCTGACGGCTGCGATCTCGAAGGTCCTGCACGACAAGTTCCCCGACCTCAACCCGGTGTTCGCGTTCGACGACATCGACAAGGCTCCGGAGGAGAAGCAGCGCGGTATCACGATCTCCATCGCGCACATCGAGTACCAGACCGAGAAGCGCCACTACGCGCACGTCGACTGCCCCGGTCACGCCGACTACATCAAGAACATGATCACCGGCGCGGCGCAGATGGACGGCGCGATCCTCGTCGTCGCGGCCACCGATGGCCCGATGCCGCAGACGAAGGAGCACGTCCTGCTGGCCCGCCAGGTCGGCGTCCCCTACATCGTCGTGGCGCTCAACAAGGCCGACATGGTCGACGACGAGGAGATCCTCGAGCTCGTCGAGATGGAGGTCCGCGAGCTGCTCTCCGAGTACGAGTTCCCGGGCGACGACCTGCCGGTCATCCGCTGCTCGGCACTCAAGGCCCTCGAGGGCGACGAGGAGTGGAGCAAGACCGTCGTCGAGCTGATGGACGCGGTGGACGAGTACATCCCCGAGCCCGAGCGTGACACCGACAAGCCGTTCCTCATGCCCGTCGAGGACGTCTTCACGATCACCGGTCGTGGCACCGTGGTGACCGGCCGGATCGAGCGCGGCATCCTCAAGGTCAACGAGGAGGTCGAGATCGTCGGCATCAAGGACACCTCGGCCAAGACGACCGTCACCGGCATCGAGATGTTCCGCAAGCTGCTCGACGAGGGTCGTGCGGGTGAGAACGTCGGGCTGCTTCTTCGCGGCACCAAGCGCGAGGACGTCGAGCGCGGCCAGGTCGTCGTCAAGCCCGGCTCCATCACCCCGCACACGGACTTCGAGGCGAGCGTCTACATCCTCTCCAAGGACGAGGGCGGCCGGCACACGCCGTTCTACGACAACTACCGTCCGCAGTTCTACTTCCGCACCACCGACGTCACCGGCGTCGTCCACCTGCCCGAGGGCACCGAGATGGTCATGCCCGGTGACAACACCGAGATGACGGTCGAGCTCATCCAGCCGATCGCCATGGAGGAGGGCCTGCGCTTCGCCATCCGCGAGGGCAGCCGCACCGTCGGCGCCGGTCGGGTCACCAAGATCAGCAAGTGACCCTGCGCTAGAGGCCGGCCCGGCCGGACGCTCGGGCCCCCGCACCAGCACGGTGCGGGGGCCCGAGGCCGTGCCCGGCTCGCTGCCTCCAGGCCACCCGGCATGACGGTCCGGCGGCGCCGAGCGGGTCGGTTGTGGGCGCGCGACGGAGCGTGGGCAGCGGCCCACAGGCCGCGTTGTGCGATGAGTCGGGGGGGTTCAGCAGGTGAGGCTGAGGGGGAAGTAGCTGTCGGCGAAGGGCCGGCCGGATCGACGATCCCGACGCGGACGGTGTTCGCGTCGGCGCGGCGCCCACGTCGGGGGAGACGTCGAGGCTGGGCTCCAGGTGAAGTCGCGTCGTGGCGATGCAGCGCGGACGTACGGTCGAAGGTCAGCTGGTACAGCCCGGCACTGATCCGCGTCACGGAGACCAGGCCGGAGCGACGCCGCGTAGACCGTGCCGTCCTGCTGATCGAGGCGTAGAGCGGCTTGACGTAGTACCCGGCGATGTCGGCGAAGATCTGGGCCTTGGCTTCGTCCGGAGGTTGAAGTTGACTCGCTGGCGTTGACGGGGATGGTCACCATGTTGGAGATGGGGCCGGTCGGGTAGTTGACGAGCGAGGCGAGCGGCTCGGTGGTGCCCGGCGGCCCAGCCCTTGACCCAGCCCTTCGCCCCGCCGGCGTGCGAGGGGCGCCGAGGTTGATCTGCAGGGCGCGGGGATGCCGGGGGGGATGTCGCAGCCCGCGGCTGCCGCGGGGCGGTGACGGGGCGAAGGCGGCGATCGTCCGGCGCTGGCGTTGAGCGCTGCCCGGGACCCGCGTGGCGATGATCCGGCCCGGCGCGACGCCGATGAGGCGCAGTCCGGACCCCGGCGCCGGCGGCGGCGCGGCAGCCGGCGGCGACGTGGCCGCGAGGGACCGTTGGCGAGCTCGGCGGACCCCCCGCCGGCGGCGAGACCGACGCCACCGATGGTGAGGACAAGGGCGGCTGCACCGGCTGCGGCGACGGAGTACCTCGTGACACGTCGTGGTAGTGCGCGCATTCCAGGCTCCTTCATTGGATGGACGGTGCGAGAGGCTTCGTGCCGCACTCAAGGTAGGGCGTGGCGGCCGACGGTGGGGGCTCTGGGTCGGGGATTTCCCGAGCGCCGCTGCGCGGAGCGGCACGCGGCAGGGGGCCCGTATGCCGCGGCATCGGCCCCCCTGGGCGGATGCCGTCTCAGCAGGTGAGGCTGAGGGCGAAGTAGGAGTCGGACGAGCGTGTTGGAGGCGTTGGTGACCTTCACGGTCGACCGTGTTGAGGTCGCGCTGAAGTAGCCCACGTCTGCGGAGACGTCGTGGGTCGTCGCGAAGACGATGTCGCTGGTGGCCGCGGCGCAGGTGCGGACGTTGCGGTCGAAGGTCACCGTGTAGAAGCCCGTGCCGACCCGGCTCGTCGAGACCACGCCGGAGGAGATGCCGCTGTAGACGGAGCCGTGGGACTGGACCGCGACGTAGAGCGGCTTGACGTAGTAGCCGGCGATGTCGACGAAGAGGTGGGCCTTGGAGTCGGTCCGCAGGTCGAAGTGGCCGCTCGAGCTTGACGGGGATGGTCACCATGTTGGCGATGGGGCCGGTCGTGTCGTAGTTGACGAGCGAGGCGAGGGGCTCGGTGGTTCCGGCGGCCCAGGCCTTGACCCAGCCCTTGCCGCGGCTGTAGGAGATCGCGCCGAGGTTGATCTGGACACGGCGACGTTGGAGGGGATGTTGCACCCGGCGGGGTTGCCGCCCTGGCTGGCGTACGGCCCGTCGGCGGTGAACGTCCGCTCGTTGTGGACGAGCGCCCTCCGGAGACGCGGGTGTCGATGATGCGGCAGGGCGCGACACCGATGAAGCGGGCCTCGGAGCCGGCCGGTGGCGGCGCCAGGGTGGCGAGGGCGGCGGTGGCCTTGGCGCCGGTCCGGCCGCTGGTGCCGTTGGGCGACGGCGCGCCGGCGGCCAGACCGGTGGTGGCCACGGCGAGCGTGACGGCGGCTGCGGCGGCTGCTGCGGCGGCCAGGCGGACGAGGTGAGACGAGCGTGCGAACATGGTGGTTCCTTCCCCCAAGAGGTGCGCGCCGCCTCCACGGTCGGAGCGCTGATACCACCAGGAGGGGCGGCAGGGCCCCGCTATTCCCCCGCCGGAGCGCCGGTCCCGGCGGCGACCCACGGCCGGTTCGATTTGGCCGGGCGCCGAGGGCTCTGGCACACTAGAGCGGTTGCTTGGTATGCGACGGCGGCCCACGCGGGCCCTCGCCGCGCTTCCGGTGCCAACGAATCGAACCGCCATGGGCGGGGCGACACATCGGGCAAGCCAAGCCCCGGGTCCACCGGGTTCTCGACCACCGCCAACGGGACGCGCGAAAGCGCATGCCGCAGCGCCGCGAAGCGCCCGCGACACACCCGACCGCGGGGGTCGGAGACCCAGGGTCCGGCCCAGGACAGTTCGGACGGCGAGAGAGAGACGGGAACGCAGATGGCGGGACAGAAGATCCGCATCCGCCTGAAGTCGTATGACCACGAGGTCATCGACAGCTCGGCGCGCAAGATCGTCGACACGGTGACCCGTGCCGGCGCCACGGTGGTCGGCCCGGTGCCGCTGCCCACGGAGAAGAACGTCTTCGTGGTCATCCGCTCGCCCCACAAGTACAAGGACAGCCGCGAGCACTTCGAGATGCGCACCCACAAGCGCCTCATCGACATCATCGACCCGACGCCCAAGGCCGTCGACTCGCTGATGCGCCTCGACCTGCCTGCCGACGTCAACATCGAGATCAAGCTCTGAGGCTGACGACCATGACTCACACTGCCACCAGGACCGTCACGGGTCTGCTGGGCGAGAAGCTCGGCATGACCCAGGTGTGGGACGCCGACAACAAGCTCGTCCCCGTCACCGTCATCAAGGCCGGCCCCTGCGTCGTCACCCAGGTCCGCTCCGCGCAGATCGACGGGTATGCCGCCGTGCAGCTGGCCTACGGCGCCATCGACCCCCGCAAGGTGACCCAGCCGCTCACCGGTCACTTCGAGAAGGCGGGCGTCACCCCGCGCCGCCACCTGGTCGAGCTGCGGACCGGCAACGCCGGCGAGTTCTCCCTCGGCCAGGAGGTCACCGCCGAGGCGTTCGTGGCCGGCCAGGTCGTCGACGTCACCGGCACGACCAAGGGCAAGGGCTTCGCGGGCGTCATGAAGCGGCACGGCTTCCACGGCGTCTCCTCCTCGCACGGCGCACACAAGAACCACCGCAAACCCGGGTCGATCGGTGGCTGCGCCACCCCGGGCCGCGTCTTCAAGGGCATGCGGATGGCGGGCCGGATGGGCGGCGAGCGCCAGACCACCCAGAACCTCACGATCCACGCCGTCGACGCGGACAGGGGCCTGCTGCTCGTCAAGGGCGCCGTCCCCGGTGCGCGCGGTGGCATCGTCCTCATCCGCTCCGCTGCGAAGGGGGCCTGACCGACATGGCTACGTCCAGCTCCACGCCCACCACGGTGGCGGTGGACCTGCCCGCCGAGATCTTCGACGTGCAGACCAACGTCCCGCTGATCCACCAGGTCGTCGTCGCCCAGCTCGCCGCCGCGCGCCAGGGCACCCACTCCACCAAGACCCGCGGCATGGTCCGCGGCGGTGGCAAGAAGCCGTACCGCCAGAAGGGCACCGGCCGTGCCCGCCAGGGCTCGATCCGGGCGCCTCAGTTCGCCGGTGGTGGTGTCGTCCACGGCCCGCAGCCGCGCGACTACGCCCAGCGCACCCCCAAGAAGATGAAGGCCGCCGCCCTGCGCGGTGCCCTCTCGGACCGGGCCCGGCACGATCGCATCCACGTCGTCAGCGCGATCGCCCTCGGCGACGCCCCGTCCGCGAAGGCCGCGGCGACGCTGCTCGCCGGCCTCACCGACCGGCCGAACCTGCTCGTGGTGCTCGACCGCTCCGACATCGTGTCGCTGAAGTCGGTGCGCAACCTCCCGAACGTGCACGTGCTCGCGGTCGACCAGCTCAACACCTACGACGTGCTCTGCTCCGACGACGTGGTGTTCACCCAGGCCGCCCTCGAGACGTTCATCGCCGGCCCAGCGCGAGTCGTCGCCGCCGCGGACCTGCCGGCCGGCGCCGGAACCCCGGCCGAGACGGCGTCGGTCGAGCCGGCCGATGCCGATCCGGCCACCGGGGCGGCTGGGAGCGCGACCCCGCCGGCCGAGGACGCCACCGAGCTGCCCGTCGGCGCCGTCGCCCCCACCGCTGACGGGGCGGCCCCGGAGGGCTTCACCGTCAAGGGCAACGCGGAGTCCGGGCTCTACCACGCTCCCGGTGGCCGCTGGTACGACTCCACGGTCGCCGAGTTCTGGTTCGCCGACGAGGCCGCCGCCGAGGCCGCGGGCTTGAAGAAGGCCGGCGCCCGCCCGAAGAAGGACGACGACGACGACTCTGCGAAGGACAAGTGAGGCTGCGATGACCATCGGCAAGAACCCCCGCGACATCCTCATCTCGCCGGTCGTCTCCGAGAAGTCCTACGGGCTGCTCGACGAGGGCAAGTACACCTTCATCGTCGACCCGCGCTCGAACAAGACCGAGATCAAGATCGCCGTCGAGGAGGTCTTCGGCGTCAAGGTCGACTCCGTGCACACGATGAACCGGCCGGGCAAGGCGCGCCGGACCCGGTTCGGCGTGGGCAAGCGCAAGGACACCAAGCGAGCGATCGTCACCCTCCGTGAGGGCACGATCGACATCTTCGGCAGCGCCGGCGTCTGAGACGAACGAGGACTGAAGGACACACAACCATGGGTATCCGCAAGTACAAGCCGACGACGCCGGGACGGCGTGGCTCGAGTGTGGCCGACTTCGTCGAGGTCACTCGTCCCACGCCCGAGAAGTCCCTGGTGCGCCCGCTGTCCAAGACAGGCGGCCGCAACAACAACGGCCGGATCACGACCCGTCACATCGGTGGCGGCCACAAGCGCGCCTACCGGGTCATCGACTTCCGCCGCCACGACAAGGACGGCGTGCCGGCCAAGGTCGCGCACATCGAGTACGACCCCAACCGCACCGCGCGGATCGCGCTGCTGCACTACGCCGACGGCGAGAAGCGCT
This sequence comes from uncultured Actinomycetota bacterium, assembly GCA_963763315.1. Taxonomy (GTDB): domain Bacteria; phylum Actinomycetota; class Actinomycetes; order Actinomycetales; family Dermatophilaceae; genus CAVSJJ01. Next base: position 1,075,725 of record CAVXOC010000002.1, read on the forward strand.
ACATCCTCGCGCCGAACCGGCTCCGGCAGGGCGACCTCATCGAGAACGGCCCCGGTGCCGACATCAAGCCGGGCAACTCGCTGCCGCTGCGCAACATCCCGACCGGCACCGTCGTGCACGCGGTCGAGCTGCGCCCCGGCGGTGGCGCCAAGATCGCCCGCTCGGCCGGCGTCCGCGTGCAGCTGGTGGCCAAGGACGGTCCCAACGCCCAGCTGCGCATGCCGTCCGGCGAGATCCGCAACGTCGACGTGCGGTGCCGTGCGACCATCGGCGAGGTCGGCAACGCCGAACAGTCGAACATCAACTGGGGCAAGGCCGGCCGCATGCGCTGGAAGGGCAAGCGCCCGACCGTCCGTGGCGTCGTCATGAACCCGGTCGACCACCCGCACGGTGGCGGCGAGGGCCGCACCTCCGGTGGTCGCCACCCGGTGAGCCCGTGGGGCCAGCCGGAGGGCCGTACCCGACGTCCGGGCAAGGCCAGCGACAAGATGATCGTCCGCCGCCGCCGCACGGGCAAGAAGCGCTGATAGGAGCCGTTGCACATGCCTCGTAGCTTGAAGAAGGGCCCCTTCATCGACGACCACCTCCAGAAGAAGGTGGACGCCCAGAACGAAGCGGGCACCAAGAACGTCATCAAGACCTGGTCACGCCGTTCGGTCGTCAGCCCGGACATGCTCGGCCACACTCTCGCCGTCCACGACGGCCGCAAACACGTCCCGGTGTTCGTCACCGAGGCGATGGTCGGCCACAAGCTCGGCGAGTTCGCACCGACCCGCACCTTCAAGGGTCACATCAAGGACGACAAGAAGGGGCGGCGTCGCTGATGGCCACGACCGACACCACCACGACCGAGGTCGTGCAGTCCCGCGCCTCGGCGCGGCACGTCCGGGTGACCCCCCAGAAGGCCCGGCGCGTCGTCGACCTCATCCGGGGCCGGCGCGCCGCCGACGCGGTCGCCACCTTGCGGTTCGCCCCGCAGGCCGCGAGCGACCCGGTCCGCAAGGTGCTCGAGAGCGCCATCGCCAACGCCCGGGCCAAGGCCGACGCCGCCGCCGAGCGGTTCGACGAGCGCGAGCTAGTCGTCGCGGCTGCCTTCGTCGACGAAGGCCCCACGATGAAGCGGTTCCGGCCTCGAGCGCAGGGCCGGGCCGGCCGGATCAACAAGCGCACGAGCCACATCACCGTCGTCGTCGAGCCGGTGCCCGTCCGGGCCACCACGACCAAGAAGTCCAGCAAGGGAGGCAACCGCTAATGGGTCAGAAGGTCAACCCGCACGGCTTCCGGCTGGGCATCACGACCGAGCACCGCAGCCGGTGGTTCGCTGACTCCACCAAGGAGGGTCAGCGCTACCGCGACTACGTCAAGGAGGACGTCGCCATCCGCAAGCTCATGTCCGAGGGCATGGAGCGGGCGGGTATCGCGCGCGTCGACATCGAGCGCACCCGGGACCGGGTCCGCGTCGACATCCACACCGCCCGGCCGGGCATCGTCATCGGCCGGCGCGGCGCGGAGGCCGACCGCATCCGCGGTGAGCTCGAGAAGCTCACCGGCAAGCAGGTCCAGCTCAACATCCTCGAGGTCAAGAACCCGGAGATCGACGCCCAGCTCGTGGCCCAGGGCATCGCCGAGCAGCTGAGCGCCCGCGTGTCCTTCCGGCGCGCCATGCGCAAGGGCATGCAGTCGGCGACCCGCGCGGGTGCCAAGGGCATCCGGGTCCAGGTCTCCGGCCGCCTCGGCGGCGCTGAGATGAGCCGCACCGAGTTCTACCGCGAGGGCCGGGTGCCGCTGCACACGCTGCGGGCCCAGATCGACTACGGCTTCTACGAGGCCCGGACCACGTTCGGCCGGATCGGCGTGAAGGTCTGGATCTACAAGGGCGACGTCACCGCCCGCGAGCTGGCCGCCCAGCAGGCGGCAGCGCCGCGCCAGAGCCGCGGCCCGCGCCGCGACGGTCCCGACCGCCCGGCACGAGCGCGTCGCACCGACCGGCCGGCCGAGGCGCCGCAGGCTGCCGAGGCACCCGCCGCCGCGGCGCCCGCAACCGCTCCGGCCACCGCCGAGGGGGAGGTCGGCTGATGCTCATTCCTCGTCGGGTCAAGCACCGCAAGCAGCACCACCCGGGTCGCTCGGGCGCCGCCAAGGGCGGGACGACCATCGCCTTCGGCGACTACGGGATCCAGGCCCTGGAACCGGCCTACGTGACCAACCGGCAGATCGAGTCCGCGCGTATCGCGATGACCCGTTACATCAAGCGCGGCGGAAAGGTGTGGATCAACATCTACCCCGACCGTCCGCTGACCAAGAAGCCGGCCGAGACCCGGATGGGGTCCGGTAAGGGCTCCCCCGAGTGGTGGATCGCCAACGTCAAGCCGGGCCGCGTCATGTTCGAGCTCTCCGGGGTGTCCGAGGAGGTCGCGCGCGAGGCGATGCGCCTGGCCATGCACAAGCTGCCGATGAAGTGCCGCTTCATCCAGCGCGAAGGTGGTGACATCTGATGGCTGTCGGTTCCAAGGACCTGACTCCGGACGACCTGCGTGGCTTCGACGACGACCGTCTCGTCGACGAGCTGCGCAAGTCCAAGGAGGAGCTGTTCAACCTGCGCTTCCAGTCCGCCACCGGCCAGCTGGACAACCACGGCCGGCTGCGCGCCGTCCGCAAGGACATCGCCCGGATCTACACCGAGATGCGTGAGCGCGAGCTGGGCATCGGCTCGGCACCGGCGAAGGACGAGGCCACGGCATGAGCGAGAACACCACGGAGGCCAGCATGACCCCGGCGCCCGAGCAGTCCGCTGAGGCGGGTCGGAGCAACCGCAAGACCCGTCAGGGCTACGTCGTCAGCGACAAGATGGACAAGACCGTCGTCGTCGAGGTCGAGGACCGCGTCAAGCACCCCCTCTACGGCAAGGTCATCCGCCGCACGAGCAAGGTCAAGGTCCACGACGAGGCCAACGCCGCCGGCGTCGGAGACCGCGTCCTCATCATGGAGACCCGCCCGCTGTCGGCGACGAAGCGCTGGCGCGTCGTGGAGATTTTGGAGAAGGCGAAGTGATCCAGCAGGAGACTCGGCTGCGCGTGGCCGACAACACCGGCGCCAAGGAGATCCTGGTCATCCGGGTTCTCGGTGGCTCGGGTCGTCGCTACGCCGGCATCGGCGACACCATCGTCGCCACGGTCAAGGACGCCATCCCCGGCGGGAACGTCAAGAAGGGCGATGTCGTCAAGGCGGTCGTCGTGCGCACGAAGAAGGAGCGCCGACGCCCGGACGGCTCGTACATCCGCTTCGACGAGAACGCCGCGGTGATCCTCAAGAGCGACGGCGACCCGCGCGGCACCCGCATCTTCGGCCCGGTGGGCCGCGAGCTGCGTGAGAAGAAGTTCATGAAGATCATCTCCCTCGCCCCGGAGGTGCTGTAAGCCATGGCGAAGATGAAGATCAAGAAGGGCGACACCGTCAAGGTGCTCGCCGGCAAGGACGCCGGTTCCACCGGCAAGGTGATCGCGGTCAACCGTGAGACCGGCCGCGTGACCGTCGAGGGTGTCAACCGGGTCACCCGGCACACCAAGGCCGGGGAGAGCAACCGCGGCTCGCGTACCGGTGGGCTGATGATCCAGGAGGCGCCGATCCACGTGAGCAACGTGGCGATCGTCGACCCGTCCGACAAGAAGCCGACCCGGATCAAGACCCGGGTCGAGACCGTCGAGCGTGGCGGCCGCGAGAAGGCGAGCCGGGTCCGGGTGGCCGTGCGCTCGGGTAAGGACCTGTGATGACCGCGACCCAGACCGAGCGGGCCACACCCCGCCTCAAGCAGAAGTACGCCGAGGTGATCCGTGCCGCGCTGCTGGACCAGTTCGGCTACGCCAACGTCATGCAGGTGCCCGGCGTCGTCAAGGTCGTCGTCAACATGGGTGTCGGTGACGCGGCCAAGGACAGCAAGCTCATCGAGGGCGCGGTGCGGGATCTCACGGCCATCACCGGCCAGAAGCCCGTCGTCACCAAGGCCCGCAAGTCGATCGCGCAGTTCAAGCTCCGCGAGGGGATGCCGATCGGCGCCCACGCGACGCTGCGCGGCGACCGGATGTGGGAGTTCCTCGACCGGCTCGTCTCCGTGGCCCTGCCCCGGATCCGCGACTTCCGCGGCCTGTCCCCGGCTCAGTTCGACGGGCGTGGCAACTACACCTTCGGCCTCACCGAGCAGTCGATGTTCTACGAGATCGACCAGGACCGGATCGACCGCGTCCGGGGCATGGACATCACGGTCGTGACGACCGCGACGAACGACGACGAGGGACGGGCCCTGCTCAAGGCGCTCGGATTCCCGTTCAAGGAGAACTGAGCATGGCGAAGACCGCCCTTGTCAACAAGGCGAACCGGACCCCGAAGTTCAAGGTGCGCGGGTACACCCGCTGCCAGCGTTGCGGCCGTCCGCACTCGGTCTACCGCAAGTTCGGCCTGTGCCGGATCTGCCTCCGCGAGATGGCCCACCGGGGCGAGCTGCCCGGTGTGACCAAGTCCAGCTGGTGACCTGAGCGGCACCCAGCAAGGTATGCCGTCGCCCTCCGGCGGAGGCTGCCCACCAGCCGCTCCGGCGGCAGCCGCACCACCCCGGCACCACCCCACACAGACCATCTACATCGCAGGTCGCCCCGAGCAGCGGGGGGAAACCGCGGTGAGGGAGGGCGGAGAAGCCCAATGACCATGACCGACCCGATCGCGGACATGTTGACCCGCGTCCGGAACGCCAACTCGGCGCACAAGGACACCGTCTCCATGCCGTTCAGCAAGCTGAAGTCCCACATCGCCGAGATCCTCCAGGCCGAGGGCTACATCGGCTCTTGGGCCGTCGAGGACGCCGAGGTGGGCAAGACGCTGACGATCAACCTCAAGTACGGCCCGAACCGTGAGCGCTCGATCGCCGGCCTGCGCCGGGTGTCGAAGCCGGGGCTGCGCGTGTACGCCAAGTCCACCAACCTTCCCAAGGTGCTCGGTGGCCTCGGCGTGGCGATCATCTCCACCTCCTCCGGGCTGCTGACCGACAAGCAGTGTGCGACCAAGGGCGTAGGTGGGGAAGTCCTCGCCTACATCTGGTAAGGGGAAGCCGACATGTCTCGTATCGGACGTATGCCGGTCACCATCCCGACCGGAGTGGACATCACCATCGACGGCCAGACCGTCAGGGT